>CAVZIS010000001.1:0-76274 GCA_963775345.1 Vicinamibacterales bacterium
CAGGATGATACAGGACGTCCCACTCTCACCAGCAAGAGGCCTGAATGTTGGGTTGCGGACGGCCCCGCGGTGTATAACGGGTGCATTCCGTAAGGTCAAGATGGATACTCAACTCTGCCGCGTCCGCTCGGAAACTACTCCGCCGACCCGCCCCGTCGAATCGCTGTTCAGCGGTATCCGCGACGATCATGGTCGGCTGGAGATCCTTGTCAACAACGTGTGGGGCGGCCACGAGAGTTAGAGAGCGGATTACGGAGGAATCATGAGCACCCGGAATCGATGCCTTGTCGTTCTGGTGTCCGCGATTGTGGCGGTGTTGCTCAGTGATTACGTGAGTTCGGGGGCACAGGTCACACCGGCCCGCCAGGCGGTGGCACCTACGGGCACGCTGCGCGTGGGCGTTTATCCGGGCAGCCCTACCTCGATGATTCGCGATCGAACGTCAGGTGAAGAGAAGGGTCTGAGCGTCGATCTGGGCAGGGAGCTCGCACGACGTCTCGAGATTCCGGCTGAACTCGTCGAGTTCCGGCAGATCGCGGACGTGCTCGAGGCACTCAGACTGGGGCGCGTGGACTTCACCGTGACGAATGCCACGCCCGCACGGGCGAAGGACGTTGATTTTTCCGAGGCTATCCTTGGTGTCGAGCTGGGATATCTGGTTCCTTCCCGTTCATCCATCTCCACACTCGCCGATGTCGACAGACCGGGGATCCGGGTGGGTGTCACCGAAGGCGGTTCATCACATAGCACGCTTTTAAGGGAGTTCAAATATGCCTCCGTGGTTCCGGCGCCGACGCTGAAGGCTGCGAACACCATGCTTGAGGATGGCAAAATCGACGCATACGCGACAAACAAAGCGATTCTCTTCGAGATGTCCGACCAGTCGCCGGGATCGCGGGTTCTTGACGGCCGATGGGGCATTGAAGTGTTCGCCGTTGCTATCCCGAAAGGCCGCGGTCCCGCTTTGGCGTCGGTTCGCATGTTCGCTGACGCTGTGAAATCCGAAGGGCTCGTCAAACGTGCGGCGGAGCGGGCAGGCCTGCGTGGAACTGTCAATACCCAATAGCCAACGAAGGAGTGTCTTCGATGACCACGTTGAATCGACGGCGATTCCTCGAACTGGGGAGCCTTGGGGCCGCGCTCGGACCCGCGCTGCCTGAACTGGCAATCGGAGCTCCTCAACGGGCCAGCGGTGCTGCGACTCATGACGCAGACGACTCGGTGGTTCGTCTGAGCGGCGACGGTCTGGGCATGACGCCGATGCAGTACGCCCGGCTGTTGGCGCGCCTTGCAGACGAGAACGACATTGTTCCAGACACGTATATCCTCGACGGCGTCATCCGCGAACTGGAGGATCAGTGCGCTCGAATTCTTGGCAAGGAGCGCGCCGTGTTCATGCCGACCGGAACACTCGCCAACCATCTTGCCGTGCGGGCTCTCGCGGGCGGCCCCAGCCGGGTCATCGTCCAGGCCGAGAGCCATCTCTATCGAGACTCCGGAGACTGCGTGCAGACGCTCAGCAACATCACGCTGATGCCGCTGGCACCCGACCGCGCGCCTTTCACGGCCGACGAGGTCCAGCAAGTACTCGACCAGACACGAACGGGGCGAGTGTCTCAGCGGGTGTCGGTCATTTCCCTCGAAACACCCGTGCGCCGCAAAGCGGGCGCGACCTTCGATCCTGTCGAGATGAGGAAGGTCGTCGAGCTCGCTCGACGTGAGGGCATTCGCCTTCATCTGGACGGTGCTCGCTTGTTCCTCGAGGCGGCGTACTCGGGAAAGACAGTCGCAGACCATGCCCGGCCCTTCGACACCGTGTATGTGTCGCTTTATAAATATTTCAATGCGGCGTCTGGTGCGATTCTCGCCGGCCCAAGTGCGATCCTCGATGACATGTATCACGTGCGCCGGATGTTCGGCGGCGGGCTGTACAACGCGCTGGCCGTATGCGGCGGTGGCGCTCCACTATCTTGCGGGCTTCTCGGATCGCTTCAGCCGGGCGATTCGTATCTCCGAGGAGTTGATCTCCGCACTGCGCCGCCAGGACGCCTTTACGATCGAGCGCATTCCATCGGGCACGAACCTGTTTCGCCTTCGCGTCAGGGGCGCCGATGTTGCCGTGTTTCGGAAACGGCTTGCAGGAGTGGGTGTCCTGCTGCCACCGCCGTCACCTGACGGCAGCTTCCTGATTGGGGTGAACGAGACTCTCAATCGGACGACGGCGGCGACGCTTGCCGACGCATTCGGGCATGGGATCGCCGGTTGACAGTCGACTTCTAGAGAGAGCGCTTCACATCCAGGTCGTGTCCAGTGGCCTGGAGCGAATGCCCCCGAACCAGGCTCGACGACGCGGGCAACCGCATCTTCCGCCCGCGACCGGGTGCGCTATCGAGCCCACTGCGCATATCTCACGCCGTCCCCGCGCTCACGATGCGGTTGCCGGCCAGGAGTACGTCGCGTCGCTCGCATGGTTCAGGAGCATTTGCTCCAGGCCGCTGGACCACACACCGCGCGCAGCCCGCCCCGGGTATCGCACGGTACGCGGCTATGAAAAGCGCTCTGATACCGACTACCAGCTAGCGACTAGCGGCTACAGCTACCAGCCTTACCTGTGTTCTTCAATTACGTCTGCGAAGGCCTTCGCGATCACTCGGTGGCCCACGCTCGTCGGGTGCACTTCGAATGACGAAGCTCCGTGTCGTTCGAGCTGGATCAGGTTCGTCCGGTCCGTGAAAGCGCCGAACACGTCTACTTCGAAGACATCGGGAAACATTCCGACCACTTCATGAGTCGCTGCGTTGAACTCGTCGATGTTCTGACCGATGCCGGGCGCGAGCGCGTCCAGTCCGGGAATCGTATATTGATTGGAGACGAAGATCTTCACGCCGGGCAGAAAGCTTCTGAGCTGTCCCAGAATACCGGTCAGATTCTTTGAGTACCGAGCCAGCGCCGCCTCGGCGAATGCCGCGATAGCGAGCGGGTCATGCTGGTGGGTGACCGCAAACCGCACGATGGCAAGAATGTCGTTCCCTCCGACGGTCAGGGTGATGTACTGAGCGCCAAAGCCCCCGATGGCCACCGGAATGAGCGCTTGCGGCACCTGGTGCAGGAGCACGTCTTGACTCGTGGCTCCAACTGCGCCGAGGTTGTTGAACAAGGTGTGCGGCATGCGATCGAACACACCGCCCTGGTAAAGCAAATAGGGGTAGGCCTGAGTGGCGGGCGCCATCTTGTAGCCGGCGGCAATGCTGTCGCCTAGAGCCATGTAACGCGTCGCATCGGGATCGAGTACTTGCGGCGATTGCGCAAACAGATGATCAGGCGATGCAATCACGAGGACGCCGAACAATGCCAGTGCAATCCACGAGCGGATGATTCGATTCAGCATGCGTCCTCCTGACCCGGGTGAACGGCCCATAGATGATATGGTCCCAACTGTGCACGTTAGAGCGCTTCACATCCAGGTCGTGTCCAGTGGCCTGGAGCGAATGCCCCCGAACCAGGCTCGACGACGCGGGCAAACCGCATCGTCCGCCCCGCGACCGGGTACGCTATCGAGCCTACTTCGCATATCTCACGCCGTCCCCTCGCTCACGATGCGGTTGCCGGCCACAGAGTACGTCGCGTCGCTCGCATGGTTCAGGAGCCTTCGCTCCAGGCCGCTGAACCGCGCGCAGCTTGCCCTGCCTGAAACGGCGTATCGCACGCTACGCGGTTATGAAGCGCTCTCTAGACCGCCAGTTCGATACGTCAGCGTCCGCCGGACGTCCCAGTCGCATAGCTTAGCGCCATCGTCGCTCAGCACGTGCCCGCATACGAGATGAACTGAAATTTCCCGTGAGGGAATCCGCTTTCGGAATAGGGATTGATCGGCACCGCACGTTTATGAACGAGCCATGAGCCGTCAGGCTCCTGTGTCTCGAGCAGGTACTTCACGCCACGCTGATACAGCGGGTCGTCAGTACGCACGCCGCCAGCTTCGTGCAGTGCGACCAGGACCTGACCGGTCGCGTACGCGTCGCTATTGAGACCACGTACCTGCGACCAACCCCCATCGGGATTCTGCTCGTTCCGTAGCTTTGTAACTGCGGCCGAGAGGAGTGCCGCATCCGACTTCGCCCAGTGCAGTCCGAACAGCCGGAAGACCTCGTCATCGGTCGTCACGGGCGTGTTTTTCCGCAGCCAGGTGATCGCACGCGCAATGCGAGCGTTGAGCTCCTCCGCGTCGCCCGGCGACCCAAACGCCTGGAGGCTCCTGATGGCCAGCGCCGTGGCGCTGAAATCACTGCACATGATGGGCACCCTCGAAGCAGGTAGCGCCCGCACTGGCAGCGGTGTTCGTCTCGCTGCTCGTCGTAATCGTCAAAGCGGCAGGCGTGCTGTCCTCTCATCCGGGAACCTCCTGCGGGTCGAGCCGGAGCGTTGAGCCACGCTTTCACACCTCGTGACGCGCTGCGGAATCACATATCGGTCGGCACGAGGCGAAATGACTTGCGGCCTTTGAGCCTGTAGACCGAGAAGTCCGTTCGGTCCGTCGTGAACCGCTTGGTTGCACATGCTCAGTTGGTACCGGCCGCCGCCAACACGTCCGCCTTCGTGAGGGGCCGGTCCGGGTTCGGGGGGTGTGCCGGAATCCACGCGTCGTAGTCGAGCTTCAGCCGGTTCAGCGCAGCGACGGCCGCTCGCACGGTGCCCACCTGAACCGGGTTGGGATTCACGACCGTGATGTCAGCCGTCCACAGCACCTTCTCTGCCGGCAGCAGGACGGCGAGCATGCCGTCGCTGTGCTCGTTCGGAATGTGAACCAGCTCGACTATCTTGCCGTTGGTCCCCTTCCGCACGTCGCGGCTGCCAACGCCTGCGACGACGTTGACACGCCGATTCGATACCTTTGAAAGGCTGTCACCGACGAGCGAGCGGCTGCCGGAGAGAAGCCGCTCGAGAACCTGCTCGTTGTTGCGGTGCGTCAGGATGGTAGCGCCTTCCGCGACGGCGGCGCCAAGCCCACTTGCATGATCAAAGTGCGGGTGCGAATTGACGACGAACCGGATTGGCTTGTTCGGAATCGCCTGCTTCGCAGCCGCCATCACCGCCATCCCGCGCGCGTCGCTCTGCCCGCTTTCGACGACGAGCACATGATCGCCCATGTCGACGGCCAGCGACGTGTAGTTTCCACCGATCTTGAAGACCCCGTCTCCGATGCGCTGGACGGGCGGCGCCGCGGGTGACGGCTGAGCAGCGGCGGGCGCTGGTACTCCTCCGGCAGGGGTCGGCGGCGCTAGCAGCTCGGCGAGCGTCGGCGGGTTCGGCGTGGCCGACTCGATGCTCGCCTCGAATGTCTGAAGGCCAGCCTGCCGCTGCACGACGCGAGTGGGCACCTGCACGCCGTTCATGGTCTGGTAGCCCGAGTATTCGAACTCCACAAGAAGATCGCCGACAACCGCATGATCGACACGAGTCTCGACTTTGGTGATGAGATTCTGGTTGTTGATGTACCCCGTCACCGTGTAACTCGAGCCGGACGGCGACGTGAAGCCCGCAGGAGAAAAAGAGACAATCTGCTGGCCGCCCTGCCGTCTTACCGTCGCGTTGTTGGCCGCCGCGCCCTTCAGGAAGCCCCACGGGGTCGTCCAGATGTTCAGCGCCTGGCCCCAACTGGCGGCAGCCTGCGCGGCTGTGATGGTCTGGTTGAGCGTCCCGGGCGTCGGCAGAGGACTGCCCGGCACCATTGGCGGATGCGTCGTGCCGGTTGCTCGAGAGACCAGGGCCGTCAGGGTGTCGGGCTTCGCGAAGTTGATGACGCGTCTGTACTCGGCGACGCTCGTCACGTTGACGGTGCCCATGGGGTCGCCAATGCTCTTGCTCTGGCCGAAGGCGCCCGTACGCGCGCGTCCGATGTACGCGATCGCGTTGAGGTTGTCCAAACCCATCGCCTTCGATGCGGCGGTCACGACCGCCGTGGCGTCCTGGGCAACGACGACCGGCGTCGAACAGATGACCAGGAGCAAGGCAAGGTTCACGATTCTGACCAGCATGAGGATCCTCCTTGGTGACTACGCGTGTTTGTTCTGCTCGAGACGGACGGCGCGATAGCACGTGTTGCCAGACAAAACGATCACGTGCGGCCATTGGCCATGACGCGCTCGGTGTTATCGCGCATAGTGATCGCGATTTGCGTATGGCTTCCCTCCGGGCGCGATGACCTCAACAAAAATCTCCTCGTCGATGGCCGCATTGGGTGGCGTGCATCGGACGCTATCGATCAAAGCCATGGCGCCCTCCTCAAGACCAGTTGTTGTTTGACTGCTCGCTTACAACCCGCCGCAGGAGTTCCTAAACCCATCCAGTCGTGGCAGCGAATCGGCGCGTGACCGCGATGCCCGCTACACAGAGGACTAAGGCTGGGCTCATCGTCCCAGAGCAGCGCCTCGTCGTAACGCCCCCCAACCCAGGACGTTATCACGTCGAACTGGCGCGGCGGGCTGCCCCAAGGCCGTCCATGAGGGACGAAGACTAGCGAACGTGGATCGGCATCGACACGAGCAAGGTTCCATTCGCGGCCGTGACGTCGAGGCGAATATCACCAGGGCCCGACGGCACAAAGTCGAAATCGTAGGTCTCGCCGTTGCCCATTTGGATTTCCGATGGCCCCTCGACGGCCTGATCGCTCGGCAGATCCATGCCGTCTTTGGCGAGCGCCCGCCACCTGAGCAGCGTCGAATCGCTCAGCATCCGCATTCGCATGCTGGGCCGGAACGTGTGAATGTTGATGAATCGCAGACGGTAATGCCGACCGGCACGCATCTCACGCGCAGCAGGCGTCGATGAACCGTTGAGCAGCACGACATTCGCATCGGCCCTTTTTCTCGGCACCGTCACGATCAGAACGACGTCGTGGTCGGGATCGTAGGTCTCCGGCGAGTCGACCACAAGCAGGGGTCCCGAAAGGTCGGCCTGCTGCTGCCGTACTTCGTCGATGTGCGTGTGATAGATGAACGTGCCCGAGCGCGGCGGCGTGAAGAGCGCTTCAAAAGAACCGCCGGGTGCGATTGCGGGAGCAATGCGTTTTCCTTCGCCTGCGAAACCCGCGACACCGTCGTAGTAGCTCTCCAGCTCGATACCGTGCCAATGCACGGCCGTTGGTTCGGGAAGCTCGTTCACCACGGTAATGCTCACCGGTTCGCCGCGCTTCAGCAAAATAGTGGGCCCCGGCAAGGACGGTGGCGGCGTTGCGGCTGTCGTGTCAGCGCTTTCCAGCGTGTAGCCGAACGCGGGCTCGATATCCGTCCCACCTGTATCGACGCGCGCGCGGAGCCTCAGACGCCGCCGCTTGTCAGAGGTAGAGGGGGCAGGCTCTGCGCTCATCCCCGTGACGGTGATGCCCATCACCGGCCCGGCCATCATTTCCAGCGCGTGATTCTCGATGTGAAGATGGGAAGGTGGTGCGGGCGTCCGTCGAGCGCTCCGCCATGTTGCAGATGGACGTTATCGTGACAGTGAAACAGCCAGTTCCCGGGCCTGGTCGGCTTCCATGTAAGCGCGAACGTCCGACCGGGGCCAAGGCGCTCAGTGACGACCATATGCGGCGACGAATCACGCGCAAAGACGGTGTCCGCGCGCTCGTCGCCGCGACTATCGACATTGAAATAGAAGCCGTGCAGATGCATCGGGTGGACGAGGGCGCCAGCGTTGATGACGCGCATGCGAACCGTATCGCCCACCCGGTAAGCGAGCCGTTCGGTGTGCGGCCACGACCGTCCATTGATCACGATCCGGTCGGCCGTACCGGGCGCGACGGGCGGTTATCCTCGGAATTCCAGAGATCAATCAGCAGCACGCGGTCGGGTTCTGGCTGAGCGTCACGCGGATCCACGATGAGCCCGCCAAAGAGTTGCGAGTCACGGCCCGAGCGTTGGCCCAAGGGCGTATCGGCCGCGGTTGCGCCCCAGTAGTAATACGTGCCTGGACTTCCCGCCAGAAACCTGATCTCGCGAGTTTCCCCGGGAGGAATCAAAACGACATCATCGGCCGATGCCTTCCCGGGGCGCGAGTACAGCCCGTGCAGGGCAAGGCCGTCAGCGTCCAGGCTGTTGCGGACGATTGCGCGAATCTCCGTTCCTTCTGTTACGCGAATAAGCGGACTTGGAATCTGCAACGGCCCGCCTTCAACGGCCAACGCTTTGACGACGACACCAGAATCGGCATCGCCGTCCGGATGCCATTCGCCAAGCACGAGCCTCGAGGCGAATCGTCAGCGTTCCGCCGGCCAGCGTGCCAGGGGCGATGCGATTGTCATTGATTGCTATACGTTCGGGTAATCTCTGCGAAGAGCCAGCGGCAGACTTGCTTTGGCCAGACAGGGTTGGGACTACCAAGGTTAGAGCGAGCATCACGACTATAGAGAGTCTTTTAGCCATGTGAGTCCTCCTTCTGTCATTGGGGTAAGCGGAAAACAGGGGCAAGAACTACAATCGGGGAGGAAATTTCTGAGGCAGGAGAATCTATTTCACCGGAACGCGCTGCTGCAGATCGGCGAACCAATTGAGAACGACGTTCACCTGATCCTGCTCAGTATCAGGCCGGGGCGGCACGAGCACGGTCACGAACCGTTGCCCGTCTGGTGAAAGGTCAACCACGTTGCCGGGGCCGCTGCCTGCGAAATAGAGCCCGTCCACCGAAAAGGGCTTCCAGGGCTACTCGAGGGTTGGCGACGAGTTATGGCTTCAGCGCGGACGGCCAGTCCGTCACGACGACGATTGAGGCGGCGGTTTGGTTCTCGTCGCCGGCGATCGTGAGGAGAAAACGCTCGCCGTCAGGCGATACATTGAAGGCCCCGGCTTCCTCCTCCCACTACGCTGTGTTCGGTTTGAAATAATGCTTTCGCCACACCCTTCGAAATGTCGCGCCGTCAGCGTGAATGGGCACAGCCATCAGTTTCCCATCGGCCGCCAGATAGAAGAGCTCCTTTCCATCGCTGCGCCATCGCGGCAACCTGCCACCAGCGGTCGAGATGCCATATTTCACTCCGGTCGTCACAAGGCTCTGCACGAACACCTCTGGCCGGCCTTTTGCGAAGTCCGCGTACGCGAGCCATCGGGCGTTGGGTGACACCCTCGCTTCGTCCTGCGGCCCCGGCTCGCGGACGAGCGGATACGGCTTGCGATCGCCATCGAGCGGAAGCATCCAGAGGTCGTCACTCTCCCGGTCGCTCCCGCTGGCAAAGACGATACCTTTGGATGACCAATCCAATGGCCAGTCTTGCCTCGGGACATTTTGTGAACGATGCAGCAATGCCTCCGGCTGTTCGCCCCCGGCAACCTTCTCGTAGAAGCCCGTTGCTTCCTGGCGTCTGGACGCGAACAGCCAGCCGTTGACTATCGGGTGACCAGATGGGACGACGGTCTGCCCCTGCACTGAACGTGAGCTGGGTCGGCTGTCCGCGCGCCAGATCGAAGAGCCAGATCTCCGAATTGGAATCGGGGCCCGTCCGGCCTACATCGCGAGCCGCGTCCCGTCTGGCGAAAGCTCCACGCCAATAAAGGCCGCAAAGGGGAACGGTCCGACGGTGCCGAGAGGTCGGCCGGCCCGATCGAACCATGCCAGCCTGAGAGCCGTCTCTGGAGTCGTCGCGTACGCCAACACCCCGTTGTCGGATACCGAGAACGACGCGGCTCCCCGGGCGGAGCCACCACCAACGATCCAAGGGGACCTCTTCGGCAACCAGCATGGGATCTCCGAGCGGCTTGCTCAAATCGGACTCGAACCGCTGGGCGACGAGCGTGCGCCCTTGACGCAGCACGAGATACCCGGGTGGCGCGTAGACGGCGGCGTTCGCGTTCGCCGGGAGTCGAGTTGGGTCACCGCCATCCAGCGACGCGAGGTAGATGGCGTCCGGCTCGACGAAGTAGAGAAACCGCCGGCCATCGGGCAGAAACCTTGGACGGTTCTGGAATCTCTCGTCGCGTCGAAGCGACGTCAGCGTCGTCGGTTGACTGCCGGCCGCCGCCGCCACCGTGTGCAAGTCTCCCGCTGACAAGAACACGATCACGCCGTCGCGACTCCACGTCCCGCCCAATCCGGACGGCGCCTCGCAGATGACCTGAATCGGCCCACCTGCGACGTTCATCCTCTTCAGCTTGCCGTCAGCGAAAAACGCAATGACCCGGCTGTCCGGCGACCAGAAGGGGAAGGCGGCTCCCTCAGTTCCGACGAGGATTTGCGCCTCAAGGGCATCGATTGGGCGGATGGCCAGAAGCCGCTCGCCGCCACGAACAATATGAAAGACCAGCCGGGTTCCGTCTGGTGAAATCTCGGGCGCGAAGGGAGCCGCCGGGGGGAGGGAGGTGCCCGCGGGTGCGGCGACCGCGAACCTCGCCACGCGTGGATTCGCCTCCGGGCTGCTGACCTGACGAATGCTGACCGCCAGAATGCCGATGCCAAGCAGAGTCGCTATCGCCCAGGCGAGCCGCTCCCGGCTCCTCGGTCTGATCACAGTAGCGCCGATTGGACTATCGTGGACCCATTGCAGCTCGCGCGACAGATCGCGTGCGCTCTGCCAGCGGTCGTCCGGATCTTTCGCCAGACAGGTTTTGACGATGCGGTCGAGAGCGGGCGGCGTCAGCGGCTGGACCGTCGCAGATCGCGGCCGGCTCGGCGTGCATGATCGCGCCGATCAGGCTCGCCTGGCTCTTTCCCTCGAACGCCTTCTTCCCGGTCAGCATCTCGTAGAGAACCGCGCCGAACGCAAAGATGTCGGTCCGCGCGTCAGCCTCTTTCCCCTCGAGCTGCTCGGGCGCCATGTATTGGAATGTGCCGAGGATCGTGCCTTGCCCCGTGACGCCCGGAGGGGTCGTCGGCTTGAACGATCCGCCACCAGTCAGCAGCGCCGGCGCGACAGGCTTGGCAAGGCCGAAGTCGAGCAGCTTCGCGCCGCTCTTTGGTCAGAATGATGTTGCTCGGCTTCAGATCGCGATGGACGATCCCGAGACGGTGGGCGGCGGCCAGCGCGTCTGCAATTTCGCCCGCGACTGTCAGGGCCTGGTCGAACGGCAGCGGTCCTTTCTCGAGTCGCGCCGCGAGCGTCTCACCTTCCAGATACTCCATCACCAGGAAGTCGACGCCGTCCTGGTGGCCGAGGTCGTGCAGCGTGCAGATGTGAGGATGGGTGAGAGCCGCGATGGCCCGCGCTTCTCGCTCGAAACGCGCTCGAAACTGTGGATCGGTGGCGAGCGCGCGCGGCAGTATTTTCAGCGCGACCGAACGATCGAGACGCGTGTCGGTCGCATGGTACACCTGGCCCATGCCACCGGCGCCCAGCAAGCGGTTGATTCGGTACGGGCCAACATGCGCGCCGGACTGCCAGATCGATCGAATCGTCGAGGACTTCCGCCGCCGCTTCCAGCATCGGTCGATCGATCAGGAGTTGCGCCGTTTCCTGCGCGAGCAGCGATTCGACCTCGCGCCTGAGCTCTTCGTCGCCCGAGCTCGCCTCAACCAGAAACGCTCCGCGCTCTTCCGGCGGCCGCTCGAGAACGGCTTCATAGATGTGAGCGATATGGTGCCAGCGCTCGGAATCCATGTCAGCCCTCCTTGCGGGTTGCCCATGAGTCTACGCGCACGTTTGCGAACAATCCAGTGACGATGACCTCGGCATTTATCGACTCTTCGAGACCGTTTTCACGTCCAGAGACAGTAGTAGAGCGCTCGTCGCCCACGCCGTTCCGGCGGCCGAGATGAACTGGTTGGTCCCGTGGGGAAAACCGCTCTCGAAGTACGGCTGCGTCCCCCTCGCGCGACTGACCACGAGCCAGGAGCCATCCTCGAACTGAGTCTTCAGCAGGAACTTGATGCCATTTCGGTAAGCGATAGACGTAGTGGGAACGTTCCCAGCCTGATTCAGCGCGACCAGTGCCTGTCCAGTCGCATAGGCATCGCTGTCGAGCGTCGGAAGTTGCGCCCAGCCACCGTCAGACCGTTGCTCGGCCGTGAGCGCGGCCACTCGTTTTGCAATCTCACTCTTATCGGCGTCCGCCCACGCAAAGCCTTGCAGCTGATACGACTTTTCTTCAGTCCCTTGCGGCTGGGTGGACAGGAGCCAGTCGCGAGCCCGGTCGATTCTCCTGGAGACTTCGTCTTTCAGCCCACCTGGAGCATATCTTTGCAGGGCGCGGACGCTGAGAGCGGTTGCGGTGATGTCGCTCCCCTCCAGTGGCATACGGCCTGGGTCTGGTGAGTGGAAGCGTCCGTCGGCTAACTGGCGCACGATAATGAAGTGCACCATCGCATCGGTCGTGGCGTTCGGCGGCACATTTGCAGCAGCCAGACCCAAGAGCGCATACCCTGCGCCCAATGCCCCTCCTCCAATGATTCCGATGCCCAACGGGTTCTGGAAAAGATCTTCGCGGTCCGGCGCAAAGCGCGCGAGCGTGGCCTGCACGCGTTGCCGAGCCGCCTCTTCGTCCAGCGTGAACCCGCGAGTACGAGCCAGCGCAACGCTCACCGCCGGCAGCGCCTGGTGATGACACGAGACACAGCCCGACTTCTCGATCCAGGTTCGACCACTGGCCTGCAGGAGCGTCAGACTTCTGGTCACGGCAGCGGCGATTTCGGGTTTATCGTTCTCCTGGGCAGTGGCGACCCAGTTATTCAGCGACAGCAGCACGACAAGCGCGTAGACGATGCGACTGTTACTCATAGGTCACCTCCTGCCGGGTCAGCGCCTGGCGCCAGCGGCAATAAGCATTTTCACGATGTCGGTTTCACCTCGTTGTCTGGCCAGCATCAGCGCCGTCAGGTCAGTGCTGCCGTCCTCGGCACGTGGCTCATGAATGCATCGTTCGCAGCGAGAGGCGACCGCGTTCGGATCTGCCCCGCGATCGAGCAGGAGTCTGATCATCTCTGGGCCTGCCCGGTCGCTGCCGGCCGCCCATATGAGCGGAGTGCCCCGCTCGCTTTTCGCATTCACGTCCGCACCCCAATCGAGCAGTGCTTTCGCGTTGTCGGTGGCACCAAACACCGCTGCTTCCATCAGTGGGGTCATTCCACCTGTCCCGGGGGCCAGGCGGGGAGCCCGGCGTTCATGGTTCGGGTTGGCCTTGTGTTCCAGAAGCCATAGGAGCACGTCGTGGGGGCCATTGGTGGCCCAGTCCAAAGGAACAGCCCCATTTGGGCGTCCGCCATTGACATCGGCCCCCGCCCCGACGAGTGCCTTCACAGTTTCCAGGTCGCCGAAATCGGTCGCGTACATGAGTGGAGTGACTCCGGCGGCATCGGGAGTTCTGGGGTCGGCTTTGTGACTGAGCAGCAGTTTGACCACATCTGAGGCGCCCGAAAGATTGGCGGCAACCATGAGCGCTGTCAGTCCGCGGATGGACCTTGCATCGACTTCTGCGCCACGGTCCACCAGCAGCCTGACCTTGTCGAGGTCCCTCACCGAGCGCATCAATGCGGTCCCGTCACGCTTGTCCCGCGCATTGGGATTGGCTCGAGCATCGAGCAGCAGCCTCATGCAATCAGCGGTGGAATAGGCGGCCGCATACATCAGAGGCGTGTCTCCTTCTGCGCTTCGAGCGTTCACATCCGCCCCCCTTGCGAGTGCGGTCCTCACTCCAGGCATATCCGACAATCGGATGGCGCTGAAGAGCGAGTCGGTCACTGTGGTGTCATGAGCGGATTGCGCCTGTGTGCTTTTGGCCGCGACCAACGCTATGATCGCGATGACTGCCAGTCTCATACGTCCTCCTCCCGGTTGGGTAAGCGGAAAGCAGGGCCGGAAACTACAATCGAGGAGCTGAAAGTTCGGGAAGCGGTTATGGTCCCGACGAAATCGGCCGAAATCACCACTTTGCTCAGGGCGTGGAGCCGCGGCGACTCAGCCGCGCTCGACCGCCTCACGCCTCTCCTTTACGAGGAGCTGCGACACCTGGCTCAACGCTACATGCGCAACGAGCGTGCCGGACATACGCTACAGGCGACTGCGCTGGCAAATGAGGCCTACTTGCGGCTGGTTGACGTCAAAGGTGTCGATTGGCAGGGCCGCGCGCACTTCCTGGCCGTCTCGGCGCAGATCATGCGACGCATTCTGGTCGACGCGGCCCGGACGCGCGCGTCGGTCAAACGGGGCGGGGAGATGGAGCGCGTCGATCACTCGACAGCCGTCGACTTCGATCAGTTGCCGGCAGCGGGGTCCGACCGCGCAGAGGAGCTATGTGCGCTGGACGACGCGCTGAACAGCCTGTCTCAAATGGATTCGCGCAGAGCACAGGTCATCGAACTGCGGTTCTTCGGAGGACTGACGGTCGAGGAGACGGCCGATGTGCTGAAAACGTCGCCACAAACCGTCATGCGCGACTGGAAAATCGCGAGGGCGTGGCTCGCCCGGGAACTGCGCCGCTGAAAGCCCACACGTCGGTTGAAGTCTTTGGTTTTCAAGAGGAGTTCATCCATGTCGAATCGACCCTCGAGAGTCTTCCTTGCGGTCATCCTCGTCTTCGGCTCCGTCGGCGTATCAACGCGGCAACGCACGGCCCCTGCATCCGACGTCACGGCTCGTGCAGTGGCTGCCGCCGATGCGTTTCTCGCGACGCTCGATCAGGGCCAGCGCCTGAAGGCCAACCTTGATCTGAACGAAAAGACCCGAACGGTCTGGTCCAATCTTCCCTCGGGCATCACGATGCAGGTCGGCGCCACAGAGCGGAATGGTCTCAAGCTCGCCGACATGACACCGGTGCAGGAGAAAGCTGCGCTCGCGCTTGTCGCTGCCACGCTGAGTCGTGACGGGTTTCAGAAAGCCATGGCCATCGTTGACGCCGATCAAGTGCTCGAGACGCGAAGCGCTCCGACCCGTCCTGCGACTTCACGAACCCTCTTCGGACGAGGTGAGTACTACGTCAGCGTTCTCGGCAAGCCTTCGACGAGCGAGCGATGGATGATTCAGTTCGGCGGGCATCATCTGGCCATCAACGTCACGCTTGCGGGACGGCAGAACGTGCTCACACCGACGCACACAGGGACGCAGCCTGCGAGCTACACGGTCGATGGCCGGACGATCCGTCCGCTCGGCGACGAAAATGACAAGGCATTCGCGCTCGTCAACGCTCTCGGTCCCGACCAGCAGAAGCAGGCGATCTTGAGCTACGAAGTTCGCAATCTTGTCCTGGGTCCCGGCACCGACGGCAAGACGATCGCGCCCGAGGGCGTCCGCGCTTCGACGTTCACTCCTGCACAGCGGACGATGCTCGTGGATCTCGTGCGTGAGTGGGTGGACATTCTGGGCGAGGAAGCCGCGGCTGCCAAGATGAAGGAGATTCAGGCGGGCCTCGCCGACACGTACTTTGCGTGGGCCGGCGCGACGGCCAACGGCAAGGGCGCCTATTTCCGGATCCAGGGACCGGCGGTGGTGATTGAGTACGCGCCGCAGGGGTCGGCGGACAACAACACCGATCACATTCATACGATCTACCGCGATCCGACAAACGATTACGCGGACAAAGCCGCGAAACAATGACACGAATCGTGCTGGCAACGATTGTCTTCGCTCTCGTGCTGCGTGGGGAGCCAACCGCGCACCGCCTCGACGAGTATCTTCAGGCGGCGCGAGTGTCTCTGGCGCGCGATCGGATCACAATGGAAATCGATCTGACGCCCGGCGCAAGCATCGCAGCGGAGGTCGTCGCACGCCTCGATCGTGACGGCGACAACGCAATCTCGCCGGCCGAGGCCGCAGCGTACGGACAGGCTGTCTTGACCGATCTCGTCCTGGAGCTCGACGATCGTCCAGTCGCGATGACGCTCGCTCAGGTGGAAGTCACGTCGATCGATGAGATGCGCGACGGTGTCGGCGCCATCCAGCTCCGTGCGTTTGGCGATGTCGCTGCCGATGTCGCCGGCCGGCGTCATCTGTACTTCCGAAACAATCATCAGCCGGGCACGAGCGTCTACATGGTCAATGCGCTTGTTCCGGAGGATCGGGCTGTTGGCGTGATCGGCCAGACTCGCGATGCGGTGCAGCGGGAGGTTCGCATCGAATACAGTGTCGGGCCTCGATGGCGCGCGCAGCTCCAATGGGTGCTCGTCGGGCTGGTGGGAGCCACTGCGCTGACCGTCCTCAGGAAGCGAACAGGCCGCCGTCAACGCGCAGCGACATCGTAGGAGGCGAGCGTGCTCTGGTTGCGGATGTACAGTCGGCCGCCGCTCACCACCGGATGCGCCCAACTCGACCAGCCCTGATCGGCAATTCGGAATCGGCCCTTTTCCCTGTAGCCGGCCGGAGTGGCCTCAGCCAGTCCGACGCTGTTGTCCTCGCCCAGGATGTAGAGGTTGCCGTCGGCGTACACGAGCGAGCCTTTGCCCACGCTGCGGTCGCGCCACATCATCTTGCCTGTCGCGAACTCGAGGCACGTCAGGATCGAGTTGTTGAAGCCGTAGAGATATCCGTTCACGAGGACGACCCCGCCATGGTGGTTCTGCATCTCTCGTGTGGTGTAAATCGGCGTCGCCTTCACCTCGCCGTTTTGCGCCGTCAGCCCGAGCAGCGCCCCGCCGGCGCCGTAGTTCGTGGTGTAGAACACCTTGTTGTCGAAAAAAACCGGCGTGGCAACATTGGCGGTGCCGTTGGCGACCGGCTCGTACCGCCACATAAGCTTTCCATCCATCGCTCGCACGCCCACCCCAGCGTCCGCTGTCAGCGTCATCAATGTGCGGACTCCCTGCACGTCGGCGGCGATCACCGATGCAGTACCCGGCCTGGTCGCTCAGCTCCTTGCTCGTCCACACGGTCTTCCCCGTCATCTTGTCGAGGGCAACCATGCCGGCGCTGCGGCCGCCCGGCGTCACGATCAGGTTGTTTCCGTCGACCAGCGGCGATTCGCTGATCAGCCACGGAATATTTCGTGCGCCGAAATCTCTGAGAATGTTGCGCTGCCAGACGACCGATCCGTCCTGGCCGCGCAAACACGCAAGGTCTCCGCTCTCGGTCAGCACGTACACCCGGTCACCGTCCACGGTTGGCGTCCCTCTCGGACCAGGCCCCCGATCGTCGTTTGCCGTGGGTCCGAGGATCTTCGACCAGACAGGTTTGCCGTCGGGACGGTTCAGGCTGGACACCGTACTGTCTTTGCCTTTCAGGCCCTGGACGAAGATGCGGTCGCTGCTGACGGCTATCGAGCCATAACCGGCGCCCAGGTTCGACACCGACCACACGAGCGGCGGCCCGGAAGCGGGCCACTGTTTGAGCAGCCCCGACTCTCTTGATAAACCGGTACGGTCTGGCCCGCGCCACTGCGGCCAATCAGCGGTAGAGGTGGACTGACCGTCGCTGACAGCTGCCATGCCCAGCGCGAACACTAAAGCGAGCGCAAGCCGGCAATTCACCATACCCATGACTATACGATCTCGCCCTGCGGGAAATTTTCGGTGCCTTATCGCTGTGTGGGAGCGGCCCAGCGCCAGCCGTCCGCTGGCCGCTCAATGGATTTCAGGTGCAGCCTGTATGTCAAGGGCTCGCGCGAGGGGCTTCCAGTGACGATGACGCGATCGCCGGGCCTGAGGGCATCCTTGCCAACGCGCTGTCTGGTGAGGCGCGCGGGGCTCGCCCATTCCGCGGCATACGATCGCTGCACGCCGTCGGCGCCTCGCCCCGAGAGGTATACCCAGGCGTGCGGGCTGACGTATCGGAACTCTGTAATCTCGCCTTCGATCGAGACGATTTGATCCTCGAAATAATGGGCGCCGAACGAGTGGTGCGCATCTGCTCGCGGGCCCACGATCATGATGCCGAGTGCGACGGCGAAAAGCGCGCGCATCACCCGCATTCTAACTCAGGAAACGCTGAGCCGCTCACCCCACAACCTTCAGGAAATCCTGTTGCGTTCGGCGTATTTACTGGGACAGACTGCGGCGTTCATCGCCCACGGGCAACCTCGGACAAAGAAAAAGGGGCTCACATTGTGACGACGAAGCTTCTGTGTACGGCGGCCGTCCTGGTCGGAATCGTTGGGGGGACGGCGCTCACTCAGTCCAGTGATCCGTTAATCGGGAGTTGGAAACTCAACGTCGAGAAATCGAAGGGCGCGAAAAGCGGCAGCACCACAATCGAGGCTGTGGGCCAGGGCGTGCGGTTTACGGTTGATCTCGAGGGTGCGGACGGCACGGTGAGTCACTGGTCGTTCACCGGCAACTATGACGGGAAGGACAATCCCGTCACGGGCAACAGCCCGTGGGGCAATTCCGCGGCGCTGACGCGTGTCGACGCAAGGACGATTCGTATTACCAGTAAACAGGCTGGGAAAGTCATGACGACGTCGATGATCGTTCTTTCCGCCGACGGGAAGACACGGACGACCATTACGAGAGGCACGGACCTCAAAGGACAGCCTGTGGATGTTGTCTCGTTGTACGAGAAGCAGTAGATAAGCTGAACCAGTTACCGGCTACCAGCCTGCGATCCATTCATTGACGCGCGTTCCCTTCTCGAATGGAACAACGCAACGCTCCGCTCGTCATCTGGTCCTGGGCGCTGTATGACTGGGCCAACTCGGCGTTCAACACGCTGGTCGCCACGTTCATTTATTCCACCTACTTCACGCAGGCGATGGCCCCCGATGACGTGACGGGCACCTTGTGGTGGTCGCGCGCGGTCGCGACGAGTGGAATACTTACCGCGCTGCTGTCGCCAGTCCTCGGCGCGGCTGCAGATCGATCGGGCGCGCACAAACGTTTCCTTGCGGTATCGACGTCGCTGTGCATCTGCGCGACGAGCGCGCTGGCGTTCGTGCGGCCCGGCCTTCCGAACGCGGCGCTGACGGCGCTCTTTTTCTACGTCGTCGCCGATCTTTCCTTCGAGATCGGCTATGTGTTCTATAACGCGTTTCTTCCGCGAATAGTGTCACCCGAGCGAATCGGCCGGGTGTCGGGGTATGGCTGGGGACTGGGTTACGTCGGCGGCCTCGTCTGTATGGGGATAGCCCTCGTGGGGTTCGTTCAGCCCGAAGTGCCATGGTTCGGCATCCCGACCGCAGAAGGGTTCAATGTCCGCGCGACCAATCTCCTTGTGGCCGCCTGGTTCGGGGTCTTCTCGCTGCCATTGTTTCTGTTCGTGCCCGATCGCCGAACGAGCGCTGTTCGTGTAGACGTCGGTGGCTCGATGCGGGAGCTCAAAAGGACACTCGGCGAGATTCGCCGGTACCGCGAGGTCGTCAAGTTCCTGATCGCCCGGCTTGTCTTCAACGATGGTCTGGTGACGGTCTTCGCGTTTGGCGGAATCTATGCGGCGGGCACTTTCGGTATGAGCCTGTCGGACGTGATTGTGTTTGGCGTTGTGCTGAACGTGGCCGCCGGTCTCGGATCGATCATGTTCGGATTTCTTGACGACAGGATTGGCGGCAAGAAAACCATCATGATCACGCTCATCGCCCTGTCGCTCGCCACCGCGATGGCGGCATGGGCGCCCAGCCGTGCATGGCTCTGGACGGCCGGAACCCTGATCGGCATCTTCGTGGGGCCAAATCAGTCGGCGAGCCGATCGCTGATGGCGCGGTTCGTTCCAGGAAAACGGCAGGCGGAATTCTTCGGGTTTTTCGCGTTTTCCGGAAAGGTGACGTCCTTCATGGGGCCCATCCTTCTCGGAACGGTCACATCGATCTATCAATCGCAGCGCGCGGGGGTTGCGACCATTGTCCTCTTCTTCGTCGTCGGAGGGCTGATCATGCTCATGGTCAACGAGCGGCGTGGCATCGACGCGGCGAGCTCTGGCTGAAACCAACAGCTACATTTCTTCTGCGGCTTCGAGGACGGCCTGGGCGTGGCCGTTGACCTTCACCTTGTCCCATCGCTTCGCGACCCTGCCCTCGCGATCGATCAGATACGTGGTCCGGACGATTCCCTTGAAGGAAATGCCGTAGAGCGACTTCTTTTGCCAGACGCCGTACTTTTCGGCGACCGCATGGTCGGCGTCGGCCAGCAAGGGAAAGGTCAGGCTCGTACTTCCTGGCGAACCGGGCCTTGCTGGCTTCGTCCTGAATGCTCATCCCCAGCACGATCGCCTTTCCCTTCTTGAAGCGCGGGAGATTTTCCTCGAACGCGCAGGCTTCCTTCGTGCAGCCGGGCGTATTGTCCTTCGGGTAGAAGAAGATCACGACCGGTCGTCCCGCGTACTGGGCGAGGCGATGTGTGGTGCCATCCTGATCCTTCAGAGCTGAAATCAGGCGCCTTGCTGCCAGGCTCGATGAGGGCCATAGAGCCGGAATTCTACCGGAAGCGGGCTGAGAGGCGTGAAAGAAGTAAAATCCGGAATTTATCTGGGGACGACATGGCGATTGAATCAGTCAATCCGGCGACCGGAGAACGAATCAAGTCATACGACGAAATGACTCCGCGGCAGGCGGCCGACGCTGTTGCGGCGGCGCACGACGCGTGGAAGGCATGGCGGAAGAAATCGTTCGCCGAGCGCAGTACGCCGATGAGGAAAGCGGCGGAGATTCTGCGAGGCCGGAAGGATGAGTTCGCGAGGCTGATGGCGATTGAAATGGGCAAACCGGTGAAGCAGGGTGTCGCGGAGGCCGAGAAGTGCGCCTGGGCATGTGAACATTACGCCGACAACGCCGAAGCCTATCTTGCTCCGGAGATCAGCAGGACGGACGCCTCGAAATCATACGTGGCCTTCGATCCGCTTGGCGTCGTGCTCGCTGTCATGCCGTGGAACTTCCCCTTCTGGCAGGTGTTCCGATTCGCCGCACCGGCCCTGATGGCTGGCAACGCCGGTGTGCTGAAGCACGCGTCAAATGTGCCTGGCTGTGCACTCGCAATCGAGGGGATCATCGGGGAGGCTGGATTCCCGAACCAGCTCTTCCGGACGTTGCTGATCGGCAGCAAAGCGGTGAAAGCTGTCATCGAGCATCCTCTGGTGAGGGCGGTGACGTTGACCGGAAGTACGCCCGCCGGCAAGGCTGTTGCGGCGCAGGCAGGCGCGGTGGTCAAGAAGACAGTGCTCGAGCTCGGGGGCTCCGATCCGTACATCGTGCTCGAAGACGCGGATCTCGATCATGCCGTGACCACCTGCGTCACCTCGCGATTGATCAATTCCGGTCAGAGCTGTGTCAACGCAAAGCGCTTCGTCGTCGTCCAGCCGATGCTGGCGGCATTTACCGGGCGCCTCGTTTCGGCGATGCAGACAAAGAAGATGGGCGATCCGCTCGCCGAAGGCACAGATATCGGCCCTCAAGCTCGTACCGATCTTCGCGACGATCTCCACAGGCAGGTGCGCGAATCGGTCGCCAGGGGGGCCAGGCTGCTGCTTGGCGGTGAGGTGCCGCGTGGAAGCGGATCGTACTACCCTCCGACGGTCCTCGCCGGCGTCGAAAAGGGAATGCCGGCCTACGATGAGGAGCTTTTCGGCCCCGTTGCCTCTATCATCGAAGCTCGCGACGAAGCCGACGCAGTGCGGATTGCCAACGACAGCATCTTCGGGCTTGGCGCCGCGGTCTTCACCAGGGATGTTGCGAGAGGTGAACGCGTTGCCAGGGAGCTCGAGGCAGGATGCACGTTCATCAACACGCTCGTCGCATCAGATCCGCGATTGCCGTTCGGGGGCATCAAGGAGGCGGGGTACGGCCGCGAGCTGGGCAGTTACGGGATCAAGGAGTTTGTGAACATCAAGACGGTCTACATCAAGTAAAACGAGAAGTAGAAAAAGTAGAAAGTAAAAAGTGGAAAGTAAAAAACAGGCGGGGGGAGTGACGATGCGGCAGCTCATGATGGCGTCTGCGGTTCTTGCGATCGTCACAGGCGGAGCAGCGACGGGAGCGCAGCGAGCGCCCTACCGCACGCTCGACGACACGTTTACACCTCCCGCGTTCACCTCACGCGCCGAATGGGACCAGCGCGCCGCGCACATCCGCGAACTGATACTCGCGTCGGCGGGGCTGCTGCCGATGCCTGAGCGCACCCCGCTCGGTTCGAATGTATTCGGCGACATCAAGCACGCCGATTACATCGTCTCGAAGGTGTACTTCGAGAGCCTCCCTGGATTCTTCGTGACGGGAAACCTGTATCGCCCGATGGGCGATGGTCCCTTTCCCGCAATTCTGTCGCCGCATGGGCACTGGGCGTATGGACGCCTCGAAAATTCCGCGGTCGCGTCAGTTCCGGGACGCGCGATCAACCTCGCACGGCAAGGGTTCGTCGTGTTCTCTTACGACATGATCGGCTACAACGACAGTCGTCAGCTCGAGCATCGGCTGTTTGGCGGCCCGCAGGAGAAACTGTGGGGTCTCAGCATCGCGGGCCTGCAGTTGTGGAACGGAATTCGGTCGCTGGATTTTCTCGAGTCGCTGCCCTACGTACGTCGCGGGTCCATAGGCGCAACCGGCGCCTCCGGCGGCGGCACGCAGGTGTTTCTCCTCGCGGCTGTCGACCAGCGGGTGGCAGTGGCGGCACCGGTCAACATGATCTCGCTTCACATGCAGGGAGGCTGCCTCTGCGAGAACCAACCCGGACTCCGGCTCGACACCAACAATGTCGAAATTGCCGCGACCATCGCGCCCAGGCCGCTGCTGATGGTGTCGGCAACCGGTGATTGGACGGCCAACACTTTGGAGCGCGAGTATCCGGCAGTGCGGGCGCTTTATTCACTGGTCGGTGCGGCCGAACGCGTGCATGCCGTGCGGTTCGAAGCGCCTCATAACTACAATCGCGAATCGCGGGAAGCCGTGTACGCCTGGATGGCGCGCTGGCTGCAAGATACTGCCGCTGGCGCCAGACGTGAAGAGCAGGCCTTCACCGTAGATGCGCTTCCAGACCTGCTTGTGTTCCACCAGCGTCCGGTTCCGCCGAATGCGCTCAATGCCTCTCAATTGACGGCCAATTGGATCGAGGAAGCCCGACGTCAGTTGTCCGCGATGCCTCCCGAGACGCGAGCGCGCGCGTTACGTCACGCGCTTGGCTTCGGTGCCCGTACCGCTTGCGCACCCTGCAATCGGCTGCCTCACGCGCGCGGATTGTTCTCACTGCCGGTAACGACCCGGCGCTCGATCGGGAACTTCGCGCCGCCGGGTTTGCTGTGAAGGCGATCGACTTCACCCCCTTCGACGCAGGCGAGGCCGAGAAGATCCCGCACTTCGACACCTACAACCGCACGGCGGCCAGCCAGCGCGTTGCCGACATCGTTGCGGCGATGCAGGCATCTCCCGGTGCGGCTCTCATTGCTGCAGGGGACGCAGCGCTCGCCGGCATCCTGGCCGCGGCCGTTGTGCCTGGCCGGCAAGCGATCCTCGATGTCGGAGATTTCGATACCGCCAGCGACTCGGTGTTCGTCGAACGCCTGTACATCCCCGGCTTGCGCCGGGCAGGCGACCTGTCGACGGCTGCCGGCATGGCCGGAGATCGCCTTCTGATTCACAACGCCGGACCCCGATTCGTGCTCGGCGGAGTGGATGTCAAGCGTGAGAAAATGAATCCTCGCGAACTGGTGGCACAACTGCGCCGACGGTAGAGCTAGGCGGCGAACAGGTCTTTCAATTGTCCGTTATGGATTTGTCCGTCCGCTTCCATTGGTCGCTTGCTGCGCGCCAGCACCATTGCGGCCCCGAACGCCGTCCCGCAAACGATACCGCCGACGACAAACCACCAGATATCCGGCACGACAGTGCTGAGAAGGAATCCGAGGATGACCGCGCTGAGACCGCCCACGCCTTCGATGGGTGTCCCGGTCAGATTGACTTTCTTTGTCATGCCGAGTCTTCGCTCCACGAGCCAGGCGGCGACAATCGGATCGATCGGTGTGAGATTGAGCGCAACAGGAACACGAGGCTGGCGGAACGATCCCATCAGAAGAGCCAGCAGAAGCTGACCCCAGAGCCACAGCGCCGGACTGTCTCGTCCGAAATTCTTCGAGCAAGTCTCCGGCCAGCGGCTCGTTGCCAGACGCAAGGCGATTCAGGACCGCAAGTGCGAGATGTGCCGAATGCGAAGTTTTCATGGTCTCGCGCTCCAGTTCCGGAATACTCCGCTCCAAAGAGCGACCAGAGCTCGCCGGGTCTCCCTGGCCGCCTTGATTCCCTGCGATGTTACCCGGAAGACGCGCTTGGCCCGCCCGCCGCGCTCGGGAGTCGATTCTCCCATGCGTGAAGCGACCATCCCGTCGCGTTCGAGGCGATCGAGAGCCGCGTACACGGCTGCGACGGCGACGTTTCGGCGCCCGGCTGCTTCGAGCTCGCGGGCGATCGGCACGCCATAGGCCTGGTCGCCTGTCCGCAGAATCGCGAGGAGAATCATGAGCTCGAAGTCGGTCAGCAGTGGCCGCGTCATTTATTCATAATTTATGAATAAATCGAGCCGATGTCAAGCTCCCGGCATTCCATCCTCGGTGGGTCGGCACGCTGGCGTTCGGACGGTCGCGCAGTCCTCGCTTCGAGCTGGACGATGTTGAGCCGGTAGAACAACGCTTCGAGGAAGCGACCGTCTCTCACCAGGCCGTCGATTCGTGTCGTTGCAATCGACACCACTTGCGCGCGGCATCCGCGCCCTCGTCATCCAGTCGAACAGGGTGATTTGCTGTTCGAGGGCCATTTCTTCTATCCGGGTCAGCAGCAGTGTGCACTTGAAGGTAGAGGGCAGATTCAGCGTGCCCGGCAACGAGATCCGGTGCAGCGGGCGCCTCGCACCATCTTGCGAGCTCGTTGGCGACCTGCGGCACCTCGGCGCCGGAACAATTGACCAGAAGGCTCGGACGCGCTCCGCGCAGGTCCATCGACGTCAGAAAGAGCGATTCGAGGCACCACGGGAAACTCCGAAGCATGCAGATTCACGTTCCACCTCCTCTGCACTGGTGAGGCTCGGCGTGATTCCGTTGCAAGTCGTCCTTCTTGTAACGTTTTGGAGGGGAACGTCACCAGGGAAGTGTGGGGTAAAATTGGCACGAGTGGCATCGCTGGCCCGGTGCGATTTCGACCGCTCGTATGTGGAGCGCCTGACTGCCGGGCATCCGGATACCGAGCGGCATTTCACGAAGTACTTTGGCGACCTGCTTACGCTGAAGCTGCGGTCGAGGCTGCGGTCTCCCGCCCTCGTCGAAGACGCGAAGCAGGAAACCTTCGTGCGCGTGCTGATTGCCCTCAGGCAGGGCAAAGGACTGACGACGCCCGAGAGTCTTGGAGCGTTCGTCAACGGCGTCTGCACCAACGTGCTCTTCGAGGTTTACCGCGCGCAGTCTCGTGCCGATTCCGCTCGAAGACGAGCACGATCCGGCCGACGATCGATCCGAACAGCCCCGAACAAGCGATCATGGCAGGCGAAGAGCGGGTGCGTGTCAGACAGGCGCTCCAGCGCCTGCCGGAAAAGGAGCAGACGCTTCTCAGGTGGCTGTTCTTCGAGGAACGCAGCAAGGACGATATCTGCCGTTCGCTGAACATCGATCGCAATTACCTTCGCGTCCTGTTGCATCGTGCGAAGAACCACTTCCGGGAGTGCCTCGATGACATCCCAAATTGAAACCATGACGCACGAACATGCTGTGAACACGATGGCATCGGAGCGGTATCTTCTCGAAGAGATGTCAGAGCTGGAGCGGCATGCATTCGAAGAGCACTTTTTCTCCTGTCCCGACTGCGCCGAGGATCTCCGCACCGCGGAACTGATGCGAGCCGGGGCGCGCGCATGACGGACGCTCGGAGCCGATTCCGTTCAAACCGCGGTGCAGTGCGGCGCTGGAGCGTCGCGGTGCCCTGGGCCGCGGCCGCATCTCTCGCTCTTGTGGTCGGGTATCAGTCGATCTCGAGACCGCCGCTCGATGTGCCGTACGCGCTCGAGCCTGTGACCCTCCGTCCCACCAGCCGCGGCGCCGACACCGTGGTACAGCTGGGACCAGATAGCCGTTCGGTTGCGCTGGCAGTCGAGGCGAATGCGCCAGCAGGCGCGACCGAGTGGGTCTACGAGCTTCGCGAGGCCGGTGCGAGCCAGGTCGCCAGCGGCCGGCTTCCGGTGCCGGCGCCAGGCACTCCGCTGCTGCTGGTCATCCCGGCGTCGACGCTCAAGGCCCCGGGCCGCTACGTGTTGTCGCTTCACGATCGTGAAGGTGCGCCGTCAGCGGTCGAGTATCGCTTCGACGTGGCGCGTCGAGCGCAACCGTAAACACTTCGAACGGGCCCCAGTAATACGGTTTCGCAAACGTGCCGCCGCTGCGAAGCATCACGAGCTTCGCGTCGCGAAGCGCCTGCGGCGGCGGGGCGCCGGCGGCAATCCGCGAATAGACCTGATCCATCAGGTCGGCAGTGGATCGGTCGTCGACGTCCCACAGGCCGGCGATCACTCTCCGCGCACCCGCTCGAAGGAACGCCCACGAGAACCCGACCAGCCCTTCACCAGAATACGCGCGCTCGCCCGGCGCTGCGACACGCCGATACGGTGACGAGCTCGGCATTCAGCGGGCGGTTCGGCCACGTCGCGCGCGTAGAGCTTGAACGCATGTTCGCTGCCGCTCAACATGATTGCCGAGTCGAGCGGGACTCTCCGGGTTTGCGACGGCGTGCGCGGCGAAGTGAATCATCGCAAATCGATCGAGCTGCGCATTCCGGTACGCGCTCGGCAACTGCGCGATCTTTCTGGTGCGTCGACGACGCTGCCAGGCGGAAAGTGCTTCGACACGTTTGCGATTTCCGCCGATGCGTAACGGAGCGCAGGAAATTCGGGCTCGCGCGCATCGGCATCGCCGATGAGCAGCAGCGATCCGGCTGAGCGCCGGCCGGCTGCGTTGTGCGGTCAGCATCGAGAGTGACGGCGCGATTTGTATCTCGACGTCTTCGATCCAGTAGTGCTTTTGCTCGCCCTTGACGGGAAGCGTTTCGAAGTTCAATCGATGCAGAATGCCGTCGGGCACGATCACGATCGGCGACTGTGGCTTGAGCTGTCCGGAGATCGGCGCGATCAGAAGTTCGAACAGCCGATCCCCGGGGGTGTCGGCCGTTGCAAGAGGATTCGCCAGCGAGTTGTGGATCATCGCGTCGTGCTGGAGGACCAATTTCTCGATTTCCTCCTCAGCCGGCAACCAGACGTGTCGTATACCGTCGGCGTCGACGATCCACAGAGAGGAGCGTACAGGCGCCAGCCAGTAGGACAACAGCACGGTGTCGGTGTGCTGCGACAGGGTGCGCAGCGCCTTCAGGTCGACCGCCCGGGTCGGAGGCACCCCATGTCGTTCGGCCAGCACGCGGCCGCGACTCGATTCGACGATTTCGAACGCGCGTTCGACACGCTGCTCCTTCAACAGCGCATCGACATACGCCTGATAGAACTCGATCAGCTGCGTCAGGAACGAGATCTTGAATTCGGTCCTCAGAAGGTTGGAGCGGGTCTTCTCGATGGTATCGAGTGCCGACTCGAAATGACGGGCCGCCTGCTGTGGCTGACCAGCCGAGACGGCCACGCGCGCGAGACCGGTGTGCGCTGTCCA
The DNA here is from genome assembly GCA_963775345.1 of Vicinamibacterales bacterium. Taxonomy (GTDB): domain Bacteria; phylum Acidobacteriota; class Vicinamibacteria; order Vicinamibacterales; family JAMQPK01; genus JAMQPK01. Next base: position 27,440 of record CAVZIS010000001.1, read on the forward strand.
CGTGACCGCCGGCGTACCAACGGACTCGGCCAGCGCCCCCTTGTAGAGGCTCGAGGCGCGATCGAGATCGCCGCGTCCAAGCGCTATTTGTGCCGCGTTCAATGCAAAGTAGACAGGCTTTATCGACGAGTTGGCCGAGCCGATGCGCGCGGCTTCGTTGTTGAAGCGCTCAGCTTCGTTCCAATCGCCCAAATGCCCGTACGCCGCGGCGAGATTTCCGGCCCATAGCGCGGACTCAGCCGGCAGATTCGCCGCGGTCGCCACGTCCATCGCCCGTCGCAGGAAGGGCACGGCCTTGCGGGCGTCCCCTTGGAGCACGTAGGTATTTCCGAGCGAGCCCAGCGCCTGCACGAGTTGAAGCGACGGGCCTCGCCGGTCGTGGATTTGCGCCGCTCGCTGCTGCACGGCGATGGCTCGTTCGAACTGGCCCAGGCGGGAGTAACAGATGCCCGCGTTGTAGAGAACGGTTCCGTAGACGGCCATGTTCTCCAGATCGGTCTGCGACAGCACCTGCTCGAACCACGCCAGTGCTTCGTCGTACCGGCTACGGATGAGCCGTCCCATACCGAGGTTATTCAACGCCAGCGCCTGTCGGTATCGATCCTTCTGAGTTTGCTCGACGACTGCGCCCAGTTTCGCCTCTGCCTCGTTCCACCGTGAAAGCCGCAGGAGAATCTGGCCTTCCAGAATGGCTGCTTCGAGCTGGACCTCGGCGGCCGACGGAGCTGTCTTCTGCGCCACCTCCAGAGAACGAAGGGCTTCGTTGAGCTTTCCTTCAGCGACTTCCTCTTTACTCTGCAGGTACTGCTGACGAGCACGAAGGTCGTCGTACTTTGGCCCGTCCGGGACTTTCGCGCTCAGTATTGGCGCGGCCTGAGCGTTTTCGAAGTGGTTCTGGAGAATTTCGCAGAGGAGCAAGCGAAGCTTCCAGGATTGGGGGGAATCAGCATCATTGCGGGTCAGCACGAGGCCGCGGTCGGCCAGCGCGCGCGCTTCGCCGAGCTGCCCTTGCCACATCGCGAGTCTGGCGGCCTGGAACAGTTCTTCGACGCCTTGATTGGATCCGCTATCCCGGTTGCACGCCGGCAGGCAGGCGAGGATTAGGAGGAGCGCCCTCAGACGACCGAAGCCAATCAAACTATGGCGACCAGCCTCCATTGTCCTGGACATCGGCGGCCGCCATAGCGCCACCGAATGGCGATCCAAACTCGAGCCGCATCATCGTCAGCCGCCGGTTGTCCCGATAGATCAGCATCTCGCCGAAATATATCCGGCCGAAGTCCGGCACGGTCACCAGGTGGCCGTCGATCGTGGCTCCGGGATACGGTTTTCCACTCCAACGTATGCTTCGGACGATCGTGGTGTGGATGATACCGCGCACCTCGACGAGCGCGCCGCTGCGTGGCTGCCCGGCAACGGTGGCTCCGGCGACGAGGCTGTGGGCATGGGTCTGGACGAACGCCGGATCGCTGGCAGAACGTTTCAACTTCGTGAAGGTGTCCTGCTCCTGAAACATCGCCTTGTTCAGCTCGATGATGAGTTTGTGCCCCCCGATCGCCACGCCGTCGAGCGCTACCTCTCTGCCGAGACCGAAAATCATTTCGTCCTCGGCCGACTGCGGGCTCCTGGAAGTGAGGGCTCCACGAACCCTCTTGACGACGAGCTGGGGCTTGTTGCCGACGACCAAGTCGAGCAGTTCCGCACGGACGGTGGTCGTTGATCTGAGGTCCTCCTCCCGCGCCTTTCCCTTCGTGAGCGCGACCACCTGTTTGCGATCGTCAAACCGGCCTTCAGCCAGGGTCGCCGCCGACGAAAAGCGAACGTACTTGCCGAATTTCATCCCCTTGCTCTGCTTACTGGTGCGCCCGCCGGTCACCGGCAGGGTGCTGGCACAGCGGGGATCGAGCACGATGTCGTCCGGCCGCACAATCCTGCCGCCGATGGCAACGGCATCGCCGTGAAAGAGGAAGCGACGGGTCAGTTCCATGGCAGTATCTTGTCAATTGACGTGACTACGAACCGGGAGAGTTTAGCGCCAGGTGCCGTCACTGTCCATCCTCGAAACCCGGCGACCGGCTGCCTCTCCTGTAACGATAGGAGCAGCCCCGTCACTAACAATGAGTGCAACGGCATGTGACGACTGGGTCTATGCTGGTGCCCGCTCATGTACGCCACCCTCTCATATGACGTCAACGCGGGCCCCGAGCCAATCGAGGACATTCGCGCTGCCATGACGGAGCTGTTCGGCGAGCGCGAAAAGTGCGATTTGCTCTCCGATACGTTCATCTGCGGCGTCGAAAATACGGAGGATTATCTCGAACTTGCGAAGCGGTTGAGGCAGGTCGGGACCGACTTTCCAGGCCAGTTTCAGTTCGTCTTCACACTGCATCGGGCGGGAGACCCCCTGAGGTCGAACGGCAACTATCCGAAAACGCAGGCAAAAGAGATCATGGAATGAGCGGCAGCAGATGACGGCAAAGGTCGCTTTTGTCCTGGTGCTGCTTTCGGCGTTGTCGTCGCCGGTGACGGCCCAGGACTCCCCATTCATGCTCAATCTCGGCGGCCGGCCTGTGATTCGTCCGGATGGCACATACGTTTTCAATCATGTCCCTGCTTCCGACCTAGTGTTCGAGGGACAGATCGCTCCCCGGATCATCATCATTGACTCCATCGCCGATGCGGCCGGGCGCGTTCTGAGCGGCGGGGCGCATTGGGGATGGCAAGTCTCGACGACCCCGATGGTCAGGCTGCGCATGTTCGACGAAACGTCGAGCCCAGTGAGGACCCCGTCGTACATGCCGAAAGGCACTGTGCAGCTTGCCCGCATGCGGAATCTGTCGCGCGCCGACCAGAGCGATGAGGCCGAGCGTTACAAGGGACCTATCGAGATCTGGCTCGTGGACACCATCCCGTTCGGTCACCATTCCAACGGACAGAACGGATGCTTGTTTACTGAGCAGTCGCGAAACGACGAGGGGACGTGCGTCGCTCCCGCGGGAGTCACTCCGGTCACGGTCAACAAGCTCGACGGAAGCTTTTCGACCAATTACATCGAGGCGGCTGCCTACTACGGCCGCATGCATCTCGCGTCCCGGGCCGACGCGCCCGAATATGCCACCGCCTGGGAGTGGAGGGCAGGTGGCGGGCTGCAGCTGAATCCAAGCGGGTTTCTCGGCGGAGGCATCGACGACGAGTTGGCCGACATCTACGGTCAGACCAGGGTGTTTGTGGAAGCCATGGCCGCGCGGCGGGACTGGTGGCGCTGCGGCCGTGCGGAGGGGCAACTCCATCTCCAGTACATCCATGACACGCCCGCCGGCTTGCCGCCGGTGAAGACCATTATCGAAGCCTCCTGCCTCCCTAAAGGCTGGGGGGGAACGGGACTTTTTGTGCGCTTCTACCACGGGCAGGACTACTACAACCTTGGTTTTGACGAGTCGATCACGCGTTTGCAATTCGGCTTCACGCTTCAGCGGGCGACGTTTCTGAGCTTTCGCATTCCGTGAAACGTTTTCCGTACGTGAAGCACCAGTACCTTTGGATCTGCTTTTCTCGTGAGGATTTTTGTGCTTTTATACCTGCACTATCCTCATCGCTTCTGAAGGAGCGAAGTGCCGTGACTATCAACCTTGTCCACAAACGCTTTCGTGCGGTGTCCGGTGTTCTTCTTGCGATGCTCGTGATCGCGATTTCATCCGGTGGGTCGGCGCAGCAGCAGCCGGCGCCGGGAGGAGAGGACTACGGATACGAAGGTCGATATCTGACGCCGGAGCAGCGCGAGGGTCGTAACACCTGGTACTTCTGGACGGGTGGCAGCGAGAAATTCTGGGTCGAGATGGCCCGCATTACGGAAGGCAACGTGAGCCTGCTGAACTATATCGACTCCCGTCGCCATGGCCGCCGCTTCCGCGATCTCGGAGCGATTACACAGCCGGGTTGTCAGGCTGCGACGAGCCCCGACGAGTACGGCTTGTGGCTGGACAAGTGCGATCAGCCACCGGTGCCGGGCGTCCCGGGCGAGGCCAGCGGCATCGTCGGCTTGCGGAAGTTTCGAAACCCTAAATTCGATCCGTCGCGCTGGAACGCGGCCACCTATCTGCAGAACCCGCACGACATGCAGCCGCCCTACCTCATAGGGATGACGTGCGGCATCTGCCACATCGGATTCAATCCGGTCAACCCGCCGGCGGATCCCGAACGCCCGATGTGGGCCAACCTTGCCGCCACGATCGGCAATCAGTACTGGGAGGAGGGGAAGCTGTTCAGTCTGATCATGAGGCCCGACGACTTCCGCTGGCATGTCGCCGCGCGGCAGCCGCCGGGAACGTCGGACACCTCGCGGTTTGCCACCGACCACATCAACAATCCGAACGCGATCAACACGATTTTCAACCTCAGCTCGAGGCCGACCGAGCCCGAACGTCAGCGCGATGGAACGACAATCCCGGTGCATCACATCCTGAAGGATGGTGCGGATTCAATCGGTGTGGCGGGCGCGTCACTGCGCGTGTACGTGAATATCGGGATGTGCGGCGACTACTGGGTGACGCGTCACGATCCGGTTCTGGGGATTGCCAAAAGGCAGCAGCCCTTCGAGATAGCTTACGCACGCAAAAACTGCCAGGACTGGCGAGACACCGAAGCCCGGATGGCCAATGCCGAGGCCTTCCTGAAAGCCATGACGCCGCTGCTGTTGAAGGACGCTCCTGGCGGTGCGGCGCATCTCACGGCCTCCGGCGAGACGCTGCGCACAGGACGGCGGGCGTTCGCCGAACACTGCGCCTCGTGCCACTCCAGCAAGCAGCCGCCCGCGGGCACGGCCGATCGCACGCAATGGTTCAGGGAGGCGGTGGAACGCGAAGACTTCCTGACCGACAATTTCCTGTCCGACGACAAGCGGTATTCCGTTATCGAGCTCGGCACGAACGTCGCGCGCGCGATGGGCAGCAACGCCACGCGCGGCAGCATCTGGGACGAGTTCTCTTCGGAAACCTACAAGGCGCTGCCTGACGTCGGAGAGCTGACGAATCTGTACAACCCGCGGGACCCGACAAAACCGCTGACGCTCGATATTCCCGCCGGCGGCCGGGGCTACTATCGCACGGCGTCGCTGACCAGCATCTGGGCGACGGCGCCGTACCTCCACAACAACTCCGTCGGCGTGTTCGTCAAGGATCCGTCCGTGTCAGGGCGCATGACGGCATTTATCGACGCCATGCTGAAGATGCTGTGGCCCGAGCGTCGGCTGGGCACCCAGTCGATTCCAGTGACCACCGTAGACAGTACGGTGACGATCAGCGGGACGACTCGCAAGGTACGGATTCCTGCGGGAACGCCCGTGGATTATGTTGCCCGCGTCGATCCGACACGTCTCCCCGACATCGTACGCAACAGTTCCTTGTTGAATCTGTTTTCCGACGAGAGCATTTACAACCGCATGCTCAGGAACAACATCGCGCCGGACTTCATCCTGGATCGGGGCCACAACTACGGCTCCCAGCTTGCCGATGCCGACAAGTGGGCGCTCATCGAATACCTGAAGACGTTCTGACGGGAGCGATCCGATGCCAGGTGACATCATTTTCACGCCGCTGCAGTTCAGGAACCTGACGGTCAAGAACCGCATCTTCCGGTCGAACATCTCGGGCCGCTTCGACAACTATGACGGCTCAGGCAACCAGGCACGGATCAACTGGGAAGTGAAGTTCGCCAGGGGTGGTGTCGGCGCCATCATCTCGTCGTTCGTGCCGGTGCACCTGCGGGGCCGCATCGTTCCGAACTACGCGATGATCGATGACGACTCGCGAATTCCTTTCTGGCGGGCCGTCGGCCGCGCGGTCCACGAGCACGATTGCAAGTACATCCTTCAGCTCAGCCACTCCGGCCGCCAGCGCGATATCAACGGGATCGAGATTCCGTTGGGGCTGAGCTCGACCGACAAGGCCGATCCCATCCACGGCTTTCGCTGCGAGCGAATGACGATCGCGCAGATTCGCGAAGTCGTCCAGTACTTCGCCGACGGCGCACGGCGCGCGCGCGAAGCGGGGCTCGATGGGGTCGAGCTCCACGGCGCCAACGGCTATCTGATCACCCAGTTCCTCAGCTCGGCGATCAACGACCGCAAGGATGAGTACGGCGGCAGCCTCGAGAACCGCGCGCGTTTCGTGCTGGATGTCGTGAAAGCCATCCGCCGAACGGTCGGGAACGACTTTCACCTGCAGATGAAGATCAGCGCGACCGAATACGATGATGCGCTGGCGCTGTTCGGGCGAGGGCCGTCTGGCAACACGGTCGTTGATTCAGTGAAGGTCTGCCAGTGGCTCGTCGAGGCAGGCGTCGACGCGATTCACGTGTCGACGGGCAGCTTCTTCCCCCATCCGCGAAACCCGGCCGGCACGGATCTGCCCGTCGAAGACCTGGCGAAATCGTACGACACCATGATTTCGAGCGGCGAACGCACGTTTGCGAACTTCCTGCTGTTTCACGGTGTCTCCGGCCAGATCGCGAGGCGTGCGTGGAACGACGCCGCCGGAGATCCGGACAAAATCGAGGGTGCGAATCTTCCCGATGCGCGGGCCATCAAGCAGAGCGTTACCGTCCCGGTCATCTGCACCGGCGGTTTTCAGACGGCATCGATCATACGAGAGGCCATCACGCGAGGAGATTGTGACGCCGTCAGCGCGGCCCGGCCGCTCGTGGCCAACAACGATCTGGTCAACATGTTTGCGCAGGGGCTCAACACGGCTCCAAAACCCTGCACGTACTGCAACAAGTGTCTCGTCAACGTCGTGGAGAATCCACTCGGCTGCTACGACCAAACGCGGTTCGACTCGCGGGACGAGATGATCCGCCAGATCATGTCGGTCTTCACGCCCGCGCCATTCACCGAGGCTCGGCCATGACTCGTCGAGGCGGCGTCGTCACCGGCGTTCTGTGGAGCGCAGTCATCACATTGGCCGTGATCGTCGCACCTGCATTGGCCCCGGTGCAGATCGGCGCCCAGAACGACATCCTGACGCACTTCAAGTACGGCTCGGTCGGCACCGAAGGGACAGTCGGGTTGCCATATCCAATCTGGCGCGTGTTGCCCGTCCTTTTTGCCGACAAGTTGCCGAATCGTCCCGGTGAGGGCTACGAGCGTCTGGGGTTCATTTTCGAGAAGGGTTCGCCCCACGGCATCGCGGTCGGCACAACCTACGTCGAGGATCGCGTCCCGCTCGTGGGGTTGAACTGCGCAACGTGCCACACGGGCACCGTGCGCGAGTCGGCGAGCGGCCCCAGGCAGATCATCGCGGGAATGCCCGCACACCAGATGGATCTGCAGGGGTATGCGAACTTCCTCACGGCGTGCGCACGCGATCCGCGCTTCGAGGCCGACGCCTTGATCGAGGCCATCCGCAAACAGGACCCCGAGTTTTCGTGGTTCACGTCTCTCTTGTACCGGTTCATCGTCATCAAGCGGACACGCGACGGCATCCTCGAGCGCGCCGAACAGAACAGCTGGTTCAACGATCGCCCGCCGCAGGGTCCCGGGCGGGTCGATACCTTCAATCCGTACAAGCGGATTTTCAACTTCGACTTGAAAGCCGACAAGAGCGTCGGCACGGCAGACCTGCCGCCGCTCTTCAATCAGCGGATTCGCCAGGGAATGTGGCTCCATTGGGATGGCAACAACAACCAGGTCGAAGAGCGCAACAAGAGCGCTGCGATAGGCGCGGGCGCGACCGAAGAGTCGCTCGATCTCGCGTCGCTCGATCGTGTCGCGAAGTGGGCGCTGGATCTGAAGCCTCCGCCTTATCCTGCTGCGCGAATCGACCGGACGAAGGTCGACAGGGGCGGTCAGATCTACCAGACAGCGTGCGCACGCTGTCATACGACAGACGGCGCATCGGTCGGGCAAGTGACGCCGCTCGCGGACATCGGCACCGATCCCGAGCGCCTGCACTCGTTCACGTCGGCGCTCGTCGAGAAGATGAACACGATTGGGACGGGAAGACCCTGGAAGTTCTCGCACTTCCGGAAGACCGATGGCTATGCGAACATGCCCCTCGATGGTGTCTGGCTGCGTGCGCCCTACCTGCACAACGGCTCGGTGCCGTCGCTGCGGGCATTGCTGTTTCCGGAGGAGCGGCCGCGCGAGTTCTATCGGGGTTACGACGTGTACGATTGGCAGGCCGTCGGCTTCGTGTCGAGTGGTCCCGAAGCCGAGAAAGGCGGTGTGCGGTTCGACACGACGCTTCGCGGGAACGGCAACGGCGGGCATCTCTACGGCCGGGAGTTGCCGCCCGTCGATCGTGAAGCACTCATCGAATACATGAAGACGTTATGAGAGCGGGTGTCGCGTTCCTGTTCGCTGTTCTTTGCCTGTCGGCCCTGGCCTCCAACGTTGAGAGCCAGGACGCCGGAGGGGTCGAGCATTTCAAATACGGTTCGGTGGGAGTTGAATCCGAGGAAGGAATACCCTACTGGATCTGGCAGGTGCTGCCGCGGATGTTCCCCGACAAGCTTCCGGGCGGCTACGCGTCGCTTGGCTTCATCTGGGAGCCCGGCCGGGAGTTGCCCATTGGCTTTTCGAAGAAGGATGTCCTCGGCTCTTCCCGTATAGCGGTCAACTGCGCGTTCTGCCACACCGCGACGTATCGTGTGCGCCTGGCGCGCCGCGCAGCATCGTGCCCGGCGGGGCAACGACTCTCCTCAAAGCGCAGAGCCTTCTCGCGCTTTCTCGAAGCAGCCGCCGCAGATCCCCGATTCAACTCCGGAGACATGCTCCAGGAGATCGGCAAGATCGGTACGCTCTCCTGGACCGAGTCGCTTTCGTACCGGATGCTGCTGATTCCGGGCACCAGACGGGCGCTGGTCCGGCATCGCCAGGAGTTCGCATGGATGGACGAGCGCCCGGACTGGGGCCGGGGCCGAATCGACCCGCTCAATCCGTTCAAATACAGGCAGCTCGCCCAGCCCGTGGATCAGACGATTGGCCACTCCGACATGACTCCCCTCTGGGGTCTCGGCCTTCGGGACGGAAAGGCCTTGCACTGGGACGGTATGAATCCTTCGTTGAAGGAGGTCCTGATCAGCTCAGCGATCGGGAATGGCGCCAGCGTCAAGTCGGTCGATCTCGAGAGCCTCGAGCGCATCGGTCAGTGGCTGCGCGATCTCAAGCCGCCAGCCTACCCGTTTCCGATAGATCGCGTGCGTGCCGAACGAGGTGCGCAGGTGTTCGCGACCGAGTGCTCGGCGTGCCACGCGCCCGAAGGGCCCCGGATGGGGCACGCGATTCCTATCGAGGAGATCGGCACGGATCGTCATCGCCTCGATACATGGACACTCCCGGCGGCTGCGGCGTTCAACGCGCTGGCGGAGGGTAAGCCGTGGCAGTTCAAATCCTTCCGCAAAACCAACGGATACGTCGCAATGCCGCTCCTCGGCGTATGGCTCAACGCGCCGTATTTGCACAACGGCTCGGTCCCCACGCTGACCGATCTCCTCGAGCCACCCGAGCGCCGGCCACAGCGCTTCTATCGGGGGTACGACGTCTACGATCCGGTGCGTGGAGGCTTCGTCGCCCAGGGCGCCGACGCCGAGCGCGAGGGTGAGGTGTTCGATACGACGCGAGCCGGCAGCGCGAACGGCGGCCACACCTATGGCACGACGCTGGCCCCGGAGTTGAAATCTGCGCTCGTCGAGTATCTGAAGACGTTATAGGGACGCGGCTTGGGTACGTTACACGTCACACTTCGCAACGCCAAGCGCGAAAAGCTGGACGACACCGTCGATCTGCAGGTCGTCGCGGTCCGGACCAACGTCGTGGCGGCTCGCAAGCGCGCTCCTGGAACGCGGCAGGTTACGTGCGAGATTGCGGGCGGGCAGCCCTACATCGTCAAGGCATTTCCCACTCGCCACCGCGCGGTGGCACACACTCTCCTGATGCCCTTCGATGGTCCGGCGACAGTCGAGCTCTTCTGCCCATCGATCCCGAGCGGGTGAACGAAGTGCGGTTTCCGAAATACGCCGAGCTTCCGATCGATCTCCGGCGGGTGCTGGACCGCTCCAAATTGGAAGGGTCGGCTTCATCGACAGCCTCTGGTCCTTCCATGTACGCCGACCTCACTGACATGCAGCGCGCGGGGCTTCTCAATCTGTTCGCGAAAATGGACAGCTTTCGGATTCAATGAGAGCCACACGGTGTGGAGCGGCGTCCAGGGAATTTATCGAATCCGTCCAGATCGTGTGTTCGCGGACGTCGACGTCGCGCTTCGCGATCGGGTCAAAGGGGAGATCGCCAGTCAACGATTCCACGAGGTTTCGGGCAAGCTCCACGCCCGCCGCCGGGCTTTGCGCTCGCCGGATCGTTCAAGACCGATGAACGCTACGGCAACCTTCAGCTGTCGTTTTTTCAGCGAGTGCGCCCTACCGAGAGGGGAAAACGCCCATCGCGTTCAAGGTTGACGCCGATATCGACGATGCCGCGGGCCTGGGCCATGCGTTTCAGGTGCTGCGCAACTTCGTGACCGACGGCACCACGCATCCGTACGACATTCACCAGATCCTGACGTTCCGTCAGGAGGTTGCGCCGTTGTACGACCTGGCGTGAGGAGATTCCGGGCATGCCGACTACAGCTCACGTTCCCCTGATTTTGATTCGCGGATTCGGCGGCCTCGATGTCGAAGACGAGCGGCGGATCGCCTATCAGGGCTTCAACGACGGCACCGTCTATCCCCACAAGCGCGGCGAGAACTACATCTACGAAGGGTTGATCCTCCGCTACATGAAGTCGCAGTGGAAGTACCACGACGCAACCAACGTCGTCGGCTATTACACGAAACCGGTGGTCGCCCCCGACGAGCTTCCCGACGAGTTGAAGTCGCTCGACCCGAGTTTCTTCAGCGGCCGGATTCTCATCGATCCTGGCACGGCGCTCGAGCTCGTGACCTCGCAGGATGATCCCTGCCAGAGCATCTGGGTGTTCCGCTACTACGATTTCGACGAGCGAAGCCTGAAGGTGTATTCCGAATCGCTCGTTCGCCTCATCGATTTCGTGCGTGACCTCGCAGTCGTGATTTCCGGTAAGCCAAAGCCGCCCGTCAACATCATCGCGCACTCCATGGGAGGCCTCATCGTCCGTGAGGCGATTCAGGTGGCGTATCCGGCAAAGCGCCGGAAGGCTGCCGACTGCATCAACAAGATCGTCACGCTCGGAACGCCACATCGCGGCATTTCGTTCCAGGGCATCAGGGACTGGAAGTTCGTCGAGGCGGCCGACGAGCTCGAGCGCTTCAGCCCGGAGGCACAGGAAGACAAGAAGAACCCGTGGGGATATCTGAACTTCGCCAAGCACTTTCCCCCCAGCCGCGTCCTGACCGTGGTGGGAACCAACTACAAGAGCTACGGCACGCGAAGCGCGGCGCTGCTCAACCGGTTGTCGTCGGCGCCGCACGAGTTCGGCTGGAACTACAACCGGAGCGACGGTCTGGTGAAACAGATCTCGGCGCAGTTACCGGGCGCACCGAGAACCTTCGTCCACAAGTGCCATGGCGGGGACGACTCGCTGATCACGTCGCGCGAGGCGTTCGAAGTGTCCACGCGGTTCTTTCACGGCGATGTTTACGTGCGGTTGAATCTGCTCGAGGCAGAGGTCACGCGCGGGTTCGACCGGTTCGGGAAAAGCGAGATGTTTTTCGGTGTGTCGATCAAGCCGAGGCGGGTCGATTTCGAGTTGTTTCACCAGAGTGCCGAGGCGGAGAACTGTTACGGCCCATTCCGCACCGCGCGACTTCGTCGACGAACTGAAGCCGGACAACGCCATGGGGTGGGCCGGCCCCGACCGGCTCATCTGGGAGGGCTGGCTGGACACCAAGCGCATCGCCTTGGGCGGTGCGCGGCCCACCCCCCAGGCGCGCGACATGGTGATGCGGCTCGATTTCTATGTCGGCGAGCGCGACCTGTTGGGCATCGGGTTTTCCGACAACGTCATCTTTCGTAAGCAGTACTACATCCGGGTCGTGGCGGGCGCCCGGAAGGAACTGTCGGCGTCGTTCGAGGGCCTGCAGGTATATCTCTATAGTGACGAAAACTTCCAGGAGACCACAGAGGCAGTCAGGTTGAGGCGTGGAGAGAAGGGCTGGACCTTCAGGATCGAGGGGACCGGCTTCAAGGGACGCCTCGGCGTGACCCTCGAGCGCGTTGCCGACAACGGGTAGGAGAGCGCAAGGTCTGCTATCGTTGGGCCTTGTGACATCTGGCGCCCGGCGATGCCGCCTATACAGCTGTGGGGGAGGCTGTACTCGCCGAGGCGGCGAGGATTGCTCACGGGTTTCGACTCGTCGATGCTGACATCCGTGCTGCGGTGATAACTCTATGCAGAATAAGGCTGTTAGGGTAGACTTCGCGCCGGTAGCCAAAGGGGGGCCGCCTGGAAATGGCCGGCACGGAGTCTGAAGCCTCATCGCGGATCTTCATCAGCTACCGCCGCGAGGATAGCGCCGGGCATGTGCTCGCCCTTTTGCCCGCCCTTCGCCGGCATTTCGGGGCGGAGCGCATCTTCAAGGACACCGACAACATCCCACCGGGTGCGGACTTCCTCAAGTTCATCAAGAACGAGCTCGAGTCGTGCTCGGTGCTGCTCGCCATCATCGGGCGGGAGTGGCTGACCGTTCAGGACGCCCGCCTCAAGCAGCGCCGCCTCGACAACCCGGAAGACTTTCTTCGAGTCGAGGTCGCAACCGCTCTCAAGAACGAGCGCATCCGGGTGATTCCCGTGTTGATCGAACGGGCGCCGATGCCCGGGGGCGGGGATCTGCCGCCCGATCTCGCCGATCTCCAGTTTCGCAACGCGATCGAGCTGAGTGACACCCGATGGGACACCGACGTGCAGCTCCTGATTCAGGCCATCGAGCGGGCGGCCGCGGATGCGGTGGCCAAACCCAAGGCGATCCCGCGCCCGGGGCTCGCGGATCTCGAGAAGCGAAGGTCCCGCGAAATCGGTGCGCATCTGTCGAAGGCCCAGGAGGCGTTCGACGCCGGCGATTTCGAACAGACATTATGGGCGTGCGACAAGGCGTTGCTTCTCGATCCCGAACGCGCCGACGTCCTGGAACTCATGGATCGGGCAAGGAAGGCGATCGACGAACAGAAAATCGAAGGCTGGCTCAACGAGGCGCGGCAAGCCATGCGCCAGGGCGATATTGGAAAGGCGTCAGACCTCATCGATCAGGCCCTCTCGATCGATCAGGCCTCTCAAGCGGCGCTGGCCCTGCGAACCGAGATGCTCGAGCTTCGGCGCGACCGCGAGCGGGAACGCGAACGGGCGCGCGTCGGTCAAAGCTGCGATCGATCGCGCTCAGTCGAGCTTTGAAGAGGACGATTTCGACGCTGCCGTGCGGCACGCCGACGATGCGCTCGCAGTGGATGCAGGATCGGCCGGCGCCCAGGAGATCCGATCGAAGGCGCTCGCGGCCATCGAAGAGCGGCGCCGGCTGCGCGAGCACAAACGCCGCGCCCAACAGTCGGTAGCGGAGGCGCGCTCGAAGTTCGCGGCAGGCGAGCATCAAGCCGCCCTTCTGCTCCTTCGCGAATTCAGCCCCGCCCACGAGTTCGACCTCGCACGCGCTTGTTGAACTGGAATCCGAGTTCCGAGCCTTCGATGAGCGGCAGCGGTTGGCGGCCGAGGCGGCCAGAGCCGAAGCGGCGCGACAGGAAGAGCTTCGACGTGCCCGGGCGGAAGCGGAGCGAGCCGCCGCCGAACGCGTAGTGGCGGAGCAACGTGCGCGCGAAGAGCGTGAGCGCCGGCAGAGGGAAGAAACGGAACGGCTGAAGAAGGAAGAGGCCGCGCGGCGCATGAAAGAAGAGACCGAGCGGCGGGAGAGGGAAGAGGCGCAGCGCCGCCAGAGAGAGGAAGAGGAGCGACTCAAGAGGGAAGAGGCGAAGCGCCGGCAAAGAGAAGAGGAAGAGCGCCTTCAGAAAGAGGAGGCGCAAGGACGCAGGAGAGCGCGCAGAGAAGAGGAGCGGCGTCAGAAAGAAGAAGAGGAGCGGCGCCTGGCGGAGGCGAAGCGCCGGCAGAAGGAAGAGGCGAAGCGGCGGAAGGAGAAGAAGAAGAGCGCCGGCAGAAAAGGAAGAAGAGGAACGGCGCCAGAGGAGGCGCGGCGGCAGAAAGAAGAGGAGGCGCGGCGCCGGAAACGGGAAGAGGAGGAGGAAGCTCGGCGGAGAGACGAGGAGACGCGGGCCGCAGATACGGCCCGAACACAGGATGCCAGGGATGAGAACGTCCAGTTCACGGTCTTCCGGCGATCGACGATCCGGCCCGAGCAGTGGTATCCCCTTCTCGTACTTCGCACATCTCGCCGAGCGCGCCGGAGCGCCGATGAGCCCGACCCGTTCGAGAGGTGCAGACGCAGGCCAGCACAGGTACTGGGCGAGGACATTGTCCGAGTTCCGCTCCGCAACCGAGGACAGCGGGCAGCCAGTCGCACGTGAAGGGGAGCTGCGCTTCGTTCCGCACATGGAAGGCGTGACGTTCAACCCGCCCGAGCGGCGGTTCCTGTGGACCGAGAGCGTGCACCGCGAGGATTTCCGAATGCGCGCGGACGAGTCGCTGCGACGGCCGCGTCGCCCGCGGCGCCGTGTCCGTCTTCAACGGAAATCTCCTGCTCGCCGAAGTACAGGTGAGTATCAGGGTCGACCGGCAGGCGTCGGACTCGCGCCAGGAGGAGACGCACGCGCGCCCGTACCGTCGAATCTTTGCCTCGCTATTCGCATCGCGACACGGCCATTGTCGAAGAGTTCGAATCGCATGCCGCGGCGACCGGCGATCGATATCTGCGCGACGTCGTCGTCTCTGCGCGCGGGCGAAGTCTGGGATCAGCGGCTGCTCGAGATGATCAAGCAGGCAGATGTCTTCCAGCTCTTCTGGTCGTGGAACGCGTTAGTCGCCGCTTGTGCGGGAAGAGTGGCGGCAGGCGCTCGCGCTCAACCGCCCTCACTTCATCAGGCCGGTCTACTGGGAAGAGCCGCTGCCCGAGCAGGCAGGTCTTGCCGCCCGCTGAGCTGCGACGCCTGCATTTTCAGCGTGTCTATCCCAAAGCTCGGACCGAAGTGATTCCGGTTGCGCCGCCGGCGCCCGAGCCTTCCCCGGCTGAACTCCGGCCCCCGCTCTATCGACTGGTCGGCACCAGATCTTCATCGCATCTGTTGCGGCGGTGCTGGTGGCAGCAATCGGGCTGTACGTTGGCGTTCTCCGGAGTCCCGGAGTACCCGACATGGCGCCGCAAACGCAGACCGATCTCCCGTCGACTGCACCGGTACCAGCGACGGCGCGATCGGCACGGCGCCGCCCGTCATTCCAAGTGACCGCGATCAATGCCCAGCCCGACTGTCCAGCCTCCGGTGCGCGCGAACCCGCCGTCCGACCGTGGCAGTGCGGCGGTTGTGACGCCGCCGTCAGCTAAAGTGAAGCCCCCGCCACCCGCAGCGGTGGAAACGGGGGGAGCCGTCGGCAGACGTGGTGCGCCACCGGCACGTCAGGGTGAGAACCCAACGGCGCCGTCAAAACCGGCGGAAGGTCCGGCCCAGCCGCCTCAAGGGGCAGGCGCCGGGTGCCACGCCGCCGGTGACGACGCTTCCGCCGGTAACAACACCTCCCGTCGCTCCAAAGAAGGATGAAGCGCCGGCCAATCCCAATCCTCCGCCGGTTGTGTCACCCAAACCGCCGGCGGTGGAAGGCGCGAAACCGCCTGTGATCGATCGGGCGGCAGAGGAAGGGCGCGTCAGAGAGGCGCTGGCGCGCTACGAAGCCGGCCACGACAATCTGGATGCCGCAATTGTGAGGTCAGTTTGGCCCGGGGCGCCGGCGGAGATGGCGAACACGTTCGCGCAGTACCGGTTCTATCGGCTCGAGCTGGTCATCGAATCAATTTCCCTCGCCCCCGACATGATGTCCGCAACGGCGGTCTGCACGACTGAGCCACTTTTTCGAACCGAAGGTCGGCAGAATCCAGAACTCTTTCTTAAGGCAGGAGTTCTCGTTCGAGAAGCGCGGGAATTCCTGGATGATCGTCCGGATTCAGAAGCGTTAGCGAAAAAGGGGACGAGAAGCTTTTCCTGTCCCCTTTTTGCGCCAATGCTCAAAACGCGTAGTCGAACCCGAACACGAACGTCAGCCGATCGCGCAAGCCGGCATCGCTGAGCGGGAACAGGATGTTCCCATTCACGAGCAGGTTGGTCGCCGCATTGAACTTGAATCCGGCTGATCCCAGCAACAAGTTGAGGCTACTGTCGGGATCAGTACCGAGCTGCTCGTACGGGCTGACCGGTAGCCGGGTTCGTCGTGCTCGTTTGCAACGCCGTAGGAGGGGTCGAGCCGGCTCCAGGCCGGAACGGAAATGTCTTGGTTTCGAGCTCGAGCGTGCCGGCGCCAAAAAGCGTGCGTCCAAGGAAATCGCCCAGGATCGTCAGCTTCGGGATGAGCGACAATCTCCACGCCGCCGGAGTAGTTGAATTCGTCGCTCACACCGAGCGGCTCGAACGCCAGACCACTCTCTACGTCTCCCTTGCCCGAGATCGTGAAGCCGATGTTCATATGGGGCGAGAACCGCGCGTTGTTGGACGACGCGATGAGAAGGAACTTGCGCCTGCGTCGTTCCCAGCCCAAGCAGGTCAGCCTCATCGCCAGTGGGCAGCCGCAAATCGACGCCAAGCGCCAGCCCTGTCGACGAGGACTGCAGGAAATTGTATTTCGTCCTGAGCAGGATATCGCCGATGCCTGTCGCCTGCCCTCATCCGAGAATGTCGTCTTGGTTACATTCTGCCCTTCCACGAATGTGTGGACGAGCGGGCTGTCCCCCGTCGATAGACGCAGGATTGTCGCCTCGACGTCCGCGTCAAGCGACACGTGCGTAATCGGGATGGCGACCCCGACGTCGAAGTGATCGGTCAACCCGTAGTTGGCAAAGACAGCTACCGTATCGAGTCGTGGCCTTCAGTGTGAGCCGCGCATCGATCAGGTCGCTCTCGAAACCCGGCGTTTGCAGACTGGGCGGCGGGATGGCCGGGTTGCAGCAGTCCGTATGCGGCAGATAGAACGCCACCGATCCATCGTCAAGATTCAGGCCGCCGAAGGTGTCGAAGCCCGTGTGCTGATAGTTGACGCCGAGGCTGAATTTCTTGCGACCGATGGTCGTCGCCCGTTCGGTAAACGCCGGACCAAAACTCTGGGTGTTCCGTGTGTAGAGCCCGGATTGCTCGTTAAAGCTGTAAGTGAAACCTCCGGTGGACGATCCCAATGGAAAGTTCGCGAACTGCGCCCGCAGCCGGTCACCGAATGCTTCGACCGCTCCGATCGCGCCGGTATCCACCTGTGACCCTGCCTGTGAACCATTGAATGTCGGGTTGCCCAGGGTGAAGTGTCCGGCGTGCAGAACGCCCTGGATCGCCTGCGGGTGGGAGCGTGATCCCCGTGAGGATGAGATTGGGGACCAGATTCGCAAGGTCGTCCTGCGCAGCCAGCGGCAGCGGAGTCATCAGCACCACGATCCCGACCCATGAACACAGCGACTTTTTCATCGAACACCTCACTCGGCCCGCAGCAGTGATGATCAGACGTGCGGTAAAAGACCGCCCGGAACATGGATCTCCGAGCTGGATTGGTGAGTCTTGGACGCTAGCTCTGCAAAGTGAGTGATGTCAAGAGGGGTCGAAGAGTTTCTGTGTAAACAGGCTGGTCTTTATCCGACATGCCGGAGAGATGCGAGCGGTGATTCGCGCTTGTGGGCCGGCGCGCCTCGCGCGATAATCACCGATTCGCGAAGGAGGGTTGAGTGGGCAATTCGGATCCGCTTCTTACCTATCTGAAATCATTCGGCTACAGCGTCATCCGTCTCCCGCGCACCGACATCCAGCCGCTGCAAGTGCTCGTCAGGGAGGAGACCAGGCTGACCCGCCTCGGCGATCTCGCAACGATCCTCCGTCCGCGCGGGCAGATTGCTCTGCCGCGGCTGAAGGAGAACGTGGCGGCCGCCGGCATATCCGGTGAACGAACGCGTGACCTCAGCATCGGTGTCGGGTTGTCGATTCTGGGGAGCGTCATCGGCGCGATGGGCGGCTCGAACCTGGGACTGGATGTGACGTTACAAGAATGCGAAGACAGCGGCCGTTCGAGTTTGCGGACGTCCTGGAGGACCGTGTCGATCTTGCCGACGTCGATCAGTATCTGACCGACGCCGACATCAGCGCTTTCAGCAGCCACGCCGCACAACTTCTCGAAGCGGATTCGGTTTACGTGATGACGTCGACCATCAAGACCAGGAAATTCATCGTCCAGGCGAAGGAGAGCAAACGGCGCTCCCATAGAAATCCACATCCCGGAGATTCAGAAGGTCGTCGGCGGAGACATCAAGATATCGTCCGCGCGCGAGGCGAGCTCGAAAATTGCCTACGAGGGCGCCGCAACCTCTGGTGTTTGGTTTTCAGGCGGCTCGATTGTTCTACGAGAAAGGACGGTATACGGCCTTCAAACCGATGACGCCCGGAACCGGAGCCTTCGAGGCGCGCGGCGATACGGCCGATTACCTGGTGACGGAAAGCCCGTTCGTCCGTCTCG
This sequence comes from Vicinamibacterales bacterium, assembly GCA_963775345.1. Taxonomy (GTDB): domain Bacteria; phylum Acidobacteriota; class Vicinamibacteria; order Vicinamibacterales; family JAMQPK01; genus JAMQPK01. Next base: position 46,033 of record CAVZIS010000001.1, read on the forward strand.
ATGCCCGATAGCGGTGACGGGCGTCGAAGCGTCCTCATGCCATCACGATGTCATCGAGAGAGCTCAAGGATATCGCCCCAGACTCGCCCACTGACTCCAGCGCTTTCTCGAGCGGATCGGCTGATCGCAACGGGCCAAAATCGAGATTCGTTCTCGATTCTATCTTTCGAACTCTTGATTTGAAACGGGCGATACGGTCCGACGACAAACTGTTCGAATGGCAAATCGGCAATCAGCCCTTCCTGGCTCAGGATGAACGCGACTGCGGCGAGAGGGCGTCCCGCTCCCCGATAGATCACGATCTTCCAGAATTCCTTGGGGATCCTGAGGCCGCGGTAGGATCGGTCGCTCGATCGGAAGACCGGTCCGTTGAAGATCGAGAGCCGCCCGGCCTCTGCTCTGGCCTGTTTGGCGATGTGCTCTTCGATGTTTCCCCAGAGCAGCAGGTCCTCCTGCCGCGCCCTGGCCGCCTGATTGAAGATTTCGTGCTGTGGCGTGCAGTTGGTGAAGTGGAATGTATCGTCGCTGGCTCGCGCGGCCTCTTCCGGCGAGCGGCCCCAGCCCGCATCGGCACGCCGCACCAGGTGGCCACGGTCGAGAGGATTGTCGGTGTAGTACTCGTCTCCGGCCTGAAGCGCCGAGTCGATTCTGGGATCACAGAACCAGCGATCGGCACCGGTCCGCGCGTGACGGAACTCAGCCGATCCGTCGTAATTTACCGCGGCAAAGTATGCCAGCCGCGCCTCGCGGTTCATCACGACGCTGTAATGGTGATATTTCAATTCGTAGGGTTGCGGGTCATCCGCGCCAGGCACCGGGATCGCCCTGGCTCGAAGCGCGTCCGACAATTTCGGAAGCGGCACATCGATTCCGAGGAACGACGCTTCGTATCCTTTTCTTCCCTGGTAGTTGGGATCGATCGAGATCATTTCTTCAGACATGCTTTCGCGGGCCGTAGGTGTCCCACAGGCTTCCCAGAAAAAACTTGCCGAATGTCGCAAGCGCGCGCATCTGGTCGGCCGGATGCTCTGCGTTGATAACGCGCAACGTGGACGTCAGACGGATGAGGTCCGGCACCCCGAGTCGCAGCACGCCGGCGCCGACCACCGGTGCGCTCGAATCGACACCTTTATGAAGCCGTGTGAACAAGGTCGTCGTGTCGTTCCAGAGATCGGTGCCCTTGCGATCATTCTGCACCTGTTTATACCCGGCCAGATAGTAAGGCTGTCCCTCGTGCTCGAAGGCGACCTCATAGATCATTCGGGTGACCCCTTGCTGGCCCGTCGGCGAAAACAGACGGAACGCGCCCGGCCTGGCAGGCATCGCTTTGGCGAACGGCTCGAAATCGACATGGCCGTCGATGCTGCCGGCATGTGTGGCATCGGCGACGAACCTATCGATGTCGCGAATTTCGATCGAGGCGTGCAGCGCCAGATTCGTTCCGGCTGTCTTCCCGGCCGCTTCGCCGGCCACCGGGTCGGACTGGCCGAGCGCAAACGGGCCGGCCATCGTCTCGTGGAAGGTAATCCCAGGGTGGGAGTGAGTCACTGAAGTCCTCCAGGGTTCCAGGTTCGAGGTGCTGGGTTCTGGGTGCTAACGCTCAGTTCGTGGTTCGTGGTTCGGGGTTCTGAGCGAACCTCGAACCCACGAACTCTAAACCCCGTCACCCTCACGTCAGTTGCCGATCGCGCACGATAGAGCCGTCAGGAGCGTGAATCGTTTCGTTGAGCCGGTGCTCGTCGAACTCCAGTGTCACATAGCCGTTTGCTCCATACTGGTCTTCCTCGCCTTCCACATACTGGTTCGGAGCATCCAGGATGAGCGCCCCTGGAACGAGATTTTTTGGTTCCATCCGGCGCCACAGGTTGCCTTCGGGCATGGGGAGGTCGCTGAGCTTGTCCCGGAAATACGGGTACCCGCCGTGACCGATACAGCGACCGAGCAGGCCCCATGCCGGATGAGCGTCATACAGCACGCAGCGGTGCTCGTGACCCCAGGTACCACGCAAAAATCCGTCGTGCCGCCAGCAGCCGCCCGAGTTTTGTCACCAGCTTCGGCCCCTGACGGTCGAGCAGCGAGTAGGGTTGATGATGCGTGAACAGCACAACTTTTCGTCCGCCGGCTGCCTGGACGATACGCTCGAGCCATGCGACCTGGTCCCCGGCGAGGTCGTGGTCCTGATACGCGCTGTCGAGGCCGACGAGCACCCAGTGATCGTTTTCGAAAGCAAAGTAGCTCGCGGGCTGGCCGAATGCCGGCAGCACGGCGCGAAAGTAACCCTCGCCGCCCGTGTACATTTCGTGATTGGCGTTGCAGGCGCGACTCAGCGCATCCTGCCGCTTCGGCCATTTGTCGAGAAATCGCGTTTGTGCTTCGTTCTGAGTGCCCGAGTAGTAGATGTCGCCAAGATGTAACAACAGGTCGAAGGGCCTCACGTCCGCCTCGATGCTGCGCGCGCACACGGGCGCCCCGTAAAGTCCAGTCCCCCAATCTGCCATCATCGCCAGGCGGATTGTCCGGCCGTTGCCAATCCGGTCGGGCGTGTCGGGCGGTGTGCGCCAGGGCTCGGGCACGATCTTTCTCCACCAGGTGAACACGCTGCCGATCCACCCGAGAATGTCGTGCTCGTCGTACTTGACTTCAAAAGCGCTCGGCGCCGGTCGCGATCCGATGGCCATCAGATCGCCTGGCGGCGGGTCTTCGAGCATCCGCGACTGAATAAGCGATGCTAGCTGGTTGGGAACAGCCGCAATCACTCCCGGTCCCTGGCGGGCGCTTTCTGCCTCGAGCGCGGCCAGCGCCGAACTGAGCTCGGCCCGAAGCGCCGTTTCTTCCGTCGGATCCTGGACCGATTCGAATGCGCTGCGCTCTGCCAGCGGCCTGGTGACGGGGCGCTCGAACGCATGCCCGAGGCTGCGATAGGTGACGATGGCCTTCTCTGGTGGTTTTTGAGCCATGAGGTCCTCGTTATCGCCCTTCGGCGGCAATCAGCGCGGCGATCCGTTCGGCCAAAGCCGCGATCGTTTTCGACGGATTCAGACCGAGAGCTTCTGGGACGATTGCGCCGTCGGCGACATACAGGTTGCGATATCCGAACGCTTCTCCCTTGTGATCGACCACTCCGTTCAGCGCGGAGGTTCCCATGTTGACACCGCCGAGAGGGTGGGGCGTGATGAGATCCCTTGCCAGCGTCCAGGTGATTGGCACGAGCGGGATTCCGCCTGTGCTCCGCGCGAACTTCTCATGCGTGCGAACGACGGCATCGATCGTCGGGATTGACCGGTCGACATCCCATTCGAGGTGCAGCGAGCCGTCCTTCAGCGATAAACGGCCGTCGGCGGCGTCCCGCGATTGCGCGAACCAGGGCATGATTCTCTCGAACGCGTTCAGCCGCACGAGCACCCTGAGACTTTCGACAAGCGCCCGCACGCGCTGATCGATCCCTTCGTCACGGGCGATATCCTGCATGAACCCAATCGCGACGTCCGGCAATCCACCGTCCTCGATGAAGATCGACTGCCCGTCGACTGCCTTGTCGAGAAGGTCCACCGCCGCGGTAATCGTCGGCCCGCGAGTCGGATCGACCGAACGGAGCGGATGGATTGCCGGTGTCAGAAAATCGCCGTTGCTGCTCCAGTTCCTGCCGAGAAACGGGCTGAGCGCCGGAAGGCTGCGATGCACGTCGCGGCAACTCAGGAGAATTTCGGTCGATCCCAGCGAGCCGGCCGCCAGCACGACGATTCGCCCTTCCACGCTGCCCGCGTGAAGGGTTCCTTCGGCGATTCGGTCGAACTCGACCCGGTAGCCATCGGCAATCGGCACGATGTTCCGAACCAGATGCAGCGGTCTTACCTGGGCATGATGCCGCTCGGCCAGAGGGATGTAGTTGAAATCGAGCGTATTGCGCGCTTTCACCTTGCAGCCGATGTCGCATTCGCCGAGATGCACGCACGTGCCCTGCTGCTGGCCCTGGGCGTTGGTGAACGCCTTCGAATGTGATTCATCATGCGCATTCGGCAGTTCGTACTTCCAGTCCCTGTCGAAGGTGACGGCGAGATCCAGCGGCCGGAAGCGTTGGCCGACCTGGTTTCGTTCGGCGGCTTCCTTGAGGAGGTGCGTGCGCTTGGGCCACTGGTTGTCAGGGACCTTCTGGACGTCCAGCATCGCGCCTACCGCGTCGTAGTAGGGTGCGAGCTCTCGATAGGTGATTTCGGGAGGCCATCCGTTATCGAAGCTGTCAGGCTTCGCGTTGACAGCGATGTTTGCGTACACGAGCGAGCCGCCGCCGACACCGGCCCCCTGAACGACTGCCATGTGCGGAAACAGTCGAAAGTCGAACCAACCGTTGCAATGAGCCGGTTTGCGCTGATCCCAGATCCAGGGGTCGTCAGGCCGGCGGGGTACTGGTCGGTCGTCCATCTTCGTCCTCGCTCCAGTACCAGCACGCGATAGCCCTTCTCGGCCAGTCGCGCGGCGGTGACAGCCCCTCCGAAACCGCTGCCGATGATGATGGCGTCCCAGCCGTTCGACATCGCGCGACCATCTTACGGCAGACGCAGGGAGGAAGGCTGTCGCGCTGTCGGCTGATCCACGCCAAACTGTGAAAAGTCTGTGACACGCGGCGGGTTAACGCCGGACCGCGGTAGCCTTGGCAGAGGCGGTTGCATCAGCCATGCACGCGTCATCGTTCGAATTCGTCTAAGCATTCGAGGTTTGCTGATGAACTCAACGCTTCGTGCGCTCAACAGATTCGGTCTTGGCGCACGCCTCGGCGAACGCCGCCGTATCGACGATCCCCGCCAATGGCTGCGTTCGCAGCTCCAGGGCGATGCGCCGTTGATTCCAGTTCCTGTCGAAGCGGCTCCGGCGGCCATTGCCGATGCCGTGCGGGCGTTTCGCATGGCCAGTCAGCCGGGCCGGCAGGACAGGCAACAGGCCAGACGCCGTCTTGTTGAGATCGCTGCCTCAGAAAGCCGCGCGGCCCTGACGGCGCGCGTAACGACCGAGCGCCCGTTTGTCGAACGGCTCGTAGCCTTCTGGTCCAATCATCTCTGCGTATCCACCGGCGCGAAGATTCTTGTCGCACCGCTCGCGGGAAGCTACGAGCGCGACGTGATCCGGCCGTATGTGCTCGGTCGCTTCGAAGACATGGTGCTCGCTTCGGCAAAGCACCCGGCGATGCTCGTCTACCTCGACAACTTCCAGTCGATCGGCCCTCGCTCGCGCGGCGCAACGGCCGGCGGCCGCGGGCGTGCGCAGCGCGGACTCAACGAGAACTACGCGCGCGAGCTGCTGGAGTTGCACACGCTCGGCGTCGACGGCGGGTACACGCAGACCGATGTCCAGGAGCTCGCCAGGATCCTGACCGGGTGGACCGTCAGCGGACTTACCCGTGCAGGCGCGCTGCAGGTTCAGGGGCCCCGTATGCGGAGACAACCGGTGCAGTTGCAAACCCGCGAGGAACTCATCGGCGCAGTCGGTTTCAGTTTCCAGGAAGTGCTCCACGAGCCGGGACCCAAGACCCTGCTCGGCGCGCGGTACGATGAGGCGGGCGTGGAGGAAGGAGAGCGGGTCATCCGGGCTCTGTGCCGTCACGCGTCGACCGCTCGATTCATCGCGACCAAGTTCGTCACGCATTTTGTCGCTGATGACCCGCCTGCCCAGGCGATTGACCGCGTCGCCAGGAGATTCCGCGACACCGACGGCGACCTTCGCGCCGTGTCGAGCTCGCTCGTCGATCTTCAGGAAGCCTGGGATGAGCGCACGCGGAAGTTCCGCACGCCACAGGACTGGCTCGTTGCGGTCCTGCGAGCATTCAACGCCACAGAGGTGAATGAAACCGTCATGCCGCTTCTCCGGCAACTACGGCATCCGCTTTGGTCGCCGCAGGCGCCGAAGGGATTCGGCGACAAAACCCAGGAATGGGCCGATCCCGACTCCCTGCTGAACCGCGCGGAACTGGCCAGGACAGTGGCCCGCCGGCTGCGTTCCCGACGCGTCGATCCGCGCACCCTGCTCGAGGTCGTCGACATCCCCGCGAGCGATCCGTTGAACGGGTTCCTGGCCGACAATTCGATTCCCGGTGACGAGCGCATCGCCCTTGTGCTCGCGGGACCAGCCTTCCAGTGGAGATAGCCATGAACCGGCGCACCTTCGTCAGAAACATGTGTCTGGGCGGAATTGCGACGTTCGGACTGCCCGTCGTGAACTTTGCGCAGGTCAGGCAGCGCGGGCGCTTCGTGTTCGTCCTCCTTCGCGGCGGTTTCGACGGCCTCGCTGCGGTCGTGCCGTACGGCGATTCCGCTTACCAGTCGCTTCGCGGCACGTTCGCCTTCGACCAGTCCGATCTCGTCGTCCTGAATGACACGTTCGGGCTGGCGCCCGGGCTCGCCCCGCTTCGCGACTTCTGGCAGCGTGGAGAGCTCGCGGCCGTCCATGCGATGGCCATTCCGTATCGCACGCGCAGCCACTTCGACGGGCAGGCAATCCTTGAAACGGGGATCGACCGCCCCGTCGGATCCTCCGATGGCTGGTTGAACCGCCTGTTGCAGGTGATGTCAGGTGAGCGATCCGGCATCGCCATTGCCTCCGGAATGCCCCGATCGCTGACCGGGTCGTTCGATGTGCAGACGTGGTCGCCGACGCAGCTGGGCGCCGTGGACGATGAGTATCTGGGAAGGCTTGCGGTGCTGTACCGGACCGATCAGGCGCTGCATGGACGATTCGAAGCGGCGCTGCAACAGCAGAATCTCGTCGGTGAAGAACCAATGGCCGGTGGGAATGCTCGGCGTGGCGGAATCACGCCCCTCATGCAGGCCGCCTCACGCATCCTCAAGCAGAACGGCGGTCCGAATATCGCGGCCGTTGAATTCAGCGGGTGGGATACGCATGCGAATCAGGGCCTGGCCGGCGGTGCGCTCGATCGGCTGCTCGGTCAGTTGGCGGAAGGCCTGACGGCATTCCGGACCGAGATGGACGACGCGTGGTCGGAGACAACCGTTGTCGTCATGACCGAGTTCGGTCGGACCGCACGGCCAAACGGCACGCGCGGTACCGACCACGGTACGGCCGGAGCCGGGTTCGTGATTGGACCGCAGGTGGCCAGGTCGATGGTGTTTTCCGACTGGCCGGGCCTGAACGATCGCGCGCTGTTCGAAGGGCGCGATCTCAGACCGACGCTGGACACACGCGCCGTTTTGAAGGCGGCGATTGCGGGCACGTTCGATCTCACATCCGCCCAGCTCGACCGCGTCTTTCCGACCTCGTCGGGCATCCGCAGCGCGGTTGAATTGATGAAGTAGATAGAACAGGAGATAGGAGAGGAGAACATCTTGTTTGAACAGGAGAGAAGAGATAGGGAGCTTCTTGTATTTTTTAAGAAAGAGATTCTTCTGATCTCCTCTCTCCTGTTTCGCACAGCAGATGAAATATGATCTCCTAATCTCCTTCCTCCTGTTCAACGTCTTCTAATCTCCTGTTCAAGTCGAAATTGGCTCCGGCAGCGTCATTCCGAAGCGCTTCGCCCAGGGGGCGAGCGCTGGCATGATCGTATCGACCAGCGCGATGCCCTCGCGGAGTTGCCGCTTCCTGAACGCGAGCGCGCGTTCGCCAGGAAGACGAACCGGCGGATTGCCGGGAGCGACTGGTGTCGTGCGGCAGAGGTCTGCGAGGAACTCCATCTCACGGACGAACGCCTCCCGTCCGCCAAACGCCTCGGGATCGATCAACTGAAGAAACACCGAACGCGGTCCAGGGTGTCGGTACTTCCGAGCGACCGTGACCGGAGAGGCCGGAGGTGAGCGCTTCCACGATCAACGCGAGACCAAATCCTTTGTGTCCCAGGTCCAACCCGCCCAACGGCAGCGTCGCGCCCGGGCGATCTCCGGAAAGGACGCGCGGATCATCGCTCGCACGGCCGTCTGCATCGACCAGCCATGCTCCGCCCAGCCGGTCGTGCCGGGCCGCGCGCCTCTTGTTCATCGCGTTGGTCGTCGTCGAGGTGCTGACGTCGATGAGGATCGGATCGCCGCCGGTCGGGAATCCGGCGGCAATCGGGTTCGGCGTAAATCGGGAGCCGACACCTCCGTGCGGCGTCACTCCAGCGCACGAAGGATCCGAACACATCAGGAGGATGATGAGTCCGGCGTCTGTCACAGGCTTGAGGTAGGCCTGCAGGCAGCCGATGTGGTGTCCCCGGCCGATCGTCACCGTCACCATCGGGTGCACGAGCATTCTGCCGCGCGCCTCGGCGATAGCCTGCTTCACGAGCCAGTGGCCGGGAAGGCGATGACCGTCCCACGTGAGCGCACTGCCCAGGTCGGTGACCACGCTCGGGTCTCCGGAAGTCGCCATGCGCCCTTCCTCGATCTGCTGAAGGTACCCGGCAAGTTGATCGAGCCCATGCGTGTCGTGGCCGAGCAGGTCGGCCTCGACGAGCACCTCCGCCACTGTCTGTGCACGGGTTCGAGCAAGGCCGGACTTCTCGAGGAGCGCGATCGTAAACAACACCAGATCATCTGGGCGGTAACGAGCGGTCGTTGTCCCCATCATCGACGCGTACTATAGAATCGCTTGCCTTCACTATGCGAATGCGTCTCCTGTCGTGCGCGACCGCAATCCTGTCGATCGTCACAGCCGGCCCCGCCAGTGCTGCGCCGCAAGCCGCGCAGGCGGCCGAAACGCCAGCCAGATCGGCGCCTGTCACGATCGTGTCGAATCCGATCACGATTGACGGACTGCTCAACGAGCCAATCTGGAGTACGGCGCCCAAGATCGGCGATCTGATCCAGCAGCAGCCTGAGACCGGGCAGTCGCCCACCGAACGAACCGAGGTGACGTTGCTGCGGGACGAAGACAACCTGTACATCGGGATCGCCGCCTACGACGTTGAGCCGGAGCGAGTCATTGGCACCCAGATGGCGCGGGACGGCAGCCTGAACGCCGACGACCGCATCGAGATACTCCTCGACACCTTCCGCGATCAGCGCAGCGCGTTCTACTTTGCGACCAATCCCGCAGGCGCGCTGGTCGACGGGCTGGTGTTCGCCGACGGCGAGCTCAACACGGATTGGGACGCGATCTGGCGTGTGCGCACGACGCGGACGACCCAGGGGTGGACGGCAGAATTCGCCATTCCGTTCAAGAGCCTGAGCTTTCCGGCGGAAAGCAGCGTGTGGGGATTCAACGTCGCGCGCAACATCTATCGGAAGCTGGAAGACAATCGCTGGTCGGGCGCGCGTCTCGAAACGCAGTTTCTGCAGGTGTCAGAGGCGGGCGAAATCACCAATCTCAACGATCTGACGCAGGGAATCGGACTGGATGTGCGTCCGTTCCTCGCAGGCCGGTGGCTGCACCTCGGCCGGACCGGCATCGATGACTTCGACCCGAAACCTGGCCTCGACGTCTTCTACCACCTCACGCCCAGTCTCAACTTCACGGCCACATTCAACACCGACTTCGGCGAGACAGAAGCCGACGCGCGCCAGATCAACCTGACGAGGTTCTCGCTGTTGTTCCCGGAGAAGCGAGACTTTTTTCTGGAAGGTGCCGGCGTGTTCAGCTTTGCGAGTACCGGCCCGGACGCCCCGGGAGGCATCCCGGCGGCCGGCGCGGACGTCTTCCCGTTCTTCAGCCGTCAGATCGGCCTGCTGGCCGGACAGGAGATTCCGATCGATGCCGGCCTGAAGCTGATCGGCACGGCCGGCCGGACCGAGATAGGCGTGCTCGACGTCCGCACCCGTGATGTGGAGGTTGGCGGGCGGCAGATCGTCGACGACAAGAACTTTTTTGTCGGACGGATCAAGCGGAACCTGTTCGAGCAGTCGTACATCGGCGCGATCTTCACCAACGGAAATCCCGCCAGCGGGGCGGATGGCCAGACCTACGGCGCCGATGTGCGGCTGGCGACGTCGCGGCTGCTCGGGCGCTCGCAGAATCTGGTGGTGAATGCCTACGGCGTACGCAGCGACAACGGCGGTCGCTCGGAAAAAGACTGGTCCTACGGCGCCTCCGCCTACTATCCGAACGACAAGGTCGTCGCGCAAGTCACGTTCAAGGAGATGCAGGAGAATTTCAGGCCCGCGCTGGGATTCGTGCAGCGCGAGAACGCCCGGCTGTTTCGGGTGGGGGCGAGCTACAATCCCCGCCCTCGCTTTCTGAACATCCAGCAGATGTTTCACGACGTGTTCTACACGCGCTTCACGCGGCTCGACAACCAGCAGGTCGAGAGCTGGGATCTGTACATCGCTCCACTCGACTGGCACCTCCGTTCCGGCGACAGCATTCATGCCGTTGCCGACATCAACCCGACCTACGAACGGCTCTTCGAGCGATTCGAGATCGCGCCTGGCGTAGTCCTGCCGCCAGGCGAATATCAGTTTCTCCGGCATCGAGGCGTGGTGACGGCCGCATCGAAGCGGCCACTGTCCGGCAGCCTGAGCGTCGGTTGGGGCGCTTACTGGTCGGGAAGAGCCGAGCAGGTCACCGCATCGCTGACCTATAAGGTGCCGCCGAAATTTACCATCAGCGTGTCCTCCAACCAGACGTTCGCGCGGCTGCCCGAGGGAGACTTCATCGCGCGCATCTTCACGTCCAACATCAATTTCGCGGCGTCTCCCTCGCTTGCGTTTTCGAACCTGATTCAGTACCGACAACCGATCGAGAAACCTTGGATGGCAGAGCCGGATGCGTTTGACGCTCCAGCCTGGCAACGATCTGTTCGTCGCCTTCAATCAGGGATGGGTGCAGGAAGAACAGGAAAATCGCAGCCTGCGGTTCAGGACCGAGGACACTCGGTTATCGATGAAGTTCCAGTATTCGTACCGGTTTTGACAAGACGTGACAAGCAGTAAGTGGATTGCCATGCTCTGTGCGGCATCGGTCTGGGCTGCGGCTTGCCGCTCGGAGCCGATCCCCGCTGCCTCCGCGCAACCGGGCGAGACCGCTGAGAGGCAGCTTGGTTCCTGGAAGGGCACCGGCAGCAGAACTCTCGGGTTCGTGAGCGAGTCGGGATCGTTTCGGATCAACTGGATGACGCGGAATCAGGACGAAGCCAGCCCGGGCTCGTTTCAGTTGACGCTTCGCAGCGGCATCAGCGGCAGGCCTCTCAAACTCATCACCGACCATCGAGGCGCCGGTGCCGGCAGCGAACAGTTCGGCGACGACCCCCGCATGTACGAATTTCTCGTAGAGTCACGCGGTATCGAGTGGACGATATCGGTCGACGAGACATTCGCGCCACGTCGATCTGTTCGCTGAAACACGAAGATCCACGAAGAGCACGAAGATCCACGAAGAACACGAAGATCCACGAAGAGCACGAAGATCCACGAAGTGTATTTCTTCGTGATCTTGATCCCAGCCGAAGCGCAGTCTTCGTGGGTCTTCGTGGTTGAAGTTGGTTGTGGCCTCACGGCCGCTCTGTGCCTGCTCCTCTGTGTCAAGGACACGCGAGGCGAGTTCACCAGTACGCAATCATGCGTCCCGCCATGACGGCGGTCAGCCAGCACATCAGGGAGACACCGCCGGCGACAGCGAGTTGTCGTTGCTCCCTCGCTGAGAGCGCACGGGCATCACGCGCACGCCATCCCGTCAGACGCCTCGTGAGAATGGCGTTGAGCAGCCCAAGCGGGATGGCGGTGAACTTGATCAGCAGAAACCCGTTGCCGGCGTACTCCGTTGCGTTCGCCGAAAGCAGTCCCACGCCCGTGGTTGCTGCCACCACGAATCCCGCCGCCGCGGTTGGCACCGTCACACGGGTCATCGGCCCAAGCGGGACTTCCCGCCATACGCCGAGAAGCCGGAGATCCATGATGACGATCGATCCGAAGAGCGACGCCACCCCGAGGATGTGGAGCAGATTGACGATGGGGTAGGTCCAGGCACCGGACTCGCGGATGAAGCGGCCCAGGGCGGACAGCTCCATCCACGACAAGACATCCTGCACTAATCCCGATCGGGATAAACGTTGAAGACCCGATCGTTCCAGGTGAGCCGTTCGGTCTTGATTTCGAGGATCTTCGGATCGCGGTGACGATGGCCGTGCGCCGTGACTTTGGCGCCGACCGGCACGACGCCCTCCTTCAATCCGGCCTGCGTCGTTCGTGGCGGAGGCGCCAGTACGACGTTCCACGTCTTCCCATCGACATTCACCTTCAGCGTCGCGTGAGGTCCGGCGAGGTTCAGCGGCGATTCCACCGTTCCGGTTATCTCGAATTCCGGCCCGCCGTAACCTGCCCAGCCGTGGTGAGCGGTCAGGACGCCAGTTGAGAGCAACGCGAGCGCGAGAGCAGAAATGAGATGTTTCATGATTTCAGGCTACACCCTCGGGTCTGCAAAGTAAAATGGGGCAGAAAAGGGGTCTGACCCCTTTTACATCGGCTAGAATTGAGGCTTCGCAACACGGAGCTGAACATGAACAGATGGGCCGCCGTCGTACTGGTGTTGTCTGTGCTCGCGCCGCCTTGCGGCGTTGCGTCGGCACAGCAGGCCTCACCCTCACCGTCACCCGATCGTATCGTGGCCGAGTGGATGGTTCGAATGGGCGGCAGCGTCGTACTGGAAGGCCAGCGCAAACCTGTCTACGATCTGGCCGATCTGCCGGCGACCGATTTTCGCATTCATGCGTTGAACTTCACCGGCATCACGATGTACGCGGCGTCATTGCAGGACGAGCTGCGGCGTCTGCCCGCACTGCCACATCTCAAGGAGTTGTACATCAACGGACGGCTGTGGTACGACCAGCCCGCGCCCCGGGTCGCGGCCACCATCTCGCTCTTCAACGAAGCGACATCGCTCGAAAAGCTCGTTCTCAGCAAGCCGGTTCAGACCTACATCCCGTTCAACGATCCGGCGCTGAAAGGGCTGGCGCCGCTGAAGAATCTCAAGGAAGTGCGCGTCCATCAGACGCGAAACTCTGGCATTTCGCTCAAGCAGTTTCCGTTGACTCACCTCGATTTGAACTACGTTGTGACGTTCAGCGACGTCGGCATGGCCGGCCTGAAGGACATGAAAACGTTGAGTAGGTTGTACCTGCGCGGCACGACGATCACCGACGCGGGTATTCAACATCTCGCTGGATTGACCAATCTGACCGAGCTGGATCTTTCCGACGTGGACATGACCGATGCCGGCCTTGCGGCGCTTGCCGGCCTGACCAGGCTTCGCCGGCTCAACCTTCAGAGTGCGAACGTCACCGATGAAGGCATCGACGTGCTGAAGAACATGCCCGAGCTCGAGGAACTGAGCCTGTATCGCACGAAGGTGACCAACGCCGGACTGGCCAGGTTGACGGGACTCAAGAAGCTGCGCATGGTCGATCTGCGCTACAGCCGCGTGACCAGCTCCGGTGTCCGCGACATGGCCGCCGCGCTGCCGAGCGCCGAGATTCTGGTGCTCGAGTCCTCGAACCGGGAGCCACGCCGCGCCAGGGACGCAGCGGTTGTGGCGACGCAGGGTGAGGCGGCGATCGCCGAATGGCTGCGCTCTATCGGCGGAAAAGTAGAGATGAACGATGGCGCCGTGACATCGGTCACGCTGAACGGCACGACCATCACCGACAGAGAGCTCGAGATCCTCACCAGGCTGCCGCGGCTTGCCGAACTGCGCCTTCAGCATACCGAGGTGAGCCCGCTCGGGCTGGAGCACGTGTCGAAGATCCGCTCGCTCGAGCGGCTCGACCTCGGTCACACGCTGCTCGGCGATTCGGCGCTCACTTCCGTGTCGTCGCTCACCAATCTTCGTGTGCTCCACATGCCGAGCACCCTCGTCGAGGGGCCCGGTCTTGACGCGCTGGCGTCGCTCTCCAGCCTGCGCGAGCTCGATCTCGACAGCGCGCCCATCGGCGATGACGGCGTTGCGCACCTTGCACGACTGACCGGCCTCGAGTCGCTCAATCTCCGCCACACCGACATCACCGACCCGGGGATGCAGCATTTCGCGGCGTTCAAGAATCTCAAGCGCCTCGATCTCACATCCCTCGACATCACCGAGAAAGGGCTCGAAGGGCTGGCGCCGCTCACGCAGCTCGAGGATCTCGACATCAGCTTCGCGAGATTCGCCGAAGAGGGTCTGCAGGTCCTTACCAAGTTGACCAATCTCAGGCGGCTTGGTCTCGAACAGACCAGCATCACCGACAAGGGCATGGAGTGGGTGGGACAGTTGACCAGGCTCGAGGCTCTGAACCTCAATTACACGCCGGTCACCGACACGGGACTTGCCAAGCTCTACAACAACATGTCATTTTCCGAGCTGAAGCTCGATCGAACGGATTTGACCGACCAGTCGCTGGCCTGGCTCACAGGTCAGAAGAATCTGAAATACCTGGACCTGTATCACACGCTGTTGACCGAGCCTGGATTCAGAGCGCTCAAGAAGGCGCAGCCGAACACCGAAATCAACTGGAGCCTGGACGCCGGCCGGACCCGGCGGAGAACGTAGCCACATGCGCCACAGTACCGTTCTTTCACTGCTCGTCGTTTCTCTCGTCGCTGGCAGCGCGACCGCTCAGACGAGACCGGCCGCGTCGGCCACTCCATACGCCGTGCAGCGCATCGAAGAGAGGGGTGGATGGGTCGTGCGCGATCGCGACGGCAACGTCACGGAGGCGTCGCTCGAGCGCACGTGGGCGACAGACAATGACATCGATTTTATCGTCGAGCTCAAGACGATCAAGAAGCTCGACTTGTCGTTCACCTACGTCACCGACAAAGGCATCAGGAAGCTCCAGGCCCTGCAGCAGCTCGAAGACCTGACGCTCGACACGGCGGAGTTCCTGACCGATGCCGCGATGGCGCATCTGCGCGCGAACCGTGCGTTGCGCAGGCTGGTCGTCCGAGGCGTCGACATCACCGATGCCGGGATGCCCTACGTGGCCGAGATGACCGGTCTCCGATCGCTCGACATCAGCTACACGATGCTGGGCGACGTGGGGCTCGAGCATCTGCCGACGCTGAGCGAGCTGGAGCACCTCAAAATCGGCGGCAACATGATCACCGGCCTCAACCTCAATTTTCTGAAGCTGCTGCCGAAGCTCAAATCGCTCAGTCTCAGAGGCATGCAGCGCCGCAATGCGGGCGCATGTTGGACGCCACGAATCACCGACCTCGATCTGGAGACGATTTCACTGCTGGCCGGTCTCGAGGAGCTCGATCTCGGTGTCGGCATCGGCCTGGGCATGGGCGGACAGCCTGCCGCTCCAGGCGGCGGCAACTGCAGGCTTACCGGCGGCCTGCAGATCACCGATCTTGGTGTCGCGAAGCTCGCCAAGCTGAAGAAGCTTCGCCGGCTCAACCTGAGCGGCGCGCGAATTTCGACCGAATCGATTCAGCTGCTCCATGGCCTGCCCCTCGAACACCTCAGCCTGTTTGCGTGCGTGTCGCTCGACAATTCCGCCGCGGCGGCACTGGCAGGCATTCCAACTCTCACACACCTCGATCTTTCCTACACGAAGATCGGGAACGAGTCGCTGCCGCATCTGGCAAAGCTTCAGAATCTCAAACAGCTCTACCTGACCGAAACGCAGGTGACCGCGGATGCGGCCGACGCCTTCAAGAAAGAGCGTCCCACAACGTTCGTCTCGTGGGTCAAGCGCCCGGCGCCACGCGGGGCCCCACTCTCGAACGAAAAGCCGGTCGTCGAGGAAATGCAATGAGATCTCGTATCGCGGGCCTGTTGCTCGCCTTGACTGTTGTGATCGTCGCGGCATCGGCGCCGCGCGCGCAGAACGCCACGCCCGATCCGGTGTTCTTCCAGTCGCAGGTGTTTCCGGTGTTCGAAGCGGCGAAGTGCAGCGGGTGCCACTCATCGTCCGGCGTCGCCTCGGGAACGCGGCTCCACTTCCCGGAGAACGATGCGACGCCCGCGCAAGTACAGGCGTTTGGCCTGTCCTTGTCCGGCCTGGTGAATCGTGCCGATCCGTCGCGGTCGCTTCTGCTGACCAAGCCCACCAACATCGAGCGGCACACGGGAGGAGTTCGCGTCAAGCCCGGGTCTTCCGAGGAACAGATCCTCGCCAAGTGGGTCGGCTCGCTCGCGGCAGCGTCGGATGCGACGCTCTCGGCGGCGATCAAATCGCTGCACGACAGCGAGGGAGAGACGACGCCCAAGCAGCTTGTCAGGCGTCTCACGCATTCGCAGTACGACAACACGGTCCGCGATCTCCTCGGCGACTACAGCCGGCCGGCGCAGCGGTTTCCGCCGGAGGACTATGTCGACGGGTTCAAGAACCAGCTGACCGCACAGGATATGCCCCCGCTCCTGGTCGAGACCTACAGCACGGCGGCCGAACGTCTTGCGACCAACGCGTTTCGCGTCGGCGACATCAACGGTCTGATCCCCTGTAAGCCGGCGTCGGCGAGCGATGCGAAGTGCCGCGACGCGTTCGTGCGCAGGTTCGGCCTGCGCGCATTCCGCCGGCCGCTGCGCGAAGACGAAGTCAAGCGGTACACCGCGGTGTTCAGCGATCAGGCCCGCCTCAGCCGCCGCTTCAACGACGGCGCACGCGTGGTCGTCGAGGCGATGCTGCAGTCGCCGAACTTCCTGTTCCACGTCGAAGCGGGCCCCGACGGCCAGTCTGCCGACTATGACATTGCGAGCCGGCTGTCCTATCTCCTGTGGAACACGATGCCAGACGAGGCGTTGTTTGCTGCGGCCGAGAAGGGAGAGCTGAGAACGGTCGAAGGGCGAACTCGCGCTGCTCAGCGCATGCTCGGAGACGGGCCGCGGGCGCGTCAGGCGCTCGATCAGTTTTTCGAGGAATGGCTCCGTTTCGATCGCGTCATCAACGCGGTAAAGGGACGAGGCTTCGGGGAGTTTACGCCGGAGCTCGCGGCGGCGATGGCCGAAGAAACGCGGACACTGCTGCATCACCTGGTCTGGAACGATCGAAATTTCATGGAGGCGCTGACCGCGGATTACAGCTTCCTGACATCGGAGCTTGCGTCGCTCTACGGTGTGCCGCCTCCCGACGGGCAGTTCGAGATGGTGAAGTTCCCGGCCGAATCCAACCGCGTGGGACTGCTCGGCCAGGGCGCGTTCCTCGCCTCCACGGCAGGTCCGACAGCCACGTCGCCGACAGCGCGCGGGATTTTCGTGCGCGAGCGGTTGCTCTGCCAGCACGTACCGCCGCCGCCGCCGGGCGTCATCACGACGCTGCCGGATCCGATCGCCGATCAGCCCCCGAAGGGACGCCGCCAGTTGATGAACGAGCATGTCGAGAACCCGACGTGCGCGTCGTGTCACCGGCTGATGGATCCCATCGGGTTTGGCTTCGAGCACTTCGACGCCATCGGCAAGTGGCGCGAGAAGGAAATGATTCCGGTGCCCGGACGTCGAGGCGGCGGCGCGGGCGTCGGGGGACGCGGCGGTCCTCCGCCCGTTCCCGTCGACATCAACGCCCAGGGGGAGATTGCGGGCCTGCCGAATTCGACCTTCTCGGGGGCGCGGGAGCTTGGCGCAATTCTGGCGGAAAGCCCGATTTGCCAGGAGTGCATCGTCCGGCAGATGTTCCGATACTCCTACGGGAGGCTCGAAACCTCGGCGGATGAGAAGACGGTCGACGACCTTTTTGCCCGCTTCAAAGGGTCAGGGTTCCGTTTCAGGAATCTCTTGATTGCGCTGGTCGAATCGCCCGAATTCCTGAGAGAATGGAAGGCCAAGCCGTAGTGCCGGCTTCAGGCGGGACTTTGTCGGATGTGTCCGGCTGTAGCCGGACCCGGGAGGCAATGATGCAGCTCAGCAGGCGAACGTTCCTCAAAGGCATGAGCGTGTCCGGAGCGGCGGTGCAGGTCGGACTGCCTCCGCTTGCCGCGATGTTCAACATGAACGGTACGGCGTACGCTGCGGATGTTGCTGGAAAGTCTGCGGGCATCGACAAGCGATTTCTAATCTGGTGGAACGGGAACGGCATTCCGGAACGGTACTGGATTCCTCGTGAGACGGGCGAGAACTACGAGCTGACGGCGTGTCTGTCGCCGCTCGGTCGCGTCCGCGAGTACGTCCACGTGCTCAGCGGAGTCGATAACGTCGCGGCGCGGCTCAACGGCCAGGGCAACGGTCACTTCAGCGCGCTGTGCGGCATCATGACCGGCACGGCGTACACCGGCCGCGGCGCCGCCGGTGCGTCGATCGATCAGATCCTTGCGGCGAGGATCGGCACCAAATCGCGCTTCCGTTCACTGCAGATCGGCGTTGCTCAGGAATCGCACGGCGAAAACGTTCACCGCAACATGACGTGGGCCGGCTACGAGCGTGCGCTGCCGCAGGAGCACATTCCGCAGAATCTTTTCGATCGCCTGTTCGGTGTGAAGGACGAAGGCTGGGTCAATCGCAAGAAGAGCGTGCTCGACCTGGTGACCGAAGATGTCAAGGGGCTGCAGCCGATACTCGGCGCGGCCGACCGTCAGCGTCTCGACCAGCATCTGACGTCTGTGCGCGATCTCGAGCGCGCCATCTCGAGCCTGCCTCCGGACTACGGCAAGAACATCAAGGAGCCCGAGGACATCACGGATCTGACCGATTATCCCGAAGATCGCAAAGATTCAGTCGGACCTGTTGATCCACGCGTTTGCGTCAGGTCAGACGCGAGTCGCTTCGTACATGCTCACCAAGTGCCAGAGTCTCACCCGGTTCCCGTGGCTGGGGCATTCGGACAACCGCCATCACGACTACACGCACACCAACGCGGGGACGCCACAGCAGCAGCGCACCATGCGCGACATCTGCCGCTGGCACGTCGAGGAATACGCCTATCTGCTCGAAGGCCTGAAGGCCATCCCGGAGGGTGAGGGGAACCTGCTCGACAATACCGCGACCGTGTTCGTGCACGAGCACGCCGAAGCCGACCCCCACAAGTGCAACGGCCTTGCGATCCTGGTCGCGGGCGGCGGAATCAAGGGCAACCGGCACACGAAGACGCACAACGGGATCGGCGACGTGTACTCCACGATTGCCGAAGAAATCCTCAAGACGCCGCTCGGTAAAGAGTTCCCGACGGCGGAAGAAAAAATGAGCGATCTGATCTGAGAGCAGGGAAAACGAAAGACGAGTAGCGAAAAGGGAATAGAGCGAATCGTCGGGCGGGTCCGCTGGTTTGGACCCGCCCTTTTTTTTACTGTCGCTGCACTCACTTCCGGCTGCCGTCACGCCCCGCCAACACTCGATCCGGCTTCGACCGTCGTCGTCCAGGATGTTCTGCTGGAGGGCTTCGACGTCCTGCCCGCGGACGAGCTCGATGCGCTCCGCAGCGAGCTCCCGATCAAATCCGGGGCGACGCTGACAGATGAAGCGGAGAAGGCCGCGGGGAATGCGGCGGTCGAAGCGCTTCAGAATTTCGGTTACCCGTATGCGCAGGTCAGCATCACTCGCGAGCCTGTCGACCAGAACCGGACGCGGCTGCGACTGCGAGCAGAGCCCGGCAACCTGGGGTTCTTCGGATCGATCGAGATCTCGGGCAACCGCCGCGTGGATGACGCCATCATCCGCCGACGGCTGGCGTATGGTCCGGGCGACCTTTTTCGCCGCTCCGCCATCGAGCGCAGTCAACAGCGCATAGGCGCGCTGGGTCTCTTCACATCGGTCGAGATCCGCGCGGACACAGTCAGTGGCCAGCCGTCGGAAGTGCCGACGACTATCACCGTTGAAGAACGGAGCCCCTGGCGATGGAATCTGTCGCTGAGCTACGCGGCGGGCGAGCGCCTGGGGGTAGGCGCGCGCGTCAGCCACCTGAATTTTCTGGGAGACGCCCGACGGCTCGATCTGGAGGGGCGTCTCTCCTATATCGATCGGCAGGCGAGGGTTGGGTTTACCCAGACCGACGCGTGGCATCCTGCCCTGTCACTCTCTGCTGAAGCGCGGCACTGGGAACTCGACGAGTATGCTTTCCATGTGCTGTCGCAGGGAGGGCAGGCGGCAGTCACTTGGCGATGGACTCCTGAGTTTGCCACGACCGCGTCGTACGCGACCGCCCTCGAGAAGAGCCAGGTCGACAGCAGCCTCGAGCTGCTGACGGGGCTGCAGGACGGCATGTTGAACGCGTGGTCCCTCGATTTCGATGTCCGACGGTCGGCGCACGTCCTGCTGCTGCACCTCGAGCAGGCGGGCGGCTGGATGCCGGGAACGTTCAACTATCACAACGTGATCGTCGAAGCCCGGCAATATCGATCGCTGTTTCGCGGTCGTGTGACTCTCGCAGGACGCTTGCGGTACGGCTCGATCGATCCCGTCAACGGCGAGCCCGATATCCCGATGCTGAAACGATTCTTTCTCGGCGGCGCAGGCGAAATGCGCGGGTGGGGGCGCTACGAGGTGAGCCCGCTGTCCGGGACGGGAGAACCCGTCGGCGGCAAGAGCCTGCTGATTGCGGTTGCCGAAGCGCGATTCCCGATCTTCAGGCGTCTGCGAGGCGCGACGTTCTTCGAAGCCGGCAACGTCTGGCAGAGCGCGTGGTCCGCCGATCCGGGCGATCTCCTGTACGATGCCGGACCGGGCCTCAGGATTGAAACGCCATTCGGACTCTTGCGCTTCGACCTCGGGTACCAGTTGACGGTTCTCGACGGTCTGCGAATCGACGGGAAGCCTCAGAAGCATCGCTGGCGGCTGAACTTCGGGATGGACGAGGCATTTTGAAGGCAAAAGGCAAAAGGAAAAAGGAAAAACGATAGTGAAACATTTGGGCTCCTCTCGACACAGAGCCACAGAGTGAAGGCGCACAGTCGAAGCCTAATCTTCGTGGATCTTCGTGCTTGAGTTTGGTTGCCGCCTTACGGCCGCGCTGTGCCTTTGTGCCTCTGTGTCGAGGTAGTTCAAGTGCGATTGAGAATCTGTTTCAGGACCGCAGTGTTCATGTTTCCGCCGGTCATGACGCACACAACTTTCTTGTCGGGGAGCTGATCCCGCATCTTGACCGCCGCCATGAGCGCCGCTGCACCGGCTCCTTCCGCCAGGTTATGTGTCGTGCGAAGAGCCAGCCGCACCCCTTCTTCCAGTTCGGCTTCGGTGAGCGTGATGATGTCGTCGAGCTCGCGTTCAGGATGTCGAACGTGAGATCGTAGGTGAAGCGCGTGGCCAGTCCTTCGGCGAACGTCCCGATCGCGATCGCTGTGACGCGGTCGGGACCGCGCCATGACCGCGTGAATGCATCGGCTTCGGCGGCCTGGACGCCAATGATGCGCGCGCTCGACCCGAGGCCGGTCCGGACAATGACGCAACCCGAGGCGCCGCTTCCGCCGCCGATGGGAACCAGCAGCACATCAGCGTCCGGAAGATCTTCGAGAATCTCCAGGGCGTACGTGCCGACACCAGCAGATCAACATCGGCTCGTTTGCCGAGTGAACGTACCGAAGTCTGCGAGCGACCGCCTCCTGCTCGACCCATGCGCGCGCCTCGTCGAAGTCCTTGCCGTGCTCAACGACAGTCGCGCCGAGCGCGCGTATCGCGGCGTTTTTCTCAGGATTGTTGCCGGCGGGAACCGCGACGATGCAGGGGACTCCGAAGCGCGCAGCGGCAAAGGCAATCGATTGGCCGTGATTGCCGGTGCTCGCGGTGATCACGCCTCGCTCGCTTTCTGCTTCTTCGAGCGACGCGACGAGATTCAGGCCACCGCGAATCTTGAAGGCGCCAGTCGGAAGGTGGTTCTCGTGTTTGACGTAAATCTCGATGCCGGTCTCTGCCGCGAGGAGATGGTGACGGATCAGCGGCGTCCGCCGGATGATCCCGTCCAGCGTGGAGCGTGCCCGGTAGACGTCCTTCAGGGTTGGAACGATCATGCGCGATTGCGGTAGCCTGCCTATATCAACGGCCGGATCGTCTGAATCAGCTGATACACGCCGGCGACCGCCATCGCCACGGCGGCCAGCCAGAGACAGACCGTCCAGATGGCGCTGCGGGCCAGCACGCCACGAAGACGATAGTGGTGGAAGTACACGGCGGCCCCTCCCAGGAATGGCAGCATCAGGCTCTGACCGACCGCCCCGATCAGCACGAGAGACGACGGGCTGAGGAAACAGAAAATAGACGAGTGCTGACGCCGCGGGCAGGGCGACACACGCCGTGCGGATGACGCGCAGGCGTGCTGTCTCCTCGCGATAGCGCATCAATCCAAACAGTGCCGCAGCGTCTGCGAAAAGGCGCGCGTTGGAGGCCGTCGCCACGAAAAACGTCGAATACAAGACGGCAAAGGCGCCGATGAGAAAAATCCATGCTCCGGCAGCGCCGAGAGTCTGCCGGTACATCTGGCTCAACGTCTCGATCAGCTCGCGGTCGGTGACCTGGAGCCCCTGCGAGTGAAGGATGGCTGCTCCGAGGATGTAAAACGCGACGGTCGCAGCCGGTGTAGATGACGAGGGACAGCGTTGCGTCCGCGTGCAGCACGCGGAGCCATCCACGAGCGCGCCGGACCCATTCCGGCGAATCCTCACGTGGTCCGACGTGACGCGCGTAGCCTTTCTCCAGACACCAGTAGGGGTAGTAGATCAGCTCGGACGCGCCGACCCCGGTGATGCCGAACGCAGCAAAGGCGACGGTAAACGATGCAGGCAGCTGAAACCGAAGGCCTTCGATCAGGTTGGCCGACGTCACGCGATACGGCGTCCACTGCAGAGTGATCATCGCGACGATGGTGCTCAGAGTGAACATCGCGACCATTGCCGTCGATCCGACCTCGACTGTTTTGTAGCGCCCCGTGACGAGCAGCAGTGCGCCGGAGCCAGCGACGATCACCAGGAGCGTTTCGGGTGACAGGGTCAAACCCATGGTCTGAAACACCAGAACACATCCCCCGATCAGACCCGCGACTTGGAACACGAGCCCGAAGTACATGAACAGCCAGAACCACACGACCCACGACACTCGCAAACGCGGCCCGGGGATGCTGTTGAGCGCCTCGAGCGTGGTCACGCGCTCGAAGATGGCGACGCGCGCGAGCTCGATCTGGACGAACACTTTGACGATGCACGCGAGGATGATGAACCAGAGCAGCGTGAAGCCGCTGGCCGCTCCCACTTTGGGCGTCACGATCAGCTCGCCGGATCCGACAATCGCCGCGCTGATGATCAGCCCCGGCCCGAGA
This sequence comes from Vicinamibacterales bacterium, assembly GCA_963775345.1. Lineage (GTDB taxonomy): Bacteria > Acidobacteriota > Vicinamibacteria > Vicinamibacterales > JAMQPK01 > JAMQPK01. The sequence continues at coordinate 69,095 of CAVZIS010000001.1, forward strand.
TGCGACATCGTCGCCAGCCATCCGCGCGGTGGGTCCAGCGCCACGCGCGTAAGCCTATCCGAAACCGGTTTTCGCTGTCTTTCCATCACAGAGGCGGGGCCCGCGCATCGACTTGGCGCCGAAGGCGCGCAAACAGACGCCGAGCTTTCACGCTGTCTTGCCGTTCTTCGTGGATCTTCGTGGTCTTCGTGTTTTCTCCGTGCGTGTCGCTGCGTCTCGGTGTCTCTGTGACGACGAGTGCGCGAGCAAGCGACGCACTCGCCCAAAACGATCAGACAGCGCTCGGACCTGTCGGTAGGGCGTATCGAAGGGCGCGACTCAAGCCGCGCTCCCTGCATTGGTCGAGCACTACTTGCGGCCGACGAAGCTTCGCGCCTGCTGGAGCTCCTGGCGGTCGGTGTCCGGCTCGCTGGCCACCTGCAGCAGTTGTTGATAAAGAGCCGTCGCCCTCGTGCGATTGCCGGCCGCCTCTGCCGCTCGAGCCGCACCGTACAGGCCGCGGAAGCGATTCGGTTCCTTTTTGATGGTTGACTCGAACTCCACGAGCGCTTCTGGTGCGCGTCCCGACTCCAGGAGCATATAACCGAGCAGCTCGCGGGCGGGCGCAAGTGGTCCGGGCGAAACAGCTGATTTGTCGGTTTGATCTTCAGCGGCTGCGGCCTCGCGCAATTGGGCGATCGCGCCATCCTTGTTCCCGCCGGCGAACGTGACCCACGCTGTTGCGATGCGGCGCTGGATTTCGACTTGCTCTGCCCAGTAGGCATCCTCCATCGATTTCAGCGTGTCGCGTAGCGCCGCGAGCCGTTCGATGTCGGCTGCGGCAGCCTTGGGATTTCCTGCGCGTGCCGCCCCGATGGCCCGCGCGAAATGGGTGATCGCTTCGGTGTACGGAGTTTTGGCCGGGCGCACCGTGAGAGCCGCTGCCTCCGCCCAGGCTTCGCGCTCGAGCGCGTATCGTGCGGGAATGGCTGCGATCGCAAATGCGCCGGCGCCTGCGGCACCGACCGCTATCCCATCGGCGCCCTGCACGAGTGTGACGGCACGGTCGAGGACCCGCCTGGCAGCAGCATCCTGCGCGATCTGCAAATATGCGTACGCCTGATAGTCGAGTGCGTGCAGTTCCTCTCCGGCTGTGCTGCTTTTGCTTGCGGCTTCTGCGGATCGGCGGTTGGTCTCGATGGACTCCTTCCACGACCCGACGCGCGTGAAGGTGTGCGATGGCATGTGGAGTGCGTGAGGCACCGACGGCGCCAACGAGGCGTAGCGCCGGGCGGCCTCCAGCGCCTTCTCTGCGAGTGGCGGATGATCGTAGGCGTGAATGATGTAGTGCGCGAGCCCGGGATGACCAGGATGCTCTTTGAAGAGCGGTTCCAGGATGGCCGCCGCCTTCAGTTGCTGCGTGTATTTCTTGTCTGTGGTCAGTGCGGTCTGGTTTGCAGCAAGCGCGTAGAAGATGCGGGCCTCCATATCGGCGGGATTGTCGCGCGCGACTCTTTCCATCGCCTGCTCGTACGCAAGTGTGCGGGCGCGCTGCGTCGCGGCCTGGCCGTCGGTGAACAGCTCTGCGGCCGCAGCGATGTACGCGCGTTCGCGCGCGGTCGGCTGCCCCGGTGGTCTTCGCTTTCTCAATCGCGGCGCGACCCTGATCGATTTGCTGCGGGGCGCGCAGGCCGGCAAATGGGTTCCCCCAATGACTGAGCGCGATTCCCCAATAGGCGATCCCGCACGCGGGGTCCTTCTCCAGCACACCGTTGAACGCCGCGATGGCCTGGGCGAACCAGAACGAGTGCAGAAGCGCGACCGCGCGGTTGAAGTCTGCTGTTACCGCCGCTGCGCACGACGTCTGGAAATTGACGCTGGCGCTGCCGACCTGATCGGCGCCGGCCGCGTGATCATGCTGCTGCGCGAAGACGTGAGACTGAAGGACGAAGATGGTCGAGAGAACGAGGCCGATCAGGCACTTCATATCAACCTCCCAGGCTGAAAGCCCTAACCTACCATAGGCTTCGCAGTTTGCCGGCGATGTTTACGCGGGCGCGGCCTGGCCGGAGCGTCGGTTCCTGCTCCGGGGCTTCCGGCCACGTGATGGGTGTGAGCGTCTTCATCACGGCTGCCGTCAGGAACCGGCTTTGTGCGCCGTACACGTGACGGTCACCGGTTTTCGACTGGTTCGTCACGTAGTACTTGAGGGGCGCGATCAGGTGAAGGTCGTTCTTCGCGCGTGTCATGGCGACATAGAGCAGACGCCGCTCTTCCTCGATCTGATCAGCACGCCCGGTCGAGAAGTCTGAGGGAAAATTTCCGTCCGACACGTTCAGGACGTACACCGCATCCCACTCCTGGCCTTTAGCCGAATGCACCGTGGAGAGCACGAGATAGTCCTCGTCGATGTGCGGCGATCCCGCATAGTCGCTGGTAGCGCCAGGTGGATCCAGTGCGAGCTCGGTAAGGAATTGATCGCGGGTCTCAAACTGGAGGGCGAGGCGTTCGAGCTGAACGAGATCTCCCATGCGCGCCTGCGCGGACTCGTAGATGCGCTCGAGGTGCGGTTCGAACCACTCGCGTGTCCGCCCGACCTGACCTTGCCACGGGCCCTCTGTCGGAGCGAGCCCAATCATCAATGCCGAGAACGGTTCCCAGGCTTCTGCCAGCGGCGCGGACACCCGTACGCGCTTCAGCCACATCCATGAGTAGCCGGATCCCTCGAATCGTGCGAACACCTGCTCGGCTGTGGAAGGGCCCATCCCGGGCAGGAGTTGCAGCGCGCGGAACGCCGCCATTCGATTCTTGGGGTTGTCCGCCCAGCGAAGGACCGCAAGCAGGTCTTTCACATGGGCGGCTTCGAGAAACTTGAGTCCGCCGTACTTCACGAACGGAATGTTCCGGCGAGCGAGCTCGAGCTCGAGCGAGTCGCTGTGATGGGAGCTTCGGAAGAGGACCGCCTGGCGCCTCAGCTGGACGCCTCTCTCACGGGCGTCGAGGACGCGCGTGACGACGTAATCGGCCTGCGCCTGATCGTCGGCGACGGTCACGTATCGGGGCGGTTGCCCGGCTCCACGGCGCGTGCGGAGGACTTTTCGATACTGCCGCATGCCTTGCGCGAGCAGCGCGTTCGCCGCGTCGAGCACGCCCTGCGTCGAGCGATAGTTCTCCTCGAGTGTGATGACCGACGCGGCGCAGCCGTTGTGCCGGATGTACTGAGTCGGAAAACCGAGAATGTTGTCGACGGTCGCCGCCCGAAACGAGTAGATGGCCTGGGCATCGTCTCCCACGACGGTGACTCCGGTGCCGTCCTTTCGCAGGCACTGCAGAATTTCGGCCTGCAGAACGTTCGTGTCCTGATACTCATCGACGAGGATGTGATCGAACTCGCGGGCGATGTCTGCGGCAAGTCGTTCGTCAGACATCATCGCGTGCCAGTACAGCAGCAGGTCATCGTAGTCGAGCGCTTGATTGGCTCAGCTTCTTGTCTACGTACGCGCGATAGAGCTGCGTGAGCTGCGCTTCCCATTCCGCGCACCACGGAAACAGCCGCGTCCAGCGTTTCGGCCAGGGCACGCTGTGTGTTGACGCGATGAGAGTAGATCGCAAGGCAGGTATCCTTGCGGGGAAAGCGCTTTTCTGATTTTGAAAACCCGAGCTCGTGGCGCAGCACGTCGAGCAGGTCGGCGGCATCTCCGCGGTCGAGCACACTGAAGCCGGGGTCGAGGCCCACCGCGGCTGCATGGCGCCGGATGAGCCGGTTGGCGATCGAGTGGAACGTGCCCGACCACGGGAGACGCACGTGCGGGGCAGCCGGGACGCTGGAGGCAGGGCTAAAGCCCTGCGAGGGCTTCAGCCCTGCCTGGTAAGCGCCAACAATCCGTTGTGTGCGGCGAATCATTTCGAGGGCGGCACGCCTCGTAAAGGTAAGAAGGAGGATCCGCTCGGGCCGTGCCCCGTCCAGCACCAGGCGGGCGACACGATGTGCCAGGGTGTTCGTTTTCCCGGTCCCGGCCCCCGCGACAATCAGGAGCGGTCCAGACCCGAATTCCGGCGGCTTCCCGTTGCCGGTCGTTCAAAGACGCGAGTTCCAAGGCCTGTATCACGAGCGTAACTATAGCGAAACCGGCTTCTAAGCGGTACTCCTAAAAGGGCTTGCGGCCGGGCGCAATCCGCCGTATCTTTCTCCTTTCAGATCGCACTATCTCTGCCGGTTCGTCAGTTTTTCGGAGGTTTCAGATGGCTGAAACTAAAGCTTGTCGGGCAGAACTACGAAACGCCAGATCTGCGCGCCAAAGTCACAGGCCGCTCCAGGTATTCAGAGGACTTCAAGCGCGCCGGGCATGTTGTTCGCCCGGCTGCTGCTGAGCCCGTACTCGCACGCGAAGATTCGCAGTATCGACACGAGCGCGGCGCTTGCGCTGCCTGGAGTGAAGGCGATCCTGGTTCCCGAAGATGTGCCAGGCCCGAAGGATCAGGTCAACGACATGGGTCAGACGTTGCGAGCGAACCCTTACAGCGAGCGCGCGCTCACCGCCGAGCCGCTCTATCAGGGCGAGCCCGTGATCGCGGTCGCTGCGGTTGACGAGCAGACCGCGGCCGAAGCGATCGAGAGAATCAAGATCAAGTGGGACGTCCTGCCATTCAACGTCGATCCACTCGAGACGCTCAGGCCCGGTGCCAAGACCGCGCGTGTCGAAGGCAACGTCTGGATCCGCCCGACGCCGACGCCTGGTCAGCCCCGCCGCTTCCGCAGATCAGGGATCTGAAGTGGACGGCAGAGCAGTTCGCCGAAGCCAACGAAGGCCGGATGCCGATAGGTGAGGATACCGATCCCGCCTGGACCTACGGCGATCTCGAGGCGGGATTCAAAAAGGCCGCGCTCGTACTCGATGAGACGTTTATCACGCCGAACACGAGCCATCAGTGCCTCGAGAGCCGCTCGTGCATGGCGTACTGGCAGAACAACAAGCTGCACATCCATCTGTCGACACAGAGCACCATCCAGACGGTGAACTCGGTCGCTCGCTGGTTGAGTCTCGAGCCGACCGACATCGTCTTGATCAGCGAGTACTGCGGTGGTGGCTACGGAAGCAAGGCCACCGGCTCGGTAACCGACATCATCCCCGCGTTGCTGGCGAAGAAGACGGGTACGCCCGTCATGATGCGTCTCAGCCGCGAAGAAGAGCACTCAGTCGGCCGCGCTCGCCCGGCGATGCACGCGCGCATGAAGGTCGGCTTCTCGAAAGAGGGTCGCATCACGGCGCTCGATATGTACACCATCGTCGAGGGGGGTCCGTACGGTCCTGGAGGCGACGGCAACTCCGCCTCCCGCTATGCGTCGCTGATGTTCCAGCCCGAAGCCATGCGGTGGCGCGGCGTGACCGCGATTACGAACACTCCACCGCGCGGCGCGCAGAGTCAGCCCGGCGGCATGCAGGGGATCACCCTCGTTGAACCGATTCTTGCCAAGGCGGCCCGGAAGCTCGGCATCGATCAGGTGGAGATTCGCAAGATCAACTCGCCCGAGGGTAAGGCTCGTTTTGGACCGCCGAACGCCGCCGGAAATCGAACCTATACCACGAGCTGCTTCCTGAAGGAGGCGCTCGACAAGGGGGCGACCGAGTTTGGATGGGCCGAGCGCAAGGCACGGAGCGGACAACGCAACGGAACCAAGGTGCGTGGAGTTGGTGTCGCCGTCAGCGGGTTCGTCGGTGGCTCGGTCGGGTTCGACTGCTTGTTCATCATCAAGCCGGACGGACAGATGTACGTCAATACGGGCATCGGCAACCTGGGCACCGAATCGATGGCCGACAGCCATCGCGTCGCCGCCGAGATGATGGGCGTGCCGTGGGAAAAGGTGCATGTGACGTGGGGTGACACATCGAAGAACCTGCCTTGGAGCTGCGTCTCCGGCGGCAGCCAGACGATTCACGCCCACACGCGCGCGTCACACGCGGCAGCGTCGGCCGCGATCAAGAACCTCCAGGAGATCGCCGCAAAGGACCTTGGCGGCAGGCCCGAGGATTATGTCGTGGCGAACGAGCGTGTGGCGCGCAAGGGTGGTGGTGCAGGCATGCCGCTCGCCAAGGCCGCACAGCGGGCGATCGAGCTTGGCGGAGTGTACGACGGTCACGAGCTGCCAAAGGATATCAACGCCGTCACGCGCCGCTCGGCGACCGCCCTCGCCGGTCAGGGCCTGATGGGCGTCGCCAAAGACAATTACAAGCGTGACGGCGCAACGTACTCGTTTGTCGCCGCATTCTCGGAAGTCGAAGTGGACGTCGAGACCGGTATGTACGACCTTCTCGCCTATCATGCCGTCGCCGACGTCGGCAGTGTGATTCATCCGCGGGCGCTTGGAGGTCAGATTCTCGGCCGGTCGATTCTCGGCATCGGGCACGCAATCGGCCACAAGTGGGTCTACGACCAGCGCTACGGAGTGGCACTTGCGAAGCGCTTCTATCAGAACAAGCCGCCGACGATTCTCGACGTGCCGACCCAGATGTCGTGGTCGGCGGTCGAGCTGCCTGATCCGGAAACTCCTGTCGGCGCGAAAGGAATCGGCGAGCCGCCGGTTGCCGCCGGCACGTGTGCTGTGCTGAACGCAATTTCGGACGCGGTGGGCGACGAAGTGTTCCGCCGCGCACCGGTCAACGCCGACACGATTGTCGCGTCGCTCGAAGCCGGGCACCCCATGGGTGCGTTGTTGACTGCGAACGTTTAGGCGGTTCCAGGTCCTGCGTTCTAGTTTCTGCGTTCTGGTTCTGAGTTCCTGGTGCAACCTGAGAAGGGGCCGGTTTCATCCGGCCCCTTTCGTTTTTCTGTGCCTGCTCGCATTCGCCTGCGGCGAGTCATCTCCGCAGCGTGCGACCGGCGCTCAGCAGGAACAGGCTCGATGGCACCCCATTCGCACCTGGTCCGGAAACGGGCACGCACAGCTCGACTCGTTCACCAGCGACACAGGTGCTATGCGCATTGAGTGGGAAGCCAAAGCCAGGAACGAGACTGCCGAAAAGGAGAGTTTCCGGGTCGCCATTCACAGCTCGATCAGCGGGCGTCCCCTGGCGGTGCCCGTCGATCATCAAGGCACGGGCGGCGGCACGGTCTTTCTCAGCGAAGAACCGCGCGTCTTCTTCGCCGTCGTCAGCGCGTCCGATGGCTTTGACTGGAAGGTGACGATTTCGGAACGCCTGAG
>CAVZIS010000002.1:0-109025 GCA_963775345.1 Vicinamibacterales bacterium
ATGGTTGTATGACATGATCCGGTGCGAACATCCGCAGCCGGGACCTTCGCCCGTGGACTCGCAGTGATTGATTCAAAACGGAGAGATGTCCGACTGGTTGGAGGAGCACGCTTGGAAAGCGAAGCTTGCGAGGAACACCGAAGGACTCGCAGAAACCTCAACGCGCACGCCCTCGACGAATTAGCCGCTTGACGCCATCGGTCTGGGAGACCCTGTAAACCTCCATATTCCTCGGGGTTTTCAAGCCCACTTATCACAGTCCTATCACAATCGCATTGTCATTTACCGGCATGCCTCGTGGCGCCCCGCCAGCTGCCACAATTGAATAAACAGGACCGGCTTTAGAACCCGGACGCGAGAACGACAGATTCGGTGGGGCTACCGAAAACAGATTAGGCTGGAGACACCATTCCAGCCATGTGCCGTTGCCACGCGATGTAAGGGATGCCGACAATGGCATTGACGATCAGATAGAGCAGGATGGTCCCCCCGAAGCGTTCGTCCGGGAAGTTCGCGGCCGCGATCGACAGGGCGATTGCCGGATGACGGCAGGCACTCGAGAGCGCGAGCACAACGGACTGGTCCGGATCCGGTCCGCCCATCAGATGACCGGCGAGGAGTCCTGCGGCGACGAACGCGACAATCGCGAGGATGGTGCCGTCGCCGACGGCTGCCCAAATCGCCTGCCAGCTTCCGGCAACGAGCGCCAGCACGGCCACCGGCAACAACACCCTCGCCATCAGGCCTACCGGCTTCTCGATTCGATCGGCAATGCCCGGGAGGAGCGCGCGAACGCTCATGCCGGCGACCAGCGGCAGGATCGCCGCCATCAGTACGATGCGTGCGATCGCGCCTGGCGCCATCCCGAACGATCGCCCGAGAAACCGTCCGAAAAGCTCCACGGCCAGCGGGACAACCACGATCGACAGCAACGACAGCATCGCCATGAGCCCCAGCGCGTAGGAGGTATTTCCTCCCATCTTGGTTTCCCTCTTGGGCAAGAGCGGCGGAACGGGAGAGAGCGCCAGGGCAACAAGCACGATCTCCACCGTCGGCCGGAAGTCGAACGTCCGGTCGAGGACGACCGCCACCACGGGCATGATCAGGAAGACTGCGATCAACGAGCGCAGGAGAAGGCCCGGGCGGCGAACCAGGTACAGCAGATCCTCTGATGTGGCCCTGAGCCCGAAGCCGAAGACGGTGCACAGGATGCTCACCTGGAACGCGAGCATGACGAGCTGTTTCAGATCCATGACAACCTTCCGCCCGCATGCGGGCCGCCGGCTTTGCGAGCGGCCTTCCATCCTGACCTCGTGGTCCGCCATCCATGCGCGGCTTGACGGCCACTGCGACGCCCTCACTTCGCCTTCACGACGGATTCCGGGAACGCGCGGCCGGCCGATTGCCATGACCGGTCTTGCCTTCATCGCCGCTGCTCCTCGATCACCGTCGGCTACGGCAGCTTGAGCGGTTTCACTGGAAGAGTCGCAACCTACTCATTGGGCTGCGCCTCCGGTAACCTCACCTGGCAGCTCCAGCTTTCTAGATTCGGAACAGAACACTCAGCAGCCCCAGGACACCGAGCACGCCAATCAGCACCGCGACGACACCCGCAAGCGAATACGGCAGCGGTCCGTACTCGGCCTGCAGAGCGTGACGGTGCCGTTGGTGTTCGCCCCAGGCCAGCAACAAGCGCCGTGAGTCCGATCGCGATCATCAGCAGCGCGAAGGTGCGCAGGCCGAGCGTGCCCTCTTCCGCCGGCGGTTTGCCCTCCCGCAGGAATTGGAAGAACTTGTAAATCGTGAATCCGAACGAGATGAGCGACGTTGCGGTGCGCACCCACGCCATGAGCGTGCGCTCGTAGGCGAGCCTCGTCCGGTCGATCGCCAGCTTCGTGCTGACCGACGCATCGGTCGCCATCACGCCTCCTCCGGCCGCCCCGCCTTCTCGAGGTCGTGCTCCAGGAAGTAGTTCAGAAACGTTCGAATCACGGCGATCGCACCCAACTGGCCGATGTCTTCCCACGTCGGTGAGACGACGCTGGTGATGATGTCGGCCGCAAGCGCGAACTCGAGTCCGAGCAGCAGCCACATGCCGAACCGTCTCCAGATCGCCTTCCGCGCGCCGTGCGTCGCCGCAGGCCGGGCGACCAGCGCCACGAGCTTGACGAATGCCTCGGCAGCCCCAAATGCGACGACGAGAACCGCCGCCGCCTCGACAAGCGGGCGGCGATTTCGGCCCCGCGGATGAACAGTTCTTCCACGTCACTCCTGCCTGTCCGCGGGCCGCGCGATGCAGCGGAAACCGACGTGGCACATGGAGGTGTCGACCGGCTCCGCGAAGCGCGCGGCCGGACGATAGCGAAAGCAGTAGTTCGGCGCGCACAGGTGCGAGCCGCCCTTGACGACCTTGCGCGGAATGCGAATGTCCGGCTGCCGCGGGTCGTAACTCTTCTCCGCGTGAGACCACGCGCGGGTTGATGGAGCCCATGCAACACGACTTGACCGTCGGGTTCGAGCCGCGAGGCTCGTACCAGTCACTCGTCCACTCCCACACGTTCCCCGCCATGTCGTGCAGACCGTATCCGTTTGGAGGAAACGAGCCGACCGGCGACGTCCCTTCGTAGCCGTCGGTCAGCAGGTTCTGCCACGGGAACTCACCCTGCCAGGAGTTCACCATGGCCTTGCCATCGGGGAACTCCTCGTTGCCCCACGTGAACGTCGCGCCATCGAGTCCGCCGCGTGACGCAAACTCCCACTCGGCTTCGGTTGGCAGGTCTTTGCCTGCCCAGCGCGCGTAGGCCTCGGCGTCCTCGTACGCGACGTGGACCACCGGATGCCGAGCCAGACCCTCGAGCGAGCTGTCAGGACCCCTTGGATGGCGCCAGTCCGCGCCCGGCACCCAGGCCCACCAGTTGGAGTAGTTGCGAAGATCGACGGGTCCCGTTCGCTTCTGAAAAACCATGGAGCCCGGAACGAGATTCTCCGGCGGCGCACCGGGGAAATCCTCAGGCTTCGGCGGCCGCTCCGCCAACGTCACATAGCCCGTCTCTGCTACGAAGCGCGCGAACTGATCGTTGGTGACCGCGTCGCGGTCCATCCAGAAGCCATCCACGGTCACGTCGTGGACCGGGCGTTCCTCCGGATAGAAGTCCGCCGATCCCATGCGGAACGTGCCGCCGGGGATCCACATCATGTCGAGCAACACGTTCGACGCTGTGATCTGCTGCGGCATGCGGCTCATTCTAGGATACCGAGAAGAGTCGGCCCGGATCTCTCCGGGCCGACTCTTCGGCATGACTCACACGACTCCGATCTCTAGGCGCCCTGGGACGCTTCCATCATCTTGTCGAGCACCTGGTCGAGGCTGAAGCTCGCCGACTTCTGTCGCGGCGGGAACTCCTTGAAGGTCGCCAGGAACTCCCCGACGATGGCCTGCGCCGGCACCAGCAGGAAGATGTGCCGGAACATCCAGTCGTAGTAGGTGTTCGAGGTAATCTGCGCGCTGCTCGTACGGATCCATCCGCAGGTTGAAGATGTACGGGCAGCGCAGCATCACGAATGGTTCCTGCCAGATCTTCAACGTACCCGGCGTGCGCTGCTCCATGAACATCATCTTCCAGTGGTCGTAGCGCAACGCCGCGACGTCGCCGTCATCCGTGAAGTAGATGAAGCCCTTGCGCGGACTCTTGGCCTCCTTGCCCGTGAGGTGCGGGAGCAGGTTGTATCCGTCGAGATGCACCTTGTAGGTTGTCTTGCCGATCGTGTGACCCTTCTTCAGTTTCTCCGCGATGTCGGCGTCGCCGGCCACCGCGAGAATGGTCGGGAACCAGTCCTGGTGGCTGATGATCTCGTTGGACACCGATCGGGCCGGAATCCTGCCGGGATAGCGCACGAGACAGGGCACGCGATACGCACCCTCCCAGCTCGAGTTCTTCTCGTTCCGGAAGGGAGTGGTGCCGGCATCCGGCCAGGTGTTCATGTGCGGTCCGTTGTCGGTGCTGTACATCACGAACGTGTTGTCGGCGATGCCGAGCTTGTCGATGAAGTCGAGCATCTCGCCAATGCACTTGTCGTGGTCGATCATCACGTCGTGGTACTCCGATTGCCAGCGGCCGGACTGGCCACGGCTCTCCGGCTTCACATGCGTCCACGCGTGCATGTGTGACGTGTTGAACCACACGAAGAACGGCTCGCCGGCGTCGTGGGCGGCCTGGATGAATTTCTTCGCCGCCGCCAGGAACTCGTCGTCGCACGTCTCCATCCGCTTCTTGGTCAACGGACCGGTGTTCTCGATCTTCTGGCCGCCCTTGCCGTCGGCCCAGCAGTGCAGCACGCCGCGGGGCCCGTACTTCTTCTTGAACTCGGGGAAGTCCTTCGCGTTTGGATAGTCCACGTCCTCCGGTTCTTCTTCGGCGTTCAGGTGATACAGGTTGCCGAAGAACTCGTCGAAGCCGTGCATCGTCGGCAGGTGCTCGTCGCGGTCACCGAGGTGGTTCTTGCCGAACTGGCCGGTGCGATAGCCAAGCGGCTTGAGCGCTTCGGCGATGGTGACGTCCTCGGCCTTGAGGCCCAGCTCCGCACCGGGAAGACCGACCTTGGTGAGGCCGGTGCGAAGGCCGCACTGCCCGGTGATGAACGACGCGCGACCGGCGGTGCAGCTCTGCTCCGCGTACGAGTCCGTAAAGAGCATCCCTTCATCGGCAAGCCGGTCGATGTTCGGCGTCTTGTAGCCCATCATGCCCCTGGCTATAGCAACTGAGATTCGACTGGCCGATGTCGTCTCCCCACATGACCAACACATTCGGTTTCTTCGTCGCCATTCGGTCACTCCCTTCTTCGCGTCCATGAGATGCCTGGTCCAAGAGAGATCATCCAAACAGAAGGCACCCGTTTTCTGTTGAGAGCGCGGGCATGACCCGACGGAACGGACACGTGTATGACTCGCCGCCGGTCCGGTAGAGCTTAGGGCAAAAACGCAGCCAGCACCAAGAACGGCGTGCCGTCACTCGATTGCTGTTTCTACGCGGAAAAATGACGTCCGGAGGAGGCCAAGGTGAATGGAACTTCCGTCCTCACGAAATACCGTGATCGTCAGCGCCAACAACTCGTCAGCGAACGCATCTGCAGTCGACGCCGGTGCTGCACTTGACGTCTGCGGCGGTGGGTGTTGGGCGGTGGTGTGGACCGTCGGTACCCGGACAATGGCCATCGAGCACGTGGGCGAAGCTGTGCCTCTCGCTTGGCGACTGTGTGACACCCCTGATGTTCGCGGGCGCATCGACGTCCAGCGCCTCGAGCACCGTCGGTCACCATCTCGAGCACATGTGCGGACTGCGTGCGAATCTGCCTACGATCTGCGCTGTACGGGTTATCCGGGTTATCCGAGACCGTCGCTTCAGGCTTCGACGACACAACCGGCCCCAGACAAGGTAGCGACGGGCGTCAGAGCGACGCATCGGGGAAAGCCACGGCGAGACGTTGAAACTACGCGAAGTTCAAGCGCGGAAGCACCAATAGGCAGTCCGCAGCAAATGGATGCGTTGCGACGCGCTCCCAACTCGTGACTGCCCGAGCCGTGCCCGTCTGATTGTGATCCACCAGCCGAATCTCTCGCGCGCATTTCCCGATTGGGGATCGACCGTGGGATGGAGAGACCGTCGTTATTCGACCGGACGCCAAGGGAGGCGTCAGCATCATCGGTCGAATCAAGATCGACGGCCGGTCGCACATGCGCTGACGTCCTTGAAGGCGAAAGCGGTCACCGCAACTGTCCCCCGAGATTGTCCCTGTGCCGCGCCAAAACAGCGCGCCCACAGCCGCGCGACTCGCTCGTCATGCGGCGGATGCGGGCCTGCCGGTGAAGGACCTCTGCGGCGGCACGGGTTAAGCAACGCTGGTCGACGCCAGGGGCACTGCCGTCACACAATCAAGTGTCTGCGTGACAGTCGGTGGCCCGCCGTGACCCCGCACATCGTTAAGGATTTCATCTGGGCGGCTAGGAGCCCACCGAGAGCCTTACAAGGCATGTTGAGTGTGAGGGACTAATTGCATCGGATTGCAATGAAAGTGTCCCGTGGGGTCCTTTGGCGTGCCCTGCGCCGGTCAAAAAGCACCAAAAAAGCCCGCCAATTCACCCAGGAAACTGGCGGGCACAACGCTGAACCGCTTAGAAGGCTGGTGCTCTATTCACTGAGCTACGAGCGCGTCGAATGAACGAACCCCAGGCTATAGGCTAACAAGCCTTCCGCTACGAGTCGTTCGTCGAATACACGGCGTTTTTTGATGACGATCGCGCGATGACATCCGTGTCACCCGTGGACGTCAACCTTGGTGATTCAGGCGCAAAACGCGCCCGCGAAACTCGGTACTGTGGTTGCTGTCTCAAATGGTGGAGGTCACAGTGAGCGACCACGTCCCCGTTAACGACGCCATGACATGTCCCCGGTGCGGCGGCGCGATCATCACGGTGCTCGTGAGCACGCCACCTCGCTGTGTCCGATGCCTGAACTGCCGCCACACATGGGATGAGCCGTACCTTCGACCGGTTCGCGACAGGCGGCAGAGGGCCGAAGATCCACTCTGATATCCTCGATCTTTGGACTGTTTCCAACCCGCGGGCGCGTTGTTTTTGCGCGAAGATCAAGCTGGCCAACAGCTGAGGCTGCACGGTTTGTGCTACTCCGCTGATCTTCATCGCTTGTTCTGCTGAATAGCCGAATAAGGGTGCTGCGTAGACAGGGGCGGCGTCTGCGTGACTCGCGCAGTTGTCGTCGCGATGAGGAGGACGCAGTCTAAACAAGCGCTGCACCGGACGGCCGCGCGGACGTGAATGCATCGAAGATCGTTCACCGGTGTTCATCGGCGGGCCAGCGGGCGGAGCGGTGCCAATGCGTGTTCTGCGCGAACTACGAAAGGACTACATGGGGACGGGATAGGAGAATCGAAACCGGCGCGCGGGATCGGCGTACTCGCGCTGTGGTTCTCCCTGCGCGAGACCTAGCATCGCCAACATCGCTACTGCACAACCGGACCATCTACTTCACCGGACGGGCGCCGCCGTCCGCGGCGGTCGTCCGTTCCCGACCTGTTGCAGGATCAGTGCGATGGTGCGCGCCGCCTCGGTGATGTCCGAGAGCAACTCGCCGAGGGCGTCACCTAGCGCGAGGGGTTGGCTGCCCCGTGTCTCGGCCGCAATCACGTAGTTGATCAACGCGCTGCGATGGAGAATGCGCTGTTGGTGGCGCGTCAGGGCATCGAGCTGATCGCGCGCGAACATCGCCGGATCGCCCAACTTGCCCGGGTGTCCTTCCGCTCTGGCAGCGCACTATTTTCCCCTAATCCCTTTGCGCGTTCGCCTGCTCCAAGTGCGACACGCGCTTTCACCGTCGTCCTCTGCTGGCGCGACACGATCCGCTGGTGAGACTGCCCGACCCGCTGTTCATCGCGCCGCGCGTGGATCAGCCACGCGTCGGCGGCCTCGCCCTCCTCAGCCGTGCTGCCGCGGCTCGCGGTGTCCGCGAGACAGGTGCGCGCCTGGTCGACGACGGCCACATCGCGGAGCGCGGCCATGACCTCGGCCTCTCCCATCCGGCCGACGCTGCGGCGGCTGGTGTGGAACAGCTCGGCGACACGCTTCTGCAAACAGCCGCCGGCGAGCAGCGCGCGGGCGGCCAGCTCGCGCCCGTGGGTGGCCGGGTGACGGACGCCGGGACGTGGTGCCGTCAGAGGACTCTGGTTCGGTGTTCGTGACCATTCCCTCGGCGGCGAGCGCCGGGCTCAGATAGTGCGACCGATGGAGGGGCCACACAACCTCGAGCTCGCTCGTATTCACATGTCCCAGATTTGTTCCGCGGAATGTTACGTCAGTCATGGAGCTCGGTATCGAGGACGGCTCGGGCGAGCCCCCTGAGAACGTCGCTCTCCCATCGGAGACTGACGTGGATGGTCTGCATCATCGTGCGCTCCCCCCGCTGCCCACCGCGATCCGCATTCCGGGCGACGCGCGCCTTGCCTGCAGGCGTTCGTGGTCCGGTCGCCTGTTCCCAAGGCCGCCACTGTCGAATCGCGGCCTGACGGGCCCGCCGTTCGCGGGTCCAGCCACTCACGGCAATAGTTTGTTTGGCCCAGTTTTTTCCGCGCGCGCGCGAGAGCGCCTTGCGGTGGTCCGTCGTCCCTGCGGGGGCGGTGTTCACCTGGGTGTTGTTGACCTGCAGGCCCCGGGCAATGTTCGCCTGCCGCGCGAAGATCGTCGTCGGATTCTTCAGAATCGCGAGCGTTTCGATCGTCGTGCGGCACTGGCTCTGCGCCTTGAGGGCCAAGCGGAGGTAGCGTTCCGTGCCCTCAAGATGCTGCCCCTCGAAGTTCCGCGAGGCCTGCACGGCACAGCGCGCAAAGATCGTATTCAGCGTCACGGCCTGTGCCATCAAGAGGGCTTCCGCATGGCCGAGCTCACCCCGCTGGACCGCGGCGACCGTCTCTTCCAGGGCGGCCATATTGGCGGTCAGATCATCGGCCGTGCCGAACAGCGGGCCCGAGAAGTCCTCGATCAGCCGGGCATTATCGGCGAGTCCTCGCGAGATCAGTCTTGTAGTTTGCGTCCACTATTACGCTCGCTTTCTCCAGCCGGGTCCGAGGTGATTGGCGGGCAAATCCACCTGAAATTTCAGCGTTCTACTAGCGTCCGATCGATGGAGAGAGCGGAACGGCAGCGGTTGGTGGCTTGACTGGAAGCGGCGCTCTCGCGAGGATCTGACAGCAGACTCTGTGAGATTCACCAACCTCGCCGCCGTGGTCACATTCGCCGGGCTCACCGCACTCCTCACATATCCCCAGGTGGGCGAGTTCGCCACGTCTGTTCCGTATCACTCTGATCCGTATTTCAGCATGTGGCGTCTTGGTTGGATCGCGCACGCGATTCGTGACGCACCCGGGCGGGTGTTCGATGCCAACATCTTTTATCCGGAGCAACTGACTCTGGCGTATTCGGATGCGATCCTTCTTCCGGGCGTCGTCCTTGCGCCGTTGTTCTGGGCCGGCACCAGTGCCGTCATCATCTACAACCTTGCACTGTTTTCGGCATTCACGTTGTCTGGTCTCACGGCATTCTCATTGGCCCGTCTGGTGACTGGCGGTGTCGGCGCCTCGCTCGTCGCCGGCGTGATCTATGCCTTTGCGCCATACCGTTTCACTCATTACATGCACCTGGAGCTGCAGTTGGTGTTCTGGATCCCACTGCTGCTGTTCATCATTCATCGCTCACTACCACTGCCAACAGTGCGCGACGGCGTTCTGTTCGGTGCGATCCTGGGGTTCCAGCTTTTGTCATGTATCTATGCCGGCATCTTCGCCGCGATGTTTTGCGTCGTGTTTGTTCCATGTCTGGCGGTGACCGGCGTGGGGCGGTGGCGAGCCTCCATCAAGCCATTGATGGCCGCCGGCGTCACGACTGTGCTGTTGGCCTTGCCGTATGCGTTTGCGTACATGGGCGCCAGAGACACCGTCGGAACCCGCAGCATCGAGCAGGTCCGGCTCTACAGCGCTTCGCTCACGAACTATCTGGCAGCGCCGCAGATGAACAGGTTCTACGGCCGTACTGCGATCACCGACCCCATGTTGGCTGGCGAAATGAATCTGTTTCCAGGGGTGGTGACAGTGCTGCTCGCGTTGGCCGGCGTCTTCGGCAGTAAGTCCCGGTCGCGGTACCCCTATGTTGTCGGATTGATTTTCGCGATTGTCATGACGGCTGGCGCGAACGGAGTGCTTTATGGGTGGCTCTTCGAACATGTGCCACTGTTTCGGGCGCTGCGATCGCCGGCCCGGTTCGAGATTCTCGTCCTTCTTTGTCTCGCTGTCTTGAGCGCCTACGGGATGGCCGCTCTGCTCGACAGGATCGGATCGGCCAAGCGGAGGGTCGGGGTTACGGCTGGAGTCGTGATGCTCTTGATGGCAGAATTTGCCTCGGCGCCTCCGATCGTTCCCGTGCCGACGCCCTCGAAGGTGGACGCCTATCTTGCGCGAAAACCATCGGCCGTCATCGTCGAGCTGCCGGTGATATCGCACAAGGGAATGTGGGGCTCGCTCGATTGGCTCTATATGTATCAAGGGCTACCGCATTTTCAGAAGATGCTGAATGGGTACAGCGGGTACGCGCCTGCGTCGTTTTACCAGATGCGTGAGCTGATGAGCGGCTTTCCCGATGATCGTTCGATTGCGTTCCTGCGCCGCCGCCGAGTTGATTACGTAGTGATTCGAACCGGACTTTACGAGCTGACTGACGCGGCGACCCTGCTCGAACGGGTTCAACAACGCGAGGAGTTGTCGCTCGAAGTGATGTGGGCGGCGGGACCGGCCGGCGGCGAAGCGCTGTTCAGTGTGGTTCCGTAAGCTTCTCCGGCCGGTTGACAGCCGACCGTCCTGCCACGCCCTGATTTGCGCCGCAGTGCGCACAGGATCAGCTCCACCGAGGGTGCACAGTGCGCGGTCGCCGCTTGGCTCGTGCTCTGAGTGTTTGGCGGAATCTGCGGGACCAGGGTATGCGCTTACCGGCTTGGTAGGGTAGGGCCCCCAGCGGACTCGCCAGCGACCCTACACGGCGACGCGTTACGCCAAAACGACTTTACGTCCCACCGGGACCTCGTCCCGTATCTTCAAGTGCTCAGTCCGTGTTGTCAGTTCTGCAAGCCGTGTTTTCACCTCTGCAAATTCGGCCTTCACCTGCTCGTACGCGGCCTTGACGAGATCGAGCTCGGCTTCGACGGACCGTATATCGCGAAAGCCAGCCGGATCGACGTCGGCCGGGCCATCGGGTGATTCCACACCTTCCCCGTTGTTCGTTCCCATGGTCGGCTCCTCTGTGTACTGGGGGGAGGCTGAGCGGCGCCAACAAAAAAAGCGCCCACCCAACCATCACAGTTGGCCGGCGCCTGCTAGTGCGCGCGGGTGAAACTCGTCCGTCGACGTGCAGCTACCGGATTTTCCCGGCCGGACGCCTTAATGCAACGAGACTGTATCACAAGAGTACACACCAAGCACGAAGAAATGTGCTATGATGCATCACTTGCCGACTCCAGGGGACACGACCGACAGGTAGGGCTACCTTGCCCTCGTTCAGAACATCTGGCCGACCGAGAAGTGCCAACGCGGGCCCGCAACGCCGGAGCGCCGTGGCATGGGGTAGCCGAGATTGATGCGGATGGGCGCCAGGGGTGTCCTGATGCGGACGCCGAACCCCATCCCGACCTCGAGATCAGAGATTGAGACGCTCGCGCGTTCGCGAAAGGTGTTGCCGGCATCGGCGAAGAGCACGCCTTTCACAATCCGGAAGACAGGAAATCGGATCTCCCCGTTGAACACCACGAGTCGTGTTCCGCCAAGCGGGATGCCTAACGCGTCGTACGCCGAAAGCTCGTCCTGCTTGTAGCCGCGCACCGTCTGAGTGCCGCCGGCTTTGAAGAAGAGGTCGAACACGGTCAGCGGCGGAATGCCCCCTCGGGGCTGGAGGTGCCCCCATCGAGCGTTCGAAGCAAGCACGACTGGGCCGATCGGCTGATAGTACGAGCCGCGAATCAACGTCCGCAGGTAGTCGAAATCCGAGCCGAGCGTTCGGAGCCCCCATTGCAGGCTCGTCGAGTAAAACCAGCCGTCGGTTGGGTCGAACACGCTGTTGCGACGGTCCAGAACGGCCGTCGCGTTAAGCGACGCAAAGATACCGTCGAAGCTGATCGGGCGGGCTGGCGGCTCCGGAAGCTCGAACGAAATGGCACGACCCGAGGCGCTGTATCCCCACGCCAGTTCCAGCCAGGTACGGGGCCGCCAGCGCTGTTCGAGTGTGAGATTGGCCTCATCGTCAGAGTAGAGGGTGCCCGCGTCGCTTGTCTGGTTCTCGGTGCGAAATGTGAGTGAGACGTTCGTCCGAAGCGGCAGCGATGCCAGGCGCGGCATTGAAAACAGACCACGGACACTCGCCAGATTCTGTTGGACGCGCGCGCCAAGCCCCAGGGCCATGCCTCGGCCAAGGAAGTTGCGGTCGCGAAGATCCGCGGCGACGCCGACCGACTCGGTGTCCTCGTCGAGCACCGCCTCGTACTGGTGGGACAACGCGATGCCGTAGCGCAGGAGATATTTGCGGGCTTCCTGCACTTCGACCACTGCGTCGACCGCCACCGTCTCTTCGGAAGACATGGACGGCACGGGCTCGAATCGCACTGCGGCGGCGCGGAAGGTTCCGAGACCGTACAAACGTCGTTCGGTCTCGGCCGCTTCGGACTGTCCGGCAGCCTCGCCGGATGTGATCGTGACCGCGCGATCGACCATCGAGTCGTTCGTGCTCTGCGCGCCTTCGACACGAACGCCGCGGACGACGTACAGCGGTCCTTCGGTCACGTTGAAGCTCAGATCTACATGTCCGTCCTGCGCCGCCACGCGGGTCCTCGCCTCAACGCGCGCATCGCGATAACCATGGTCGCGGTAGTAGCGCTCGAGTCGGACACGCGCCACACGCTCGGCGCCCTCCGCAAACGGTGAGCCGATCTCGAGACCGAGCGCGGCCTGCGCGTCTTGCTCCCGACGGCCGACACACCCGCGACCTGGAGCGTCTCGACGCGGGCGAGCGGCCCCTCAGAGATGAGGACAGGTAGCGTCGCGCGATCGCCCTCGAGGAGGAGGTCGCCCACCTCAGCGGTCGCCGCCAGGTAACCTCTCGAGGCATATTCGGCGACGACTTCCTCGACCAGCGGAGTGGGATCCTTCCAGACCGACGCTGCCAACCCGCGCTCAGTCGCAAGCGTCTGCAGTGCGCTCGTGGAAATCGCCCGGTTCCCCTCGAAGGTGAGTTGCCTGATTGTGGTCCTCGAGCCTGGAGTGACTTGCACCAGGGCGCGCTGAACGCCCGGCCGTGAGTTGTCCAACGTGACCTCGACACCTGGGCGAAGATAACCTTCCTCAGTCAAGTGAGCGCGCGTCGCGTTTTCCAGGTCCTGGGCAAGGAGCTCCGGCAGCAAGGCGTCGTTCCAGGCGTTCTTCAGGATGTCCGCAAGCGTCGCGGACGCCGGATAACCAGTCACTTCGAGCTCGGTACGCGGACCGCGGAGGATGCGATAGTCGAGCGTGACCTCGCGTCGCTCCGACGTGGCGTCGCCCACCTTCCTCGTGGGCGTCACATGGACGGCGTAGTAGCCCCGGTCGTGGTAAAGGCGCTGGACGCGGTCGCGATCCCGCGACCACTCACGAAAATCGAAGCGGTCCCCTTCGCGGAGCTCGAGAGCGTCGAGCACTTCCGATGGACTGAATCCGGGATTACCGCTCACTGTGGTCCCGGCCACGACATCAGGCACTTTCTCCACTCGAACAACGGCGGGCCGGAGCGAAGAGCCCGGCCCGAAGGTGATTTCCTGTCGGAATTCGACTACGTTCTCCTCGCCTTCGTTCGAGGACAGCCGAACCTCGTAACCCGGTCGCGGGCGATAGATGATGACCCACGTCAACTCGCTGTCATCCAGATTCTCAGAGAGCACCAGCTCGAAGCGCTGGCCGAAGCGTTTTGAAACCGTCAGCCGGGTCGAGGGTTCGACATCGCTCGAAACGAGCTCGAGATCATCGCTGCTGCCGATGCGCACCGAGTCGAGCCCGACAAACTGTCCCGCAACCCCCAGCACATCTCCGGAGATGGCGCCGACCGCGAACGCGTCGGTGTTCGCCGTTTCACCCGTGAGACCGGCGGTCTGGCCTGTTACTACCAGCGATTGGAGATCGCGGTCGCTCAATGGAGGGTTTGAGCTCAGGCTCGTTTCAATCGCGTCTGCGGGTCCGGAAAGCCTGAGCGTGACGTCGTAGTCGCCGATTCGAGTCTCACCAAAGACGTTCAGTCGCGGCACCAGACCCTGCTCGGGCGTAAACACGATGGCGCTCTCCCTCAGTCGATACGACCTCCCGCTGACTTGAATGCGGCCGTCGTCCACGATGGCGATCGAGCCGGCCAGTGCGGCGTCCGACATCGTGCCGGTGAGGCGCAGATCCCGGAATCATCTCGACGTTTCCGACGCTGTTCTCGACCGTCAGCGGACCGTTGGATTGGAGCGTGACGTCGAGCGTCGTGTCGCCCAGCCATTGCGGCAGTGCCTGGCGCTTGTCGCTCGACGCTTGCGTCAACGCCGACACCATGCGAACCATGGCGGTCGCGGGTTCCGTGTACGGGTCAGTCGTGATGGTGGCCGTGCCCGACAATGCGGCTCGCTCGCTCTCAGTGCGCCAGGTCAGATCGGCATTGAGCTCGCTTCTCAGCCCGCGCGGGATCTCGAGAAACACGTTCCTCGCAGTGATGGTCAGCGGTGATGCCTGCGCGGTTCCGCGTCGACCTGACCGTCCCGTTGAGCGAGACGTCGCCGCCATTGATTTGGCCGCCAAGCGCTGCGGCTGTGACGGTCTCTCCGGTGACCTCCAGCCGACCGGTCCATCCCGCGAGTGACACTCGTTCTTCCGGCAGGACGAGGCTTGCGTCGGTGAGCTCGATGGTTCCCTCGGTACTGCGGGCTGTCGATCGGTCCGGCAATCCGGATGTCGAAGGCCGCGCTGCCGGCGCCGCCCCCCGGCAGAAAGACGCTCACGAGCCCGAGGGACGTCACGCCGCTGATATGCACGTCGCTGTGGTTGGTGGGGCCGAGTCCGATCGTTCCGGAGGCGGCCAGCGCGCCCGAAGGCAATTTCCAGTCGAACTGTTCGATGTGTATCCGGCCTTTCTCGAGGCGCAGCCTGGTTGGCGCCTGCTGCTCAATCGGAAACTGCCCTGCCGAGACGGCCAACGTTGTCGCGACGATCGTTCCGTCTACCGCGTCGGGTTCGAATGCGGTCGCGCGCAGGTTCAGCGCCAGCCGTACTTCTCCAGAGAGACTCCGCGCTTGCGGCGGCCGACTTCCCGCGCGCTCGGGAGCTTTCTCCTCCAGGTACGTCAACTGTGCGAAAGCGTCGCCGGAAATCGACGCGAGATCGGCGCCACCACGAATGTTCAAGTCCACCTTGAGCGGGCCTTCGGCCCTCAGTTTGTCTCGGGACGCCGGCGGCAAGTACTCGAGGACATCCTCGACGCGGCCGTCGAGGTTCACCTCGATGCCGTCAGCGGGGGTGTCTGGAGTCGCGCCCCACGATCCGGCTGCGCGAACCGACAGCCCCCCGAGTCTGAGCTGCACCGGGTCGAGGGCGAGCCGGCTACCATCGAGGCTAAAACGTGCAGGCTGAACGAGCGCGAGGGGCTGGCCACGCACCTGTCCGTCCAGCGCTCGAACTTCCATCGACGCCTGCGAGAGTGAAGGCGTATCGAGATTCCCGCTCGCCCGAGCCGATGCCGACAGCGCCGCTGCGCTGCCAGCTACGGTTTCCGGGTTCACGCCCAGGAGCATCAGGGCTTGAACAACATCGGCGGCATTCAGCGTCACGTCTGCTGTCCAGGGCCGCGGCGATTCGAGCGTGACATCTCCAATCGCCTTTGCGCCGAAACGGGGAGCTGCCAGGTCGAAACGTACTTGCCCCTGTGCTGCGTGCGCGCGCGCGACCACGGCACCCGCGTCGCGACCGCTCAGCAGCACGGAGTGGGCGCTGAGCGACACTTCTCCCAATGGCCGTAGCACCGAGCCTTCCAGGCGCATGTCGACCGACACGCTCTCGAGGTCGGCGTCAGCCACCGGGAGATCGTCGCTTGCAGGTGACCACAGCCGCCGGAGCGTCACACGCAGACCGCGTCCTTCGACCGTTGTCGACAAGGAGCGCTCGCGGACGTTGTAGCGGCCGCCAACTCGCAGTTGGCCGTTCGGTTGAGACAGACGCATGTCGTGCACCAACAATTCGTCGTCCACGAGCTCGACCTCACCGGCCAGGCTGTCGAATTGGAGGCCGTTGGCGATCAACGCCTCACCCGTCAGTCGCGCAGATACTCGGGGCCGATCGAGCCGGCCGCTCCACGATCCTTGAGCCTTGATCGATCCTGTCGGGCGCCACTCGGCCGGGACCATCGGCGCAAGCCTGCCGGGTCCGTCGACGTGCACGTCGAACTCTCCTGTGGTCTCCATACGTGCGAAGCCAATCGATCCTCGCATCTCCAGGTGCGCGCCGGCCGTGTCAACGGCCAGTGGCTTCAACACTATTTGCCTTCGATCTGCGTGCACTGCTCCTGCCACCTGAATGGCGTCCACACCGCCGGCCGACACATCGCTTCCAGATACGAGGAGGTCAACGACGGGCTCGCCGATCGAGCCGGCGATAGTGCCGCGGGCTGTGACGTGCCCGGACCGCACGACGTCCACAGCGCCGGGCACGGAAATCACCGACTCGCGAAGCTGCCGCAAGAGGGTGGCGACGTCCTGTGAACTGACGTCGACAACTCCGGACAGCCTCGACCGGCGAATCTCGGCTTCATGCAGCAGTGTGGTCAGACGAAGCTCGGCAAGGGTTTCGCCCGCGAGTACGTGGCGATACTCCAGCTTCCAGCTCCCGGCCGTGCCCGCGACCGTCAGAGAGCCCCGTCCCGGTCTATGCAAGTCGACGTGAAGGTCCCCGGCCAGCGTACCGATCACCGGTCTCGGCCCGGGCCACGACAGGTTGACGGTTCCGGAAACGGGAAGCGCCGGCAATGTTGAAGGATCCAGGTTGAGCGGAGAGGCCAGCGCGCGCAGCCGTGACAGACTCCACTCACCGGAGAGCAGGCTTCGCTCGTCGCCATCGCGAAGCGCGATTCGGCCTCGCCCATTGAAAACACCCTCGACAGACCGCAGCGCATATGTCTCGATGGCGATCGAGTCGACCGAGACGTGTCCAGTTGCGTCGAGCCGCCCGTCCGAGAGCGCCCCCACCGCCAATTCGCGCGCCCTTAAATCGAACGACAGGCTTGGATCTCTGAGTGCACCAGCGATCGATCCGGACAACTCGACACGGCCCCGAGTGGGAGGGGAGCGGTCCCACCACTGTCGCAGCTCATTCAGGTCTAACGTGCTGCGGTATTTCAAATCGTAGCCGCCGCTCTCGCCAAACGAGAGAGCACCGTCGAGTCGAAGATCGCTGCTGTTGGATTCGGCGACGAGCGATCGAATGACCAGCGTCTCGCTGCCGATCGTCACGTCTGCGGTCACACGGTCGAGCACCCCTGCGACACCTTCGGCTTCCAGTCGGATGCCGCGGTCGGCGCGGATCTCGCCGGCGAGCCCCCCTGTACGTCACCGCGCAACGACGCAGACAGTCCCTGCACCGTGAGGCGAAGCGACGAGGCGGTCGACACCATCGCGTCGAGATTGACGACATCGAGACGGCCTACCATGATGACCGCCCGTGGGCCGGTTCTCGTCGTGTGCGGCACAGGCGAGGCCGGCATGCGGCTTCCCGCGATCCACGACACGCTCGGATCGACGATCTCGATCCGATCGAACGCGAGCGCGCCACCAAGGGCGGCCGTCGCAAGGTCCAGGTTCACGCGCGTCGCAACGACAGTTGCCGACTCCGGCACGGCGCGGGTGGCAAGCCTGACGTCGTGCAGCGTGAACGACAACGATGTCATGGCGAACTCGACACGGCCCGCGCTGAAGTCGATGTCGTAGCGATCGCTCAACAAGACGGCGATGCGGTCGACCAGGTATCGCGTCGACCATGGAAGGGCCAGGACGAACAGCGACACGAGGACGGCCAGCCCGCCCACCGTCCACACGATCCATCTTCGCGCGCGCGAAAGAAATCTCATGACGTGCCGCTTGGGCCGAACCCCAGGCAAGCGGAGCCCCCATCTCGTTCACCTTGCTGCCGAGCCGCGATGCGAAGCGTGCCCCCACGGGTGTTCGCGGTCGCCGCGGCGCAAGGCCGGAACATGTCGCCGCTTCGAAAGACGCCAGCGCCCTCTTTGGACGAATTACGCGCCCGTGCGGCACTGATCACTGCGGCGTGGTCAGGTTTGCGCAATTGACGTGCCAGAGCCAACACAGGCGTCCCGCTGCACATCCAAACTCGCGCCAACCCCTCGCGTTGTGACAATAGAGCACCTTAGCACTCCAGGTCAGCGAACGGTATTTTGCGTAACCCCCTGATAGAATAGGATTACCTTTCAAAACGCCGGAGTGGTGAAACTGGCAGACGCGCGGGACTCAAAATCCCGTGACCCCAAAGGTCGTGAGGGTTCGATTCCCTCCTCCGGCACCACCTCCCTCCGGCACCACCTCGTCCTTGACCGCTTGCGAGGCCGTCAGCGCGTTGAGATGTATGGGCGGCGCGCTCTGAACAGTTCCTGATGCTGCCGGAGCAGCGTTGCGATTCCTGGCGGTGGATTGAGGGCGAGTGCTTCGTCGATGATCGCAAGGGCGCGATCGAAGTCACCGGCTGCGGCATGCGCTACAGCCAGCACATCGAGCGTGCTGCCATCCTGGCGTCTTGTCAGCAATACCGCACGCTCGGCAAGATCGACTGCTTCCCCGGCATTTCTGACCGTTGCGTCGGGAGCGGCCGCGAGCACCGACGCAAGGCTCGCTATTGCCGTCACCCAGTTCGGATCAAGTTGCACCGCCTGGCGGAACCGAAAGGCGGCTTCCTTCGAGTCTCCCAGGGCACGGGCCAGCAGACCGACATTCAGGTGCGCCTCGCCGAGGCGCGGATCCACTCGCGCAGCCTCTCGAAACGAGTTGAGCGCCTGCTGTGGGCGCCCGAGGTGCAGCAGCGCCGTCCCCAGATTGTTGTGAGCGGTCGCGTAGTCGGGCCGCAACTGAAGCGCACGCTGATAGGCCGCGACCGCGTCATCGAGCCGGCCTGCAGCAGCAAGCGAGGTGCCGTAGTTGAAGTGCGCGGCAGCGGAATCGGGCCTGAGCTTCAACACCACCGCGAAATGGCTGGCGGCATCCGACGGCCTGTTCAGTTCCATGTACAGCACTGCGATGTCGTCCCGCAGTTGAGCACGGTCTGGTTCACGGCGAATCAACGCTTCGAGACCGATCACATCTGTGGCCATCCACTTGGCGCGGAACGTCTGATCCAGCATCTCGCGCTCCAGCGGATCTTTGGCGATCACCTGAAGCCAGAAATCCCCCATTTCCTCTCTGGACTGTTGCCCCCACGGCACGCGAACCGGCGGTACTGCCGGATTCCTCGGGTTTTCCGCCGAGTTGTCATAGCGGTAGCGCATCGTCACCGTCGCGCCCTTTGGGAGCGGGATCGGCGTGCGGTAGCGGTAGACGTGCTGCCAGCGCAAGTCCCAGTCGGGAATTGAAATCAGCGTTCGCGTCGTGCCGTCAGGCAGCGTCGCGGCACCGTGGACTTCGCGTGCAAGATAGTGCGCGTGCGGCTGCACGGCAAGAGCATCGACGTCGGTCGGCAGCACGAATGAGTCAGTAACCCAGTATGTGGAGTCGCCGGCCGGGATATCGATCTGCTGATTTGACAGACGGAGCATCACCGGGGTCTGCGCCGGAGGATCGTCGGTGAAAAACAGACCGATTGAGGGCCGAATCGTTTCCGGTTTTCCGCTTGGAACCAGATGGAGCTGAACGACGAGGTCGCTTGCCGGTGCGAGAGTCCATGCAAGCCCTTTCGGCAGCAGCGGGGCAGCCTGACCAGGCGTCCAGCCGAGAAAGTGTCCGTCGGGATAAACCGCCGACCGCACGATGATGCCGTCATAACCGGGGGCCGGATCCTGCTCGTCGAGCTGCCGTGATGCTGGTGTCGCGTCGATGCGGATGTTCGCGTGATGAATCCTCGGGTTGTTCGCGCGGAACTCGATGCCACTGACATATCTCAGTCGATCGACCGGCAGCGGCAGGACAAAGACCCGGGAGATGTCGGGCCCGTCGGCCGCGAGCACATACGGCTGAGGGAAAGACACGATGAGATCGGGAGTGCCGAGCTGCCAGCCATCAGCCGACGCCGGAGCCGGCGGGAGATCGCGACGATTTCCTTCGCGGGCTCCATCGGCGGCCCAGCGCTGAAACACCTCGATCTCCGACTCGCTCAATGGATCCAAACCAATGAATGTTCCGCGAGGTGCCGTGGCTTTCCACGGCGGCATCGCTCGCGTCCGAGTGACAAGCGCCATCTGTGTGGCGTGTTGTCGAGCCGCCTGGTAGGTAAGCAGACTGAAAGGCGCAGAACCTTCCGGACGATGACACTGGGAGCACTTACTGAAGACGATCGGCGCGACGTCTTTGGTAAAGGTCACCTGCGCCGGGACCGGCGCGGCCGTAATCGCAAGCGCGGCAAGAACGAGTGTTACTTGCTTGTACATCAAAGTGTTACGGCCGAACTTAGCGCACCATCGCACGGCGGCGCAAGGGCAAATGAAAAGCGAAAGAGAGCGGTTTTTTGCCGCATTCCGTTGCTCTATGGGCCTATTCCGCAGTATACTGGCAGGACGTTCCACGACGGTTTTACGCCTTCATCAGCAACCTCATGACGGGGGAACCACTGTGACATTCGAGGTCGGAGACAAGGTCATTTACCCCAACCAGGGGCTCGGCGTCGTCACTCGCATCGAAGAAAAAACTATCCTCGGTACTACCTGCGGTTTCTACCATCTTCGCATCGTTGCCAACGAAACGACCGTCCTCGTGCCGCTCGACAACGTCGACGGCGTGGGTCTTCGTCGCGCCATTGGCGATGCCGAGGTCGAGCGGCTGTTCAATGCGCTCGGCAACGGGAAGATCGACAACCACCAGAACTGGAAAGGTCGATTCAAGGACAACTCGGACAAGATGCGGACCGGCTCCATATACGACGTCGCGGACGTGCTGAAGAGTCTGACGCTGCTCAGCCGTTCGAAGAGCCTGTCCTTCCGCGAGAAGCGGATGCTCGATCGCGCGAAGTTCCTGATCGTGTCCGAGATTTCCGAAGTGATGCGCGAGACGGCGGAATCCATCGAAGGCCGCGTCGAGAAGGCGCTCGAGCGCAGCTTCACGACGCGCACCCGCGCCATCGCGCGCGCCAAGGCAGCCAAAGCGGCTCCGGCGCCGCGGACTCCGGTGCGCAGGGCAGCACGCGCTTCGTAGCACGGAACACGAAGATCCACGAAGAATGGAGATCCACGAAGGTCGAACGAAGATCCAGAAGCGAAGATCCACGAAGAAGCATGGGGCGGGTCTGGCAGTTCCAGACCCGCCCTTTTGTTGTACGCTCTGAACCCATCCACGTCGTGTCCTCAGACCTTCGTGGACCTTCGTGACGTCTTCGTGGACCTTCGTGATTCCATGTCCACCACCATCGCCGCTGTTCGATCAATCGCCGCATATCTCGCCGTTTCGGTTTACGTCGCCATCGCAGCCCCCGTCGGCATGGCGCTCGCCATCCTGTTCCGATGGAAAAGCCTTCTGTACGTGCTCGGACACTGGGGTGTGGCGATTGGCACGTCGCTGGCCGGCATTCGCACGCGCGTGAGCGGACGAGAGCATCTTCCCCCTGGACGGGCGGTCGTGTTCTGCAGCAACCACGAGAGCAACATCGATCCGCCTATCCTGTTCCAGGCGCTGCACCCCCGGCTGCACGTGTTGTTCAAGCAGGAGCTGACCAGATTGCCGCTGCTCGGAAGGGCGTTTCAGATCGGCGGGTTCGTCCCGATCGATCGTGCGAGCCGCGAGCACGCCGTCATGGCCATCGAGCGAGCTGCCGAGTCACTCAGACAGGGCAATTCGTTCCTGACCTTTCCCGAGGGCACACGGAGCAGGACCGGCGCCCTGCTGCCGTTCAAGCGCGGCCCGTTCCTGATGGCGCTGAAGGCGCAGGTGCCCGTGGTGCCAGTGGCGATTCAGGGAGGTGCAGCGTCGATGAAAAGGGGCAGCCGGATTGTGCGTCCGGTCACCGTAAGCGTTCGAATCGGCCGCCCGGTCGAAACTCGCGGGATGGACATCTCGGATCGTGAGGGCCTGGCGAACACGGTGCGCACGAGGGTCGAGGAACTGCTCGCCCTTGGCCCGGTCAATTGACGGCGCCGGACCCTTTGCGTCTTCGTGTCATTGGGTTGAGACATACCGATCACTGGCCGCCGAACGAAAACGTCAACGACCATGGTTTCAGCCTGGCGCCGTCGGTTGCGGCGATTCCGTCGGTCAGTTCGACGATGACATCCCGATATGGGGCTGATTCGTCGAGATCGAGCTGGATTTCCAGTGCGCGGCGGGCGCGGTCGTACTTGAATTGCGGGCTGCGTGCCATTTCGCGCGGCGTGGCCGGACCAGCGTTGACGGCGTCGGCGGGTGCATATCCCCAGCGCACATTCCCCTTGAAAGTATCGGGGTTCATGTCGCGTGAGAACTGCAGGCGGACAGCCGCTTTGAGGCCCACGTCCCTTTCGCCTTCAGTCGGGTCGCTGAAAATCACTTCGGGTGGAGGCCCCATCTGGGGAATTGGCGGCGCTTCCGCGTTCCGCGTCTCGACCTCGGGCTTTGTCAGGGCCAGCTGCTGAGCTTCAATCCAGACGAGCCCTCGCCCCTCTCTGACGATCCCCGAAGCCTCGAGCCAGGTCCCGGTATCCACCCGAGCGCCGGGATTGAGATTGAAGCCTTTTCCTCTCGGGCGGAGCCCCGTCACCCACAGCGCCGAGTCGGCGGCGCGGAGAACGAAGTCCCATTGGCTCAGGCTGGGCCCCTGCGGCAGATCCCCGTAGAGATTCCGTCCGCGGAATTGACCGCTGATCCTCACTCGCTTCCCGATAAAGCCCGCTGGATCCAGCGCAATCTGACGAAGCGTCGGCTCGCCCTCGGCCGGCTTGACCGACATGGCATCGATGACCACGAGCGCCACGATCTCGCCTGGACGCGGCCAGTCGCCCTCGAGGCCCCTGGGCAGCAGCCGGTCGAGTCCGAGCGTGGCGATGCGCGGATCTTCCGAGTGCAACCGTCCCACATCCCAGAACGTGCCGCGGAGCTCGATGGGCCCATCAATGGGCGCAGGTCCCTTGAACAGCAGCGGAATCGCCCGGTCAATCGTCTGCGAGATCAGTACGGGCTGGTCGCGGGTCACGAGGGTGCCGCGGACGATGACAGGCTGACCTTGATAGAAACCGGCGAACGTGATGAGCGCCGCCGACGTCGCACCGCGGCGAGCGACGGGCTGAGCATGCACATGCGCGGCGGTCGGCACCAAGAGCGAGGCCACCGCAATGCAGAAGGCAATCCTGAGTCGTTTGCGCAGCATCTGTGGCGCTGGTGAAACTTGCTCGATTGTACCTGTTCCGCGGGGAACGGCGATAAAATCCTTGTGAAATTGCCGATCAAGCGAAAGCAACTCAGCGATCAGGTTTCTGAGCTGACGACCAACAGATTGTCGGTCTATCTGCGTTGCCTCAATACGTTGGACGTCGCCGGGGTCAAAACAGTCTCGTCCCAGGCGCTCGCGCACCAGTTTGAGCTCAACGCGGCACAAATCAGGAAAGATCTCGCAAACTTCGGCGAATTCGGCGTGCGCGGGGTCGGCTACTACGTCAAGGATCTCCAGCGGCACTTGCGCCAGATTCTCGGCCTCGATCGAAAGCTGAAGGTCGCGATCCTCGGGGCGGGCAATCTTGGCCTCGCTCTCGCCGATTATCCGGGTTTTCGGCGGGAGGGCTTTCAGATCGTCGCCCTGTTCGACGCACTCGCGTCGAAAGTGGGACAGCGGTCTCGCGCCGGGGTACCGATCTTCGATATCAAAGACCTTCGGAAGGTCAGCGCCCGCGAGAAGATCGCCATCGCCGTAATCGCCGTCCCGGCCGACTCGGCCCAGCACGTCGTCAGCCAGGTCGTCGCGGCCGGAATCAAAGCCATCTTGAATTTCTCTCCTGGAACGATACGCGCTCCTGAAGGTGTGAAACTGAAGAGCGTCGACCTGACGGTATCGCTCGAAAGCTTGTCGTTCTATCTGGCCCAGGAGAATGAAAGACAGGGACTGGGGATTAGGGATTAGGGATTAGGGATTAGACATGCCACAGAAACGCAGCCGCGAGGAACTTTCGCACGTGGACCAGGCGGGCCGGATTCGGATGGTCGATGTCGGCGACAAGGAAGAAACTGCGCGCGAGGCCGTCGCTCGAGGTCGCATCGCAGTGGGGCCGGAGGCGCTCCGGGCCATCCGCTCCGGCAAGCTGAAGAAGGGCGATCCGCTCCAGGCAGCGAGACTGGCTGGCATCATGGCGGCCAAACGCACCTCCGATCTGATCCCGCTGTGCCATCCGCTGCCGCTCTCGCACGTCGACGTGGAGATTACGCGCGCAAGAGACGGCTACTCAATCGAGTCGCGGGTGCGGACCAGGGCACGAACGGGCGTCGAGATGGAAGCACTCACCGCCGTCGCAGTGGCCGCGCTGACGATCTATGACATGTTGAAGGCGATCGACAAGACCATGGTCATCGGCGAGATTTGCGTCATGGAGAAAAGGGGAGGGCGGTCGGGGGAGTATGTGAGGAGATGATCGTCCATCGTCCATCGTCGATCGTCAATCTGTCGATCGTCGACGATGGACGATGGACGATCGACGATCGCCGATCGTCCGGCTCGATATGAATAATCGCATCGGCGATCTGCGGGTATTGCGCCATCAGGACGTCCTTCACTTCGTGCGACAGCGCATGGGCGTCGGTCAGGGGCGTCGCGCCGTCCAGCCAGACGTGCAGGTCGAGAAAGACATGGTCTGCCGGGCCGCGTGAACGAATCTGATGACACCCGAGCACCTTCGGAACCGACAAAACGACACGCCGCACGTCCTCTTCGGAAATGACGATCGCGTCCGACAGGATCTTCGCCGCATCCCGGGCGATCTCGAAGCCCGCGTACCCGATGAACCCGATGATGACGATCGCGGCGAGCGGATCGAGAATCGGATACCCGAGCGCCGTGCCGGCCAGAGCGGCGATGACGGCCAGCGATGTCAGCACATCGCTTTGTGTATGTCGCGCGTCGGCGAGGAGCAGCTCGCTCGACAGGCGCTTCGCGCTCCGCCGTTCCGCGCGTACGACCGCGATGTTGACGGCCAGCGTGACGAGCATGATGCCGAAGCTCGATGGCGTCACCGAAGGTGTGCCGCCCGATTGAAGCCGCAGCAGCGCCGCCTGCGCGATTTCCACGACAATGATCAGCAGGAACAGGGCGATCGCGGCAGCCGCCAGCGTTTCGAACTTCCGGTGTCCGTAGGGATGATTCCTGTCCGGCGGTTTTCTCGCGAGCCGCAGTCCGACAAGCGCGACCACATTCGACGTTCCATCGGTGAGCGAATGAAATCCGTCTGAAAGGATGCTGATGGAGCCGCTCGAGTATCCGTAGGCGATCTTGGCAACTGCAACGGCCAGATTCAGGAAAAGGACGCGAACGAGAACGCGGCGGACTTCGTGGAAGCGGGGTTCCGCCGCTAAAAAAGCTTGGCCGTCGGGAGGGGCCACCAGCGGAGCTGCACTTTCCCGATGATGTACTTCTTCGGCACGAACCCCCAGTGACGGCTGTCCGAGCTGTTGTTCCGGTGATCGCCGAGCACGAAATAGTAGCCTTCGGGGATGACCTGCGGGCCCCAGTCGTCATGCGCGCGATAGTCTTCCGGCACGAAATCGTCCTTCATCGGCGCTTCGTTCACGAAGACGTTGCCGTCGACGATGCGGACCGTATCTCCCTCTTCGGCGATGACGCGCTTGACGAACGATTTGTTCGGGTCGATGGGGTAGTAGAGCATCACGATATCGCCGTGATGCGGTTCGCCGATGCGGTACGCCAGCTTGTTGACGATCAGCCGGTCCTGATCTTCCAGGGTCGGCGCCATGCTCATGCCTTCGACGCGCGCGACCTGAAAACCGAAAGTCACAATCAGCGTGGCGTAGACGGCGGCCGATGCCAGCGTCTTGAACCACGCGACGAGCTCGTCGCGAACGAGGCGCAGCCGTTCGGCGGTCTTGGAGCGAGTCGCCGGATCTACCGCAGTGGGGACCGTGACAATGACGGGGGCGGCGACCGAACCAGCTGCGATATCGCCGGCCATGAAAGGTTCCATCCCCAGCCGCAACTGTTCGGACCCCGGTCCAAGGTGTTGCGAGGACTCTACAGCCGGAGGTAATCCCGTAACCGCTTCGTTTGAGCGCGGCTCACTGGGATCTCCGTTGCCTTCGCGTCCTTCATCCTGAGGATGTAATTCCTGCTGAACCAGGGCACTATCTCCTTGACTTTATTAATGTTAACCAGATGGGACCGGTGCACCCTCCAGAAGATTCCGGGGTCCAGCCGTGCCTGCAGCTCGTCCAGTGTCCTGAAGTTAGACGTCCCGGCCAGCTGGTTCGTTACTATGTTAATCGACTCGTTGGTCAGAGAGGCATAGATAATCTCTTCGGCCTGCACGAGCAGGAACCTCTCCCCAACCTTCACCGCCACGCGCTCGCGCTTGCGCTGCCGCTCCGACATGATCTGCACGATGCGCTCCACCTGGTCGTTCAAGGGGGCTTCGGGGGTCACCCGCTTCCGTGCGCGTTCTACCGCCTGTTGCAGCCTTGCTGCTTCGATCGGCTTGAGAAGATAGTCCACGGCGTTGACTTCGAACGCCTCGATCGCGTGTCGATCGAAGGCCGTGACGAAGACGATGTTCGGCGAGCTGCCGTTCTGGATGAGGCGGTGAGCCACCTCGAACCCGTTGAGACCCGGCATCTGGACGTCCAGAAACAGGACATCCGGCGCAAGCTGCTCGACAACCCCGACGGCCTCGAGGCCGTTTCCGGCCTGACCGATCACCTCGATGTCGTCCATTTTTTCGAGCATGTAACACAGCTCTTCCCGCGCGAGCTGCTCGTCATCCACGACAATGGCTTTCAGTGACATGAGGGGCACTACCAGCTATGCCGTAATCCTCTCCGCGGACACCATGTCAGGAATCTCCAACCTGATTACCGTCCCGAGACCAGGCGCGCTGGTGATTCTCACTCGATAGGCTGCGCCGTAAATCACGCCAAGGCGCTCGTTGACGTTGCTCAGGCCGATACCGTCGGTCAGGGCCGTCCCCATGCGTTCCTCGGTCATCCCCAGCCCGTCGTCTTCGACTTCGATGACGGCATGGCCGTTCTGACGCGCGGTGCGAATGATGATGCGTCCTCCGCCGACCTTGCGCAAGAAGCCGTGCTTGATCGAGTTCTCCACCAGCGGCTGCAGAATCATGCTTGGAACCACCACATCGAGCGTGTCGGAGCCGATCTGCTTTTCGACTCTGAGCTGCGGCCCGTAGCGGATCACTTCGATATCGAGATACTCGTCAATCGACTCGAGCTCTTCGCGCAGCGTGACGAAGTGATCCCCGCTGCGGAGCAGGCGACGCAGCAACCCTGAGAGCTTCACGATCACCGTCCGGGCGGTCTCGGGATTGGTGCGGATGAGCGATTGGACCGAGGTGAGCGTGTTGAACAGGAAATGCGGATTGATCTGGCTGGCCAGCGCTTCCAGGCGAGCCGTGAGCAGCAATTTTTCCTGTTCCTCGAGCCGATGCTCGATCCGCGCGCTGTTCCAGATTTTGATGGGCGTCGCGACGCAGAGCACCGTCGTCAGCACGACGAGAAAAATCCACCATGCCGATCCACCGGCGAGGTGAAGGAAGAAGAGACGGTCGGCGCCGAATCGCGAGCCAAGCGTCTGGCGAAGCAGTTCCAACGCAACGGGAGCCAGCAGGAGGATCAGCGCCCAGTCGACGCTGACGGTTTTCACCATGCGCCAGATGTGCCGGTGCAGTCTGGTGAAAACAAAGGGCGAGAAGTGCCAGATTTGCTCTTTGTCGGGGCACGCCTCGCGGAGGCCGCCGCCTGCGAAGCCGCAGCCGACCGCGAAGAAGAGCGCGATGAACTCGCCCGTCAGCAGGGCCGGGGCCGCCACCATGAGGCCGACGATGGCGCCGGCATAGGGTCCGGCGATGAGGCCGGCGAGAAACGCGCCTTCTAGCGTCAGGTCGGCGGCGTCGTAGTTGAGCAGCACGCGGGAGGCGACGCCCGCGGCCAGCGGAACTCCCAGACTGAGCGCGAACAGCAGGCGCTCGGGCCACGCGCGCCGTTCGGAGATCAGGATGTGCCGGAACCGGTGGTACCGAACCAGAATCGTCGCGAGCGCAGCCACGATCGTGATCTTCACGACCAGCGTCGTCAACAGGAACTGATCGCCAGTCAGGATTTTCGGCTCGAGCATGGCGGCTGAGAGAGCTTAACCCATTGTGCCTTACAATGTCGGAGGCATGCTGAAGCGGGTGTTCGAGGGTACCAAAGCGCTGATCGTCGGGTTTGCGACGACCTTCAAGTACATGTTCAAGCCGGCGGTGACGATCAATTATCCCGACCAGAAAGCGCCGATGTTTCCAAAGTGGCGGGGCAAACAGGTGCTGATGCGCGACGAGGCCGGCCTCGAAAAATGCGTGGCGTGCGGCCTCTGCGCGGTGGCCTGTCCGGCAGACGCAATCTATCTCGAGGCGGCGGAAAATGACGGCACCGTGATGGCGGGGCCCCGCTATGCGGTGACCTATCAGATTCACAAGACCCGGTGCATTTTTTGCGGCTACTGCGAGGAAGCCTGCCCTGTGTCGGCGATTTTCATGGGGAAGGATTACGAGCTCGCCGTCTACAGCAAGAACGACTTCATCTGGGACAAGAAAGATCTGCTCGTTCCTGTTCCCGCTGACGCGATGACACCGGCGCAGCGCTGACGCCGCGGATGCTCTTTGGCGCCGTTGGCGATCTCCACGGAGACTTCGACGCGGTCGATCGCGCGATGTCGCGTCATCCCGAAATCGCGTTCTGGTTGTGCCCGGGTGATCTTGCGGCCGGGGACCGCGCATATCCCCGGCCTCGCGCGCCGCTGTATTGGATCAAAGGCAACAACGAGGATTTCGATTTCGTAGCGGCTCAACCTGCAGGCTCGGGGACGATCCCAAACCTCTTCTACATTCCAAACGGAACGTCAGTGCAGGCGTTCGGTCTTGCGATTGCCGGACTGGGCGGAACGTTTGCCCCGACGTGGTACGAAACTCCTGCAGCAGAACTTCCATCACACGCATCGAAAGCGCGAAGCGGCGCGGGGCAAAGGGGCCCCGCAAGCGGAGCGATTTTAGCGGGGCGAGGGGCCCCCGCGACCCAGAACGACAGGAGACGTCATTTTGTACATGATGAGGTCGAGGCCTGTAAAAAGCTGACGTCCGTCGATGTCTTCATGTCGCACGAGGCACCGCGGCCTTACCCGTTGGGGCGCGTCAACGATGCCGGTAAAACGCCGATTAACGAAGTGCTCTCGGCGATGAGGCCGCGTCTTCATCTCTTCGGCCACCACCACCGGTACACCGTCGCGGAACGTCAGAAGGTGACGTCGATCGGTCTCGAGCTCGCGTCGGACTCCTATCTCATCTTCGATGGCAAGACCCTTGCTCACCAGTTGATGAAGTGGTAAGGCGGGTCTTGCCTGTGGGACCCGCCCCTTTTGCGTTATCAACGAGCTGAATGCTGTTGGTTTGATATATAGTCCCTGACCGGAGGCGTATGGCGCTGCTCTTTCCGCGAGAAGAGAACTACGAAAAGGATTTCGCGGGTACCGATGTCGCAACACGTTCACTGTCGGCGATCTCGCTCGAGACATCGTTCGTCGAACGTGTCTACGAGAAGATGGCGTCGGTCTACGACCTGTTCTTCGGTCTGTCGCTGCACCATGGTCGCGCGCGGGCGATTCAACGCATGGGGATCAAGGCGCACGATCAGATCCTCGAAGTGGGCGTCGGCACCGGAATCAGCCTGCCGCTCTATCCACAGCGATGCTCGGTGATCGCGATCGATCTTTCAGAGGGCATGCTCGAGCGCGCTCGGACGCGCGTGGCGCAGTACCATCTCCGCCACGTCCGGCTGATCCAGATGGATGCCACCGAGCTGAAGTTTCCGGATAACTCGTTCGACATCGTGTATGCACCGTACTTCATCAACTGCGTGCCCGACCCGCTCGCGGTCACGCGGGAGATGCGTCGTGTGTGCCGTCCCGGCGGACGCCTCGTCTTTCTGAACCACTTTCTGAGCAACAACCCTATTCCGTCGAAACTCGAGCGGGCGATTGCGCCTCTGACGCTCCACCTCGGATTCAAATCGGATTTCGATCTTCCGGCGTTCCTTGCCCAGACGGGCCTGCGCGCAGAGTCGATCGAGAAAGTGAATATTCCCAGGATCTGGTCGCTCGTGATCTGTCCCAACACCGACTGAGCGACTGACGCCGCGTAGCGGCGCGCGCGACTGAGAAATGAACCGCCTGACCGATTACCAGACCTTTCTCACGCAGTTCTTTCGCAACTACGAGACAACCGGCTCGATCATTCCCAGCGGACGTGCGCTCGGGAACGCTCTGTGCCGCCACGTCGGCCAGGGCCGTTCCGCGCAGACGATTCTGGAAGCCGGCCCCGGCACCGGTGCGGTGACCGGCTGCATCATCGACCGCATGCGCCGCGAGGATCATCTCTGGATGGTGGAGCTGAACCCGGCGTTCGCCGCGCATCTGCGCAGCGCCTTCAGAGAGAAAGCGTCATTCCGGGAGGTCGCCGACCGCTGTCACCTCGTTGAAGGATCCGTTCAGCAGCTGGGCCCGATCGGCGCGTGGCCCGAGAGCGAGCAGTTCGATCTCATCATTTCGGGACTCCCGCTCAATAATTTCTCGCCCGAGAACGTGCGCGACATCCTTCAGGCGTTCTCCGAGCTGTTGAAGCCCGGAGGAGTGCTCTCGTTCTTTCAGTACATCCTCCTCCGGCCGGCCAAGATGCTCGTCAGCGCCGGGCCCGAACGCCACCGGCTGAGAGGCGTTGGCGAGGCAATCGAGGGTATGCTGGGCGAAAAAGAGTTCGCGCGCGAATGGGTGTGGCCGAACGTCCCGCCGGCGTGGGTGCACCACATACGGTTCTGACGCGGAAAAGGAAGAAGGAAGAAGGAAGAAGGAATAGAGATCGGCATTGCAGCAACGGAGCCCTATTCCTTTTTCCTTATTCCTTCTTCCTTACGCATCTCAGTATCTCCTCCGCTGCGACGTCCGCGCCGTTGAGCGCCGGTTTCTCCGGCGGCGGCGGTTGGTTTAAAAGCTTTTCCAGAGCCGGCGCCCAATTGCCCCGCAGCAGGTCATCCCGCTCGATGAACTGGGCACGCAGGTAGCGTGGCATTTCTCTCACGAGCACGTCGTATTCGACAAAACGTCCGCGCGAGGTGTAAAGAAGCGCCGTGCCGTTGGCGATCGCCTCGCTGATAATCCCGTACCCGGGCTTGGTCAGGATGACATCGGCGGCGCGCACCAGGTCCTCATAACGAAGCCCGCTCGCGTAGAGCTGTTGCTCGCGAACGACGAGCAGCCCGGGCACCGGCTGGATGTCGTGCGCCTGAACCGGCAGATCAGTTGTCACGACCGTATAGTCCTTCAGCGCAGCAAGCGCAGCGGTATCGAGCCCTTCGATGCCGTAGCCGCCGAACGACATCAAGACCAGCCGCTTGTCGCTCTGTTGCAGACCAATCGTGCGGCGAACCGTATCGGTGTCATGCCGCGAGCGGCGAGCGATGAAAGGGATGTCACGAATGACGGCATCGAGCCCGCCGAATCCGCCTGCCATCGGAAGCCGCAGCACCGCCGACGCCTTTTGGTAGGCCGCACGGATCTCCTGTGCAAGCTCGAAGGGCGACTCCTCCGGATAGCCGTCGTAGATCCAGTCCCATGTGAAATTGCCGATCGCTATCGATGGAACGCCCGCAGCCGCCGCGGCCACGAACGCGAGTGGCGGAATATCGCCGACCACCGCTCGAGCGGCGCGCTCCTTCAGGAACGTCGCTTCTGCGGAGGCGAGCTGCGGCAGCGCGTTCTGAAAGGCTTTTGCCTCGCGAACGCTGGCCGCGGTGTCGACGTTGAGGCTATCCTTCTGAATCATCCCGGCATCGCACCTCAAGCCGATGAGCTCGATCCGCCCGGTCAGCGCGCGCTCGAAGAGTTGCCTCGGTGCCGAGGTCTTGACGACGAGGGGCAGCTCCGGCCGCCGGCGGAGAAGCGCCTGGATGACCTCGATGGTTCTCGACGCGTGGCCGAACCCGTGGCCCGAAACGTAAAAGACAATCGGATATGATGGGTTCATGGATGAACGGGACTTCTTTACTGAGCGTCCTGAACAGCGGCCGGCTGCAATATTCATGTCCCCGCTGCAAGCGCCGCAACGAGTACATGGTGCGGTGGATGCGCCGGACCAAGAAGCGATCGCTGCCGCCCGGCGCCGACGCCCGTGACCGCGCGCTCTACGCGAAGCTTCGCGATTATCTCATCCGGATGGACGACGACGTCACGTGCAAGACCTGCGGAAAGCGGTTCGAAATCCCGTCGCATCAGTCGATGGTGTTCCTGGACGAACAGGGCGCCGCCGATGCACGCGCCTACGATCCTGAAGACGATAATCGGGGTAATCGCGCATAATTGGTGTCTTCCATGAGAGCTGGCTTCTGGCGCGGCGCGATGTTCCGCCTGCTGGCGGTGTCACTGGCGATCGGCACCATCTCGGATGGCCGGTCGAGCCGCATCGCGTACGCACAGGGAGTCACCGATCCGGTCGTCGTGAAAGCCCGCGCGGCCTTCAACCGCGGCCAGTATGCCGAAGCCGAAGCCCTCCTGAAGCCCCTTGCGGCGCAGCAGCCGCTTGGCGAAGCCGCGCTCGAGCTGGCGCTCTTTTACGAAATGATGGGCCGCAGGGACGAGGCGCGCCCGATGTTCCAGCGTATTTCCAGTATTCAAGTGGGACCAGCGGACCTCTGCCGCCGAGTACGCGCGTCTCGGGCGGGCGGCACGCGCGCTTCGGGAGTTTCAACTTGCCAACGATGCGTACCGGCTGGCCACAGAGCGAGCTCCCAATGATCCGGCCGTGCATACCGGCTGGGGAGAGCTCTGGCTGCAAGCTCATTATCAGGATGAGGCGGCCAAGTCGTTTCAGGACGCGCTGGCCGCCGACGAAAAATGGATTCCCGCGCTCCTCGGGATGGCGAGAACGCTGCTCGAGGTGAACCCTCCCGCGGCGGAGAAGGCTGTTCAGCAGGCGCTCGCCCTCGATCCGGATGCCGTCGCCGGCCATCTCATCGCGTCGCAGCTGTCCCTCGACAAGAGCGACAGGGAAGCGGCGAAGGCATCGCTGGCAAAAGCGAAGGCGATCAATCCGGCCGGCCTCGACGCGCTGGCATTGAGCGGTGCTATCGCCTACCTCGAGGATCGCCACGCGGATTTTCAGCAGGAAGCCAGCGCGGCGCTGAAAATCAACCCCCGGTTCAGCGATGCCTACCGGGTGCCGGCCGAGCTTGCCGCAGCGAACTATCGCTTCGAGGAAGCCGTGGCGCTGAGCCGCAAAGCTCTGGAGCTGGAACCCGAACGATGAACGCGCGCTTGCGGCTTTTGGCGTTCAGTTGCTGCGCACGGGCGACGAGACCGAAGCGCGGACCGTGCTCGAGAAAGCATTTGCCATCGACAAGTTCGATCGGACCACGCTCAACCTGCTCACGATGCTCGATTCGCTCGACAAGTTCGAGACGATTACCGATGGAAACATCATCGTCAAGCTGCATCCCGGAGAGTTGCCGGTCATGCGCGAGTATGTCGGACCGCTGGCTCAGCAGGCGCTGGACGTCTTTTCGAAAAAATATCAGTTCACGCCGAAGGGTCCGATTCTGATCGAGATGTTCCCGAAGCACGACGACTTCGCCGTGCGGACGGTCGGTCTGCCGGGCATGATCGGCGCGCTTGGCGCCTGCTTCGGCCGTGTGGTCACCCTCGACTCGCCGAAAGCCCGGCCTCCCGGCGATTTCAACTGGGCGCCGACCCTGTGGCACGAGCTCGCGCACGTCATGACGCTTCAGCTGTCCAAGCAACGGGTTCCCCGGTGGCTCACCGAAGGCATTTCGACCTACGAGGAGAAGCTCGGCTCGCCGGCATGGGGCCGTGAGGGAGAGCTGACCTTCGCCATGGCCTACGGTCACGGCGAGCACATGAGCATTCGCGAGCTCAACTCGGCGTTCCAGGATCCCGAGAAAATTTCTCTGGCTTACTACGAGGCGTCGATCCTGACCGAGCACATCGTCGAAACCTATGGCATGCCCGCGCTGCGCAAGTTGCTGGTCAGCTATGGGGAAGGGCTCGAGGGCGAAGCGGCGCTCAAGGCCGGTCTTGGGGTCGACATCGACAAACTGCAGGCCGATTTCGACAAGGTATTGGCCGCTCGGTACACGACGGTCGTCAAGGCATTGACGCCACCGAAGGAGCTGGAGCCGGGGAAGGGGAATCCCGAGGCCGTCGCGGCCGCTTTCCCAGACAGCTTTCAGGCGCAGGTCGCCTTGGGCGAGTTCTTATGGAAAGCCGGCCGCATCGACGAAGCCTTCAAGGTGCTCGAGCGCGCCGCTCAAGATGGTGCCGATGGCGACCGGTCCAAAGAGCCCGCACGCGATGATGGCCCAGATGGCCCTGCAACGAAACGATCGCGCGCGGGCGATCAGCGAGCTGGAGCAGCTGATCCAGCACGCGAACACCGATCTCGACTCGGCGCGATTGCTCGCAAAACAGCTCGAGGCGGCCGCCGCAGCGTCCCGCGCGGCTGATGACCGCCTACGAACGCATCGCGCAACTCGATCCATTCGATGCGGCGAATCATTCGCTCCTCGGGCGCCTGAAGATGCAGGCCGGCGACGCGCGCACGGCCGCGCGCGAGTTTCGCGCCGCCATCGCGTCTGGCTCACTGGATCCAGCCGGCGCGCATTCGGACCTCGCCGAGAGCTATCTCGCGCTGGGAGACAAGGCCCAGGCGCGGCAAAGCCATCCTTGCCGCCATCGAGGTCGCTCCTGGATATCCTCGAGCACAGGATCTGTTGCTGAAGGTCGTCGGCCCATGAGGCGCCTGCTCGCGATCACCGCACTGGTCGGCATCATCTCTGCGCCCATGCCCCTTCTGGCCGAGGAGCGCGTTGCGGTCATCGTGTCCGGAGCGTCCGGCAGCGAGAAGTTCGCCGAAAGTCAGAAAGACATGGGTCTCGTCGCTGCAGTCCACGCTGGTCAAGCAGCTCGGCTTTGCCGCCGATCGCGTGACCGTGCTTTCGGAGCGCATCGCCGAGCCCGCTTCGCGACCCGAGAGAACGTCACGAAGACGCTGGCATCGCTGAAGTCGCGCCTCACGGCCGATGACATCGCTGCTGGTTGTTTTGATAGGACACGGCACGTTCGACGGCACGTCCGCGAAATTCAACCTCGTGGGCCCGGACATGGACTCGAAGGAATGGAAGGCGGCCCTGGACGGAAATCCGGCGCGCCTCGTATTCGTCAACACGACCAGCTCGAGCTTCCAGTTCGTGCCGGCGCTTGCCGGGAAGAACCGCATCATCATCGCCGCCACCGATTCGGCGGCGCAAAAATATGCGACCGTCTTTCCTCAGTATTTCATCGAAGCGTTGGATCAGATTGCGAAGGCGGATATCGACAAGAACGATCGCCTGTCGGTCTGGGAGGCGTTCAGCTATGCGGGCCAGGCGGTCAAGCAGTCATTCGACCAGAAAGGCACGCTCGTCACCGAGCGGTCGATCATCGACGACGGAGTCAACGGCGTGCTGGCGAAGACGACATTCCTCGATCCCGCCGCGGGCGGCGACGTCGGCAACGCGGCGGTTGCCGGCCTCGAGAAGCGGCGCATCGCCATTGAGACCGAGATCGAATTGCTGAAAGGGCGCAAAGGCCAGATGCCCGCCGGGCCAATACGAGGAAGAGTTCGAACGCCTCGCGATCGAGCTCGCCAAGATCTCCGCCCAGATCCGCTCAGCGAAGTAAGAGGACGTCCTCAACGCAGAGTGCGCAGAAGAGCGCAGAGACTCTCAAAGTCTCTTTCAAAAAGATCTCTGCGTGC
This sequence comes from Vicinamibacterales bacterium, assembly GCA_963775345.1. GTDB lineage: Bacteria > Acidobacteriota > Vicinamibacteria > Vicinamibacterales > JAMQPK01 > JAMQPK01. The sequence continues at coordinate 35,831 of CAVZIS010000002.1, forward strand.
TCCGCGACCTCTGCGTTGAATTCGTGAGGTTGAGTCCGCCGGCTCGGCTAGGTCCATTGGCGCCGGGCGGGCTTGCGAAGGGCGAACACGCCGCCCACACCGGCGAGGAATCCGGCGACGTGCGCCCAGAAGGCCACGCCACCAGTCTGCACGCCCGCACCCGCTGCGATCGAGCCGACACCGCTGAAAAACTGCATCAGAAACCAGATGCCGAGAAAGAGGATCGCCGGCACCTCGATGATCTCCCAGAAGATGAACAGCGGCACGAGCGCCAGCACGCGCGAATGCGGATACAGGATGAAGTACGCGCCCATCACGCCGGCAATCGCGCCGCTGGCTCCGATGGTCGGAACAGGCGAGTCGGGATTCATGAAGACGTGCGCGAGAGCGGCGGCGGCGCCGCAGAGGAGATAAAACAACACGAAGCGGCCGTGGCCGAGCCGGTCTTCGACGTTGTCGCCGAAAATCCACAGATAGAGCATGTTGCCGAGAAAGTGCAGCCAGCCGCCGTGGAGGAACATCGAGGTCAGCACCGTCGGCCAGCTGAATCGCGCCGGCACCACGCCGTAGCTGTTCAGAAACGCTTCGAGCGCGCGCTCGGGCAGCGAGATCTCGAAGAGGAACGCGGCGCTGTTGAAAACGATGAAGCGCGATCGTGAAGAACGGAAAGGTTCGCGACGGGATGACGTCGCGCAACGGAATCATGGATGCGATTGTGACATACTCAAACCGCCAGTGAAATGTCGTGAATGCGGGACGGAGATCGCCGAGAAGGCGCTGATTTGTTTTCGATGCGGTGCGTCGGTGGAAGAACCGGTCCACAAACCGTACGTCGTCAAGACACGCAAACGGCCGCTCGTCGTGTACGCGGTCTTCGCTCTCATCGTCCTCATCGCGCTGTTGATGATGTTCCTCACGATAATTTTGAACAGGAGAGGAGACTGAGAATTTCTAGGACGAAACTCTATTTTCCGAAAGAAACAGAACGCGCTTTATCTCGCGCAGACGAGCTTCGATCGGAGCGAGCGAGGCGAGCACCACATCTCCGACAATCTGCAGACTGCGCGCGGAGGTCTGGTCGAGCGTATCGGCGGCGGTGTGCCAGGCAGGATAGTCGAGATCGATAATGTCGGTCGCGGGCACGCCGGCGGTCAGAAACGGGATGTGGTCGTCATCGATCGGCCTTTCGGCAGCTCACGAAAACCGATCCGTGGCCCAGCTTCCGCGCCGTGGACCAGATGATGTCGGTGAGCCAGGGAGTCGAGTTGGCTTCACGGAGAAATTGCGGCGATCGTTCGGCGATCATGTCGACCAGGACGAGCGCTTTCAGTCCGGACAGAGTTCCCGCCTTCCGGCCTGCATCGACATAGTGCTGGCTGCCGTAGGTGTGATCCGTTCCGCTCCAGTCCCTCAGCGTCGCCTCTTCGCCGTCGAAAAAAATCAGCTCGATCGTGAAGGCATTCTGTCGGGCTTTCAGCACGCGCGCCATTTCGATTAGAAACGCGGTGCTCGATCCGCCGTCGTTTGCGCCGACGAACCGGAACTCCCGGAACAACTTGGTGTCGTAGTGGCCGCGCGATGGCAATCCGATCGCTGCGCGAGCCCGGGATGGTCGCGATGAGATTCACCATCGGAATCTCTCCGATTGGCGTCCTCGCGACGAACGACTGCTGGACGACGGCGACGCCGGCCGCTTTGAGCTGCGCGGTGATGTATTCGCGCGTCCGATCCAGCGCAGGAGAGCCCGCCGGACGCGGGCCGAAGCTCGACAACCTGGCGCAGGTGCTCGTACGCCCGTCCACCGTCGAACGATGTCGGGCTTTGGGCATTCGGCTTTGGGCTTTGGGCCTCAGGCCTGGCGCACGCGCAGCACGCAGCGACAGCGATGCAGCAGCGCCGGAACCACGAACCTGGAACCTGGAACCCGGAACTTGGAACCTGGAACCATGGATCTATCTCATGTCCCTGGGCACGAACTCCCGGTTCTTCGGACCGACATAGATCTGACGCGGCCTCGAGATTTTCTGCTCGGGATCGCGCAACATCTCTTCCCACTGGGCGAACCAGCCGGCCGGTACGCGGGATGGCAAACAGCACGGGGAAGAAATCCTTCGGAAAGCCCATCGCCTGATAGATGAGCCCTGAGTAGAAGTCGACGTTCGGATAGAGCTTGCGCGTGACGAAATACTCGTCTTCGAGCGCGATGCGCTCCAGCTCGATCGCGATGTCGAGCAGCGGGTTCCTGCCGGTGACCTCGAACACCTCGTCGGCGATGCGCTTGATGATTTTCGCTCGCGGATCGTATGACTTGTAGACGCGATGGCCGAAGCCCATCAGTTTGCCGTCACCGGCTTTGACGCGCGCGATGAACGCGGGCACGTTCTTGATCGTCGCCGATCTCCTCGAGCATCCGCAGGACGGCTTCGTTCGCGCCGCCGTGCAGCGGCCCGTACAGCGCAGCCGCCGCGCCGGCGATCGCTGAGTACGGGTCGACATGCGAGCTTCCGATCGTCCGCATCGCGGTCGTGCTGCAGTTCTGCTCGTGATCGGCGTGCAGGATGAACAGACACGTCGAGCGCGCGCTCCAGCACCGGGTTCGGCCGGTACTTCAGCTCGGTCATCTTGAAGAGCATGTTCAGGAAATTGCCCGTGAAGCTCAGCTCGTTGTCGGGATACACGTAATTGCGGCCGATGCTATGGCGGTAGGCATAGCCCGCAATGCTCGCCACCTTCGCAATCAGGCGCAGGCACTGCCGGTTGCGCGACTGCTGATCGAACACGAGCTTGGCGTCACGGTAGAGCGTCGACAGCGCCCCGATGGTGCTGATGAAGATGCCCATCGGGTGCGCGTCGTACTGAAATCCCTCCATCAGCTTCTTGACGTTCTCGTGCAGCAGCGTGTGCTGCGTGATCGCGTCGGTCCAGGCCTGCAGCTGCGCTTCGGTCGGCAGCTCGCCGAACAGAATCAGGTACGCCGTCTCGAGATAGGTGCAGTGTTCCGCGAGCTGCTCGATCGGGTAGCCCGCGATACCACAGCACCCCCTTGTCGCCGTCGATATAGGTGATTGCGCTCCGGCAGGCGGCCGTGTTCAGGAATGCGGGATCGTAGGTCATGAGCCCGGTGTCGTCCGGGCCCTGCCTTGATCTGTTTGAGGTCGGTCGCGCGAATCGCGCCGTCCTTGACTGCAGACTTCGTATTGTTTGCCCGTGCGGTTGTCGGTAATCGTCAGCGTGTCAGCCATAGATGTCAGCGGTCGCGTCGTCGATTAGTCGAGGCGTATCCCTCCCGCCGCCCTCCGCCCTCTCGCGGGGTTGTCGAGATCCTCGCCGGATTCCGAGTCATCCTGAAGCGGTTCGGCCGGCACGCGATAGCGACCGTCGATCCACCGGGCAAGATCCTGAAGCTTGCAGCGGTCGCTGCAAAATGGTTCCCATGGCGCTTGCGCCGGCTCGCGGCGACAAAAGACGCATGCGCGCGTCGGGGACACGGACATAACTGGTAGCCGATAGCTGGTAGCTGGTAGCCGGTGTCGCGGCGGCAAGCGCCTTTGAGCTACCCGCTACCGCTACCAGCTAGCTACCGGCGACCGGCTACCAGCTACCAGCTAGATTTGGTGCTCGGCCGCATGATGGCGCACGTCGCGGCCCGAGACCATGAAGATGACGTCTTCGGCGATGTTGGTCGCGTGGTCGCCAATCCGCTCGAGGTGACGCGAGATCAGAATCAGGTCGAGCGCAGGCTCGATGGTCGAAGGGTCCTGCAGCATGTAGGTGAGCAGCTCCCGGAACACCTGCGTTTTCAGCGAATCGAGCTCATCATCCTCGTCCAGGACGGCTGGGCGAGCTGCATGTCGCCGCGGACGTACGAGTCGAGCGCGTCGCGGAGCATGCTCTGGGCGGTTGTGGCCATTCGCGGGATGTCGATCAGCTTCTTGACCGGAGGATGCGTCGTATACCGCCGCGCGGCTTCGCCGATGTTGACCGCCATGTCGCCAACGCGCTCCAGGTCGCTGTTGATCTTGATCGCCGCCATGACGGCGCGCAGGTCGGCCGCCATCGGCGAGTGGAGCGCCAGCAGCTTGAGGCACAGATCGTCGATTTCGATGTGCAGCTCGTTCAAGCGGCATGTCGCCGTTGAGCACGTCTTCGATCAGCTGGCCGTCGCGCTCGACGAGTCCCTGCATGGCGGTCCGAACGCGGTCTTCCGCGAGGCCGCCCATGGCGAGCAGCCGTTCCTTCAATGCGCCGAGCTCCTGCTGAAAGTGAGATCGCTCCATCAGCCGAATCGTCCCGTGATGTAGTCCTCGGTCAGCTTCTCTCTCGGCGTCGTGAAGATCTGATCGGTGCGGCCGAACTCCACCAGTTTGCCGAGCCAGAAGAACGCCGTGTAGTCGGAGACCCGCGCCGCCTGCTGCATGTTGTGCGTCACGATCACGATCGTGTAGTCCCGTTTCAAATCGTAGATCAGTTCCTCGATGCGCTGGGTCGCGATCGGATCGAGCGCGGAGGCCGGCTCGTCCATCAGAAGAATCTCCGGCCGCACAGCAAGCGCGCGGGCGATGCACAGACGCTGCTGCTGCCCGCCCGACAGCGCCAGCGCCGACTCGTGGAGGCGATCCTTGACCTCGTCCCAGAGCGCCGCGTGCTTGAGGCTCTGTTCGACGCGGGCGCTCAGGTCGGCGCGGTCCCGCGCCATGCCGTTGATCCGGATGCCATACGCCACGTTTTCGAAGATCGACTTGGGAAACGGGTTGGACTTCTGAAAGACCATCCCGACGCGGCGGCGCAGGTCGACCACATCGGTGCCGCTCGTATACAGGTTCATGCCGTCGATCAGGATGTCACCCTCGACGCGGGTGCCCGCAATGATGTCGTTCATCCGGTTCAGCGTGCGGAGGAACGTGCTCTTGCCGCACCCTGAAGGTCCGATGAACGCCGAGACCTGGTTCGATTGCAGATCGACCGAGATGTCGTGCAGGACCCGCGTGTCGCCGTAATAGAAGTTCAGATGGTCGACGTGGATCTTGACGGGTGTCTCTCGCTGTTCCGATGGGCGGCCGGGAGGGCGGGAGACTTTCGGCGCGGCTGTCAGCGAATCGGCCACAGAGTACATTAACTTTATACGGCGCGTGTTAACAGCGTGTTACAGGCTTGAGCCGCCGGCCGCCAGGAGGATCGTCACGCACCGCCAGCCTTCACGTCGGCCGCCACGGGCCCTCCGGCGGTCGAGATGTCCGAGCTCGACAGGAAAGCCTGCACCTGGCGGCGAAGCTCATCCTGCAGCACGTCGACTGGGCGCCGTGCGTCGAGGACCCTGAATCCGAACTCGTCCGCCATCGAGTTGTATTCGCGCAGCAGCTTGTTCTGATACGCCCGGAAGCTGTCGTAGATGTCGTCGCCGCCTTTGAGATCCATCCCGGATTCCCAGAAATCCATCCCGCGCGCCGACAGCACCCGTCTGATGAGCGTGTCGACGTCGATCTTCAGGTAGAACACCAGGTGCGGGGCGATCGCGAATCCATACAGGCTTCGCAGCCACGCACGATCGACGCCGCGGACGCCGGCGCGGGCAAGAGCGGAGAAAATATACCGATCCGAAAGCACGACGAAGCCGGCTTTCAGCGCGGGAATGATCTTCTTTCTCGAGCCGATCGGCAAAATCGGTGGCATAGAGCAGCACGAACGTGAGCTTGTTGAGGGTGTTGCTCGACTTGGCAAGCTCGATGGTCGGCTGCATCAGCGCCGAGCGCGTCCAGCCGGTCTCGACCACCCCGTACCCCTGCACTTCGAGCCATTCGCGCAGCAGCTGAATCTGCGTGCTCCGCCCGACGCCGTCGGTGCCCTCGATGGCGATGATCTTGCCCGGGTAATGCTCGATGGGAAGATACGGCAGCCCGTGGCCGTAGTACCTGCCCGCCAGAATGTGGCCGTTGGCGCCAGACTCAGCCGTCTGCCTTCGCGCTTCCCTTGCCCCTGCCCTCTTGTGTCTCGCGCGGTCACTGATTCACCACCTCCAGCGTGGGGCGCTCGAGCTGACGCGACACCAGGTTGCGCACCATCTGTTGCTGGTCGGTAATCGCGAGCGACGCATCGATCACGCTCAAATCGAACTCATCGACGAGCCGATCGTACTCCTCGAGCACCTTGCCCTGAAAGATCCGAAAGCTTTCCTGCGCGTTGAGGCTCCAGCCCATGTCGAGCCCCGCCTCGTAGAATTTCAGCTTCACTCGGCGCGCCATCAGAGCGATCGAGCGAGACGTCAATCGGCACACGGAAGTAGAGCGCCAGATCGGGACGCACGCCAAAGCTGTACAGATCGCGGACCCATCGGCGATCGACCCCGCGCGCGACATCGCGCGCGAAGGCGGTGTAGGCGTACCGATCGGCCAGCACGATCATGCCCGCCTTGAGCGGCGGCACGATGTTGTAGAGCAGCCGGTCGGCGAAATCAGTGGCGTGTAGCAGACTGAACGTCGTCGGCGTGAGCGAGTTCTTCTTCTTGCCCATTTTCGTCGCCGCCTTTACCAGCGCCGACGAGTTCCACTCGGTCACGAAGACGCGCAGACCGGCGGCGCTCAGCCACTTTGCCAGCAGCGCGAGCTGCGTCGTCTTTCCCGACCCGTCGATGCCTTCGACCACGAACAGCTTGCCCGGGTATTCGTGCGGTGTGCTCAGGTTGTTCAGCATATGAACGTTCTACCGGCGCTCAGCCGGATGGGTTTTCCCAGCGCGCGCTTCGAGCGGCTCGATCTGACGCTGCGCCGCCCACAGCTCGAGCTCCGCGTCGCCGGTCGCGCGAAGCTTCACGAGATACTCTTCGCCGCGATCGTGCAGCTCGATGCCGCCGATCACCTGCGCGTGGCTGCGATCGAGCGTCTCGGCGAAGCGAAGGATCGCCGCGAGCGTTCGGACGCTCTTCCGCCTTTTTGGACCGAGCGCGCCGTAATCCGCGTGGCCCTTTGCCGGCGGCGTCTTGCGGTGATAGCGGGCGACGAGCGCGATGATCTCGGCCTCCTGCGGTTCGAAGCCGCGCAGATCTCCATTCTTGATCAGGTAATAGGAATGTTTGTGATGGCGCGTATAACTGATGTGCGTGCCGATGTCGTGGAGCAGCGCGGCGAACTCGAGCCATTCCCGCTCCCGATCGGTGAGCCCATGGACGCCCCGTGTCTGGTCGAACATCGAAAGCGACAGCCGCGCGATCTGATGGGCGTGCTCGGGCCAGTAGCTGCAGCGCTCCGCCAGCTCGATCACGCTGCGCCGCCGGATGTCGGGGTACTGGCCGGCCTGCGCGATGTGCTTGCGGTTGCGCTGAATATATTCGAGGACGAGCCCTTCGCGAAGCGCGAAGATCGCACAACGTAATCTCGCTGGCATCGATGTGCCGCAGAATCGTGTCGAGCAGCACGCCGCCGGCGACGATGAGGTCGGCGCGGCGCGGGTCGAGCCCGGGAAGCTTCATGCGCTCGGAGATGCTTCGGCCGGTCAGTTCCTTCCGCAGGCGATGGATCTGCTTGGCGGAGACCCGAAGGTTCCTGATTTCGTCGGTCGCACGGCGCCTTTCGGCGGACGCGACTGTGCCGAGGCTGAGGATCGTTCCCGACGTGCCGATCACGCGATCGAACCCGGCCGAGCGGATGTCCCGCAGATATTTCGTCAGCTCCTCGTCGATATGCCGGACCATTTTTCGCTCGTCACGTCCGGGAGAGCGGATCGCTGCGGACGAAACGTTCGGTCAGCCGAATCACCCCGAGCTTGAAGCTCTTTGCGGCACGTAGCGACGTTCCTGCTCCGTGGGTGATTTCGACGCTGCCGCCGCCGATGTCCACCACGACCGCAGCCGCGCCGGCAACATCGACGCCGTAGACCGCGGCAAGATGGATCAGCCGGGCTTCTTCGGTTCCGGAAATGACTTGCGGTTTGATTCCCGTTTCGCGCTCGACCGCCGCAAGGAATTCGCCGCCGTTTTCGGCTTCGCGGACCGCGCTGGTCGCCGCCGCGAGGATTTCTTCGACCTGATGCGACTCGGCGAGCCTCCGGAATCGCGAAAACGCCTGGAGGGCGGCCTCCATCGCTTCGTTCGTCAGCGCTTTCCCGTCCAGGCCGCCGGATCCGAGCCGTACCATCTCCTTTTCCCGATCGATCACCTCGAAGGAGAGGTCCGGCCGGATGCGGACGACGATCATGTGAATCGAGTTGGTCCCGCAGTCGATCGCTGCTATCCGCATCTATTTGAGATGGAAAAGGGTTGCCGGTGTCATAGAGAGTTCCTATAATGGAAGGCGAAACGATCGGACGGCGCTCGGCCCACTCGGCCCCCGCATCCTAGCATGAACTCTTCAACTTCCTGTGACAGGGTTTGGCGGAAACGGCTAAACGAGCTGAGCTCGGTGTGGCCCGATTTTGTCAGCGGCCACAACACCGGCCTGCACAAGACACGCGTCGCCTCGCGCCGGATCCGCGAGGCGCTGCCTGTTGTCGGCGTGTGCGCGCCGCAGAGCAAGGTCAAGAAACTGAACAAGAAGATGCGGGCGCTGACGCGGTACCTCGGACCGATTCGGGAGCTCGACGTCGAATTGGACATCCTGGACGCCGCGTCGAAAGCCGAGGGCGTGCCGGGCCGGGCCATCGAAATGGTGCGGCGGGAGATCGCCACCAAGCGCCAGGCGTTGCGTCATGAGCTGGCAGAGAACGCTCCCGTCGGAGATGTGAAGAAGCTGATCAGGAAGCTCGAGCGGGTCGGCAAGAGGGAAGAGGGAAAAGGAAAGGGAGACAGCGAGTACGAGGCCCGATGGCGAAGCGCGCTCGCCGCCCGGGTGTTGCGCCGAGCGAAGAGTCTTGGGGACGCAGCTCGATCAGGCGGGACCTCTCTACGCGCCCGAGCGCATTCACGACGTCCGCATCTCCACGAAGAAATTGCGCTACGCTCTCGAGATCGCGAAGGACGCCGGCGTCCCCGGCGCTGCCGTGTCGATACGAACTCTGAAGAAACAGCAGGACCGGCTTGGCCGCCTGCACGATCTGCAGGCGCTGCTGAAGCACGTTCGAGAGGCGGATGCGTCGCCGACTATCGGTTCGCGAGTGAACGATCTGGCCGCCTACGCAGATTTTCTCGAGCGCGACTGCAGGAAGCTGCACGCCGCCTTCGTCGAGCGTCGAGAGGAGCTCACCGACTGCGTGAAGCAGGTTCGTCAGCAGCTTGTTCCGGCGCTGACGACTCCAGCGCGCCGGCAGGCGCGTGTCGCGAGCGCGAGCCGCTCACACGTTCGTGACCGAGCGCGCGCGAAGTAGCTGATGGTCAACGAACAGTTCGAGCTCTATCTGATCCGCCATGGGGTCGCCGCGGAGCGGGGTGATAATTATCCAGACGATACGAAGCGTCCGCTGACGAGCGAAGGCATTCAGAAGCTCAGGCGGGAAGGAAAGGCACTCGTCGCGCTCGATCTCACGTTCGAGGTAATTCTCACGAGTCCGCTCGTTCGCACTCGACAGACCGCCGAAACGATCGCCGCCTCGTATCGCACGGCGCCCCCGATCGTGAACGTTCAGGCGCTCGCCCCGGGCGGCACACACAACGCCATCATCGAGGAGCTGTCGAAGCACCATCGCCGCCACAAGATCGCGATCGTCGGCCATGAGCCCGGCATAGGCGAGCTGGCCTCGCGGTTGGTCGGTCTGCGAAGAGCGTTGGAGTTCAAGAAGGGCGCGATCTGCCGGATCGACGTCGCCGCGTTACCGCCGGCGGGTCCCGGTCAGCTCCGCTGGTTTCTCACGCCGCGAATCCTGCGGAAGATCGGAAAGTGAGCTCGTCAATTCGCCTGCGCCGGTGCTTCTACACCAGTGTGCCTGGTTTGACGTGTCCGCCTTTGGGGACGATGATGATGCCGTTGCGGATGAAGTAGCCGTCGCCGTCGGCGTGCTGGATGCGGCTCTCGTTAACCAACCGCGCGCCCGCCCCGATGGATGCGTTCTTGTCGATGATCACCCGGTCGAGAGTGACGTCCCGGCCAATCCCGAGCATGTCCAAATCGGTTGAGGCATATTGGTCGGCGCCCAGCAGCACCGACCGCGTAATGCGTGTGCCTTTGCGGACGTGCGTCCGGATGCCGATGACCGATTGTTCGATCGAACACTCTTCGAGAAAGCACCCGTCGGCGACAATCGATTCCCGAACCGTGCACGACCGCAAGTGCGATGGTGGCAGGAATCGCTCGTGCGTGAAGATCGGCCGGCGCGGATCGTAGAACTTGAACGGCGCGTGGGGCTGCGTCAACAGGATGTTCGCCTCGTAGAACGACTCGATCGTGCCGACGTCAGCCCAATAGCCATCGTGTAGATAGGCCCGCACGCGATGTGACTCGAGCGCGGACGGAATGATTTCTCGTCCGAAATCGGTCACGGTCGTGTTGCGCATGAATCTCCAGCAGCACCTCGCGCGAAAAAACGTAGATCCCCATCGACGCGATGAAGGGCTTCTGCGGATCGGAAGTCTGGGCGTGGAACGGGCCGCCACGCGGCGCGCTGCTGCTGATAACGGCCAACCGCTCGAGATCGGGCTTTTCCTCGAATCCCACGATCTGGCCATCACGATGGAAGCGAAAGATGCCCATCGCCGGAGCGTCCGCCGATGTCACCGGCAGCGCGGCGACGGTGATGTCTGCGTGCTGATCGACGTGGGCTTCGAGGAGCCTGCCGTAGTCCATCCGATAGAGATGATCGCCGGCCAGAATCAGATAGTAGTCGGCGTCGTGTCGGGAGAAGTGGCGTTCCGCCTGGCGCACGGCGTCGGCGGTGCCCTGAAACCAGTTCGAGTTGTCCGGGGTCTGTTCCGCCGCGATGATATCAACGAAGCCGCGCGAGAAGGGATCCATGTGATAGCTCTGCGCGACGTGATGGTTGAGTGATGCCGAGTTGAACTGCGTCAGGACGAAGATGCGCCTGAGATCGGCGTGCAGGCAGCTGCTGATGGGCACGTCGATCAGCCGGTATTTTCCGCCTATCGGCACGGCAGGCTTCGAGCGCTGGTGTGTCAGTGGAAACAGACGGGATCCCTGGCCGCCACCCAGGATGATGGCGAGTACGTCCTCCATCTTCAGGTCATGATTCCCATGAAGAAGAGCACGAGCTCGAAGACCAGAATTCCGATAATGGTCAACTCGAGGAGCTCTCCCCGCACCATGCCGAGACGCTCGACGGAGAACCGGTAGATATCGTCCAGCGTTTTCAGTTTTTCGCTCACGTTTGTCTTCCATCGGTCCAGATCGAGCCGGGCGCCGACGAGCGCGAACAGCCGTGCGGCGTAGACGTCGCCGACGATCTTCAAGGCATTCTCGGTTCTGTCGGTCAGCTCGTTGACGTCGATGAAGAGCGCATGCACCTGTCGCACCGCGTCGGCGTAGTGACGGCCGAACAGCCAGTCATACCAGTGTGGTTCCTTCTGGACCTTGGCGTAGATATCCGCAAGCGCGGCGTCGAGCAGCTCGTCGTAATAGCGGAACTGCAGGAGCTGTGAGTTCGCGAACTCGGCGATCTCGACCGCGGCGAGCGTTCCGGCGGGAGTATCGTACACGAACGCCGCGTTCCATGTCGGAATCACGAGATCGTCGGCGAGGTACGAGATGCGATGGCGGAGAATCTCGTCGCGTTCCTGACGGCTCAACGCTGCGCTTTCCCCGCGAAGCAACGACGCGATGACGTCGCCGTGATGGGCGACGAGGTCGTCGGCCGTGTGCGAGCTGACTCAGTTCGTTCACGGCAAAGACGAGGTAGTCCTCGGTCAGGAGCGTTTGACGGGGCTGCAGCGATTGCCGCCTTCAGCCGGTCGGCGACCGAACGGCACGCCTGTTCAGCCTGTCGCTCGAGCGCTTCGTTCTCCACAAGTTCATTGGAGGCATGTGCGAGACTCGGACCAGGAGCCGCTGAAGTCCCTGCGTCAGCCGCAGCGAAATGATGCCGTAGTCGAACAGCTTGAACCCGACGCGAAACCCGTCGATGGAGGGAAAATCCACGGCGGCGCCTTCGAACCACAGCGGGGGCTGCTGATACTGCACGTAGGCCGGAGTGGCCTGTTTGGGGGCGAATTTCGATCGCACGCTGCCGCCGATGACTGACGCGGCAGCCTGAAGGTCGGCGGCCTCGGCGACGTCAAACAGGTAGAGCGCGAAGATCTGCCCATGAAGAGACTCCATGGGAGCAGGATATCAATCTATCGGGGGTGCAGACTCAGGCTCCTCGACAAATCGGTAGCCCATGCCGATCACGGTCTCGATCTGGCGGCCGGCCGACCCCAGTTTTCCGCGCAGGCGCCCGACATGGACGTCGACCGAGCGGGTCTCGACCTGCCGGTCGAGGCCCCATACGCGTTCCAGGAGCCTGTCGCGTGAAAGGACGCGATTTCGATTCTCGACCAGGAATCGAAGGAGCTCGAATTCGCGCTTCGTGAGCCTGACCGGAGAGCCCGACACACGGACCGAAACGCCCTCGAAATCGATCGCCAGTCGGCCACCCTGGTACGCCTGCGCCTGATCGACAGAGACTACCTGTTGCGGCCGCCGCAGGACGGCCCGCACTCTCGCGACCAGCTCGCGCAGGCTGAAGGGTTTGGTGACGTAATCATCAGCGCCAAGGTCGAGTCCGGCAACACGATCGGTCTCGCCGGTCCGAGCGGTGACCATGATGATTGGAATTCCGGCGCTTGCCGGACGACCGCGCAGCAGGCGGCACACTTCCAGACCATCGATGAATGGCAGGTTCAGGTCCAGCAGGACGAGGTTCGGCGGCTCCTCCATGACGGACTTCAGGGCCGCAGCTCCGGTTCCGACGTGCTCGACTTCCAGGTCCCCACCGCGCTCGAGCGCGTGCTTCATGAGCCCCGCGATATCCGGCTCGTCTTCGACAATCAGGACTCGCGCCTTGCCCGGCTTTATCATCCAGGGGCACATTACAAAGGTCGTGTTACCCCGCGATTGCCAAGGTGTTAATTCTGGGTAACTCGGCGTACAGCACAATCCCTGCCGGGAGTGTAGCGTTTCGTGACATTCTCAAGCGCTGTTCACAGACCGTCTGCAGTTCGAGTGCTGGACCGAAAATGGCCCGTTTTTCGCAGGAATATGTCAGGCTAGGTAACGAAAGGACATTTACATGATCTTTTCGAAGCGTTTACGAAGCGAGGATCATTTCAGGCAGTTCGTGGTCGACGAAGCCGACGACCGTGGGTGGGAAGTCCGTGAGGAACAGGATAATCACATCGTGAAGCGGACCTGGATGCACGACTGGCATCGCGTCGAAAATGCGATGATGAAATTTGCTCTCGAAGCGATTCAGCTGCAGCGCGCCGGCTGGGTCGAAGTGCCAGCTCGTTAGTCAAACGCCGTGTCAATCGAGACGCCGGGCGCCAGCGCGCGGGTGACCGGCGTCTTGTCGGCTATCTCGAGCAGTTTCGCCCGTTGCCCCGTATCGACATTCTCAGCGACAGAGATCTTTCGTTCAATTCGGAGCGGCTCTTCACCCTCTTTCAGCAAGCGCAGGGTTACTTCGATCACGCCAAGGTTCCATTGCTTGCGGTCGGCGTACATTCGCAAGGTTATCGCGGTGCAGGCGCCCAGGCTGCTCAGCAGGAGCTCGAAGGGACTCGGCCCTGTGTTGGTGCCACCTCGCCTTTCGGGCTCGTCGGATCTGAATTCATGTGCCGCGGTCGTGATGCGTTGAGCGTACCCTCGCTCACCGATCACACTTGCACTCGCAAAGATCATCGTTGCCATGGGTGGACTATTATCACTGAAAGGGAAGAGGGAAGAGGGGAGATCAAAATGTTTGCTTCACGAAAGACGACGATGGTTGAACCCGACAAGGCGCTTCGCGGGCGTGCAGCGAAAATGCCGGTCGCAGATCGACATGCCGTGCATGGTACGCCGCTGGACGACGCCTTCGAGGGCATGGAGATGGCGTTGTTCGGCATGGGCTGTTTCTGGGGCGCAGAGAAAGGCTTCTGGCTGGTCCCGGGTGTCGTTTCGACTTCGGTCGGGTTACTCAGGCGGGTACACCCCCAACGCGACGTACGAAGAAGTGTGCTCGGGACAGACGGGTCATACCGAAGTCGTGCGCGTCGTTTTCGACCCCAAAGTCACGTCATATGACGCGATGCTCAGGCAATTCTGGGAAGGCCACGATCCCACACAGGGCATGAGGCAGGGCGCCGACACGGGGACGCAGTATCGCTCGGCGATTTACTACTACTCGGATGCGCAGGACGGCAGCGGAGCAGTCGAAAGAAATGTATCAGGCAAGGCTCTCGGCGGCCGGCTACGGTCGAATAACAACCGAAATCGCGCCTGCGCCTGCCTACTACTTCGCCGAGGACTATCACCAGCAATACCTTGCGAAGAATCCTCGTGGATATTGCGGTCACGGCGGCACCGGTGTCAGTTGCCCGGTGGGCGCAGCAGCGTCGCGAAGTAACGCGTTGTTTACAAATAATTTACATTCCGGAAACGGCGGGAAATCGCCACGCGATTAATGTGAAGCCATGAACATTCACATAAAGCCATTCCTGATGGTCGCGGTCGTCGCGATGTGGGCGGCATGCGGAGGAGGTGAAGCTCCTGGGACCGCGGGTCAGCCGTCAGGTTCGGCTTCCGAAGTCATAGCGGTCGATGGATCCAGCACCGTATTTCCCGTGACGGAGGCCGTGGCCGAGGAGTTTCAGAAGGAGAATCGTGGCACGCAGGTCACGGTTGGCAATTCCGGTACGGGCGGCGGTTTTCAGAAATTCTGCCGGGGCGAGACGGTGATTTCGGACGCGTCACGGCCGATCAGCGCAACGGAAATTGAGGCGTGTCAGAAGGCCGGGCATCAACTACATCGAGCTCCCTATCGCGTATGACGGCCTCGCGGTCGTCGTGAATCCGAAGAACACATGGGCGACGTCAATCACGGTCGCAGAGCTCAAGAAAATGTGGGATCCGGCGGCGCAAGGAAAGGTCCTTCGCTGGAATCAGGTGCGGGCGGACTGGCCGAACCAGGAAATTCATCTGTTCGGCGCGGGCGTGGATTCGGGCACGTTCGACTACTTTACCGAAGTCATCAACGGCAAGGCCAAAGTCAGCCGCGGCGATTACACGTCCAGTGAGGACGACAACATGCTGGTCCAGGGCGTCGCCGGCGACCAGTATGCGTTGGGCTACATGGGGCTGGCCTATTACGAAGGAAACCACGACAAGCTGAAACTGGTGCCCGTCGACGATGGTGATCCCGGCCAACGGTGCCGGACCTGTGGCGCCATCGCTCGAGACGGTGCGAAACGGCACGTACCGTCCGCTCTCGCGTCCGATTTTCATCTACGTCGACATTGCGGCACTGTCCCGTCCCGAGGTTCAAGCGGTTTGTGCAGTTCTATCTCGAGTCGGGCGCGTCCCTGATCAAAGAGGTGGGATACGTGCCGCTGACCGATACGGAGCAACGGTTGGTGCGCGAGCGATTCGCCGCCAGGAAGACCGGCACGATGTTCGATGCGGCAGCCCACTCCGATCCGAAGGATTACCCTCGAACAGAGGTTGACCGGCCAGGTGAAATGAACAACCGGCAGCGTCGGGTGATCGAGTTCGTCATCGAGCGCACACTGTTCCTGTGCGCGGCCATCTCGGTTCTCGTCACCGGCGGCATCATCGCGGTGTTGTTGTTCGAGACGCTCGCATTTCTGCGGGAAGTGCCGGTAATCGAGTTTCTGACCGGCACCGAGTGGACGCCGCTGTTTTCCGAAAAGCACTTCGGCGTGCTTCCGCTTGTCGCCGGCACCGCTCTGGTGTCGGCGATCGCGATGATCGTCGCGCTCCCCGCCGGCCTGCTTGCGGCAATCTATCTGAGTGAATACGCGCCGTCGCGGCTGCGCCGGGTGGTGAAGCCGCTGCTCGAGGTGCTTGCAGGCGTTCCGACGGTGGTCTACGGGTACTTCGCGCTTCTGTTCGTCACGCCCGCTGCTGCAGCAGTTCATTCCGACGCTCTCGGGATTCAATGCGCTCGGTCCCGGAATCGTCATGGGCATCATGATTCTTCCGCTGGTTTCCTCCCTTGTCCGAGGATGCGCTCCATTCGGTGCCCAATGGATTGCGTGAAGGGGCGTTTGCGCTCGGCGCAACCCGCATGCAGTCGACCCTCCGGGTCGTCGTGCCGGCAGCGTTCTCCGGTATTTCCGCATCCTTCATCCTGGCCATCTCCCGCGCCATCGGCGAGACGATGATTGTTGCGATTGCCGCGGGGCAGCAGCCTCGTCTGACGCTCAATCCCATGGTGCCCATCGAAACGATGACCGCGTATATCGTGCAGGTCAGCCTCGGTGATACCCCGGCAGGGACGCTGGAGTACCGGACGATCTTTGCGGTCGGCATGCTGCTGTTCGTGATGACGTTCGTCCTCAACCTCGTGAGCAATCGGCTGCGCGGCGTTTCCGCGAGGAGTACGCGTGATCGAGACCTCAACGGCCGACGTACGGCGAAGCCCGACACTGAGGCTCGGTCGTGTGATCGGGGACTCGCTGCTCCAGTCCATCGCGATCATCGTCGTGGCGGCTCGCGCTCATTTCTCTTGGAGCGCTGCTCTACGATGTGTTCGCTGACGGCTGGGGCCGTTTGAACTGGCAGTTTCTGACGAGCATTCCGTCGCGGCGCCCTGCGGAAGCGGGAATCTATTCTGCGCTCATCGGCACGCTGTACCTGATCGGATTGACGACGATTCTCGCGCTGCCCGTGGGAGTCGCCGCGGCGATCTATCTCGAAGAGTACGGCAAGGGAAACTGGCTGGCGCGGATCATCGAGATCAATATCGCCAATCTTGCGGGTGTGCCCTCCATCATCTACGGCCTGCTCGGGCTCGGACTATTCGTTCGGGCGTTTGGGTTCGGCCGCAGCGTGCTGGCGGGCGCGTCGACGATGGCGCTGCTGGTGCTGCCCGATCGTGATTCTGTCGACGCGCGAAGCCCTTCGAACGGTGCCGAAATCGATGCGCGAAGGGTCGTACGCGCTCGGCGCGACCAAATGGCAAACCATCTGGCATCAGGTGCTGCCGAGCGCTCTGCCGGGACTCTTCACAGGGCTGATTCTGGCGCTGTCGCGCGCGATCGGCGAGACGGCGCCGCTCATCACGATCGGCGCGTTGACCTATGTGCCGTTTGCGCCCGACAGCATCTGGTCGCCGTTCACCGTGTTGCCGATTCAGATTTTCAACTGGCTCTCACGACCGCAGGTCGCGTTCGCCGAGAACGCGGCTGCCGGCATCATCGTCCTTCTGGTCCTCCTGCTCGCGATGAACAGCGTTGCAATCTCTCCTGCGCGATCGTCTTGCAGCGAACGACCGTTCGTCGTAGCCTGAGTCGCGCATCACCACCCGACGCGCAACCCGGTCGTCCACGACACACCCGAATACGCGCCGCCGTTGTTCGCGCTGTCGTTCATGTCCGCAAACTGAAGACCGCTCTGCAGCTTGAGCCGATGACCATACAAGTAGTAGTTGACCCCGAAATACAGGTCGTTGAACTCGTCGCCGCGGTCCTGAGACGACGCGGCTTTCGTAGGTGGCGAGCCTGACTCCATCAGGTCCGTCGCTTCCAACGAACGTGTAGCGGGCGACGAGCTGAAGCCTTGTCCGTCACGTTGTAGAACGGCATTACCTGAAGGGCCCAGAGATCGCTTTGTTCGAAGATAGCCGGAAGCCACTGCCAAGGTCCGACCGAAAGCCGTACTTCGTTGTCTCGAGCCTGAAATTGATCGAGCCGACGTGATCCAGCTCTCTGGTGAACGTGTTGTCGGCGATCGGGGTGCTGGTATACGTAATTACCCGACAACAACGCCTCCTGCACTCCGAGAGCCGGCGCAAAATCGTAGCCGAGGACGCCGAGCACGACGGCTCCGCCAGTGAACTCTCCAAGCTCGCGGTTGGCCTCGCCGGCGGAGTAAAGAGCGGCCCGATAGACCCATGGAGAGCGCCTGCCTGAAACGCTCACACCAGGGAGGTACTCTTGCGGGAACCAGATGTTGTTGGCGAGGTTGCTGCGATCGATCGTCAGCAGCTCTCGCGAGGATGTCGCACCATCCAGGGTGAATGGCGCGCCTTGCTTCCCGATAGTGAGGGTCAGCCCTGGGCTCCTGGTCCACTGCACGTACAAGTCTGTAAACCGGACATAAAAAGGATCGTGGCGCTGGGGATCGAGCTCGACCTCCCCGTGAAAGATCACCGTCCGAAAGAGCGTGATTCTCGGCCCGATTCGCCAGCGGCGGACGTTCCACTCGGAGTGATTGCCCTGGTCGGCGTCGACATCGGCGTACTCGTAATGCAGCCGGCCGCTCAAAAGTACCCGCTGCACGACAGGGTTCGAGTCATCGCGGTACCACTCGGTGACTTTCCGCCATATGTTGTCGTAGGGAGAGGAAGGGGTCGGGGTGGGCGTCGGTGCGGGCGTTTGTGCCGACGCGATGAACGCCGGGAAAAGTAACGCGATAACTCCAAGGGCAACGCGCAAGGACAACGGTTACGCCACCGCTGAAGCGGGCGCGCAACACTCCGGTCCGCAGCAAGACGCTGCCGTTGGTTTTTGCGCACGGATGAAGGCACTCGCAACAGTGCCTGCGTCCTTGTTCTCGAGTTCTCCAGCATTCACACCGGCATTCGTGAGGAACGAGCGTGCATCGTCCATGCTGTAGATTCGCCAGATTTCAAGCGCGACGTTCGAAAAACCAGCCGCTCGAAGCTTGGCCTCATATTCGGTGTCCTGTAAAGCGCCGGCGATACAGCCGACCCAGAGCTCCATGTTGCGTCGCACGGCTTCGCTGAGTTCACCTCGAACGACGACGTCAGAGACGGCGAGCCGGCCGCCGGGCTTCAACACGCGGAACGCTTCCCGCAGAACAGCGTCCTTATCGGCCGACAGATTGATGACGCAATTCGAGATAATCACGTCCACCGAATCGTTCGGCAGTGGAATGGACTCGATCGTGGCCTTGAGAAACTCGACGTTTGTCGCACCCGCCTTTAGCTGATTGGCTCGTGCCAGTTCCAGCATCTCATCAGTCATATCCAGGCCGTAGACCTTCCCTGCAGGGCCGACTCGTTTTGCGGATAGCAGGACATCGATGCCTCCGCCAGAGCCTAGATCGAGAACCGTTTCACCCGGGCTGAGCTCTGTTAGTGCTGTGGGATTCCCGCAGCCAAGTGACGCAGCAACGGCATTGGCAGGAAGGTCGCCAGTCTCACGATCGGAATAGAGGTTCGAAGTGATTGGGTCGCCACACCCGCATGATGATGGGCCACAACATCCTTCAACCTTGCTGGAATTCTGAACGGCCTGCGCGATTGCGCCGTATTTCTCCCGAACCGCATCTCGAATGTCGCTCATCGTGTCCTCCTCTATATATGTCAACGCGAATATAGTGAGGCAATGGTAGTCCGGCATGATATATTTGTCAAGGCATATATATGACCACCAAACTGAAGGAATTTGAAGGGCTTTTCAAGGCACTCGGCGACGCCACACGCCTCCGCATTATCGGGTTGCTGCTCAATGGCGAGGTCTGTGTCTGCCATATCCACGAGAGCCTCAGGATTTCGCAGCCCAAGGTGTCGCGGCATCTGGCGTACTTGCGCGCGGCGGGTCTGGTCGAAACGCGGAGAGAAGGAGTCTGGATCCATTATCGGCTTGCTGACATTTCCGATCCGCTTCGAAAGACAATCGCGACAGCGGTGCAGCACACGCTAGGCCACGTGGATGTCATAAGCAAGGACGCGCGTCTGTTACAAAAGAATACAGGATGCTGTCTGATTCAACCGGTCGGCCTCACAAGCTGCATCTGTTGCAGTGCGGCTGAGACCACAGGCCACCCCTCCGGCCTCGAGGGCTCGTCGAACAGACGTCGACCGTAAGCGAGATCCACGAGGCCAGGACCGGCAAGGCGAGCGATCCGAGGAGGAGGCGCATGCAAACAGCGTATGACGGATCGTTTCCACCGCGTGTCGTCAGTGTTTCCTACGTGTTAATTGCCCTCGTTAACCTGCTTTTAACCGACTCGTCACAGCAGCATAACGGCCCGCTACTAACTTCTCTGACAGGTTCATTCTTTCTTTTCGTCGAGGAGAAACGACTATGAAGCGTTACTTCAGGCGGGTCGCGATCATCCTCGCGCTCGCGGCGATGGGTCTGCCCTCGAACGCCCTGGCGCAGCAGACCGAATCACGCATTTCCGGTCGTGTAGTTGACGACAGCAAGGGCGCCATGCCGGGCGTCACCGTCACCGTGACATCGAAGGACACAGGCGCGGTCAGGACAGCCGTAACGGGAGGAGAAGGAGATTACACGATCACCAACCTCGGCCCGGGTGCCTATACGGTGCTGTTCGAATTGTCGGGCTTCGCCAGTCAGACCCGCGGGGTTCTCCTGGGCGTGGGACAGTTCGAGTCCGTGAGCGTCGTCATGGGCGTGGCCGCGTTGGCGGAAACGGTAGACGTGACGGTGGATTCTCAGGTGATCGATCTGTCGTCGGCCAGGATTGGCGTCAACGTATCTCCGGAGGAGGTCGAGAATCTTCCCGTCAACGGGCGCAACTTCGCGAATCTGATGACGCTGGCGACCGGCGCGACGAGCGACGGCAACGGAGGTTGGGCGAGCGTTCGGTTCAACGGCAAGTCGAACCAGCAGAACTACCTGAACTACGACGGCGTCGACGGCACCTACGTGTGGGACGCCAGTCCCGGTTACCTCAGCGCGACCGGCTCGCAGTTCAGACTGCAGACGTCGATGGAATCGGTTGCAGAGTTTCGCGTCAATTCCGGCCTGGCGCCGGCGGAGAGCGGCCTCGGCGCCGGCGGCAACATCACGGTCGTCAGCAAGAGCGGCAGCAACAGCGTCAGAGGCTCCCTCTTCGAGTATTTCAGGAATGACGCGCTCGACTCGGCCAGCAAGTACGACAACGAGAAGCAGGAGCTGGAGCTGAACCAGTTCGGCGGATTGATTGGCGGGCCGACTCGCCTCGAACCGGACGTTTTATTTCTTCAGCTATGAAGGCCTGAAGCAGACAGACAGGCCTGAGATTTACCGAGGCGGTGCCGAGCGCCGAGGCCATCCGCAGGATTCAGGCAGGCGAGCCGGTCGGAAGCGGAGCCGGTCAAAGCCCCGCCCGCACCATGGCAGTGGCGCCGCTCCTTGCAGGGTTCCCGCAAGGCACGGTGGCGACGTCGAACCCGCTATTGTCCCTCGCGACGCTCGACACTCAGGCCGATCAGAGAGAGCATACCGTCTCGTTCCGGGCCGATCATCGATTCAACGACAGTCAGAGCCTCTACTTGCGCGTGCTGTACAGCGACGGTCGAGGTGGACACACCCGATCGCACGGTCACACCCCGGCGGGTGCTCGCGACGCAGAATCCAATGAATGTTCGTCGCCAATCACCAATCGCTTTTCGGCACCAGCCTGATCAACGAGTTGAAAGTCGGCTTCAACCGGCCGAAGTATGATGCGGTCGCCTTCGGTCCTTCGGGATACGACCCGACGCAGGTGTCCTTGTCGGGCACGGTGACTTCACAGTCGATCGACGCACGAGGCACTACAGGGATCGCGCGAAGCGGCCTGCTCGTACGCGCCACCAGCAACGCATCGACTAACGGCCAGCTGTATCAATCCCCGTTCAATTTCGTTGACTGACTCGGTCACGATGGTGCGGGGGGCGCACACCTTCAAGTTCGGCGGAGAATACCGAAACATCTCATCGGAGTTCCAGTTCCTGGGCAGCACCGAGATCACCTATACCGACATCAACGCGTTTATCGACAATCGTCCGACGCAGGTTGCGATTTCGCAAGAGTCGCCGCTATTTACGCCGCAGCAGTTCTACATGATTGGTTTTGCCCAGGACAGCTGGCGGGTCCACGATCGCGTGACGCTGGAGCTGGGCTTTCGTTACGACTTCTACTCGGTCGTGAACGAGAAGGACAATCGAGCAAAGCCCTTCTTCATCGAGGAGAACAATTTCGATCCCGACCCGGACAATTTCTATAACCCGGACAGGAACAACATCTCACCGCGGCTGTCGGCGGTATTCCAGCTCGACGACCGGACCGCCCTGCGAGCCGGATACGGTCATTTCTACGGTCCAGGTCAGTTCGAGGATCGCATTCAGCCGATCGAGAACTTCATCGAGCGGCATCGCGTGCAGTCTACCGATGTACCCAAACGTGCTCGCCTACCCGGTGGATCCGGCGATCGTATCGCAATCTGCTGTCGGTTCGCGGATACACGCACGAACGGCCGGATGAATACAACGTGCAGTACGGCGTCAGCCTGTCGCGCGAGCTCCCAGGGGCCGATCAACCTGACCGTCGGATACACGGGGAGCAATGGGAAGCGACATGTTCCTGCGCGGCGTGGCCAACACATTCGACAACGTCACGCGCGTGCGGCAGAATCCGACGGCCGGGCAGGTCGACTACAAGACATCAAGCTGTCTGGATGGCCTGATCATCAACGGCAACGCCATCCAGCGGCTGCGGCAGGGCCACCTACAACGCGCTGCAGATTAGCGCCACGCGCCGATTCCATTCGGGTCTCAGTGGCGGGCTTCAGTACCAGTACTCGCGCAACAGGGGCACGACGCAGGGATCCAACGAAGCCGCTACAGCGTCGAATACGTTCGATTACGAGACTGAATACGGCACGAATCCAACGGACCTCCCGCACAGCTTCAACGGGTCGCTGGTCTACATGTTGCCCTTCAATGGACCGGTGGCAGGCGGATGGCGCGTGGGCGGCATCCTGAACGCCCGGAGCGGCGTCCCGATCAACGTGACGATCAATCGGCCGGACACCGTTACAGTTGGCGGTGCCACCGTTACCAACATCCCTGGCGGCAACACGCGCGGAACGCAGCGTCCCGACGCCGTTCCGGGTGTAGATCCGTATCTGAAGCAGGGTGTGCGGTGGTTGAACCCCGCCGCGTTTGCCGCCCCGATGCCCGGGACATTCGGCAACCTGCCGCGAAACGCCGTCAGGGGCCCCGAGTTCTGGCAGACTGGACCTGATGGTGAGCAAGGACATCCGTTTCGCGGACAATCAGGGCCTGCAGTTGCGTCTCGAACTATTCAACATCACCAACCGGCTGAACTACGAGAACCCGGTGGCATCGCTGCCCGCCGGAACCGTTGGTCAGGCTTTCACCGACGCGGCGGCCGGCACTTTCGGCTACATGCTGGGACCGCTGAATCGCACGGTTGGGCTCGGGACTGCGCGACAGACGCAGTTGTCGATCCGTTACATCTTCTAGGAGCTCTGGAAACAGGGTCAGACCCCATTTTTACGCAAAACGTAAAAATGGGGTCTGACCCTATTTCTTTTCTTCTTACCTGTTAGTCGGCCTGTGACCGCCGCGCATCCTTCAGGAAGGAGTTGACCTTCTTGACGTAGTCTCGCGTCTCGCGGTACGGCGGAATGCCGTTGTATCGGTCCACCGTTCCCGGTCCCGCGTTGTAGCTCGCCACCGCCAGATTCAGGTTGCCCTTGTTTCGATCGAGCAACCAGCGCAGATACCGTGCGCCGCCCAGGATGTTCTGACGCGGATCGAACGGATCGAGGACGTCGAGCTCTTCCGCCACGTCCGGCATCAGTTGCATCAGCCCCTGCGCTCCGGCGCTCGAGACCGCGAACGGGTTGAATGCCGATTCCGCGCGGATGATCGCCCGGATCAGATTCGGATCGATCTCGTAAAGACTTGCCGCTTCCGCGATGGCGTCGTTGTACGCGATCGTCGCCGGGAGGGGCCGATACTCCTCTGACACCGAGACGTATCCAGCCGGCGCGTCTGATTGTTGGAAGCTCCGGGTGCGCGACCGGGGAGGGGAGGGACATCGCAAACATGCCGAATAGAAGACCACGAAGCGTTCGCTGTCGGCGCGAACGACACCGGCGGTCGGCCAGTCCACGATTCTCTGTAGCGGCGGTCGTCTCGATTTCGACGTTCTGCCCGCCGCAGTCCGAGCACATCTCCCAACGGCACCTCTTCGTTGGAGAGAGCAAGATGTCTACCATGTCTTCAAAGTTCGCCCCCGACGTCATCCGAGTGCAGAATCGGCAAGAACTCAAATTGACATGTATGCCGCGGCGGACACCTATTCGAAGCGAACTGCATCTCCGATCGCAATTTCACCACCTTCCACGACCTCGGCGAATGCGCCGCCGCCCCAGCGTTCCCTCATCGCCGCCTGCAGTCCCGCCGCTGCGTCTTCCATGAGCTCGCAGGGACGAGTCTCACCGCCGATGCGCAAGCGGCTCGAACCGATGAGCAAGGTGCGTCCGCGGCTCTCTTCGAGGTCGATGCCCGAGAGGAGAATATTGGCGCGCCGCGCTTCGGGGCCGAGATCGGCGCCGATTTCTTTCATCAATTCGGCCCATCGTTCCTGCGAGAGCAGCGTCACCTGCCGGCGACCTCCGCGATCGGCATTACCCTGGAGCCCGCGATCGGTCTCGAGCCGCGCGGTCTCGTGCGGATCCATGGGCCCGCCGTGTGCGCGTTTGATGAAGATGCCGGTAACCTTGCCGTTGTTCATGACCGCTCACCTGATCTGCTGGCCGTACGTTCCCCAGCCGCGGGTCAGGTAGTCGCTCAGTGTGAGCGTCAGCAGGATGCCCATCCAGTAAAGCCCGGCAATCACGGTCAGTCTGACGAGGCGTGTGCCGAATTTCACGTGCATGAAGTACAGCACCACGATCGTCGCTTTGATGCAGGCGATGACGATCGCCGCGACCGCGTTGATCGGCCCGAGATCGATGTAGGCCACCGCCACGGTGACTGCCGTCAGCACCATCAGCGTGGCAAAGACGGTGTAGTAGATCTTTTTCGAAACGAGATGCTCCGCCATTCAGGATCCTGTCGCGTGCCGCCCAATCAGATAGAGCAGCGGGAAGAGAAAAATCCAGACGATGTCGACGAAATGCCAGTACAACCCGACGACCTCGACGGGCGCGTAATAACCATCGCCGAGCGTTCCGTTGTAGGCCCACAGCATCATCCAGATCATCAATCCGATGCCGATGACCATGTGGAGCGCGTGGAGCCCGGTCATCAGGAAATACAGTGAGAAGAAGATTTGCGCCTGCCTGACGTATTTGGCGTCGAACTGGAACAACCCCCCGGGGACGAGATGCTCGCTGAACTTGTGTGAGTACTCGACCCCCTTGATCCCGAGGAACACGCCGCCAAGCACCATCGTGAGCGCCAGGAAGAGCATGATGCCCTTGCGCGCGTTCAATTGTGCCGCCTGCACTGCCAGCGCCATCGTCAGGCTGCTGCCGATGAGCACCGCGGTGTTGATCGTGCCCAGCGGGATATCGAGGTGATGGCTCGCGGCCGCGAACGCTTCCGGATACCAGGTCCGGTAGATCGTGTAGACGAGAAACAGGCCGCCAAAGAAAAGAATTTCCGTCAGCAGGAACACCCACATGCCGAGCGTCGCGGCTTCCTGCTGCTGCGCGAGATTGTCAAAATGGTGCGCGAGCGCGCGATGAGGCGGCTGCCCCGCGTGTGTCAAGGCGTTGTCAGGCAACGTGCTTCACCACTGGACTTGGATAGTTGTAAGGGCCTTCGGTCGACCATTGGCGTCGCCGCGAAGTTCTCGGTCGGAGGTGGAGACGTGGTCTCCCATTCCAGGCCCGATGCGCCCCAGGGGTTCGCACCGGCGGCCGGTCCGTATCGCAGCGACCACGCCAGGTAAAACATCGGCAGCAGATAGCCCACGCCGAGAATCGAGGCGCCCGCCGAGGACAGCACGTTCAGCACCTGAAAGTCCGGCGGATACGAGTGATATCGACGCGGCATTCCCAGATACCCGACGATGAACTGCGGAAAGAACGTCAGGTTGAAGCCGATGAAGATGATGCCGGCCGACAGCTTCGACAGGCCTTCGGGATACAGGCGTCCGCTGATCTTCGGCCACCAGTAGTGCAGGCCGCCGAGATAGCCCATGATGGTGCCGCCCACCATGATGTAGTGGAAGTGCGCGATGATGAAATACGTGTCGGTGACGTGCACGTTGAGGCCGATCGAGGCGAGAAAGAGTCCCGTCAGGCCGCCGATGGTGAACAGGCCGATGAACCCGATGGCATACAGCATCGGCGTGTCCCATGACACCGAGCCCTTGTACATCGTGGCGGTCCAGTTGAAAACCTTGATCGCCGAGGGAATCGCGACGAGAAAGCTCAACAGCGAGAAGACCAGCGACGCGTAGACCGACTGGCCGGCCACGAACATGTGGTGTCCCCACACGAGAAAACCGAGCACCGCAATGGCGAGGCTCGAGAACGCCACGAAGCCGTAGCCGAACACAGGCTTGCGGCAGAAGGCGGCGACCAGCTCGCTGATGACGCCCATCGCCGGCAGCACCATGATGTAGACCGCCGGGTGCGAGTAGAACCAGAACAGGTGCTGGAACAGACACGGGGTCGCCACCGACCGAAGGGTCGAAGAACCCGAAGCCAAACACGCGCTCGGCCGCGACGAGCAGCACCGTGATCGCGATCACCGGCGTGCCGAGGATGTTGATGAGGCTGGTCGCGTAGGTCGACCACAGAAACAGCGGCATCTTGAACCACGTGAGGCCGGGGGCGCGCATGCGATGAATCGTGACGATGAAGTTCAGGCCGGTGAGAATCGACGAGAAGCCTGTAATGAAGATGCCGAGGGCCGCCGGAATGACCCGTGTCGTGGAAAACTTCGTGCTCAGGGGCGCGTACAACGTCCAACCGGTATCGACGCCGCCGGTGGTCAGCGCGTAGAGCGTGAACAACCCTCCGATGATGTAGATGTACCAGCTCAGCAGGTTCAGCTTCGGAAAGGCGAGATCTTTGGCGCCGATCTGAAGCGGCACGAGAAAGTTTCCGAGCACGGCGGGGATGGCGGGTATCAGGAAGAAGAACACCATGACGATCCCGTGCATGGTGAAGAGCTCGTTGTAGGTGTCGTCGCTCACCAGATCGCCGGCGGGCGTCGCGAGATCGAGGCGAATGAGGACCGCGAAGGCGCCGCCGATGAAGAAGAAGAACGTCACCGCCGCCAGATACAGCAGGGCAATGCGCTTATGGTCGCGCGTCAGCAGCCACGACTTGATGCCGTAGCCATCGTTCAGGTAGTGGTGCGCGGGAAATGATCCGGCCATCACGGTTGTCCGGGCCCGGGCTTGACCGGCCGAACAGGTTCGGCCTGCGGGCGGGTTGAGAGCGATTTGACGTACTCGATGAGCGCGAGGAGCTGCTCCTCGGTCACCAGGCCTTGAAACGCCGGCATCACCGGTTGGAATCCAGCGGTGATTCTCGCCGATGGCGCGAGGATCGATTCGCGCACATAGTTCTCGTCTGCCGTCACGACGCTGCCGTCCTGCAACTGCACCGGCTGACCGAAGATGTTCTCGAGCACCGGCCCGCGACCGCGCGAATCAGGGCGATGGCAGGTGTTGCAGGCGAGATCGGCGAACAGCTTTTCACCGGTCGACGCCAGTGAACCTTCGGTGGCGCCGCCGCTCAACCACGCTTGATATTCGGAGGGCTCCATGACCACGACACGTCCGATCATGCGCGAATGCTGTGTTCCGCAGTATTCGGCGCAGAAGAGTTGATAGACGCCCGGCTTGGTCGGCTCGAACCAGATCTGCACGAACCGCCCGGGCACGACGTCGGCCTTCACGCGGAACGCCGGCACCGAGAAATCGTGAATGACGTCTTCCGACGTCATGATCAGCTTGACCGCCCGCCCGACAGGGATATGCAGCTCGTTGATCTCCCGCTGTCCCGCCGCATGCTGCACTTTCCACATCCACTGCTTGCCGACGACATAGATGTTCAGCGTCTCGTTCGGGGGATTCGCCATGGCAAAGTAGACTCTGGCGCCCCAGAAAAAAATGATCATCGTGATCAGGAAGGGCACGACGGTCCAACCGAGCTCCAGAAGAAGGCCGCCGTGAACCTGCACGCCCACTTCGTCGGGGTGGCGGCGGTGGAATCTGACCGCAAAAAACACCACGAGCGTGGCGATCAACAGTGAAAGGACGACCGACAACCCCAGGAGAAAGAAGTACAGCGAGTCGACCTCGGCTGCGATCGTCGATGCGCTATCGGGGAACAGCGGGAAGCCGAACATGCCGTTAGCCCGCCTGCTTTCGTTCGCGCCTGGTCCAGACGACGATCAGCGTCCCGAGCGAGAAGACGGTCGCGATTCCCGCCAGCTGCACAATCCTCAGAATGGCGAGGCTGTAACGGCCCCTCGAAACGTCGTAGCGGTAGCAATAGAGAACCGCCTTCGCCAGCGGCGAGCCGATCTTGCCCTGAGAGGCATCGAGCGCCGCCAGTCGAAGGTCACGCGGGCCGTAATCGATGCCGAACAGGTAACGGGAGACCGTGCCTCGTTCGGTCGCGACGACGATACCGGCGGGATGCGCATACTGCTGGAGCTTCTCGTCCCAGACATACCGAAAACCTGCGGCGTTGGTGAGGCGGCGGATCTCGTCTTCGGTGCCCGTCAGGTAATGCCAGCCTCGCGCGATCGACGGCTTGCCCGATCGCTCGACGTAGTGGGCTTTCTTGTCGCGCGCGATAGCCGGCGTTTCCCGCGGATCGATGCTGACGCTGATCACTTCGAAGTCGGTCCCGACGCCCTCGGACAGGACGCCGAGCGTGCTCGCCAGACTGCTCAAGCTCTGCACGCACAACATCGGGCATCCGTAGTACACGAACGCGAGCACCACGGGACGCCGACCGAAATACTCGCGAAGGTGCACCCGGCGGCCTGTCTCGTCGCTGAATTCCGTGTCGAGCGGGAGTGGCTGATTCAGATGCTGATCGAAGCCAACTTCGAGCAGCGCCGCTGGAAGGGCCGCGGCAGGCAATCCCGGCTCGGTCGGCCGTGTTTGCGCAAATGCCGTGGAAGTAAGGAGCAGGGCGATAGGTAGCCCCACCGTTATTATTTTCATTTCGCCGTCTCCCTCGCAGGCAAACCCCGCTCGACGACCATCCGCATCGCTTCATCGATCGGGATCCGCGCGATGCCGGCGTCGCGATTGACCCAGCCGTAACCGTTCAAAAGGGCCCGCTGCTGCTCACGCAGCTCATGCATGTCCTGCTGAGGGTGGTCCTGGAGCCGGGGCATCGGGGGCAGCTCTTCCTGCTGACCGGCGGCGAGCGGATACGCCTGCATCTGGGCTCTGTCGGTCTGGCGCTGATAGACGCTCTGCAGCTGCCACAAAAACACGAGAATGATCACTGCGGCCACGACCAGAGCGCATACCGAACCCGAGAATCGCGCGAACGTTGACGTCGCTTTCTTCGTGGACGATCTCGGGGTTGTCCTGCTCACGCGGTTCGGACATGTTTCAACGCCTCGCTGAATTCCGGGTCGTACAGCGGCAGAAGTGCGCGACCGCGCAGTTGGTGAATGAAGAAGGCGAGCCAGACGGCGGCGAGCGAAACCGGCACCATGACATCGAGCCAGTGCAGGTGGAACCCGTCATCGTGCGCGAAGGCGGGAGCCGCCAACCAGAACAGATCCACGAACCGCATCACCAGCAGACCCGCGGCGACCCTGGACAGCATCGGTGCGTGGCGCTTTACCGCGCGGGACAACAGCACGAGGAACGGCACGGCAAAATGAAAGATCACCAGTAACAGCGCAATGAACTGCCATCCATGCCCGGTACGGTGGATGTACCACTCCGTCTCTTCGGGGATGTTCGCCGACCAGATGATGAGGTACTGCGAGAACCCGAAGTAGGTCCACAGCATCGTGAAGCCGAGCAGCAGATTGCCGAGATCGTGAAAATGGCCCGGCGAGATCAGGCCGTCGAGCGGCGCCCGCCTCGAAAGCCAGCTCAACACGACAATCGCGAACGCCATTGCCGAAAGCGCCTGGCCGCCCATGATCAACACGCCGTAGATCGTCGAAAACCAGTGGGGTTCGAGCGACATGAGCCAGTCGAATGCCGCAAACGTGATCGTCAAGCCGTACGCCAGCAGGCCCCCGGCACTGAGAAGCTGCATCTTGCGAGGAATGGCCGGATCGCCGGTCGCATCCTGTTCGAGCGACCACTTGTTCAGGAAGAAGGCGATGCCGTTCCACACGGCGAGATAAAACGCGGCGCGCGCCAGAAAGAACGGCACGTTCAGGTACGGTTGCTTCCACTGCAGGAGCGGATCCGCGGCCACGTGCGCCTGGTCGGCCCACGGATAGAGCGAACGAAGCCCGAGCGCGATCGGGATGAACAGGACCGTCAGCAAGGGCAACGTTCGGGTCGCCGCGCCGAGGATGCGGCGGGTGACGACTCCCCATGCGCCGCCGGAGACCTGGTGGACCATGACCAGCGCCAGCGATCCGAGAGTCACCGACAGCATCCACATGTAAGCCGGCAGCAGGGAGCGAACGAACTGAGTCGGGTTGAGCACGAGGCCGACGGCGCACACCGCTGTGCCGGCACCGCCGGCGAGAAGCAGCTTCGACTGCAGCTGCCTGAGCTCGGGGACCATCTCGTTGCCGATCGCGTTCAGCGCTGTCATCGCAGCTGTCCTCGGGCTTCAGGCGAGAGCTCAGAGGCAGCGGCGTACTGGCTCAGCTGCAGTGCGCGGATGTAGGCGGCAATCGCCCAGCGATCGCGCACGGGCACCTGCGATGCGTAGTCCGGCATGGCTCCAAAGCCATTCGTGATGACGTCGTAGATGTGTCCTGCCGGGGCCTGCCGGAGCCTGTCGACAACGAAAGACGGAGGGCGCCGATACCCTCGCTGGACGACCATCCCGTCGCCTTCGCCGGTGAGGCCGTGGCAGGGCGAGCAGTAGATGTCGTATCTCTCCCGTCCGCGCCGCATCGTCGCGTCATCAATCTGAAACGGAAAAATGGTCGAGGGCTGTCCGTTGATTCTTCCCGTGTGAAGCAGCTCGTCCTCGAACAGATGGCCCTGAGCAATCGTGCCTTCGATGGCGGGACGCGCCGAGCGTCGATCGGCAAAAAAATCCGCCGGTTTGTATGGTGTGTACTTCGGCTGGTCGTGCATGTCCTGCCGGCAGGCGATCGCAGATACGACGACCGCAACGACAGCGAAGCGTCTAATCGCTAATCCCAAATCCCTAATCCCCAATCCCTAGTCCTCAACGGTCGTGACCTCGCGCGCTCCGAGCGACTCGAGAAACTGTACGCGTCGTGTCGATGTTGAACTTCTGGTCGGCCGCCTCGATGCACAGGAAGAACCGGTTGCGGCTTGCGAGCGCGAACCGTGGGACGTT
This sequence comes from Vicinamibacterales bacterium, assembly GCA_963775345.1. GTDB lineage: Bacteria > Acidobacteriota > Vicinamibacteria > Vicinamibacterales > JAMQPK01 > JAMQPK01. Next base: position 67,114 of record CAVZIS010000002.1, read on the forward strand.
GAACACTGGATGGAACGGCTGCGGCAGCCCGTTCAGTGCCAGCATGCCGAGCACGGCAGACAATGCGGCCGCGAGAATCGTCGTTTCGAACGTCACCGGAATGAACGCCGGCCAGCTATGCAGCGGGCGGCCTCCGATGTTCAAGGGATACGCCATCGTCGACGCCCAGTACTGCAATCCGTAGCCCGCGACACCACCGAAAATGCCGCCCGCGAGGACGATCTTGGGCAGGCGGTTGTCGTGCATGTGGAGCGCCTCGTGCAGTTCCTCGACGGGGACGGGCGAGTAGGCGTCCATTTTTCGATAGCCTTCCTGATACGAACGGCGCGCGGCGGCGACGAGCGCATGCGAGTCCTCGAACTCGGCCATCAATCCGTAAATCGTCGGACGGCCCGACGGCTTCATCGCGCGGCCTCCGCATCCAACCTCGAGTCCGGGTTCAGCCGGACCTTTGTCCCATCGGGACTCGCCTCGGGCACGAGCGTCCGCATCTCGAAGATCGAAATCATCGGAAGGAAGCGCAGGAACAGAAACAACAGCGCCAGGAACAGTCCGATCGTGCCGATGTATGTGCCCCAGTCCCACATGGTCGGCATGTAGCGGCCCCACGAGGATGGCAGGAAGTCGCGATGCAGCGACGTCACGACGATGACGAAGCGCTCGAGCCACATGCCGACGTTGACGATCAAGGAGATGACGAAAAGCAGCGCGACGTTGGTCCGGATCCTCTTCACCCAGAGGAACTGCGGTGTCAGCACGTTGCAGAAGAGAAGCGCCCAGTACACCGGACCGTACGGCCCGGTCATACGGTTGCGCATCATGTAGACCTCGTACGTATTGGCGCTGTACCAGGCGGTGAACGCCTCGATCATGTAGCCATAGGCGACGATGAGCCCCGTCACCAGCAGAATCTTCGCCATGTTGTTCAGGTGCCGCTCGGTGATGAAGTCCTGGAGCCCGTAGACGGTCCGGATCGGAATCGCCAGCGTCAGCACCATGGCGAATCCCGAATAGATGGCGCCCGCGACGAAATACGGCGGAAAGATCGTTGCGTGCCATCCGGGAATCACCGAGATGGCGAAGTCGAAACTCACGATCGTGTGGACCGAGACAACCAGTGGCGTCGCGAGACCAGCCAGCAGGAGATACGCCGTCTCATACCGGTGCCAGTGATGCGCCGACCCACGCCAGCCCATCGCGAGAGCCCCGTAGATGACGCGTCCGGCTCTCGACTCGGACCGATCCCGCAAGGTGGCCAGATCGGGAATGAGGCCCACGAACCAGAACAGCAGCGAAACGGTCGCGTAGGTCGATACCGCAAACACGTCCCACACCAGTGGACTGCGGAACTGCGGCCACACGTCCATCGTGTTGGGGTACGGGAACAGCCAGTGCGCCAGCCACGGGCGTCCCAGGTGTGCGATGGGGAAGAGGCCGGCGCAGGCCACCGCAAACAGCGTCATCGCTTCGGCGAAGCGGTTGATCGAGGTACGCCATGTCTGCTTGAAAAGCAGAAGAATCGCCGAGATGAGCGTGCCGGCGTGGCCAATCCCAATCCACCAGACGAAGTTGACGATGGCGAAGCCCCACGCGACCGGATGGTTGATACCCCAGATGCCGACGCCGGTCGCGACCAGGTAGGCGAGCGACATCAGGAGAACGTTCGCGAGCGCAAAGGCGATGGCGAAGCCGAACCACCAGCCCAGCGGCGTCTTTCTCGTCAGAACGATCGCACTGATCTTGTCGGTGACGGTCGAGAACGTATGCCCGGGCGCGATGACCGGCGGTGTGCGATTCACTGTTTGTCCAGCTGTGGATTCGTGTCGGTGATCGCCGCGAGATAGGTCGTCCGCGGCCTGGTATTCAACTCGTGAAGGAGCGCATAGTCTCGCTGTTCGGCCTGAAGTCTCGACACCCGGCTGTTCGGATCGTTCAGGTTGCCGAACACGATGGCTTCGGCCGGGCAGACCGATTGACAGGCGGTCTTGACCTCGCCGTCCTGAATGACACGGCCCTCTCGTTCCGCCTGGATGCGTGCGGCGCTGATTCGCTGCACGCAGTACGTGCACTTTTCCATCACCCCGCGGCTGCGGACCGATACATCGGGATTGCGGCCAAGCTTGAGGCTCGGCGTGTCCCAGTCCTGATACTGGAGGAAGTTGAAGCGGCGGACCTTGTAGGGGCAGTTGTTGGAGCAGTATCGCGTCCCCACGCAGCGGTTGTAGACCATGTCGTTCAGCCCCTCGCTGCTGTGGGTGGTCGCTCCAACCGGACACACCGGCTCGCACGGCGCCGTTTCACAATGCATGCACGGAACAGGCTGGAAGTAGGTCTTCGGATTCTCGACCTCGCCCTGGTAATAACTGTCAACGCGGAGCCAGTGCATCTCGCGTCCGCGCATCACTTCCGCCTTCCCGACCACTGGGATGTTGTTTTCCGCCTGACAGGAGGCCACGCACGCATTGCACCCGGTACACGCGTTGAGATCGATCGACATCCCCCACTTGTAACCGCCGGCGCTCGCCTGCTCGGCGGTGAGGACGGGCCACAGGGAGGGAAGCTCGCGTTCGTCCTTCTTCAATGCCGGGAGCCCGGCACGCGGAACGACGCGAATGATGTCGCGCCCTTCCATCAAGTGGTGATATTGCACGCACGCGAGCGGCGACGTGCCGCCGGTCAGAGAGATTTGCGCGCTCGTGCCGAAGGCCAGCGCGTCGGATGTTCTCAGCGCACCGGCGTTGAAGCCGCGATCGGCGCCAATACGGCCCGTGCGCGAGCGGCCGTACCCGAGGTGGAGGGTGGCGGCATCATCAGGGTGGCCGGCGATCGCAAACACTGCGCCTCGAATCGATCGTCCGCGATAGCGAACCTCCGCGACCGGTGCGTGAATCTGTCCGCGCTCGCCGCCGGTAAAGTCCGGCGTCGTCCGGCCACCAAGCCGCGCCAGCGTCGCCGGACTGACCAGTACGGCGTTGTCCCACGTGAGGTGCGTCAGCGGCTTGGGAAGCTCCTGCAACCATGCGTTGTTGTTGAAACGGCCGTCATGGACGGTGGGATCGACGCGGAATGCGATCTCGACGCCGGCCGCCGGCGCCGCAGGAGCCGTGCTGAACGCTGCAATTGACGCGGCGGGCCTGATCGAGCGCGCCGGAAGTGCGGTGTTCGCCATCACACCGTCGTGCACGGTGCGCCGCCAGAAGGTCTCGAATTCGCGGTCGGCAGCACCCAGCCTTTGTTGCCAGTGTTCCCGAACGACCTGATACGCCGACCGCTCCGGTCGATCGCTGAGTGTCGCGAGCACTTCGTGGGCCGAGCGCCCGCCATACAGCGGCGCGATCAGCGGCTGGACGATGGAGACGGTGCCGTCGAACGCTCGCGCGTCGCTCCAGGCCTCGAGAAAGTGCGCTTCCGGAATCTGCCAGTGCGAAATCGCCGACGTCTCGTTGGCGTGCAGGCTCAGGTGAACGCGCACGCGAACCTTGCTCATGAGGTCTGCAAATCGCAAGTCGACCGGGGCGGTGTAGACCGGATTCCCCCCGAGGATGAGAAGGGCATCGACCTGTCCCGCCTCCATCGCCGAAGCGAGCTCGCGGATGGACTGCACGTGATCGACCGGATGCGACTCGATGGGGTCGGTGTAGAGAACTGTTTGGCCGGCGTTTCCAAGCGCTGCGTTCATCGCGTGGGCGAGCGCATGGACGACCGGCGGCTGCCCCTCGCCGGCGACGACCAGGCTCGAGCCGCGATGGCTGTTCAGGTCGTCGCGAACGGCTGCGATCCACGCCTGTGCTGTTGCAGGAAGGGGCACACCGCGATCGATTCCAGCCACGCCCAGATCGGCCGCGAGCGCGCGGGCGAGCGACTCAATCTGGCTGGGCCTGAGTGGCAGCCGGTGGTCCGCCTTCGCGCCAGTCGGCGTGGGCAGTGTCTCGGCGCAATAGAGGCGGCACCCCGCGCCTTCGGGCCGCCGGCGCTGCGCGAACTGCCGCGCGTAGCGGAGATTGCCCGTGCCGCAGCTGAGGAAATCGGAGTCGAGCGAGACGATGACGGCGGCGTTTTCGATGTTGTAGTAGGTCGAGACGCTGGTGCCGGCAAACATGCGGAGACCCGCCGCGGCGTTCACCTCGCCGCCCGGATCCCACTGATGCCAGGTCGCCGCCGGATAACGCGCAAGAATTTCATCGATTTGTGCGCCGAGTGAGGGGGAGCAAACGGTCTCGGTGAGAATGCGCAGTCCTGCCCCCTTTGTTGCCTGCTGTGCTGTCGCCATGGTGCGCATCGCGCCAAGGAACGAGGACCACGGAAGGATGTCTCCCCTGTCGGTCAGCGTCTGCATGCGATCGGGATCGTAGAGATCGAGCAGTGCGGCCTGCGCGAAGGCATCGGTCGCCCCAAGGCTCGCGGGATGCATCGGATTCCCTTCGATTTTCGTCGGGCGTCCTTCGTGGCTTTTCACAAGAAGACCTGTCGCGCGCCCGCCGAGCGTCATCGCGGTTGCATAAAAGAGCGGCCTGCCGGGAATGATGGTTTCCGGCTGGCGGGTATACGGAAGAATCTGCTCTGCGGGCTGGCGAGTGCAGCCGGTCATGCCGGCCAGGGCAAGCGAGGCGCCCATCAATTTCAGGAACGTCCGGCGCTCGACCTCATCGAACGACTGAGGCAGGCGCGAGGCAAATTCGTCGGCAATGAGGCCGCTGAGGTTCGCGCCGTTCCTTTCCGCGAGCGTCCGCCAGAACTCCAGAGGATTCCCGGGCTTCATCGATGACATGCGTTGCAGTCGGTCATTTTGCGGATCCGGTGTTTTTCGACGAGCGTCCGGCCCAGCTCGATCTGATTTTCGGGAGCGATGTAGCTCATGTTGAACACCTCTTCACGCGGACGGAGGTAGCGCTCTGGGTGGCGATGACAATCGAGGCACCACTCCATCTGCAGCGAATGCTGCTTCCGCATCAGGGGCATCTTGTCCACCGGTCCGTGACAGGTAGAGCAGCCAACCCCTTTGGCGACATGAATGCTGTGGTCGAAGTACGCGAAATCGGGGAGATCGTGCACGCGCGTCCAGGCGATCGGCGTGTCGTTTCGGAAGCTCTCGCGGACCGGCTCGAGGAACGGCGCGTTCGAGAAGATTTGTGAGTGGCAGTTCATGCACGTCCTGGTCGGCGGGATTCCTGCGAACGCGGCTGTCTCGACCGTGGTATGGCAGTAGCGGCAGTCTATGCCGTTGCCCGCGACGTGACGTTCGTGGCTGAACTGGATTGGCTGCTCGCGGGCGACGTTCACCTGCGTGACCCACGGCGATCGATCGATTTGATAGGCGAGGTAGAGGAGGGCGGCGACGAAGAAGACAGCGCCGAAAATGCTTACCCGGGCAATCGTGTTCGCGCTGCGATGAAAAATCTGCGCCATATTGCCGACGAACGTCCAGGACGGCAGCATATCACGTGGGGTGCAAGGGTCAGCTACTAGCTACCGGCTACCAGCTACCAGCTAGAGAGTATGATTAGCGGCACCACCTACACGAAAGGAACACCATGCATCGCTTTCTCGTTGCCCACATTCTGTTTGCGACATCTGCCGTCGCGTTGGCGGGTGCACAGGCGCGCGACTCGGTGAATGTCCTGACCGCCCAGGAACAGAAGGACGGATTCGAGCTGCTGTTCAACGGCCACGATCTCTCGAAGTTCGACATGCCCGCCGGGCAGGAGAAGGTCTGGAAAGTGGTGAACGGCGTGATTCGGAACGAGCAAGCTGCACCCGGAGCGACTCTCTTGAGCAAAGAGGATTTCGCGAACTTCGTGCTGAAGGCCGAGTTCCGTGCCCACGCGGCCGTGAACTCCGCGCTCATGCTGCGCCAGGGCCGGCCGCAACCGGCGGGGTACGAGCTGCAGATTCGCGACAAGCTGCTCACGGATCGTACCGGTGGCAGTTATCTCACCGGGAGCATCGTGAACGTCCAGAACGCCCCCGAAGGCACGAAGATTCTTCCCGACCGATGGAATTCGTTCGAGGTCACCGTGAACGGAGACCACATCCTCGTGCTCTACAACGGCACGAAAGTCGTCGACGTGCGCGACTCCCGGCGACAGTCGGGCGCAATCGGCCTGCAGTCGGCACATCCGGAAGATCCGGCAGGTGCGTTCGTCGAGTTTCGGAATCTGAAGATCAAGAGGTTGAAGTAGAGGTCTCGGTTGATCGACCGATTGCTTCGTCGAAGAGCACGACGGTGTTCTTGCCGCGTTTCTTCGCTTCGTACATCGCGGTATCGGCAGCACGCATGAGCGCAGTCGGGTCGGCCGGCATGCCGTCCTCGTCGGCGTCGTGAGTGGCGACGCCGATCGACGCCGTAAGTGGCCACGTCGAGACCTGACCGGCGATCTCCACGCGAACACGCTCCGCCAGCGTGAGCGCGGCCTCGCGTGACGTGCTGGGCGCGAGGATGGTGAATTCATCACCGCCCCACCTGGCGGCGACGTCGCTTTCGCGAAGTGCGGCCCGGATGACCCCGGCGACCTCCCGCAACGCCGCGCTCCCCGCCCGGTGACCCTCGCGATCGTTGATGACCTTCAGCCCATCGAGATCGAGGAAGAGCAGCGTAAGTGGCTCATGGTAGCGCTTCGAGCGCTTGATTTCCGAGCGGAGCCTCGCGGCAAAACCCCGGGCGTTGAGCAGGCCCGTGAGCGCGTCGGTCTCCGAGAGCGATGCCAGCTGGTCCACCCGCCGTCCAAGGATGTAGCCGAACAGCGCAAAGAGAATGGCGGTTGCCCCGCCGAGATACATGTACGCCGCGTGATCGATCGGCAGCTCGGTCGTGGCCTGGCCCCGCGAAGAGGGCTCCTCGGACTTGTTCCTCAGGCGCATGCCCAATAGTCCGGCGGGCGCGCTGGACGACAGAAGGCCAGCTGTCAGGGCATACCTAAATCGGCGCTGCATGGGTCTCCATGATAATGCAAGGTACATACCGAGACAGGGCGACTACGTTCGAAATCCGTGAAGGAGACCTGAAAGCCGCGACGGTTCGCGTGCCTGGACGCTATCCGCGAACCGGAATCGGCTCAGAGTGTCTGGTCCCCACAGGTTTCCGACCGCCAGCATCAGTCGAAGATCCCCGCGGATGCCATCAGCGACAGACGCCTTGGAAAATATTTCCTTGAGCTGTGCAAATTTTATCTCGCTCAACTGCACGTCGTGACGTCCGATTCTGAGCGTATGGTTGGGAAACGTGGTGCTTTCGACGAGCACCCCGAGGATCCGTTCGCGCCATGCCTCCGAAAATCTGGGAAACACCGATCGAAACCATGGTGTACCGAGCAGTTTCTTGATCTCCGTTCCATCGATCGTCACCCTCCCCTCGGCTCCGTCCTGCGCGACGGCGAGCGCGGCCGGATCCGACCGGTTGAGCGCCAACGCCAGGTCCCACAATGTCGGGAACGCGGACGGGATGTCCGGCCTCTGCTGGTCGGCCACTGGCCGGTCTGCCACCAGGTCGCTTGAAGGCTCTTCGTCCACGAGCAATGCCGGATGATCACACGCGATTTCGGGCTCCAGATTCCAGCGTATGTCGATCGGCTCATGGTTCCCGGTGTATTCGGCGAAGAGCGCGGTGACGCCCCATGGCCTCGGCATGTGAAACGCACGGGCGTAGAGCGGATTGTAAGGACTCGAATCAGCGCCCACCGCACGCGCTGCCAGCCGTCCCTTGATTTTTGCGTCCACGACGTTAGACCACTGGCCCTGAATGCAGATCAGCGATGTGCCGGGAGGCCTGCTGAAGCTGCAGAACGGATTGTCCCAGCATTCGGTCACCGCCTGTTCTATCTGCTCGTCGACGGGTTCGGCATCAGGCGATGGGTCGATCTCTGAGAATCCAATCCGCATCCGGCCGTGTCCGGCGAAAAGAGACGACAGATCCGAAGCATCGACTTGGGAAAGATCCCACAGGACGTACAGGAGACCGCGCAATGCCCGCGCGATCGGCACGTTCATTCGCTCCCACACGACCGATTGGGGCTGTGGATCTGACTCGACGTACCCCCGGTCGTTGAGAATCTCGATGAACCTGATATTCGCCGCGTCCAGCTGACGGCCGATGGTCAACGCGTGATCGAAGCGACGTTTCTCCACTTCGTGCCGATCGAACGATGGCCGGACGAACACAGGGATGACGAGCTTCTTCTGCTGGCGGGCAGCGAGCGTCACTGGGACGATCGTTCCGGCGCCCGTGCCCTTGCCGCCCGTCGCAATCACAATGACTACCGTGTACCCGCTGATGAGCGCCTCGATCTCGCGTCGCGATTCGTCGAAAGCGCGCTGCGCTACCTCCGGATCGTGCCTGGAGCCCAGGTGGCCCGTCGTCCGCGCGCCGATCAGCAGGCGGTCCTCTTGCGGGATATCCATCAGCGAGAACTGGTTCGTGTCGAGAAACCGGGTGGCGACCGATTGTCTCAACCGTTCTGTATACATCGCGTCTGTCTTCTGAGAGACGACGAGATCGCGATGGAACAGCGTCTTCACCGACCGCAGGATGTTGCCCCCGCCTCCGCCAAGGCTCATGAGAAGAATGTTCACGCCCGTTCCTCCTTACTCGAGGCTTCCCTCGAGACGAAATGGGATGACGACCCACGTTCCACGCATGCCGAGCCGACCGGTGACAACTCGCCCTTCGCCGAGCAGCGTCACGATTCTTTCAACGTCGTACTCCACGTTCCTGCGATGATCCGAGAGGTTTGGATAATGCCAGCCGTCGTTCGGTGCGAGCAGGATCTCGACTTCCCCGCGTTGCGGGACGATTCGCAAACGTGAGCGAACCGGAGACTCGACGCTCGGGTCCTGCAGCAAGGGGCGCTCGAATTCGCGAATGAATGCCATGCCGAACCGTTCGAGCGCGCGCGATGTCGCGTGTCTTCTGTCCAGAAAGTTCTGTGTTGCGATCCATGCCAGCGTGGCCGCGAAGAACAGGATCGGTATCCACCACCACCGCAGAATCAACGGCCTCGCACTGGCCGGAGCCCCGACTGCCATTTGACTCATCGATGGCACAGCGCCAGGCAATGGCTCGACGATGCAGGCCTGCCAGCCGGGCTCGATGTGTGCGTACCGCCGCTTGGGAACGAGCGCGCCCCTCGATGGATCGAGAATCTGGAACCAGGGCGCGTCAACGCTCCGCGCATCGTTGGTCAGACGAAGCGCGATTCGCACTGCTGTATCGCCGCGCTGGATCGTGTAGCACCTGAATCCGGGCGCGGCCGAAGCAAGGCTCGCGCAGGCGGCGGCCGCAGACATGAGCGCGATGACACACACCAATGGTCTGAGCATCGGTCGCAGCAAAAGAGCGCTGATGTCCAACCCTCGTGCCATCGGTAATCGAGGTTTTTTGGCGGCTCCTGTGCGGATCTGGCCTGTGTTCTGGTCTATTGCCGTCCCTTTGAGATGACGAGGCGGGGGCGTTGTTCGCTTTTCCGGGCGAAGTCTGAACGATGTTCATGGCGCTGGCCCCTCCAGCGCCCAACTGGGAGGTCTGCATGGTGGGTGTGCCTCGGCTCATTCGATCGATCCTGTTCACATGGGAGTTCCTTTTCATCAGCGGCTTTGCGCAGGCGGCAACGCTTCCAGTGGGTTTCCAGGAGACTCTGCTCGCTTCGGGATTGAGTCGTCCCACGGCCATGGCGTTTGCGCCCGACGGGCGGCTGTTTGTGTGCGAGCAGGGCGGAGCCGTCCGCGTCATCAAGAACGGCTCGTTGCTCGCGACTCCGTTTCACACGCTCACCGTCAGTTCCATCGGCGAACGCGGACTGTTGGGGATCGCCTTCGATCCGAACTTTCAGACCAACCGCTTTATCTACCTGTATTACACGGCGACGAGCCCGGCCATTCACAATCGTCTCAGCCGCTTCACGGCCAACGGCGATGTGGTCGTTCCAGCGAGCGAGCTGGTCCTTCTCGATCTGGAAACGCTCAGTGCGACCAATCACAACGGCGGGGCGATTCATTTCGGCGCGGACGGCAAACTGTACGTGGCCACAGGGGAGAATGCCGTCTCCTCCAACGCGCAGAGCATGACCAGCCGGCTCGGGAAGATTCTGCGCATCAATTCCAATGGGACCATTCCGACCGACAACCCGTTCTTCACCACCGCGACAGGCGTCTACCGATTCGATCTGGGCGCTCGGGCTGCGCAATCCGTTTACCTTCGCGGTTCACCCTATCGATGGAACGCTTTTCATCAACGACGTCGGAGAACTGTCGTGGGAGGAAATCAACCAGGGGGTCGCTGGGGCGAACTACGGGTGGCCGACGACCGAAGGACCTACCACCGATCCGCGGTTCCGGAGCCCCTTGTATGCGTACGACCATTCAGATGGTTGTGCCATCGCCGGAGGCGCCTTCCATAACCTGGTGACGCCGCAGTTTCCGTTCAAGTATTGGGGTGGCTACTTCTTTGCTGATTTCTGCGGCGGATGGATCCAATGGCGTAAGCCAGACGGCGTCGTCTCGGATTTCGCTTCGGGAATTTCGCAGCCGGTGGATCTTCAATTCGGGAGTGATGGCGCGCTCTACTACCTGGCTCGTGGCACAAGCACAACGTCCGGCCTGGTGCGTCGAATTTCGTACACCAACAATCCACCGTCAATTGATGTCAGAGTCAACGGCGGCAACGGTCCAGTCGTTCTCACTGCGGGCCAGTCGCTGAACGTTTCACTTACCTTCGATGCGGGTCCGTCCGGCGTCCTGAATTCTGCGGAGATGTACGTCGGGTTGCTCACGCCATCCGGCTTTTTCTGGGTCGATCCCACGCAGGGTCTCGTCCAGACGCTCGCGCGAGCCCATGTCGGGCCAATGGGGACGTTTGGTCCGTCGACGTTGATCAACATTCCGGATGTCGCAGGGCTCACGCCTGGAGGCTACGCGTGGATTGTCCTCATCGACGATGATCAGGATGGAGCACTCAACGGAGACTTCTCCGACGTCGTCGTCACCGTGGTGGAATGACGACAGAACATGTCATAATGATCACGCTCATTCTGCCGAACTCCCGTAATTTCTGAGGCATGTCCATACGCTGCGCGCACTGCGGTCACGATGCGCCGGACGGCTCGCCGGTTTGCGTGAACTGCGGTGTATCCGCTAGTCCCGCAGCCCGGTTTCTCGAGCGTGGCCGCCACCATATCCGGCGGCCAGTTCAGCCCGCCGCTCGCCATGGGGGGGTTCGGTACCATGCCGGCGGGCTACGTTTTCGGTTCGCGCTATCGCATCGACCGTCTGCTGGGCTCGGGGGGAATGGGCGCCGTGTACCGGGCCTGGGATGTAGAGCTGGGCGTAGCAGTCGCCCTCAAGGTGATTCGCCCCGACATCATTGCGAACGCCGGGACTACCCACGACTTCGAACAGCGCTTCAAGCAGGAGCTGCTGATGGCGCGCCGGGTCACACATCGCAACGTGACCCGCATTCACGATCTCGGCGAAAGCGGAGGCGTGAAGTACATCACGATGCAGTTTGTCGAGGGCACGGACCTCGCGGCAATCCTCAAGCAAGGGCCGCTGCCGTTCGAACGCGTGCTCGCTATTGCCAAGCAGCTCGCAGCGGGAATCTCGGCGGCCCACGAAGTCGGCGTCATACACCGCGATCTCAAGCCCCAGAACATCCTGATCGATGCAGCCGACAACGTGTACGTTTCGGACTTCGGCCTTGCCAAGTCGCTCGAAACGTCAATGGCCGGCATCACTCGCACGGGAGAGTTCGTTGGCACTCCGAGGTACTTCTCGCCGGAGCAAGTCGAGGGCAAGCCTGTCGATCATCGGAGCGACCTGTACGCGCTCGGCCTGGTGTTGTTCGAGACGGCGACGGGGGGATCGCCGTTCCCCGGCAACTCGGCGATCGAGCTCATGTTTCAGCGGGTGCAAGGCACTCCGAAGAATCCAAAGCTGCTCAATCCCGAACTGCCCGATTACTTCTGCCGCGTCATCATGCGGTGTCTCGAGCACGACCCCGAGGCCCGGTACGCGAGCGCGCGCGAGATACAGGCCGATCTCGAAGCGCAGCGTGCCGCCCCGGCGTCACTGAGACCGGCGGCTTCGGTCACGCTCCGGTTGCCCGCCACCAACCGGACAAAGCTGGCTGTCATCTCGCTCGTCCTCGTCGTCGGCCTCGCAGCCGCCGTTCCGCTGGCGCGTCGATACGTGCTGGCTCCAGGGAACGACCCGCCTGTCGTTTCGGCCCCTGCACAGGCCCAGAAGTACGTCGCAGTACCTGCGGTTCCGCGTCATGGGTGATCAGGCCGGCCTCGCGCACATTGCGGCCGGCATTGAAGAGGCGTTGTCGTCGAAGCTCTTTCAGTCGCCCGGGTTGAACGTCGCATCGGCCGCAGCGGTCGACCGGGCCGCCGGCAAAGAGTCGCTCGACGCGGTCGCCCGCGAGCTTGGCGCGAATCTCCTCATTTCGGGGACGGTGCAGGGCACTGCCGACAGCATGCGCGTCACGGTGACGCTCGACGATGCGAAGGCGGGCCGGCGCGTGTGGGCGCAGGACTTTTCGGGTGTGCCCGGCGATCTGCTGACGATAGAGGATCAAATCTACAACCGCCTGCTCTCGGCACTGGATCTGGAACCGACCAGCGAGGAGCTGGCGCGCGCGATATCGCACCCGACCGAGAACATCGAGGCCTACCAGTTGTACCTGCGTGGGCGCAACGCCATGCGCGGTCAGCAGGATCTCAAGAACGTCCAGGCCGCGATCGGCTTTTACGAAGAGGCGTTGAAGAAGGATGCCGGATTCGCGCGCGCGTATGCGGGAATCTCCGATGCCGCGTTGCGCCTGTACAGGACCACCAAAGACAGCTCGTGGGCGGAGAAGGCCCTGTCATCGGCGCAACAGGCGCAGAGGCTCGACGAGAGGCTGGTCGAAGTGCACCTGGCCCTCGGCAGCGTCTATCAGGCGACCGGGAAGACTACTGAGGCAATTGCCGAGCTGACGGTCGCGTCTGAGCTCGCGCCAAGGTCCGACGAGGTGTTCCGCCGGCTCGGGCGAGCGTACTTGTCGACCGGCCGTGGTGACCTCGCGATTCAGGCGTACGAGAAAGCCGTGGCGGTGAACCCATACTACTGGGTGAGCTACAGCGCGCTGGGTGTCGCACACATGCAGCTGGGTGACTATGCCAGGGCGGCGGAGACTCTGAGGAAGGTCATCGAGCTGGAACCCGGAAACATGAGCGGTCATAACGATCTTGGCGCCGCGTATCTGCAGATGGGGCGCTACGACGACTCGGCCGCCGCGTTCAAGAAGGCGCTCGAGCTCCAGCCCACTGCACAGACCTACACCAATCTTGGTATCGCATACGCTTACGGCGGGAAGCACGCCGACGCGATCCCGATGTTCCAGAAGGCCGTCGAACTGAGCCCGAGCGCGGAACAGTTTGTCGGGAATCTCGGCGACGGTTATCGATGGGCCGGAGACGCCACCAAAGCGACAGCCGTGTACGACAAGGCGATCGCGCTCGCGCTGAAAGAGCTGGCTGTCAATCCACGGAATGCGCAGGTCCGGGGAAACCTGGCACTGTACTATGCCAAAAAGGGAGACCAGGCCCGGGCGCAGCGGTTCCTCGCAGACGCTCGAGCCATCGATCGGGCGAATGTCAACCTGATCTACGCCGAAGCGATCGTCGACGTGCTCGGCGGCCGGAGGTCCGAGGCGCTCCTCTCACTCGAAGAGGCATTCAAGGCCGGCTATCCCTTCTCTGCGGCCCGGAGCGATCCGGACCTGCAACCCCTCCTTCCGGAGCTCGGGTTCAAACAGCTCGCGACGAAGTTCGGATCGAGTTGATTTTCGGTGCTCTGCGGGCCTTGAGAGCTTTGAGGCAGGTGCGGCGCACCGCAAGTGCCGCCCACACCGGTCCGACGAGAAACAAGGTCGCCGGTTCGGGAATCGGCGCAACCCCCGGATTCGCGATGCCGTTCACGCCGACGATGGAGACGCTTACGATAGAGCCATCGCTGGAAAAGAACGCGGCCTCGCAGTCAGGGGGGCAGAAGATCGAGTCGTCGAACAGAGTGAACGTGAAGCCATCATCGAACAGCGAAGATGCGGCGAGGTTGTCAAGGTCGCTGAATGCAGCATCCGCAAAGAGAGTCGCCCCGATCTCGCCCGTGCCGAGAAGACCACCCGAGGCACTGAGAAGACGGAAGTCGATACTATTGACGACGAAAGGCTCAGACTCGGGAGGGGTTTCGGCAAGAATCTCGAAGAGCGCACAGGAGTAGAGTAGGGGCAGCTCCGCAGTGGTGGGACACGGCAGCGCCAGCTGATTGGAAACGGGATCGAAGATCGACTGCGGATCGTAGTCGCCACCATGCAGGCCGACCATCGCAGCATGCGCCGGCACGGCGGGAGTGCTCAACGCCAGGACGAGCAGGACGAGCCGAAGAGGCTTCATGACCATTCCCTTTCCACAGCCACTATTGAACGTTGAAGATCGCGTTACAGCTGCCGTCGACGTCGTTCGCCGTCGTCTTATCGCCGGCCAACCCTTTGCGAACAGCTTGTCTGACCTGTTCCGCGTACTTGAGATAAGCGTTCCGAGCGCTCTGGGCGAGGCTGCTGTCCTTCGGCACAGTGAACATGTCGACGATTTCCCGATCCCATTGAACGATGCCTATTTCCCGGAGACTGCGACGGGTGGGCGCGAAGTCGTGAATGCCCAGCGCGATGCCCGCCGTGGAATTTATGAGACGGCATTCCTTGAGCACGCGCTGGCCTTCGAAAAGCTTGTCGTTTGTCTGCGTGCTGGAACTGGCTGCGCCCATGAGCGGCAGGACCACCGATTGAACACCGGCGGCGTCCAGCGCTGCGAGGCAGCCGGCGATGCCCTTGCGCACGCGGTCTTGCGCGAACAGCTCCCGCCGGTCAATCGCGCCGCCCTTGGGGTAGTCGGTCGCAATCAAACAGACCATTTTCGGAAAGGCGCCGCCACTGGCTTTGTTGTTCACGCCGCGCGGTAACTGCGCCACGAACGTATCCACACCAATGGCCAGAAGGCCTGCCTCGCGGCCGGACGGAGCGGGTGATTGCTTCCGGCGTGTCGCGATCTGGTCTTCCAGGTCGCGCAGGACATCGGGCTGTTTCCGGACGCGATCGACGAGCGTGCGCTGCGTTGCGGGGTCTGGCGATGTAATCAGGAGCTCGGTATTTGTCGGGACGATCGCAGCGTCAGGTCGAAACTGAGCATTGTCGAACGCGCGTTCGAGATCCCCGGCGCTGAGATACACACGCGAGGGCAATGCTGCAGTTTTCGCCGGCGGCAGGTCCACCGGCAGAAAGCTCAGTGCAAGCGCCTCATGTCGTTTCTGGTCGCTGCTGAACATGACAGCAACGGGCCCCTGCTGCGCGATGGCAACTTCGGCCGGAAGCCAGCAGAAGCTCGCTATCAGGAGGGCGGCAAGGTGAATGCGGTGCGTTCTTTGAGCCATAGCCCTGGAGAAAGCCGGCAACGGCGGCCATTCTATCGCGAAGCTTCCTTCGGCGCGAAAAGAGCGCTTGAAACTCCGCAGCGGTGGCTGCCGCCGTGTTTTCAAACCGATCGCCGTCGCGCTGTGCCCTATCGACCGCACTCCTGCCCGCCCGGCAATACAACCTGCGCGTGGTGTGTGGTCCAGCGGCCTGGAGCGAAGGCGCCTGAACCAGGCGAGCGACGGCGACGCTGCTCCTGGGCCGGCAACCGCATCTTGCAGCCTGGGGACGGCGTGAGATATGCGCAGTGGGCTCGATAGCGCACCCGGTCGCGGGGCGGAAGATGCGGGTGCCCGCGTCGTCGAGCCTGGTTCGGGGCATTCGCTCAGGCCACTGGACACTACATGCCTGACAGGCTCAGGGCACGCTGGATTCAACCGCCCTACTGCTCAGAGGCGTTTCGGCCAATCGAAATCGGAGGCCCATGTAGCGCGAGGCTGGAAGTGTTCAGAAATTACACTGCGGCGACCTTCTGCGATCTCTCTGGCGCCGGCATGCCCTGACAGGCGCACATGAACTCGACGGCTGGCGTGATGGTCTTCCGCCATGCGTCAAGCTGGTTCGCGTCGACCCCCGATTCTTCGATCGCCTTGAGCAGACCCTCCAGAAACAGGTCGTAATGGCGCCTTGTCAAGCCCAGCGGCGTGTGCCGGACCGCGAGATCGCGAAGCCGTGGGCAGCCGCGCTCCGGATTGAAGTCCAGGAGCAGTTGAACGGCGCCATTGAGGATCTTGTACTGCCGTTCCATGTCGATATCCGCAAACCGCTGCTCCACGTCAGGAGATGCGGCGAACAGGCCGCTGTAAAAACGCGCGAAGATGGCTCGTTCGGTGCCCGCCAGCTGTAATCGCAGGTAGCTGGCCTTCGCCACTTTCCTGTTCATCTCGTCTTCCGACTCGGCGACCTCGATGTCGGAGAGGAAGAGACGCACGTCTCGCATCGACGGCCAGCGATCGAGCGGGTTGATACGGAGCAGGCGGGACACGATTCCGGCGAATTCCGGGGAGCGTTGCGCCCACCGGCCGTTTCCCGACTCGAGATCGGCGAACAGGCGACGCCTGCCTTCGAGATCGCAGGGCGCGGCGACCCGAGGTACGCGTTCTCCCCCGAGTAGTTCCATTGCGATAAGGCCCAGGGAATACTGGTCGGTCAGTTGAGTGGAAGGGTGGCCGAAGAAGCGTTCTGGAGTCATGTAAGCGAGTGATTCGCGATCCACCAGGAAATTCCCGGCCATCTTTGATTCCTCGCTCAGGACATTCGAAAAATCCACTGCCGACAACCGGGCTGCGCCTGTGCACTCGATGAGGATGTCCGACGAACATATCTCGCCACGGATCCAGTTTTTCTGATGGACTTCTTCGACGGCCCGTGCCAGGTCCAGCAGGATGTTTCTTACCGCACCGAGCGGAACGCCGTTCGGGTATCGCAGCAGATACTTGCTGAACGGTTCCCCCTGGACGAACTCCGACACCAGTATCTCCGGCTGTGCGTCCATCGAGGACTCGATGATCTTGATGAAGGCGGGGCTCGTCAGCTCGGCCGCTTTCGCCGTGGCGTCCTGGAATTTCAGGCGGGCCCAGTCGTCGAATTCCGACGCCATGAGAATTTTCATGCTGACCGTTCGGGCAGGGTCTTTCTGCTGCGCCCGGTACACGATCGAGAACTTGCCAGCCCCAATCTCCTCGCCTATTTCGGTACTTGTCGCCCAGCCGCGACTGCACCTCCTGCGGCAGGCTCTGTCGGCGGCTGCTCGTCACTTTCGGCAGGAAGCCGAAGTCCTCGACGATCTGAAGACAGATCTGCTGGACTGCCGCGCGCTGTTCGGGGACCGACAGTTGGTCGAGAGGACGCTCCGGATCCCACGCCGCCTGGATCGTGCCGAGCAGTGTCTCGGTGTAGAGCGTCGGCGAGATCGGGACCCAGTAAATGGCCACGCCGGCGGTCTTGGCGAGACTCAGCAGCCGGTTCAACTCAACATCGGTGATGAAGTCGGATCTCAGGAATTGAGGCGTGACCAGCAGCAGGCCCGCGCAAGTGGCATTGAGCGCCAGGTCGATGTTCTTCGACCACTCCTGTCCAACCGCGATGCTCTCGTCAGACCAGACGCTGATGCTGCCGCGGTTGACGGCGGGCTTGAACATTTCCGTGAATTCATCTCGCCATCTGGCGTCCTCGCGCGCGTAGCTGATGAAGACCTGATTACGTCCAGGCATGGTCATCCCCTTGCTACCCAGCTGGACGTCGCCCGACGGGCGGACAGACCGACTGCCCGTGCGGGGCGGCAGGCTGGGCTCGATTAAGACGGCGGAGGGCGCCATTATATGCTTCATCGAGATGACCGGAAACAAGGCGACTGCGGTTGACCCATATATGGTGTCGTGACATCGCCGAACGTTACGGCAGATGGCTGAGCGAAGAGGGTCGTCATGAGCGCAGCTCCGACGCAACCCTCTGGCGCGCTTCGACAGCACGACGTGAGTGACCTTCTCGGACGGGACATGCTCGGTGACCTCGTAGCCGAGCTGGGGCAGGTCGATGCCGGCAAAGAGCGCCTCGCGACCTGGCAAAGGGCCTGGCTGCGTTCTTTGCCCGTCACCCGATCGGCGCGGGCGAGAATCCGAACGGAGGGTAGAAGTTACTCGGCGCACGGCGGGCGCGTTTCAAACGACGTCGACGCGGGCCATCATGCTGTGGTCCTCGTGTTCGAGATTGTGACAATGGAGCAGGTAGCGTCCCCTGTACCCGCTCCACCGGATGATGACTTCCACCTCTTCACCGTCTTCGATCGCAACAGTATCTTTCCAGCCGCGCTCCTGCCGAAGCGGCGCACGCCCGTTCCGGCTCAGTATCTGGAACGGCGCGAGATGTGTGTGCACCGGATGCAACATCGTCTGCCCAAGAAACCGCGATTGACGAAGCGCCAGATCTCGATGTCGTCGAGTTGGGGATCGGCGTCGACTCGCAGCGGATCGAATGGCTCGTCATTGATGACCCAACGAACCCCCGGCGGCACGCCGAGCGTGGGCTTGCCTCCAAACACAAAAGTACGACTTCGATCGGCCTGTGACCGATCGAGCGGCTCGATTTCGCTGAGACGGTCTGGAACCCTGCTGTCATCGCGCGCCGTGCGGACGACATCGAACCGCATGACGGAGCGGAGGTTTCCTTCTCCTCGACGGTTCTCCAGCACTACGCGGGTGCCAGGCGGGTAGACGGAGAAATCAACGACGATTTCGACCCGTTCCGCCATCGCCAGGCGGATGGTCGAAAGGGCGACTGGCTTCGCCAGCAGGCCTTGATCGCCTCCAATCTGAATCAGCGGGTGATGCGTGCTCAACGCCAGGCGCATTGCGGTCGCATTCGAGGAATTCAAGATACGGAAGCGGTCTTTCTCGCCGCGACTTCCAGCACCGGCCATGGCGCGCCGTTCACCAGCATCACTCGACCCGTTGCGCCGTGGTGTGCGTCGTGGTCGTAGTCGAGCTGACCGTCGGTCGTGAACGCCCGGTCGTGCAGCATCAGGGGAATATCGTACGGACCGTTGGGCAGCTGCTCGTCGATCTCGGAGTCCTCCTTCAACAGGTAAAAGCCGGCGAGACCCATGTAGAGATTTCGTCCGCTCCCACGCCAGCTGTGATCGTGATACCAGAGCGTGGCTGGTCGCCCGAGGTTGTCGTACGCGTAGGTGCGTGTTCCTCCAGGGGCAACGGTATCGGTGGGGAAGCCATCCGACTGCGGGCGTGTCATACCGCCATGGAGATGCGCGACGGTTGGAACGGCCAGACCGTTCGTGTGCGTCACCACAGTCGCCCTTCCTCGGCGAGCCTCGATCGTCGGGCCGGGAAAGATGCCGTCATAGCCCCAGATGCGCGTGCGGATGTGGGGGAAGATCTCGACCGGCGCTTCACGCTGAGCGATCTCGTAGTAATCGGCTATCGAGTCGCGCCGGACCGGCTGCAGGACCGGAGGGACCGGAGGCGGGATGCGGAACTTCGGGATCGAAGGATGCGCGCCCAGCGGCCGTGGGACCGCAAGATGGAGCAGGGCAGCGGAGCCGCGCGCCAGAAACTCGCGACGATTCAGTGCCTCCATTTCCGCGCCTCTTCGTCCTGGTACTCGATCGGGATGCCCGAGCGAGCTTCAACGACCTCCAGCGTCGAGCGCACGACGTTTTTTCCCAGCTCGATGACCATGACCTCGGTTCTACCCTGCTCACCTGCGTAGGTCAGCGTGAGGTAATGCGCACGCCTCTTTACCGGCAGCGACATGAGGCCGACGGGGCCGAGAATGGCGGTCGCGGCGACGACGAGCGGCACCCGACGAGACGCGCGCTGACCGAATTCGAGATGACGGATTGATTCGTAGTCGATGTGGAGGGGTTCGGAGGCACGAGAGCTGTTCTCTGCAACGAACACGAAGTGGCGTGGATCGATCTCGACGCGCCCTTCGATGCGCCCACCTGTCGTGTTGAATCGCGCGATCGTGCCTCCCACGTACGCCGCCTTGTCGCCCGCGAGGGCCGACGATAGGGCTGGAGTCGTGAGCACGACGAGCAGCGCCAATGCCGTCATACGTTTCATGAGATTCTCCGGGTCTCGACAGTTGAGATGGCCGAACGCTCGATGTCTTCCAGCGGGATGTCTTCCAGCTCGCGTAGCAGCGCGTTGTCATCGGCATCCCGGCGCACCGATTCTCCAAGCTGTTGCGCCGAGGCTCGAAAGCTGGGGTTGTGGAGTCTTCTCTCACGGCGGCTGCGATCGCCTCGGGCCGCGCCGTCCGCTTGAGTGCGATGCCGGCGCCGCGTGCGGTGACGCGGACCGCTGTATCGTCCTGGTCGCGGCCATGCGGGAGCAACACCATCGGCACGCCGGCCGCGAGCGCTTTCACGACGGTGCCATGTCCGCCGTGCGTGACCACGGCGGCCGCGTGTCGCAGCACCTCACGATGAGGTGCGTGCGCAAGAATGGTGATATTGGGCGCGGCGTCCAGCGCTGTGGCGTCGATCGCGGGGCCGGTCGTAACGAAGCCGTGGACTGGAAGAGTGCCCAACGCCTCAATGACACGCCGCAACGGACCGATCTGATCCTGGAACGTTGACGACATCGAGACGAGCACGAGCGGTTTGCCGCCGCCAGGCGGTGTCCATGATGATCCCTGCGACCAGACAGGATCCTCGAGCACGGGGCCGACGATCGAACCCCAGCCGGCAGCGTTGCCGGAAAGTCGAGTGCGGGTGACGTCATGACGAGCTGCCGGTGTGCGCCGCGCACTTCATCGAACACGTGTCGGAGTGGCGCGAGACCGTACGCACGCCGCAGCGTGTTGAGGCGCGTGAGGCCTTTGCCGTCCCACTGGCGCTCAATGATGCGGTTGAGGATCTCGTCGCGCCATCGGCCGAGGCGGCCGCGCGCTGGCCGGAGGCCAATGCCGAACGGTGGTATGCCTCGCGCGGGCAGAGGATAGATGTTGGGAAACAGCACGACGTATGGAACGCGAGCTGCTTCGGCGGCCAGCATGCCGCCAAGACAGAACATCGAGCAGACCACGAGCGCAGGCTGGCATTGAGCGATGGCGTCTTACATCGGAGGCATATGCCGTGGCGGGACCACGAGCATCGTGTCGATCAGCCGAGCGACGAGCTGCCACGGATACTTGCATTCCCAGTCTCGTATTGGATCGTGCTCGGGCCGGCGATCCGTCCGGTTCGGCGCACGAACCCAGCGCTGGAACTCTGCACCTGTCGAGCGGACATCGGGTGCGACAGAATCGTCGGCAAGCACCGTCACCGCATGGCCCCGGTCGATGAGCCGTCGTGCGGCGTGGAGTCGGGTGGCACATTGCCGCCCCCGTCGACGACAGTGAACAGGTACTGGCGGGGTCTCATCGCGTCCTCCCCGAAGACGACCGGCGGCGTCCGGTTCCCGTGCCAGCGCTGCCAGGATCCCGTAAGCCAGTTCGAGCATGATCCGCTCGGTGTCAGGGCGGGACAGCTGCAGGTCGCGACGGAGGAGCTTCCACGTGTAGACATCCGTGGCCGCGTGCAGCGCGTAAATCGCGTGGCGGCGCTCGGCCGGGGCCTTCGGCAGGAGATCCGAAAAGATGCGATCGAGCCATGCCTGGTGGCCGGCGCGTGCGCATCGAGCAGCGGCGCCAGCGAGCCAAGCTGCTCGGACGCCATCGCCCATCGAGCGCCGGCATCGCCGAAGCGCTGGTACTCGCCGACCAGAATGGCGATGCGCCGTGGATGGTCGTTCGGCCTCGCCTTGTCCCGCGCCGCCCGAGTCTGACGGTCGAGCATTTCCGCCGCCGCCGCTGCAACGTTCTCCTTCGATGCGAAATGATTGAGCACCGTCTGATGTGAGACGCCCGCTGCTTCAGCGATAGCGGCGAGCGTGATGTCTTCGAACGCCTGCTCGAGTGCCAGTTTCAAGGCAGCCCGGACAATCCGTTCACGCGTGGCGACCATCTCCCCGGCCCGGGCCACCATGGCGTAGGTGCGTCGGCGCGCGATTTCATTTGACTATAATTACAACCAAATGTTGAGTGCAGTAAGGAAGAAGGTTATGCAGCCTCTCGCGGGTGCACGTCTCGCTTGATTCTGCGCGCCGACACACGCGTTGCCACGTCGAGATCGTAGGCAGCCTGAAGGTTCATCCAGAACTGCGGTGTCATGCCAAAGTAGCGCGCCAGCCGCAACGCCGTGTCGGCCGTGATGCTGCGACGGCGATTCACGATCTCGCTCATCCGCGTGACAGGCACCCGCAGGTCGCGGGCGAGCCCGTTGATGCTCAGCCCGAGCGGTGTCATGAGATCTTCCCGCAGGATCTCTCCAGGATGCACTGGCGGTAGCCGGCGACTCTTCGCCATCATTCCCTCCCAACGCTAGTGATAGTCCACGATCTCCACATCTTCGGCGTCCCCTTCGTGCCAGACGAAGCAGATACGGTATCGATCGTTGACCCGGATGCTGTGTTGTCCACGCCTGTCGCCCGTGAGCGCCTCGAGCCGGTTGCCAGGGAAAGCGGTGAGATCGCGGAGCTCGTGCGCTGCATGTAGCTGCTGCAGCTTCCTTTGGGCGACGCGAGCTACTTGCTGCAGACGGCGGCTGAACTTGCCCGCGAAGAGCGCCTCGGCCTCCGGATCTTTGAACGACCGGATCACTTCAACCCAGCGTATAACGCCGCACGTTATACGTCAAGCAGTATCCCCCCGAGTGATATGATGTTTAGGTGCCAAGGACGACGTTGCAGCTCGAGGAAGATGCGATGAAGGTGGCCAGGGCGCACGCGCAGCGGCACGGGCTGACGCTTGGCCAGGCCGTGAGCGAGCTGGTCAGAAAGGGCGCTGAACGGCCGCTTGTGACTGAAGAGCGAAACGGTCTTCGTGTATTGCGCCTCAATCGCCGCTCGCCGAAGGTCACGGTCGCACGCGTCGACCAGCTCCGTGAAGACCTGCCGTGAAGTCGGCGCTGCTTGATATCAGTGTCTTGACGCCTGCTTTGGCCTGGCGCATCCGGCCACGACTTCTGGGCCGATAGCCTCCAGGTCCCCACGGCCGTGAAAGGCATGGAGTCCAGCCTGCAAGGCGACAAGCGACGCGTAATTGCTCGCTCTTGCTCACCGCCGAAAGGGCGTGCTGGCGACCTTTGATCGAGGACTGCGCAGACTGGCTGGCGATGCATTTCCCGGCGCCCTGGAAATCGGTCCCAGCGGAGAACCATGCTCAAAGACTAAGCCAAGGACGATCGCCGCATACATAGCGTCGGCTCCCAGAGAGGCGCAAAGGAATCTGCGCGAGCTGTATGCAATTCTCAAGAAAGCTGCACCTGCTGGAGCTAGTGAAGGCCTGAAATGGGGATACCCGGTGTTTGAAGGGAAGCGAATTCTTTTCGCGTTCGGCGCTTTCAAATCGCATCTCAATTTCATGCCAACCCCTTCCGCGATGAAGCCGTTCAAGAAGGAGTTGGCAAACTACAAGACTGGTAAGGGCTCAATTCAATTCCCCCACGACAAACGGCTGCCGAAGGCGCTGATACGCAAAATCGCGGCACTTCGCGTCAGTGAACTCAGGGGAAAAGATGTGAGATGGATGTGAAGGCAAGGGAAGCGGATAAATTCATGCACCAGCGGAAGCTGGCGCTCGTCGAGGCAGGCTGAGTGGACGGGCGGCCAGGTCCGTGATATTGACTGTTTGGTCTATATTGTCCAAAATAGACACATATGAGACGGCACAGGGCGAGTACAGAGGTGGGAACAGCCACGCCGGTTGCACGACGACAACACCCCAGACGGGATCCGGTCGCGACGTTTCGAAACAGTCGCGGCGAGACGCTCGAGGCTGCGTCGGTCACCGCGAGTGAGGCCAAGAGCGGGTTCGGGCGGGTCCTGGACATGGCCATGCAAGGCGGCGCCGTCGTCATCACGAAGCACGATGTTCCCAAGGCAGTGGTGCTATCTGTCGAGAACTTCAACGCCCTGTCGCGCGCGACGGAGACGAGCCTCGACACGCTCAGCCGGGAATTCGACGCGCTTCTTGCGAAGCTGCAAACACCCAAGGCGCGATCGGGAATGAAGGCGGCATTCGCGGCATCCACAAGACAGCTTGGAAAGGCGGCGGTAGCATCGGCGCGAACGCGTGGCTAGGGCGCGGGGTCGTCCCTGCATCTACGTGCTCGCCGGAACGAACGGCGCGGGCAAGACGAGCGTGGCCGGCGCGATGTTCCGGCAGTCTGGCGCCGACTATTTCAATCCCGACGAAGCGGCCATCCGGATTCTGGCTGTCAATCCTGGTATCACGGCAGCGGACGCGAACAGTGCTGCCTGGCACGAGGGAAGACGTCTTCTGGAACGAGCGATCGACGAACGCCTGGACTTCGCCTTCGAAACCACGCTTGGCGGGCGCACCATCGCGGCTCTGCTCCATAAGGCAGTGGCTGCCGGAATCGAGGTCCGCATCTGGTTCGTGGGACTGAGCAGTCCGGAGCTGCATATTGCGCGGGTTCGATCGAGGGTTGCCCGCGGTGGACACGACATCCCGGAAGAAAAGATTCGTGAGCGCTACGACCAGAGTCGGATCCATCTGATCGAGTTGATGCCGAAGATCACCGAGCTGAGGGTGTACGACAACAGCATTGACGCGGATCCTCATGCGGGCCACGCTCCACAGCCAGTGCCGATCCTTCACCTGGCCAGACGGAAGATCGTCCATATGGTTGACTTGGCCAGGACGCCTGAGTGGGCCAAGCCTGTGGTCGTCGCCGCGATCAAGCTGTCCAGATGAACTCGCGCCCGAGTACCACGTCGTGTCAGCATCACTAGTAGTGGTAGTCAATCGCAACTGCCAGGCAGTCCGGATAAGCTTTCATTATTCTTTGAATCTTTCTTAACCATGCCGCTCTTGCCTTGCGCTGACGCGCCGTTGGCTTGCCAAAAATGGGGAGAACGCTCGGGCAGTCTAGCCAGTCACCATGCGGAGTAATGACGGCTAGCGGGTAGTCGGCGAGTGAAGACATGTGCACGCGACCGACATCCTCCGACCAGACAGCATTCCGCTCAAGAGACCGAGGAATCGGTCTTCGCGACGGTTGGATCTTTTGCTTGACCATCAGTTGACGCACCTGGCGGCCCCATCCTTCCCAGCGTCCGCCAATGACACACCAATCGAATTGGAACCCGCGGGAATGGTCGACGCCCCACGCCATCTCCTGAGGCTGTTCGTACCGAAACAGCAACGTTTCGATTCGGGCTGAAAGAGCCGCATCCCGGGCAACAAGAGGCCGCATGTTTGCCCGGGCAGGATCATTCGGCACTACAAGAACCGCGAGCGAGTGCATACCGAACAAAAGAGCCTAGCAGGGCTGGGCGGAGCGTGACAAGGGCAGCGCTGATGGAGGCAGGCATCACTTCTTCCACATTCTGGGATCGAAGCTGAACGGCTCCGGGCGTCCAATTGCAAGCTGCGCAAACTCTCGATGAGTGGGGTTCAGCGCAAAGTTCCGCTCGTGCGGAATGACGACGGAAGGTACCGAGAGGACTGCGGTTCTGGACGCGCGGAACCACTGGTCGCCGATTGCTGCGAGTGTTGGTGGAGCTGGAAATGATCGCCAATCGGGGGGCAACGTTTCCAGGTCGACCGACTCGGTCGCGATGTCTTCGTGGATGTCCACCGGAATCGCGACGAGGTCCACGAGCTCGAGGTCGGAATCGGTGTGGACGAACCGTTCCAGCGCGGCGAGTGACAGCGTCGCCGACGTGAAGACCGCCGGGACGCCTCGCGGCGTCCAGCGGCTCCCATGACGCCGCGCGCCCTCGCCATCACACGCGGCGTGGGCAGCACTGGCGATTCGCCAGACGCGCACTAGCCCACGATTCCGTGTTCAATCCGCCCGAGGATGTCTTCGACCTGGCGTGCGCCGACATCCGTGTCGAGCAGCCGAATGGGGAGCTCGCCGTTCAACGCCCGATTCGGTCGCTGCAGCCACGTCCTCGCTTTGTCTTCAGCACCGAACACCGAAACGGCTTGACCCGCCACGCGTGCGATTCGATACAGGCGATCGGATTCGTCGGGGTCTAGTTTCCGCGCCTGCCGGCGACGGGCCATCGTCCGGGTCGGCATGTGCAGGACGGTGGCGGCCTCAGGCACGGACAGTCGCAGCCGTTCGCGAACGGACTCGAGCGAGCGGTACGGGAGTCCTTGCTTGATGCGGGCCCGTAACTCGGTCGACGTTGGCAGGGCTCGGCCTTTGAAGACGCGCGGCCCGCCAAGGACCTCGACGACGTACTCGCTCGCGGTCATGCTCTCCTCTCAAGCCAAAAGGCATTATAACATGATGCCAAATGGCACAACCAGGAGTGCCTCACGCCCTGTCCGTGGCAGCAAAAACATCACGACAAGGGATTGAAGACGAACCTCTCCCGGCATCGTGTGCAAGACCGAAGGAGAGGATCCCTATCCGAGCGTTTGTGGCCGCCGCCTTCCCGTGAGCTGTTTCATTCGCGATCCACGCCTGTAAAAACATCTGGAACTGAAGTCGGCGGTAACCATCGCGGGCTGAGCCACGGGGCTCCAGCCCTCAGGAGTCAGGTATGGAACGGGAACATGGACCAATCGCCGGCAGGTGGGGGCGTGGCAGGGCAGCTTCTCTGCGGTCAGCGGGAGCGGTGGTGTTGGCGTTGGTGGCTGTATTGGGCGGGTCGGCGCCGGTCGCCACGCAGGAGCCGGAGCCGGGTGGTGGCGGGGGATCGGCGCGTTGCGTGGCAGCCACGCACCCCGCGCCCAATGAGCCGTTTTCTGCGGCGCCGTCTGCTCTCGACGTGCTCGGGCAGACCACGACGCTCCGTTGGAACCTGCTGGTCCCTGCCGGCTGCGTGATGAGCTTCTCGATCGTCGAAGCAGATATTTTCACGTCGAAGAGAGCAACCCTGGAGGTGACGCCGCCAGCGTACGGAACCCACACCTACACGCTGCGGGCAAGGAGCGGTTCCTACAGCAAGTCGTGGAAGACGACAGTGCGGGTCGCGCTTCCGCGCGATGGATACGGACGGATCAATGTCACGATCTACCAGAACGATCAAGTCGACCTGTTCGTGGCGGCGATCAGCAGCAACGACGCCGTCAACAACAGCACCGACGCGATCGTCCACCTTCGGGACGGTGTGAACCTGAACCTGAGCCTGAAGGGGACCATCCACATCATGCCCGGCGTGCAGATCCTGGGTGGGCGCAGCCTGCACAATCCTGGACCGAGCGTGTTCACGACGAACTATCCCAACCCGATGTTCGTGATCGGCCAGTACTGGAACGCCGACAACGTACGCATCAGCGGCATTCGCATCCTGGGGGCTGACGGCTCCGTCGCGGAGGAATCGACTCCCAATTCCATAGGCATCGGAGTGGTATCGAGCATCAACGTCGAGATCGCCAACAATGAAATCTCCGGCTGGCACGTGGCGGGCGTTCAGGTAGAGGACCCGCGCGCGCGGATCGATCGCAACAACGGCATGGGAGCCGTGCGCATTCACGACAACTTCATCCACCGCAACCAGCGCATCGGGGAAGGCTACGGGGTGGAGGTGACCGCCGGCGCCTACGCCTTGATCGAGAAGAATGTCTTCGACGACAACCGTCACGCCATCGCAGGTGGCGGCCATCATGGAACGGGTTACTTCGCCTACCGGAATCTTGTTCTGACAGATGGCGGCCACCACGAATGGTACGGAATCGACAGTCGAACGCACCAGATCGACATGCACGGCCAATCGGACTGCTGGGGATTCCCTCACTACTGCGGGACGGCTGGTGAGTACATGGACATCCGCCACAATACGATCGCCTACACGGCGGGCGCCGCTATCAAGATCCGCGGCGAGCCCACGCTTGGCCTGGACGTCGAGCGGAATGTCTTCAGCCACTCCCAGGTGTGGGGCGGCTACATCGATGACGCGGCGCTGGTCCAGACCGAGGGCAGCAACCTCAGGCAGCGGGAAAACAGATTCGGCCAAACCCTTCCGAACGCGGTCTGGGTCTGCGCCTTCGAGGAGCCCGGGTTGCCGTCGCTGCCGCCGGTGCCAGAAGGGTTCCTCGCGACAGGCGAGACCTGGTGGATTGCGGGGTCCTGGGGCATCCGCTATCTCAACAGCTCTACGAAGATGATCGAGGACGTCGTGTTAGGGGATACCGACGGGGATCGCCGGTGCGACGTCAGCGCCGATGGCCTGGTTTCGAGGGGCGGGAGAACACCACTGAAGGCGCCTGCGCGCACCGACATCGTATGGCGGGAGAGCAATACGGGGCGTTTGCGCGTCTCGCTGTTGCAGGGCGCAGTGAGCGTTGGCGACACCTACCCGGTCACCTTCGCACCTCATCGGCGCATTCTGGGCACGGGCGACTTTGATGGCGATGGCGATCACGACATCCTCTCGCGAGTCGAAACCGGTCAGGCGCTCGAAGAAACGTTCATCTCTTTCATGCAGGACGGGGCAGTCGTCTCCGAGCATTCGCCGGGCTTTACGTCGATCGGCATGCAGGTGAAGGGTATCGCCGACTTCGATGGCGACGATGCGGCGGACATTCTGTGGCGGCACGACGACGGGCAGCTCGCCTTGTGGATCCACGAGGGCACTGCCATCCACGCGACTCTCAGCTGGCGCAATGTGGGCGGGATCGTTGGGTCGGACTGGCAGATCCAAGGCACTGGTGATTTCAACGGGGACGGCTATGCCGACATCGTCTGGCGTCACAATACCGGACTGGTGTCCATCTGGCTCATGGTCGGCACTGTCTATACCGGCGAATTCTATCCCGGTGTGCAGGATCCCAACCTGTCGCTTTGGACGATCCAGGGTATCGGTGATTTCGACAGCGATGGCCGTTCCGACATCCTGTGGCGGCACGAAGATGGCCGGTTGGCCATGTGGTTCCAAGGGTCCGACCTCGGTGCGGCCTATCCATCGTGGTCGAATTCCGGCGCCGTGACCGATTCGACGTGGCAGGTGCAGGGCGTCTCCGACTTCAACGCTGACGGGCGCTCGGACATCGTCTGGCGCCATGAGAGCGGGCAGGTGGCCATCTGGATGATGAATGGCGGAACGTTCACCTCGGAGACCAGCCCGATGACGGTAGATGCTGGCTGGACGCTGCAAGGCTTGCTGCCAAGGTTCAGCACCGGATGGTGACGTGGCTTGGCGGTTCTCTCAGCGATGTGGCATAGTGAAATTTACATGAGTCTCTCACCATGAGCGCTCGACTCCGTGCCGATCGCGACAGAAAGCGCCGCGCGGAATGGGCGCGACGGATTGCGGCGGACCAGCGCGTGGAAGCCCAGCGCGCAGCCAGCACCCTGCAGACCTTCACCAGGCAGATCCGATCGATCCAAACCGGTGGCCGCACCAAGCTCTCTTCCGTTGGCGCTCTGCGAGGTGCCGGCGTCGTGACGGCTATTCTCCCCAACGGCCGCCGCACCCGCATGCGCATTATCCCCACCGTGGCGCCGATCAGCGAGGTCAACCGGCTTCGCTCGGCAGAAGCGGTCGCTATCGGGAAGAACTCGCGCGCGATCGCCAAGTTGGCCGCGGCCTATGCCGCCGCGGTCAAGAAGCTGTCGGCCGAGCAAGTCAAGAGCAACAACGATCTGCGCAAGAGGCTTGTCGAAGCTGACAACCGGCTCAATGGGCGCATTACCAAGGAGCTCAAGCGCGATCGCGCGGCTCGACGCTGAGCAGTACATCCGGGGCCATGCCGGCACCCACATGCCGGAAGAGCTTCAAGGACATGACCTGATCGCCGTCGATCAACAGCATCCATACTCCCGTGATCCGGATAGTTATGATGCCTTGATGCGGGCTACGTGATGCGATCGAGATGCTCGCGGACAGCGGAGTCGAGACGCTCGGGCAGACGACCTGGGCCGATCTCGGATGCGGCACTGGCACGTTTACCCTCGCGCTCGCCACTCTGCTCGCCAAAGGCAGCACCATTCACGCCATGGACCGCGACGGCGCCGCCCTTCGGAAAATTCCTTCGGCGCACAACGGCGTGCGCTTGACGACGCACCGTGGAGACTTCACGAACCGGACGTGGCCATTCGCGAATCTCGATGGCATTCTCATGGCGAACTCGCTGCACTATGTCGATGACCAGGCAGCGTTCATTCATGCATGCGAGCGGCGGATGACATCGCAGCGACGCTTTCTCATCGTCGAATACGATACGAGCGAGGCCAGCCGATGGGTACCGTATCCGGTGAGCCGGACCAGATTGACTGGCCTGTTCGAACGCGCCGGTTATTCGTCGATCAGGGTATTGCGCTCACGGCCATCGGTTTTCCGGCGCGCTTCGATCTACGCCGCCGCGATCGCACCCTCGTGAGCTCGCGGCAATCGTGGCGATGCAATCTTGTCGCCGTCGGAGGCTGAATGCCGTTCAAGAGCAAGGCACAGAGACGTAAATTTGCTCAGCTTCTCGTCGAAGGAAAGATCTCGAACGAGACGTTCGAGGAATGGAATCGTGAAACGGGTAGGAAGAAGCTCCCTGAACGCGTTGCGCGCAAGGCGTCTGTCCGGAAGAGAGCCAAGACCAGGCGCAGGACGCGAACCACGTCGAAGCGGCGCTAGTACCCACGCAACAGAGCACACGATATCGCGACATCTATATGAACGTGTACACGTGCAATCGACGCTTCAACAAAACACGTCACGAAAAGGCCCAAGAAACTTCCTCTCCGGCGACCAATCTGTGATGGCAAAAACGAGGTCGGAGAACGCCTCGCCGAAGTCGTTTTCCAACGCCTGTCGAAAATCAATTGCAGTGCGGTACGGATCATTCTCAAAAGCGCCGCAACCCCATGCGCCCAGGACGAGCGTGGCATATCCGAAAGCCCGTGCAATAGTGAGCACGCGATGAATCCGCTTCCGTAAGAGGTCCCCAGCTTGCGGCTGGCCAATAGCTGGCGCATATGGAGCGGCACATGTAATGAAACTCAAGAGCCACGGGTGTGGCAACTCCGTCCCGTCATCCATCCGAAAGACGGGAACGTCAGGGGAATAAATTGCCCAGTCCGTGGAGTCTGGGTCATGGGCGTTTGCGGTGCTCCCGATACATCGGATCATCGATGAGTGTCTGATGGAGAGCGCTGGATCGACAAAGCACCTCTTCCTGCGCTCTGGCTCCGCTCAGGAAACCACCACCTGGCTGGATTCCGTTGGCGAAATTCAGGGCAAGGGGTCGCAGTCCGCGAGCCAGTAGACGTCGCGACGCTCCGAGCGTTGTCTCATTCGTGACCTGCACCCGTGTTTCCGCAAACGCGCTGCGCACGGTAAGTGGCAGGGTAGCGTCTGGGGCAATGCTCCGCTTAGCGGCACAGGCAGCCTGCACAGCGTCACGCCAAACGACTTCCTGACCGGCTTTGGTGACATAGCGGCCGCTACGAGCAGCATTCACCGCCGAACGCCCGAGTGCTGCAGCGACATCTCTGGGGATGTCCAACTCCTGCCGCCGGGAGGCGGCCATCTGCGCGGAATCGAGGCAGGGCAGTATATGCAGCGTGCTCATGCTTCGTCATGCATTTCTCAGATCCGCGAGGCAGAACGCCTACCATCCAGGATAACGGTTCGACCACGCGTCAGACTCGTCGAACCCCGTGTAGAGGTCGTTCGCGACAGATTCAATCTGCGCGCGGAGCTCGAGCCCGTCCAGCCATTTCGCTGGGATCGCATCGATCCCGAGCATCAGCCCGAGGAGATTCCCGGTGATCGCGCCCGTGCTGTCGCTGTCGCCGCTGTGATTCACTGCCAACAACACGCCTCGTGCGAAATCGTCCTGAGCGCTCAGGGCGCAATAGAGCGCGATGGCCAGGGCCTCTTCGCCAACCCAGCCGCCACCCATGCGCTCAACAGCCTCAGGTGAGGGAATGACGTCCGCTTCACGCCACAGGGCGACCGCCTGGCGAATCGCGTCCGAGCACTCCTCGTGACGCGTATTTCCTCGCGTCTTCCAATATCCGAAGTGCTCCTTCGATCGCGTCCGGCAGAGTCCTTCCCTCGGTGAGATTCTGGATGACGGCGGCGAAGCAGCCGGCCGAGTAGTAACCTGACGGATGGCCGTGCGTGATGGCCGCCACCTCGCAGCCGAAGTCGAAGGCGGCCTTCTCGTCCCTGGCCATGAGCCCGATGGGCGCGACGCGCATGACGCCGCCACAGCCCTTGCTGTCGTTCAGAGGTTGCTCGAGTGTGCCCATCTTCGCGCCACGCAGTGCTGAGAGGCAGGTGTTCCCGGGAGCGCGCCGCGCGTGCAAGCCCTCGACGCCGATCAGCCAGCCGTCCATCTTGTCTTTCGAGAACTGCGATCGGCTCTGCTCTCCCTGCGTGTGCAGCCACCGAATGTAGGCATGATGCATGACGCTGCCCGGGTGACAGATTCCTTTGTCGTGCCACCTGACATCGGCACGCAACACGCCTTCAGCCGTGAAGAGCGTCATCTGCGTGTCGTCGGTGATCGCTCCGCGCCTGCCGTAGGCAAGGTCGTAGTCGGCGATTCCTGCCGGACCGTACTTCGCGGATTTCGTGGATGCTGAGAACTCCACCGGTGCGCCGAGCGCGTCGCGACGGCACCGCCCAACAGGCAGCCGCTGAAATGTTCGCGGGTCCGCCAGCTTTCTGATTTACGTTGCATCTCGCGAGGTACCGCCGAAAGAGGCCTGCTCAGGATCCCTTTGGCGCGGCGTCATCGTGACCTCCCTTTGCCAGATCCGTCGGCCACGCATTCAGGCCTTCCTGCCGCGCCGCCTGCCAAAGCTGGGTATCGAATGTTGCGACGACGACGTCGGTCCCGACTGATTCCTGCCAGGCGAGTGCGGACGCGAGCTGAATGGCGTCATAGCCGCGGAGCGCGTGATTCCACGCCAGCGTTTCGGCTCGCGCGACGAGAGCTTCTGTGACCGGGAGCCGTGCAATGTCCGGCCAGTCCCCTGCGAACGTACGTTGAGCTTTTCGCGCCTCGGCGTCAGACAAGGCGCCGCTGCGCGCTGCCTTTGCAAATGCCGCTGCCACCTCGGTGCGGCTCACGAGAGATGTCGCGACAACCTCGGCCCTTGTGGACAGTTCGATCGTTTCGGACGATCGGTACTCGGTGACGTACCGCTTGACCAGGGCGCTGGCGTCGAAGTAGGCAATCATTCTCGATTCTCGCTCACGAGGTCCGCCACAGTCCGGTTGCCGCGCAACCGGGCGACCGGTTTGAGTCGACGCAGACGCCGACCGCTCCATGTCAGGCTTCCCGCTCTCCGCAGGGCGTCGAGCCGTTCGTGGAGAGAAGCAGTCTCGGGAATCATTCGTGCCACCGGGTCGCCGTGTTCGGTCACCACCAGCGTGCGACCCGCCTTTACTTCGCGGATGCACTCGCTCAGCGTGGACTTGAGTTCCCGAATGCCGATTCGCCGTTCTCGAGCTGCCATGGTGGTCACATTTTAGCACATGTGGTCACAGAGGCTGTTGACCGCCTCCCTCCTTGTCAGTGGCCACGAACCGAGGCTGTGCGATCTTGGCCAGTGAGGATGACGTCCCCGCCGGCGCCACCCGCTCCGACGAGGTTTTGAACCGCTGTTAGTTCAGATCAGAGGTCGTGACCAATGCGGCGTAGAGCGCAGCGCGCCGATAGACGGAGGGCCGTGAACGCAACACCTTGATCGACGAATAGCCCGCGGCGGTGAATAAGGCGGTCAACCGGGTCTGCGGCACCGGATAGGGCACCCATCGACTGGCCTCGTGAATGTCGTACTCGACGACGAGAAAACGGCGCGGCGATGTCATCCGTGCTTCGCATGCGCGGATGAACGTCGCCTGGTCGTTGACGTAGTGCAGCGAGTTGGCCATGAGAATGCCATCGAGATTATCGAATGGCCACATCTGGTGCGTAAAATCGCCGCGGTGGGTCGTGATGCTGACGCTCTTGTGTGAAGACGGGATCTTCCGCAGGGCCCAGCCGTCCCGGTCCATCGCGTGGATGACGCTGCCCGGGGCGAGCAGGTCTGCGAGCGCAAGAGTGAACGTTCCAGTACCGCAACCGAGATCCGCCCATGTTGTCGGCCCAAGCGCCCCGACCTCACTGCCCGCGAGCATCTCGATCGCATCGCGCAGCCGCACGGCCGGATCATAGTGCGAGCACGTCTCGCCCCAGCTTCCGCGCATCGGCGCGTGAGGAGGTTTACCAACCTGGATATCTGTTCGAACAGACATCGGACTCGTCGAACCCAGTGTGGAAGGTCACCAGCCAATGCTTCGATTTCTCCGCACGAGCTCGAGCCCATTCAACGATCTCGCTGTACCTTGTCACGGATTTCGTGGATGCTAAGAAACTGCACCGGGGCAGCCGCTGAAATGCTCTCGCGTGTATCGGCCGCGCGAGTTAGGTTGCGCGTGGTTCGACACCGCCGAGAGAAGCCCAGATGCCATCCGGCACGTCGGCGGGAAGCTTCCATCTAACCGTAATTGCCCGATCGAAAGCGACGCTGCAGCTGGTTCGTGTGGCAACGCAGTTCAAGGTTACGCTGGGGACAAATCCTGCTTCCAGAACCTGCAAAACAACAGTGGTTTTTACAAGAAAAAATAACCCCATCGTCCAAATAAACGGCCCTCTTTCAGATATGAATCACCCATCCTCAAATAGAAAAACAAATCTTCTGATAAAAAGTGCCCGCAAATAAGCATCCTCAAACGCACCTTCAAATAAAGCACCTCATGTAAGACGCCTTCAAATAAAAGCTTCAGAAACAAATTCCAGTTCCAAATATATTGCTGATGTCCACTATTTTGAAAAGGGGTTTCGGAACAGGCACATTCCAAAGACACCCGTGCAAAAAATCATCGCGCTTGTCAGAAAGGCGTTGCGCGAGGAGTGCGCGCGGGCCAGACTTTATACTGGGGGAGTTTGCGCCAACGCAGCGGACCCATCAGTGGGAGCCAACGATGGTGAAACTGGCCGACGCCGGCTTAAGGCAAATCGCGAGGCGGATGCGCCCGCAGCGTACGTGTAAGAAGTGGCTGCACGCATCAAGGGGCGCGGCAGAAGCCGCGATGCGGTCGCTGATTCGGCGCGGTCAGCACTGTCCCGACGCAGGGGCCTTGAACGTCTATGGCTGTCCACGTTGCTTCGGATGGCATGTCGGTCACACCCAACAGAAAGGATGAACAGTGAAGATTCGCATCACACCCGAAGATCTGAAAAGATATCGCATCGAATCGCAGGAACCAGCGGGCGAACTGAAACTCGTGACAGTCAGCACCATTCGCATCTGTGAGGGCGAGGGCTGCTACAGCGGAGTCGCTGACATTCACGCGCACGTAACCGCCCTGTGGGCAAACGGAGCCGTGCGGCGACAGCCGATTCCTCTCACGCGTGATGAACAGCGAGACTGGCTGCTGGAGAACCGTCCCGATCTGCTCGAGGTCTGGCAGTCTGGCGACGGCTGGATGCGCGGTGAATCGTAGGCGGAACCGACCCGGCATTTTTCTGCTATCGAAGTACTTGCCGCTTCAGGAGACCATGACAGTCCGCAGTCTGTCTACCTTGCTGAACTGCCGCAAGCGCTTGCCAATGCGCTGGCCGGTCCGATCGGGACAAGCGTACTGGGACGCCGACGCGACCATCGGCGTTCGTCAAACTGCGGCAGAGCCCGCCGACCGCGAGGCGTCGATTGGTGATAGCAGCCTTACGGGGCCGATGCTCAGAGAGCAGCTTGTCAGAGCCAGGCGTGGCAGGGTGTGTTCAGGGCCAACGTTCTACTACACGAATGCTGACGCGTAACGCGCGTGAGCGAGCCGCGACACTTGAAAGCCAGTCACATCAAGCCGTGGCGTGAAGCGACCAATGCCGAGCGGCTCGACGGGTCCAATGGCCTCCTGTTGTCCCCGCACATCGATCACCTGTTCGACGAGGGCTACATCACCTTCTCGCCCAATCAACAATTGGTCATCGTTCCTGAGGTCCGAGACAAGCTTCTCGATGTGTGGGGAATCGACGTAGGGGTGCAAGTTGGCGAGTTCTCGCGGGAGCAGAACGCCTACCTGGACTACCACCGCGCGAATGTCTTCAAGCGGCAATTGCTCGAAGGCTAGCCTCACGCCGCCATTGGTTTAAAAATGTTGGCCAGCAGTCGGAGTTCAACGAGGACTGGGTCGAGCCGGCCCTAAACGCTGCGAATCCTGTACCGCTCAACGAACGATCACGCCTCAATTCGATGAACAGCTCTACATTCATGCTGCCGATGCTTCCGGTCGATTGACTCGTCACCGTCTGCTCTCGCCGTCGCGACTGACCTCGAGCAATGCACGCAGTCCGTTGTAGAAGGATTCCTTCCGGTAGGCTAACTCCCACGCCTTCAACAGAGCCCTCAGCTCATGTTCGGCGGCATTGATTGTGGCGTGTGCTTTCGGCCGGTTCTTCCTCAACTTCCGCAGTCGCTTCATTGAAGCAACGAGATCGGGCTTCGAGGCTCTTGCGCGAGCCTCGGGCACGTGCAATCCAGTTCGGCGGAATGTTCCCTTGCAGCTTGAAGAGTGCTCGTGCCGGTGACCCTTTGGCAGATTCGAACAATTTAGCCTCGCGAGGCATCAAGACCTCCCATTCTTCATTTGAAATTGCCTGCGCGGGAGTCATTTTAGCGCGCGACCAGCTCCTGGCGGTTTGGCGAAGATCAGGCGTATGACCAGAGCTGTCCTTGGCGCAGATTATCGTGGCCTCAGACGCCGGTAAGCCGACTGGGAGGCCACGTGTCGACCGTCGAATTTATTCTGGGCTCGAGCCAGTCGCGGCGGATGTGGATTTGGTGTTGTGAGCGGAAACCTCGCATAGCGCTACAAAGGGATGGTCAGGGCGACCGTCACCGCGCTCTGCTTTCAGTGTTTCATGTCGACAGGGTACCGGCTGAAGTTGCGTGTGCTCGGATTATGAGCGTACGCGTGCAAACCGACTGGCTCCGAACGACCTGTTTCCTTTCGTTTGGCCTGGAACATGTTGACAACAAGGGCGTTGCGCGCGACGATCCCTGCGGCTCGTGGAGTGCACTGCGCCCGCTTCTAATCGTCAATTAAGCGCAGATCTTCACGGAGTTGCATGTTGCGTGCGTGAGCTTTGCGTCAGAAGACGGGTATCACGGGCAACGAGCCGTGTCGCTCCTCGAGGGATGCGAAATCGATGATCTCGACGAGGGCCAGGACGAGAGTCGTCGATACAAGTCACTGTCTCACGGAGCACCTCCACTGGTGGTTACGGAAGCGACTCCGGAGGCGGCGATGGCGCGCGCAGTCAACGTTGCTAAGGCGTGGGCGCAGCAGACCAGCAGTCCGACGACAACCTGCGTTGTAGCTCCCACGCTTGCGCTTCGAGATAACGTAGAGGATGCATTTCGCAGGGATGGCCTGAGCACGCATGTAATCGACGCCAACACGACGCTGCAGCACGTTTCTGTCGTCAGGTTTGCAACGATGCACCGTGCGAAGGGCTTGGAGTTCGATCAGGTGTTGGTGGTTGCCTCTGAGCACTTTCTCGGCCCCGTGGACAGGACCGCCGACGAGCGTCGACTGTTGTAAGTTGCACTGACTCGGGCCAAGCGCGAGGCCGCTCTGGTGATGTTCTAACAGACCCGCTCGTCGGAGGCCGTAGCCGACGCTATCGACGAACTCAAGCGCTGGAGGAGATCTATGCCGTACCTGGTTCGAGTAGGCCTGAAAGTGTTGAACAAGCACGGGTCACGTCTCGCGGCTACTTCGTCGCCGTCTCGGGTACGGCCGTGATTCGCCGTTGGGGAAAGATTGAGGCCCACGGTTCACAAGTGACGAGATTCTATTGGGGAAACGCGAATCATCCACAGGAGAAGATCACGCGGTGCCGGACAACCAAGGCCGCTCGTGCGCTAAGAGCCCGGATCGTCCGTCGGCTCTTGTCGGCCAGCGAGGTCAATGGGGTGTTACCAGAAGCTGCCTGCGGGTCGCCGAATCCGAGCCTACGCGACTCGACCAACCGGCTAGAACGAAACTGGATCGGTCGGGTCCGAGTGTTTGTGCGTCCTGCCGTCAATCGAGAGCAAGGTCCCTTTGATGGACTCGTCGTTTTCAGCATCGTGGTTGGTCAGGGCCATTTCGATTTCTCAGGTCAAGACCGGGATCGCACCATAAGCCAAAGTTGGTACGAGCTGAGTTGTGCGTCGCACTCGGGTTGCCGGGGAACGGGCTTCGGATTGCCGGATCTCCGGTAAGGCGCACACACGCGGCCGATCTCCTTCTGTCAACGACCGCACGATGGAGCGTGTGACGCAAATGAGCGACCTGATTACCTCTGTTCCTCGGTACCTCGAGGCGGTGCTAGAGGTACATACACGATGGTGCGACCAGAGAGGTTACGACGTTGACACCGTATGGTACCGGGGAGCTTCCGATACCGGTCTGTCGCTCTTACCGGGGGCCTACCGACGCTCACCTTACGATGAGCTTAGTCTCTTCTTGTCGTTCCAAGCCGCTGTTCCATCTGTAGGTTACGCGCACGCCACTCGATGATTGGGACTGGTACTATTTGATGCAGCACCACCGCATGCCGACCAGGTTGCTTGACTGGACCGAGGCTCCTCTCGTGGCCCTGTATTTCGCGCTCATTGGTCGCGATGGAGATCAACACCCACGGACGGCAGCAGAAATTCCGGGCGTGTGGATGTTAAACCCGTCGGCCCTCAACGCATTAAGTCACAGAACCAACGCGGAGTTCGTTATCGTTCCAGCCTCAGCAAAAGTTGATCCTTGGCTTCCATACCACTGCGGACGTGGAAAAAAGCCATCTCCAGTCGATGAGGACTTAGGGTTTATTGACAATACAAAGCCGATAGCGTTATTTCCAAAGCGTACCAATCCCCGCCTCGTTGCCCAGCGTGGAGTATTCACGGTACATGGCATCGACGAGACGCCTATCGAGGTCTTCCTGCGGGCTTCGTCGCCGGCTAACCGACCTGCGCTCCACTTGATCAAAATCGAGCCCGCGCATGCGGCTGCGATCTGTCGACAACTGAGGTCTCTCGGACTCGATCAAGCCGCCCTCTTTCCGGAACCTGACAGCGTAGCCCAGGACCTGTTGAGGGCTTATCGGGTAGTCTAATAGAGGTATCTAAGAAGAGATGCGCTGGCGCGACTGGATTGATCTGCCTGCAGGCGGCGTGTACGAGCCCGAACCCTCCTCGACCCAACAAACCGCCCAAGATACGTGACTGGCTCTCTGCAGCGTCCGATTAATTGCCTGCCGCTTAATTGCCTATCACCGATTGCGTTCGCCGGTCGTAGCAGTCTGTTGCTTAAACTTCTGGAACTCTTTGGGAAGCATATCCCAAAACTTTTCTGCCTTGATACTGCCCAAGTCGTAGTTCAGCTCAATCTGACGTAAGAAGTCCATCAGGCGTCGGGGTGTGCCCGCGCCCTTTCCACCCGCAC
Organism: Vicinamibacterales bacterium; assembly: GCA_963775345.1. GTDB lineage: Bacteria > Acidobacteriota > Vicinamibacteria > Vicinamibacterales > JAMQPK01 > JAMQPK01. Next base: position 106,570 of record CAVZIS010000002.1, read on the forward strand.
CGCTCCTGATTCTCTGTCGCGCCTCGTCGAAATACAGTTGTTGGATGACCGTCTGTAACTCGCGGTTCTGCATGAGGGTCTGATACGAGCCGAACTGAACCATGACCTCGTTCATGGTGGTTGGCTCATCGTAGAGGAGCACCTTGACCCGCTCCGGATTGTCCCGGGCCATGAAATACAGGTAGTAGGGGCCAAGCATGAGGTGCCGGTAGAGCTCTTTGGAAGCTGATCCCGGCTACGTAGGCACGGGGCTCCTTCACCTTTGAACGGTCGGCGGTAATGTGATCGAAGTACCTCGCAGCAAGCCACGTCCAGAATGGTCCATCCACGCGGACAGCTTCGTAGTCCGAGTCTGGCACTATGCCGGTCATGAAAAGGCCGATGTCGAGTTTTGTCGAAAATCGTGGCTCCTGAACCGGAAGTTCGTACGGCATCTGTTCGGTGGTACTGGCCGTCCGTCAACCAGTCTTGTGGAACCGGAGGCACAGGTTCCTTGCGTTGTCCCGCCTCCCTTGCGTCCAAGACGTAGCGTTGAAAGGTCTCGATTCCTTCCCTCGTGAATCGCCTCGCCTTCATTCTGGGCGCTCTCTCAGATAAGTCTGTAGAAGCGCGGCGTTCTCAGCTAACGCACGCGTGGCCTTGCCAATCCACATACTCGCTTCCTCGAGTGCATTGGGCTCGTCGGGATCCGGCGGCTCCTCTCCCGCGAGTCGCGACGCGAAACGAATCCACGAACTCCTCCACGACCGAGAGTCGGCCTCGTACTCACTGCGGTCGACCAGCAAGACCCGAGTCAGAACCTCTCGCATAGCCGCTGGCAAAACCATTGCTCGGACGGCCGCGTCCTGCATGAAGAAGGCAGCGGAATGCTTCGCGGCTTCGGAGTCGACCTTCAGAACAGGCGCATCGGTGTGTCCTTCCTGATCGTGGTCCGAGTAGTCAATCTCCCAGATGAGAGGGGCAACCCGGGCAGACGCGTCGACCGGAAGCAACGGTATCGAGTCATCTGCCTTGTCGCCATCGATGATTGGACGTACGGTCGTCGCGATACCTAGTTTTCGAGCCGTTGTGGAATCCAGCACCAACACGTTGAACGTGACGCGCTCGCCCCTGAGCCGCGAGATCACGGCGAATGTCCGCGTGCTGACGGCGAGGTCGGTCGCATGCAAGGCGTTCTCACCGCTAGACATTCGCCATGTGTTCGCCTTGTCGCGAAAACTGACTTCGAAGCTGCAGAACAACACTGACCACTCCTGACATAGCACGGTTCTACGCTGAAGATTGCGGACGATTCCCACGACTTGGAGGAGCTATGCGCGCCAAAGCGACGTGGGTTCTCGAGCGTTGCAGGAAAGAGTGAGAGCGCGACATCTGGCCGGAGAGTACCGGCGTTTGAGGTGATATGCAGAGACTGAATTTCAAAGGAGATAGGATGACAGCAACAGAGACGGTTTTCGAAGCGGTGCGTGAAGTGGTCTGCGGCCCGGGGGCGACGTTCCAGAATCTGACGCTCTTGCCTCTGATCGCCGATCGCGACCGTGCTGCGGATTACATCGTGCTGGACGAAGCACTGGTAAAGAGGTGGATAGAGATCACGGAGGCAAGCGAGGCCGGACAGGTTCCCGAGTTGAAGGTTGTCAATCGCGGCGACATGGCCGTTCTGCTCCTTGACGGCGAGGAGTTGATCGGCGCGAAGCAGAACCGGGTGCTGAACCTGACGATTCTTGTTCCGCCGCATCACTCCAGCACGATTCCAGTGTCCTGCGTCGAATCCGGACGCTGGCGACGCGTTTCAAAGCACTTCCACTCCGCGCCACGCGCGCATTTTGCCGAAGGCCGGGCGGCGAAGATGCACCATGTCACAAACTCCTTGCTCGCATCTGGTAAGCGCAGATCGGATCAGCAGGAAGTCTGGCGCGCCATTGCGGAGAAGTCTGCGCGCCTCGAAGCTCCATCCGATACAGGCGCAATGTCGGCGATGTATGACCGGCTGGAACACTCGCTCGAAGATTTTGTCGCGGCCTTCCAGCCAGGAGAGCGCCAGGTGGGTGCGGTGTTTCTGGTGAACGGCCGTCTCGTCGGGCTCGAGCTGTTCGACGCGCCCGGCACGTGGCGCAAGCTCTCGCCGAAACTGGTGAGGAGTTATGCGCTTGATGCCATCGACCGTCAGCAGCGGGTACCAGCTTCCGTCGCGTCAACCGATGGAAGGATGTTGATCGACGCTGTCATCTCGAGCAAGAGCGCGATCTTTCCAGCTATCGGGGAGGGTGAGGACGTTCGCTTGACTGGCCACGACATGACCGGTGCAGCGCTGGTGGCGCGCAACAGGACGATTCATCTGAGCGCGTTCCACGCAGCGCCGGCACAGTGAGTCGCCGTGACACGTGTGGGTGAAACGTTGACGTACCCTGATCCGCGAGCAAGGGGTGTACTATGAGGCCGCGCACGGACGGGGC
>CAVZIS010000003.1:0-191304 GCA_963775345.1 Vicinamibacterales bacterium
CGCAGATTACGCTTGCGTTGCTCGAGACCCATCAACTGACACGCGATGGCTTCTTCGCGGAAGTCGCAGAAGACACGCTCGAATACGTGCTGCGTGAGATGAGCCACCCTAAAGGAGGATTCTTCTCTGCGGAAGATGCCGACAGCGTTCCTCCGGAACACGCAGCCGACTCCCACGCGCACAAGACCGAGGGGCATTCTACCTGTGGACGCAGGAGGAGCTCGAAGCACTGCTGAAGGATGACGTCACCCTCGTCGCAAGCCGCTTCGGCATTCGTCCCGAAGGCAATGCGCCGGAAGATCCTCACGGAGAATTCAAGGGAAAGAACATCCTGTACGTCGCCAGCTCGATCGAGGAAATTGCATCTCGCACCGGAAAGGACCCCGGCGAGGTCGAGAGGGTACTCAACGGCGCACGGATGATCCTCTTTGAGGCGCGCCTCTTGCGGCCCCGGCCTCATCTCGACGACAAGGTCCTGACCGGCTGGAACGGCCTGATGCTGGCCGCGTTTGCGCGTGCGGCGCGGGTGCTGCCCGGCGAGCAGGTAAGGAGTCGATACCTGGCGGCGGCCGAGCGTTCGGCGGCATTTCTCGAAGCACACATGTGGGATTCGAGCCGTCAAATCTTGAAGCGGCGCTATCGCGACGGCGATGCTGCGATCGACGGATACGCAGAGGACTATGCCTGCCTGATTTTCGGTCTCATTGAGCTCTTTCAGGTGAACGGCGACCCTCGCCGGCTCGCGTGGGCCAGGGCGCTGCAGAAACGGCAGGACGAGCTGTTCTGGGATGCGAACAACGGCGGGTGGTTCAACACGACTGGCGCCGATCCGAGTGTGATTCTTCGGATGAAGGAGGATTACGACGGCGCAGAGCCTTCTCCGAGCTCGATCTCGGTCCTCAATTTGCTGGTGCTCGCACACCTGACAGGCGAGGCTGAACTCTTCGAGCGCATCGACACGACACTCAAAATGTTCGGTCCGCGCATGGGGCAGGTTGCTCGCGCCGTGCCGATGATGATGGCGGCGCTCTCGACCTATCACGCCAGCGTCGCGCAGGTCGTGATAGTGGGAGCCGGATCGGATCCGGGGACCAACAATCTGGTTCGAGAGATCGCTGCGAAGTACGAACCATTCACCGTCATCGTCCCGGTGGAGCCTGGAGCACGCCAGTCAGAGCTCGCCGGCATGCTCCCGTTCATCGCCTCGATGACCCTTCGAGACGGACGGGCGACGGTGTACGTGTGCCACGACTTCACCTGCACGGAGCCGGCGATCGATGCGCCTGGACTCTCCGAGCGCCTCTCTCGTAAGATTTGAGCCAGGTAATGGACCTCCAGGTCGACATCTGGCTTCGCGGTACTGACTTCGCCAAAACGAGGAATATTTCCGGGGTCGGCGTAGATCCTGCCATGTGGACCGATCGAGATGTGTCGAAGCTGCTGAAAGCGATGCTGCTGGCGATCTATCAGGAAAAAAACCCTGAGTCGACCGATACGCCGGTCTTTCTGAGAGGCTTCAGCTGGATCGTCAATCCGTTCGAGGAGAGCGGTGTCGTCGTGGCCATCGAGATTCAGGCAGGTGCCGCCGTGGCCGGACCGTTTCACATCGACAAAAAGCTGCTCGAAGACATGATCTCCCGCGCGATCGCGCAACAGTCGACTGCAAGCTCGAGGGCATCGATTCACTAGACACTGCCCGTCTCAACGCAGAGGCGCAGTCTATGCGTCGCCGCGCCTTCGGTGCGAAGCCGACGACAGCCCGCAGAGCCCCTATCGCAGCCCGCCGAATTATCACGCTACCTTCGTGGATCGTCGTGTTCTTCGTGGATCTTCGTGCTTTACTGCGGAAGCCTCAGCTTCCCGCTGAGGACAGGCGCAAACAGATCTCCGTCGCGCGCGATACGGCGCAGCACGACGTCCATCGTGAACTGATCGGGCTCGACCCCGCGCTCGACCTCGGTCCATGTGAGCGGCGTCGACACGCTCGCCGACGCGGTCGGGCGGACCGAGTAGACGCTCGCGAGCGTCCGCCCCCACGCGTTCTGGTTGTAGTCCACGAGCACGCGGCCGCGGGGTCGCTTGGCGACGCGGTACTGCGCCGTGAGGATCTTCGGGTAATGCTCGGCCAGCGTCATCGCGAACGCCTTGGTGAACGTCCACACGTCCTTCTGCGTCGGGCCGCGCTTGATTGGCACGTAAATGTGAATGCCTTTGGAGCCGCTGGTCTTTGGGTAGGACGGCATCTTCAGCATCTTGAGCGCATCACGCACGAGAATCGCGGCTTCGAGGACCTGCGGGAAGGTTGCCCCAGGCCCAGGGTCGAGATCGAAATGAAAATAGTCCGGCCGGTCGACGTCATCGCAGCGCGCATACCACTGGTTGAGGTCGATGCATCCAAGATTCACGACCCACAGCAGCGCTCCCAGCTCCTGAATCAGCGGAAACGCGATGACGTTGCCCGACTCATGTTCGATCCTGCAGGTCTCGAGCCACTCCGGGCTGGGCGATGGCGTTCGCTTCATGAAGAAGAAGGGGCCGGCGGCACCATGGGGATACCGCTTCATGACCATCGCCCGCGACTTGATGTGCGGCAGAAGTGCCGGAGAGACAGCGGCGTAGTACCGAAGGAGATCGCCTTTGCTTATACGGAGCTCTGGCCAGAACGGCTTCCTGAGGTTGGTCAGCCTGACGGGGCGAGAGCCGATGAGAAGCTCCACGTTGTCGATCCCCGGAGGAATGAGCGGGTTGGTTTGCGTCTGGCGCGCGTGCATCGCCCGAGGCTACAATGCGCCTATGTCCGCGAGCAACGTGTGTCCAGCGTCCATCGTCCATCGTCCATCGTCCCAAGATCCACGTCGGAGTGAATATGCCATCTACAACGCGCACACTTGGAATTGTCCTGATTCTTGTGGGGCTCGTCAGCTACTTCGGTACCGGCCGGACGAGCGTTACGGCACTCATCCCGGCATTCTTCGGCGCGGTGTTCGTCATCCTTGCGCTGGTGGCAAACAGCGCGTCGGCGCGGAAGCACGCCATGCATGCTGCCGTGGCAATCGCCCTTATCGGGTTGCTGGGAGCACTCATTCGTCTGGTGCCGGCGCTCATGCAAGGACAACTGACGCGTCCTGCCGTGCTCGCGCAGCTGGCGATGAGCGTGCTGCTCACTGGCTACATCGCGCTCGGCATCAAGTCGTTCAAGGAGGCACGCCGGGCACGGCTCGCGCGATAAGGGTGTTAGCGGGCGGGATTACATAAGCCGGCCTTCTTCGAGCTCGCTGTCGTGGCTGCGACGCGCAATCCCGCATTCGAACAGGAATTGAACGGCGGCGCTGCCGGGGATGTTAGCGTCCTTCCGAACGATAAGCCCGACGCCGGACACGACCGTTGTCGATTCTGGTTGGGTGAGGAAGTCGATCTCGACTTCGACGCGCTCCCCGAGGCGATATTGATGCTCTATTCGAAGCAGCACGCCGGTGACGCTCAGGTTGACGACCTGTCCAGTGTGCCATCCAACGTCATCGACAGATCGCACCCTCGCCGGCCATCGGACCTCGTGTCGACACGCGCGTCTCGCGTCGCGTTTTGGCATCGCGCGGTAGGAAAGCAAGATTGGGGGCATTTATACCGATACGGTGCGCTCGGGCAGTAAGTCATAGAGCCGGCAGAGTTACGGACTCCGACTGGGGGGCTGTGCCGCAAGCCGGAGCGCGGGTGACCGAGAAAAAAATTCCGGGCATGCCCGGGCGACAGGTCAGCGGAAGGTCGATGTGGCGGCTTGGTCGGGCGCCCTACAGGCCGTTGTGGATCGAGTCGAAGCTGGTGCGAACACGGCGACCGGAAACCAGTGTTCGGCGCGCGAAAATTTTTCGCTGCCCGGTAATCTTTCCCCGCCCTGGCGTTGCGGGAGGAACTAGAGCGACGAAGGATGACGCACGTACCGACCATCGGCTCGCAGGTCGAGGAGATCCTCTTCAACGAGCGAAGCGAGCACGCGCTGACAGACCTCGGGCGTAATGCCGAACAGTCGTGACGCCTCCCCGGGTGTTAAACACAATCCCGGAATCTCTCGAAATTCGCCGCGAAGGCGTCGTGTCAGGGCATCGCGGTGATGGATATTTCGTCGGTCGGCGCGCGCCTTGAGAACCAGAGTCCCCATCTCAGGATGCCTTGTCGTGATGCTCGAGATGAGTTTCAGTAGCGAGGTCGGTCGGCGACGCCTCTACGTAGTAATCGCACTGCTCACACAGCCAGACTGCGAGATAACGAAGACGCTCACGGCCTCCTCGTTGTGAAGCATCGTCCTCGGTTCTCAAGACGGGGAAATGGCTGCGAAAAACCAGGGCCGTCCCGCACTCCGGACAGCTTTGGGTCTTATGGATTGTCATTGGGAACTGAACGGAATCTAGCCTAGTCAGCGGGCTGGCAAAAAGCTGTCCGCAACCCGACAAGAATCCCCGATTTTGGGAGACTGACGCTGTGCAAAACCTTGGTGGGCTCGCTTTTGTCACCAAACTGGCATGTTCGTTCACAGGCAAAATCCTGCGCGAAACGCTGGCCCCTGGGAGCGTGTACGGCGAAAGGAGTATGCGGCGACACAAATTCGGGCGCACGCACGTGGCGGGCGCGCCGGTGGGCGTCGTGTGGACGTCATGCGATTCCGAGCCGCTTGACGATAGGAAGCATTAGGGCCCACTCCAACGGCTACGGCTTCCGCAGCGCCTGACAGGCGCGCTGCTCAAAAGCTCGTGAACTGTGTCGTGCGGGATTCTCGCCTTGTAGGGATGTCCGCCTCGTTGCCTCGCTACACTCCATGAAACGTTTGCGGGGCGAAGGTCACTTTTACTTAGGCAATGAACTCGAAGTGGCCTCTACATTCAGCTCATCTCGAGTTTCACTGACGCAACGAGAGCTGGAGCGACATGAAAACCGCTGCAAGCTCAAGCAAACAGCTTCGCGAGCAGCGAGGCAATGGAGGACGTATGAAGAGGAAGAGTATCGTCAAATGCATGCTGGGCATCAGCGTGCTCGCTCTGGTAGTCTCGTCGTGGGTCGTGCTATCGGCAAAGCCGATCGTCATCGAGCCGGAGGAATGCCAGATCCGCTGTTACTACATCATGGGCGTGCCCATCTACTGCTACGAGATTTGCTTCTGACGGGCAAACACGTCGGTGCCCCGAGCTTCGCCGCAAGTCTGTGCGGCGGTGCTCGGGACCGGGTGTCAGTGGGCGCACCTTTCGCACTCATCACGCCACGCCTTTCGTGGCCATCCAGCCTTGCGCTTCCAGCATCCCGCGTAGTTCATCGACGCGCCAATAAAACGGGACGCGCTCTTTGTGCAGTCCGGTGGGATAGAACTGCCCGTTATGCGAGACGCGTAACTCGAGGCCGATGTAGTCGTGCCCGGTAACGTAGCTCGTGTGCATGGCAGGTGATCTCACGGTTCCCTTTGGTCGCCCGCCATAGCAAGCGGTCACTATCACTGCGCTGGGCGTCGGCTGCCAGGTTGGTGACAAACGTCTCCCACGCCAGCAGTGGATCATCCATCTCGCATTAGCGCACGTTGGTGATCGAGTTCAACACCGCGTCCCTCTTCGTCGCCATAATGTGCGAGATCGCAGTGTATTGACGACTCTCGTGCTGCACTCGCTGTAGAAGCTGGTCATATTGGAGATTGAATTGCGTTTCTGAATCTCTCAGTTGGGCCCGTGTCCTCGAACGACTAGGCACGCGTTCGATGGTCGAGATTAGCTGCACGGACTCTTTGTTCCAATGCTGCAGCGAGCCCCCGTAGCTGTGCTCAGCTGCCGCCAAAAGCTCTTTGGGACCTGGGAGGTCGATTCCTTGTGCGTTGACCCACGCGGAATCCTGAAAGGTCCCGTTGAGCGATTTGAGGTGTTGGATTCGTTTGCGGGTGAGCGCAGATAACGTAGGTGTTGGTGGCATGTGTGCTCCATTGATCGGATTCCAACGCGACCAGGTGGCACAGAGCCGCGAAGGAAAGACGCTCGTCGCGGCGTTAACCAGACGTTAGCCAGAAGCCATTTGACGCGATCCTCTCGATCTCCAAAATCCTCGTAAGTTATTGCCGGGGGCGGGGATCGAACCCGCACGGCCCTCTCGGGTTACAGAATTTTAAGCCGCTCCAGTATCGATCTGTAGCGGGATGAAGCGGCGCGAAGGGGCATTTTCTGGCGCGTTTTCGACGATCCTCTTCCCCAGCGGGACCGCCCGACGGCCGCCGTGGACGCTTCATTCCTGTCAGTGACCTGCCAGTACCGATCCACGGCCGACAGCGCTGCCGACCATTCACCGCCGCGTCAGCGCTATCATGGAACGAGCGATGAGCCCACGCATCTCGATCGATCGTGACGCGATAGCGGCGTTTTGTCGACGACACCACATCGCGCGCCTGGCCCTGTTCGGCTCGGTCCTTCGCGACGACTTCCGGGTCGACAGTGACGTTGATGTGCTCGTAGAGTTCCAGCCTGGGCACGTCCCGGGGCTCGACTTCATCACAATCGAGCGCGAGCTCTCCCAGTTGCTCCAGGGCCGGCGCGTGGACATGGTGACGCCCAAGTTCCTCAATGCCAGAATTCGCGATCAGGTCTTGACGAGCGCCGAACCGCTCTATGTCGCCGCGTGACCTCGTCTACGTCGGGCACATGCTCGACATGGCGAATCGTCGTGTCCGGAATCGAGAGACGCATTAAGTTCGTAGTCCGCGGCGTCCAGGGCGAGCCCCTCAGTGGAGAACACGCCGCAGATTGCCAGGTACAGGCGCAAATCGCCAGCAGGTGTCGTCGATTGCTCCTCATCCATGATTGCCCTCCCTCGCGCGTGCCAAAACCGCCGCACGGCGCACCCACACGCGTTCTGTTAGCCACTGTCATCGGAATCATCTCGGTCCTCCAGGATGACTATTGTTGGTCGCCGAGAATTCCTGGCCATTCGCCGCGGTCCGGTGGGAGTGACCGCGAGGTGACATCGAGGTGAACGAGCTCGGCGCGGCTGATTGTGCGTGAACCGGTTGCGCGGGGTGGAGCAAGGGACGAGTAGCGCAGACGCAAGTCGATGACGGACTCTCATCGGACCTCCACGGTGCGGCCAGGCGCTCAGCGGCGGCGCAAGTATCGACTACAGGCGCCGACGGCTCCAGCGCCATGTTGGGCTCGCGACTTACTCCACGGAGTCCGCTGAACAATCTTAAGCAGCGCCGGCCGTACGCCGGGGCGAACACGTAGTGCCGCATGAAATTGTCAATCATCAAATTCACTTGGTCTGGAACTTCAAGCTGGTGAGCGTGGCCGGCGCCCCACCGTCTGGCCGTGGACGACGTAGGGCAACCATTGCGCCATGAGATGCGGCGGATTCCACGGCGACGCGGCGGCGAGATGGAGCGTGGGCACTTTACAATGGGCAGCGACGGCAGGTCCATCAAACGCGACGATTCCCCGCAACGCGCTGGCCGCAACGTGGCTTGGCGCGTCCATCATGATATGCAACACAGTTTCAACAAACATCGGATCGGACGTCGGGAGGAACAGATGATTTCTGATCAACTCCCGCCTCGGTTCCTGATTGCCCGCTTCGATGGCGTCCGCAATCCCCTCAAAGCCGGCGCGAAGGTCCGGGGAAGCCGCGAACAGGCCCGGGTTCGACCATGACGACGGCCGCTACACAATGGGGATGGGATGCGGCCAACTGCACCACCCGCGAGACCGCCCATGCTGTGACCGACGGCCACCACCTTCCCGAGATCAAGCTGGTCGATCGGGTAGGCGATATCATCGGCGTAGGCTCCAATCGGATACGGTCCGTGCGGCTTGTCGCTCTCTCCGTGGCCCCGCAGGTCTACGGACACAACCCGATGCCGCTTGGCGAAGTATTCGGCCTGATAGGCAAAGAACGATCGATCGCAGGTCCAGCCATGGACGAACACGATGATCGGGTCTCCTGCGCCACGGTCGTCGTAGGCGAGTGTGATTCCGTTGCGGGCAATCGTCACCATCGTCCCTCTCCTTTCTCTCTACCGAGCATCTCCCACGAGGTGCGCATCGTTTCCCCTGCGACGCGGCTCCGCACTCGCGCCAGGAACGCCGGCGACGGTTCCACGCTAAGGGCGGCGCTCAGCTGGCGGTCCAGCATGTCGTCGGTGGTTGATGCGCGATCGGTGTCAGTCATGACAACCGTTCCTTCAGTTCCTTTCGGGCCAGAAACAATCTCGATTTGACCGTTCCCTCGGGGAGGCCCAAGAGCAATCCGACCTCGCGCAGGTTGTGCCCCTCAATGCTCGCCGGGTCCAGACCACGCAGCGAAGCTTCTACCGAGAGATGCGTCGATTGCACGCCACAGCTGCTCGGCCCGGTCGCAGCCATTGTGGGTGGACTCGGCAGCAGGCATACCCACCAAACCATCCGAGCCTTGTTCCCGCGCGGCGGCGCCGCCGGTTGGCCCGCTGACGGTCTAGGGCCATCCGAAATGTCATGCGCACGACCCATGCGCGAAAGCACTCACGGTCCCTGAGCTCACGAAAGGCACGATAAGCCTTGGCGAATACCTCCTGCGCCACGTCCTCAGCATCTTCTCGATGCCGCAGCACGCTGTAGGCGACCCGGAAGACCAGACCTGAGGAATCTGCGGGATCCGCCTCAAACTCCTCCTTCAGGGCTTCGTCAATCGTCAGGGCCACGGCGAGGCGCGGAGAGTGTTCATCCATCTCGCTGTCACCAAGACAAGACGCCGCTCGCAACCCGGCGGTTCACTGGCCTGCTGCGGTGCCGGCGCGTGGGCGAGGCGCACCTGCAAGGCAGCGAAGACCAGCCGAACGTCCGGATCAGCTGAGACCCTCAGCACTCATGCGGATTACCCTGTCGTTGGGGCCCACTCGAAGGCTGGCACCCGCAACGATTCGTCACAAGTGGCGCGGTCGGAAGTGTCATGTTGCTGCCGGATGCTCGCAGCGCCACATCGAACACCGGGAACCGTCTCGGTAGCCCAGCGCCCGCGCGGTGGTTTCTCGGTCGCTCCGGTGACCGAAGGTCAGTCCCTGATGCTGCTCGCCTCGGCAATCCACGATGAACCACTCTGACAAACGCCAAAGCGAGCCGCGGGTCACCGTTCCATTGCCCGCGTCGCTGAGCTAATACTCCCGACTGGTCGCGCAGTGTTTAGTAATCCGCCGGGAACACGCTCGAAATGGTCCTGTCGAATAGGGAGACGAACGGCAGCGGTTCGTGTTAACAGCCTCACGCCGCCAACTTTGATCCCGCCGCTGAAGTCGAGCACCACGCGGAAGAACGGCCTACGCAAGGTGTCGAGTGGCTTTAGCGGATTAGGTCACGGCGACGTCACGGCGCAGTCGTCACGCCGCATGTCGTCGCGTGTCGCCGACCACCGCTAGTTCCCAATTCGTTTCGCCGTGGCCCGTTTCGACGGTCAAGCGTGCCGAATCGCAACAGCCTTCCACTCCCCCGTTTGTGCTAGAGTCCGTCGCGCTGGTCTGCTCGTAAGCCGCCAGCGACTCTCGCCGACTCTCGCCGTAATTACTCCTGACTATTAGCGCGCAACGTGTGGATGGCGGCTGGCAATCCGTGTCGATTGCACGGCAACTGTCCCTTTTTCTCACAGGAGAGCCCCTATGATCGTCACACGCACCACCGTCGCCGTCGTAGGTCTCGTGCTCGCACTCGCGACTCTCCGGCCTGCGCCCGCCGCAGCACAAGTCACGTTGGGTCAGCTCCAGAGCTCGCATCGTCGCGCTGGAAAAGTTGGTGGCCACGCTCCAAGGACAGATCGGCGGGATAGCCACCGAAGCCGCTGCCCGGCAGGCGGCCGATGCCACACTTCAAGCCAACATCACCGCGGAAGCTGCTGCGCGAGAGGCAGCAGATACCATGCTCCAAACGCAGATCGACAAACATCCCCACGGTGCCCCAGAACCTGCTGGATTTGGCGAGCTACGTCTCAGTCGATCTGAACACGATCAACGACCTCGTCGGCCCGCACGTCATCTTCGCTGGGGCGAACGTCCATATTCAAAACGGAATCGGGACCACGGATATCCAAGAATGGTCTGGGCAATTTCATCGTCGGCTACAATGAACACCCCCTTTTTATAAGACTCAGGGATGGCTCACACAATGTCGTTGTGGGCATTGACCACACCTATTCGTCGTACGGCGGCCTAGTGGCGGGATCCGGCAACATCATCAGTGGTCCTTTCGCCTCGGTCAGCGGTGGCAGAGGCAACAGTGCAAGCGGCCCGTCTGCCTCGGTCAGCGGCGGCTTCCTCAACGGAGCAAGCGGCCAAGAGGCCTCGGTTAGCGGCGGCGCCTTCAACAGCGCAAGCGGCGCCTCTGCCTCGGTCAGCGGCGGCAGACAAAACATCGCAAGCGGCGTCGCTGCCTCGGTCAGCGGCGGTATCAGCAACACCGCAAGCGAAGGCAGTGCCTCGGTCAGCGGTGGCACAGCAATATTGCCAGCGGATTTGCGTCGACGGTCAGCGGCGGAGCTAACAACGTTGCTGCCGGTGGCAATTCGCATGTGCCGTAGGAGCAAACGACCGGCCGCTGCCCCATGCGGCGGCCGGTTTCCCAACTGCGATCCGGCTATTGAGTTGCGTCTGTCTGCAACCGCCCGACTGTGGCGGCGTCGGTCCAATGAACTTCACGCCGCCAACTTGATGCCGCCGCTGAAGTCGAGAAACACTCGGAACAGCGGCCTACGCAAGGTGTTCAATGGCCTTGGAGACGCCAAAGATGTACGTTCACCGATAGCCCCCTCCAGTAACCCCGGCGTGAGGCTCGTGTGCGCTTCTATTGAGGAGGGCCCGGCAGCGTCAACGCAATCGCCTTCGCCGCCCACCCCGTCCCGCCGCGGAAATCCACTGATGCCGATCGAATGGAAACCCGCTTTCAAAGTAGGGCTGCACCGGAAACGCGCGCGTACGGACGAGCCACGATCCATCGGCGTGCTGCGTGGCCAAAAGAAACTCGATGCCCCTGCGATACACGTCGTCGTTCACGCGCATCCCCGCTTCGTGCAGCGCGACCAGGTCAGCCCTGTTGCGTACGCGTCCGGCTCGAGTTCGGGCAGCTGCGACCATCCTCCGCGGGTGGCCTGCTGCCGAACGATGGCCTGGATGGCCGCCTCGACCGCAGTCTGAGGCGCCTTCGTCCACACGAGACCCATCAGCCTCATCGCGCGATCTTCCGCGGTTGGCGCTTCTGCCTGCACCAGCCACTCGCCTGCTCTCCGCAGGGCACGGTCGAACTCGGGCTTGCGCGCCGGTATCGGATAGAGCGTCAACGCGCGGGCGGCAATCACCGTGTGGCTCACCGTGCTGGATTCAACAGGCGGACGATTGACGCCGTTCCCCAGCCAGCTTCCATCGGGCATCTGCGACGCCAGCGTCCAGTGGATGTGCGACGCAATCATTGGATCCAGCGGATAGCGCTCCGCTGCAAGCGCCATCAGTCCGTAACCGACGGTGAGCGCAACACCGCCGGGTACCAGTTGACGTCCCTGCATCGCCGGCCCGGCCGTCGTCCGCAGCACGGCGAGAATATCGTCGAGATTCTTTCGCACAAGATCTTCGGGAACGGGTATCCCCTTGCTCCGCGCGAGCGCCGCCGCTTCGGCGGGCACCGTGTTGTGATGACAGGTATAACACTGGCGCCGCTCGTACATCGACGGCGCGGTCTTGAGGAGCAGCGAGACGCTTGAGCCACCGATGCACGCGGATCGCTGTCGCGGCTGCCCGCGGCGGATGCGACCGCCGGCTCCTGCCGCGGTCCCCGGCCGCGCGTCGCGCCGTATGTCTCGAGGACGGCAATCTTGGCGCGATCGCCGCGATAGATCGCCCAGTCGAGCGGCCTCTCGCCCTCGGTGCTCTCCGCGTTCGCATTGGCGCCGCGTTCCAGCAGAAGCCGCACCGTGTCCGTGGTGGCGAGCTCGGAAGACACCGATCGCATCAACGGCGTGCCGCCGTAGGCGCCACCCTTGGCGTTGACGTCGGCCCCCATCTCAATCCAGCGCGCGATCAGATCGGGCCGCTGCCAGTTGACGGTGAGCGCGTCCGCGGAAACTTTCAGACCACGCGACATCGGGTACTCGACGACTGCCGGACGCTGCCGCCCGTAGGCCGAGCGCTGCGCCACGACCGGGCCCGCGTCGTTCGGGTCGAGCCCTTCTCCACGAGAAAGCGGATGACCTCGACATCCGCGTTCAGCATGGCCAGGCCGAGCGCCGTGAATCCCGCGGCGTCTTTCGCGCGCAGGTCGGCGCCCTGCGCCAGGAGCAGCTTCAACAACTCGACCGTGCCGGGATAATTCGCGGCGATCAGCAATGGCGTACGGCCTATGTCGGTGGACCGCGCATTGACCTTCGCACCGGCGGCGACGAGCCGCCGGACCTTTCGATATGGGGATCGCCCACATCAACGCTGTCGCACCGCCGGCATTCGTCTGGTTCGGATCGGCGCCACGTTTCAACAACTGGTCCACGGCCGCCGCGCCGCCCGACTGAACAGCCAGCATCAGGACTGGCACGGTGGGTTCGCCTTTGACCGCAGGAAAGGATGAGGGGCCGGTGGTTTGGGCAGCGAGAGAGACCACCAGCAGCGCGGAGATTCCGGGCAGCCACAAGAACTTCATCAGATCTCCTCCCAGACAAGGGATCGAAGGGGAATCGGCCGCGGGCAGGGCGATTATCAGGCGACGGGCTGCAGGGGTCAACTGTCGACGTGGGAAGTGTACGTGGGAAGGTTCGAGCGTAAGATTTCGGATAGCGTCCGATCCTACATTTCGCGGCTCAAGCTGCACGCCCGGTATCGCCGACCACCGGAAGCTCCCAATACGTTTCTACGTTACCCGTTGGGGAATCGAACCCGTGCTTCACCTTCTCAACGACCCGCGGGGCGCGGCACCGCCGTCAGCGACGATTACGGCCTGCAGGGCTCGTCGTGGGCCGATATGACACGCTGACGTTGCTCATCCGGCCCAGTGTCTCGATCGCGACGGTCGTCAACAGGAGTTGCAGCGCCACGCCGACTGGATCGCTGACACACCGACTGACACACTAACCGCTGGACACAGGTCCAAACGTAGGACGCCGGTGGACGGTGAACCGCCGTCTTTCCTACACAACACCACTGAGCAGACGCCGTTACACCATTCCCACGTCTCGACGCATTTCCGCGAGCAACTCAGCTTTCATTAGCTCTCGCAGCTTCGCAGTTCGGCGCGGACGACGCGACAGCCCGAGCCACTTCAGTGCGTGTGCGTCAGCATCACGTTCGAGTTCCGATTTGCCGCGACGGTCGTTTCTCGCAAAATGCACGACGTGCGCCAGTTCATGCGCGATGACAAATCGGACATCGTCATCGCTCATGCAATCAATGTATGGCGCACAGAATCGGACCTGACTACCGAGCAAATTCGTGTTGCCAGCGCAACCGATCCCCAACCCGACCACCACTTCGTCAATTCAAGTCGCGCTGGCGCCGCGCGCCCGCGCCAATGACGCACGATGTGCCGACGGACTGCCACTGGGAGCATCAGCCACGCCTCGCGAAACAGGATCTCGAATCGCCTCCCGTTCTCGACGTCAGAGAAATACTTCAGCCCTCGCGCCAAATCGCTCGTCACTTCGTCTCGTCCTCCACGAACTTCGCGGCCTTCGCGGTCAACACGACCGATTCAGCCGCCGCCGCACCTGAGTTCGTCCAAGCCGCGTCTACCCCCACCGACTGCTTCCAGAAACGCCTATCTCGTCGAGCCGCTACCTCAGCCCCTACCCGTACCAGATCGTCGCGCCAGAAGAGACCATTGACGCCAGGAATGGCGACGAGTGAGACCGTGCTCCATGACGCATAAACGACGCATAATCGTTTGGAGGCCTTCCGGACACGCCCTCCGAACATTCCCGTAACTGGCTGATTCTAAAGTGCCGGGGGCGGGGATCGAACCCGCACGACCCTTTCGGGCCACAGGATTTTAAGTCCTGTGCGTCTGCCAGTTCCGCCACCCCGGCGTATGAGGTTATGGGTAGGCCCCGCTACACCTTAAACCATTTCTCCCTGGCTACCTCCATCGCTCGCCACCTCCCAATCGCCAAGCACCACAGATGAGGATAAATGATGACGCCGAATATACGACGAACGGCTCAGCTATCGTCATCAGCATGATGTAGGGCGGTCTTGCTATCCCGGTGCGCCGACGTCCAGGGCAACCGGATCGAATCCTCCGGAAACCGTGCACTCGTGCGTGGGACTGGTGATACGCTGGTCGTCTGCTTCCCTAAGCCTGCGCCGTTTCATTGAGCGAGCTGGCGGCGCCAGCTCCACCAGAGCGCGAACCTGGCCGTCAGAGACGGATTTATGGCCAACCCGCAACGGTACACGCTAAACCGGTTGCTGGCAGCGCTTCCTCCAGAAGACTACAGTCGAATCTCGACGCATCTCGCGTTCGGGCCGCTGAAGGCGCGTCAGGTCCTGCAGACGCGTGACGCCCCGCTCGATGACATCTACTTCCCGAGCCGAAGTCTCTGCTCGCTGGTGCTGATGACCGCGAGCGGCGAAAGCGCCGAGATCGCGGTTGTCGGAGCGGAGGGGCTTATCGGCATCGAGGCTGTTCTCGGCCGGCGCGAGGCCATGTACGATGCTGCGGTACAGGTGGCCGGCGATGGGGTTGCACACCGGATGAATGTCGACGTGTTCCGTGCCGAGCTGGAGCGACAAGGGCCGCTCTACGATCTCGCCAGGAAGTACGCTCAGGTCTTTGTTGGATTTCTCGCGCAGTCCGTTGCGTGCAACGGGCTCCATTCGGTCGAGGCGCGATGTTGCCGGTGGCTGCTTCATGCGCACGATCGTCTTGGCGGCGGAGAGTTTCCGCTCACGCACGAGCTCCTTTCCACGATGCTCGGGGTGCGGCGGCCGACCGTCACGCTGGTGATGACGACGCTCGGCCAGCTGGGGATCATCTCGACGAGCCGCGGCGCCCTTCGGGTGCTTTCCCGGGACGCGCTCGAATCTCGTTCGTGCTCGTGTTACAGAAGCGTGAGGGAACTGTTCGATCACGTACTTCCAGCTGAAGTGGCGAACCATCCCCAGACGGTTGGCAACCCGTTGCCTGCGCTCGTTCCGTGATCAGCCCGCGCTATTGTCCGTAAAGAAGTCACGGGAGTGTCTCCAGAACTGCCGTCACCCCGTGATTGCTCATTTGGTGCTAGCCCTAAATACAGTCCGCGTTTCGTAACGGCCGCTTGACGTCAATCGACGTTGTTCCGGTCGAGACAGGCTGCTTTTACGACGTGGCAGACTCCTTGCTACAGCGATCCTGCAGGCGCGAGATGGAGAAGAGATTGATTTGTGAGAGCACAAATGTGGCTCGCACGTGGAGAGGACTGTATGAGAAAGCAAGGCGCGAGAAAAGCCGGTCGCCCGCCGGGAGGGATTGGAGGACAACGCGTGCGCGACTATCCCCAGGTGAGCATTCGCGTACCTCCCAAAGTCCAGTTGCAGCTCGCTGCGCTCAGTCAATCGACCGGACTGTCGCGGCTCGAAATCTTCAGTCGCGCGCTCGATTGCTACTCGAGTCAGTTGCGCGCCCAGCGGCGCCGGCAACGCCGTCGCATCGCCGCGTAGGCGTGATATGCTGTCCCATCCAGCCGGGTTCACTTTTTTGAAGGGGGCACTGCACGTGACCAAGAAGATGCTCGTTCTCCTCGTCGGGTTGGCATGCGCGATGCCGCTGCTCGTCCGCGCACAGCAGATCGAACCGGGGAGATTGATTCAGATGTTTTCGCAGTCGGTTCGGACCGACGGCGGGAATCTTCAGGTCATCGTCCTGAACGATCGCACGGTCGAGGTGCTGTTTGGTGCGTCGCCTGCGAAAGCCGCGTTCAGAACGAAGGCGCGAATGACGAGTGTCTTCTTCGTTCAGGGGACGACGACGAAGGATTTTGAGTTCAAACCCGAAGTCTCCGTGGTACAGAAGGGTGAGACGCTGCCGGGCAAGGCGACCAACATGAAGAACTTCACCGGCGGCAAGGTCGCCAAGGGCGAAGTGGTTCAGGGGTTGGTCGAACTGCCGAAGAAACTGGATCTCTACGAGCCTTTCAAATTCACTATCAGCGGCGAATCCGTCGAGTTCCGGCTCAACCAGGACGACCTCAGAGATTACGGAAACCGGTAACGATCTAGGGCAGCGTCAGCGCGATCAGTTCCGCCGGTCGGCCCGCCGCTGCGACGGCGACGACGATGTATTGTTTATTGTTGACGCTGTAGGTCATCGGCACGCCGGTGGTGTTGGCCGGCAGCAGCGTTTCCGACACGATTTCCCCGGTCGCTTTGTCGTAGGAGCGGAACCATGAGCCCTGCTGGCCGTTCACGGTCACGAGAGGCCCGCGTTCTCCAGCCCACAGAAGCGTTTTTGTCAGCATGATTCCCAGGCGGCCTCCGCGCCCCGTCCTCGGAATCGTCACGCCCTTGAGCCGCTCGTGATTCTTGATCGCGTCCGGTGTGTCGCCGATGGGCTGCATCCAGACGTGCTCGCCGCGTGTTCATGTTGATAGCTGTGACGCGTCCGTAAGGCGGTTTTACCAGGGGCAATCCGAAGACGGTTGTTGGTGGAAGGTTAAGGCGCCCCCTCGCCGGTGCCGCAGCGTCCGCGGCTTCCGCACCCGCTGCACCGCGTCCGGCCCCGCCGCCGCGCGCGGCATCGTCGCCGCCCCCACCGCCGCGTCCTTCGCCGCCACCTCCGCCCCCCTGGATGAAGTTCATGTTCGAGCGCGATGGATCGTTTATCAGGCTGAGTCGTGTGGGGTTGGTGGTCGAGAAGATGTAGACGATTCCTGTTTCAGGATCGAACGCGCCGCCCTCCCAGTTCGCGCCGCCCGTCGCCGCAGGCAGCATGAGCAGGCCCGCCTTGCCGCCGTCGCCGGCCGTAATCGGTGGAGTAAAGATCGGACCGATCTTGTGGAGACCCGCGATGCGGCGGGCCTCCGCGTTGATCTCGGGTGTCCAATCGTTGAGGTCCGCTTCCGAAACGCCTTGTCTTTCGAAAGGCGCCGGCTTGGTCGGAAAGGGCTGCGTGGGCGAATACCACTCGCCGGGCACGTTGCCTTTCTCGACCGGCCGCTCGACGATGGGCCAGACAGGCTGCCCGGTCATGCGATCGAAGGTGTACAGCCAGCCCTGTTTCGACGGCACACCTATCGCCTTGATCGGTTTTCCGTCGACGTTGATGTCCATCAGAATCCCCGGCGATGGAAAGTCCCAGTCCCAGATATCGTGATGAATTGACTGGAAATACCAATAGCGCTTGCCGGTGTTGAGGTCGAGGCACACCACACTGTCGGTAAACAGGTTCGCACCGGGGCGATGTCCACCGTAATAGTCGCCTGTCGCCATCTCGGTCGCGAGATAGACCCGATTGGCGGCTTCGTCGATCGTAATGGCGCCCCACTGGCCTGCATTGCCCGTGTAGGCCCAGGAATCGTTCTCCCACGTCTCGTGTCCCGCTTCGCCGGGCTGTGGAATCGTGTGGAAGATCCAGAGCCGCTTGCCCGTGCGCACATCGTAGCCGCGGACGTACCCCTTGACGTTTTCCTTTGTGCGCGGCGCTCCGCCAGGCGTATGCGCGGCGCCGACGACGACGACGTTGTTGCCAACGGCGGGCGGTGCGTTGAGCCCGATGTCTGCGGTAATCAGATCCAGACCGGGCTGGTCGAGCTCGGTCTTGAGGTCGACGATCCCGTTTCGTCCGAATGACTGGACGGGAATTCCGGTCCTGGCATTCAGCGCCACCAGGTTGTAGCCCGGAGTCACCGTCAGGATCCGCTCGTCGCCTTTGCCGTCGGTCCAGTACGCGACACCTCGGCCCGACCCCTGACGGGGGGCCACTTCGCCGCGTTTCCCCTCGTCCATTCGCCACATCCAGAGCAGCTCGCCCGTGGTGGGTTCGATGGCCACGACCGCGCGCCGCATGCCTGCTTGCGCGTACATGACACCGTTGACCATCAGGGGCGTCACCTGCATGTTGTAATCGGGACGGTTGCCGAAATTGTCGGGTTTGAATCGCCATGCGATCCGCAGGTTCTTCGCGTTGTCCTTGTTGATCTGGTCGAGCGGCGAGTACTTGGTGCTTCCCGGCTCGCCCGCATACGACCGCCATTCGCCGTTCCTCGTGCCGTACTGGCCGGACAGCGGCGTCGCCGCGATGCAGCAACAAACATGCGAGCGCGATTTTTCGCGACATGAATCCTCCAGTCGTTACGGAAGAGCCAGCGCCACCAATTCTGCCGGTTTGCCGACCGCCGCCACCGCAACGACGATGTATTGCTTGCCACCCGACATGTAGGTCATCGGAACGTTCGTGACGTTTGCCGGAATTGTCATTTCCGACACGATGCCTCCGGTGGTTTTGTCGTAGGAGCGGAACCACGAAACCTGCTCGCCATTGAGCGTGTCGAGCGGTCCGCGCTCGCCGGCCCAGAGCAGCGTCTTGGTAAGCATGATACCCGTCCGGCCTGGCCGTCCGGTTCTCGGAATCGTCACGCCCTTCAGCATCGGGTGATTCTTGATGTTCTCGGGCGTTCCGCCGATCGCCTGCATCCACACGTGATCGCCGGTGTTCATGTTGATCGCGGTCACACGGCCGTAGGGCGGCTTGATCAGCGGCAGCCCGAACGCCGTCAGCGCTGGCGCTTCCCCCGGGCCAGAGGGAGCAGCGCTGGTTGACTCCGCTGGTGCGGCTGCTCCGCCCCCCCCGCGTGCACCTCCTCCGCCGCCACCTCGTCCGCCACCTCCGCGACCGCCGCCCCCGCCGCCATCGATGTAGTTCATATTCGATCGTTGGGGATCGTTGATGAGCGATCGCCGGTTGAACTCGGTCGAGGAGAAGATGTAGGCGATCTTCGTTTCGGGATCGAAGGCTCCGCCTTCCCAGTTGGTGCCCCCGTTGTTGCCGGGCATCATCAGCATGCCGAACTTGCCGTCCTGGCCGCGATCGATCGGCGGCTCGAATAGATTGTCGCTGTACTTATGAAGGTTCAGCACCCGCAACGCCTCGGCCCTGACCTCCGGCGTCCAGTCGTTGACGTCGCTTTCGCGTATGCCCTGCATGTCGTAGGCGGCAGGCCTGGTGGGGTAGGGCTGCGTCGGCGAATACCACTCGGTCGGCACGTTGCCCCGCGGCACCGGCCGCTCGACAATGGGCCACACCGGCGCGCCCGAGACACGATCGAACACGTAGAGGAATGCCTGCTTCGAGGGGGCCGCAACTGCTTTGATCGGCTTGCCGTTCACCGTGATGTCCATCAGGATCGGCGGCGCCGGAAAATCCCAGTCCCAGATGTCGTGGTGGATGGCCTGGAAGTACCAGTAGCGCTTGCCGGTGTTGAGATCGAGACAAACGATGCTGCTCGTAAACAGGTTGTTCCCGGGGCGATGGCCTCCGAAGTAGTCCCCTGTGGCGTCTTCTGTCGCGAGATAGACGCGATTCAGTTCTTCGTCGATCGTGATCGGCGCCCAGTTCCCGGCATTTCCCGTGTACGACCAGGAGTCGTTTTCCCACGTGTCGTTGCCGAACTCGCCAGGCTGCGGAATGGTATGGAAGATCCATAAACGCTTGCCCGTCCGAACGTCGTACGCGCGGATGTAGCCTTTGACGTTTTCTTTGGCGCGTGGAGCGCCCCCCGGCAAGTGAGCGGCTCCGACGACGATCACGTTGTTGCCGAGCGCCGGGGGCGAGTTGAGGCCGATGTCGGCCGTTTCGAGATCGATCCCCGGCTGATCGATTTCCGTCTTCAGGTCGACGACCCCATTCTTGCCGAACGATGAGACGGGGATGCCGGTCTTCGCATTCAGCGTGACCAGCTGGTAGCCGGGCGTCACGGTCACGATGCGCTCGTCGCCCTTGCCATCAGTCCAGTACGCGAGGCCGCGGCCCGACCCCTGGCGCGGCGCGGCCGCGCCGCGTTTGCCCTCGTCCATTCGCCACATCCACAGCATCTCGCCGTTGGTGGGATTCAGCGCGACGACTGTGCGGCGGGTTCCCGCCTGGACATACATCGTGTCGTTCACGACGAGCGGCACCGACTGCATGTTGTAGTCGGGACGCGGGCCGAGGTTGTCTGTCCGGAACCGCCACGCGATCCGCAGGTTCTTCGCGTTGTCTCTGTTGATCTGATCGAGCGGCGAATATTTCGTGCTGCCAGGATCGGCGGCGTAAGCGCGCCACTCTCCGTTCCTCGAGCCGTTCTGAGCGGCAAGAGGCAAACTCGCACACAGAAGGACGCTGACGATCCAAACCCGTCGCAACATGCGATCTCCTTAGAGCGGAACCCAGAACCCTAGAACCAAGAACGAGAACCCAGCACCCAGCACCTAGAACCAGCAACCGTTGTGTGAAATGAGGGCTGATTATAGCCCGATATAAAATGAGCGGCGCCATCATGAGCAGCCGGACTGTCAGGCGGTTGATCGTCAAGGTCGGCACCAACACGCTGACCGGCGGGGAAGATCGCCTCTCGCGCCCGCAAATGGCCTCCATCGCCCGCCAGATTGCGCGCTTGGTACGAGATGGTCATCAAGTCGCCCTTGTCTCCTCCGGCGCCATCGTTGCGGGGCGCCAGGCGCTCGAGGTCGCAAAAAACGGAAGGGCCGCCTCCGCTCGCGACGAGGAGGATGCGAGCTACGGCGAGCCTCGCCGGAGCGCGGCGCCGGCCGCGCGAAGGCGGGATATACCGTTCAAGCAGGTGCTTGCCGCGATCGGCCAGACCAGGTTGATGCAAGTCTGGGACGATCTCTTCTCCAAAGAGGATCTGGTGGTCGCACAAACGCTGCTGACCCGCGGAGATCTCGCGGACCGTCAGGGGTACCTCAACGCGCGGAACACGCTGATGGCGCTGCTCGAGCGGCAGGTCGTTCCGATCATCAACGAAAACGACGTAGTGGCGACCGAGGAAATAAGGATCGGCGATAACGACAACCTGTCGGCGCTGGTCGCAAATCTTGTCGATGCCGACCTGCTCATCCTTTTGACCGATCAGCCCGGCCTCTATACGGCCGATCCGCGGCGCCATTCCGAGGCGACGCTCATCGAAGAAGTGCCGGCCATTACCGATGACATCCTCGCCCTGGCCGCGGGAGCCGGCAGTGTGAGGGGTACCGGCGGCATGGTCACCAAGGTGCAGGCCGCTCGCCTTGCGACCGAATCCGGCATTACAGGTACTGGTGGCCGGCGGAACGACCGAGAATGTCCTTATACGGGCGGTCAACGGCGAGGCCGTCGGGACGCGATTCCGTTCAAATCGCACTCGTATGGAAAGCCGTAAGCGCTGGATTCTGGCGGGCCTTACCGGCAAGGCCGCGGCGCATATCGACGCAGGAGCGGTGTCGGCACTGGGACGGGGCCGATCGTTGCTGCCCGCCGGGGTCGTGCGCGTGAAGGGCCCATTCGACCGAGGAGACAGCATCAACATCGTCGGTCCGGAAGGCCGGCCGGTTGCCTGCGGGGTGGCGAACTACAACGCTGCGGATCTCGATCGGATCAAAGGATGCCGGTCGGCGGCGATTACGCAGATTCTCGGGTTTCACCTTGGGGACGAAGTGATTCATCGGAACAATGTGGTGATGCTCTAATGCCGGTCACTACCGACGAGCTGATCGATAAGGCCAGCGCTGCCAAAGCCGCTTCGCTTCTGCTCGCGCAGGCGCCGACGGATTCGAAGAACCACGCGCTCAGGAAGATTGCCGGTGCGATCCGCGCCAGCGAGCAGGCGATCCTTGCGGCGAACGGAAAGGACTGTTCCGGCGCCTCCCCGCGCATCGAAATCGATCGTCTCCGCCTGACCCCGGAGCGAATCGCTTCGATGGCGCGTGACGTCGAGGCGGTTGCGACTCTTGCAGATCCCATTGGCGAGTCGTTCGATGCGGTCACGAGGCCGAACGGACTTCGTATTTCGAAGCGCCGCGTGCCGCTCGGGGTTGTCGGTGTGGTGTACGAATCACGCCCGAACGTCACCAGCGACGTCGCCGCCATCTGCCTCAAAACCGGCAATGCAGTGGTCCTGCGGGGCGGCAGCGAGGCGCTGATGAGCAACCGCGCGATCGCGGCGGCGATTGGACAGGGTCTCCGTGACGCGGGTCTGCCCGAAACAGCCGTTCAGCTGATCACGTCGACCGATCGACTTCTCGTGCAGCGCATGCTCAAGCTTCGCGAGTACCTCGACGTCATCATTCCGCGAGGCGGCGAAGGTTTGATCAAGGCGACGGTAGAGAACGCGACCGTGCCGGTGATCGAGACAGGCGCAGGCGTCTGCCACACGTACGTCGATCGCTCAGCCGATCCGGATATGGCGCTGCAGATTGTCTACAACGCGAAGGTGAGACGGCCGACGATCTGCAACGCGCTCGACACGCTGCTCGTGCATCGCGACATCGCAGGGTCATGGCTTCCCAGGATGGCGGCGAAATGGAGGCAGGCGCAAGTGGAGATCCGTGCAGATGCCACGGCCGGGCGTATCGTCGCTGGAGATGAGGCTGGAGATGGGGCTGGTGTGGTTCCTGCGTCGCCGGAAGACTGGGGAAAGGAATTTCTCTCGCTGGTCGCTGCGGTCAAGGTCGTCGGCAGCCTCGACGAGGCCCTCGATCACATTCGGGAGCACGGGTCGGGACACTCCGAGGCTATCGTGACTTCCGATGAAGAGGCGGCGTCACGATTCCTGAAGGAAGTGGATGCCGCTGCCGTGTTCGTGAATGCCAGCACGCAGTTCACCGACGGTGGGGAGTTCGGGCTCGGCACCGAGGTCGGCATCTCGACGCAGAAACTGCACGCTCGCGGGCCAATGGGATTACGCGAGCTGACGACCTACAAGTGGGTGATTGAGGGGAGTGGCCAAGTACGACCTTAAGTAAGGAAAAAGGAAGAAGGAAAAAGGAATAGAGCTTTAGTAGGTAGTGCCCGGCTTTGGCCGAGCCACAAGAGAAGAGTAAAAAGTAGAAAGTAAAAAGTAGAAAGTAAAAAGTGACGATGAGTGTGGCAGCTAAGCGAACGAACGTGTTGAGCGGCAGGTCGCTCGCGTTCATCGGCAGCGGAGCGATGGCTGGCGCGATGATCGGAGGGTTGCTGAACTCTCATGTCGTCGACGCGAAATGGGTGACGGCCAGCGATCCGCACAAAGACCGGATCAAGGATCTGGAAGCGCGCTTCGGCATTACGACGACGACGGAGAACGTGGCCGCGGCGCGCCAGGCCGATATCGTGATCCTTTCCGTCAAGCCGCAGATGCTCCGGTATGTGTTTCGCGATCTTTGCGGAAAACTCCGCAAGGACGCGCTCGTGCTGTCGATTGTGGCCGGCGCCCGGATCGATTCCATCACGCAGGGTCTCAAGCACTTGTCGGTCGTCCGGTCGATGCCCAATACGCCCGCTCAGGTCGCTGAGGGCATGACCGTATGGACCTCGAGCCCCGCCGTCACATCGGCTCAGCGCGCCCAAACGCAGTCGATCCTGCGTGCGTTCGGCAAGGAGCTTTACGTTGCCGACGAGGCATTTCTCGACATGGCCACTGCCATCAGCGGCTCGGGACCGAGCTATGTGTTCCTGTTCATGGAGGCCTTGATCGACGCGGCCGTGCATCTGGGATTCTCCCGGGAGGATGCGCGCACTCTGGTGACCCAGACGGTTCGCGGCTCGGCAATTTACGCCGAGCATTCTCCGTCGCATCCAGCGGAAATGCGGAATCTGGTGACGTCGCCAGGCGGTACCAGCGCCCACGCGTTGTACCAGCTCGAGAAGGGCGGGTTCCGTACGTTGTTGTCGAAGGCTGTCTGGGCCGCATTCCAACGCAGCGTGTCGCTATCGGCGCTCAACTCTGCCGTGCAGCCATTCGAAGAAGAGGAAAACAAAGACTGACATCCCCACTGCTGCTGATCTCAACACAGGGTCCACAGGACCGCAGAGAAAATCGCTGAAACACGAAGATCCACGAAGGTCACGAAGATCCACGATCCACGAAGATCACGAAGAGCCACGATCCACGAAGGACTCGAAGGCAGCGTGACCGCTCTGTGGGCTGCGTCAGAGTCCTCCGTGGGCGAGGCATCGACTTCGTGGGCCGCGACGCGGCCCATACAAACAGAAGAAGAGAACACGAATCCAAGAAAGTGTGTGCTGTGATTTTCTTGGATTCGTGTCTCTTCTTCTGTTTGAGCGCCGACGGCGCGAAGTCGATGCGCCGTTCTAGCGCCCTCTGACGGCGCCCACAGAGAAACGTCGTGCTGCTTCGCGGGACCTTCGTGGGCCTTCGTGGATCTTCGTGGATCTTCGTGTTTTCTCCTTACGTGACTCCGCGTTTCTGCGCCTCTGTGATGAAAAGCGAGCAGGAACGTCACTCCATCATCACAGGATAGGCGTCCTCGCGGAGCAGGCGGGAGGGACGCGGGGGTTTGCGCAGCAGCTTGAACTCCTCGATCGCGTGCTTGCGGATGTGCTCGAGAGCCTCGTTGAGGTCGTCGGTCACGAGAAACAGCTTTAAATCGCTGGCGTTCACCGTTCCTGCCTTGACCATGTCCTCGAGCAGCGCGAGGTACCCGCGCCAGTAGGTCGCCCCCATCAACACGACAGGGTAGTGCAAAATCTTTTTTGTCTGAATCAAGGTCAGCGCCTCGTTCAATTCGTCCAGCGTGCCCATCCCGCCTGGCAGCGCCACGAACGCGTAGGAATACTTGAACAACAGCACTTTTCGCACGAAGAAGTAGCGGCAGGTCACGATGCGATCGCAGTAGCGGTTGGGCGCCTGTTCGAACGGCAGCACGATATTGACGCCGACAGAGCGCCCTCCCGCCTCGCGGGCGCCACGATTGGCCGCCTCCATCAACCCGGGGCCGCCTCCCGTCATGACCGTGAATCCGAGGCGGGCAAGCCCCCGCCCCATCTCGATGCCGAGCTTGTAGTACGGATGCCCTTCGGCAACGCGCGCCGAGCCGAAGACGGTCACGCACGGGCCGCAGAAATGAAATGTCCGAAAACCCTTGATGAAATCGACGACGACTTTCAGCAGCAGCCGCAATTCGCGAAGGCGGGAGTGCGGGCCTTCGAGAAGCACCCGATCTTCGGGTTGCGGTGATGTTTTGACGGGGTTAAGGGTCTGTGGAGGAGCAGCGGATTCGACCATTCAGAGACTTCGCACCTCAGGAGAAAAATTCCTCAGCCAGAACGAATAGTAATCCGCCGATGAGGGCCGCCATAACGACCGCGACGAGCCACGCGATGAGGCACACGACGACCGCACGAGCCGTGGATTTGTAGTCGAGCGCCTGGCGGATGGCGATGATCATGGCCACCAGCATCCATACCGTGGCGACGCCGTACACGAGCGGTCCAACGGCGGGGACCGATCCGAAGACACGCAGCATCCCCGGGGATGCTGCGAAGCCGATTGTCCTCAGCAGTTCGCCGACGTCGGTCTCGGTCTGAGGTTCTGGCAGCAGATAGAGCCCGATCGCGTAGGTCAGCGCGGCCCAGAACACCCAGAGAAGAAGGGCGAGAAACACGCGCGTCACCACAGGCGCGTCGTACACGTTGGAGCTCAGACCAACGCCGGCTGCTGCGCTCGAGAGCATCACCACAACGAGCGCCTGGCCGGTCGCCTGGCGATTGGCTTCGATTTCCTCGAAGACGGCGAGATCAAGCCTCGCTGCGCCGATCGCCCGCTGAGGAAACGTCATCGGCGACCATCACCTCTCTTCGTTCAGTCGCATACGCATCGACAAAGCTGATTGCCGCCGCCATGATGACGGGGCCGAGGACCAGCCCAATCAGGCCGAAGGCACCAATGCCTCCCAGCAGGCTGATGAACACGAGCAGGCCGTTCATCCGCGTGCGACCGCTGAGAAGGATCGGACGGAGGAAGTTGTCGATGAGGCTGATTCCCCCGGCGCCGATCACGATCAACGCGATTCCCCGGCCGATCTCACCCGTGATCAGCAGCCAAATCGCGACCGGGGTCCAGACAATCCAGGCGCCGAGGGGCAGCAGCGAGAAGAACGCCATGATGACCCCCCAGAACACCGGCGCCCCGACGCCAAGAGCTGCGAAGGTGATCCCGCCGATCGCTCCCTGAGCCAACGCCACCACCAGCCCGGAACTGATGCTGGCGCGGATGAGGTCTGCGGTCTCGCGGATGCGTCCTTCGCGAAACGACGCGTCGAACGGAAGAATACGCCGCAGACGGCTCATGATGGCATCGCCGTCCCGGAAGAAGAAGAACAGGGCGAAGAGCATGATGATGAGGTTCACCAGCACGACGAGCACATTCCGCAGCAGGACGGCGGCGCTTTCGGCGACCAGTCCCGCGATGCGAGCCGTGCCTTGCCTGAGGATGTCTTCCAGATTGGGAATGTCCCTGCCGAATCGCTGACGCTGCAGCCAGCCCCAGGCCCGTTGCGCCCGATCGATGCCCTTGGAGCCGCGTGCCGCGAGGTCGATGGACCCGAACGTCTGTGTCGCTTCCTGGATGAACGCAAGCGCCAGCAGCACACAGGGGACGACGATGATCAGTGTGACGCCGGCCGTGCTGATCGATGCGGCAGTCGACCGCCCGAAGCGGCGCTCGAGGCGTTTGTGCTGCCCGTAGAAGAACGCGGCAAAAATTGCCGCCCATGCCAATGGCGTCAGGAACGGCTGAAACAGCTGATAGAGGAGATAACCAAGGAGGATGACGCACCCATAAAAGAGGAGCGTGGTGCTTCGCTCACGCGCGAGCTGCTCGGGCATCTGGTACGAATCTGACACCGTCGCTGCCGCGATTTCAAGGTTAAAGGTAAGATTGCGCCATGCAGCGCGCGCTTGCCGCCGCGGCGATGGCGTTGAGTCTGGCGGCTCCGGTTCAGACGCAGATGGCTTCCAAGGGACTCACCGACGTTCCGGGGATCAAGGTAGGTCACCTCACGCGGCCCGAGCGTCCGACCGGATGCACGGTGATTCTCGCCGAAGGTGGAGCCGTCGCCGGCGTCGACGTGCGTGGCTCTGCGCCCGGCACGATCGAAACCGACCTTCTCAATCCCGTCAATCTCGTGCAGCAGGTACACGCCGTCTTCCTGTCGGGGGGCAGCGCCTTCGGGCTCGACGTGGCCACCGGTGTCCGGAAGTATCTTTACGAGAAAAAAATAGGCTTTGAGACGCGCGTCGCAAAGGTTCCGATCGTGCCTGGAGCCATCGTGTTCGACCTCGGCGTGGGCGGAAGGCCCGACATCTGGCCGACGGCCGATTGCGGTTACCGGGCGGCTGCCGGCGCCAGCGATGGTCCCGTCGCAGAGGGCAACGTCGGCGCCGGAGCGGGCGCAACCGTCGGGAAGTCGGGCGGTGCCGGTACGTCGATGAAAGGCGGTCTCGGCACAGCGTCGGTCCGGCTGACCGATGGCCTCATCGTCGCGGCGATAGTGGTGGTGAACGGGTTCGGCGATGTGATCGATCCCGCCACCGGTGCACTCGTCGCCGGCGTGCGGACGTCGGATGGCAAAGGACTCGCCGATGCGCGCAAGCTTCTTCGTGCCGGGCGCTTGCTTCCTGCCGCGGGAGGACAGAACACGACCATCGGCGTCGTCGCCACCAACGCGCGATTGACGAAGGTTCAGACCACCAAGGTCGCGCAAATGGCCCACGACGGGATTGCCCGCTCGATCTATCCGGCTCACACGATGAACGACGGTGACGCGATCTTCGCTCTTGCCATGGGGGGCCTCGACACTAGCGATGTCTCGCGCGTCGGGGCTCTGGGCGCCGAGGTGATGGCCGAAGCGATTGTCCGCGCGGTCCGCGCGGCAGAGAGTATCCCCGGTTATCCAGCCGCGCGAGACATCAGATAGAACGGTCAACTTTCCACTCTCTTCGGAGGCACATGGGTGCGAAGCACCGAATTGCAATCATTCCAGGTGACGGAATCGGACAGGAGGTGATTCCTGCGGCGCTCACCGTCCTCGAGGCAGTCGCCTCGGGCGGAGGATTCGGATTCGATCTGGTCGAGTTCCCGTACGGATGCGCCTACTACGCGAAACACGGGCGCATGATGGCGCCAGACGCCTTCGATCGCCTTGCAGAGTTTCCGGCAATCTTCTTCGGAGCCGTTGGCGATCCCTCCGTCCCCGATCACATCGCGGTGTGGGAGTTGATCCTGCCGCTCAGGCAGCGATTCGACCAGTACGTGAATCTCAGGCCCATGCGGCTGTTCCCAGGCGTTAGATCGCCGCTTGCGAACCGTGGGCCTTCCGATATCGACATGATCTGCGTGCGGGAGAATTCCGAAGGCGAATACGCGGGAATCGGTGGAAAAGTGCATGCGGGGACGCCGCACGAAGCAGTCGAGCAGGCCGGTCTCTTCACGCGCCACGGCATCAGCCGCATCGCACGCTTTGCCTTCGATCTCGCGGCCAAGCGGCCGCGCCGCGAGCTGGCCAGCGCGACAAAGTCGAACGCGCTGCAGCATTCGATGGTGTTGTGGGACACGGTCGTTGACGAGGTACGGAAGGACTATCCCAATGTGACCTTCCGAAAGTACCACGTCGATGCGCTCGCCGCGCGCATGGTGACCCATCCTCAGACGCTCGACGTCATCGTCGCCTCGAATCTGTTTGGCGATATCCTCACCGATCTCGGCGCCGCGATTTCAGGCAGTCTGGGCCTGGCCGCGAGCGGCAATATCAACCCGGAACGAAAGTACCCGTCGATGTTCGAGCCGATTCACGGCTCGGCGCCGGACATCAAAGGCAAGGGCATCGCAAATCCCATCGGCGCCATCTGGGCCGGTGCGCTCATGCTCGATCATCTGGGCGAACACAAAGCGCACGACATTATCGTTGGCGCTATCACGAAAGTGCTGTCGAGCGGAGATACGAGGACGCCCGATATGGGAGGGAAGGCAGGCACGAATGAAATGGCGGCTGCTATTCGGGACGCTCTGAGATCTATAGATCTATAGATCTATAGGTCTATAGATCTGTAGATCTCAGATCTACAGATCTTACGCCGTCGCTTCGACGCGTTCGAGTGCCGCACGGGCGCGGGCCAGCGCCGGCTGAAAGGCGATGGTGACCACGGCCGGGAGTATACGACAGTAATATAGAGATGATTGAATCGCGTTCTCCTTTGCCTCCTGATGCTTGCGGCGATCTCCTGCCGCGGCGTCGAGCGGTCGTCGGACGGCCCTGCCTCGAGCAGAACCCCATCTGAGGAGACGTCCGTCTCGCCGGAAACGTCGCCTCCGACCCACGGTCCCGTCGTCACGACGCCGCGGATCGTCGCCCTCGGCGACAGCCTGACAGCAGGTCTCGGGATCCCGCCCGAAGACGCTTACCCTGCGGTGCTCCAGCGAAAGCTCAAGGAGTCGGGTCACGCGATCGAGGTCATCAACGCCGGCGTATCGGGAGACACGTCGGCCGACGGGCTGCGACGCGCAGGCTGGGCGCTCGAAGGCGACGTCCGCCTGCTGATTCTGGCTCTGGGCGCCAACGATGGGCTTCGCGGGCTGCCGCCGCGCCAGATGAAGGACAACCTTCAAGGCGTCATTCATCGCGCGCGCCAGCGAGCCATCCCGGTGCTGCTGGTGGGCATGGAAGCGCCGCCGAACTACGGGGAACAATACACCGCGGAGTTCCGTCAGGTGTTCCAGGACCTGGCGCGCGAGAACAAGCTCGGGCTCATCCCGTTTCTGCTCGATGGCATCGCCGGCGTCGCAGAGCTGAATCAGTCAGATGGCATCCATCCGACGCGCGCCGGCGCCGCCCGCATCGCCGATCATCTGTGGCCGGCGGTCGAAAAGATGATCGAAACCGCAAGATGATCGAGCTGCGCGGGGTGTCCAAAACGGTCAGGAGCGGCGACCATCAACTCACCATCCTTCATCCGCTGGATCTCAGGGTCCCCTCGGGGCAGCGGTTGGCCGTCGTTGGACCGTCGGGCAGCGGCAAATCCACGCTGCTCGGCCTGATCGCAGGCCTCGATGCGCCGACATCGGGATCGATTCTGATCGATGGAACGGATGTGACGCTGCTCGGAGAAGATCAACTGGCGCGGCTTCGGGGTGAGAAGATCGGGTTCGTGTTTCAGTCGTTTCATCTCATTCCTTCGCTGACGGCCCTGGAGAACATTCTCGTGCCGATGGAAATCTCGGGACGGCGGGATGCGACCTCGCGCGCTCGCGACCTTCTGGTCGAGGTCGGCCTGGAAGATCGTGGCCATCACTACCCATCGCAGTTGTCGGGAGGCGAGCAGCAGCGGGTCGCGATTGCGCGTGCGCTCTCCAACGAGCCGGTGATCGTGCTCGCAGACGAACCGACCGGCAACCTCGATACGAAGACCGGGCATCATGTCATCGAGCTGCTGCGCACGATCAACCAGCAGCGTGGCGCCACGCTCGTCGTGGTGACGCACGACCAGGAAATCGCTTCGATGGCCGATGCGCGGATCTACCTCCGCGACGGCCACGTGTCGGAGCGGGTGAAGATCTGAATGCGGTTCGTTCTGCTGATGGCGCTTCGTGAGACCCGCTCGGCCTGGAAGCGGCTGGTGTTCTTCTTCGTGTGCATTGCTGTCGGCGTAGGCGCGATCGTCGCGCTTCGATCAGTGATTCAGAGCGTGCGCGGCGTTCTGTCGACAGAGGCTCGCACGCTGATAGCGGCCGATATCCTCATTTCAACCGACCGGCCATGGCGGACAGGGACGGTCGAACGGATCGCCTCGCGGGTGGCAGGCATTTCGGGCTCGGCGCACATCGAGTCGATCGAAATGGCGACGATGGCGCGCCCGGCAGATGAACGCGCGGGCATCACGAAAGTGGTCGAGCTGCGAGCCGTACAACGCGGCTTTCCATTCTACGGACGACTGACGCTGCAGGACGGCCGTCCCTTCTCACACGACATGCTCCGGAACAACGGAGCGCTGGTGCGGCCCGAGCTGCTGGTCCAGCTCGGCCTGCAGGTCGGCGACGAGGTCGTGATTGGCCGTTCACGGTTCACGGTTCGCGGCGTCATCGCCATGGAGCCAGGG
Organism: Vicinamibacterales bacterium; assembly: GCA_963775345.1. Lineage (GTDB taxonomy): Bacteria > Acidobacteriota > Vicinamibacteria > Vicinamibacterales > JAMQPK01 > JAMQPK01. The sequence continues at coordinate 31,047 of CAVZIS010000003.1, forward strand.
CGATCCTTGAGCGCCTTCAGCCTGGGGCCGCGCGTGCTGATCGACTACGACGATCTTCCCCTGACCGGGCTCCTCGCATTTGGCAGCCGCGTGTTCCGCCAGATGCTGATTCGAGCGCCCGATCGCGAAATTGACGAGCTGACGAGCAGCCTGCAGTCAGAGCTGCAGCCCCAGTTCGTACGCGTGCGATCCTATCGCGATCGTCAGGAGCAGATCGGCGAGGATTTCGAGCGCGCCGAGAACTATCTCAGCCTGGTCGGCCTGGTCATCGTCGTGCTGGGGGGCATCGCGGTGTCGAGCGTGACACGGGTGTTCGTGCGGCAGAAGATCAGAAGCATCGCGGTGATGAAATGCGTCGGCGGCACCAGTCGTCAAATCTTGTCGGTGTACCTGGTGCAGGCCCTCGCGCTCGGCATTTTTGGAGGCGTCATCGGTATTGCGCTTGCCTGGCTCGCGATTGCCGCCATTCCAGACAGCATGAACCAGATCGGCACGCTGGCGGTGAGCTACGGGCTGTCGTGGTCGGCGGCGGCCCAGGGGACCGGCATCGGAGTGCTCGTCTCCCTGCTGTTCGCCATGGTTCCCCTGTTGGAGGTTCGGCGGGTGAAACCTTCGCTTCTCCTGCGCCAGGAGACCGTCGGCGCCGGCCGCGACTGGTTCCAGATCGCCGCCACGGTCGTGGTGGCAGGAGCTCTGGTTGCCCTCGCGTCGTGGCAGGCGGCGTCTGTGCGAATGGGTCTGAGCGTCTGCGTCGGATTCGTCGGGCTGACTCTGGTACTGCACGGCATGGGCTGGCTGCTGACGCGAATGACACGGCCGCTGGCGCGATCTCGATGGTTCCCGTTGCGTCAGGCGGTGCTGCATCTGGCCCGGCCGGGCAACCAGACCAGGGTGATTCTGCTGACGGTCGGTCTGGGCGCATTTTTCATCATGGGTGTCCGCGGGCTGCAGGTGAATCTGCTCAACCAGTTTGCGCTGCAGATCGGGGACAACGCTCCGGATCTCTTCCTGGTCGACATTCAGCAGGACCAGGCGGCGCAGGTACGATCGTTCCTCGCCGAGCGGCTGCCGCCGGGGTCGCAGCCGCGCTTGATTCCTGTCCTTCGCGCCCGGGTCACCGGCCGGGGAGTGAATCTCGACGAGGTCGAGGACCTCCAGGGCCGCGGCATGCTCTCGCGGGAGTACACAATTACGTACCGAGGTCAGCTCGAGGACAACGAGACGCTGATTCAAGGCCGCTTCCCGAATCCGGCGACGCATCGGTCTGGTGACGGGCTTCCAGAAGTCTCCATCGAAGAGGGCATCGTCGATCGGTTCGGCATTGGTCTCGGCGACGTCATGCGGTTCGACGTGCTGGGGCGCCCGATCCACGCGCGCGTGAGCGGCGTTCGGCGCGTCGAGTGGCGTGACGGGCGCAGCGGAGGGTTCATGTTCGTATTTGGCGCGGGAACCTTCGAGAGCGCACCGCATTGGTTCATCGCGCCGGTCGACACGAACCTGCCCGACGCGGCGCAGCGGGCCCGGCTGACCCACGATCTGGTGGTTCGCTTTCCGAATGTTTCGGTGATTGATTTCCGGGAGATTCTGGAGGCGGTACGGAAGGTCTTCCAGGTGGTGACAGTCGCCATCGATGTCGTCGGGACCCTCGTGACACTCACCGGAGGCCTCATCCTCATCGGGGCCGTCGCCGTCACGAAGTTCCAGCGGATCTACGAAGCGGCGATCTTCAAAACGCTCGGGGCAAGCTCCCGTGCCGTCGCCGCCATGTTGATGGTCGAGTACGGTCTCCTCGGAACCCTTGCCGGAACGGTCGGCTCCTTCGGAGCGCTCGCGCTGGGCTGGGGGATCAGCCGCTATGCGCTCGACATTCCGTGGCGACCGGCGCTTCACGAAAATGTCATCGGCACGGCCGCCACGTCGCTGCTCATCATGATCATCGGAGTCGCTGCCAGCGCCGATGTGCTGCGACGCAAGCCGCTTGCGGCCCTGCGGGCCGAGTAGCTAAAATAGTGGATTGCCGATGGCACTGGATACCGCACCCTTCAAAGAGATGCTCCTGCGCAAGCGGGGCGACATTCTCTCTGGCGGTGGCCGCGAGCCGCTCACGGTGACGCTCGATACCAACACGCGGCAGGGGGATCTTGCGGATCAGGCAACCGGCAACAACGAAGTCCATATCCAGCTCAAGCTCAAGCAGACCGACGCCAAGATCCTCCAGGCCATCGAGGAAGCCCTCGAACGGATTCAGAAGGGCACCTACGGCGTGTGCCGCGACTGCGGCGAGCCGATTGCCGAAGCCCGTTTGAACGCCATCCCGTGGACGCGCGTCTGCATCACGTGCAAGGCGAAGCAGAGCGCGTGAGCCCCACTCAACTGGCCGATTTCCTCCTGGACTTCTACCGCGAAACCTTCGACCTGTGGCGGGCGCGGCTCGCGACTGCGCGATCGGTGACCGGCTATGACGCCAACAACGCGTACCAGCAAGTGCTGGGACGTCAGGAAGTCCATTTGCAGTGGTTGGCCGATGCGCTCGCCGATCTCGTGGGTGTCGCTCCGAATCTGCCGGATGAGGCAACGCCACCCACGGCATCTCGCGGGGATGCCCAATCAGTTATCGAAGCGGACGTTCGCAGCCAGCGAGCCTTTACCGATCGATGGGCGCCGCGTGTTCCGGCGGTGAGCCATGCCCGCAACCGCAAGATGCTCGAGCTGATTCTCGGGGAGATGAAGGAACACCTGCGGGTGCTCGAACAGGCAGTCGACGGGCGTACCGACCTCCTCGGCCGTCACTCTGATGGCAAGGTGCTGCGCGGTGAAGTTCTGGCAGACAGACCAAAGAACTGAACAAAGGGTCGCCATTGCCATTGGCAGCAACCTCGGCGATCGACGAGGGCATCTCGAGTACGCAATCGACGCGCTGTCGCTGGATCTGACAGACATCAAGGTCTCGCAGTTCCTCGAGACGGAGCCATTCGGCGTCGGTGAGGAACACGGCCCATACCTGAATGCCGTGATCGTCGGCGATACCCAGCTCCCGTCGCGCGACCTGCTGGATCGGCTGTTGGAAATTGAGGAAGAGCGGGGCAGGATACGACCATATCCCATGGCTCCCAGAACGCTGGACCTCGATCTGATTCTCCACGGCGAGTCGATCGTGAACGAGCACGGCCTGCGGGTTCCTCATCCGCGCTTCCGCGAGCGAGAGTTCGTCCTCGGTCCGCTGGCAGAGATTGCACCTGAGATGGTCGATCCGGTTACACGGCTGACAATCTCGGAACTGAACACGAAGTTCCACGAAGGAAAGCAACACGAAGATCCACGAGGAGAAGAAGATCCACGAAGCTCGTGATTCAGAGAGTTCTCTTCGTGGATCTTCGTATTCTTCGCGGATCTTCGTGTTATTCGTACCGAAGCGCGACGATGGGATCGAGGGCCGCGGCCTTCTTGGCTGGATAAAACCCAAAGAAGATCCCGGTAATCGCCGAGAACCCGAACGCCATTGCCACCGCTCTCGCAGGGACTGCGGTCGGGAACTGCCAAATGCGCGTGGCAAGGTCGGCCATGCCGAATCCGAGCGCGATGCCGATTCCTCCGCCGAGCAGGCTGATCACCACCGCTTCGACCAGGAACTGCATCAGCACGTCGCGTCCCTTCGCCCCAATCGCCATTCGAATCCCGATCTCGCGCGTGCGCTCGGTCACCGAGACCAGCATGATGTTCATAATGCCGATCCCGCCGACGATGAGCGAGACGCCGGCGATGCCGGCGAGCAGGTTGGTCATCGTATCGACGGTCGCCGTGCGGATATCGGCAATCTCCTCCTGCGTGCGAATCGTAAAGTCGTCCGGCTCGCCGGGCACGAGCTTGTGCTGATTTCTCATGACGACGGCGACGGCATCTGCGACATCAGAAACCGCATCGGCGCTCGACGCGGAAATGGTGATGTTCTGAATGTTCTGTTGTCCCTGCAGCCGCTTCTGAACAGTGGTGTAGGGTGCAAAGATCGTGTCGTCCTGGTCGTTGCCCATCGCGGCCTGCCCCTTGGTGTCCATCACGCCGATCACCTTGAAAGGCTGATTGCGGATGCGGATCATCTGGCCGGTCGGATCGACGTCCGTGCCGAACAGCACTTCGCTGACCGTCTTCCCGAGGACGGCAACCTTGGCGGCGCTGCTGACATCCTGCGGGCTGAAGAACACGCCGTACCTGACTGGCCACGCCCGTATCATCGGGAAATCGACATCGGTACCCTCGAGCCGCGTCGACCAGTTCTGATTCCCCGCAATGACCTGTGCTCTCAAGTTGACGCCTGGCGCGATGTACTGAACGTTGGGCACTTCCTTCCTGATCGCATTGACGTCGTCAGCTTTCAGGCTCGAGGCTGCGCCTATGCCGCCTCTGACCCCGCCGAGCGTGAAGTTGCCGGCCATGACGGTCACCAAATTGGTACCGCCGGATCGGATTTGCTCTTCAATCCGCACTTGTGCGCCGTTGCCGAGCGCGACGAGCGTGATAACGGCAGAAACACCGATGATCATCCCGAGCATCGTCAGGGCGGTGCGCATCTTATTGCGCGCCAGAGCCTTGAGTGCGATGCGGGACGTCATTACAGGAGACATGGTTTCAAGATTCCATTATGCGATCGCCGGCATCGACGTCAGCTCGGTCTCTGCGCTCCGCCGGCTCGTCACCGGCACGTCGCCCACGATCCGCCCGTCACGGAAGCTGACGACGCGCGTGGCGTACTCGGCGATGTCGTGCTCGTGCGTGATCAGCAGGACCGTGATTCCGTGCTCGGTATTCAGGCGCTGGAAGATCCCCATGACTTCGACGCTGGTTCTCGAGTCGAGGTTTCCGGTGGGCTCGTCGGCCAGCAGCAGCGACGGCCGATTGATGAGCGCCCTCGCAATTGCGACACGCTGCTGCTGGCCGCCCGACAGCTGGTTTGGATGATGGTGCGCGCGCTCGGCGAGCCCCACCTCTTTCAACGCCGCCATCGCGCTTTTATGACGTTCGGCGGCCTTCTGCGATTGACTCGTGTAGAGCAGCGGCAGTTCGACGTTGTCGAGCGCAGACGTGCGTGAGAGAAGATTGAACCCCTGAAACACGAACCCGATCTTCCGATTGCGCACCTCGGCGAGATCGTTCCGGCTCAACTTCGCCACGTCACGTCCGTCCAGAAAATAGTGGCCGCTCGTCGGACGGTCGAGGCAGCCGAGAATATGCATCAACGTCGATTTGCCCGAGCCCGACGGTCCGGTTGCGGCAACGAACTCGCCGGGCTCGATGTCGAGCGACACGCCGCGAAGGGCGTGAACCTTGACTTCGCCGACCTCGTAAGTCTTCGTGAGATCTCGAGTGGAGATGATGTGCACTACTGACCTCGTCCCCCTCCTCCGCGCCCACCACCCCGGAAACCACCGATGTCAAAACCGCGGCGTCCGCCTTCGAGGCCCGGAAACGCATTCGTGGGCGGAGGAGTCGCTGCCTGTCTGACAGCACCGATCGTGACGTTGGTCACGACTTCGGTGTCCTCTTCAAGGCTGGCATCCAATGCCTGGATCAGCTCAGTCTGTTGACCATCGGTGATTCCGAGCCTCAGCCTGACGCGCTGGAGCTTTGCGTCACGGTGCAGCCAGACTTGGCCGAAGGTCTCAGTAAGCGTCAACGGGCCAAAGAGCGCGTCGAACGTCGTGGGGCCCCCTTGCGGGCGAGAAGGTGGAGTACCCTGTCCAGCCTGCTGTGTCTGCTTCTGTGAGGGGGGAACCTGCGCTCGGCCCGCTTGCGCAGCGCCTGGGGCTTGTCCGTCAGCCGGCATCGTGATTCCGCGCGCCCGCATCCGTTCCAGGGCACGCTCGCGCTCTTCGGGCGTCATGTTTGCGAGGCGCTCGGCGAAATTGCCACGGCCCCGCCTGCCCCCTCCGCCGCCGCGACCGCCGCCGCTACTGTCGCCGGCCATTACCTCCTGTCCGGCGGTTTCGTCCGATTGGGCCGGTCTCGGCTGAGGCGCCGACTGCCGGGTCGCCGCCGGTTGTTGTCGATCGAGTGGAGGCGCGGTGGCTGGCTGATTCGAAGGCGCGTCCATCCGCGTATCCGGGCCCCCGCCTGATCCCGCGCCCGCGCCGCGACCACGCCCAGTACCCGCCGGCAGGGGAGTCTGGCCCAGCGCGGCAAACACCTCGGCGGTGGGCCTGAATCGCAGTGCCGTGTTAGGCACGCGCAAGACGTTGGCTCGCCGGGCAATTTCGATGTTCACATTGGCCGTCATTCCCGGTTTGAGCTTCAGATCGGGATTGGGCACATCGATGACCGTTTGATACGTCACGACGTTCTGAACGGTGGTCGGCTGCAGCCGAACCTGCGTAACGGCTCCGATGAACTCCTCGGTGGGGAAGGCATCTACGCGAAATCGTACGAACTGACCCGGGCGGATCCGGCCGACGTCGGATTCGTCGAGGCTGGCGAGCACCTGCATCTTCGTCAGATCCGCGGCGAGCACGAAGAGCGTGGGCGCCGACATGCTCGCAGCGACTGTCTGTCCGACGTCGACGTTGCGCGAGATGACCAGGCCGTCGATGGGGGACTCGATGACCGTATGCTGCAGGTTGACCTGACTCTGCTGCAACGACGCCTGCGACTGTGTGACCGCCGCCTGCTGCGATCGCAGCTGCGCTTCGGCCGATCGGACGGCAACCTCCGCCGCTTCCAGCTCCGTCTGCGCGATGAGCTTCTTCTCCGACAGCTCACGCGCCCGGTTCAGCTTCGTGCGCGTATCGTCGAGGGCCACGCGAAACCGCTCGAGATCGGCCTCGGCGCGAATCAGATTCGCACGAGCCTGTTCGATTTGAGTCTGAAAGAGGGAGGGATCCAGCCGCGCCAGTACCTGCCCCTTGCGAACGAGTGAATTGAAATCCGCGTTGAGCTCCTGGATGGTGCCCGAGACCTGCGTGCCCACTTGTACGGTCGTGACGGCCTGGAGCTGGCCGGTTGCGCCGACGGTCTCGGCGATGTCGCCGCGCGTCACGCGCGCGGCGCTAACAATTGGAACGGGAGGCTTCTGAGTATATCGATAGTAGCCGTAACCGGCGGCCGCGATGGCAGCGACGATTCCGACGACGATCAGCAATTTTCGCATCACTATGATCTACGTCCATCGCGTCGGCCTTGCTTCGCGGCCGCCTGTGAAAATCCTGTGTCACATGGCTGGCTCCTCGCGCGGCCGCTTCTTCCACAAGCCCGCCCAGCCCTCCTCGAACAGCGTATAAACCGTCGGCACGAAGACGAGCGTGATGAACGTCGAGGTCAGCAGCCCGCCGATGACGACGCGTGCGAGCGGAACCTGCAGCTCGCTGCCCTCGCCGATGCCCAGGGCCATCGGGACGAGGCCGAGCATGCACGCGAGCGACGTCATCAGGATGGGCCGCAGCCTCGTGCGCCCTGCGACTTCCACGGCCTCGCGCAGCTCCATGCCGTCGCGCCGCCGCAGAATGTTGGTGTAGTCGACCAGCAGAATCGCGTTGCTGACGACGATACCCGCCAACATTATGACGCCCAGATACGCCTGAAGGTTGAAGGCCGTGCCCGTCAGATAGAGCGCGAGAACGACGCCAATTGCCGCCGTCGGCACAGAGAACATGATGATGAACGGATCTCGCAGCGACTCGTACTGCGAGGCCATGACGGCATAGACGAGGATCAGCGCAAGGATCAGCACGAGCCGAAGCTCGGCGAAGGTCTTCGCCTGTTGTTCCACTTCTGCGCCGAATCCGATAGAGAAGTCCTGCGGACGGTTGATTTCGGGCAGCCGCCGGTTGACCGCCTCGACCGCGGCGCTCAGCGGGATCTCGGGCTCGGCGCTCACCTGAACGATTCGCTCCTGATTCTTGCGATTGATCTCGTTCGGCCCGAGCTGCGACTGAATCGTCATCAGGTTTCTCACGGGCAGCATGGTGCCGCTTGCGGTGCTGACCATGATGTCGTTGACGTCGGTCGCCAGCCGGCGCTCTTCTTCCCGCAGGCGAACCACGATCGGGTACTCGTAGCCTCCTTGCCGGAACTGGGCGGCCACCGTGCCCGCCACGTTCGTGCGAATCGTGGCGGCGACGCTCGTGGTGTTGAGACCGAACAGTGCCGCCTTGGGCCTGTCGATCTGCACCGCCAGTTCGGGACGCGCTTCGTCCCGGGCGAGCCGCGGATCTGCGATGCCTGGCGTGTCCTGCAGGAGTCCCTGCACGTCCAGCGCCACGCGGCGCGCGACCTCGAGATCCTCGCCTCGAATTTCCACGGCCATTCTTCCACCGTCGTTGCCACCCAGACCGCCCGACATCATCCGGTTGATCTGGTTGTTGCCGCCGCTGGCATTGGCTCGGACAATCACGCCGGGAATGCCGGCGAGCTGCCGCCGCAAATCGAACGCTACCTGATCGCTGGATCGCTCGCGCTCATCCTTGGGGACAAGGAACAGCTGGATGAACCCGCGGCTCGTTCCGCCGCCGCCAAAGCCGCCGCCCCCACCGCCACCGCCCACGCCGGCGCTGGCAATCATCGTCTGCGCCTCAGGGACGAGCTGACGGGTCATCTCCTCGAGCCGGCTCATGATCGCGTCGGTACGCTCGATGCGAGTGCCGGCAGCAAGCTCGGCAGACACCGAGACCACACCTTCGTCGGTCTGAGGCGCCAGCTCGGTGTTGAGCAGCGGGAACATCAGCACAGCGGCCACCACCGACAGCACTCCTGCGCCAATCACGATCGGGCGATGCACGAGCGCTTTGTGCAGGAGCCGCCGATATCCCTCATCCATACCGTCGAGAAATTTTTCGCTCGCCGTGAAGAGCTTCCCGCCGATTCCCTTGCGCTCTTCGGCCGGGAGCGGCAGCTTGAGCAGATACGCGCAAAGCACCGGAACGAGCGTGACCCCCACGAGCAGCGACATGAGCAGCGAGAAGATGACCACGATGGAAAGCTGCTTGAACAGGATGCTCGACACGCCGGTCAGGAAGAGCAACGGGACGAACACGGCGATGTGCGTGAGGATTGAGGCGACGATGGCGCTCCACACTTCCTCGCTGCCTTCGATCGCGGCAGTGACTCGATCTTTGCCGTGCTCCATGTGGCGATATGCGTTCTCGAGCACCACGATTGCCGCGTCGACGACCATGCCGATCCCGAGCGCGAGGCCGCCGAAGGTCATGACGTTCAGTGTGTAGCCATTGAAATAGAGCAGCGCGAACGTCCCCACGACGGAGATCGGAATGGAGGTGCAGACGATCAGCGTCGATCGGAAGCTTCGCAGGAAGCAGAAAATGATGAGCGTCACCAGGAACGCGCCAATCAGCGCATGCTCCTGCACCGCATGGATCGATCGGTTGATGTACACTGAGCTGTCGTCGAGCACGTTCAGCCGGATATTCGGCATTTCGAGGTTAATCCGCTCGATTTCGGCCTTCACCCCGTCGGCAACCTGGACGGTATTGGTCCCGGACTGTTTCTGGACCGACAAACGGACACCGGGGCGACCGTTGATCCGCAACAGCGAACGCACGTCTTCGGTCGTGTCCTTCACTTCGGCGACGTCACGCACGTACATCGGCACGCCATTGCGCGTCATGAGGACCAGATTCCGGATTTCGTCGAGGCTCTGGAACTGCGACTGGCTCCGCAGCAGGTAGGTGCGCTCCCCCTGGTTCACTTCACCGAGCGGCGTGTTCTGATTCTCCGAGCGAAGCAGGCTGATGACCCGATCGACCGGCAGATCGAGTGCGGCGATCTTTTCCTTCGACAATTCGATGTGTATCTGGCGTCTGAGACCGCCAAACGTGGTGACCGAGGCGACCCCGTTCACGCGTTCGAGCCGCTGACTCAGGATGTTCTCGGCCATTTCGCGCAACACCACGCGATCGTAGTTGCCTTCGATGCCGAGGCTCATGATCGGCATGGCGTTCGAGTCGACCTTGAAAATGGTGAGCGCTTCGGCATCTTCGGGAAGGCGGCCGCGAACGCGATCGAGGCGGGTTCGCAGGTCGTCCATGGCCTCGCTCAAATCAGTACCCCAGGCGAATGACAACCGCACACTGCTCGAGCCTTCCTGCGATGTCGAGTTGATCATCTCGAGCCCCGCGACCGCACCGACCGCCTGTTCGATGGGTCGCGTCAGGAGCTGTTCGATCTCCTGTGGGCCCACTCCTGGATACTGAATGCGGACGGACACTGTCGGGTACTGCACGTCAGGCAGCAGGTCGACCGGCAGCCGCGTGAGGGAAATGCTGCCCAGCAGGATGATGATCGCGCTGATCATGAACATCGTGATGGGCCGTGCGATTGCGATTCGGGGAATGCTCATGTCGACTCTTCCTTTTCGTTCTACCTTTTTCCCTTTTCCCTTTATTTCCCTGCCGGCTGCTGACCGCGACTCGCGTTCGTCGCGCCCGCGCCGCCGCCGCGACGCCCGCCGCCGGCCGCGCGCCCGCTGGAACCACCGCCGCCGCGCTGGCCGGCGAGCACGATCCGGTCGCCCGGCCGCAGCGCCGCGGCGCCGGTCGAGATAATCTGCTGGCCTTCCTTGAGGCCGGTCGCTATTTCCGTGAACTCCTGCTGTTCGATGCCAATCGTGACTGGATGGAACACGGCGTTATCACCTTCATCGGGTGGAAGCCACACACCCAGCTTACCCTGCAAATCGACCACGGCGCCCGTTGGCACGACCAGCGCGTTGTCGTGACGCTCGACCGTAAAACGCACGCGCGCGTACATGCCCGGCTTCAGCCGGAACCCCGGGTTTGGAATTTCTATTTCCACCTGCGCGGTTCGCGTCGCAGGGTCGAGAATTGGCGCGAGCCGCGCAACGCGGCCGGTGAACTTCTCTCCGGGATAGGCATCCACTTCGACTTCCCCGGAAGTGCCTTGGATAATTCGCCGCAGGTCTTTTTCGATCACGTTGATGATCAGCCGAACCGTGCGGATGTCGACGACGGAGATGAACGAGGTGTTCACGCCGACGCTTGCGCCGGGATCGAGGGTTCTCTTGCCGATGAACCCATCCCCGGGTGCCGTGATGATCGTGTTCGACAGATTGATCTTCAGCTCGTCAAGGCGCGCTTTGGACTGAGCCATCTGCGCCTGCGAGAGATCGAGTTGCGCGACCGCGGCCTGGTACCGGGCATCCGTATCGTCGAACGTCTGACGCGGCAGCAAGTCGCGCTCGAACAGGCTGCGGGAGCGCTCGAGATTGTTCTTTGCAAGCTTGAGATCGGCTTCGCGCTGCCGGATGGTTGCCTGCGACACGTTGTAGGTCGCTTCGGCCTGGTTGATCTGCTCGACGATCTCCCGGTCTTCGATCTTGGCGATAGCCTGGCCCCGCCGAACTGGATCGCCGAGCTTCACGTAGACCTCGTCCAGGCGCCCCTGCCCCCGGGGCACCGCATCGACCGTCGCAGCCCCAACGAGGTTGCCAACGACGGCGACCGTATCGAGCATGTCTCGCCGCCCGACCGGTGCGAGCTCGACCGTCAGCGGTGGGCGCGGGCCGCGGCCGAAGCCGCCTCCACCGCCACCGAAGCCGCCGCCTCCCATACCACCGCCGCCGCTCTGACGCTGCAGGCGCGCACTTTCGGCCCGCGCGCCCTGCGCCGCCGCGGCGGCGTCGCGATCGTAGGTGAAGTAGTACGCAGCAGCTCCGCCCACGATAACGAGCAGGACCACGATGATGCCGTATTTACGCATAAAACAGCCGGGTACCTTTCCTAGCGCGCGCCTGCCTGTTGCACGCGGTCGAACTCCACGAGGGCTTTCCGATAATTGAGCAACGCGCGCAGCTCCAGGTTTTCGGCGTCACGCAGGTCGCGTTGCGACTGAACGACCTGATAGTTGTTCGACATGCCCACCTCGAACCGGCTCATTTCCGCGTCGAGTCGCTGCCGCGACAGCTCGCGTGCGGCGCGGGAGGCGGTGAGCGCCTCAGCCGCATTGGTGACCTGAAGCGCGGCGTTGGTGACTTCTGTCGCAACGGTCAGCTCGGTCGAACGAATCTGCGCCTGATTCTGCTGGATGAGCAGACGAGTGCGCGCGGCCTGTGCCTCGAAATTGTTGCCACCAATCGGATAACTCATGCTGAGCGCGAACTGCCAGTTGGGATAGTCACGGTTGAACAAGGTGCCCAGCGAGTCACCGTACCCTCCTTGCACCTGAATCCCCTGGCGGATGCGATCCAGTCCCGATCCGCTGAAGGCGTACTGCGTGCCGCCCAGTCCCGAGGCGCCGTAGCCGACGAGCGCATCGAGGTCGGGCAGCGACTGATCTCTCTGCGATTTCAGCAGAACGTTGTTGCTTTCCATCGCGTTCCGCGCGATGTGGAGGTCGGTCCGCTGCTGAAGCGCGTTGCGAAGCGCCGCTTCCACGTCGATGTTCACCGCTTCGAAGTCGGGCCGGTCAACCGGGTCGATGTGCTGCGACCACAACGGGTCGTTCGTTCCGCCGACAATCAGGCGCTTCAAGGCCAGCTCTGCGGTCCGCATCGTCGCCGTGGCAATCGTGAGCGTCTGCTGGCGCGTCGCCTCTTCTGCCTGGGCCTGCACCACGTCCATGGGCGCCATCGTGCCGACTTCGACGCGAATCCTGTTGTCGGAAAGGAGCTTTGACGACAGGGCGAGAGATTGCCGGGCGACCTCGACCGCCTGAATCGTAAAGACGTAGTCCCAGTAAGCCGCCCGTACCGCCGCGAGCGTGTTGGTCGTTCGAGCCCTCAGGTTGAGATCGGCGTTGTCGCGGTTGATGAGCGTCGTCTGCATCTGCTGACGGGTCTGGTCGATGCGGAAGCCGCGAAGCAGCGGCTGCGTGTAGGAGAAAAGATACGAACTGTTGAACTGGGGATCGAAGGATGCCAGCCTGTCGGTCGGGGACACGACCTTCGAGTTGTTGAAGGTCAATGCCAGGTTTCCACCGCCCCACGGGGAATTCTGCGTCATCCCCATGTTGTAGGTCATCGTCGACACGTTCGGGCTGCCGGGATTCAGGAGGTTGGTCGGCGGCCGGACGTTGTCCCGCCGCCCGAAGTTCGACGTCGCCACCGGCTTGTAGGTGGCGCGCAATGCGGCGAGCGAGAAATCGAAGGTCTGCGGGTTGAGCCGCTCGACGGCTATCTCGAGGTTGTTGTCAATCGCGCGCCGCACTGCATCCTCCAGCGTCAGCGCCACGTCGGACGTGCCCGCGGCGCTCTGCGCCGCGGCGGATTGAGCCTTCGCCGCTTCGAGGCCTTCTGCATAACGCTCGACCGCCTGCCTGACGAGATCGTCGGTCCGGGCCTTGTCTGCCGGAGCCGTCTGAGCGGACGCCGCGGCTGCGGCCAGGAGGACGAGTGACACTGATGCGAGAACCTTGCTTCGAACCATCGCTAACTCCACTTCACTGAAGATTGCACCCACTCGACAGGAAGATGGCTCTGTCGAACGGGATTGTTTTTGTCCTGAACTATCTCTGACTCTGACGATTTCGTTCTGCCTCATGCCGCTTGGCGATCGCGTCGAGACCTCGACGCTGCTCCGGCGTGAGCACACTGTGAATTCGTACGAGCATCATCGTGCGCTCTTTGCTGATCGAAAACCGGGCCATTTCGAGCCGCTCGGCCGCCTTCAACAGGTCGCGTTCGGTTGCCGACGGCCGTTCCATCAACTGACGAAAGTCGTTCTGCGCCTGGTCGAGGTCTTCCTTGTCTCCCTTGAGCCGCGACATCGATCCCTGGACGATGCGCTCGATTTCGGCCGACTGCTCAGCAGTGAGGCGCAACTCCTGGCGGTACTTCTCAGTCGTCCACCAGCGCGAAGGCGGTCGCGGTGACGAAAACGAGCTTTCGGATTTGGACTGCTGCGCGTCGTTTGCTCCGATCGCCGCAGCAGGGGCGGCCAGTGCCACGCACAGCGAGATGACGACGAGTTGAATGGTCATGAAAGTTGCCTCTAAGCCTACTAAACCCAATTACGACGGCGGTATACGGGTTGTTTACCCGGGGTTACAGAGGCGCACGAGCCGGTCGATCGTACTTCCCACCAGGTTGTCTGGAGTCGAGGCGCCAGAGGTTAACCCAAGAGACACCGTCCCTGCCACAGGAAGCCAGTTAGAGCCCCGGATCTCTTCCTTACCGCCCGCCGGCGTGTATCGTATGGTTTCTGCCGACTCCAGGCAGCCGGGATCCGCTATATGAAATGTCGGCACCTTTCCGGCACAAATTCGGGCCAGATTGCACGTATTGCTGCTGTTGTAGCCCCCAATCACCACCATCAGGTCGACCGGCTTGTCCTCCAGCAGGGCGACGACGGCGTCCTGGCGATCCTGCGTCGCGCTGCAGATTGTGTCGAACGCCTGGAAACGGAGCCCAAGCGCGTCGGCGCCAAACCGATCGGCCATGGCCTGGCGAAACAGCTCCTGGACTTGAAGCGATTCCGACATCAGCATCGTCGTCTGGTTTGCGAGGCCGATGTGCTGGAGATGCCGATCGGGATCGAAGCCGGGGGACACGGCGTCGCGGTAGCGCCTCAGGAACTGAGCACGATCGCCCCCCCGACGGATGTAATCGCAGACCTCTCCGGTTTCTTCGAGGTTCAACACGACGAGGAAGTGTCCGTTGTTGCCGCCCAGTGCCTGGGAGGCAGTAGCCTGTGTCTCTTCGTGCCACACCTTGCCATGGATGATCGAGGTAAACCCGTCCTGCGCGTAGCGCCTGACGTTCTTCCAGACATTCAGCACCGAGCCGCACGTCGTATCGACCATCACGCAGCCGATTCGGCCAAACCGCTCCATGTCGGCGATGGTGACTCCGAATGCGGGCAAAACGACGACATCTTCGGCGGTCAGGGGCACACGATCGGCATCGATATCGCTCAGGAACCGGATCCCCTTGGCGCGTAACCTGTCGTTCACATGAGGGTTGTGGATGATTTCGCCCGTCAGAAACACGCGGCGGTCCGGGAAGCGCTCTCGAGTCTGATAGGCGTAGTCGACGGCGCGATCGACGCCGTAGCAGAATCCGAATTCGCGCGCAAGATGAATGACGAGACGTCCCGACTGATACTGGAAGTCGTGCGCCTTGATGGACTCGATGAGCTCGCTGTGATAGTTCTGATTCAGCTCGGCCGCGACCGCGTCCTTGAGGTCGAGCCCTTTTCGGAAGACGAGCGACTGAAGCATCAGCTGGTCGAGGAACCCGTCACCGCGGATAGCTCACTTCGCGAATCTCCACTGGAGTCGTCATCGTATCGATCGCAAGCAGTTCGACGGCGCGTGAGCCCATGAGCGCGTCTTCGATTTCGGTGAAGAACTGATCGTCCCTCGCGTCGCCGGCTGATGTCCACGCCGCTGCTACCTTAGCACGTGAAGCGGACTGCTGAATCCCTGCGTCGATCGCGGCGTAATGCGTGCGGCGATCGAGCGCGAAACCGAGGAACAGGCCGGCCGCAAGACCCGCCGCGGCCGCGCCGGCGACCCATCGCCGGGCAGGACCCAGAACGCGCTGCACCGCGGCATGGCTCGGTGCACGATGGGGGAACATGACGACCTCGGCAGGATGCCCGTGCCGTTCGAGCCGCCGCATGATGCGGTCGCGCTGCTCGTGCAGCTGCTCCGGAGTGAACATGCCGTCGGCTTCGCGAATGGCGTCTTCGCGCACTTGCTGGAGCGCACGAGCCAGACTGTCGAAGCGCGCCCTGCACTGGCGGCAGACGCCGAGATGCGCATCCTCGCCGTCCAGCACGTAGGCTTCCATCAGCTGGTCGTCACTCAAATGGGGAGAACGATGGGTGCCCCCCAGCTTCGCGATGCGTTGGTCAGATCGCATGGCGCTGTTCCTCCATGGCCGCACGCAGCTTCCGAATGGCGCGAAACAGATGAACTCTCACGGTCGACTCGTTCAAGCCGGTCATCTCTGCGACGTCGCGCGTGGAATGATCGGCATAATGACAGAGCATGAAGACCAGCCGCTGACGTCCCGGGAGTCGCCTGACGGCGGCAATCACCTGGTCCCGCCACTCCCGCGCCAGCAGCAGATCTTCGGGCGATCGATCGGTCGGCCGTGTGGCGCGCTCGATCGCGTCTTGATCGTGCCGCCCCGCATCGCCGACCCGCAACAGCCACCGCGAGCGCCGGGCTCTCGATTTCTGGCGATCGAGACAGCCGTTGATCAGGATTCTCGTCAGCCAGACTTCGAACGACAGGTTCGGCTGAAACGATGCGATGTGTGTGTAGGCCTTGACGAACGCGTCCTGGACCGCTTCGTCGGCCTCCGCGACATCGCGCAGATAGTGCCACGCGATGCGCGACGCCCGCCGCTGCTGCCGCGTAACAATCTGCGCGAAGAGATCGCGCGCCGCATGATCGCTGCCCGCTGCGATGGCATCCTGGATCTGTGCCGCCAGGACGGACTCGATCTCAGTTGATCGGGTACCTTCCCGGGCGGCAGAGCCGCCAGCCGTTGCTGGATCGCGCCTACTCATGGATACGACGCTGCTGGCCTTTCATTTACAGGCGGTTACGGGGACGAGGTCTGACCGACTGGTGTAATAGATGATAGCATCAGACCTCGTGGAATTTGAACCGGTTATTGGCCTCGAAATCCATGCCCGCCTGCTCACCGATACCAAGATTTTCTGCGGCTGCAGCACCAGATTCGGCCATGCGCCGAACACCAGCGTCTGCCCGGTTTGCCTGGGGTTGCCCGGCGCCCTGCCCGTTCTGAACCGGCGTGCCGTAGATTTCGCCGTAAAAGCCGCGCTCGCACTCAATTGCGAGGTTCACGGCCGGTCGATCTTCGCGCGGAAAAACTACTTTTATCCGGACCTGCCGAAGGGGTACCAGATTTCGCAGTACGAGCAGCCTCTTGCGAGCCGGGGAGTCCTGGAATACACCACGGCCGGCATGGTCAGACGCGTCCGGATCACGCGAGTTCACATGGAAGAGGACGCCGGGAAATCGCTGCATGAGGGGTTTGCCGACTCGGACTGCAGGACGTATCTCGACTTCAACCGGAGCGGCACGCCGCTCATCGAGATTGTGACCGAACCCGACCTGCGTTCGGCGGCGGATGCGGCCGACGCATTCAGAAGGCTCCGCGAGATTCTCATCGCGATCGGCGTCAACGACGGGAACATGGAAGAGGGCAGCCTGCGCTGCGACGCGAATGTCTCGGTGCGCCCTGCCGGTGTGGATCGGCTTGGCACCAAGACGGAAGTGAAGAACATCAATTCGTTCCGCTATCTCGAAAGAGCGCTCGAGTTCGAGATCGCGCGGCAGATTGGGGTGCTTGCGTCGGGCGGCGCGATCGTTCAGGAAACCAGATTGTGGGATGCCGGGGCACGCGAGACATTTTCCATGCGCACGAAGGAGGATGCCCACGACTACCGGTACTTCCCAGAGCCGGATCTGCCGCCGGTCGGGCTGACGCCTGAGCGAATTGCCGAGATCAGCCGCTCGATCGCCGAGCTTCCCGAGGCGCGAAGACACCGAGTGATGGCCGAGTACGGCCTGTCGAACGCCGAGGCCACCTCGCTCGAGCGCAACGAACTGACCGCATTTTTCGAGGCCACCGCGAAGGCAGGAGCCAGTGCGAGGGCGGCGTTCAATTGGGTGTCGGGAGAAGTGGCGCGAAAGATCAACGAGCTGGGCCAACGATTCGATCGCCAGCGGGTGACTGCAGACGCGCTCGCCGGCCTCATCGCGCTCGTTGACAAGGGGACCATCAGCTCGTCGATCGCGAAGTCGGTGTTCGACAAGATGTACGAGACGGGCCGGAATGCGAACGATATCGTCACGGCCGAAGGTCTCGCGCAGATTGGCGACCACGCCGCGCTGCTCGCGAGCGTCCGGGCAGTGCTCGCGGCCAACGCAGACGCCGTCGCTCAGATTCGCAGCGGCAAGACCGGTACGTTCGGTTTTCTCGTCGGCCAGGTGATGAAGGGTACGGCGGGCAAGGCCAACCCGAAGCTCGTGAACGAGCTGCTCCGCCGCGAGCTGGAGAAGTAGAAGGCGGGGTGGCTGCCTCTTCTGACAATCAAGAGCCGTGCCGAGTCCTGGTGGCTGAGCACCCGTGAGGCGCATGATTGTGATGCGCTGACTGAAATCGCGCCCTGCCTCGCCGGCAGGGCGCAGCTTCAGCTGCGCAGGCATGAAATTCGTTGACAGCGCGAGTGCGCGCTTCGTAGACTGGGATTACGCTCTCAAATGAACGAGTCGAAGGCTAGGTCCCGGGCAAGCCTTACCGATTTCTATCGGGAAGAGTTTCTCAAACATCAGCGCTGTCTCGAGCGGCAACGCGAGTATTACTCAGACAGCGCCATCACATCGGTCGAAGCCGCCCTCACCCGAATCATTTCCCAGATCGAAAACCTCTCAGTCAAAGAAAACGCCGACCAGGTCGTCAGCTGCCTGCTGCGGAAGTTCAACGTGGTCACCGGCCTCTCGGGCTGGACCGATCCAAAGAACGTTCACTGAGACACCATTTCCTGACTATCGCGCGCGGCGCGATTGAAGCCGCATCTCCTCACCATTTGCTCGATCGCGCCGTCCAGGAGCCGGAGATCGCTTCTCGTTTGCGCGCGAAGGCACTGCGAGTGATCGCCGTCGGCAAAGCCGCGCCGTTCATGGCGGACACGTTTATGAGGATTGCCGGGGCGCGCATTCGCGGCGGTATCGTCATCGGGACGCATCTACCGCTCGAGCTGCCCGGGAATCTCGAGTGGATTCCGTCAAGCCATCCGTTGCCGGACGAGAGAAGCGTGGCCGCCGGCCGTCGCGCACTGGACCTCGCACGGCGAACCGATCCGGACGAAACGCTGGTCGTGCTGCTGTCTGGTGGCGCATCGGCGCTGATGGCCGTCCCGGCGGCGCAATTGTCGCTCGAGGACAAGCGCACGGCCGTCAACGCGCTGCTCAAACGTGGGGCGGATATTACGCAGTTGAACACGATTCGCAAGCACCTGTCTGCCGTGAAAGGGGGCAGGCTGGCTGCAGCCGCTGCGGGGCCCACGGTCTGTCTCGCCATATCGGATGTCGTTGGCGACGATCTGAGCGTCATCGGATCTGGACCGACCGTGCCCGATCCGTCAACGTATCGGGATGCATGGAGCTGCATCGAGCGCCTCGGCGTCGAGGATCTACTGACGGAGGCAGCGAAGCAGTATCTGCGGGCAGGCCTCGAAGGGCAGCACGAGGAGACCCCGAAGGCGGGCGATCCCCGTTTTGCCGCCTCAGTGACGCGCGTGATTGGCGGCCGTTTCGAGGCAATGCACGGCGCCGCTGACGCCGCGCGCTCGCTCGGCTACCACGTGATTCTCAGCGAGGAACCTGTGGTTGGCGAGGCGCGAACGATGGGTCCAATCCTGCTCGAGCGTGCCCGGGCGCTCGCGGCGGGCAAGGCCCGTCCCCTTGCTGTCATTGCCAGTGGGGAGACGACCGTCAAGGTCCTCGGCAGGGGAAAGGGCGGACGTAATCAGGAAATGGCGTTGTCGATCGCAAAGATGCTCGCGACCGACCCGTCGGATGTCGCGATGGGCAGCATAGGCACCGACGGCATCGACGGACCGACCGACGCGGCCGGTGCCTGCGTCGACAGGACGACGATAGCGCGCGCGAAGCAGTATGCGCTCGATCCGGACGAGTTTCTGGCCGAGAACAACGCCTACGCGTTTTTCGATCGCCTCAACGATCTCATCATCACCGGCCCGTCCACGACCAACGTCGGGGATCTGCAAGTCGTACTTTTTTCTACCTAGCTGGTAGCCGGTAGCCGCTAGTTGGTAGCGCGTAGCAAAATTCCCACTCCCTAATCCCCAATCCCCAATCCCTAATCCCTAATCCCGACTATATTCAGAAACCATGCTTTCCAGAGAACAGATATTGAAATCAATGCGTGACCGTGTCACGCACCCTGCTACAGCCAGAGAGCTGATCAAGACACTGAAGATTCCCCCCGCAGAGCGCGCGACGTTTCGCCGGCTCATGAAGGCGCTCGTGACGACTGGCGAGCTCGTACAGACCAAGGGCGGACGCGTCGGCTTGCCGGACAAGATGGATCTGGTCGTGGGCCGTCTGCAGTCGCACACGTCCGGATTCGGGTTTGTCGTTCCGGACAAGACGGGGGACGACACGCCCGATGTCTACATCTCGGCGGGAAACATCAAGGAAGCGATGCACGGCGATCGCGTGCTCGTCCGGATCGAGCGCCGCTCGCTCGAGAACCGCCTCGAGGGCCGCATCATCCGTGTGCTCGAGCGCGGGAATACCACGGTGGTTGGCAAGTTCGTGCTGACAGACACGGGCCTGGGCTTCGTTCAGCCCTTCGATCGGCGGATCGTGACCGATGTGCACATTCCAACGGGCCAGTCGTCTGCAGCCGAACCCGGTGAAATGGTGCTGGCGCAGATTACGGCGTGGCCGACCGCGACGCGCGGGCCCGTCGGCAAGGTCGTCGAGGTACTCGGTGACATCAACGAGAAAGGCGTCGATACGGAGATCATCATCCGGAAATTCGGGATTCCCGATGCGCATGGTGAAGCCGCGATTGAAGAAGCGAACGCATTTGGTCCCGTGACACCGAAGGACATCGCCGGGCGTACGGACTTTCGACGGACGCCGACGGTAACCATCGATGGCGAGCACGCGCGCGACTTCGACGATGCCATCAGTATCGAGAAGCTCGCCAATGGCCACTTCTGGCTTGGGGTCCATATCGCGGACGTCGCCCACTACGTGGGCGAGGGCAGCGCTCTCGATCAGGAGGGGTTCGAGCGCGCCACATCCGTCTACTTTCCGGATCGCGCCGTTCATATGTTCCCGTCGGAGCTGGCCACAGGGATTTGCAGCCTCAACCCTCGCGTCGATCGCCTCGTGCAGTCGTGCCTGATGGAGGTCGATCACAACGGTTCAGTCGTCCGGTACGAGCTCCACGATGGGGTCATCAACACCGCTGCGCGGATGACCTATACGGATGTGAACGCGATTCTGACCGAGCGGCCTGCCGCGCTCGTGAGCAAGTATGCCGATCTGGTGCCGAAGTTCCAGCAGATGCAGGAGTTGTTTCAGATTTTGAACGCGCACCGGAAGCGGAGGGGGTCGATTGACTTCGATTTACCCGAGGCCGAGGTGATCCTGGATGATGCCGGCAAGGTCGAAGCCATTGTCGAGGCGGAGCGCAACATCGCACACAAGCTCATCGAAGAATTCATGCTGCTCGCCAACGAGACGGTCGCCACCCACCTCGAAGGCCGCGGTATGCCGTCGCTCTATCGCATTCACGAGCAGCCGGACGTGCTCAAGGTCGAAGAGTTCGAGGAATTCATCGGCGGCTTCGGCTACTCGCTGGCGGCGCCGCCCGGCGCCGTGCGCCCGCGGCACTTTCAGCGATTGCTCGAGAAGCTGCGCGACAAGCCCGAAGAGCGGCCGGTCGCGTTTCTCATGCTCCGCACGATGCAGAAGGCGAGATATGCCGAGCGCAATCTCGGTCATTTCGGCCTCGCCGCCGATTCATACACGCATTTCACGTCTCCCATTCGCCGCTATCCGGATCTCGTGGTGCATCGAATGTTGCGGGAGGTCCGGCATCAGGGCGTGGATCCCGACCGCGTCGAAGAGCTCGAAGCCGACCTGCCCGACATCGCCCGGCACTGTTCGGACATGGAGCGGCGCGCCGACGAGGCCGAGCGCGAGCTCGTGCAATGGAAAAAAGTCCGGTTCATGTCCGACAAGGTTGGAGACGAATTCGAGGGCTATATCACCGGCGTCGCGGCGTTCGGCCTGTTCGTTCAGCTGGTCGAACACTACGTCGAGGGATTAGTGCACGTGTCGAGCATGGCGGATGATTACTATCGCTATCTGGAGAGGAGTCACTCGCTGAGAGGGGAGAACACCCAGAAGATTTATCGGCTGGGCGATCGCGTCCGTGTCCAGGTGGTACGCGTCGACATGGAACGCCGGCAGATCGATTTGGGGTTGGTTGAGATTCTCGACGCCGTCAGGCTCGATGAGCGGCGCCGCGGGCCGCGCCAGAGCAAGGCGCGACCGAAACAGGAGCAGCGCCGGGCGTCGAAACGCACGCAGAGGCCCGGGCGCCGTGAACGCAAGCAGAAACGAAGACGCTAGGTGTCTTGCTCTTTCTCGCCTTCCTTCATGCCATCCTTGAAATTGCGGATCGATTTGCCGATGCCGGAGGCGAGCTGCGGCAGACGGTTTGCGCCGAAAATCAGCACGACGATGAACAGAATGATGAACAGCTCAGGCAAGCCAATCCGACCCATGATGTTGCTCCTTCTATGTTGCTTGGGGTGACGCGATCGCTCTCATTGTACCAGTAAACTCCGGCAGTACAGCCAGTCCAATCGCCTTTCCCGCCAGCGTCCACTCCCGCGTGGCGACCAGGCGCCGGCGCAGGCCAGCATAGGATTGGACACCGGCCACGAGATCGATGAAAACGTCCCGAATGGGCGCGCTTTGCCGTAGCGCGTCGACAAACAGGGTGGAAAACGCGGGATTGAAGAAAAGGCGGCTCAAGCGCGCGGCACGAGCAAGCTCCGGTTGGACGCTGCTCCGCAGCCGCTCGGCGTACCCACTGCCCGCTCGAACGCGCGACTCGATGAGCGCACGGGCGGACCACTCCCCCGACAGCAGCGCATAAAAAATGCCCTCGCGCGTCAGGGGATCCACCAGGCCCGCGGCGTCTCCGAGAAGCATCCACCCTGGTCCCGAACATGCCATGCGAGCGGCATCTTCGAAGCCTGCGCTCGGAATGGGCCAGGCATACGGTGTCATCCTGACGCCGCGATGCAGGCCGTGCTGCGCGATCCAGTTCCGCGACTGCGCGAGCAGCTCAGACGACGAGACCCTGTGGGTCGCCGCCGCACAGATTCCGATCGCCAGATGATCGCGTCGAGGGAAGGACCACAGATACCCCGGCTGGCCCGGCATCGTCTTGATGGCAATTGCCGTGTCGCTGCTCTCGTGCACGAAGAATCCGGCGGCAACCGACAGCTGAGCGCGTGAGAACGGCTTCGCGAACTTCTTGCGAACGATGCTGTTCGCGCCGTCGGCACCGAGGAGTTGATCGCACGCATGCTCGCGGTCGTCGGTGCGGACTATCATCTCGGAACCGCGCCGAAAGACATCGATCGCTTTCTTGGGAATCAGCCGTGCGCCGGCGCGGACAGCCGCATCCACGAGCGCGCGATCGAACACCGCGCGGCTCAGCACAATCAGCGAGCTCTGAGAAGTGGGGCCGCGATCGTGGAGCCGGACGTCTGCGCGTTCGCCTGGATGCGCGGGATGTTCAACGCGTGCCGTTCGGACGACGACCGGCGCAAGCGCAGTTATGTCGACGATACCGGCCACGATCCCGAGCGCACGGCTGGTGAGTCCGCCTCCACAAGGCTTTTCGCGGGGATGGCTCGGGTCGAACAGGGACACCGTCGCCCCGGCGCGCGCAAGCTGCACCGCCGCCATTGCGCCAGCAGGTCCCGCTCCGATGATGCCGATGCGCATTTTGTTAAAGCTACCAGCTACCGGCTACCAGCTACCAGCTACCTGATATAGATTACCCTGCGATGAAGCACCCTTTACTGATGGCGCTGTTTCCCGATGTGAGCGCCGCGGCCGCGGCTGCTCGCGAACTCCATGCATTGGGAATCGGGCGTTCCGATCTCTCGGTTGTCGCGAGCGATCATCAGATCGAGGGCACGATCGGCAATCAGATCGATGCGAGTCCAGGCTCGGAAATCGAGGACTCGAGTACCGCTTCCCGGTGGGGCGAGCTGAGCGGTTACGTTCTTGCCGCGATTGCCACCGGGCTTCCAGGAACGGGCGCCGTGGTTGCGGCGGGACCTCTTGCTGCCGAGCTTGGCGAAGCCGCCGGGCATGTCGCCGGCGATCTCACGGCGACCCTCCTCAAGGCCGGCCTGACGGAGGCCGCTGCCGTTAGATGGCGAGCTCAGATTGAAACCGGCGAGGCGATCTTGCTGGGCGCACATGCGCGGAGCGTTGACAGTCAAAAGGTCGAGGCGGCGATGCGGCGTCACAGTTCCGGGCGGGTCGTGTCTGCTGAGTGGGAGTAGGCGGGGATAGCTAGAAGGAAAAAGGAAAAAGGAAAAAGGAAAAGGGGAAAAGGAAAAGCATAAAGAGGTGATATGGCAGTCGAGTTGGAAGCAGGCCGCTTTACAGTCGGGGTTTTTCAGGACATCGCCTGGGCCGAAAGGGGCACCGACGCACTTCGCAGGGAAGGGCTCTCGGTTGAATCGTTGTCGATTCTGGGGAAGGCGTCGCCCGAACTGGCCGCATTCATCGAGCGCACGCTCGGCGCGGCTCAGGCCCTCGAGATCCATGACCTCGGACCCGCGATGGGCCGTGGGCCGCTTCTGGCGGCTTTACAGGGTAGCGATCAGGGTCTGACGACCACCGGCATTGCCGGCACCATGCGCCGGGTCGGCTTTCAAGCGCACGACGGGCGGATATTTCATGTGCTTACAGGTCGTGGTGGCGTCATGGTGGCCGTACATAGCGAGCCCCGTGCAGCTGATGCGCTTGCCGTGCTGCACTCGTACGGTGGCGGGAATGCCGCGATTGGCGCGTGGAGTGGACGAGTGTAGGTCGTATCAACGCGGTTTCTGGGTGCTGGGTTCTGTGGGTTCTGGGTTCTCTAGGTTCTGGGTTCGTTGGGGCTCACAAACCGCGTAAGTGTTTCCAACGCCGTAAGTGTGATCCGGAAACCCAGAACCTCTGGATCCGGTTTTGCAGCTTGCGCGTCGCGGGTTGAGAGGGCAAAATAGATCAAGACCCCCCGAACATGAGCGACCTTCGCGTAAACGCCCCGGCTGAAGTCCGATTCCTGTTTGAGAAATCGCAGAAGCGATCTGCAGGTGCACTTGGTGTGTCGCTCGGCATCCACGGCGCCATGTTTGCGCTGGCGGTGTGGGTTGCGATGCATCCCTCGGTGGTGCGGCGGAACGTTCCCTTTGTCGAGAAGGTCAGCAAGGAAATCGTCTGGCTGGATACGCCGGGACCTGGTGGCGGCGGCGGCGGCGGTGGAAACGAAATGCCGGAGCCTCCGAAAAAGGCGGAGCTCAAAGGGCAGGACAAGATTACTGTTCCCGTAGAGAAGCCTCCGGCGCCCCAGCCACAAGAAAAGCCCCCTGAACCTCCGGTGCAGAACCTGAACATTCCGGCCCAGACGCTCGCTGCTGCAGACCTCGCGCAGGCTGGCGTGATCGAGGGCATTCCGACCTCCGATTCCCTGGGCCTGGGCACCGGAGGCGGAGGAGGAACCGGACAGGGGACCGGGATCGGATCCGGGCAGGGGTCCGGTCTTGGCCCGGGCTGGGGCGGTGGAACGGGCGGAGGCGCCTATCGCCCAGGGAACGGTGTTCTGACGCCGAGGTTACTTCAGGAAGTGAAGCCGCAGTACACCGCGCAGGCCATGCGCGCGAAGATTCAAGGCGAGGTCCTGCTCGAATGCGTCATTCAGACCGACGGGACGGTCGGCAACATTCGAGTGCTGCGCTCGCTCGATTCGGCGTTCGGTCTCGACCAGGAAGCGATCAAGGCGGCGCGTCAGTGGAAGTTTGCTCCGGGCACGCGTCAAGGTCAGCCGGTTCCCGTGCTGGTCACCATTCAAATCGCGTTTACGCTGAGATAAAAAAAGGCGGGTCCCCGCCTTCGCCGCGGCTTCGGCGACGCAGGCGAGGGACCCGCCCTACGACTGTCGACTAGCGACTATCGACTAGTACATCCCACCCATTCCGCCGCCGCCGTGCGGCATCGCCGCTTCCTTCTTCTCCTCAGGAATTTCCGCCACAAGCGCTTCGGTCGTGAGGAGCAACGACGCAATGGACGCAGCGTTTTGCAGCGCGGAGCGCACAACCTTGGTCGGATCGATCACGCCGGCGGCGATCAGGTCCTCGAGCTTGTCGTCCTGTGCGTTGTAGCCGGTCGAGCCGCTGGCTTCTTTCACCTGCGACACGATGATCGAGCCTTCCTTGCCGGCGTTCATCGCGATCCAGCGAAGCGGCTCCTCGATCGCGCGCCGGACGATGTTGACGCCGATCTGCTGGTCGCCGTCGAGTTTCAATCCGTCGAGCCCCTTGCTCGCGCGAATCAGCGCCACGCCGCCGCCCGGCACGATGCCTTCTTCGACCGCGGCTTTCGTGGCGTGCATGGCGTCTTCGACACGCGCCTTCTTTTCTTTCATCTCGGTCTCGGTGGCCGCGCCGACCTTGATGACGGCCACGCCGCCGACGAGCTTCGCGAGCCGCTCCTGCAGCTTCTCGCGATCGTAATCGGAGGTTGTTTCGTCGATCTGCGTGCGGATCTGCTTGACGCGGCCTTCGATGTCCTTTGAGTTGCCAGCCCCCTCGACGATGGTGGTGTTGTCCTTGTCGATGGTGATCTTCTTGGCCTTGCCGAGGTCGTCGACTTTGATGTTTTCGAGCTTGATACCGAGGTCTTCGGTAATGGCCTTGCCCCCGGTGAGCGTCGCGATGTCTTCGAGCATGGCTTTGCGGCGATCGCCGAAGCCCGGAGCCTTGACGGCCGCAGCCTGGAGCGTGCCGCGCAGCTTGTTGACGACGAGCGTCGCGAGCGCTTCGCCTTCGACGTCTTCCGCGATGATCAGCAGCGGCCGGCTCATGCGCGCAACCTGCTCGAGCACCGGGAGAAGATCCTTCATCGAGCTGATTTTTTTCTCGTGGATCAGGATGACCGGGTTCTCGAGCACGACTTCCATGCGCTCCGGATCCGTGACGAAGTAGGGGGAGAGATAACCGCGGTCGAACTGCATGCCTTCGACGACGTCGAGCGAGGTCTCGAGAGTCTTGGCTTCCTCGACGGTGATGACGCCGTCCTTGCCGACCTTATCCATCGCATCGGCGATGAACTTGCCAATCTCAGCGTCGCTGTTGGCCGAGATGGTGCCGACCTGCGCAATCATCTTACCGGTGACCTGCTTGGACTGGGCCTTCAGGCCTTCGATCACCTTCTCGACCGCGCGATCGATGCCGCGCTTGATGTCCATCGGGTTGGCCCCCGAAACGACGTTCTTGACCCCTTCGCGATAGATCGCCTGGGCCAGGACGGTTGCGGTGGTGGTGCCGTCGCCGGCGATGTCCGAGGTCTTGCTCGCCACTTCGCGCACCATCTGCGCGCCCATGTTCGCCAGCGGATCCTTCAGTTCGATTTCCTTGGCGACGGTCACGCCGTCCTTGGTGATCGTGGGTGAGCCGAATTTCTTGTCGAGGACGACGTTGCGGCCTTTGGGGCCGAGGGTCACCTTCACCGCGTCGGCCAGCTGATTGACGCCGCGAAGAATTGCCTGTCGCGATTCCTCGCCATAAATAATCTGTTTTGCCATCGTGTGCTCCGTTTTTCTCTGTTTGTCAGGCTCGAGGCAGGCTCCCAAGGCCTGCGCGACGGCAGGTCTAAAGACCTGCGCTACTTCTTTGACTTTGCGGCGCCGGTCGCCGAGTCGATGATGGCGAGCACCTCATCCTCCCGCATGATCAGGTACTCTTCGCCGTCCAGTTTGATTTCCTGCCCGGAGTACTTGCCGAACAGAATGAGATCGCCCGATTTGACGTCGAGCGGAATCCGGCCCCCATCGTCTTTCACCTTGCCATTGCCGACGGCGACGACTTTGCCCTGTTGAGGTTTCTCCTTGGCCGAGTCGGGGATGATGATCCCGCCGATCTTCTGTTCCCCTTCCTCGAGGCGCTGAACGAGGATGCGGTCATGTAGTGGTCTCGCGTTCATAGGTCGCTCCAACTGAGAGAGTGATGTTTTGTTTCCTTCAGACGTAAGAGGACGTGCCCTGCGGGTATTAGCACTCGCCTTACAAGACTGCTAATTTAGTAAATCGGTTTCGGTGATGTCAAGGGGGCTCTGCACAGAGCGCGACGGCCGTGTGGCGTCGCGCTAGGGCCGCCGTTTCAAACGGTGTTCAGCCATCTTGCGGCTGAGCGTGTTCCGGTGCATGCCGAGGACGTCGGCGGACTTGGACAGATTGCCGTCCGACTCGGCCAGTACGCGCGAGATGAAACGTCGTTCGAATTCTCGGCTCGCGTCGGCGAACCGGATCCCCTTGGACACCATCTCGTCGATCAGCCGATCCAGTCTTTCGTTCATGGCGTGACCACGCCGGAGCCGAGCACGGGCGTGCCGCTCGACGCCGTCACTACTCGAGCTCCAAGCCGCTGAGCAGACCGAACGCCTGGATGTACTTTTCGCGCGTCTTCTCGATCACGTCATCTGGGAGGTCCGGCACAGGCGGCTGTTTGTTCCAGCGGATTCCTTCGAGGTAATCGCGCACGAACTGCTTGTCGAAGCTCGGTTGCGGACCGCCCGGTGTGTACCGATCGCGCGGCCAGAAGCGCGACGAGTCGGGGGTCAGTACTTCGTCGATGAGGATGATTTCTTCCCGGTCCCGGCCGTTGACGACACGCCCGAACTCGAACTTGGTGTCGGCGACGATAATACCCCGATGTTCGGCGTGGGCGGCACCGCGCGAGTACAACGCCAGGGTCATGTTCCGGAGCTTCTCGATCGTGTCGGTCCCGACAATCCTGGCCGGCTTCCTCCTCGCTGATGTTGATGTCGTGGCCGGTGGCCGCCTTGGTGGCAGGTGTGAAAATCGCCTCGGGAAGACGATCCGATTCGCGCAGCCCGCTCGGGAGTTTCAGGCCGCAGACCATGCCCGTGCTCTGATATTCCTTCCAGCCGGATCCCGAGAGATAGCCGCGCGCCACGCATTCGATTGGAAACGGTTCGGTCTTTCGCACGAGCATCGAACGCCCCCGAAGCGCATCTCTGTATTTCCGTGCAGCCGGGGGATAGTCGTCCGGCCGCGTCGATCGCATGTGATTGGAAACGATGCTGCTCGTTTCTCCGAACCAGAACGCCGAAAGCTGGGTCAGGACCTTCCCCTTGTCGGGAATGCCCGAACCCAGCACGTAATCGAATGCCGAAATGCGATCGGTCGCGACGATCAGGAGGACGTCAGGATCCTCGGGAAATGAATAGATATCCCGAACCTTGCCTTGATTGTGACGCGTCAGACCGTCAAACGATGTCTCGAGGATGGGAGACGAAGAAGGCAAAGGGCGAATCCGAAAACGTCATCTTACCGGGGACGCGATTGGCTGGCAAGCCCGCCCTCGCGGGCGGACGACACCACTACTAATGCGTTCTTGGCATTCACCCTGACCCCCCTTATAGTAGAC
Source organism: Vicinamibacterales bacterium (assembly GCA_963775345.1). Lineage (GTDB taxonomy): Bacteria > Acidobacteriota > Vicinamibacteria > Vicinamibacterales > JAMQPK01 > JAMQPK01. The sequence goes on from CAVZIS010000003.1 coordinate 60,272, forward strand.
GCGCCGTTTCGCCGCGGAATTGATGAGGAAACACTTACGCACCGTTGTGATTCTCGCACTGTCGATTGGCCTCCTCGCCCTTTTCCTCCGCGGCGCCAATTTCAGCATGGTTTGGACCGAGATGAGGGACGCCGACTCGTGGCTCATCGCGCTGTCTGCGGCCGTGACCGTCTTCACGATGGGCGTGCGCGCCCTTCGGTGGCAGTACCTGCTCGCGCCGATCGGTTACGCCCGCTTCGCACCGGCATTCCGGACGACCGTCATCGGGTTTGCAGCCAGCACGGTGCTTCCTGCCCGCGCGGGAGAAGTCATTCGTCCGTTTCTCCTCGCGCGCCAGGAATCGCTGAGCGCGACGGCGACCTTCGCCACGATCATCATCGAGCGCCTGCTCGACGCGGTGACCTGTGTCATTCTGCTCGCTTCGTTTGTCCTGCTTTTCGATCCGGGAATGGACCGGGCCAATCCCACGTCTGTACTCCCTGCTCGAGGTTGGAGGCGCGGTGGTGGGCGGCCTCGCCCTGCTTGTACTGGGAGGGATGTTCTTTGCGGCGCGAGATCCCCAGGCCGTGGGCGACTGGGCGTACAAGCTCGAGCATCTTCTCCCGGGTCGGGTCACACACGCTCTCGCGATCGTTCTCCTGCGGTTTGCGGAGGGTCTTGCGGTCGTGAGGACGCCGAGACGCCTGTTATCTGCGTTGCTGCTCTCGTTTCCAACGTGGCTGTCGATTGGTCTCGGAATCTGGCTGGTCATCAAGGCGTTCGGCATCGACATGCCGTTCACCGGATCGTTTCTGCTGATCGCGCTCTTGATCGTGGGGGTGTCGGTGCCGACTCCCGGGGCTGTCGGCGGGTTCGAGGCGGCGGTCCAGATTGGCCTCACGTCGTTTTATGGGGTGCCCAACGACAGGGCCGTAGGCGCTGCGCTGGTACTCCATATCGTGTCGGCCCTGCCGATTGTGGTGCTCGGATTTCTGTTTCTGGTTCAGGACGGGCTCGGCCTGGGTGGCATGCGCACCCTGGCCCATGCGGCCGCGGAAGGAGAGGCCAGGTGAGTTCTGCCCTGACCAGGGATTGGGGATTAGGGATCAGGGATTGGGGTTGGGAACCGCGAAGAAAGGGCCGCGAGCGGCGCGGGGCGTGGGGCCCGGCGACTGATAAATGAAGTGTCCTTATTGCGCCCATCTCGGCGATAAAGTCGTCGACTCGCGAGAGAGCCGCGAAGGCGAGGTCATCCGCCGGCGTCGCGAGTGCCTCGGCTGCGGCAAACGGTTCACCAGCTACGAGCGGATCGACGAGATTCCTTACATGGTGGTCAAGAAGGACGGCAGCCGCGAGCGCTTCGAACGGCAGAAGCTCATCGCCGGAATGCTGAAGGCGTGCGAGAAACGGCCGGTGAGCGTCGCCTCGCTCGAGGCTGTGGCCGACCGCGTTGAAAGCACGCTGCAGGAACGCTCGGAGAAGGAAATCACCACCAACGAAGTCGGCGCCTTCGTGATGCAGGAGCTCAAAAAGCTCGACAAGGTCGCCTACGTGCGCTTTGCATCCGTCTATCGCCACTTCCGCGACATTGGCGAGTTCATGAGCGAGCTCAACGATCTGTTGAACGCGAAAGAGTGAGAAATGGGGACGGGAATCGTTTTGCGATGAGCATCAGCGAAAAGGATTCCGGTCTCCGTTTTCCCAGGCGCAGGCCGCTGCGCGACAACCCGCGGCTCATCCTCGCGGGGATGATCCTGCTGCTCGCCGCGCTCGGCGGCATCATCGCGCTCGCGAACCGCTCGGCCGGACTGTCGCCGGATTTCCTTACCGAGTTCGTCCTCTACGGCCTCTGGGCGGCGGACCTGACGATTCTCCTGGTTCTGACGTTCGTGCTTGCACGCAACGTCATCAAGTTGATTGTCGAACGGCGCCGCGCCCTGCCGTTCGCGCGGTTCCGCGGAAGGCTCGTGGCCGTTCTGTTGGGCATGACGCTGATTCCCGCAGTCCTTGTCCTCATTGTCGGCAGCGAGCTGATCCGGAACAGCGTCAATCGCTGGTTTACTGCGCCCGTTGAGGAGGTCCTGACCGCCGCCGATCTCATCGCGAGCGACTACTACCGCGACCGACAGGCGCGCGTGACGGGCGACGCAGAACGAATTGCGCGTGCGTTGGCCGCTTCGTCGTTTGACCGGGCCGGTATCAGCGCCGTTCGCGACCGCGTGTATCCGGAGGTCGAGCAAGGACGCGTGAAGATGGTCGAGGTGTACCGTATCCAGGCGGGCGCACACGCGCCAGAGGCCGTTCCGTATCTCGACGTCGCGGCCCCGAACATGCCGCACGGACATGCCCGGGCCGATCGCCGACCGGATGGCCAGTCGCGCCGCGGTGGGACAGCCCGAGTCTCCGACGCCCGAGACTCTCCCGGCTGGCGGCGAGTTGATTCGGGCGACCGCCGTGGTTCGGCGTCCGGGCACCAGCCAGCCGGTCGCTGTCGTAGTCGCGAGCGACTTTCTCACCGGGTGAGCTCGCCTCGCGCGCCCGCCGGATTACCGATGCCTACGAAGACTACAGTCAGCTCCGCGTGCTGGGCCCTCCGCTCGCCGGTGTCTATCTGTCGTTCTTCCTGATGATGACGCTCATGATTCTCGTCGGCGCCACCTGGATGGGTCTCTATCTCGCCAAGCGCATCACCGAGCCCGTGCAGCGCCTGGCAACCGCAGCGAGGGAAATCGAGGCAGGACATCTCGACTACCGGGTGGATCGGGGTACGGTCAGCGATGACGAGTTCGGATCGCTCGTCGAGGCGTTCAACAGCATGGCGAGCGAGGTGGGCAAGAGCCGGCGGAGACTCGAGCAGTCGGCCACCGATCTGGAGCGCAAGCACCTGGAAGTCGAAGGACGCCGGCACTACATCGAAACCATTCTCGAGCGGATTGCGACCGGTGTCGTCTCAATCGATGCGGCCGGGAAGGTCAGCACAGTGAACAGCGCCGCAAAGCGGTTGCTCGATCTCGATGGGGCGGCCGTCGGGCTGCCGGCGGCGAAGGTATTCGACCGTGAGGATTTGCAGCCCTTCGGCGCATTGTTGCGCGCGGCGGCGGCGGGGAAGACCGAACCGTCGGCGCAGGAGATCGCGCTGACACGCGCCGAGCGGGAACTGCAGCTCCTGGCCATCGCGACCGCACTGCCGGCAGCGACGGCACCGGCGGCATGGTGCTGGTGCTCGACGATGTGACGGCGATGATTCGCGCGCAGAAGGTCGCCGCCTGGCGTGAGGTGGCGAGGCGACTTGCCCATGAAATCAAGAACCCGCTGACCCCCATTCAGCTGTGCGCCGAACGCATGAACCGGCACTTCAGCGGTGCGCCCGCCGCGACACGGGCGCTCGTGGATGAGTGCACGTCGACGATCGTCGGAGAAGTCGATTCGCTGAAAGCCCTGGTGGACGAGTTCTCGCAATTTGCACAGAATGCCGGCGCCGCGCGCCGCGCCCACCGATTTGCATGCACTGCTGAACGAAGCGCTGGCGCTTTATCAGGGGTTGCTCGGCGAGGTGGAGTTCGAGCGGCGATTCGCCGATCAACTGCCGAAGGTTCGAGTGGATGTCGAGCAGATTAGACGCGTGATCCTCAACCTGGTCGATAACGCGATTGAAGCAATGAATCGCTCGGGTGTGATCACCATAGAGACCCACCATGACCCGGCCGCCTCGCTCGTCCGCTTGTTCGTGAGCGACAACGGCCCGGGCATTCCTCCGGCGGAGCGCGAGAAACTCTTCATGCCGTATTATTCGACCAAGCGCCGTGGCAGCGGCCTCGGACTCGCCATCGTCCGGCGCGTTATCGCCGAACACGGCGGCACGATCGAGGTCGGCGACAACGAGCCGCGCGGAACCAGATTCACGATAGAGCTGCCGTGCTAGGTTCAAGGTTCCGGGTTCCGCGTTCCGGGTGCGACGTGGCGCATCGAGCAATGATGCCCTCATTTCTAGAGATGATGGCGCGCAATGTTGGTGCCCACCGCGAACCTGGAACGCGGAACCACGCATAGATGAACAAAGCGTCCATCCTCATCGTCGATGACGAGCCCGGCGTGCGCTCTGCGCTCTGCGGCGTCCTGCGCGACGAGGGCTACGACGTGCAGGCCGTCGAAAGCGGCGAGAAGTGCCTCGACCGGGTCGTCCGTGACGTCGTCGACGTGATTGTCCTGGACGTGTGGCTTCCCGGGCTGGACGGACTCGCGACGCTGGCCCGCCTGCGGCAGATGAAGGTCGATTCGGAGGTCGTGCTGATCTCGGGCCACGGCAACATCGAGTCGGCGGTGAAAGCCATCAAGATGGGGGCCTTCGATTTCGTCGAGAAACCGCTCTCGCTCGAGAAAACGGTCCTCGTCGTCCGGAACGCCTTGCGACAGCGGTACCTCGAGGCCGAGAATCGCGCGCTGCGCGCTCGGGTCGACCGGGCCGGAAAAATGGTGGGCGAGAGCCTGCTGATGCGGCAGCTGCGCGAGCAGGTCGCGATGGCCGCGCCGACCAACGGGAGGGTGTTGATCTTCGGGGAAAACGGAACGGGCAAGGAGCTCGTGGCGCGCACCATCCACGTCCTCAGCCGCCGGCGGAACCAGCCGTTTGTCGAAGTCAACTGCGCGGCCATTCCCGAAGAGCTGATTGAAAGTGAATTGTTCGGTCACGTCAAAGGCGCCTTTACGGGCGCCGTGGCCGACCGCAAAGGCAAGTTCGAGGCCGCGCAGAACGGCACGATCTTCCTCGACGAAATCGCTGACATGAGCGTGAAGACGCAGGCGAAGGTCCTGCGTGTTCTGCAGGAACAGGTTACCGAGCCGGTTGGCAGCACGTCGCGGGTGCAGGTCGATGTCCGTGTGCTCGCCGCGACAAACAAGGATCTCCTGGCAGAGATCCGCTCAGGCCGCTTTCGCGAAGACCTGTATTTCCGCCTGAACGTCATCCCGATTTTCGTTCCCGCTCTCCGGGAGCGCGCCGAAGACATCCCCCTGCTGGTAGAGCACTTCGTGTCGGACCTTGCTCTCGAATACGGAAAGCGCGCCAAGCGCGTCACTCCGGCAGCGATGATTCGCCTCAAGACGTACCGCTGGCCCGGTAACGTTCGGGAGCTCCGAAACGTCATCGAGCGTATGGTCATCATGGCCCCCGGCGACGAGATCACCGATCGCGATCTTGCGTTTCTAGTCGTCGAGCCGCTCGCCGAGAAAGCGGTGAACGATGCGGCGGCCGTCCCTCTCCACGCCGCCCGCGATCAATTCGAGCGTGAATACATTCTTCGCGAGCTCGCTCATCAGCAGGGCAATATCTCTCGAACCGCCGAGGTTCTCGGCGTCGAGCGGAGCAATCTGTACAGAAAGATGAGGGCGTTCGGGATCGTGCCGAGAAGAGCGGAAAACGTCGAGGATGAAGAGGAGGCAGTGTAAGAAAGGAAAAAGGAAAAGGAAAAAGGAAAAAGGAAAAAGGAAAAAGGAATAGCGTTCTTCCTTTTTCCTTACTGCGCTGCCTCCAGGCGCGTCTCCAAAACACGGTTCAGGTCTTCCGCGCGCAGCTTCAATCTGCGCGCCGGGTCTGCGGGCAACGCGTCTGCCGGGACGAGCCCGACGATTTCGCTTTCGAGCACGCGCACGCCATCGACCGCCGCTTGGCGCGCGACCGCGTCGAAGACGGTGACCATCGACGTCTCACGATAGTCGGTGAGATTCATCGAGACCTGGGCGATGCCGCCTTCCAGTTGAACGCCCATCGCCTTGACATGGGCCAACCCGCCGCTACTGGTGCGGATGACCGACGCGATGCGCTTGGCGACCCCCAACCGGTTGGTTGCGAGGTTGACATTGTAAGCGATCAGAATGGACCGGGCCCCAATCGCCGTCGCACCTGCCGTTGGATGCGGCCTGTCGGGCCCGTAGTCCGGCCGCCACTCGACCTGCTGCATGCGGAGTGCAATGCCGACCACGCCGCCCCGGCGGATCGCTGCGAGGCTTCGACGATCCTCGGTCGTGGCCGCCTCTTCGTAAAGGAACATCGGAACACCAAACCGGTCGGCGATCTGTGCGGCCGCTGTTCTCGCCAGGGACACGCATTGCTCCATGGTGGCGCCGTGCAAGGGAACGAACGGAACGACGTCGACCGCGCCGATACGTGGATGTACGCCATCGTGATGACTGAGATCGATCGCCGCCACTGCAGCCGTGAACAGTCGCATCACGGCTTCCTGCAGCGCTGCAGCCTCACCCGCGAACGTGAAGACGGTGCGGTTGTGCGACCTGTCTGAGGATCGATCGAGCAGATGCACGCCGGGAGCGTCGATTGCGGAGGCGAGCGCGGCGATGATTTCGTGCCGGCGTCCTTCGCTGACGTTCGGTACGCACTCGATCAGCGGCATGGGCTCTTGTATCACAGGTCATCTTGCCCCATAATCGCCTCACGCTCTTCGGCGGACGACTCACGCCGCTGATATGTCCGATCCGCTCCGCACCAAACCGATAAGCGAACACAGCACGCCCTCGATCGACGGCGCCGCAGACCGCGACGCCAAGATCGAGAGCCTTCTTCTCAGCGGCCTCGATCATTACTTCGCATCCGATTACGCACAGGCAATCGACGTGTGGACGCGCGCGCTCTTTCTGGATCGCCAGCATCCGCGTGCGCGCGCGTACATCGAGCGTGCGCGCAGCGCATTGGCCGAACAGCAGCGCGAGTCCGAGGAGTTGCTGCACAACGGAGTGGCGGCGTTCGAGCGGGGGGAGATCGAGGCGGCGCGCCAGTTGTTGAACGCGGCGGTGCAGCGCGGCGGGGCTCACGAGGTGGCGCTGGCGTTTCTGACGCGCATCGATCGGATCAATGCTGCGGCACCCGCTGCGGCGGCGCCGAGCGTCGCGCAGATCGGCAGACAGCCGTTTCGTCCGTGCTGTCCGCTCCTGTCGAGCGCGTCGTATCGCCATGGCGGCGGGACGTGCTTCTCGTGCTGGCCGCTTCTCGCGCTCGGCGGTCTGATCGTTGGCGTCATGGGATCAGCTGCGAGCAGCGATTCCATTCCTCAACTCGGGGCCAGGAGGCCGGCATTGCGCCGGTTCCCTCGATGCAGGATCCGCTGATCGATCCCGAGGAGCTCGGAAACGGCCATCGAGCGCGCGCGTGCGCTCTTCGAGTCCGGACGTTTATATGACGCGTTGCGCGCGGTCGATCTGGTCCGGCCGACCGGATCCGCTGCGCGCCGATGCAGACAGGTTGAAGGCTGCGATTCAGCGAGAGCTGCTCGCCCATCTGCCACCCACCAACGGCGCCCCCACACCCTGAGGCGCGAGAGGCCCGCGACTTTGCGGCGAAGCTCGCGAGCCGCGAGCGGCGCGGGGCGAAGGGGCCCCGCAAGCGAGCGGCGAGGAGCGGGGCGAGGGGCCCCCGCGACTAATCAATGAAATGCCCAAAATGCGGATACCTCGCGTTTGAAAGCGGCGACCGATGCCGAAACTGCGGCTACGAGTTCTCGCTGGCCCCATCGACTGCTGGGGCTCTGGACATGACGCTCGATCAGTGAGTTCGAGAGCCGAGGCCACCCTTGGATCTCGATCGCATCATTGGAGCCCCAGAGCCCGATGACGCCGCGGCTGACCTGCCTCTCTTTCCGCCGCCCTCCGCCGAATCCAGACGCGGCCTCGACCAAACGGGCCAACCCCTCGGCAGGCGGCGGCGCCGTCGCGGAAGATGCGCCGCTGATCACGGTCCCGTCCCATCCGCGCGCGCCACTCGGTGTTCGTCGCGCGACGCCAGAAGTACCGCGCGCGCGTGCGCGACCAGCCAAGCCGCGCCTGCCTCCGACGACAGCTGTTCGACCCGCCGCCGGCCGACAGGCCGAGCAGCAGATCGATTCGCCCGCAGCAGCCGAACCGCGCAGCGAGGGGAGACGCTGGCGGCGCCGGTGCGCCGCATCTCGGCGGCGCTGGTTGATGTCATGCTGCTGTCGGTGCTCGATGCCGTCGTGCTGTATTTCACGTTGCGACTGTGTGGGCTGACGACCGCGGAGATCAGTCCGATTGCCGGTCCTTCCCCTCGTCGCGTTCTTTCTGATGCTCAACGGCGGTTATTTCATCGCCTTCACGACCGTGGGCGGCCAGTCGATCGGAAAGATGGCGCTCGGGCATCAAAGTGATCGCGCAGGAGGATGGGGCGGTGCCCATCGGACGCGCAACGCTTCGCACCGCTGGCCTACTTCATCTCAGCGCTGCCGCTCGGCGCGGGGTTCCTGCCAGGCATCATGAGCGCCGATCGACTGGCCCTGCATGACAGGCTCGCCCATACCCGAGTCGTTCGGCCGTCCCAGACATAATTGATGCACCGTTGATGCGTCGGTTCGCGGTTTTCATCTGCAGTTTCGGGTACATCGGCTTTTTTCCGATTGCTCCAGGCACCGTCGGTTCTGCGGCTGGTGTGGTCGTGTACCTCGTATGCCGCGACTTCGCCATTCCTCACTTCGAGCTTTTGCTGATCATCTGCGTTGTTTGCCGCGGGGTTGGCGCTGACCAGGCCCTGCGAGGAAGATCTGCGGTGTGTGGATCCCGGACCCATCGTGATTGATGAAGTCGATGGGCATGCTGATTACGCTGTTCATGATCCCGGTCGGATGGGGTGGGCTGTTGCTCGGATTCCTGCTGTTTCGAGCGCTCGATGTCGTGAAACCGTTTCCGGCCCGGCAATTGGAGCGTCTGCACGGAGGACTCGGCGTCATGGCCGACGACGCGATGGCTGGGTGTACGCGAACCTGCTTCTTCGCGGTGGCCGTCTATCTGCGTGCGCCGAACTGGCTCGTCATGAAAGCAGAAGTGGTTGCGGTTGGGAGTGAGATGCTCACGCCGACTCACGTCGATACGAACTCGCTGTTCATCACCGAACGCTTGAACGAGCTCGGGATCGAATTGCAGGGCAAGTCGGTTGCCGGGCGACGATCGCATCGCACTGAAGGCGATCGTGGCCGATGCGCTGCGGCGAAGCGACCTGCTGATTGTGACCGGCGGCCTCGGACCGACCGACGACGATCTGACGCGCGACGTCGTCGCCGATCTGCATCGGCCGACCGCTCGAATACCACGCCGACATCTTCGAGGCGATAGAACAGCGGTTTGCCGCGCGGGGCTTGCGCACACCGGAGATCAACCGGCGCCAGGCGATGGTCCCTCGTGGCGCGGTCATCCTGCCCAACAGGCAACGGGACGGCGCCGGGGCTGTGGATCGAGCACGACGAAAAGTTCGTGCGTGCTGCTGCCCGGTCCGCCCGCGGAGCTGAAGCCGATGTTCGAGGCGCTGATCGAGGAACGCCTTCTCGGTCACGTCGGGGCGTCGCGATTGTTCCGCCGGTTGCTTCGAATCACCGGCCAAACCGAATCGTCGGTCGAAGAGAAGATGCAACCGCTCTATGCGAAGTGGCTGGCTGCGCCGGCCAGAATCAACACGACGATTCTCGCGTCTCTCGGCCAGATTGAGCTGCACCTCACGTCGATTGCGTCGAGTGCAGTGGAGGGGCAGCGTGCGCTCGACGCGGCGGTCGCCGAAGTCAGGACAGCGCTGGGGCGCGATCTGTTCAGCATCAAGCGGCGAGACGCATGCAGCAGGTGATCGGCGAGCTGTGCCGCTCGCGCGGACTGCGGATTGCGGCCGCCGAATCGTGCACAGGCGGTCTCGTGATGGCGCGGCTGACGGAAGTGCCGGGCAGCTCCGAGTACGTCGATCGCGGCGTCGTCGTCTACAGCAATCAGTCGAAGATCGATCTGCTTGATGTACCGCCGCGAGCTCATCGAGACACACGGCGCGGTGAGCGAGCCCGTCGCCGAGGCGATGGCTGCCGGAATGGTCGCGAGGGCCGGAACCGATCTTGCCGTCGGCGTGACCGGAATCGCCGGACCGTCGGGCGGCACGGCGCAGAAACCAGTCGGGATGGTGGTGATTGCCGCGGCGTGGGCCGCGACGGCGGAACAATCGAGACGCGCGTCCGGACGTTCAACTTCGTCGGTGGCCGCGAAATGGTGAGGTTTCAGGCGTCGCAGGCGGCGCTCGACATGGTGCGCCGCTGGCTGACTCGAGTGAAACGGCTCTTCATTGCGATTGACGTCGATGAGCGCGACTCGCGACGCGATCGGCCGCATCTCGTCCGATCTGCGCGACCAGATGGATCCGCGGTCCAGAGTCTCCTGGGTGCGCCCCGAACGGATGCATCTGACGCTCTATTTCTTCGCGCCACGCAGATGACGTGCTGGAGCGGCGCATCCTGAGCGCGCTCGCCGATCCTGTTCCCGAGGCGGCGTTCAACTTGTCGTTCGAAGGCCTGGGCTTCTTTCCGCCGCGTGGCTCGCCGCGCGTGCTTATGGCTGGGCATTCGCGAGGGCCTCGCTGAACTTCGCCGTCTTCAGCAGATTCTCGCGGGGCGCGACTGAGTCGCGCCCTGCCGACGCGGGACGCCGCCAAGCCTTTTTCACCCCATCTGACGCTCGCGCCGTTTCAGAGATCGGGTCCCACGGGCGGCAAATCGAGGAAATCGCCAGTATTCCGGCCTCGGCCGGTCCGTGTCGAATCGATCGTGTTACCTTGTACGAAAGCCGCCTTTCGCCTGCCGGGCCGCTGCATACCTCCGGCTCGCGGAAGCGGCGTTGACGCCGTGAACATCAGCACCTACATCGTATTGATCGACGGGCTACCTGCTCGGGTCGATCCCGTTTGCGTACCTTCTGGCCCGCCGCCATCGCGGGATCGATCTGCGCCTGGCGGGCAGCGGAAATGTCGGCGCTGCGAACCTGCTGCGCACGACGACGAAGAAAATCGGCGTGAGCGCGATGGCGCTCGATGTCGGGCAAGGGGATTGCCAGCGTTCTCGTGGCGCGGCAGATCGATCCGGGCGCAACGGGACCGGCCGTCGCCGGCATTGCAGCCGTGCTCGGACACATCTATCCGGTATGGCTCGGATTTCGCGGGGGAAAAGGCGTCGCGACGACGTGTGGAGTGTTTTCCATTCTGGCGCCGCAAGCCACGGCGATTGCGACGCTGGTGTTTCTCGTGCTGGTGTGGTGGACGCGTTACATCTCGCTCGGATCGGTCGCAGGCTCGGTGATGCTTGCGCCGCTCGCGTATCTGACCGGCGCGGCTGGGGTGACGGTCATCGCGGCCGTCATCGTCGCTGCCATCGTGATCCATCGTCATCGATCGAATCTGCGGCGCGTGTTTGCGGGCATCGAGCGCAGGCTTGGACAAAACGCATAAATGAACAATCAGGACGATCGCGGTTCTTGGGGCGGGGAGCTGGGGAACAGCGCTCGCGTTTCATCTCGCGAACGTGGGGCACGACGTCCGGTTGTGGGGCAAGAAACGCCGAGCTCGTCAGGGAGATGACGCTGCGCCGGGTCAACCCGGTGTACCTGCCCGATGTCACGTTGCCTTCGAGTGTGGCGCCAACGGCATCGGTCGAAGAAGCGCTCGATCGAGCCGACATCGTCGTCGCGGCATTGCCGTCGCACGGCACGCGAACGGTGATTCGCTTCTGCCGCTCCGTTCGTTCAGCGACACGCGCTCATCGTGAGCGCGACCAAAGGTCTCGAGCAGGAGACGCTCCTTCGCCCATCCGAAGTGATCGCGCAGGAGGTGCGCGGTGCGCGGCCGGTCGCCGTGCTGTCGGGGCCGAGCTTTGCGATCGAAGTGGCGCGCGGCCTGCCCGACCGCCGTGGCGGTCGCCTGCGCCGATCCCGTGCTTGCCGAGGATGTGCAGCGTGAGTTCCGTGCGGCGTATTTCCGGTTATACGCGAGCACCGACGTGACCGGCGTCGAGATCGGCGGAGCGCTGAAGAACGTCATCGCCATCGCCGCGGGTGTCGTCGAAGGGCCTCGGACTGGGACAGAACGCTCTTGCCGCGCTCATCACCCGGGGTCTGGCCGAGATTACGCGCCTGGCCTGCGCCGTTGGCGGGCGCCGCGAGACGCTCGCGGGGCTCAGCGGGCTTGGCGACCTCGTGCTGACGTGTACCGGATCGCTGAGCCGAAACCGGCATGTCGGCGTCGAGCTGGCGCACGGCCGGCCGATTTCCGACGTGGTCGGCGGCATGAAGATGGTTGCCGAGGGCGTCAGAACGACGGGCGCCGCCCTGGCGCTCGGAAGAAAGCACGGCGTCGAGCTGCCGATCGCCACACAAATGGCGGCGGTGCTGGCAGGAGACCGCAGCGCGGTCGTGGCCGTCGAGGAGCTGATGCTGCGCCCGCAGAAGACCGGAGCAGGAATTCCGGTAATGGGTTTTTTCGATCGCATCCGGCAAGGTCTCTCCAAAACCACACAACAGATTGTCCAGCGGTTCGACGAGCTGGTTTCGCAAACCGAGACACCGGAGCGGAAGGGACGGCCGGTCGACGTCGATACGATCGAGGCGCTCGAGGAACTGCTCATCATGGCCGATGTCGGCGTGGCCGCGACCGAACGAATCATCACGGCAGTGAAGAAGCAGACCGGGACCGGGAAAGGGCCTGCGCGACGCGGTCAAGGACGAGATCCGCGCGATTTTTGCCGCCGTTCCCGCACCGGCGTCCAACGGCCAGGTCCCTCACGTTGTCCTGATTGTCGGCGTCAACGGCACCGGCAAGACGACCACCGTAGGAAAGCTGGCGCTGCTGCTGAAGTCGTCGGGCAAGCAGCCGCTGGTGGTGGCCGCCGACACGTTTCGTGCGGCGGCCGTCGAGCAGCTCGAGGTGTGGGCCGGACGTGCAGGAGTCGATCTCATTCGTGCGCGCGAAGGCGCCGATCCGGCCGCGGTCGTATTCGACGCGATTGCGTCGGGCAAGGCGAAAGGGCGCGATCCGATTCTGGTGGACACGGCCGGGCGCCTTCATACGAAGGTGAACTTGATGAACGAGCTCGAAAAAATCCGTCGTATCGCCGCTCGCGAAGTGACGGGGGCGCCGCACGAGGTGCTGCTGGTTCTCGACGCTACCGTCGGTCAAAACGGCCTGAGCCAGGCGCGCGAGTTCATGAATGTCGCCGGGGCGAATGGCGTTGTGCTGACCAAGCTCGACGGCACGGCAAAGGGGGCATTGCGGTCGCCATCGCGTGCGAGCTGAAGCTGCCGATCCGCTACGTCGGTGTCGGCGAGTCCATCGACGACCTCATTCCGTTCAACGTGGATGAGTACGTGGATGCGCTCTTTGAGACCAAGTGGTAGGGGTTCCAGGTTCCGGGTTCCAGGTTCCGGTTCCACGTTCCGAGGTTCGAGGTGGCGACATCCGACGCGCATCTTCAGGAATTAGAACGCGGAACCTTGAACCGGAACTTGGAACTGGGAACCCGGAACCAAAATGCTGTCCGACCTCGACTACATGAACCGCGCGCTCGACCTCGCCGAGCGCGGCCGGGGAACCACGAGTCCGAATCCCATGGTGGGTGCGGTCGTGGTGCGGGAAGACGGGACGATCGTCGGGCAGGGATATCACGAGCGCGCCGGAGGACCTCACGCAGAGATCCACGCGCTTGATGAAGCCGGCGAACTCGCGCGAGGGGCGTCGCTCTACTGCACCCTGGAACCGTGCTGCCACGTGGGTCGAACCGGGCCGTGCGTGGAGCGCGTCGTCGCTGCAGGCATCAGCCGCGTGGTCGCCGCGTCGGTGGATGCGGACCCGCGCGTGAGCGGGCAGGGATTCGACTTTCTGCGTCGAAAAGGTATCGACGTATCGATTGGGACAGGCCGCGATCGAGCGCTGCGACTCAACCGGGCGTATTTCACATTCAAGACGCGCAGGCGCCCGTTCGTGATCATGAAAGCGGCGACCAGCCTCGACAATCGACTGACGGCCCGGGCAGGGGAAAGGACTCGTCCTGACCTCGGACAGACTCGAACCGGCACGCGCATGCGGTGCGCGCCGAAGTCGACGCGATCGCCGTCGGTTCGGGAACGTTGCTCGTCGACGATCCCCTTCTGACTGCGCGGCACGTGCACCGCGGCCGTCCGCTCACCCGTGTGCTGTTCGACCGGCGGTTGCGGATTCCAGCGTCGGCAAAGGTGTTCTCGACCCTCGACGGCCGGACCGGTGATAATCGTCACCACACCAGAGGGGATGGCGAACCGCTCCCGAACGCGCCAGGGAGTTGGAGCGGGCGGGGGCCGAGCTGGAACCGATAAAAGGGGGAGGGCCTGGCGGAGGCCTTCGCCCGACTCGGCAGCCGGGAGATTACGTCGGTGCTGCTCGAAGGCGGCGCTGCGCTTCAGGCGGCAGCATGGAAGGCCGGACTGGTCGACGCCGTTCACCTTTACGTCGCGCCCGTGACTCTCGGAACCGATGGGGTGTCGTGGCTGGATGTCGGACGCGTTGTCGCTGGCGTCGCTTGCCGATCACCGCGTGACGCCGCTCGGCAGCGACATGTTCATAGAAGGATATGTTCACGGGATTGATTGAATCGGTCGGGGAAATCGTGGATGTCACGCCGATCGACGGCGGATTCCGTCTCGGCATTCGAACCGAACTGTCCTCGCGAGCTCCGAGAAGGTGAGAGTGTCGCCGTCAATGGCGTGTGTCTCACCGTCGTCGGTGCGAAGGGCGGCGAATGGGTTCGCCGAGATTGGTCCCGAGACGGCGAAGGTCACAAGTCTCGGGCGGTTGAAGCGCGGAGTCGCTCGTCAACCTCGAGCGCGCGATGCGGCCGGACGGACGGTTTGGCGGCCACTTTGTCCTGGGCCACGTCGATGGAACGTGGCACGATCCAGGCGATCCGGCCCGAAGCCGATTTCTCATGGGTTACCGTAAGCTATCCGGGCGGGCTCGCCCCGCTGCTGATTCACCGGGGGTCGGTGGCCGTCGACGGCATCAGCCTGACTGTTGCCAGGCTCGAGGCGAAGACGTTCGACGTGCAGATCGTGCCGTTCACATGGATGCATACGAACCTTCGTGCGGCGCGCGTCGGCGACCTGGTGAATCTCGAATGCGACATGGTCGGCAAGTATGTGGTCCGGGCGCTGGAGACAATGATGGTTCGACAAGAGCTGAGGTGTGAGGAGTGTAACAGCACCCGGATCAGCACCAAGATGGAACCGGTGAAAGGTAGTCCATGACCGCACCTCTCAAGATCGCCAAAGGACGGAGAAAGAGCGGCAGTCCGTTCGCGCGCATCGAGGACGCGATCGAAGCGTTCCGCGCCGGCGAGATGATCATCGTCTGCGACGATGAGGATCGCGAGAACGAGGGAGACCTGACGCTGGCCGCCGAGAAGGTGACGCCGACGGCGATCAACTTCATGGCGAAATACGGCCGCGGCCTGATCTGCATGCCGATGACCGCCGAGCGGCTCGACGAGCTCGAAATTCCCTTGATGGTGAATCAGAACACGGCGCGGCTGGGAACCGCGTTCTGCGTGACCATCGAAGCGAAGCACTCCACGAGCACCGGGAATTTCCGCAGGGGATCGCGCCAATACGGTGCTCGCGGCGATCGATACGCAGGACCAAGCCAACCGACCTGGCCCGTCCGGGCCACATGTTTCCTCTGCGCGCGCAGTCGGGCGGTGTGCTGGTGCGTGCGGGTCAGACCGAGGCAGCCGTCGACCTGGCGCGCATCGCGGGTCTGTTTCCGGCCGGCGTCATCTGCGAGATCATGAACGACGATGGCTCGATGGCGCGCGTTCCGGAGCTGACGAAGTTCGCAAAGCGGCATCGGCTGTTGATGATCACGATCGCCGACCTCATCAAGTACCGGATGCACAACGAGTCGATGGTGAAGGAAGTCGCGAAGGCCAAGCTTCCCACCGAGTACGGCGAGTTCGAGGTTCATGCCTTCGAGAACCAGCTCGACAAGCAGACGCACGTGGCGCTCGTTTTCGGCGAGGTCGGCGACGGACGCGACATCATGGTGCGCGTCCATTCCCAGTGCCTCACAGGCGACGTGCTGCATTCGCTGCGATGCGATTGCGGCGGTCAGCTGGAGACGGCCATGCAGCGCATCGCCGACGAAGGGCGCGGCGTGCTGCTGTATCTGAACCAGGAGGGTCGCGGCATCGGCCTGGCCAACAAGATCCGGGCCTACGAGCTGCAGGATCAGGGGCTCGATACTGTCGAAGCGAACGAGAAGCTTGGGTTCAAGGCCGATCAGCGCGACTACGGCATCGGCGTGCAGATTCTTCGCGACCTCGGCGTCCGTTCCATGCGTCTGTTGAGCAACAATCCTCGCAAGCTCGTTGGCGTCGAGGGCTACGGACTGAGCGTGTCGGAATGGCTTCCGCTGGAGATTCCGGCGTCGGAATCCACGCGTCGCTATTTGAAGACGAAAAAAGATAAGCTCGGGCACAAGCTGTCGTCGGTGTGAGTGGAGCAGAGAGTAGAAAGTAGGAAGTAGGAGCTAGGAGTATTCCATGATGAACGCACGTTCGGGCCTGGCGTCGTGATTGTGATCGGCGGACTTTCCGTATTGTTCGGCGCAGGAGGGCGCCAGCGGCGCCTGCGCGTGAGGGACGAGGAGCTGGCCTCAAGAACAGTTCGTGTGGGCACCCAAAGTCGACAAAGTTGAACGAGTGGGTTGCCCCTCACAAGCCCCACACGAAGTTGTCGGACGTGCTTGCCAAGCACAAAGGTCAGACCGATTGGGTCGAGCCGGTCGTGGACGATGACCTTCTGCACGCGGATTACATCTCCATGGGGCCAGGAAAGAAGACCCCACGAAGAATGAACGCGGATACCCGCGAGTGGTGGGTCGTGCAGGATGGGCAGATCAGGTTCACAATCGACGGACAGCAGCCGTTTGTGGCATCGAAGGGCTACCTGGTGCAGGTGCCCGTATCGCAACATGTACACGATGGAAACGGTGGGCGATCGTCCGTCGCTGCGATTCGAAGTGAACATCGCGAAGGCGCGCAAGATGTATCCGATGGACGTGAAACCGGTTCCGGTGGCGGGATTTGACTTCGTTCCGGTTCGGGTGCCCGGAAAGGGGACTTACGCCGAAGGCAACAAGCCGTTCGTGGATTTCAACGCCGTCGCGGCGGGAACCGATAAGACGCGCCGGTTCGTCCACGACGACCGCGCTGTCGCGAACATCATCCTGGGCCGCGGCATTCCGCCGCCGCCGCTTGACCGAACAGGGGTCACTTCCATCCGGAGAGCGCCGAGTTCTGGTTCATCCTGCTCGGAAAGATTCGCTACAACATCGAGGGACTGAAGGTCTTTGAAGCCGATCAGGGCGATATCGTCTACGTTCCCAGGCAGCGTTTTCATCTCGCCAGCTTCGCGGGCGATGCCGATTCATGCCGCCTCGCGATGAACGGCTATACGGACTTGTCGCACTCGTACGAAGCGCAGAACGCTCGATAGGGCTCCGGGCTTGGACTTCGGGCTCCAGGCCAATAGCCGAAGCCCGGAGCCTGAAGCCCGAGCATGCGTTGACAGATCCGCTAACTTCCACTACGATAAGCGTTTGCGCTGAACCCAGCACCAGAAACCTAGAACCCAGAACCCGCGAGATCATGTTCGAGTCGCTCAGTAATCGTCTCCAAGACGTTTTCAAGTCCCTGCGCGGCGAGACGCGGTTGACGCCGGAGAACGTGGAAGCGGCCTTGCGCGAGATCCGCCTGGCGCTGCTCGAAGCGGACGTCAATTTCAAGGTCGTCAAGGCGTTCGTCGACCGCGTGCGGGATCGGGCGCTCGGGCAGGACGTGCTCCGCAGCCTGTCGCCATCACACCAGGTGGTCAAGATCGTCCGCGACGAGATGGTTGCGCTCTTCGGTGATGCCGAAGGGGGACTGAAGCCGAGCAGCAAGCGTCCCCGGGTGATTCTTCTGCTGGGCCTTCAAGGTGCGGGCAAGACGACGACCGCCGGCAAGCTGGCGAAGTGGATGACCAGGCAGGGAAAGCATGCGCTGCTCGTCTCGACTGACGTCAAGCGTCCCGCGGCGATCGAACAGCTCAATGTGGTGGCGAAGAAAGCAGGGCTCGGCGTTCGCGTGCACGATCCGGCCGGGCAGATGGATCCGGTCGCGCGAGCGAAAGGCGCCGTCGCCGAAGCGACCAACCTGGGTTACGACGTGGTCATCGTCGACTCTGCGGGACGGCTGCACATCGACGACGAGCTGATGTCGGAGCTCGAAGCGATCCGCGATTCGACCGTCGCCGGCGATTTGCTGTACGTCGCCGACGCGATGACCGGGCAGGACGCGATCAAGAGTGCCGGCGAATTCAATCGCCGTCTCGGGGTCACGGGGGTGATTCTGAGCAAGCTCGACGGCGATGCGCGCGGGGGCGCTGCCCTGTCGGTCGTTGCGGTCGTCGGCGTGCCCATCGCGTTCATCGGGAGCGGCGAGCGGCTGGAGGATCTCGAGCAGTTCTATCCCGATCGCCTCGTATCGAGGCTGCTCGGCATGGGCGACGTGCTGTCGCTCATCGAACGCGCCGAACAGGCGATCGACATCGAATGAGGCGCAGAAACTCGAAGAGAAGGTCCGGAAGGACGAGTTCACGCTCGAGGATTTTCGCGAGCAGCTGCAGACGATCAAGAAGATGGGCCCGCTCGAGCAGATTGTCGGGATGATTCCGGGTATGGGGAACATCAAGCAGCTCGCCCAGCAGAAGCCGGACGACGCGCAAATCGCGCGCATCGAGGCGATCATCAGCTCGATGACGCCGCAGGAACGGCGGCGCAGCGACATCATCAACGGGAGTCGCCGCAAACGGATCGCGCGGGGCAGCGGCACGTCTGTCGAGGAAGTCAACCGTCTGCTGAAGCAGTTCGTGCAGATGCGCAAAATGTTGAAAGCGATGGGCGGGCTGGCCAGCGGGAAGCCCGATAGAAAGGCGCGCGCCAGGTTGGGTTCGTTGATGGGAAGGATGAGGTAGGGAATGTTGGCTATTCGAATGAGAAAAATGGGGTCCAAGAAACGGCCGTTCTTCCGCGTGGTCGTGACCGATTCGCGCGCGGCGCGCGACAGCAGCTTCGTGGAGATCGTCGGTCACTACAACCCGAGGCCTGAAGCCGGCAAAGGTCGAAATCGACCGGGAGCGCATCGCTTACTGGGTGGGCAAGGGCGCGAAGGTCTCCGATACCGTGCGCACGCTCCTGAAACGGCACGCGAGCAAGCCCGCGTCTGCGGCCGACGCCGCTTCGGGTGGGAAGACGGCGGTCGCGACGCCATGAGCAGCGTTCGCGACGTCATTGAATCGGTCGCCAGGGCGCTCGCAGATTCGCCTCAGCGTGTCTCGGTTGCGGAAACCGAGCAACGCGGCATCACGCTCATCGAGGTGACGGTGGCACCGCCCGATGTCGGCAAGCTGATCGGCCGGCAGGGTCGAACGATTCAGGCGATGCGGACGCTTGCATCGCTGACCGGCGAGAGAATCGGCAAGAAGGTGACACTGGAAGTACGAGATGTCTAGGCATTAGGCATTGGGAATTGGAAGTTGGGCCTTGGGCGGTCAGGCGGGCGGGCGCTGGTAAGGTTCGATGAACGCCGAGTGGGATGAGATGGCGCTTGTCGGCCGCATCGCGCGCGCGCATGGCAACCGCGGACACGTCATCGTCGATCCGGAGACAGATTTTCCTGACGAGCGATTCAGGCCCGGCTCGGTGGTTCACATCCGGAGGGATGACGGCATCGAGCCTCTGACGATCGCAAACGTCCGGTTCCATCGGGGCAGGCCGATTATCGGGCTCGCCGGCATGGATACGATAATGCGGCCGAGGCTCTGGCCGGCAGCGAGCTGCGCGTGAGCGCGGACATGCTGCAGGTGCTTCCGTCTGGCGCGTTCTACCATCACGACCTGATCGGCTGTACGGTGGTCACGCGTGAGGGCGCACCGATCGGGCGCGTGAGCAGGGTTGAAGGAAATGAGGCCGGAAGCCGCCTCGTGGTCGATGGCAGGGCGGGCGAAATCCTGATCCCCCTGGCGGAAAACATCTGTGTCGACGTGGACGTGGCGGGGCGAAAGATCGTCGTCGAGCCGCCCGAAGGTCTGCTGGATCTCAACACGGTGAAGCGGCAACAGTTAAGTCATGCGCGTCGAGATCGTGACGATTTTTCCTCGGATGATCGAGGCGGCGCTCGCCGAGGGCATCCTGGCGAGGGCCATTCAGCGAGAGCTGTTGACGGTTCGGGCGAGAGATCTTCCGGGATTTCACCGACGATCGTCACAGGACCGTCGACGATGTGCCGTACGGCGGCGGTCCAGGGATGGTTCTCAAGGCCGAGCCGCTGTTTCGCGCGGTTGAAGCGATCGAGCGGGAGAGCGGTCCGCCCCGGGCGGTCGTGCTGGTATCGCCGCATGGGCGGCAGTTTTCTCAGGCTGAGGCCGCCCGACTCGCAACCCTCGATCGCCTCGTCATTCTGTGCGGGCGATATGAAGGGATAGACGATCGCGTTCGGGAGAATCTGGCGACCGAGGAATTGTCCATCGGCGATTATGTGTTGAGCGGCGGCGAGCTGCCGGCGCTGGTCATCGTCGACGCAGTGGCGCGTTTGATCCCGGGCGTCGTTGGTGACGAGGATTCGGTTGCGGGCGATTCATTTTCGAGGGGACTCCTCGATTTCCCGCACTTTACGCGGCCCGCGGAGTTCAGGGACTGGAAAGTTCCCGAGGTGCTCGTCTCGGGTCATCACGGCGAGATCCGCAGGTGGCGCAAGCGGCAGGCGCTCGAGCTGACGCTGATGCGCAGGCCGGAACTGCTGGTGGACGCGGAGTTGGATGTGGAAGAGCAGGAAATCCTGCGTGAATTGATGGAAGCGAAGAAGGGAGCCGCCCATGGGCGCGATTGAACTGGTTGACAAGACACAGATGACCGAACGGCCGCAGATGAAGTCCGGAGACACGGTGCGCGTGCACGTGAAGGTGCGCGAGGGTGACAAGGAGCGTATCCAGATCTTCGAGGGTATCGTGATCGGAATGCATCGCGGCGGGGCGCGTTCCTCTTTTACGGTGCGCAAGGTGTCGTTCGGACAGGGAGTCGAGCGCATCTTTCCGCTTCATTCGCCGATCATCCAGAAGGTGGAGGTCGTACGCTCGGCGAAGGTCCGGCGCGCGAAGCTGTACTTCCTTCGCGATTTGAAGGGCAAAGCGGCCCGGATGCGAGAAGGCGCGAAATAGAGAACACCCTGCCATTTCTTCAATGACACGCGTCTCCGCCACTCGCACGCTCGAGAACGTCCTGCGACGGCTGGGCTTCAACCGCGTGTGTGGCGTCGACGAGGTGGGGCGCGGATGCCTGGCCGGGCCGGTAGTGGCAGGCGCTGTCGTCCTCGATCCGGATCGTCGCATTCCCTATCTGAGCGATTCGAAGACCGTTCCGGCCGCCGAGCGCGAAGCGCTGTTCGAGCAAATCACCTCGAGAGCGCTCGCGTGGGCCGTCGCCGAAGCCTCTCCTGACGAGATTGACACGATCAATATCCATCAGGCATCGCTGCAGGCAATGAGACGCGCGGTGATGTCGCTCGCGCCACTGCCGGATCTGGTGCTCGTCGACGCATTCCGAATCCCCGATCTCATGATGGCTCAGCGCGGTGTGCTGCACGGCGATCAGCGTTGCTCGGCGATTGCGGCGGCCTCAATCGTTGCGAAGGTGACCCGGGATCGACAGATGCGCCTGTTACACGCTCAGGATCCGCGTTACGGATTTGATCGGCACAAAGGTTATGCCACGGCGGATCATCTGGCCGCCGTCAAGCAATTCGGGTATTCAGCGGTGCATCGGCGCTCGTTCAGCCCTCCAACTCTGCCGCTGGAATTTGATACGATTGATTGATCTGTACCATTTGATCGCCAAGGGCAAAGTCGGAGGCTGCGCGTTGTGCTGAAGCGGTTGCTCCTGGTTGCGTACTTCCTCGAGGTTGGCCTGCTGCTCGTGCTGGTTCCATGGTCCGCCTTCTGGGACCGCAATTATTTTGCGGCGACGTTTCCCGCGCTGCTGGACATATTGACGAACAACTACGTACGCGGGGCGGTTTCGGGGCTCGGGATCGTGAATCTGCTGCTTGGCTTTCAGGAGCTGGCCTCGGTTCTGTGGGCGCGCCGGACCATGCAGACGATGGAGACGATCAAGCAATCATGATCTGTCTGGTTACGGATCGGCACCGCCTGACAGATGGGCGCGGGACCGAGGAGGATCGGCTCATCGAGCTTGTCGCTGCCGCGGCGGCTGCAGGCGTCGGCCTGATTCAGATTCGGGAGCGGGACCTCGAGGGTCGCCATCTCACCGCACTGGTGCGACGTTGTGTTGAAGCGTCCCGAGGAACCGACGCGAAGGTGCTCGTGAACGATCGCGTGGATGTGGCACTGGCAGCCGGTGCCCATGGCGTCCATCTTCGATCCGATTCGATTGATGCGCCGGCCGTGCGCCCGCTGCTTCCTTCGGGGGCGATGGTCGGACGATCGGTGCACAGCGCCAGAGAGGCGGCCGTCGTCTCGCGGCGCGGCGGCCTCGATTATCTGATTCTTGGCACTGTGTTCAGATCCGCGTCAAAAAGTCCCGGGCAGTCGCTACTTACACTCGATGAATTGTCGGCCGCTTGCCGCCTCAGTTCGGTTCCGATTCTTGCAATCGGCGGAATCACCATCCCCGGCGCATCAGAGGTTCGGCGAACGGGCGCGGCGGGGGTTGCCGCCATCGGGTTGTTCATTCCTCCGGCCGGCGAATCGCCGCAATATCACGTTCACACTGTCGTTCCCGCACTGCGTCGCGCGTTTGACACGTGCGGAGCGGTTACCTAACATTACCGCCAGGCGTGATGTCACAGGGTCCCCCAGCCCTTACCGTAGGCGCACGCCTCCGTGCGGCGCGCGAAAAGCGCGGTGTCTCTCTCAAGCAGATCGCGAACACCACCCGAATTTCCGTGATGTCGTTGGAGGCCCTGGAGCGCAGCGATCTTGCGCGGTTACCGGGGGGCATTTTCACCCGCTCGTTCGTACGCGCCTACGCGCAGGAAGTGGGACTCGATCCCGATCGGACGATTCAAGACTTCATCGCAGAATTGCCACCGGAGGCCGCTACGGCCACTGCACGCTCGGGGGCAATAGAAGACGGCGAGAAGCTGGAGAGCGATCGCCGGGCGGTGACCACAGCAGTTCGCCTCTTACTGATTAGCGTGCCGATTATCGGATTGGTCGTGTACTACGGGGCCGGCCGAGTGCCGGCGGCGCTGGAGACTCCCCGGGAGGTGGTTGCCGATGCACCCGCTTCGAGATCGGAGGCGCCTCCCGCTCCTCCTGGCGTGCCGGCAGCCGAAAGCGCGGCGCCGGCGGCAGTGCCTGAACCGACCGGACTGAGAATGGAGATCGCCCCGAGGGCGTCGTGTTGGGTCTCTGTCACGGCCGATGGCGATCCCACCTTTTCGGGATTGATGGCAGCAGGCGAAAAGCGCGTGATTTCCGCCAAGGAGCAGATTCTGGTGAATGTCGGCGATGCCGGCGCCTTTGTCTATACGTTGAACGGACGACCAGGCCGTCCCTTCGGTGCGCCTGGCCAGGTGGTCAGCAAGAGAATCACGCTGTCGAACCTGGCCGAGTTCACGAATCCCTGATGGACGTCGGTTTCCACAGCCCCTTCCTCGATTTCTTCAAACGTGGGAAAGTCGCCAGGGACGTTCGTCTTCTGGCAGCACGTGGTGCCCGTGAGCGCGTCACGTCACCCGACAAGAAATGATCAAGCTGTTGTCTGCTGACGACAAGCTGGCCGAGATCAAGCGACTCTACTACCGGACATCGCGTGCGACGATCACACAGGACCTTGCCAAGGCAATCGACCTGTTGAAATCGATGCCGAGCGAAGAAGAACGCGAGCGCGTCGCCGTGTACATGGACGGTCTGTCCCAAATGCGATCGGACTGGGCGAGGGGAGGAAAGGAAAAAGGCAAAAGGAAGAAGGAATAAGGAAAAGGAAGGCGTGATCAATTCCTTTTCCTTCTTCGTTTTTCCTTTCTGCTATTCGCTTACCCACTCCTCTGATTTCGTCGGAGACTCAGGCGAAATTCCTCCACCGACTTCGTGTTCAATACGTCCTCCTTTGTCAGCCACGCCCGCCGGGCCACTTGAACAGCCCACTTCATACGCTGGAAACCGCTTCTCTCGTGCGAGTCGGTGCTGATCACGATCTTGACGCCGCGATCGCGAGCGGCTCTTGCGTGGATATCGGAGAGATCCAGGCGTTCGATCTGCGCGTTGATCTCGAGCGCCACGCCCTCGGCGGCGGCGGTCTCAATGAGGCTGTTCAGGTCCACCTTGTAGCCCTCGCGTCTGAGGAGCCGGCGCCCCGTCGGGTGCCCGATGATATCGACGTAAGGGCAGGCGATCGCCCGCATCAGGCGGTCGGTCATCTGAGACTCGTCCTGATTGAACGCCGAATGCACCGAGGCGATGACGACGTCGAGTTGGGCGAGGCAGTCGGCGGCAAGGTCGAGCGTGCCGTCGGGGCGGATATCGCATTCGATGCCCGCGAGCACCGTGATGCCGTCGAGTCGACGGCTGATTTCGCGGATGCGATTTGCATGTGCGAGCGCACGGCGCTCGTCGAGCCCGTTGGCCATCGCCAGCGCCTGGCTATGGTCGGTGATCGCCAGATAGGTGAGACCGGCTTCGCGGGCGGCGATGGCCATCGTCTCGACGTCTTCGCGGCCGTCGGTCTCCGTCGTGTGCGAATGAATGTCGCCGCGGATGTCGGCGAGGTTCACGAGACTGGGAAGCGCGGAGCGTTCGGCGGCCTCGATCTCGCCGCGGCCTTCGCGCAGCTCCGGCGGAATTTCCACCAGACCGAGCGCCGCGTAGATCTCGGCCTCGGTGCGTCCGGCGATGAGCACTCCATCTTCAACTCGAAACAGCCCATATTCGTTCAGTTTCAGGCCGCGCGCGATGGCGCGGTCGCGAAGCGCAATGTTGTGGGATTTTGAGCCCGTAAAGTACTGCATCGCGGCGCCCTGGCTCTCGGCAGGGACGAGCCGGATGTCCGCCTGAAGACCGCCTCCCAGCACGATGCTTGACTTGGTCTCACCCTGCACGAGTATCCGGTCGACGAGCGTGTACTTCCTGAAACTCGGCATGACACGCGGGTCGGCTCCGGTCGCGAGTATGTCGATGTCTCCGACGGTCTCGACCCCGCGGCGCATGCTGCCGACCGGGACAAAGGTGGCCGTCGGGCATTCGCTGCGCATGTATTCCAGCAGCAGCCGCGCCGCTTCCGACGCGTGTGGAAGGAGATGGCGCCCGGAATGCTGCCTGCGCTCCGCACACGCGTTTTGAATTTGCAGCTCCTTCTTCGCGCCCATCCCCTTGAGCGCGCGCACGCGTCCGTCTCTGCAGGCGGCTTCCAGATCCTCGATCGTACGGACGCCCAGCTGCGTGTACAACTGTGCGACGGTTCTCGGACCGACGCCTTGAAGACGAAGCAAATCGAGAATGGTAGATGGGAATTCTTCGAGCAGATCGCGGTGATAGCGCGCTTCGCCGGTCTCGGCGATCTCGCGGATTTTCGCAGCGAGGTCTTTGCCCACGCCCGGTATCGCGCGAAGTTGTTCTTCAGTGCACGACGCAAGACGCTCGGTGGCATGCGTAATCGTCTCGGCGGCGTTTCGGTACGCGCGAATTTTGAACGGATTCTCGCTCTTGATCTCGAGCAGGTCGGCGATTTCTGAAAAAATGCGCGCGATGGCCAGGTTTTCCATTTTGTCAATGCGGAGACGCAGCGGAGACTTACCCGGCTCGGACCAGCAGCCCGTCGCGCTCTATACGGTACTCCAGCGGGCGGGCACCGCCGCCGACGAGCGCCGTGCGAACCGCCGGCACATCCTTCGGATCCGCCAGGCAGAACAGACAACCGCCGCCACCGGCGCCGCAGACTTTCGCAGCGCGCGCTCCCGCCGCCGACGCGCCGGCAATCAACGCATCGATCAGTGGCGTAGTGACACCGGGCGCCAGCTGCTTCCGCGCGCTCCATTCGGCGCCGAGGTGCCGGGCAACGCCGTCCCAGTCCTGTTGCGCCAGCGCCGAACGCAGCCCTGATGCTGCGGCGACAATCCGTTCGAAGCAGTCGAACACGTGTCGATCGCCGTCGATATGCCGCTTGGTGATGTCCCAGTTGTTCGTCCCTGAAAAGTGCGGAGCGCCCGTGTAGACGAGCACGATCCTGCGCTGAAGCTCGCAGACATCGATGTCGATGGCCACCCGCTCGATGCCGTCCGGCCGAAGCTCGATGGCGGCAACGCCGCCGTAGTAGGCAGGTCGATAATCCTGCACGCCTGTCGGCACGTGAATCACCTGAGCTTCGAGGTTCATGGCAATGGTCATCAACTCCTCGGCGTCGAGGTCAGCTCCTGACCAGCGGGCAAGGGCGCCACAAACGGCGACGTTCAGCGCAGACGATCCTCCGATGCCGGCCCCGGCGGGAGACTCTCCGCGAGTGCGGAGGGTGAGGTTCTCTGCGCGAAAGAACGCTGCCAGCCGGCACAGCAACGGCAGCTCGCGCGCCTGTCCCAACTCGCGCCAGCTCGACACCTCGATGGCCGCCCCGCTGTCGATCGATTCGAGTCTGAGCCGACCGTCGGTTCTCGGCGCGATGTCGGCGTGCGCGCGAAGGCTGATGGCGGCGTTCAGGGTCTGCGCCTGCTCGTGAAACAGGTATAAAGGCCAGATGTCGAGAGTGCCGCCGGCGAGGTCGATGCGTGTGGGGGCTGAGCTTGTAATCCGGGTCATGTCTGTCCGCGCAGCAACAGAACGGGTACGCGAACGGTGTGGCGCACGCGATCCACGGTCGTTCCGTGAATGATGTCGCCGAGAAGCCGATGGCCGTGGGTCGACATCGCAATCAGGTCGACCTTTTCCTCGCCCGCAATCTTGATGAGCTCGCTGGCCGGATCGCCCATCGCCAGCCGGCTGTCGACGTGCAGACCGGCGGCGCGCAGCTCGTTGACACGGGTCGCGAGGTACGCGCGATCGTCACGAATTTCCTCCGACTCACGCAGGTTCAGATCCTCGAAGTGGCGTGCCGCGAACCCGTCGGCCACGTGCACGAGCAGCAATCGGGCCCCGGTCAGTTTCGCGAGGCCGGAGATGTGCTCCAGGATGGCCTCGTCCGCCTTCGAGTGCTCAACGGCGACGAGAATGTGGTGATACACGTTCACTAGCCTCCGAAAAACTCGAGGGCCGTCTGGTACAAGAGATAGACGTTCAGGCCAGCGATGATAATGCACACGGGCCACGCGATTGCCCTGATCCAGAACGCGATGGCGAATGGTCCCATCAGTCGCCGGCTGCTGGTAAACTGCACCAGCGGAAAGATCGCGAATGGCAGCTGAAGACTGAGGATGACCTGGCTGAGAACGATGAGCGGACCCGATCCCTGCTCGCCGTAGATCGCGATGACGATGACAGCCGGCACAATCGCGATGAGCCGTGTAATCAGCCTGCGGAGCCAGGGCCGAAGCCGGATATTGAGAAACCCTTCCATCACAATCTGACCGGCCAGCGTGCCCGTCAACGTGGCGTTCTGACCGGAGAAGAGCAGCGCGACCGCGAAGAGCGTGCTGGCGACCGTCGCGCCAAGCAGCGGATCCAGCAGGAGGTACGCGTCGCCGATATCCGCGACGCTCTCGTGGGGAGTGCCGTGAAACACCGCTGCCGCCATGACGAGAATTGCGCCGTTGATGAACAGCGCAGACATGAGCGCCACCGTGGAGTCGATCGTGGCGTAGCGGATCGCTTCCTTCTTGCTCTCGAAGGTGTCGCCGTATTTTCGCGTTTGCACGATCGAGGAGTGCAGATAGAGGTTGTGCGGCATCACGGTCGCTCCGAGGATGCCGATCGAGATGTAGAGCATCTCCGGGTTTCTGGAGTATCTCGGTCTGTGGGACCAGCCCCGAGATCATCGGCCCCAGGTCCGGGCGAGCGAGCCAGAGCTCGATCGTAAAGCATCCCGCAATTCCCAGAATCAGCACGATGACGATCGCCTCGACCAGCCGGAACCCGCGATGCTGCATGTAGAGCACCAGCAGCACGTCGAGGGATGTCAGGCAGACGCCCCAGAGAAGCGGGATGCCGAACAGCAACTGCAGAGCAATTGCGGCCCCCAGCACTTCGGCAAGGTCGCACGCCGCGATGGCGATCTCGCAGAGAATCCAAAGAACAAAGGTCGTGCGCCGCGAGTAGACGTCTCGACAGGCTTGCGCGAGATCGCGGCCGCTGGCAATGCCAAGGCGTGCCGACAGCGACTGCAGCAGAATCGCCATCAGGTTCGACAGCATGATGACGCTCAGAAGCGTATAGCCGAACCTTGCGCCGCCCGCGATGTCGGTCGCCCAGTTGCCGGGATCCATGTAGCCGACAGCGACCAGGTAGCCAGGCCCGGCGAAGGCGGCCATTTTTTTCCAGAATCCGCCGATAACGGGGACGGGCACGCTGCCGTGAACTTCGGGAAGGCTGCGGCGGGACGGTGGCTCCCAGTCGTCGTCTGGATGTGCGGCTACTTCAGGCTCCGGTCCGATCACGTCGGGCCATCCTATAATGACAAGTCGTGTCGCCTCAACCGCTTCGCCGCCGGATCGGCCAGCTGCTGATCGGCAGCTTTCACGGGTCGGACATTCCCGTCGAGCTTCGTGCGCTTGCCCGCGAGTTCGATCTCGGAGGGGTGACGCTCTTCGGACGGCTGGGCAACATCGAGTCACCGGGCCAACTTGCCGAGCTCTCGTTCGATCTCAGGAGCCTCGGGGCGGAGCTACCGGCCTGGGTTGGAATCGATCAGGAAGGCGGCCGCGTGGCACGGCTCCGGTCACCGTTCACCGAGTGGCCGCCGATGGCGGTGCTCGGTCGAAGTGACGATCCTTCCCTTGCTGCAAAGTTTGCCAACGCGCTGGCCGTGGAGCTGTCCGCCGTCGGGGTGTCGCTTGACTACGCGCCCGTGCTCGACATTCATACGAATCCGAAGAATCCCGTGATCGGAGATCGCGCGCTGGGCGAGACGCCCGACATCGTTGCCAGGCTGGGACGAGTGATCATCGAGGAGCTTCAACATGCCGGAGTAGCGGCGTGTGGCAAGCACTTTCCCGGTCATGGGGACACCGCCACGGATTCTCACCTGGAGCTGCCGGTTGTCGAGCATCCACCAGAGCGCCTGAGAGAGGTCGAGTTCGTCCCGTTCAGGGCGGCGATCGAGGCCAATGTGGCGTTCATCATGACCGCGCACGTGCTGGTGGCGTCACTCGATGAGCAGCGGCCGGCCACCTTGTCGCGCAGGATCGTCACCGGAATCCTGCGCGAAGAGGTCGGGTTCGGCGGCGTCATCGTCTCGGACGATCTGCAGATGAAGGCCATTTCTGCTCGCTTACAGTCCGGGCGATGCGGCCGTCGGCGCGATCGCCGCCGGGTGTGATGCCGTTCTGATGTGCGGAGCCGGGAACCGGTCAGATATCGATCTGCAGGCCGCCGCCCTCGAGGCTCTTGTTCACGCCATGGAGGACGGGCAACTCTCCGTCAAGGAGATCGAGGCATCGCTTGCACGCAATCGGCAGGCAAAAGAGCGGTTTCTCCGGGAGTGGCGCCCCCCGACGGCCGCCCAGCTGAAGAGCGTGATCGGCTCTGACAAACATCGCGCGATCTCCGAGCGGATGGCGTCGTTCGCATGAATCCTGAATGCTGAAGCCAGCGAGGCTGCGCCCGGGTGACAGGATCGCGGTGATCGCACCCGCAAGCCCATTCGGCCGTGACGAGTTCGACAAGGGACTGGCGGAATTGCAGCGTCTCGGCTTCGACGCGGTATTTGAAGAAAGCGTGTTCGCCGGGCAGGGCGGCTATTTGTCGGGCGCGGCGCACGTTCGTGCGAAGGCCTTTCTCGACGCGTGGCGCGATCCATCGGTTCGCGCGCTAATCGCCGTGCGTGGCGGTTACGGCAGCGTGCATCTGCTCCCGTATCTCGCCAAGCAGAATCTGCGAGAGACACCGAAAGCGTTCATCGGCTATAGCGATCTGACATCTGTCCTGACCTATCTGACAGCAGGTTGCGGGATTGTTTCATTTCATGGGCCCATGCTGGATAGAAGGCTTGGACGCGGCATCGATGCGTACGACCGTGACTCCTTCGTGCGTGCGTTGACAAGCCCGGAGCCGCTTGGTGAGCTGGCGGCTCCGTCGCTGGAGACGTTTACCGAAGGCGAAGCGGCGGGACCACTATTTGGCGGAACGCTCGCCCAGCTTGTCGCCTCGCTCGGTACGCCATACGCCTTCGCGCCTCCCGCGGGACACGTACTGTTTCTCGAGGACGTTTCAGAGCGGCCGTACCGGATCGATCGAATGCTGACCCAGCTTCGTCTTGCGGGCATTCTGGAATCGGCCTCGGCTCTGGTGCTCGGAGAGTTTCATTGAATGCAATGAACCGGGTGGCGAGCCGTCAGCGCGATCGGTCCTGGCAGATCTGCTCAAGGACTTCGAGGGTCCTGTCATCTATGGATTCCCGTCGGGCCACACGACCGCCCCGCTCGTCACGCTGCCGTTTGGCGTCCGGGCCCGGGTCGTTGCGAATGGAAGCCCCCGTTTGATTATCGAAGAGGCGGGCGTCGAGTGACGATTCATTTCATAGGCGTGTGTGGGACGGCGATGGCGACTCTGGCCGCGCTGTTGAAGCAAAAGGGGCATGACGTTCAGGGGTCGGACGAGAACATCTATCCGCCCATGAGCACGTTCCTCGAATCGGAGCGGATCCGCACGCTCGCGGGATACAGCGCCGATCACATCACGGAGACGATCAAGATGGTGGTCGTTGGCAACGCGATTTCCAGGGGGAACGTCGAGCTGGAAGCGGTGCTCGATCGCAAGATACGATACTGCTCGCTGCCCGAGGCGATTCGCGAGCACTTTTTGTGGACCGCGCGGTCCATCGTCATTGCGGGCACGCATGGCAAAACGTCGACGGCATCGCTGACCGGATGGCTGCTGGTGCACGGAGGACTGGACCCGAGCATTCTGGTCGGCGGCATCGCACGAAATCTCGGGGAGGACGGATCGAGTTATCGCCTGGGTAAAGGCCGCGACTTCGTGATCGAGGGCGACGAGTACGACAGCGCGTTCTTCGACAAGACCGCGAAGTTCCTCAAGTATCTTCCGGACATTGCCGTCATCAACAACGTCGAGTTCGATCACGCCGACATCTATGCGGATCTCGACGCGGTGCGGCTCGCGTTTCGCCGGCTCGTCAACCTGGTGCCGCGCTCCGGTTGTTGCTGCTGGGCGCCGATTCGCCGGATGCGGCCGCACTGAAGAAATTCGCAGTCAGCCCGGTGGAGACATTCGGGCTGGCCGAATCCGCCGACTGGCGCGCAACCGACATGACGGTCTCCGACGGCGGGCGTGTCATTCAACGTGTGGCACGCCGGATCCCGGTTCGGGACCATGCAGATGCCGCTGTTCGGCGTCCACAACGTTCGGAATGCGCTCGCGTCGATTGCCGTCGCCCATGCCGTCGCGATGCCGGCGCCGGCGATCGCCGAAGGTCTGTGGCAGTTCAAAGGCGTGAAGCGGCGTCTCGAGGTCTTCGGCGAGGCGGGCGGCGTGACGGTGTACGACGACTTTGCTCATCATCCGACGGCGATCGCCGAGACGCTCGCAGGGTTGCGCGCGGCCAATCCGCACAAGCGGATCTGGGCCATCTTCGAGCCGCGATCGGCGTCCTCGAGCCGCCGTGTCTTTCAGACAGGATTTCGCACGCGCGTTTGGCCCGGCCGATGAGGTGATCATCGCTCCGGTGTTCCGCACAAATCTCGCGGAAGGCGAGCGCCTGTCGCCTCAACAGCTCGTATCGGATCTGCAGAGCAGCGGTCAACGCGCCCGTTACGCGTCCTCGCTTGACGACATCGTCGATGGTGATTGCCAAAGAGCGGAAAGAGGGAGACCTGGTCGTGTTCATGTCGAACGGCGGGTTCGGTGGCATTCACCAGAAGACTCTGGACGCCCTGACGATCCGGCTGAAGCCGGACACCACGTACTCATGAGTGTGCGAATCGTCGCGATGGGCGACTCGTGCCTGTCAATTGTGTTTGACGAGACAATCGATCCGGAGATCAACGCGCGTTGCATCGCCATCGCCGCGTCGCTCGAGTCCCGGGCCGTCTTCCGAGACGTCGTGCCCACCTATAACGCCGTTACCGTGCATTTCGACCCGATGCGCACCGATCGCGCCGGTCTGGAGAGAGCTCTTCGTGCGGCTCGCAGGCCGAGAACGCGGTGCTGGAGGAACAGGCATCGGCAACGGTTGAGATTCCCGTGACTTACGGCGGAGAGTCGGGGCCGGATCTGACGGCGGTCGCCGAGTTCGGCCATTGCTCCGAGCAGGATGTCGATTCGTCTGCATTCAGGTACGGTGTATCGCGTGTATATGCTCGGATTCCTGCCAGGGTTTGCTTACATGGGGTCGGTCGACCCGCGTATTGCGATGCCTCGTCTCGAACGCCCCGGATGCGCGTAGATAGAGGATCGGTCGCCATCGCGGGAGATGCAGACCGGTATCTATCCCTGCGACACTCCGGGCGGATGGCGAATCATCGGCCGCACCGCGAGCGAAGATGTTCGATCCGGCGCGCGCGGAGTCCGTTTCTTTTGAAGGCGGGCGACCGCGTGAGGTTTGTGGTCGCCTGATTCATGTCCAGCCGTGTCAATCGTCCGGCCTGGTCTCTTCACGACGGTTCAGGATCTGGGCAGATGGGGCTTTCAATCGCGCGGCGTGCCGATTAGCGGCGCCATGGATCAGTACTCCCACCGTCTGGCGAACCGACTCGTCGGCAACAGCGATAAGGAGGCGACGCTTGAAGTGACCCTTGTTGGTCCTGAGATCCTGTTCGAGAAAGACGCCGCATGTGCGGTAACCGGGGCGTCGTTTTGCATCACCGTCGGCGGTGCTCCGGTCGAAATGAACGCGATGCTTGAAGTGAAAGCCGGCTCGATCGTGAAGTTTGGAGCGCGTCAACGAGGCGCCCGCGCGTATCTTGCGGTCTGCGGGAGGCATCGATGTGCCCAAGGTTCTGGGGAGCCGGTCGACCCATGTACTGACTCGGATGGGCGGACTCGAGGGACGTGCCCTGCGCGCTGGCGATCGATTACCAACAGGGTCAGACCCGATTTTTACGAAAAGCGAAAAAATGGGGTCTGACCCTATTTTCCTTCCAGAGGGTGGAGCTCGGCTGAGGGCCATTCCAGGCGAGCCAGAGCTGTTCCAGCGTCTGACGTCGCAGCGGTTCCTGGTCTCGCCACAATCAAATCGAATGGGCTATCGACTTGAGGGGTCTCCGATCATCTCGCTGCCAGATGCCGGCCTGATCTCGAAAGCCGTTGTGACGGGCGCCATTCAGGTGCCTCCGGCTGGTCAGCCGATCCTGTTGATGGCGGATCACGCGACGACCGGTGGGTATGCGATTGGCGGAACGGTGATCACGGCCGATCTACCGCTGGCAGGGCAACTTGCGCCAGGCGACTGGATCGAGTTCGAATCGTGCGCGCTTGACATTGCCGACCGCGCGCTGCGGGATCAGGAGGCGAGACTTGGGGGCGCCTGACGAAGCATTTCGCGATCGAGATGGTCGCGCGGTTCGGGACAGGGCGCCTCGGCGTCGAGGTGCCTCTTGCCCCCTACACCACCTTCAAGGTTGGCGGGCCTGCTGAGTGGATGCTCGAAACCCGATCGTCGGACGACATGATCAGCGCGTTACAAATCGCTCGCCGAAACGACGTTCCAGTGACAATCCTCGGCGGCGGATCGAATGTTCTCGTCGGCGACGGTGGTGTCCGGGGCCTGGTCGTCAGGCCGAGGGGCGGCGAGATCGAGCACATCGACACAGACCACGTGCGTGCGGACGCGGCGACGACCATCAATGGGCTCGTGCGTTGGACGATTCACCGTGGGATCGCCGGGCTGGAGGCATGGGCGGGCACTCCTGGAACAGTGGGAGGGGCCGTCTACGGGAATGCGCATTTCGGCGGCCGGCTCATCGGCGAGCTTGTCAGCGTCGGTACGTCTTGTCGATCGCGACGGGTTGTCGCG
This sequence comes from Vicinamibacterales bacterium, assembly GCA_963775345.1. Lineage (GTDB taxonomy): Bacteria > Acidobacteriota > Vicinamibacteria > Vicinamibacterales > JAMQPK01 > JAMQPK01. The sequence goes on from CAVZIS010000003.1 coordinate 94,257, forward strand.
CAATCTTTCGCGTGAAGAAATGGAATTCGGGTACGATCGAAGCCGCTTGCAGAGAACCGGGGAAGTTCTGCTATCGGCCATCTTTCGCGTCTCTGCTGGCGAACCCACGACGCTACGTGAAATTGCGCGCCGCTCTCTGGCTTATCGAAAACAGACGCAGCCTCTCGAAACACCAAGCGCCGGTTGCATTTTTCAGAATCCGGAACGCGCTGAAGTGCCGGCGAGACATTCCCGCCTCCGCTGGTGCGCTCGTCGACCGTGCTGGTCTCAAGGGCGAAGCGCGCGGGGGCGCCCGGGTCTCAACAGCGCATGCCAACTTCATCGTCAACGAAGGGGAAGCGACAGCCTCGGATATTCGAAGCCTGATCGACCTGTGCCGCCGGCGGGTCCGCGAGCGCTTCGGCGTCGCGCTGCGGGAAGAGATCGTCTACATGGGAGACTTTTGATGTCGAGTCTGTTGATTGAAGGAGGGCGTCCCATATCCGGCTCGATTGAGGTCGAAGGCAACAAGAACGCCGCGCTTCCCCTGCTCGCCGCCTGCCTTCTGACCACCGAAGAGTGCGTCCTCAGCAATATGCCCCGAATTGGCGATGTCGAGGTGATGGCGCAGCTTTTGACCGAGCTGGGGGCCGAGGTGCACGGCCTGGGAACGACGACCGTTCGCGTCCGCTGCCGCGAAATCAGGACGTCGGAGCCGAGCCAGGAGCTGGTCGGAAAACTTCGAGGATCGGTGTTGCTGCTCGGCCCGCTGCTGGCGCGGACCGGCCGCGCGATTCTCGGTATGCCAGGCGGCGATTTTCCTGCGCGCCGCACGATCGGGACGCACGTCGATGCGCTCGTGAATCTTGGCGCGACGCGTGCTGCCCTCGTCGGGCCATGCGCTGGACGCGCCGCGCGGTCTGCGCGCGGCATCGATGTATCTGGACGAAGCATCGGTCACTGGAACCGAGACGGCGTTACTCGCGGCGGCCACGATCGAGGGCGTTACCGAAATCCGTCATGCCGCCACCGAGCCGCACGTCGTGGAGGTGTGCGAGTTTCTCCAGGGCATGGGAGTCGGCATCACCGGCGCCGGATCGTCGACGATTCGGGTCGAGGGAACGAGCAGACCGTGCGGCACGCGACATACGCTCAACGGCGACTACATCGAAGCTGGAAGCTGGGCCGTGGTCGCAGCAGTCACCGGAGGCGAAATCGACGTCCGCGGCGCCCGCGCCGAAGACGTCGAAGGCATCGCATTCGTGCTGAAGCGTATGAAGGTGGAATGCACCTTTGAAGAAGGGCTCATGACGGTCCAGAGGTCGACACCGGTCGCGGCCGGAAAGATCACAACGGGTCTATGGCCCAGCTTTCCCAGCGATTTCGTCAGTCTCGTGACCGTGCTTGCCACCCAGGCCGAAGGTCGCACTCTGATTCACGACTGGATGTACGAGCTGCGCCTGTTCGCCCTCGAGCAGCTCAGCGGAATGCGCGCCGATCTGTTCCTCTGCGATCCGCACAGGATCATCGTCACAGGACCGAGCAAGCTGAAGGGGCGCAAGCTCGACAGCCGCGATCTAAGGTCGGGGATGGCGCTCATTGCCGCGGCGCTGGCGGCCGACGGCCAGAGCCGCGTGAGCCCGCTCGAAACCGTCGCACGCGGCTACGGTCAACTCGTGGAGCGGCTCAAGGGTCTGGGCGCTCAGGTTGAGCAGGTCGAACAAAGAATGTCGACACCTCAGGTTTGACGACTTTCCCCATCGCGTTGCGCGGGAGGTGGCGCACGCAGATCAGGTCTTTCGGAATCTTTTGAGCGGCCAGGCGCGTCCTGGCCCATTCGCGAAGCTCGGTCAGCTCGAGGCGGCTTCCCGGTCGCAGCTCTACGGCGCAGCAGACCTCGCTGGCCCCACTCGGGATCCTCGACGCCCACCACGGCGCATTCGCCGATCGCCGGGTGGGTTCGCAGCACTTCTTCGATCTCCAGGGCGGAGATCTTGAGCGCCGCCGCTCTTGATGATGTCGACGTTCGATCGACCGAGCAGACGATACGCGCCGTGTTCGAAAACGGCGATGTCGCCCGTCCGAAACCAGCCGTCCGTGAAAGCCTCGCGCGTGCTGTCGGGCCGCCTCCAGTACTCGGAAAAGACGCCGGGTCCCTTGAGCTGGAGCTCTCCATCGACCAGACGTGCCGACACACCTGGCAATGGCCGCCCGACCGATCCAGGCCGACGCTCGCCGCCCAGGGGGTTCGACAACGCCATGCCGACCTCGGTCATTCCATAGCGCTCGAGCAGCACGTGACCGGTGATTTGTTTCCATTTGTCGAGAACCGTGAGGGGAAGCGCAGCGCTGCCGGACATCATCGAGGCGGAGAGTCCGGCAACCCTGCGAGCGCTCCGTGCGAGTCTGAGGGCCAGCTGACTCCCAGGACTGAATCAGCCGGTGATAGATCGTCGGCACCGCGGTGAAGACTGTCAGTTGACCGGACGCCAGGCGATCCCAGGTTGCTTCGGCGTCGAAGCTCGAATGCATCTCGAGGACTGCACCACTCCATAGGGCCGAACAGACGACGTTGATGATGCCGTGCACGTGATGCAGCGGCAGAACGAGCAGCGTACGGTCGGAGGCCGTCCATTCCCAGGCGCTCGACGAGTGATTCGATCTGCGCGGCGATAGCGGCGTGTGTGGTGACGACCCCTTTCGGCCGGCTGGTTGTGCCGCTCGTGTACAGAATCATCGCCGGGCGAGCCGCGTCGTGCGCAGGGCTGAACCCCTCCGGTGACGACTCTGCCGACGGCCCTGTCAACAGGTCGTCACTCCGAAAGAATCGCGCTCCAGCCGATCTCGCAATGGGTGCGACGAGCTCGGCATTTGCGGCATCGGCGATGACAAGCGCTGATTCGGCGTCTCGGATCACATAATCGAGCTCGGCGGTCGGATGCGACATCGGCAGAGGGACGGCGATGCCGCCGGCGCGCCAGATGCCCCACTGAACAGCGACATGGGCGAAACTCGGAGCGACCAGAAACGCGACGCGTGCCCCGTTCAGGGCCGAAAGCTGTGATGCGATGCCTGAGGAGGCTCGCTCGAGATCGTCGTAGCTGTAAGTTGCCTGGCCGTCGATGATTGCGGTGCGCGCTCGATACGCTGCCGCACGCGCCACGAGTGGTGGCAGCGCCGCGGACACTAGCCTTGAGGCTGGGGCGGCGCAGGTGCCGGCTGGGCAGGTTGAGGCTGCGGGGCAGGTGGCATCAGCGGCTTGACTGGCTCGAGTGGAGCGCCGGGCGCCGTCTCAGGTGAAGGCGGGGCAGGAGCCGGCTGGCCCGGCAGCGGAAGTTCGACGCCGCCCGCCGGGGCAGCAACGCCGCCAAGTGTGGGTGCCCCGGCGCCGCGACCCATCAGGAATGCCCGAAGATCGTCCTCCGTCAGGTCGAGCACGCGCACGATATGCGGAGTCAGCATCAGGATCACATCGGTCTGGTTCCGTTCATTGCTGGAATGGCCGAACAAATGACCCACACCCGGTATATCGCTCAACCCGGGGATCCCATCGCGCACACGCCGCTCATCGTCGCGAATCAGCCCGGCGAGCATGTTGGTCTCGCCGTCCTTCAGCCTGATTTGCGTCTTGATCTGCCGGTTGCCGAACGTCGGCAGATCACCAAACCCGGTGCCTGAAATACTGCTTACCGAAATCGTGAGTGCCAGCGTGACGTCATTGTCGAGGTGTGTCCTCGGCGTGATGTCGATGTTGACGCCGATGTTCTCGTAGTTGTACGAGGTGATCGGCTGCTGAGCGACGCCGCCGGTAGCGATGGGAGAGAACGTTGTGACCGGGACGGGGACGCGCTCGCCGAATTGAGCCTGGGCCGAGGCGCCGACCAGCGTGCGAAGCTGAGGGTTCGCAAGGATTCGCGTCGTCTGGTCCTCTTTGATCAGCCGGTAGTACAAACCTGGCACCGCAGACATGAGAACCTGCGATCCGGTGAGATTTCTCAGATCGTCGAACGTCAGGCCGGGCTTGTTGACATCGGCCACACCGTTGATGCCGGCCGACCCCGGCGACGCCAGCTGCAAGCCATACTCGCGCAGCCGGGTTCGATTGACTTCGAGCAGCTCCACGTCGATGAGCACTTCGGGCCTCGCCTTGTCGATCATGCCGATCAAGCGTCCGGCCGCGACGATGCGCTCTGGCGTATCGTGAATGGTGATGGCGTTGGTACCGGCGGTCGATCCGATCCTGCGGGCGTCAATCACGATGCGCAGCAGGTCCATGGTTTCCTTGAGGTCCGCGTTGCTGAGGTAAAAAGTGCGGACGACCTCTTCTTCGTACTCGCGTCGCTTGGCAGGTGTATCCGGAATAATCGTGATAGTGCGGGGCGCCGTCACCCGGAAGAAATTCTGCGTGCTGGCCGTAATGGACCGCAACGCCTGATCGAACGTTTCGTTGCGCGCTTCGAACTGGATCGGCGCACTGGGCCTGAACGCCGGATCGAAGACCACGTTCACTTTGGCGAATTGAGCCAGGGCCCTGATGATCGTGTCATTGGGTCCCTTGAACGTCATCGATTCTGGCAGCGGCTCGGCGGGCACTTCCAATCCGGGCATCGGCTGATCGCGCATTCGGTCGACAAGCGCTTCCAGCTCAGTTCTGCCGTCCCGCTTGACGGCCACCTTTGCGCGCAGCTGATTCTGAGTGGCGCTGAGTTCCTCGGCGATTTGGGTGTCGAGAGGATTCAGCTCAGCCGCCAGCTGATACTCGCGAACCGCTTCGTCGAAGCGGCCGCGCGCTGCCAGGCGCCTCGCGCGAGTGAAATGATCCTGGGATGCGCGCACTCTGGCACGCTCCAGGCCGCTGCGTGCGTCCACGCTATCCGGGTCGAGCTGAAGCGCGCGCGTATATTCGATAACAGCACGGTCGTAATCGAGACGTTCTTCGGCTTGACGCGCATCGCGGAGGACACCAGTCGTGGCGCATCCCGCGAGCAGCGCGGCAACTGCCACGGCCGCCCGGCATACCGGCCAATGGGTGCTCACTTTATCTGCCTCCGGCGCTGACGACCTCGACGTTGCGCGGCATCTGAAACACGAACTGATTATCGGCCGCTCCGATGTTTTCCTTGAGATTGGAGAACGTGAAGGCCGACCGTCCGCCCTGGGAATCCATCGTGATCAGCATCTGCAGGTTCAAAGTCTTCGGTTCAACCACAAGCGTCAAGGAGTCGTACTCGGGCTCGCGCTTCTTGGGCGTCAGCTTCAACCCGATCGATTCCGGCGGTGCCTCGTTGACCTTCTCGATGACGACGTTGAAATCGCGGACGATATCGCCTTTTCCGGTAAGAAACAGCGCCGGTGTGGGTGCCTGGTCGTCCTGGGGCATCGTGCTCACGACCACCTGTCTGTCCTGAGGGATGTAGGAATAGATCTTCCGTCCGTCCGATACGAAAAGCTTCTTTTCCGGAGCCGTGTACTCCCAGCGCATCTTCCCGGGCTTCTTGACCAACAGGCGTCCACGTTCGGTCGCCTGCTGCCTGAGAATCCCGCCTCGATAGGTGTGCACGAAATCGGCGGAAAAGTCCACTACGCGGTCGTACTTCTTCTGGAGATCCCGGGCGACCGAAAGGGGCTCGGCCGGCTGTGCCGACTGTCGCGGCGGACCAGCCGCCACTCCCAGGTCGGCGAGCAGCAGCATGCCGGCGACGAGACGAACCAGTCGTGCCACGAATCAACGATAACACGGTAGCGGGCTACCGGGGTCCACGCATCCCCAGGATATATCGAGGGATAGGGGCATAGATCCCGGAGCTGTAGAGTGGACCGCCGCCTGGTCCCAGAGCGACGAAACTCACACCTCGCTCGAGTGTCAGCACGTGCTTCCGGTTCACGATTACGTGGCCGAAACCGGCTCGGCGAATCGTGTCGGTCGGGAGCCACGACTCCATCCGCACGTCGAAGGAAAACCCATCGAGCGCCGCGTTCAGACGAAAAGGTCGATCCTCAGATCGGGTGAACATGGGGAGCGCCCCCGCCCGGCCGATCGCAATTGTGAACTGACGCTGTTCCGGGAGAGGCGTCGCGCCTGCCGACAGCCAAGTCCACGCCGAAGCCACAGCGACCGTGTCGATCGGATACTCACGATCCGGTCGCAGGATCGCAAAGGCGTACGGTGTTCCCGGTCGAATCGACTTCACGCGATCGCTGAAGGAGCCGGCCGGCGCCAACGGGTTCTCGAGAAGCCGGATATCCCGGGCGTCACCGTCGTATCCGAGTGAGCGAAGCTTCGAGTAAACACCCGGGGCGACCAAGACGTCGCGACCAATCTGCGTGTTGGCGCCTATAAACTCTTGAAAACGCCTCGAGACGTTCCCCTGCTCGAGCCATGACAGCTCACCAGTCCAGAACCAGGGTATGTCCGGCTTCCGCTCCTGCATGAAGTACTCGAATGCGTTCTGGACCTGCCAGTTCGTATCCACACCATAGACCGCGTCAGCCCCCGCTCGCGGCGCTGTGTCCACAACACGCGGTGGCGTCGTGAACTCATCCAGCAGCTCGACAGCACGGTCGTCCCAGCTGCGATCGACGGCCGGAAAGGTGTCATACCCCCGCCACGCCGGATAGAGGAGACACAGAATTCCAGCGGCCGCCGCCAGCCTGCGATCCCAGACCGAGGCGAGAAGCGCAACGACTGCGGCAACGCCGGCGCCGCCGCAGAGTGCCACAACGTAATGCGCGGGCAGAAAGAAGATATACGCGTCGCCGACGTTATATGTCCACGCGAATCCGAGGTTGGCCAGATAAATCGCAAGGAGCAACAATCCGTGATGCGGCCAACGTACGAACACGTAAACCGCGCCGAGGGCCGCAAGCACCATACCCGGAATACCAAATTGCTGGCGGAGATCGAACCAGTGCATGGCGGGCCGTGTCTGCAGCCCGCTTTCAGAGACGCTCATCACGAGGCTCTCGCGCCAGTCGGCCTTCGTTACGTCGAACCAGAACTCGGCGATGCCCTCCGACAGCGAATTGGGAGGCTCCAGCTCTGCCCATAAGCCGCGAAAGTTCCACGCATACTGGAGAGCTGCGACGGCCGCAATGCCAACAGCGAGCGCAACCATTCGCGGACGAAGCGGGTCGGTCGGCGATCCGTTTTTGCGGTGAAGAAGAAGAAACAGGCTGAATGCCGGAAACAATAGAATCATGCTCAGGTGGTTGCCAAACCCGAGCGCGTAGACGGCGTAAAAGGCCGCAAGCCTGGCAAGTGTCTGCCGCTCTGACCAGCGGACAACGGCCAGAGTTGCCGTACCCATCAGCAACAAGTGGAGCGTGTATACCTCAGCAGTGATCGCCTGCGACCAGAACGTATACGAGAAGGCGAGAAACAGTCCGGTGCCGGCTCCGGCGACGGCCGACCGCGTAATCCTGGCTGCCAGCCACGATGCCACACCAACCGCAGCCGCGCCATATACAGCCGACGCGACGTTCATCGCCCTGGCCGGCTCGCCCGTGTGAAGCCAGACAAACACGCTGCCGAGCGCGTAATAGAGTGGATACGCCTGTCGGGGGGTAATCGTCCAGTGGCCGACGACCGTCTGGAAAGACGCACTGTCGCCGAGGTCGAGTCCCGGCACCAGCGTTGCGTAATAGCAGAAGAAGGCGGTTGCGGCCGTGCAGACCGCGATCAGCCCTTCAGCGATCCTGGTTCGGGCGGGCTGGCCCGCGGCGCTTCTTTGGTTTCGATAGGGAAGTTGGCCGCCAGCCATTCGGGGACACCGCCCTTGAGGACACTGATCTTAATGCCCTTCCGAAAAAGCTCGATGGCAACGTGGGTGCTGACCAGCTCGTTGGGATCCGAATCGTAGGCGATGACGTCCCCACCGGTGGGTATGGGGACCGATTCGATCGCGTAAGGCGGAACCCTGATCGCTCCAGGAAGCTTGACCGTGCTGTGTTCGTAGGCGTACTTGAGACGGACGTCGAGAATTGTCGGCTTCTCTCCGCGGTCGAGGCGTTCTTTGAGCTGCTCTTTGGTAATCCGTTCGACGGGCACGCGCTATTCTCGCCGCGCCTTCTGTGGCCGTCAAGCTACAGCCATTTGGCCTTCTTGAATTGCACATAGACCCAGAGACACGCCAGGGCAATCAGCCCCACGGCAAAGGGATAGCCCAACCGCCAGCGCAACTCCGGCATGTAATCGAAGTTCATCCCGTAAATGCCGGCGATTGCGGTGGCCACGGCAAAGATGGCCGCCCAGGCCGCCAGTCGCCGCATGTCTGCGTTTTGCGACACCGACAGCAGCGACAAATGGGCCTCCAGGGCCGTGCCGAGCAAATCCTGGAGGCTGTCGAGCATCTCGTTGATTCGCAATGTGTGGTCGTAGACATCGCGGAAATAGAGGCGAGTCTGAACGGGAATCAGGTCTTCGTCCTCGAACCGCTGCAGGCGTCCCGACATTTCGATCAGCGGCGCGACCACGCGCTTCACGGAAATCAGATCCCGTTTGAGCTTGTAGATGTGCGTCATGGTCTCGCGGTTGAACGGCTCGGACAGCACGCGTTGTTCGAGCATCTCGAGCTCCTCGCCGAGCGCATCGACGATCGGAAAGTACTGATCGACGATGAAATCCATGAGGACGTAGAGCACGAAGGCAGGACCCTGTTTGAGCAGGTCCGGTGTCGATTCGGCGCGAGTCCGCACGTGCGTAAAGGAGGTAGCGTAGGCGTGGCGCACGGTCAGGATGAACTTGCGTCCCAGGAAGATGTGAATCTCGCCGTAGTCGACCGTGCAGGATTCCCTGTGTTCGGGGTTTTCGATCTGCGCGGTCCGCAATACCACAAATAGTGAGTCCTCGTAGCGCTCGATCTTCGGCCGCTGATGGGCGGCGAGCGCGTCCTCGATCGCGAGGTCGTGAAGGCCGAACTCCTCCTGCATCTTGCGAAGAAGCGGCTCGTTCGGCTCGAAGAGCCCAATCCAGACGAACGTGTCAGGGCGCTCGACGACGTCGCTGATATCGTCCAGCGCGACATCGCCGATCCGCCGGCCGTTTGAATAAGCCACGCTGGCAATAACGCTGCCCTGTGCAGTCGCCGGCAATGTCATAGGCACATTGTAGCTGTCTCGCAAACGAGCTAGCATGCCGCATGCCGAGAATCATTCCCATCGCGGCAGCCGTCATTTCCGCTGCCGTCGCCGGTCAGGCTCAGGCTCCTCGAAGCGTTCCGCCGACGACGTCCAAGGCGGCCAGGCATGGGTACACGGTGGTGCGCAGTTATCCGCACGATCCAAAAGCGTTTACGCAGGGACTCGAGTTCCTCGGAGGGTTCCTGTATGAGGGCACCGGACAAAAGGGACGTTCGGCCGTCCGCAAGGTGGAGATTGAAACAGGCAAAGTGCTTCAGGAAGAACGCCTCCACGCGCAGTATTTTGGCGAGGGCATCACCATCAGCCAGGGGAAGCTGTTTCAGCTGACGTGGCAGGATCGCACGGGATTCGTGTACGACGCGCGAACGCTCAAGTTTATCCGGAACTTTTCGTACTTCGGCGAGGGCTGGGGCCTGACGCACGATGCGCAGAACCTGATCATGAGCGACGGCACCAGCACCCTGCGCTTTCTCGAAACGACGCGATTCCAGGAACGGCGCCGCGTGAAGGTTACCGATGCTGCCGTACCGATCGAACGGCTGAACGAGCTGGAATATGTCCGTGGCGAAATCTGGGCGAATGTGTGGGAGACCGATTTCATCGTTCGCATCTCACCCAAGGACGGCAGGGTTGTCGGCTGGATCGATCTGAAGGGGCTGCAAAGCGGGCCGGCGGTCAAGCTCGGGCCCGAGGCCGTGTTGAACGGTATCGCCTACGATGCCCAGAACGATCGGATTTTCGTGACGGGAAAACTCTGGCCGCGGCTGTTTGAAATTCGAGTGAAATAGTCCGCCTTCGCGCCAGGCGCTTCGGCCGAGGATTGCGTCGACCACGTTGACGGCCACCGGCCCGCCGGTTCCCGCGGACATCACCGACGCGGCCGAAACGACTGGTGCGGCCCACACTCCTCGCGACGTTGGGCCAGGACGCGCGATCGCGAGCCCGGCCGTTATTCTCTACGGTCTGTCGTCCACCCTCGATCGACCCACTTGCACTCCCACTCTTCCGACACCGCTGTGCATTCTCTGGCATCTCTCACGAGTCTGGTGCGCCTGAAGCCGTCGGCTTCCATCAGACGTACGTCAATGCAGCTCGGGAGGTCCGGTGCGGGTCTTCACCAGTCCGCGGACAGGGAAGCGCTACAACAACATCGACGACGTCTACAAGAGCAAGCGTGAGCACAAATTGAGCACACGAGTCGACGACGCGGGCGCGATCGAATCAGAATTACGAATTGCTGAGGGATTTTGGTGGACGGCAGGAGGATCGAACTCCTGACCTCCGCATTGCGAACGCGGCGCTCTCCCAGCTGAGCTAGCCGCCCACACTTATGGGCATCAACCGCTGATGCCAATCCAGAATATTATCACGGAACATGGCCGGTATTAAGCGGATCGGCGTCCTCACCGGCGGCGGAGATGCGCCCGGTCTCAACGCGGTCATCCGGGCGGTCGTCAAGTCCGCCTGCAACGCCGGCATCGAAGTTCTCGGTATCGAGGATAGCTTCGACGGCCTGATCGAGCCGGGCCGTGCGCGTGTGCTGCGGCCGAAGGATGTGACCGGCATTCTGCGTCTCGGTGGCACGATCCTCGGCACCACCAACCGGGGGAATCCGTTCGCGTATCCCATCTCGACGAGCGATGGCAGGGTGGATTACTCGACCCGGGTCGTCGAGATGTTTCACAAGACTCGGCCTGGATGCGCTGGTGGTGATCGGCGGCGACGGCACGCTGGCAATCGCCCATACGCTTTCCAGGCGCGGCATTCCGCTCGTCGGCGTTCCCAAAACGATCGATAACGACATCGTCGGCACGGTGAGCTGTTTCGGCTTCGACACCGCCGTGAACTTTGCAACCGACGCGATCGATCGACTCCATTCCACGGCGGAGGCTCACCATCGCATCATGGTCGTCGAAGTGATGGGCCGATATGCTGGATGGATCGCTCTTTACGCCGGCGTCGCCGGCGGAGCGGACGTCATTCTGATTCCCGGAGATTCCCTTCGATCTCCACAATGTCGCCGCGCGCCTGCGCGAGCGTGAAGTGTGGGGCGCCCGATTCAGCATCGTCGTCGTGGCCGAAGGGGCGGTGCCGCATGGGAGGCAAGGTGTCGCTGGTGACCGAAGGCGACGCCGCGACAGCCGAGCGCCTGGGCGGGCTCAGCGCACATTGCGCGCGCGCAGCTGGAGAAGCTGACGGGGAAGGAGACCCGATACGTCGTGCTGGGGCACCTTCAGCGTGGTGGCACGCCGACGAGCCACGATCGCGATCTCGCGACGCGATTCGGCGGCAAAGCGGTCGAGTGCGTGCTGCAGCGGCACGTTCGACGTGATGGTCGCGTCACAGCCGCCCGACATCGTGACGGTGCCGCTCGAAGAGGTGGTAGGCAAACAGAAGCGCGTACCGCCGGATTTCGACCTGATCCGGACGGCACGCGCGATGGGTATTTCGTTCGGCGATTAAGGCCGGCTCGTGCCGCTCGTCGCCGCGCATGCCGGTCGTGTAGCTCTCGAGCGTTTTGGCAAACGCGGTGACTTCCTGGGGCGCCTTTACGGAGCCATCGACGAGCACCGCTTTCGCGGTCACGTTGGGGCCATAAACGTCGTTCATATCACCGTCGCCGTCTCGATGACCGCGCCTTCCAGAGCGACTGCCGGCGAACAGTCCTTTGCTTCGTGAGTAACTCAGGATTTGCGCGTTCAGCTTCAGGTCGGTTGCAGCCTCTGCTTCGCGGCCGATCGGTCCGGCCGCGACCGACATGTTGCCGCCGAGCTTGAAATTGCTCTGCAGCAGGCTGCGCGCGCTCTCAGGCGTCATGAACAGCATGACGTAGTCGGTCGACTCGACACCGATTTGGAAGCCGAAACTTCCACCGCCGACGTTGAGGTACGCCGGAGCACTCCAGCCAGTTTGCGGTTCGGCATGACAACGACGCCCCGACCTCCGCGTCCGCCGACGCCCAGCGCAGCCTTGATGACCTGCGGGAATACCGCCACGCAGTCCGCGTTCGTCCAGAACGCGCCTGGGGATCGCCTTGTCGGGCGCGCTCATGATCTCGCGAAACACGGTTGACGCTTTTGCCGTCTGCGCGATCTCGTCGTGCGTGTCCTTGACCGCCGATTGCGCGAATGTATCGAACGCCATGCCGAGCGCAAGGCAAAGCGACAAGCCGATGTACAACTTCTTCATACTCACACGCCTCCGGCCGGTTCGAAATGCAAGATCAGTGCCCCAGCAGATCGGCGTCCTTTTTCTTCTGGGCGTCGTCGATGAGCTTGACGTGCTGGTCGGTGATCCTCTGGACCTCGTCCAGCCCTTTGCGTTCGTCGTCTTCGGAAATCTTCGAATCCTTCAGCAGCTTCTTCAGCCGTTCGTTGGCATCACGGCGGACGGCCCGGACGGCATTGCGTCCTTCTTCGGCGAGCTTGTGGACGTGGCGCGACAGCTCCCTGCGTCGCTCCTCGGTCAGCGACGGAATCGGGATGCGCACGACCTTGCCATCGTTCGCAGGATTCAAGCCCGAGGTCCGAGACGCGAATCGCGCGCTCTACCGCTCCCAGCAGCGAGGGATCGAAAGGCTGCGCCACGATCAAGGTGGGCTCCGGGAACCGACAGCGTGGCGACCTGATTCATCGGCATCTTCGTGCCGTAAGCGTCGACGTGCACATGGTCCAGAAGTGCAGTGGAGGCCCGTCCCGTCCGGACACCGGCCAGCTCGTGCTTGACGTGGTCGAGCGCGGCGTTCATCCGCTTGTTGACTTCGGCAAACAATCCCTTGAGATCGTTTACGTCCATTCGCGTCTCCTCTGCCGGGTCTGAAAAACAGACCCGGCCTACGTACTGGAAAAACGGACCCGGCCCAGGTACTAGGGCGGGTCCGTGGACCCGCCTAAGCCGTCACGAGCGAGCCGATGGGCTCGCCCATGATCGTGCGGCGCAGGTTCCCGGGCGTCCGCAGGTTGAAGATGATGATCGGAAGGCGATTGTCCATGCACAGCGTAATGGCGGTGGCGTCCATGACCCTCAGACCCTTTGTCGATGACTTCGAGATAGGAGATCCTGTCGAACCGCGTGGCGCTCTTGTCGATCATCGGATCGGCGGTGTAGATGCCGTCCACCTTCGTGCCTTTGAGGATCACATCTGCTTTCATCTCCATGGCGCGCAGCGCGGCTGCCGTATCGGTCGTGAAATAGGGGTTGCCTGTGCCGGCGGCAAAGATGACCACGCGGCCTTTTTCGAGGTGCCGAACGGCGCGGCGGCGAATGAACGGCTCGGCGACGGCGCGCATCTCGATGGCCGTGACGACTCTGGTCACGACATCGTGCTGCTCGAGCGCGTCCTGCATGGCCAGGGCGTTGATGACCGTCGCCAGCATGCCCATGTAGTCACCCGTGCGCGCGATCCATGCCCCTGGCGCTCGCGGCCACGCCCCGAAAGATGTTGCCGCCGCCGATGACGATGCCGACTTCGACGCCCAGGGTCTTGAATTTCTGCGATATCGGCGGCGATTCCGGAGGTAATGGCGGGGTCGATGCCGAAGGACTGCTCGCCCATCAACGCCTCCCCGGAAAGTTTCAGCAGGACGCGCTTGTAGACGGGCGGCGACGCGGCGGGCATATCGGAGTGGAATTATAGTCCGAGTCGTTAGTCGTTAGTCGTTAGTCGTTGGTCCCAGTCGATGGTCACGGGTCTCGGTCGGGAGTCGACACCCATGAGCGCTAGTCAGCTAACGACTCAGTTGGCTATCTCGCCAATCTTGAAGCGGGCGAACCGGCCGACCGTGATGTTCTCGCCCATCTTCGCGGTGGCTTCGGCGATGAGCTGAGACACCTTCACGGCCGGGTCGCGGATGAACTTCTGATCGAGCAGCACGACCTGTTCGTAGTACGAGTCGAGTTTGCCTTCGACGATCTTCTCGATCACATCCGGCTTCTTGCCCGACTGCGCGAACTGCGCTCGATAGATGTCTTTTTCCTTTTCGAGCGTTTCCGCCGGGACGTCCTCGCGGCGCACGTACTTCGGATCGGCGGCGGCGATGTGCATGGCGAGTTCCTTGACGAGCGCTCCGAACTGATCGGTGCGCGCCACGAAATCCGACTCGCAGTTCACTTCGACGAGCACGCCGATCTTGCCGCCCATGTGGATGTAGCTGCCGATCGATCCCTGACTGGTCGTGCGGCCCGCCTTTTTCGCGGCCGATGCGAGGCCCGCGCTTCCGCAGCAGCGTCGTGGCGGCCTCGATGTCGCCGTTGGCTTCGGTCAGGGCGGCCTTGCATTCCATGAAGCCGGCGCCGGTGAGATCGCGCAGCTTCTTGACGAGCTCTGCTGGAATTGGAGTAGACATGGTTGGGTGTTCCAAGAGGATTCAGGTTCCGAGTTCCGGGTTCCAGGTTCCGCGTTCAGGACCTGGAACCCGGAACCGGGAACCCGGAACCTCGTAGGCGCCCGCGGGTGAGGTGGCCGTTTCGGCGACGGCACGTCGTGGAGCCCGGGCGCCGCGCTTCTCGTCACCGGCCGGACTGCGCCGTCTTCCTGAACGGCTGCGGCTTCGGCCTGCGCCGATTCGCGAACGCCGCGGCCGGAGTTCACTGCGTCGGCAATACGCGAAGCGAACAGGCGGATGGCCCGAAGCGCATCGTCATTGCCGGGGATGCGGAAATCGACTTCATCGGGATCGCAATTGGTGTCGACGATGCCGATAATCGGGATCTTCAATTTTCGCGCTTCGTCGACCGCAATCTTTTCCTTGCGCGTATCGACGATGAACACCGCGTCGGGCAGGCGCGACATGCCGCGAATTCCTTCGAGGTTCTTCTCGAGCTTGCGCCGCTCCTTTTCGAGCCGCGCCACTTCCTTCTTCGAAAGGGTGTCGTAGCGCCCGTCGGTGATCATCGATTCGAGGTCACGGAGCCGCGCGAGGCTGCGCTGAATGGTGTTGAAGTTGGTGAGGAGGCCGCCAAGCCACCGCTGGTTGACGTGATACATGCCGCAGCGTGCGGCTTCTTCGGCGATCACGTCCTGCGCCTGCCGCTTGGTGCCGACAAAGAGCAGCGTTTTCCCTTCCGCGGCGAGGTTCGTGACGAAGTCTTCAGCTTCCTTGAACAGCTTGACCGTCTTGCCGAGATCAAGAATGTAGATGCCGTTGCGCTCGCCGAAAATGTACTCCTTCATCTTCGGGTTCCAGCGCTTTGTCTGGTGCCCGAAGTGCACTCCAGCTTCCAACAGATCCTTCATTGCGACCGCCAAAAAGTAACCCCCTTATCGCTTGCTGAACTGGAACCGCTTGCGCGCACCGGCCATGCCGTACTTCTTGCGCTCTTTCGCGCGGGCGTCTCTGCGTGAGCAACCCGCCTTTTTTCAGTTTCTTTCGCAGCTCGGCGTTGTACTCGACGAGCGCGCGCGCGATCCCCAGTCGCACGGCGCCGGCCTGGCCGTTGATACCGCCGCCGGCCACGGTGGCCACGACGTCGAACTGCTCAACGGTTTCGGTCAACAGCAGCGGCTGTCTAATCTGGGCTCGCAGTGCTTCGGTGGGGAAGAACGCCTCGAACTCGCGGTGATTGACGGTAACGATGCCTTTGCCCGGCCTCAGGAAGACGCGGGCTGACGACGTCTTCCTGCGGCCTGTTGCGTAAAATTCTGTGACTGGCAACTTATGCGACCTCGAGGGACTGGGGCTTCTGCGCCGTGTGTGGATGATCGGGACCTGCGTAGACTTTCAACTTGCGGTACATCGCGGCGCCAAGCGTCGTTTTCGGCAGCATGCCGTGGACGGCCTCTTCCACGATGCGGGCCGGCTTGGCTTGGCGCACGATTTTGGCGCGCTCTTCTCGGAGCCCACCCTCGTAGCCGCTGTGCCGGCGGTAGACCTTCTGTTCCTCTTTCCGGCCGGTCAGCCTGATCTTGGCGGCGTTGACGATGACCACGTGATCGCCGGTATCGATGAACGGGGTATAGGTCGGCTTGTGCTTGCCCTGCAGCAGGCGAGCCGCCAGAGTGGCGACGCGGCCGAGCACCTGACCATCGGCGTCGATCACGTGCCAACGGCTGTCGATGCTTTTCGGCGTGGCTACATACGTGCGCATATCTTGTTCGAGTCGGTGACCGTCGCGTGGGAAAACCGTCACAACGGTAAACCCAAATCTTACGTGGTGTTCTGGTTACTGTCAAGTCACCCGGCTCAGAGCCGATCCCGCTCGAACACTGCACTGTGCGTGAGAGATTGTGCACGCCAGTCCATCAACGCCCTCCTCGGCCGATATCGAAAACGGGCGGAAGCACGCGCGATCACAGATTCGTGATCGTACGACAAAACCGGTAACCACGCCGTCGGCTGCGTTATCGCAGTTTTTTCAATTTTTCAGCGGCACAACGTCGGATTGCGGTCGTTGAACCGTGGAACGCCAGTGGCACCGGCCTTGCCCATCCGGAGCGCGCCAGCGTGAAGAGCTTCTCTCTGTTCAGAAAGAGCCGATCGGTCGTCGGTCTCGACATCGGTTCGAGCGCCGTCAAGGCCATCGAGCTGAAGGCCGCCGGGAAAGGCTACCGGGTCGCGGCGTTTGGCAGCGAGCCCGTTCCGCCCGACAGCATCGTCGACGGCGCCATCATCGACGGCACCGCGGTGGCCGAGACGATCCGGCGCGTCTTCGAGTCGAAAGCCTTCAAGACGAAGGACGTCGCCGCGTCGCTCTCCGGGCAACGCGGTCATCGTGAAGAAAATCTCGCTGCCGGTGATGACCTCAGCCGAGCTGGATGAGTCGATCTACTGGGAAGCCGAGCAATACATCCCATTCGACATTCAGGACGTGAATCTCGACTATCAGATTCTCGATGCGGGCCGCGGCGCCGATGCCGACCTCACCATGGAGGTGCTGCTCGTTGCCGCAAAGAAGGAAAAGATTGCGGACTATACCGGCGTAATCGCGCAGGCCGGTCGCACTCCCGTGGTGGTCGACGTCGACGCGTTTGCGCTTGCAGAACGCCTACGAGCTCAACTACGGCTTCGAGCCCGGCGCGGTCCTCGTGCTGCTCAACGCCGGCGCCAGCGCGATCAATATCGACATCATCGCCAACGAGCAATCAGTGTTCACGCGCGATGTCTCGCTCGGCGGCAACGCATACACCGAGGCGGTGCAGCGAGAGCTGAATCTGCCGTTCGAGAGCGCCGAGCTGCTGAAGAAAGGCGTGAGCGTCGACGGCGCCACGTTCGAAGACGTAATTCCCGTGCTCGGAGCGATGACCGAGAACGTGCTGCTGGAGATGCAAAAGACGTTCGACTTCTTCAAAGCGACCGCTTCGACCGATCACATCGATCGCATCGTGCTCAGCGGCGGCGCCTCGCGGGTCGAAGGCTTCGCCGACGCGATTCAGGAGCGCTTCGGGACCCCGGTTGAAATGTTCGATCCGTTCCGGAAAGTCACGCTGGACGGCAAGAAGTTCTCGGCGGACCAGCGCGACACGATTGCCGCCACGGCGGCTGTCGCCCTCGGGCTGGCGTTGAGACGGATGGGCGATCGGTGATCAAAATCAACCTGCTCTCGATCGACCCGGACCGCACGAAGCGGAAGGCGACGTTCCCGATCGGCGCACAAAAGGTCACGATCGGCTGCAGCCTGATTTTGGTCGCCTCTGCACTGGTCGTGGGCTGGTGGTACTGGTCGCTGCAGCGCGACTCGGCCAGTCTCGATCACCAGATCGTCGAGGCCGAGCGCCAAACAGTGCGGCTCCGCAACGTCATCCAGCAGTTCGAACAGTTCGAGCAGCGCCGCGCTCAGCTCCAGCAGCGCGTCACGTTGATCGAGCAGCTCCGAAGGGGCCAGCGGGGCTCCGTCCACTTGCTGGATCAAGTCAGCCGTGCGCTCCCCGACACGATGTGGCTGCTCGAGCTCAGACAGTCGGACACCGAAGTAATCATCGAAGGCCGCTGCACGAGTCTGGACGCGCTGTCCGATTTCGTAAGCGGCCTCGAAGTGTCGAACCTGTTTGCGCGGCCGGTGGAGATCGTCGATAGCCGGGTGCTTCCCGCTACAGGCGGAGCACCCGAACTGATTCGGTTTTCTGTCAAGGCGCGTTTGGTGCCGGCGAGTTAAGGCTGCTGTCGGCGGGGACGCGAAGGCTGCTGACATGGATCTGAGGTTCAACAAATTACCGTGGTACGGCCAGGTAGGGCTGTTCGTGACGCTCGGCGCGGCCGGCATCGCGGTCTTCTATTACATGTACGTCGATTCCTACCTGGGCTGAGATGGCTGGCGGGGAGCAGCGCCTCACCAGTCTCCGTGCCAGCATTGCGAAAGGCGCGGCGACCGCAAACCAGCTGAATCAGTTTCGACAGCAGGTCGCGGATCTCGAAGCGCGTCTGGAAAGCCTGAAGGCCGTGCTGCCAGAGCAGAAAGATGTCGCGGACCTGCTCCGCCGCATTCAGACGCTGGCGACCCAGTCGAATCTGGTGATCCGCGGGTTCAAACCGGAGGCCTCGATCACCCGGCAACTCCATGCGGAATGGCCGATTGCACTGCAGCTCGACGGCACCTATCACAACCTCGCGATGTTCTTCGATCGCGTCAGCAAGTTCTCTCTAATCATCAACGTCAGCAGGATCAACATCAAGGGGAAAGACAAACCGGAGCCGCATTCGACCATCACGGCCGATTGCGTGGCGACGACGTTCGTGCTCCTCGACACGGCGAAGCCGGCCGCGCCGGCAACAAAGGCGAATTAAGTGTTCAGGCAGGTTCATCTCACCCTGTTCGTGACGGCGGCCGCGATCGCCGCATCCGCCAGCGGGTGGGCGCAAGTGGCGCCGGCTGTGTCCCCTGCGACGACGGTCGCGCAGCCGCCGGCCGGCGGCACTCCAGCACCCCTGGCTCCCGAGGCACATACCTACGACGCCCAGGGACGCCGCGATCCGTTTGTCAGCCTGCTGTCGCGAGACAGCGAGCCGGCACCAGGCAAGAAGACAACAAGGCTCAGCGGAATGGCGACGGCCGATTTGATGGTGCGGGGGATGCTGCAGAGTCTCGGCGCCTGCGTCGCTATCGTCGCAGGATCAGATGGCAGGACCTATCGGGCGCGTGTGAACGATCGGCTGCTGGATGGAGTCATCCGCAGCGTAACGCCGCAGGGCATCATCATCATGCAGGAAGTCAACGACCCGCTCTCGCCGGTGAAACAGCGGGAAGTGCGAAAGGTGTTCAGGACCGCGGAACATGGGAAATAAGACACACCTCAGGGCGCGTCTGACTGACGTAGGCCGGGTCTTGCGGTTCAGACCCGGCGTGCTCCGATTGAGAAGCGCTCGCTTGCTCCTGGTCGCCGGACTGTGTGCGGCCGGGCTGACTTCGCTCGACGCATTCCAACCGCCCACCGCCTGGTTGAAACGCGACGTTTGCGCCCGCGGCCAGGCGGAGCAACCGGGTGCCGTGCCGCAATTGCCGCCGCAGCCAGGCAGTGCCGCGCCCTCTTCCCAGCGATTCACCGGTCATCCGATCTCTCTCGAGTTCGAGGGCGCCGACCTGCGGGCCGTCCTCCGGACGTTCGCGGACATCAGCGGCCTGAATATCGTCATCGACCAGTCGGTGCAGGGTGCGGTAGACGTGTCACTGAACGAGGTGCCGTGGGATCAGGCGCTCGACATCATTCTTCGCGACCACAAGCTCGGTTACTCGGTTGAGGGAACGATTGTCCGAATCGCGCCGCTCGCGGTTCTGTCCGATGAAGAAGCCCAACGACGCAAGCTGGCCGATGAACGTGCGCTGTCTGGCGATCTCGAGCTGCTGACCCGGCCCTTGAGCTACGCGAAAGCGTCCGATCTGTCCGCGCTGCTTACGCGCACGGCGTTGTCCCCGCAGGGGCGATATTCAAGTCGATCAGCGGACCAACACGATCATCATTCGAGACCTCGCCAGCCGGCTCCAGAGCGCAGGCCAGCTCCTCGATGCGCTCGACCGCCCGCAACCTCAGGTGGAGATCGAGGCGCGGATTGTCACCACGACACGCGATTTCGCGCGAAGGCTGGGCGTGCAATGGGGCTTCAACGGGCGCGTGGCGCCCGATCTCGGCAATACGACCGGCCTGGCGTTTCCCAATCAGGGAAGTTTGAGCGGGCGGACGGGCGGGGTTCAGGGTCCAAACCAGGGCGCGATCACCGATCACGCCTCGACCGCGGTCAACCTTGGCATCTCGCCGGCGACCAGTGCCATCGGCCTGGCGCTCGGCTCCGTGAATGGCGCGTTCAACCTCGACGTGGCGCTTGACGGCGCTCGAGGCATCCGGCAGCGGCCGCATTCTCTCGACGCCGCGCGTGGCTACACAGAACAACGTGCCCGCCGAAATCACGCAGGGCGTGCAGATACCCATTCAGACGGTGGCCAACAACACGGTGGCGGTCGCGTTCCGCGACGCTGCGCTGAAGCTGAACGTCACGCCGCAGATAACCGCCGCGAACACCGTGATCATGCAGGTGACGCTGGAAAATTCGTCTCCCGACTTCAGCCGGGCGGTCACGGGCATTCCGCCCATCAACACACAGCGTGCGGTGACGACGATTCTCGTGAACGACGGCCAGACGTCGGTGATCGGCGGCATCTACATCACCAACCAGCAGACTCCCAGAACGACCGCACGCCGGGGCTTCACAAGATTCCGCTGCTCGGCTGGCTGTTCAAGCGGCAGGAGTTCACCGAGGAGAGCCGCGAGCTGTTGATTTTCATCACGCCGCGAATCATCAAGATCTGACGGGCAGAGGCAAGGGAGATGACGTCGATATGCGCGCAATGGTTCGATCGGTAGCGCAGGAACCGCAGCGCTTGCGGTCTGCTGTTGGGATTGATGTCGTGCGGAGACGTCGCCCGGCTGGGACGTGCGCCGGCGATGCTCGTGCATCGACTCGCTCGAGGCCGCGCCGGGCACCGACCCGACGACGACGGGGGGGTTTCTGTTGTCGGACGTGCAGACGCTGGTCGAACAGACGGTCGACGGGCAGGCGGTGAGAGTGCCGACCATCTTCAACGATGTCGGCAGAGCGACGCTCCACCTGGTGATGAAGGACCAGGGCACGGTCGCGCGTCGGCGTCGCGCCATCGGAGTTGAACTCCGTGACGCTCCAGCGCTATCACATCGTCATACCGCCGGGCGGACGGCCGCAACACGCCAGGCGTGGACGTGCCTTACCCCGTCGATGGTGGCGTCACTGCGACCGTGACGGGCAGGCCGACCGAGGTCGGCTTTGAAATGGTGCGTCACCAGGCGAAGCTCGAGCAGCCGTTGAGGTCGATGGCGGATTTTGGCGGACGGCTCTTCATTTCGACGATTGCCGAAGTCACGTTCTACGGGAGCGGATCTGGCGGGCAACGACGTGCAGGCGACCGGCACCATCAGCGTCAGCTTTGGCGATTACGCGGACCCGGACTAAGGCAGACCACATGGAATGCACTTGTATGAAGAACTATTGCTTCAATTATCTCCTCGCGCTCGCGATGGCGGCGTTCTCCGGCTCGTGCGCGATTACCGATACCCCACCCCCGCCCTTGGCGGGTCCGTCGGAGATGAGCCTGTCGCTGGCGATTTCGGCCAACCCCAGACGTGCTGTCGCTCGACGGCGCCTCGCAGTCGCAGATCGTGATCGAGGCGCGCGATGCAAACGGCCAGCCCGCGGCGAATGTACCGCTCCGCCTGGAAATCGTCGCCGACGGCGTTGCGGTCGATTACGGAACGCTATCGGCGCGAAGCCTCGTGACAGGCAGCAACGGCCGCGCGACCTTCACGTACACGGCGGCCCCGCTGGTGGCCGGGCCGATTCCAGACGTTCAGCTCAGCGTGACGCCGACCGGCACCGACGCGTCAGCACAAGTTCGGCGCGTGGTCTCGATACGTCTGGTGCCTCCTGGCGTGATTAGCCCTGGCGGTCCGACGGCTGCGTTCACATTCATGCCCGCGAAGCCTCGCCGCTTTCCGGACGTGCTGTTCGATGCGTCCTCGTCGAGAGCCGCGATTGGAACTGCGATTTCCATCTACAGCTGGCAATTCGGTGACGGTGGAACAGGCAGCGGGGTGAAGCCCTCCCACCGCTTCTCAGATGGCACATTTACGGTGACCCTGACGGTGACCGACAACAACGGCCTCTCGGCGTCGACACCGCAGATCGTCACGGTCGGGCCTGGTACGCCGCCGACAGCGGTATTCGTTTTCTCTCCGCTGCAGCCGAAAGCAGGCCAGACGGCCTTCTTCAATGCGGGTCAGTCGACCGCAGGTCCGGGCCGCAGGATTTCGAGCTATCGATGGAATTGGGGCGACGGCGCAACCGATAGCGGCGCCACTGAGTCGCACATCTTCAAAACCGACGGTGTGTATGCCGTCGTCCTGACGGTCATCGACGACGTCGGGCAGCGAGGAACGACTTCCGCGCAGGTCACGGTCTGCCGGGCGACCGGTTGCGACGAAGAAGAGTAGTCGTGGTACATTGAGTCGTGCCAGAAAATCCCGACCGGCAGCGGCGCGAGATTTAGAATCCCGTGCGTCTCGCTTCTCGCGACATCCTCGCGGCTCGTCACGTCAAACTTCGCCACGCGCTCCGAGTCAGCGCAGCCTCGAGGTCTTGTCGTCACTCATCTGCCGAACGTCTTTTACCTGACGAATTTTCTGGGTACTGCCGGCATTGCGGTCGTCACGATGCGACCGCCTGTACTTGATTCTCGATTTTCGATATAGTGCGGCCGCCAAGGAGTAGAGGCGTCGCCGTCGGGCTGCCCGAACTGCGAGATCGTCGCTGTTGAACGCAGCTATGATGAGACGCTGGCGGCGCTGGTCAAGAAGCTTCAACCAAAACGGCTGGGCATCGAGGGTGGCAACGTCTCGCTTCATCGCGCGCATCAGCTGGCGCGCGAGCATCGGTGCACGACTGGAGGTCGGGTCGCAAGAACCGGGGTCTAGTGCAATTTCCAGCGACTCCCGATTGGAAATTCCACCCGGCCCCATGGCTGTCGCTATTCCCTCGTGTCTCGACCGACGGTGTCGTCGAGCGGCTGCGCCTGGTCAAGGACGCGCACGAAATCGAGATGCTGCGACAGGGGGCGGTGCTGCTCTCGGCAGTCGCGCTCGAAGTGATCGGCGATATCAGGCCCGGCATCACCGAGCAGGAGTTCGCGGCAAAAATCGACTGGCGCATCAAGTCGGCGGGCTTCGAGCGGTGTTCGTTCGAGACGATCGTCGCCAGCGGGCCGAACTCGGCGCTTCCTCACGCGCATGCCGGAGGCGCGGGTCATGAAAGGGGGAGACCTCGTCGTGCTGGACTTTGGCGGGGTCTACGGCGGATACTGCGTCGACTTGACCCGGACCGTGGCGCTTGGCGAGCCGGATGCCGAGATGCAGCGGGTCTACGACGCGGTGCTGGAAGCGCAGAGGGCGGCCATCGCGGCCGTCAAGCCGGCTGTCCGCGCGGGCGATATCGACGCCGGCAGCTCGTGAAGCGCTGGGCCGGCATAAGCTGGCAGAGGCCTTCGGACACAGCACCGGCCACGGTCTGGGCGTGGAGATACACGAGACGCCGCGAATCGGACCACGACGAGAGGCGACGGCTGACGCGCCGGCGCCGCCAGATGAAGCGATCGAGCCTGGCATGGTTTTCACCATCGAGCCGGGCGCCTACGTCCCGGGATGGGGCGGCGTCCGGATCGAAGATGACGTCCTGGTGACGTCAGACGGGGTCGAAGTGCTTACCAACGTCCCTGCACAACTACACGCGCATGGATTTCGACGAGATTAATCGCATTCTCGATCTCGTCCGCGCGCACGAGCTCAGCGAATTCGAGCTCGAGCGCGAAGGCTTCAAGATCCGAATCAAGAAAGGCAGCCTGGTGCCCGCCTCCGTGTCTTCCGTGGCGCCGCCTGCATCCAGCCGAGACTCAAGGGGTTCCTGCGCCTGCTCCGCCCCCGCCATCGGCACCGGAGGCAGTGCCGGCTGCCGGGGAGACGGCGTCGGACGAAACGGACTTTGCGATCGTGAAGTCGCCGATCGTCGGCACGTTTTTCCGGGCGGCCGAGCCGGGCGCGCCGCCGTTTGTCGAGGTGGGATCCAGTCGTGAAGAAGGGCCAGGTGCTGTGCATCATCGAAGCGATGAAGCTGATGAACGAGATCGACTCGGAGTATGACGGAGAAGTGGTGAAGGTCTACGTCGACAACGGCCAGCCCGTGCAATACGGCGAGCGGCTGTTCGCGATGAAGGCACTGAGACGTATGAGCAGGAATCGATCGCAACCGCCAACGCCGAGCGGCCGAAGGCCGCGAAGGCACAGGTCGTGGGGTGGGGCCCCACGACAACTAAAAAATGTTTAAAAAAATTCTGATCGCGAACCGCGGCGAGATCGCGATGCGCATCATCGTGGCGTGCCGCGAGCTGGGCATCAAGACGGTAGCCGTGTATTCGGAGGCCGACGAGCATGCGCTCCACGTGCGGTTTGCCGACGAGGACGTCCGGATCGGCCCTGCGCGCAGCGCAGAGAGCTATTTGAACGTGCCCGCCATCATCAGCGCCGCGGAGATTACCGGCGCCGATGCGATTCACCCGGGCTACGGGTTCCTGGCCGAATCGGCCTACCTCGCCGAGGTGTGCGAGGCGTGTCACATCAGGTTCATCGGACCCGATCCGAAGGTCATCCGGCTGATGGGGGACAAGGCCCGTGCGCGGCGGGCCATGAAAAAGGCCGGATTGCCGCTGCTGCCCGGCACCGACGGTGCCGATCGAAAACGAGGAGGCGGCGCTCAAGTTCGCCAACATGTTGCGGCTTTCCAGTGATCGTCAAAGCGACGGCGGGCGGTGGGGGGCGCGGCATGCGCGTCGTTCAGACTCCGCAGGAGCTCGGCCATGCCATCAAGACCGCACAGCGCGAGGCCGAGGCCGCGTTCGGCGTGCCGGACGTCTATCTGGAGAAGTATCTCGAGAACTCCGCGACACATCGAGGTCCAGGTGCTGGGCGACCATCATGGCGCCGTGGTGCATCTCGGTGAGCGCGAGTGCTCGATTCAGCGGCGTCATCAGAAGCTGCTCGAAGAGTCCCCGTCGCCGGCGCTCACCGAAAAACAGCGGCGCAAGCTCGGCAACCTGGTGGTCGATGCCGCGAAGGCCGTGCAGTACACCAATGCGGGCACGTTCGAGTTCCTGATGGACGAGCAGGCGAAGTTCTACTTCATGGAGGCGAACACGCGCCTTCAGGTCGAACATCCGGTGACCGAGCTCGTGACGGGGATCGACATGGTGAAGGAGCAGATCCGCATCGCGGCAGGTGAGCGGCTGTCGTTCCGCCAGGGTGAGGTGACCTTCAACGGACACGCCATCGAATGCCGGGTCAATGCCGAGGATCCGGACACGTTCGTGCCTTCGCCCGGCCATATCAGCGTATTCAGCCTCGGCGGCGGGCCTGGCATTCGCGTCGACACGGCTGCCCACTCCGACTGCACGATCTCGCCGTATTACGATTCGCTGATTGCGAAGGTGATTTCCTACGGGCGCGATCGGCACGAAGCGATCGTCCGCATGAAGCGAGCGCTGGAGATGTCGGTCGTCGAGGGCGTCAAGACCACCATTCCCTTGCATCTGCGCATCCTCAACGATCCCGACTTCCTCGCCGGCCGGCTGAGCACGAAGTTCATGGAGCGCTTCGCGCCGACCGGCGAACAGGATAAGAAGAACCTCGCCGAGGCCGTCTGATGCTTTCTCCGCTCAACGCCATCATCGACGACGAAGTTGCCCGTCGATCGGGATGGACGGTCACCGCGCTCGCCGATGCGTACCTGGCCGGCGGAGCGCGGTTTATCCAGATCCGATGCAAACAGGCGTCGAGCCGCGACTTTCTCGCGATGTCCGAAGCGATTGTCCTGCGCGCGCATGGGGCAGGAGCCAGCGTCATCGTCAACGATCGGGCCGATATCGCGCGCCTGTCCGGCGCCGATGGCGTGCATCTCGGTCAGGAAGACCTCGAGCCCGCCGCGGCGCGCCGCATTCTTGGCACCAACGCGATCATGGGCGTGTCGACCCATTCCGCCGATCAGGTGCGAGCTGCGGCTCGTGCAGCCGATGGACTATATTGCCATCGGTCCGATCTTCGGCACGTCGACAAAGGACACCGGGTATGGCAGCGTTGGAACGGCGCTGGTGACCGAGGCAGCCGGCATTCTGCGCGAGAGCCGGGCGACGCGATGCCGCCTGATCGCCATCGGTGGCATTACCCTCCGGCAAGCCCCAGACGTGATTCTCGCCGGAGCAACATCGGTGGCGGTCATCTCGGATTTGCTGGCCTCAGGCAATCCCGAGTCCCGCGTGCGCGAATATCTACAGGTGTTACGCGACGCCGTGAGTCGAAAATAGAATGAGACCGCGACTTCGGCCGCCCCTGATCATGCTGGCGGCGCGTTCTCGCGGGAGGAACGCTCGGGTACGTTCTCATCGAGGGTTGGGGCGCTTGGGACGCGCTCTACATGACGGTGACGACGGTCGCGACGGTGGGGTATCGCGAGGTGCATCCGCTGTCACTTGCAGGGCAGGCGTTCACGCTGCTGCTGGTCCTTGTCGGCGTGAGCACTGCGCTGTACACGTTCTCCGCTTTCGCGACCGTGGTCGTCGAGGGTGGCTGGTCGAAGTACCTCGAGCAGCTGGCGGGATGCGCGCATGATCAACAGCCTTTCTGGTCACTATGTCGTGTGCGGCTTTGGACGAATCGGATCGATCGTGGCCAACGAGTTCAGGCGCCAGAAGACGCCCTATGTGATCGTCGAGCGCAGTCCGGATCGCGTGCGCGAGGCAAACGCTCAGGGCCATCTTGCCATTGAAGGGGATGCGAGCCGCGAGGAGACGCTCAAGAGCCTCGGCATCGAGCGCGCGCGCGGTCTCGTGGCGGCCGTCGGCACCGATGCCGAGAACGTGTACGCCGTGCTGACCGCCCGCGTGATGAAGAGCGATCTGTTCATTATCGCCCGCGCCGAAGGGGAGGATTCGCTGCAGAAGCTCAAGAAGGCGGGCGCCGATCGCGTCATCTCGCCTTACCGCATCGGCGCCGTGCAGATCGCGCAAACGGCCCTTGCGACCCGCCGTCGTCGATTTCGTGGAGATTGCCACCAGCTCGGACAATCTGGAGCTGTCGATCGAGGAGATCCGAATCGAAAAAGGCTCGGCGATTGCCGGCCAGCCGCTTTCGGCAGCGATTCCGCCGCGAGAAGGTCAATGTCGTCGTCGTGGGCATCCAGCGCGCACAGGGGCCGATGGAATTCAATCCGACCGCGAGCACCGTATTGAATGACGGCGATCACCTGATCGTGCTGGGAAGCACGGCCAGCCTGAAAGAGCTGGAACGGGCGGCGAGCTAACGATGTCCGCGCGAATCCTGGATGGAGCCGCCGTGGCCCTTCAGAATCAGACAGGAGCTCGCAGCCCGTGCCGCGGCATTCGCAAGCCGCGCGGGACGAAAGCCCGTCTCTGAGCATCGTGCTGGTAGGCGACAAAGCCGACTCGCAAATCTACGTCAACAGCAAGATCAAGTCGGCTGCCGAAGAGGGAATGACCGCAGCGCTGTCGCACCTGTCCGGCCTCGGCATCGCTCGACGAAATTCTGTCGCTCGTTCGCAGGCTCAACGCTGGATCCGGCGATCGACGGCATACTGGTTCAGGCCCCGCTGCCCGATCGGCTTGGCGCCGCCGCGATGCAGCAGGTGTTCGACGCGATCGATCCCGCGAAAGACGTCGACGGCGTAACGCCGGTCAACGTCGGCCGACTCGTGCAGAATCGCGCCGACCTCGTCGCGTGCACTCCGAGCCGGCATCGTCGAACTGTTGAAGCGCGGCCAGCATCGACGTCGCAGGTAAGCACGCGGTCATCATCGGCCGGAGCGAGATCGTCGGAAAGCCTGTCTCGCTCCTCTTGCTCCATCGCCACGCGACCGTGACGATCTGCCACTCTCGCACCCAGGACCTGCCGCGGGTGTCGCGGCTCGCGCCGACATCCTGATTGCGGCGCTTGGGCGGCCAGGGTTCGTGCGACGGTCGTTTGTCAAGCCCGGCGCGACCGTCATCGACGTCGGGATCAACGTCGTGACCGATGCGACCCTTGCCGCGTCGATCTTCCCGGAGGGACATCCGCGGCGTGCGTTGTTCGAGCGAAAAGGTTCGGTGCTGGTCGGCGACGTTCATCCGGAAGTCCATGAAGTCGCCGGGAGCGATCACGCCGGTGCCGGGCGGCGTGGGCCCTCTGACAATCGCCATGCTGATGGCCAACACGCTGAAGGCGGCTGAAATGCGCCGGTCGGCCGGGTGATCGTCGATCGTCCATCGTCCATGGTCCGATCGTCGAGCGTCATGCTGAGAGTGGCGCTTACCGGCGGAATCGCCACCGGGAAGAGCTACGTGCTCTCACGGCTCCGCGAGCGTGGCGTTCCGACCATCGACGCGGACGATATCGTTCATGAAGTGCTCGGGCCGGAACGCCAACGACACAAAGCCATCGCCACGCAGTTCGGCGGCGCCTTCCTGAAGCCCGACGGCAGCGTCGACCGCTCGCTCCTCGGCGCGAAGGTCTTCGGAGATGCCGACAGCCGGTGCGGCTCGAAGCAATCATTCATCCGGTCGTCTACGAGACCATCCGCCAGGTGGTACGAGAGGCTGGATCGCCAATGGGCGTCGCCTCGGTTCCGTTGCTGTTTGAAACACACCACGAAGGGGATTTCGATTTCGTCGCCGTCACATTCTGCCCGCCGCACCTGCAGCTGCAGCGGATTCTCGAACGGACGGAATCACAGAGGAAGAAGCGCGGCAGCGGATCGCCGCGCAGATGCCGGCCGAACAGAAAGCGCAGCGCGCGGACTTCGTCATCCAGACCGGCGGCACGCTTCGACGCGACTGACCGCCAGGTCGATGAGCTGCTGATCACGATCAGCAGCCGTAGCCGTAGTGTCGGCATTGCCTGAATCCGGTCGACTTACACGCCCAGCTCCTCAGGCTCTTTCGCCGGCGCGATGCGATCTTCGACGAACGTATTCCACTCGTGACAGTGCGGGCACTGCCAGAGCAGCTCGGTGCTGCGATAACGGCACCGCATGCAGATGTGCGGATCCATGTAAAACACGGCGTGGCGGGTGAGCTCGACGTATCGCTGCACGAGCGTGCGCTCGAAGTCGAGCCGCGGCGAGCACCTGCCAGATAGCCTGGTGCAGGTTCAGCGCATGTGGATTGTGGACAAGCGCCTCGAACAGGAGCTCGAGCGCGCCTTTGGGATCGTCCTGGTTCTCCAGATAGCGAGCGAGTGCGAGCCGCGCACGCCAATCCTGCGGATTGCTGACGATCAGCTTGCGGCACAGCTGCGAGAACCGTTCAGGATGATTCGAGCTTCTCGTACGCCAGTGATAGGCGATCGAACGTGAGGTAGGCGCGATCGGGCACTCGATCGATGACTTGTTCCCAGACGTCCGCCGCCTGCGCCATCTTGTCGTCGCGCGCGTAGATGTCTCCGAGATTGAGATACGCGGGCACGACACCGCTGTCGAGATCGATGGCGGACTGGAAACGCGCGATGGCGCCCGTATAGTCGCCGCGTGCGACCGCCTGCAACCCCATTTCGTTCTCGAGAAAGGCGAGAATCGCCTGACTGCGGCTGTCGTCGGCGCCTGCCTGGCTGCCGATCGACCGGCGCACTTCATACGCTTCCTGCCATTGATGCTGATCTTCGTGCAGCTTCTCGATGTTCAGCAGGGCGTACTGGTTGTGCGGGTCGAGCCTGATCACCTCGTTGAAGGCCTCGAGCGCGCGATCGACGAACCCGCCGCGCTTGAAATCGAGACCGAGGCAGAGCAGCACGTGGGCCTGTTCGAGCCGCGTCAGCCGCGGCCGCTGCAGCAGGCTCTGATGGATGTTGATCGCCCGCGCGACCTGTCCCTTCTCGCGATAGAGGCTGCCGAGCAACAGGTGAATCTCGAGCGCGTCTCCCAGATTTTCCGCGGCCTTGTTCAGCTCGTCGATCGCGAGATCGATCTGATTGGTCACCAGAAAGTTCAGGCCGACGATGTAGTGAAGGACTCGGGGACTCGGCGGCGATCGATGAGGCGGCCCGGATCGAAGCTTGTAGCGCTCCCATGCCTTCCCGACGGTCAAGTCCGAGGAGCAGCGCAATCAGCGCGGCGAGGAACGGGTAGTAAGCGTTCAAAACAGCTCTGTCCGCCAGAGATGGTGCAGGTGGATGACACCCGCCACGGTCTGGGCATTGCCGCACGACGACCAGAGAGGTGATCTTTCGCTGCTCCATGATGAGCAGCGCCTGCGCGGCGAGCGTCGATGGATCGATCACGATGGGGCGGCGCGTCATGACATCGCCCGCATTCATTTCGAGCAGACGGGGATTGTCGATCATGAACCGGCGCAGGTCGCCGTCGGTGATGATGCCGGCCAGCCGGTCCTGGCCGTCGACGACGCAGGTCATGCCGAGCGCCTTGCTCGACATCTCGTAAATCACGTCCCGCATCGGCGTGTGCCGTGCGAACGATGGGAGTGTCGGCGCCCGCTCGCATGAGCTGATCGACACGCATCAGCTTCTTGCCCAGCTTGCCGCCGGGATGAATCTTCGCGAAATCCTCTTCGCGGAAATCCCTTCTCGACAAGCAGCGTCATGCACAACGCATCGCCCATGGCGAGCGCCGCGGTGGTGCTTGCGGTCGGCACGAGGTTGAGAGGACAGGCCTCTTCCGAGACCTGGCAGTCGAGCGCGACGTCGGCGGCCTGCGCGAGGCGTCGAGGCCGGGTTTCCGGTGATGGCGATGATGCGCGCGCCGATGCGGCGGATCGCTTCGAGCAGCCTGAGCACTTCCTGCGTTTCGCCGCTGTGAGAAATCGCCAGCAGAACATCGTTGGACTGGATGACGCCGAGGTCGCCATGGGTCGCTTCGGCCGGATGCACGAAGAACGCGGACGTGCCCGTGCTGGCCAGCGTTGCGGCAATTTTCCGGCAGATGATGCCCGATTTGCCCATGCCGGTGACGATGACGCGTCCCTGGCACTGGTGCAGCATCCGGACGGCTCGATCGAAGTTCTCGTCCAGCCGGTCGATGAGCGCCGTGATAGCCGCGGCTTCGGTCTGCAGCACCTTGCGCGCGAGCGAACGGTCGGTCGTAGTCGGTATACTCGTGCCATTAACGAAAGGGGTCTGACCCTAATATTGGTCTGTACGCCTGATTCGCGCGTGGCGGCGTCGATGCGGATGCAGGCGGCGCAGCGAGCGGCTCCACGCGCTCCAGTGGCAGCGCATTCTGTCGCGTCGCTCTTCGCGCGGGCAGGGTTGTCATGCACCTCTACGAACAGTCCGTCGACGCCGGCCGCGACGGCCGCAGCCGCCAGCGGTTCGATGTATTCGGCCTGTCCGCTCGTCACCCCGTCGCCGCCACCGGGCAACTGCAGACTGTGGGTGGCATCATAAACCACGGGATACCCGAGCGATCGCAGGATCGGGAAACGCGCGCATATCGACCACGAGGTTGTTGTAGCCGAAGCTGAAGCCCCGCTCGGTGACGAACACCTGTGGATTGCCCGAGTCGGTCACTTTGGCAATCGCATGCTTCATGTCGGCAGGCGCCAGGAACTGACCTTTCTTGATGTTGATCGTCCGGCCGGTTTTCGCCGCGGCGACAAGCAGGTCGGTCTGCCGGGACAGGAACGCCGGAATCTGCAGAACGTCCGCAACTTCGGCGACAGGCGCCGCCTGGTTCGCCTCGTGGATGTCGGTCAAGAATCGGAACTCCGAGCCGCGATTTGATGCGGCCGAGGACTTTCAAGCCTTCTTCAATCCCCGGGCCTCGAAACGAGCTGATCGACGTCCGGTTCGCTTTGTCGTAAGAGGCCTTGAAGATGAGCGGCACGCCGCAGCGCGACGCGATCTTCAGCAGCGCTTCGGCAATCATCGACGCATGCTCGCCGCTTTCGATCACGCAGGGCCCGGCAATGAGCGCGAGCGGAGCGCCGCCGCCGAGCGCGACCGAGCCGGCAGTCACACGCCTGGTCTCCGACATCAGGCGATTCCGGCCTCTGCAGGTCGGGCGGTTCCCGCCCTCTTGTGCTGATGACTGGCTTCAATAAAGCTGGCAAACAGCGGATGCGGCCGAAGCGGCTTCGACTTGAATTCCGGATGGAACTGCACGGCGACGTACCAGGGATGCCCGGGCAGTTCGATGATCTCGACGAATTTTCCATCCGGCGATTTCCCCGAAATGCGCAGGCCCTTATCGGTCAGCGTCGGCTCGTACAGGCAGTTGAACTCGTAACGATGTCGATGACGTTCGGTGATTCGGGCTGAACCGTAGACGGCTTCGGCAAGCGAACCGGGCGCCAGCACGCACTCGTATTGACCCAGCCGCATCGTGCCGCCGAGGTCGTCGACGCCGAGGAGATCACGAAGTTTGTAAATCAGCTTGTGCTCGGTTTCCGGTGAGCACTCCGTCGAGTCGGCGTTCGTGAGACCGCAGACGCCCCGGGCGTATTCGACCGCTGCCCATTGAAAACCGTAGCAGATGCCGAAGTAGGGGATGCGCTGCTCGCGCGCAATCTGCGCGGCCTTCATCATCCCGCGCGTGCCCCGCGTGCCGAACCCGCCAGGCACCAGAATGCCGTCGGCGCCTTCGAGCAACTGAAGTGCCGTCAGGCTGTTCGAGCGCCTCAGCCTCGACCCACTTGATGTCGACCTTCAGCTGATGGTGAAAGCCGCCGTGATAAAGCGCTTCGTTGAGGCTCTTGTAGGAGTCCTCGTAGCCGACATACTTGCCGACCACATGAATCGTGACTTTGTCTTTGGGGTTCTTGATGCGCTGGACCAGCGCCTCCCATGATTCCATCTGCTTCTCGGTCATCGGCAGGCCGAGGTGCTTGAGCACAATAGTGTCGAGCCCTTCGGCGCCGAGCACCAGCGGGACTTCGTAAATCGTCGAGACGTCCTTCGCCGTGATGACGGCTTCCGGATCGACGTCGCAGAACAGGGCGATCTTCTTCTTCAGGTCCGCATCGAGGAAGCGATCGGTCCGGCAGAGCAGAATGTCCGGTTGAATGCCGATCGAGCGCAGGTCACGGACGCTGTGCTGCGTCGGTTTCGTCTTCAGCTCGCCGGCGGCTCCGATGAAGGGCACGAGCGTCAAATGGATGTAGAGCGTGTGCTCGCGGCCGACATCCTGCCGGAACTGGCGGATCGCCTCGAGAAATGGAAGACTCTCGATATCGCCGACGGTGCCGCCGATTTCCACGAGCACGATGTCGACGTCGGATGACACGGTGCGGATGCTGTCTTTAATCTCGTTGGTGATATGAGGAATCACCTGGACGGTGCGGCCAAGGTAGTCGCCGCGGCGCTCCTTCTGGATCACCGACTGATAGATCTTTCCCGTCGTCCAGTTGTGATTGCGGGTGGTTTTCGTGTTGGTAAATCGTTCGTAGTGCCCCAGATCGAGATCCGTCTCTGCTCCATCATCGGTGACGTACACCTCGCCGTGCTGGTAGGGGCTCATCGTCCCCGGGTCGACGTTGATGTACGGGTCAAACTTCTGCAATGTGACCCGGTAGCCATGTCCCTCGAGCAGGGCGCCGATCGACGCCGCCGCGAGCCCTTTTCCAAGCGAGGACACGACGCCGCCTGTGACGAAGATGTATTTCACCGGATGCGCTTGACTGTTCGACATTCGTTCGGGTCCCCCTGCCCGCCGTAGCAGTCCGTCGTTGGCCTGCGAAGGTGGGCCCTACGCGCGCGCATCCGCCGTTACCATGCGGCGCACTCGCTCCAAATCCTCTGGTGTATCGACGCCGATTGAATCGTAGCGGGTCTCGATCATCTTGATGGCAAACCCGTGCTCGAGAACGCGCAATTGCTCGAGCGTTTCGGCGCGTTCGAGAGGAGTCGGGTCGAGTGAGGCGACTTTCAGGAGAAATTCACGACGCTGCACATACAGGCCGATATGTTTAAACGGGCCCGCGGAGTGCGCCGGGCGGCACCGTTGCGGACGAGCGGGATCGGCGCGCGCGAGAAATACAGTGCAAATCCGGCACTGTTGGTGACCACTTTGACAATATTCGGGTCGGCCGCGTCTTCGTCATCGCGGAAGCGCTGACAGAGCGACGTCATGGCCAGGTCTGCATCGCTTCGGAAGGGCTCGATCGCCTGCGTCGATCGCGGCCGGCTCGATCAGCGGTTCATCGCCCTGAAGGTTGACGATGAGGTCGCAGTCCAGGGCGGCTGCCACTTCGGCAATCCGGTCCGTGCCGGTGGCATGCGTCGGGCGAGTCAGCCGGACCTCGCCGCCGAAGCGTGCCACGGCCTCCGCGATGCGCGCATCGTCGGTGGCGACGATGACCGCGTCAACATTGCTCCGCTGCCGCCGCCCGCCGATAGACATGCTCAATCATCGGCCGTCCGGCGATGTCGGCCAGCGCCTTTCCCGGAAACCGCGTGGACCCGTAGCGGGCGGGGATGACAGCGACAGTGTGTTTATGTGCTTGGGAACGATCGCGGATGCTTTCGAGGCAACCTGCGGGACGCACGACGAATAGTAACATGATTAGTCGGGCCCGCGCGAATGTTAGGATGATGCCGTCGTGATGACAAAAACGGCATTGAAAGCGCTGTGGCTGGGCGGCGGCGGCCTCGTTGCGACATGGTTCGCCGTCACGCCGAATCAGGGCGTGCCAACCTCGGCGCCGACTGCATTGCAGAAGCCCGCAGCGCTGGAGGAGCCCAGCGCGGACGAGTTGCGCGCCCAGGCACAGCGTCTGCGCGAAAGAACCGTGCTGTCACGCTGAGCGAGTCTACGAGGAACCCCTTTCGCTTCAATGGATCGAAAGTGACCACCGCGCCGCGCGAATCTTGCGCCCCGCCTGCGATAGTCGCTCCGATTGCTCCGCCGGCGCCGCTGCCTCCGCCGCTCACGTTGAACGGAGTAACGGGCAAGGAGACGCCCGATGGCCTCAGTCGGACTGCGGTGCTCTCTGGCGATGGACAGTTGTACTTCGTCGGAGAGGGCGATTCCGTTGCCGGCCGCTTTACTGTCGTCAAGATCGATCCGGAAGCCGTTGTCCTTCGCGACGCGAACGGACCGGAGACCAGGTTGGGGCTGCCATAGAACACGAAGATCCACGAAGAACACGAAGATCCACGAAGAACACGATGAAGATCCACGAAGAATCACGAAGATCTACGAAGAACATGAAGATCCACGATAGAACACGAAGATCTACGAAGAACACGAAGATCTACAGAACACGAAGATCTACGAAGAACACGAAGATCTACGTGAATGGGTTGTTGTCTCTACTTTTTTTCTGATGTCTGAACTCTGCTAGCGGTAATGACTTCATACGAGCCGAATTTCTCGCCCGGCTGAAGCGCCAGGAATTGCGGTGTGAGGCGGTAGTTTACAGGGACGAAGTCGCACCGTCGAGGCCCGGATTGGACGGACGCTATGTCTTGATCGCGCGACTGAAGTCGCGCCCTACCGATTTGGAACGAACCAGAACGCACGAATCAAACGAACCAACGAACCGGAACGTGGAACCGGAACGTGGAACCATTACCAGAAATTCCAATCCCTAATCCCCAGATCCCTAACCCTGGTCGAGCCTCACCCTCCATACCGCCCGAACGTTCGGGATCTTCCGAATCTCCGCCAGAACCTGATCGGTCACGGTGCCGTCGGGTGCACGTTCGGGATGTTCGTCGACGTTCACTACGCCCACCGCACAATCGACGCATGCCGGATCGCGTCCGAGCGCAAAGCTTGCGATGTTGACGCGGTGGCGTCCAAGAAGAGTGCCGACATTGCCGATGACTCCTGGCTGGTCGTTGTTCTTGATGACGAGCAACGTTCCACTGAGTGGGGCTTCGACGTCGACGCCGTCCACCAGGACAAGACGCAGGCTGCCATTGGCGAACACGGTGCCCTCAATCCAGCGATCGCCCTCATCGGTGTGTAACTTGACGGAAATCAGGCTCGTGTAATTCCGCGCTCTGGTGCTCCGCGATTCAATCAACTCGATGCCGCGTTCGGTGGCAATCGTCCGGGCATTGACCGGGGTCACACCGCCGGAGGAAAGAATTGCGCACAGGACTCCCTCGAGGACAGCGCTGCCGAGCAGCAGATGACTCTCCGCCGCGAGCTCGCCGTAGTAACGAACGCCGACGGCATGGATCCGCGCCTCGCCCAGCTGCGCGACGACGAGGCCAAGATATCTTGGCAAGCAGCAGATATGGCTTGAGCCGCTTGTATTCCTCGAGCGACACCGAAGGGAAGTTCACCGCGTTGCGGATGATGCCTTCTTTGAGAAAATCACGCAGCGCCGCGGCGGTCTCCGTGCCAACCTGTTCCTGCGCTTCCCGGGTGGATGCCGCGATGTGGGGCGTCGCAACCACTTGTGGCAGCGAGGCAAGGCGCCAGTCTTTCGGCGGCTCGACATCGAACACGTCCACGCCCGCCCCGGCGACCTGTCCGGTGGCGATGGCATCGGCCAGTGCGGCCTCATCGATCAATTCACCGCGCGCGGTGTTGATGATGCGAACGCCTTTCTTGCATTTCGCGAAGCGCTCGGCGTTGAAGATGTGCCTGGTCGATGGCAGCGCAGGCAGATGAAGAGAAATGTAATCGGATCTCGCACAGAGATCGTCGAGCGACACAAGTTCCACGCCCAAGCGCCGCCGCCAGGTCCGCCGAGATGAACGGGTCGTGGGCGATCACTTTCATCTCGAATGCGTGGGCGCGCGTCGCGACTTCCTGTCCGATTCGCCCAAGACCCACGAGGCCGAGGGTCTTTGACCGAATTTCGGCGCCCGCAAACTTCGACTTTTCCCATTTCGCGTCCTTCATCGACGCATCGGCAGCAGGAATATTTCGTGCCAGCGACAGAATGAGGCCCATTGCGAGCTCGGCAACGCTCAGACTGTTCGCGCCGGGCGCGTTCATGACCACGATGCCACGAGCAGTCGCGGCCGCGACGTCGACGTTGTCAACTCCCGTGCCAGCTCGAGCGATGACTCGCAATTTTTGCGCCGCATCGATCATCTCGCGCGTCACCTTTGTCGCGCTTCGGACGACGAGCGCGTCGGCGTCCTTCAGATCGTCAGCGAGATCCGACAGGCGAACGCCCCTGGCGGTTGTCGATGATCCAATCGGGCTGCTTGAGAGTTTCGATGGCTGAGGCGGGAAGACCGTCGGCGATGACAATCCGCATTGGGTGATTACAGTATAATCCGTCGCTTTCGGAGCTCTCGTGAGGCGAGCGGCGCACGCTGCGTTAACAGCGGCGGGAATCGCACCAGCGTAGTGCAATCTGCTAATTTCTTCGAATTGTTGGAGCACGCTGTCGCTTTCGACGGTCTTTTCAACAGGGTTTTCCACAATTTCTGTGAACAACTTTTTCTTTCGTGATGGGGAGTGACCTAAGAATGAATCGCAAAGTGACGGTGGTCGGTGGTGCGGGCAATGTTGGCGCGACGGTCGCGCGCAGCATCGCTGAAAAGGAACTGGCTGACGTCGTGATCGTCGACATCGCCGATCAGAAGGCGGCGGGAGTCGCGCTCGATATTCTCGAGACGTGCCCGATCATCGGCTCCGACAGTCTCGTCATAGGCGGATCGGATTACGCTCACAGCGCCAACTCCGATGTGGTCGTCATCACGTCTGGCGTGCCGAGAAAACCTGGCATGAGTCGTGACGACTTATTGAACGTTAATTTCAACATTATGAAATCGGTCACCGAGCAGGTGGTGAAGTATTCGCCCAACTGCGTCATCGTGCCCGTTGCCAACCCGCTCGACGCAATGTGCCAGGCCGTCTACAAGCTCAGCGGATTCCCGCGCGAGCGCGTCATCGGCATGGCAGGAGTGCTCGATTCGGCACGCATGCGGACGTTCATCGCGCAGGAGCTGAACGTGTCGGTCGAGAACGTCCATGCATTCGTGCTTGGTGGTCACGGCGACACGATGGTGCCGCTGCCCCGGCTCTCGACCGTTGCGGGCATTCCGATCACTCAGCTGCTCTCCAGGGATCGCATCGACGCGATCTGCAAACGGACGGCCGACGGAGGCGCTGAAATTACGAAGTTGGTAGGGACGAGCGCTTGGTACGCTCCCGGCGAGTCAGCGGCGGAGATGGTGGAAGCGATTCTGCAAGACAAGAAGAAAATCCTGCCGTGCTCCGTCGTACCTCGAGGGCGAATACGGCATACGCGGGCATTACCTGGGCGTGCCGGTCAAACTGGGTGCCAGGGGCATCGAGCAGATCATCGAGATCAAGCTTGGAGCCGGATGAGCAGGCAGCACTGATGAAGTCAGCAGCCGCAGTCAGAGAATTGGTGGACGTCATAAAAATGTAAAGGGTCCTACCAAGGAACTACGCCCGAACGCCCTTCCACATGGCGCGCGCGTACTCCGTGACCATTTTCGCAATGTTCGAGATCGGGATGAGTTTGGGGCAGACAGCCTCACACTCGCCTTCGTTCGAGCAGTTTCCAAAACCTTCAGCGTCCATCTGGTCGACCATTCGGACGACCCGGCGCTCGCGCTCGGGGTGTCCCTGGGGCAGCAGCGCGAGATGAGTGACCTTGGCGGCTGTGAAAAGATGCGCGGCGGCGTTCTTGCACGCCGCGACGCACGCGCCGCAGCCGATACATGCTGCCGAATCCATCGCCTGCTCGGAAATGTCCTTCGGCACACGGACGTTGTTCGCCTCGGGCGCCCCGCCGACTCCGACCGAAATGTACCCGCCGGCTGCAAGGATGCGATCGAAGGCTGTGCGGTCGACCGTCAGGTCCTTCAAGACCGGGAACGCCTCCGCCCGCCAGGGTTCTACGGTGATCGTCTGACCATCAGTGAAGCGCCGCATGTGCAGCTGGCAGGTCGTCGTTCCGGCGTCGGGCCCATGCGGAATTCCGTTGATGACGCACCCGCAGGCGCCGCAGATCCCTTCGCGGCAATCCGAATCGAACGCAATGGCGTCTCTCGCCCTTGCGGATGAGCTCTTCGTTCACTACATCCAGCATTTCCAGGAACGACATGTCGGTCGAGATATCCTTCGCGACATAATCGACCATGCGCCCGGGCTGATCCTTCGACGGGCTGACGCCAGACCTTGAGATTCACAGTGATCGTCTTGGCAGACATAGTTTCCCAGCGGAAAAGCAGAAGGCGCTCAGCCCTCAGCCTTAGCCCTCAGCTCTAAGCCCTTAGCCCTACACGGATCACTTATAGCTCCTCTGCGACGGGTGCACCTCGTCAAACACGAGCAGCTCTTTGTGGAGCTTCTGCTCCGAGCCGACTCCCGTAAATTCCCACGCGGCGACGTAGCTGAAATGCTCATCATCGCGAAGCGCTTCGCCATCCGGAGTCTGAAATTCTTCGCGGAAGTGTCCGCCGCACGATTCCTGGCGATGAAGGGCATCGAGCGTCAGAAGCTCGCCGAATTCCATGTAATCAGCCACGCGGCCTGCATAATCCAGCATGGGATTCAGGTTGTTTTTCTCCCCCGGCACTTTCACGTCCTGCCAGAACTCGTCGCGCAGCGTGCGAATCGTCTCCAGAGCCTCACGCAGGCCGGGCTCGTTGCGGGCCATGCCAACGTGATCCCACATGATCTGGCCGAGCTGGCGGTGGAACTGCCGAACCGTCCTTCCGCCGTTGACGCCAATACTTTGTCGATTCGTCGCCTGCGCATTGCCCGCCGCCTCCCTGAAGGCGTCATGGTCCGGACGCGATCTTTGGAAGCTTCGCGGCGGCGACGTAATTCGCGACCGTGTAGGGGGCGATGAAATACCCATCCGCCAGCCCCTGCATCAACGCACTGGCACCCAGACGATTCGCGCCGTGGTCGGAGAAATTTGCTTCGCCCAGCACGAACAGTCCCGGAATCGTGCTCTCGAGGTTGTAGTCCACCCACAGACCGCCCATCGTGTAGTGGATCGCAGGGTAAATGCGCATCGGAACCTTGTAGGGATCCTCGGCCGTAATGCGGTCGTACATCTCGAACAGATTGCCGTAGCGGGACTTGATGACTTCGATGCCAAGGCGCTGAATGGCTTCCTTGAAGTCGAGGTAGACCGAAAGTCCCGTGTCTCCGACGCCGTATCCCTCGTCTGACCGTTCCTTGGCGGCGCGCGATGCGACGTCGCGGGGAACAAGGTTGCCGAAGCTCGGGTAGCGGCGTTCGAGGTAGTAGTCGCGCTCGTTTTCCGGAATCTGATCCGGCGGCCGCCGGTCGCCCTTGTTCTTCGGCACCCAGACGCGACCGTCATTCCGGAGGCTCTCGGACATGAGCGTGAGCTTCGACTGGTGGTCGCCGCTCACCGGAATGCACGTGGGATGAATCTGTGTGAAGCACGGATTTGCGAACAGCGCTCCGCGCTTGTGGGCACGCCACGCGGCGGTCACGTTCGAGTTCACCGCGTTGGTTGAAAGGTAGTACACGGTTCCGTAGCCACCCGTGCACAGAAGCACGGCATGACCCTCGTGGCGTTCGAGATCGCCGGTGATCAGGTTGCGGGCGACAATCCCGCGCGCCTGACCCTCGACGACGACCAGGTCGAGCATCTCGCGTCGGGGATACAGCGTGACGTTGCCGGCAGTCGACCTGACGCAGCATCGACTGGTAGGCGCCAAGGAGCAGCTGCTGGCCCGTCTGTCCGCGCGCGTAGAACGTTCTGCGAGACCTGCGCGCCGCCAAACGATCGGTTGTCGAGCAGTCCGCCGTACTCTCGCGCGAAGGGCACGCCGGTCGCGACGCAGTGATCGATGATGTCGACACTCAACTGCGCGAGGCGGTAGACGTTCGCTTCGCGCGCGCGATAATCGCCGCCCTTGACCGTGTCGTAGAAGAGGCGATAGATGCTGTCGCCGTCGTTCCGGTAGTTCTTCGCGGCGTTGATGCCGCCCTGTGCGGCGATGCTGTGCGCCCGTCGCGGACTGTCGAGAATGCAGAACAGCTTGACTCGGTAACCCTGCTCGCCGAGCGCAGCGGCAGCCGACGAGCCCGCCAGGCCGGTGCCGACGATGATGATGTCGTATTTGCGGCGGTTGGCCGGGTTGACGAGCTTGTTTTCGAACCTCCGGCGCTCCCACTTGCCCGCAATCGGGCCGCTGGGGATTTTCGAGTCCAGCACCGGCATCACAGACGGCCTCCGACCAGAAACACCCAGAGAGTGATCACGATGAACCCGCCGGCAATCACGACCGCGGACACCTTGCCGACTGTGCGGATGAACGGCGTGAACCGCGGACCGCTCAGGCCCAGCGATTGAAACGAGCTCGGCACGCCGTGCCAGAGGTGCAGCCCGACGAGCACCATCGCCAGAACGTAGAGCCCAACAGCGGCGGGCGAGCTGAAATTCTCGACTTCCAGCCGGTAGAGATCGCGCACGCCGTCGCCGATATTCGTAGTAGCGCGCCGTACTTGAACGTCATGACGTGAATTGGCACGAAGATGAGCAGGGCGAGGCCCGTCACGATCATCGACGATGACGCAACGCTCTTCTGGCTCGTGCCGCCGGCCCATTGCCTGTGCGACATACTTCGCAGGCCTGGCGCGCTGATTCTGAAGGGTCATCCGCATGGCTTTGACGAGATGAATCACGAAGACGGCGAGCAATCCAATCTCGATCGGAACCACGAGCGGATTGCTGATGAGCGCGTGCGAGTAGCTGTTGAAGGTTTCGGGTCCGAAAAAGATGATCGCGTTGCCGGCAATGTGAACGATGAGGTAGAAGAAGAGGAGAACTCCGGTGACGCCGATGATCAATTTCGTCGTGATGAGTGAATCGAGAACGCTCCGCCGCGCCTTCATCGTCTGAATTCTATTCGCAACGGTACGGCACGGACAAACGTCGCCACCGGGTGCGAACGTTGGGACTGCGCGACGAGAAGTGATACGATTCGACGTTTCTCTCGTATGAAAATTCACGAGTATCAGGCCAAGCAAGTTCTTGCGACCTACGGCGTGCCGGTGCCCGCAGGTGAAGCCGTGTTCCAGGCAGCCGATGCAAAAGCAGTGGCCGAAAAGCTTGGCGGTGGAACGGTGGTCGTCAAAGCGCAGATTCACGCCGGCGGTCGCGGCAAGGGCGGCGGAGTCAAGCTCGCCGCAAACCCCGCCGAAGCCGACAGGATGGCGCATCAAATCTACGGCATGAATCTCGTGACGCATCAAACGGGTTCGGAGGGGCGCAAGGTGTCGCGGCTGCTGGTCGAGCAGGGCGTGCCGATTGCCCGCGAGCTGTATCTGGGAATCGTCGTCGACCGCGCCGCTGGCAAGCCGTCATCATGGCCAGTCAGGAAGGCGGCATGGAAATCGAGGCCGTCGCCGAGAAGACTCCCGAACGGATTCACAAGGAATACGTAAACCCGGCCACCGGACTCATTCCGTTTCAGGCGCGAAAACTCGCGTTCGCGCTCGGCCTCGAGGGCGAGCAGGTCGCAAGGTTCGGCAAGGTGATCGCGTCGCTCTACGCCGCGTTCATCGGGACTGATGCGTCGCTCCTGGAAATCAATCCGCTGATCGTGACCAAGACCGGCGACCTGATTGCCCTCGACGCGAAGATGAACCTCGACGACAGCGCGCTGTCGCGCCATCCAGAGCTGAAAGAGCTCCGCGATCTCGACGAGGAGGATCCGCTCGAGATCGAGGCCTCCAGATTCAACCTCAACTACATCCGGCTGGACGGGACCATCGGTTGCATGGTGAACGGCGCAGGTCTGGCCATGGCCACCATGGACATCATCAAACTCGCGGGAGGGGAACCAGCGAACTTTCTCGACGTGGGCGGCGGCGCAAACCGCGATCAGATCCGAAACGCCTTCAAGATCCTGATGTCCGACAAGAACGTCCGCGCAGTGTTGATCAACATCTTCGGCGGCATACTGCGCTGCGACATCCTCGCGCAGGGAGTTATCGCGGCGGTGCAGGAGCTCGGCGTGCGCGTGCCCATCGTGATTCGGATGGAAGGAACCAACGTCGAGGAGGGAAAACGCCTGCTGCGCGAGAGCGGGCTGAACTTCACGACGGCCAACTCCATGGGAGAAGCCGCGGAACGAGTCGTCGCGTTGGCGCGTGGTTGAAGTTAGTCGGTAGTCGTTGGTCGTTAGTCCCAGTCGGAAGTCGAGGGTCTCAGTCGACAGACTGGCGCGCCACTGGACGATGTACCACTCAACTGAATCTGAATTTGTTGACCACCGACGAAGACCAGCGTCTACGGACTGAGCCCAGCGTCTACGGACTGAGGCTGGCGTCTACGGACTGAGACTGACGACTACGGACTGAGACTAACGACCACCGACCAACGACGATCGACTGAATATGG
The DNA here is from genome assembly GCA_963775345.1 of Vicinamibacterales bacterium. GTDB lineage: Bacteria > Acidobacteriota > Vicinamibacteria > Vicinamibacterales > JAMQPK01 > JAMQPK01. The sequence continues at coordinate 137,703 of CAVZIS010000003.1, forward strand.
CCATCCTCCTCGACAAATCTACGCGACTGATTGTTCAGGGTCTCACCGGCAAGGAAGGCACGTTCCACGCAAAACAGGCCGCCGACTACGGGACGACGGTGGTTGGCGGTGTCACGCCGGGCAAGGGGGGGACAACCCACGAAGGCTGGCCGATTTTCAACACCGTTTCCGAGGCCGCGAGGGTCACGGGAGCCAACACTTCGATGATCTTTGTGCCGGCCGCCTTTGCGGCCGATGCCGTCATGGAAGCCGCCGATGCCGGCCTGCGCCTGGTCGTCTGCATCACCGAAGGCATACCAACGCTGGACATGATGCGGGCCTTCACCTACCTCAAAGGCGGGCCCACCCGCGTAATCGGCCCGAACTGCCCCGGTGCCATCTCGCCCGGCAAGGCGAAGGCGGGAATCATTCCAGGACATATCTGCCGGGAAGGCCGCGTCGGTATCGTCTCAAAGAGTGGAACGCTGACCTATGAGGCGATCCATCAGATTACGAACCTTGGGATGGGCCAATCCTCGTGCATCGGGATCGGCGGCGACCCGCTGATTGGCACGTCGTTCGTGGATGTCCTCAAGCTGTTTGCGGACGATCCCGAAACGGATGCGGTCGTCTTGATCGGAGAAATCGGCGGAACCGCAGAAGAAGAGGCCGCCCAGTACATTCAGAAATCGTTCAAGAAACCCGTCGTCGGATTCATCGCCGGTCAGACCGCGCCTCCGGGACGCCGCATGGGGCATGCCGGCGCCATCATCGCTGGAGGGAAAGGCACAGCGGCCGAAAAGATGGCTGCACTGAGCGCGGCAGGCGTCAAGGTCGTGAAGAGCCCGGCAGACATCGGCACTGCCGTAAAGAGCCTGCTGTAAGCGGTTTGGCGCACTTTGGCGGTATAATCGTCAGGTTGAAGATCCTGAATTTTTCCCCAGCAATCATTCGTAGCCATGTCAGCTTAAGGACCAGCGCATGTCACCGACTGACGTCGTTTCTCAGGAGAAGACCGTCCCGGCGCAGACCAGAGTTATCAACGATTTCAGCATCCAGGTCGCTACGGTTAACGGATCGGGCAGCCAGACCGCCAACCTCGTCCTCCTTCGATCCATCCTCCTGATGGGTGTCCCTGTGTCGGGCAAGAACATGTTCCCGTCGAACATCGCCGGCCTGCCGACCTGGTACACCATCCGGGCCAGCAAACGGGGGTATGTCGGCCGCAAGAAGGAGGTCGACTTCCTCGTCGCGATGAATCCCGAAACAGCGAAGGAAGATGTCTTGACGCTCGAGGCGGGTGCCGCGGTCGTTTATGACGAACCCCTCAAACTCAACGCGCTGCGCTCGGACCTCACCTTCTATCCGGTTCCCTTCGACAAGCTGGTCGCGGCGGTGTGCCCCGACGCCAAGCTGCGCCGCCTGGTCCGGAACATGATTTACGACGGTATCCTCGCAAAGCTGCTGGGCATCGACATGGCGCTGATGGCGCAGGCCCTTCAGAAACAGCTTGGCAAAAAGGCGAAGGCCGTCGCGCTGAACCAGGGTGCGCTCCAGGCCGGGTTGGGACTTCGCTGAAGCGAACTTCACCAAGCAGGACCCGTTTCATATCGAGCGCATGAACCAGACGACTGGCAGGATCCTGATAGAGGGCAATGCGGCTGCCGCCATCGGGTGCATGATGGCCGGCGTGACCGTGGTGGCGTGGTATCCGATTACGCCGTCTTCGTCGTTGTGCGAATCCCTCATCGGGTACATGCGCAAGTACCGCATGGACAAGGAGACAGGCAAGGCGACGTTCGCGATCGTCCAGGCCGAAGACGAGATCGCTTCCCTGGGCATGGTCATCGGGGCGGGATGGGCGGGCGCGCGCGCCATGACCGCCACTGCCGGCCCCGGGATTTCGTTGATGTCGGAGTTTGCAGGGCTTGGCTATTACGCCGAAACGCCCGCGGTCATTTTCGACGTGCAGCGCGTCGGGCCTTCCACCGGGCTGCCAACGCGGACCGCCCAGGGGGACCTGCTCAGCACGGCATTTCTGTCGCATGGCGACACCAAGCACATCCTGCTGATCCCCAGCTCGGTCGAGGAGTGCTACGAGCTTGCGATGAGCGCCTTCGATCTCTCCGAGCGATTCCAGACGCCTGTCTTCGTGATGATGGATCTGGATCTCGGCATGAACAACTGGATGTCGAACGGGTTCGAGTATCCGAAGAACCCCATCGATCGGGGAAAGCTGCTGACGCCGGAGATTCTGAAGAAGCTCGGCGAATGGGGTCGTTACAAGGATGTGGACGGCGACGGCATCCCGTATCGCACGATTCCGGGCGACGGAATGCCGGCGTTCTTCACCCGCGGGTCCGGACACAACGCCAAGGCACAGTACAGCGAGCGTCCCGACGACTATGTGAACAACGTCGACCGGTTGAGCCGCAAGTTCGAGACGGCGCGCAAGTTCGTGCCGGGTCCGGTCGTGGAGGTCGACAGGGAGGCGAAGATCGGCATCATCGGCTACGGGACGTCGCACTGGGCGATCGCCGAAAGCCGCGACCAGCTTCGTGAAGAGACAAACGTGAACACGTCGTATCTGCGCGTGCGGGCCTATCCCTTCAACGACGAAATCCTGAAGTTCATCGACGCGCACGAGCGGATCTATGTCGTGGAGCAGAACCGCGATGCGCAGTTGGCGATGTTGCTCAAGCTCGAGCTGTCGCCCGAACGGTGCACAAGCTGCGCAGCGTGCTGCATTACAACGGGCTGCCGATCGACGCGCGCAGCGTCAGCGACGACATCCTCGCACAAGAGGGCTTCGAGGTCGCCAGGCGGGAAACGGCCGCCTCGGCATCGTCGACTTCGATGATCGGCGGGGAGTAGCAGGGGTAGAGGGAAGAAGGAAAAAGGAAAAAGGAAAAAGAACAAGGAAAAGGGAACAAGGAAAAGGGAAGAAGGGGAGTAACAATGGCAACCCCTATCAAGGTGAATCGAATCGGCCTCGAGCCGCAGATCTATAAAGGCGGGAAGACAACGTTGTGCGCCGGCTGCGGTCACAATGCGATCTCTGAGCGAATCATCGACGCGTTTTACGAGATGGGCGTGGATCCGAGGCAGGTCATCAAGCTCTCGGGCATCGGGTGTTCCAGTAAGAGCCCTGCGTATTTTCTCGGCGGCTCGCACGGATTCAACGCCGTCCACGGGCGCATGCCGTCGGTGGGTACTGGCGCGATGCTGGCGAACCAGAAGCTCATCGCGATTGGCGTGAGCGGCGACGGCGACACGGGCGCGATCGGCATCGGGCAGTTCGTGCATCTGATGCGCCGCAACCTGCCGATCATCTACATCATCGAAGACAACGGCTGCTATGGCCTGACCAAGGGGCAGTTTTCGCCGACCGCCGACCTCGGTTCGAAGCTGAAGAACGGTGTCGTCAACGACCTGCCCCCGATCGACACCTGCGCGTTGGCCATCCAGCTCGGAGCGACGTTCGTCGCGCGCTCGTTCTCAGGCGACAAGAGGCAGCTCCTGGCGCTCATGAAGGCGGCCCTGAGTCACCGCGGCACGGTCATGCTGGACGTCATCTCGCCGTGCGTGACGTTCAACGATCACGAAGGTTCGACCAAGAGCTATTCGTATGTGAAGGAGCACGACGATCCACTCGAGGAGGTCAGCTTCGTGCCGTTCTTCGAAGACATCACGGTGGACTACGACCCGGGGACGACGCAGGAAGTGAAGATGCACGACGGGTCGCGGCTGCTGTTGAAGAAGCTCGACGAGTCCTACGATCCCGACCGACAGGCTCGCGGCGCTGCGCGTGCTGCACGAGGCGTCGCGGCGGGGCGAGTTTGCGACCGGAATCATCTACATCGAGCCCGATCGCGACGACTTTCTGAGCCTGCTGAACGTCGTAGACGAGCCGCTTGCGCAGCTGCCGTTGGAAAGGACCCGGCCTTCCAAGGCGGCGCTCGACGAAATCATGGAGTCGCTCCGCTAGACCCTGCCGTTTCGTCGGCGTTCGCGCCGATGACGTCTTCGGCAATGGCAATGCGATTCTTGGGCAAGCCGTCTTCGTCGACGGCGCCGTCGCGTTCTGATTGGAGTGCTGCTTGTCCGTCGGACGGTCACCCTCCACGGCCCCCTTGTCCAGATCCGGGTCAGTCGGTTTGGGGAGAACTGGCTGAGCACCCATCGCGTCTCCTTATATAATTGGCCGTTTCTATGGAACGAACATTCGCGATCATCAAGCCTGACGCCACGGCGAAGCAGTACACGGGCAAGATTCTTCAGCGCATCGAGGGAGCGCGGATTCCAGATCCGTGCCATGAAGACGCTGCGCCTCACCAGGAAGGAGGCCGAAGGGTTCTACGCGGTTCATCGGGACCGGCCATTTTTCAAGAGCCTCACCGAGTTCATGGCGTCGGGACCGATTGTCGCCATGGTTCTCGAGGCGCCGGACGCCATCAAGAAATGGCGCACGCTCATGGGGGCGACCGATCCGGCAAAGGCCGAGCCGGGCACGATTCGCAAGGAGTTTGCGAGCTCGATCGGCGAAAACGCCACGCACGGGTCGGACGCGCCGGAAACGGCGGCCTTCGAGATCGGCTATTTTTTTGCCGGGATGGAGCTGGTTGACCGGTGACTGACAGCCGCCGACATCAAGTCCGGGTCGCAACGGGCGGGAGGTGGTTGCCCGGCGATGGAGCGAGCCGAGAACTGGATGGCAAAGCTGCTAGTCATCGCGGGTGCAGTCCTGATGGGTCTTGGCCTGCTGATCATGGCGGGGCTTCCGCTGTTTCGGCTGCCAGGCGATTTCACGGTGCGGCGCGGGCCCGTGACGTTTTATTTCCCGCTGGTGACGTCGATATTGCTGAGCATTCTATCCTGACGCTGGTCATGATGTTTTTCGACAACGATGACTATCAAATCGGACCGGTGGATCAAGCGGATGGCTCGGGAGCACAAGATGATCGAGCCGTTCGTCGAGAGTCAGGTACGCGGAAGCGCGATCTCGTACGGCGTCTCGTCCTACGGCTACGACATCCGTGTCGCCGACGAGTTCAAGGTGTTCACCAACATCAACAACACCGTGATTGATCCCGAAGAACTTCGATCCGCGCTCGTTCGTCGACGTGAAGACCGACGTCTGTATCGTGCCGCCGAACTCGTTCGCTCTCGCCCGGACGATCGAATATTTCCGCATCCCTCGCGACGTGCTGACCGTCTGCCTCGGTAAATCGACCTATGCCCGCTGCGGCATCATCGTGAACGTCACCCCGTTCGAGCCCGAATGGGAAGGGACGGTCACGCTCGAGATCTCCAACACCACGCCCCTGCCGGCCAAGATTTACGCCAACGAAGGGATCGCGCAAGTCCTGTTTTTCCAAAGCGATGAGCCGTGCGAGATGTCGTACAAGGACAAGAAGGGAAAATATCAGGCGCAGGTCGGTGTCACGCTCCCCAAAATTTGACGTACCTCGTACGAACGTATATAACCTTGCCGACTAACAGGAAAAACGAGGGTCTGTTTTCGCGCTAAATGGACAAATTAGTCGAGCGAGAGGCGGCCGCTCGCAGCCCGCTGGCCGCAGCCCCCGCCGTCGCCGTTCAGTTCTTCCTCATTCCGTTGCTCGTCGTCGGCGCTATGGTGCTGGTGTATGTCGGTTTTCGCAGTTTGCTCAGCGAGGATCGATCGGCCCAGGAGTATCTCACCGACATCCGATCGGGCGGCAGCAACAGGCGATGGCCGGCTGCATACGAATTGTCGCGGCTGATGGCCGACCCGGAATTCACGAAGAGACAGGAAGCGATGCTTGCGCCCGAACTGATCAAGGCATTCGCCGATTCCAGGAACGACGACCCAAGGGTCCGGCAGTATCTCGCGTTGACGCTGGGCAGGTTGACGTCCGCCCCTTCCCGCCGACGCGCGACAGCTCCTGATCGAAGCGCTCAACGATCCCGACAGTCAGACACGAATCAACGCTATCTGGGCGCTGGGCTCGACGCCGCGATGCATCCGCCGCGCAGGAGATTGCGCGCATGTACGGGTCGGACGATCCCGGCGTGCGGAAGATGGCCGTTTACGCGCTCGGCTCGATGCCGGCGGAAGCCGGCAACGAGACTCTGGTGAAGGCGCTCGAAGATGCCGAAGCCGACGTGCAGTGGAATGCGGCGATCGCTCTGGCCAGGCACGGCCGCCATGAAGGCGTCAGGTGCTCGGCCGGATGCTCGATCGCGCGTATGTCGAGAGAAACGTGACGCGGCAGCCGCAATCGCGCGAAGAGGTCGATCCGGTGGGCGAGGTGATGATCAGCGGGCTGCGGGCGATCGCCGCGCTCAAAGAGTCGACGCTGTCGGAACAGGTGAAAGCGTTGAGCCGCGACGACGAGAGCCTCAAGGTGAGGCAGGCGGCCATCGAGACTCTGAAGACACTCGGATAAACCGGACAAAACGCTGACACTACGTAACGGTGAAGACATAATGGCTGACGAGACGAAACCACCCGCCTCCGTGCCTCGGCGCTACGGCGGCAAGCCGCGCACCTGTCGCACCTGCGCACCTGCAGCGGCGCACGCCGCAAACCGCCGCGCCGCCCCGCCAACCGCGAACGTGGCGGGAAAGACGACGACGGCAGCGGCAACGGCCGCGAAGGTCAGCTCCCGCGATCCGGACGACAGCTCGCCGCTCGTCACCCGGCGTGTCTGGCTGGCGATGGCGTGGGGCGCGTTTTCTGCCGCCTCGGCCGCCGCTCTGGCGGCGACCGGCCGCTTCATGTTCCCGAACGTGCTGAACGAGCCGCCGCAGCAGTTCAAGGTGGGGTTTCCGGCCGATTTCGGTATGGGCGTGGACGAACGATTCAAGGAATCCAACGGCGTCTGGATCGTCCGGACCAACGATGACATCGTCCATCGCGCCAGCGGTTTCTACGTGCTGAACACGACGTGCACGCACCTGGGATGCACGCCGAACTTTCTGGCGGCCGAATCGAAGTTCAAATGCCCGTGCCACGGCAGCGGGTTCCGGCCCGACCGGCATCAATTTCGAAGGGCCCGGCGCCGCGGCCGCTCGAGCGCAACCGCATCGTGCTTGCCGAAGACGGCCAGATCCTGATCGACAAGAGCCGGAAGTTTCAGTACGAGCTCGGCCAGTGGATCGATCCGGAGGCGTTTCTGAGAATCTGAAATCTGGAACGTCGAATCTGGAATCTGGAATCTGGAAGGTGGAACTCTAAAATATGGCGACTGAGACAAAGACCATAAAACCGCAGGAAGGCCCGGCCACCCGCTTCTGGAACTGGTTGACCGAGACCCAGGTCTGGACGTCGGTCTTCCGCCACGAGCGGCCGAACACCGATCGCAACCGGGTGCTCGTGATGCTCTCGAATATCTTTCTCCATCTGCACCCGGTGCGGATCAGAAAGTCTGGCGTCAAGCTTCGCTACACGTGGTGCATGGGAGGGCTGAGCTTCTTTCTCTTCCTCTCGCTCACATTCACGGGCCTGCTGTTGATGTTCTACTACCGGCCGACCCTCGAATACGCCTACAGCGACATCGTCGGGCCTGCGCGAGCACGTGCCGCTCGGAATCATGCGCGAGATGCATCGATGGGGCGCCCACGCGATGGTGATCACCGTGTGGCTCCACATGTTCCGCGTCTTCATGACCGGCTCGTACAAGCCGCCGCGCGAGTTCAATTGGAGCATCGGCGTCATCATGCTGGTGCTCACGTCTGCTGTTGTCGTTCACGGGTTACCTGTTGCCCTGGGATCAGCTCGCGATCTGGGCTATCACGGTCGGATCGAACATGGCGCGAGCGACACCGTTCCTGGGTCACGAAGGGCCCGGCGCGGCACTGCTGGCGCTGGGCGACGTCAAGCTGATTCATGCAGCAGACGATGCGCGGTTCGCGCTGCTGGGAGGCACGTTCGTTGGCGAAGGCGCGTTGCTGCGTTTCTACGTCCTGCATTGCGTCGGGTTGCCGCTGGTGATTGCGGTGCTGATGGCGGTGCATTTCTGGCGTGTCCGCAAGGACGGCGGGATCAGCGGGCCGATGTAGCGAGTAGCTGGTAGCCGGTAGGCGGTAGCTGGTAGGCGCAACTCATGTTGCGCTGTACGGTGGTTGGAAAACTATGGATTTCATAAAGGGAATCTTCAACGTTCTTGCCGATCCACGGCTGTACTTCTTTCTGATGGTGCTCTCCCTCGTCTTCATGGTGTGGAAGCGCGAGGTCTTCACGTCGAAAGCGGTCGGCTATGGGGTGCTGGGTTTCCTGACGCTGTTCTTTGCACTTGGCGGGCTCGATCCGAACTTTCAGCTCATCATCACCAAGCCCGACAACGTGCCGATCGTCGGACTGATTTTTCTGCTGGTGTTCTTCACCTGGTATTCGATGCGCGAGGCCGTGCTCAACGATCAGCGCATCGCGAAAGGCGACGGGCCGATTGAAAAGGCCGAGTCGGACCGCGTCTGGGTGTGGCCCGACCTCGTGTACACCGAGCTCATTTCGCTGATTGTGTGCTCGGTGGTCTTGATTGTCTGGTCGATTCTGTTGAAGGCGCCGCTGGAGCAGCCGGCCAATCGCGCGGTGACGCCGAATCCGTCGAAGGCGCCGTGGTATTTCCTGGGCCTGCAGGAAATGCTCGTCTATTTCGACCCCTGGCTTGCCGGGGTCGTACTGCCGAGCTTGATCATTGTCGGCCTCATTGCGATTCCTTACATAGACAAGAACCCGAAAGGGAACGGCTATTTCACGTTCGCCGAGCGCAAGGTCGAAATCACACTGTTCCTGTTCGGTTTCGTTATTTTGTGGTCGTCCCTCATCGTGCTCGGCACGTTCCTGCGGGGCCCGAACTGGAACTTCTTCGGTCCCTTCGAGTACCTGGGACACCCACAAGCTCGAAGCGCTGACCAACGTCAACCTGTCGGAGTACTTCTGGGTGCGCATGCTGGGGGGAGGCTTGCCGACCAACTACTTTATCCGTGAGCTGCCGGGCATCATCCTGTGCCTGGTCTACGTGGCGGTCTTGCCGCCTTTGCTGGCCAAGCGCGGGTTCAAGACGCTATTACGACAAGCTGGGTGCGCCGCGCTTCTACGTCACCGTATTCCTGTTCCTCATGATGATGTCGCTGCCGATCAAGATGCTGCTGCGGTGGATTCTTAACCTGAAATACATCGTGGCGATTCCCGAGATCTTCTTCAACATCTGAGACGCTATGGCTGAAAAAAAGGCTGTCGGGCACGCCTATAACATCGACTTTCTGAACGTCGTCTTTGCGGCGACCAGCATCTTTCTGTTCATTTCGACGATCTGGATGGTGTGGGACGACTACGACCGGGAATGGAAGAACACGCAGCGGCAGTTCACGCAGCTCGAGCTCGAGGTGACGCGACAGCAGCTCGCGCAGACCCAGCGAGGCGCCGAGCGCGCCAAGCTTCCCGCATTGCAGCAGCAGCTCTCGACCGCGCAGAAGGCGATGGAAGCCAATCGCCAGCGTATCGATGAAATCAACGGACAGGTAAATGAGGTCGACGCTCGGCTCTATCGCGTGAACCAGGCTGCCCAGTTTGCCAAGGCAACCTACGACCGGGACCGGTACGCCTTCGAGGCGGAGCGGACCGCCAACCCCGAGGGCGTCGGTGAGCGACAGAAGGAAATCGAGGCGCAGGCCGAGCGCCTTCGCGAGCTCAACCTCGAAGTCGAGAAGGTCACGGCGGAGCGCGCGGCAGTGCAGGCCGAGCTCGGCAAATATACGTCAGAGGTCGGACGTCTTCAGAAAGAGATCGACGAGGTCAACTTCGAGCAGACGCGCCTCCAGCGTGTGATTGCGACGATCGAGCCAAGTCTGGTCAAGGATTATTTCCGTAATGCGCCGCTGCTCGATTTCATGGCGCCGACTCTTACCGTCCGGCAGATCGTGACGCCGAACGTTGTCGACGACGTGAACTTCGCACGCGTGGCGAAGATGGATCGGTGCACGACGTGCCACCTCGCGATCGATCGGAGAGGGTACGAGAAGTATCCGCAGCCGTTCCGAACGCACCCCAATCTGCAAACCTACATCGGGAGCGATTCGCCGCATCCCATGTCTACGACCGGATGCACTGTCTGCCATCAGGGACTTGGAGGCTCGACGAGCTTCATCGATGCATCACACTACCCAAGCAACCCGAAGCAGCGGCAGGAATGGGAAGAGAAGTATCACTGGCACGAGCCGCATATGTGGGATTACCCGATGCTGCCGACGAACATGACGGAAGCGTCATGCCAGCAGTGCCATCGTCAGGAAGTGTACGTGCCGCAGGCGTCACGGTTGAACGTCGCGTACGCGACCTACGAGCGGGCTGGATGTTACGCCTGTCACAAGACAAGAGGCTTCGAAAATCTCCGCAAGCCCGGCCCGATCCTGACCAAGATCAACGGCAAGCTGACCGAGGACTGGGTGAAAAACTGGGTGCGCGATCCCACCGCGATCAAGAACGTCACGTGGATGCCGAAGGTCTGGTACAACTCCAACAGCAATTCGCCCTCTGATCATCCGCGCAACGAGGCGGAGATCAACGCGGCCGTGGCGTATCTGTTCGCAAACAGCGAGACTTATTCGCCGGCGGTGGCGTCGCCGCCCAAGGGGAACCCGCAAGCTGGAGAGCAGGTCGTCAGATCGGTCGGCTGCCTCGGCTGTCATATCATCGACGAGAACGATCGCGCGGCAGTCGGACCGCGGCGAACGTTCGGGCAGCCCCTGAAGAGCGTGGGAAGCAAGACGACCTACACCTGGCTGTACAACTGGGTCCGCGATCCCAAGCATTACAATCCGGCGACGTATATGCCGGATCTCCGGTTGACCGACGCGCAGGTCGCCGACGTTGCCACGTACCTGACGACGCTGACCGGCTCGACCGGGACGGCAGCGCCAGTCACGCCTTCGCAGGCACAAACCGACGCCGTGCTTCTCGACTATCTCCGCAATTTGATGCCACTTGCAGAGGCGCAGGGGCGTCTGGCGAAGATGGATGCCAACGCCAAGCAGCTCGACCTCGGCCAGCGGGTGATTGCACGCTACGGCTGCTTCAGTTGCCACGACATCAAGGGCTTCGAAACCACGCAGCCGATTGGCGTGGAGTTATCTGAAGAAGGCAGCAAGCTCGTCACGCGGCTCGATTTTGCGTTCGTCCCTATCGAGCACACGAAACTGGAGTGGTTTCATCAGAAGCTGAAAGACCCGCGCTCTTTCGATCAGGGGCGCGTCCTCGAGCCGCTCGAGAAGCTCCGGATGCCGGATTTTCACTTCAGCGAAGTTGAAAACGAGCGCCTGCAGACTGCGATCATGAGCTTTCAGCGCGAGCTTCAACCCGCCGCCGCGCTGCCTGCGCGAACGGCGAAGCGCGACTACACGGTCCGGGGCCGCGCGCTGGTCCGCAGGCAGAACTGCGTTGGTTGCCACGAGATCGAAGGGGATGGTGGCGACTATCGCACCGTCGTCAAAGATCCCACGCTCGCGCCGCCGATGCTGACGCCCGAGGGCGCGAAGGTTCAGCCCGACTGGCTGTATGCGTTCTTTCAAGGGCCGATCACCATTCGTCCATGGCTGAACGTCCGGATGCCGACCTTCGGTCTTGATGATGGACGCTGGAACACGATCATCGACTACTTCGAAGCCACCGGAAACTCGATTGGATCGTTCCGCACCTACGACCATGCGGAGCTGACCAGCATGGCCACACCGGGTCGCGAGCTCTTTACTCTCTTGCAGTGCCAGAAGTGTCACGTGCTTGGGAGCATACCGGCCGATCAGCCGGTGGACAGTCTGGCTCCCGATCTGCGGATGACGCACGAGCGGCTGAAACCAGAATGGATTCTCGACTGGTTGCGAAACCCTGGACGGATTCAGCCCGGCACTAAAATGCCGCAGTACTGGCCGACGCCTCCGTATCCCAAGTCGTCGTTCCCGCAGCTGGGAGCGGATGCAGAGGCGCAGATTCGGGCAATCACGAGATCACTTGATGACGCTTAGAGGTGGACCGACCCCCCGCCGCCCTGCGACGGCGACCAGCACTAACTAGCGTTGATAGAGCTAAGAGCACAGAGCTGAGAGCAGGAGCGGAGAGCCAAGAGTCCGCGGCATCTGTCTCTTGGCCCTTCGCCTTCAGCTCTGTCGGTTTCCTTACACCCGTCAGGCGCAGATATAATTCAGGCGCAATGCTACGTCCGTTCCGGTCCGTCCTTCCCAAGGTTCATCCGACCGCCTTCGTCGATCAAAGCGCACAGATCATCGGCGACGTCGAAATCGGGGAAGAAAGCAGCGTGTGGATGAACGTCGTCATTCGAGGCGACGTGAATACCATCCGCATCGGCGACCGGACCAATATTCAGGATGGGACCGTGATTCATGTGATGCGTGGAACGCATGCGACGACCATCGGAGACGAGGTCACGGTCGGCCATGCCGCGATCCTGCATGGCTGCACGATTCACGACCGGGTCCTGATCGGGATGGGCGCGCTGCTCCTGAACGGCTCCGAGATTGGCGAGGATTCGATCGTGGCGGCCGGCACCCTGGTCCCCGAAGAGAAGAGATTCCCCGCCCGCTCGCTGCTGATGGGGCGGCCCGCGGCGCTGAAACGCGAGCTGACCGAGCACGAGATCGCGACGATCCGCGACTACGCCGAACGCTACATCGGGTACCGAAAGGACTACCTGCCCGCCGTTGCAAGAGCTTCGGCGCGGTCTCGCCGGCGCGCGGCCACACCGCGCAAAGGCGGATGATGTCGACGCAGCCAGCGCGCGGCATGCGCGATTACCTGCCGGAAGCCGTGCGCCGCCGCGATTACGTGGTCGGCGTCATCCGCGGCGTGTACGATCGCTACGGATTCGAACCGCTCGAGACGCCCGCCGCCGAAAACATCGAGACGCTGCTCGGGAAGTACGGTGAGGAAGGCAACAAGCTCGTCTTCAAAATCCTCAAGCGTGGGGAACACGAGGCCTCGGGCCAGGCGGATCTGGCGCTGCGCTACGATCTGACCGTCCCCTTCGCGCGCGTCGTCGCGGAATACCAGGCGCAGCTGCCGAGAATCTTCAAGCGCTATCAAATACAGCCGGTCTGGCGCGCCGATCGTCCCGCGCGCGGGCGCTTTCGAGAGTTCTATCAGTGCGACATCGACACGATTGGATCCACGTCCCCTGTGGTGGAGGCCGAACAGATCGCAGCCGTGTCAGAGATCTTGACGAGGCTCGGCTTCGATGCCTTCTCTTTCCGCCTCAATCACCGCGGAGTGCTCAAAGGTATGCTCGAATGGTCAGAGGTGCCGGACGAGCTGCACAGTGATGCACTTGTCGCCCTCGACAAGCGAGACAAGATTGGCGAGGAGGGCGTTAAACGTGAATTGGCGAGCAGGAAGGTGTCGAACGCTTCAATCGATCGCCTTCTCAGCATCACGTCATTTGCGCCGGTGGCCACAGGAGCTGAATCTGAGCTCGATGTCCTCGAGCAGCGTCTCGGCCACCTCCCTGTGGCAGCCGAGTCTCTTGGAAATCTGCGGTCTATCGTCCGGCTCGTGGGTTCCTCAGCGACGATCACAATCGACAAGTCGTTGGCAAGAGGACTCTCCTACTACACAGGCGCCATCATGGAAATCTCGGTTCATGACCTTCCTGGCAGCCTTGGTGGTGGCGGTCGTTACGACAATTTGATCGGCATGTTTTCGGGTACTGACATTCCGGCATGCGGATTCTCGCTCGGTTTGGAGCGGATTCTGGTTGTCATGCAGGAACGCGGCATGTTCCCAGAGTCGGTTGCGGACTCTGCATTGGACTACGTTGTCGTCGCCGCAGACAGCAATGCTATGCCCGTTGCAATGAGGATAGCGTCAAAGCTGCGGACGGAAAGTCATCGGCGCGCAGAGGTGTATCCCGATGTCGTTCCAACAAAGAGGATCGAGAAGATCTTGAAGTACGTAGACGTTCGCAAGGCGCGGTTTATTGCCGTTGTTGGGAGCGACGAAATGCAGAACGCAACAGTCACAGTACGAGATGTGGCCAATAGGACGAGGGACGTCTATACGGTCGATGCGCTTCTGACGGTTCATAGTCGAAACTGACCGTAGTGATCCAGCCCGGCACGAGCGCGTAGCGCGAGCGGTCGGGTCTTCAGCGAGCGGGGGTGGGCCCCGCGAGCCCTGAGAAAAAGCAGACAAAGCCCTATGGTTAAAGGACCGCGTGACCGCGACGCAATCTAACAAGTACCGAACTCATACCAACGATCAGCTGCGCCCCGAGCATGTCGGTCAGCAGGTTCGGCTCTCGGGCTGGGTGCACAGAAAACGCGATCATGGGCAGCTCCTGTTCATCGATCTCCGGGACCACTACGGCATCACTCAGTGCGTGTTCACGCCGAACTCGGAGGCCTTCAAGGCGGCCGAGCTGGTTCGTCCCGAAAGCGTCATCCATGTGTCCGGCAAGGTGCTCGCGCGGACCGACGAAAACGTCAACCCTTCGCTGCCGACCGGGCATGTGGAGGTCGTCGCCGACAAGCTCGACGTGCTTTCTGCCGGCCGATACTCTGCCATTTCAGGTGGCGGGGAGCCAGGAGATTCCAGAAGAGCAGCGGCTGCGGTTTCGCTTTCTCGACCTTCGGCGCGAGAAAATCCACGCCAATGTGGTGCTGCGCTCGAAGGTGATCTCCAGCATCCGGCGCCGGATGGTGGAGCAGGGGTTTCTCGAGTACCAGACGCCCATTCTGACCTCAAGCTCTCCTGAAGGCGCGCGCGACTACCTGGTGCCGAGCCGGGTGCATCCAGGGAAGTTTTACGCGCTGCCGCAGGCGCCGCAGCAATTCAAGCAATTGCTGATGGTCTCGGGCTTCGACCGGTATTTTCAGATCGCGCCATGTTTTCGCGACGAGGACGCGCGCGCCGATCGATCGCCGGGCGAGTTCTATCAGCTCGACCTCGAGATGTCGTTTGTCGAACAGCAGGACGTGTTTGCCGCGATCGAGCCGGTGTTGTCGGGCTTGTTTTCGGAATTTTCCGACTGGACGGTCACCAGCCGCCCTTTCCGCGCATTCCGTACGACGAGGCGATGAGGCCTACGGGAGCGACAAGCCGGACTTGCGCAATCCCGTCCGCGCGATCGATGTGACCGAGAATTTCCGCGATTCCACCTTCGCCGTGTTCGCGAAGTCCGTCGCGGCGGGCAACGTCGTACGCGCAATCGTTGCGCCGGGAGCTGCAGACAAGTCGCGCAGTTTCTTCGACAAGACCGTCGAGGTAGGGCAGTCGCTGGGTCTTGCCGGCGTGGCGTACCTGGTTCTGGCCGACCAGGCCAAAGGCCCGCTCGCGAAGTTCGTGTCAGAGGAAGCGCGGATGCGCCTTGGCCGAAAAGACCAACGCCAGGCCTGGCGACGCGATATTCTTCGTGTCGGAGCGGGGCTGCCAGCGTCGGCCGTCCTGTGGATGGATTGCGCAGTCACCTCGGACGCGAGCTCGACCTGATCGAACCCAATACCTACAAGTTCTGCTGGATCACGGATTTCCCGTTCTACGAGCGTGATCCCGAGAGCGGGCAGGTTACCTTCAGTCATAATCCGTTTTCGATGCCGCAGGGCGGACTGGAGGCGCTCAACAGTCAAGATCCGCTCTCGATCAAGGCCTATCAGTACGACATCGTCTGCAACGGCGTAGAACTGTCAAGTGGCGCTATTCGCAATCATCGGCCCGACATCATGCTTCGCGCTTTCCAGATCGCAGGCTATGGTCCCGAGGAAGTCGAGAAGCGATTCGGCGGCATGTTGAATGCATTCCGGTACGGAGCGCCGCCGCACGGCGGGCTGGCGCCTGGAATCGATCGGATCGTCATGCTGCTGGCAAAGGAGCCGAACATCCGCGAGGTCATAGCGTTTCCGATGACGCAGAATGCGGAGGATTTGCTGATGGGAGCGCCTTCGCCTGTCTCGGAAAGACAGCTGCGCGAGCTGCACATACAACCGAAAGAGCCGAGGAAGAAGGGCTGAGTGGCGAAAATCACGCTCCCCGAAGAGGGGATCGAAACACTGTTTGGCGCCTACGACGAGAATCTGAAACATCTCGAGACGCGGTTCGGCGTCCGGGTTCGCACACAGGGCCACGATCTCATCGTCGAGGGACCGCCCGCCGATGTCAGCAAGGTCGAGAGGCTGTTCACGCAGCTCGGCACGCTCTTTCAAGAGGGGTATCGGGTCTCCAACGGGGATGTCAAAGACCGCCGCGCAGCTGATCGCCGACGATCCGGACATCGATCTCCGCGAATACTTTCTCAAAAGCACTCAGACCCAGTCCGGCAAGCGCCGGGTTGACCCCAAGAGCATCAACCAGCGGCGGTACCTCGACGCGATCGAGCAGAACGACATCGTGTTCGGCATAGGACCGGCCGGTACGGGAAAGACGTACCTGGCGATGGCGCAGGCGGTGTCCTTCCTGCTGGCCAAACGAGTGAACCGCATCATCCTCGCGAGACCTGCGGTGGAAGCCGGGGAGAAACTCGGCTTTCTTCCCGGCGATCTGCAGGAGAAAGTGAACCCGTACCTTCGCCCTCTCTACGATGCCTTGTACGACATGGTCGATGTGGAGCGTGCCGAGCGGTTGATCGAGCGCGGCACGATCGAGATCGCGCCGATTGCCTTCATGCGCGGGCGCACGCTGAATGACGCGTTCGTCATTCTCGACGAGGCGCAAAACACGACAACCGAGCAGATGAAGATGTTCCTCACGCGCCTCGGCTTTGGCTCCAAGGCAGTGGTCACCGGCGATATCACGCAGATCGATCTGCCGACCGGCCGGCTGTCCGGTCTGGTCGAAGCCATGAAGGTCGTCTCGAAAATCGAAGGGATTTCGTTCATTCACTTCGACGAGCGCGATGTCGTGCGCCACAAGCTCGTTCAGCAGATCGTCAAAGCTTACGAATCGTTTACGACCGGTAAAGGTGGTCAGACCTGAGCCTCAAGGTGAGCGTGGTCGAAAAGGGTGGGCGCAGCGCGAGGCGCCAAAGGCGCTCGGCGCCTGGCTGGCTCGAATCGCGCCGCGCTCGGCCCGGGGCGATGTCACGATTGCGATACTGCCGGATGCGAAGGTCAGGAAGTTGAACAAGGCTTTACCGCGGGATCGACAGGGCTACCGATGTGCTGTCATTTCCGCATTAGAGGGGCGGGTGCAGTTTTCGCGGAGGCCGCCGAAGATTGCCCTGACCCGTTTCCTGGGCGAAATCGTCATCGCGCGCGGAATTGCCCGAAAACAGGCCAAAATTCTGGGACATTCGGTCGGCACAGAGCTTAGGGTTCTTGCCCTACATGGCCTTTTGCACCTTCTCGGTTACGATCACGAGAACGATAACGGGCGGATGGCCCGTATGGAGGCACGCCTTCGGCGTAAGGCAGGGCTTCCGATCGGGCTGATCGCACGTTCTTCATGATTCCGCTAGCGCTGTTTCTCCTCGCGTGCGGTGCCATTTATCTGGGCACCATTCAGGCCGCCTTCAACGCCTTGATGCGAGTCTCGCTCCGACTCCTCGCCGAAGGCAGCGGGCGCGGACCCGACCTCGAACGCTACCTTCAGGAGCCCCTGCTGCTGTTCCTTCCGCTGCGCGGGCTGCTGGGCCTGATCGAGGGATTTACGGTTCTGCTGCTCGCCGGCCGGATCGGCGTGGCGGGTGTGGCGTCGTTCCTGGTGCTCGCCGCGTCGATGATCGCGTTCGGCGCGGTCTGCGAGTTCCTGATTCCGTTTTTGATCGTTTCGAGAGATCCCGGAGCGGGTTCTCGAAGTGTTGCTGCCGACGTTCCGGTTGGTCAGCCGGCCCCTCGAGCCCTTCACCCGTGGTCTTCTTCACCTGTTGAATTATCAGCGCCGCGAACGCGCTGTCGCCGGTCTCGGTGAATCGCGACGAGGTCAACGACGATGGGGAAGTGATCAACGGTGTGGCGCCGAACGAAGACGATCCCGCAACCGGGCATCAGGAAGAACGCAAGCTCCTGAAGTCGATCGTCGATTTCGGGGATACGCTCGTGCGCGAGGTGATGACTCCGCGGCCCGATATTGTCGCGATCCATGCCGACGCGACGATCGACGATCTCCGCGCGCTCTTCCGCGAGCAGGAGTATTCACGCATTCCGGTATTCCGTGGGAATCTCGATAACATCCTCGGATTCGTGTACGTGAAGGATCTGATCCTCCTGCGGTGATGCGCCGAAAGGTGACCAGCCGATTACCAATTTCCTGCGGCCGGCGCATTTCGTGCCCGGAAACGAAGCTGGTGAGCGAGCTGCTGCGGGAGTTTCAGCACCAGCGCATCCAGAGCGCCATCGTCGTGGATGAGTACGGCGGTACCGCCGGTCTCGTGACGCTCGAGGATCTGGTCGAAGAGATCTTCGGCGAGATCCGCGACGAGTACGACGTCGAGGCTGAGCCGGTCGTCGATGAAGGAAACGGGTCGTTCGTGTTCAGCGGCGCAGCGGATGTCGATGAAATTGCCGAGCGGCTGCACGTCCCGATCGAGCGCGAAGGGTTCGAGACCGTCGGCGGATTTCTGCTGAGTCATCTGGGTCATGTGCCGGCGATCGGCGAGACGTTCGACATCGACGGCCTCCACGTCCAGGTGATCGATGCGGAACGCCGCCGGGTGCGCAAGGTCCGCATCTCGCGCGCCGAGCACGAGCCCGAGCAAATCGGCAACGCCCGGGAGTAACGTGAAAGCGGGCTTCGTTTCGCTGATAGGACGTCCGAACGCCGGAAAATCTTCTCTCCTGAATCGCATCATCGGCGAAAAGCTCGCCATCGTTTCCGACAAGCCACAGACCACGCGCACGCGCATCATGGGCGTCAAGAACTATCCCGGTGGGTCAGGCGATCTTCGTCGATACGCCCGGCATTCACCGGCCGCTGCACCGGATGAACGTCCGGATGGTCGGTACCGCGGTCGAGACGTTGGCTGAGGTCGACGTCGTGGGGGTCGTCGTGGACGTGTCCGAAAGTCCGGGAGCAGGTCTTAGCTATCTCCTCAACCTCGTGAAAGACACGCACGCCAGGGCGGTCCTGATCCTCAACAAGATTGATCTCGTCAGGAAGCACAAATTACTGCCCATCATCGAGCGAGTTGAGCAAGGAGCGCGACTGGCACGCCATCGTGCCCGGTGTCGGCCTTGACCGGCGACAACGTTCCGCACCTGGAAGAGGTGCATCCTGGATGCGTTGCCTGAAGGTGAGCCGCTGTATCCGGCGGAGTATCTGACGGATCAGCCGGAGCGTGTGATGGTGGCCGAAATGATTCGCGAGCAGGTTCTTCGCCTCACTCACGACGAACTTCCGTTTTCTACGGCGGTCCTCATCGATCAGTTCCAGGAGCCGACGTCGACGACTCGATGACACGAATCTACGCCACGATTCTCGTGGAGCGCGAATCGCAGAAGCCGATTGTGATCGGTCGCGGGGGCAACGCTCATCAAGCAGATCGGCACCGCGGCACGTCAGGAGATCGAAAGCTTTTTCAGAGCCACGTTTTCCTCGATCTGCGCGTGGCCGTCAGAGAGCGGTGGCGCGAGGACGAGAGGATGCTGGACGAACTCGGCGTGAGGTCGCCGGAGAAGTGATGAACGACCGCAAGAGTCCAGACGGCGAGAAGCGGCCTCCCGAGGTCACTCAGCTCCTCCTGGCGTGGGGCAAGGGAGATCCCGCGGCGTTGGAGGCCCTTACGCCGGTCGTGTATGACGAGCTCAGACGGCTTGCCCGGCGCTACATGGGAAACGAGCGGGCTGGGCACACATTGCAGGCGACCGCGCTCGTCAACGAAGCGTACATGCGGCTGGTCGACATTCACAAGGTTCAATGGCAAAATCGGGCGCACTTCTTCGCCATGTCGGCGCGATTGATGCGCCG
Source organism: Vicinamibacterales bacterium (assembly GCA_963775345.1). Classification (GTDB taxonomy): domain Bacteria; phylum Acidobacteriota; class Vicinamibacteria; order Vicinamibacterales; family JAMQPK01; genus JAMQPK01. Next base: position 157,567 of record CAVZIS010000003.1, read on the forward strand.
CATCCTGGTCGATTCGGCGCGCGCACGGAAATATCAGAAGCGCGGGGGCGGCGCCCAGAAGGTCTCGCTGGACGAGCGCCTGCTTGTTGCCGAGCCCGGGCGCGACTTGGTCGCGCTGGATGATGCCCTGAACGCGCTGGCCAATGTCGATGAGCGCAAGAGCAAAGTGGTTGAGATGCGCTTCTTCGGCGGACTGACCGTCGAAGAGACCGCCGAGGCCCTGGGCGTATCGGTCGACACCGTCATGCGCGACTGGAAGCTGGCGAAAGCGTGGCTGCTGCGAGAGCTCGGTTCAAGTTCTTCATCAGGAGGAGGGACATGAAGGAAAGGCTATTTATCGTTGCGTTGGTCGTTGTCGGTGGCGACTGTCGTCGCGTGGCCACAGGCGCAGCAAGGGGGCGGACGCGGTGGCGGGGGGCCGCTGCAGCGCCGGTGAAGCATCCCAACGGGACCTTGACCCCAATGCCGCTGGACCCGGGACGGCCCTGGGGATGGGCGGTCAAGGGCGTTCATGGACAATCCCAACCGGAAGCTGTACAACACGGCCAAAGCGAAGCTGTTGGCTGGCGAGCAGGTATTCAGCCACACGCAGAGCGCGTTCGATATCAAGCAATACTGCATGATGGCGCCGCACTACGACTACACCTGGTTTGAGATGCAGCACTCCAGACTGCGGTTCGATCAAGTCGAAGAGATGATGCGTGCCTGCCCCTCAGCGACGTAATGCGACCCCCATGATCAGAATGCCGGACGCGTTGGAAGCCAACATGCAGAAAGCCTACGATCTCGGCGTGCTCGGCACGATCGTTCCGACAGTGGACGACGTCATCGAGGCGAGGGATGCGGCGCGTTATTCTCACTTCCCGCCAAAAGGACGTCGAAGCACGGGAGGCAGCAACTTCTGGAACCCTTTCATGTCGCCCGGCGAAACCTATCGGAACTCGATCGACGACAACACCCTGTCGGTCGTGATGATCGAAACAGCAGGAGGGAGTCGACAACGCCTATGAAATCGCGTCGACGCCTGGCATCGACGTCGTCATTCTCGGAAACAGCGACATCACGAACTTCACAGGGTTTGCGCAGAGCGACGACCGGTATCAGGACCTGCTCACAAAGGTTCGCGATGCAACCTATATAGCGGGGAAGTACTGGGGCAATGCCGGGCAGCAGTTCTCGACCGGCAATCGCCTGAGCCCCGATTCGCGCTTCCATCAGAACGGGCGCTCGAAGGATGGGTTCGTGCCGCCGGCGCGCGGCGCCGCGCCCGCCGCTCCGGCGCGTGGAGCGCAGTAATCTTCAGTCGCACCGGGGTCGGGTGCCATTTCGTCCTGTAGCCGGAAGGCACCCGAACCTCACTCCCAAATCCCAATCCCAATCCCTGATCCCTGCTGAGCCCAATCCTAATCACAAGTGTGATGTTACAGTAGTGGGTTCGTATGCCGCCGCAACGCAAGGTCGATCTCGTGCTCGATTCGGCGAAGCGCCTCCTCAGGGTCGGCGCAACGGCCAACCTGTCCAATCTGCTCAGCAAACAACATCCCGCCGATCTCGCGCAGATTTTCAGCGAGCTGCCCGAACGCGATCGGTTGGCGGCCTTCTCAGTGCTCGTCGAGCGCAACAGCCGGCTCGCGATGGAGACGCTCAGCGAGCTGGGCCCGGAAACCGGCGCGCAGCTGCTCGCCGGCCGCTCGGCTGAGGAGATCGCCAAACTCGTTCAGGAGCTGCCGTCAGATGATGCGGCGGCCCTGATCGACAACCTGCCCGATGAGCTGTCGGCTGCCGTCCTCGAGTTGATGGGACGGAAAGAGTCGGGCGAGGTCGAGAATCTCCTCGAGTACCCCGAGCAGACTGCCGGCCGCATCATGAACCCGAATGTCTTCGCGCTGGCCGAAGACATGACGGTCGGTGAGGCCATCACGGCGCTGCAGACCTCTCGTGATGTCGAAATGGTGTTCTACCTGTACATCGTCGATGCCCGCGGGCATCTGGTCGGCGTCACATCGCTGCGGCGGCTTGCTGCTGGTTTCTCCCGAGACGCCGCTCAAGCGGATCATGACGCCCGATCCGATCAGCGCGCGCGTCGACATGGATCAGGAGGAGGTGGCGCGTCTCGTTGCGTCCTACAACCTGCTGGCCATTCCGGTCGTCGAGGAGTCGAACAAGCTCGTCGGTGTCATCACCGTGGATGACGTGATCGACGTCATCAAGGACGAGGCGACCGAGGACCTCTTACCGGCTGGCTGGCGTCGCCAGCGACGAGCGCGTGTTCACACCGGCGATCGAGTCGCTGCGGAAGCGAATGCCCTGGTTGATCGTCAATTTGGCAACCGCATTCCTGGCCGCTGCGGTCGTAGGGGTGTTCCAGGACACGATTGGCGCGTGGGTCGCGCTGGCGGTCTTCATGCCCATCGTCGCCGGCATGGGCGGCAACGCGGCCACGCAGACCCTGACGGTCATCATTCGCGGCATCGCGCTCGGCGAGCTTACCTGGGGCAATTCCCGCAAGGCGCTGATCAAGAATCTGGTCGTTGGCGTCGGCAACGGCATCGTGACGGGCACGATTGCCGCCGCCGTGGCATGGCTGATGAACGGCGACTTCCGGCTGGGAGTCATCCTGGCGCTGGCCATGATCATGAACTTGTTCGTGGCCGGGCTCGTGGGCACGCTGATCCCGCTCGGCTTGAAGGCCCTCAAGATCGATCCGGCACTCGCCTCGGCCGTCTTTATCACGACCTTCACTGACGTCTGCGGCTTCGCGTCGTTCCTTGGACTGGCGACGCTCTACACGCGGTACATTCGAGGCGCGGGGTAGAATAAGGGGCCTGCGAATGCCCCTGTACACGCGCCGACGCCCTCATCCTCAGAACCTACAAGCTCGGCGAAGCGGACCGGATCGTGGTGTTTCTCACGCGCGATCGCGGGAAGAAGCGTGGCGTGGCGAAGGGCGCCCGCCGGCCCAAGTCGAAGTTCGTGGGCGCGCTCGAGCCGCTGACGCAGGTGCGCGTCGCCTATTTCGAGAAAGAGCGCCGCGAGCTGGTGAGTCTGAACTACTCGGAGCCGGCGCGCTCTGCGTTGTCCGGAGGCACGATCGAAGCTCTCGGGTGTGCGGCGTACTTTGCGGAGCTGATCGACGAATGGGCTGCCGAAAGCCACGAGGATGAGAGGCTGTATCGCCTGGGGTCTCGATGGTCGAAGCGCTGGCCAGTGGCGTGCCCTATGAGCCTCTGGCGAGGTACTTCGAGTTCTGGCTTTTGAGCCTCCAGGGCGTTTATCCGGCTGCGCGGATGCAGAGTCTGTCGTCGGAGGCGCAGGGGTTTCTGGCGGCGGTTCGCAAGATCAGTCCGCAGGACCTGGCGGGGCTCGCTGCCAATCGCGCAGATGCTGCGTGAGCTCGAGGCGATGCATCGCAGCCTGATCGCGATGCATCTGGAACGCGAGCCGCGCTCGATCAAAGTGCTCAAGGAAATGACGCGATTGTGACCCTCCAAGATCTGATCCTCAAACTGAGCGCCTTCTGGGCGTCACAGGGATGCATCATCCAGCAGCCGCTCGATCTCGAGGTAGGGGCGGGCACGTCGCATCCCGAAACGCTGCTGCGCGTGCTGGGGCCGAAGCCCTGGAACGTCGCCTACGTGCAGCCCTCGCGCAGGCCCGATGACGGACGTTTCGGCCAGAATCCCAATCGTGTCTTCAAACACCACCAGTTTCAGGTGATCCTCAAGCCGGCGCCCGACGAAGTTCAGCAAATCTATCTGCAGAGCCTGGAGGCCGTCGGCATCGATCCGCGCGCCCATGACATCCGATTCGAGGATGACAACTGGGAATCCCCCACGCTTGGAGCATGGGGGATCGGCTGGCAGGTGATGTTCGACGGTCTGGAGATCACGCAGTTCACCTATTTCCAGCAGGTCGGCGGCGTCAATCTCGCCCCTATTGGTGCGGAGCTGACCTACGGACTCGATCGCATCGCCATGATTCTGCAGAAGGTCGACAACATCTTCGATCTCGAGTGGGGCGAGCGGAGTGAAATACGGCGACGTCCGTCTTCGCGAAGAGATCGAGCAGTCCCGGTATGTGTACGGACATGTCGACGGGATGCCACGCGAGGAATTCGCTGCGTTCCATCGCGATCTGTTCGATAGATATTTCGCGATGGCAGAGCGGCTGCTGAAGAGCAGTCTGATTCTCCCTGCACTCGAATACGCGTTGAAGTGCTCGCACGTCTTCAACATTCTCGATGCGAGTGGCAGTGTTGGCGTCACCGAGCGCACCGCCTACGTATTGCGCGTGCGCAGATCTCGCGATCGCCATTGCCCAGGCCTATACCCATGAGTGGGTTGGCGAAGCCGCAAACGAGGGTTTGACGCCTGTACCTGTACCGGGGTCAGACCCCAACTAGATGGAACGCGAACTTCTCCTCGAAATCGGAACAGAGGAACTTCCGGCGTCATGGCTGCCCGGCCTGACGCGGCAAATCCGCGATGGCCTGGACGGGGCGCTCCGGTCGCACAGGCTGCTCCCCGATGCCCCGTCGAGAGCTACAGCACTCCGCGTCGGTTGACCGCGCGGATTGCGAAAATTGCTGAGCGGCAGACCGATCTCGAAGAGCTGGTGACCGGGCCCCCCGTGGCTGCGGCGTTCGGGCCGGATGGCGCCGCCACACCCGCCGCCATCAGGGTTTGGGCGAAAGTACAACATCGACGTCGCACAACTGGAGCGCGTGGAAACCCCAAGAGGCGCCTACCTTGGCGTATCGGAAGCATCAGCGGGGCAAGGCTGCGGTCGATGTGTTGCCGGATGTCCTGGCGACGACCCTGCGTTCGTTCAGCTTTCCGAAAGCGATGCATTGGGACGCCTTTCTCGAAGACGGCAAGGGGGATCTGCTGTTCGGCCGGCCCATTCGCTGGATTCTCTATCTCTACGGCGGCCGGGTCGTGCCGTTCACCATCCGTCGCACCGAGCTCGCCGAGTCGTCGGCCGTGCAGGAGATCGTGTCTGCCGCGGTCACTTACGGGCATCGTTTTCTGACGACCAGCGGCCGGGCGGGACGTGCGGTGAAGGTGCGGACGTTCGAGGAATACCAGGCGCGACTGGCGGAACATTTCGTGATTCTCGACGGACAGGAGCGTCAGGATCGCATCGCGCGGGGTCTTGAAGCGAAGGCGCGCAGTCTCGGCGGGCGCGTGTGCGGCGTCGCGGCGTCGCATCACTCGGCACTGCTCGAGGAAGTGCCCGATTTGATCGAGTATCCGACGGTGATGGCCGGAACATTTGCGAAAGAGTTTCTGAGCTCTGCCGGAGGAAGTGTTGACGACGACGATGATTCATCATCAGCACAATTTTCCGGTCGTGGACGAGGCGGGCAGTTGAAGCCGGCATTTCTCGTCGTCACCAATACCGATGCCGGCAACGAGAAGAATGTTGCGCGCAACTACGAGCGCGTGCTCGCCGCGCGGCTGCGCGATGCGCGCTTCTTCTGGGATGCCGACAGGCAAATTGCCACTCGAATCGCGCGCTCGAGCGGCTCAGCACGATTCGATTCCACAGGAAACTTGGCAGCTATCTTCGAGAAAGCGCAGCGCGCATCGAGAGCCTGGCGCGATGGATTGCTCTCGAACCGCTCGCCTCGGAAGCCGCTGCGAGCGCGGCCGCCACGGCGGGGCGTCTGGCGAAGGCCGACCTGGCGACCGAGATGGTGGGGGAGCTAACAGAGCTGCAGGGGGTGATGGGAGGCATCTACGCGCGCGAGGAAGGACATCCCACGCGCATCTGGAAAGCGATCTATTACCACTATCTGCCCGATTCGATTGCTGCCGATGCCCCCCCGACGCGCCTTCAGCTTGGAGATGCAGCGGTAAGCTGGGCGGCAGTGTCGCTCGCTGACAAGCTCGATACCTTGGTTGGAATGATTCACGCCGGGGAACGACCCACTGGTTCACGAGATCCCTTCGGCTTGAGGAGAGGCGCACAGGGAATCATCAGGATTTTGATCGACCTGCCTCAGCTCACCGGGCTCGCCGCGCGGCCAACGCTGGGCACTCTGATCAAGGCGACGCAGCAGCGTTTGAGGCCAGGTACCAGCGTGGCCCGAAGTCGAACACGTAGCAGCGCACGTATTCATGAACGAGTTTTTCATCGATCGGTTTCGATATTGTTCTGGAGCAGCGCGGTTTCGATATTAGAAATGTTCGTGCCGTCACTCACAGACCTCTGGAGGAGAGCCCGGTGGATACCTGGAAAAAGCTCAGGTTCTGCCGGAGTTTGCAGCGTCCGATGAGTTCAGAAACTTGGCGACGGCATTCAAGCGCGTCAAGAACATCGCTGAAGAGCTCGAACCGTTTGAGTATGAAACGTCCGAGAGCCGCGATCCCGCAGTCGAGGTTCTCCTCAAGGAACCGGCGGAAACAGCTTTGATGCAGGAGCTCGAACAACGCGGTCCCGTGATTGACAGCGTGCTGCAATCAGGGGAGAATTTGCGGCGCGCGTTTGTCGAGGCAGCCCAGTTCGGTCCTGCAGTCGATCGATTCTTCACCGAAATCTTCGTGATGGTAGAGGACCCGGCCTTGCGAAAAGCACGGCTGCGGCTCTTGAAACGTCTCGAACAACAAATTCTGCGTATCGCCGACATTTCCGAGATTGTGACGGAGACGGAGTAACAGTCGAATGGCCAAGAAAGTCGCTAAGAGTGAGTCGGACAAAATCGCCAAGCTCGCCAAACGAGGGAAGTACATTTATTTCTTCGGCGACGGGAAGGCCGACGGCGATCGGACGATGAAAGATCTGCTGGGTGGCAAAGGATCGGGCCTTGCGGAGATGACCAACGCCAAGCTGCCGGTCCCCGCCGGCTTCACGATCTCGACGCCGGTCTGCAGCATCTACTACAAGGAGGGCGGCAGGATCCCGGCCTCGATCGAAAAGGAGATGATCGAGAACCTTCGAAAGCTCGAGAAGTCTGCCGGGCGCAGGCTCGGCGACAGGAAGAGGCCCCTGCTCGTGTCGGTCAGGTCGGGGGCGAAGTTCTCGATGCCGGGCATGATGGACACGATTCTGAACCTCGGGTTGAACGATGAGACCGTCGAGTCGCTCAAGCAGGAGACGGGCAACGGCCGGTTCGCCGCGGACAGTTATCGGCGGTTCATCCAGATGTACGGCAACGTGGTGCTGGAGATCCCCAAGGATGTGTTCGAGCACGAGCTCGACGCCGTGAAGAAGGCTCGCCGGGCAAAAGCCGACACCGATCTTGATGAGACGGCGCTCCGCGAAGTCATCTCCCGCTACAAGCAGGTCGTGCAGAAGAAGACGGGCAAGTCCTTTCCGCAGGATGCCATCGAGCAACTGAAGGGCGCACGCAACGCGGTCTTTCGCTCCTGGCAGAACGCTCGCGCGATCGAGTACCGCCGAATCTACGATATTCCCGACTACATTGGCACGGCGGTGAACGTCCAGCAAATGGTGTTCGGCAATACGGGCGACCGGTCCGCAACCGGCGTCGGCTTCACACGGAACCCTGCGACGGGAGCGAAAGAGTTCTATGGAGAGTTCCTGATCAACGCGCAGGGAGAAGACGTCGTCGCCGGCATCCGTACACCGCAGCCGATACGTGAGCTCGAGAAGGTGCTGCCGAAGGCGTACAAACAGCTCCGTGAAATTACGACGAGGCTCGAGAAACACTACAAGGACGTTCAGGACTTCGAGTTCACCATCCAGGACGAAAAGCTCTTCATGCTCCAGACTCGCAGCGGCAAGCGCACGGGTTACGCGGCCGTTGTCATCGCCAGCGATCTGGTCGCCGAGAAGATCGTGTCGCCGAAGGATGCCGTGCTGCTCGTCGATCCCGAGGCGTTGTCGCAGCTCTTGTCACCGGGCTTCGATCAGAGTGAATGGATGAAGGTGCCGGTGCTGGCCAAAGGGCTGCCGGCATCGCCCGGGGCCGCTTCCGGCCAGGTGGTGTTTACTGCAGACGAAGCTGTCGAATGGACACGGCAGGGGAAGCAGGTGATTCTCGTTCGGAAGGAAACCGTCCCCGACGACATTCACGGCATGCACGTCGCACAGGGCATCCTGACGGCGACCGGCGGCATGACGTCGCACGCCGCGGTCGTCGGCCGTCAGATGGGCAAACCCTCCATCGTCGGCGCCGGCGCTCTCAACATTCTGGAGAAGGAGAAACGCTTCACGGTTGACGGCAAGACCGTGAAAGAAGGCGACTACGTGTCGTTCGACGGTCTCAAGGGGGAGATCAAGCTCGGGCAGATGGCGTCGAAACCAAGCGAGATTCTCCAGGTCGTCAACGGTCAGCTCGAGCCGAAGAAATCGGATATCTACCGCCGCTTCAGCAAGCTGCTCGAGTGGGCGGACAGCATCCGCCGGCTCGGCATCCGTGCGAACGCAGATCTTCCGGATCAGGCGGAGCTGGCCTACGCCTTCGGTGCCCGCGGCATCGGCTTGTGCCGGACCGAGCACATGTTCTTCGGCGAAGACCGTCTGCCGATCGTGCAGCGGATGATCCTCGCCGACAACCCGGCAGATCGAAAGAAAGCCGTTTTGGAGCTTCTGCCGCTGCAACGCGGAGATTTCTACGGCGTGTTCAAGGCGATGAAGGGCTGGCCGGTGACGATCCGGACGATCGATCCACCGCTCCACGAGTTCCTGCCGAAGCGCGAAGACCTGATGGTCGCGATTGCGAAGCTCGAGGTGACGCGGGGCGACGGGCGCGAGCTGGAAGAGAAAAAGAAGCTTCTAGCGCGCGTCGAGCAGCTGCACGAGTTCAACCCGATGCTCGGCCACCGGGGCGTCCGGCTTGGAATCACGTACCCGGAGATCACGGAGATGCAGGCGCGAGCGATCATCGAGGCCGCGATTCAGTTGAAGAAGGAGGGGCTGAAGGTCGTACCCGAGATCATGATTCCGCTGGTAGGGCACGTGAAGGAGCTCAAGGACCAGAAGATGATTGTCGATCGCGTCGCCGCGGACACGATGAAGGAGCAGGGCGTGAAAGTCGACTATATGGTCGGCACCATGATCGAGGTGCCTCGCGGGGCGGTGACGGCCGACGAAATCGCCACCGAAGCGCAGTTTTTCTCGTTTGGGACGAACGATCTGACGCAGACGACCTTCGGCTTTTCACGAGACGACATCGGCAAGTTTCTCGGCGCCTATCAGGACAAGAAGATTCTGGAGAAGGATCCGTTCAGCACGATCGACATCCAGGGCGTCGGATCCCTGGTGCGAACCGCCGTCGAGAAGGGACGCTCGACCCGCCCAGACATCAAGCTCGGCATCTGCGGCGAGCACGGCGGCGATCCGTCCTCGATTCATTTCTTCGAGAAGGTCGGGTTGAACTACGTGAGCATGTCCCCGTACAGAGTCCCGGTCGCCAGGCTCGCGGCTGCGCAGGCGGCATTGTCTGTAAAGGTTGGGGACTAACAGGGGGATTAGGGGTTAGGGATTGGGGATGACGAATCGCCAAGTCCCAAATCACTGGTCTGCATGGGCAACATCCACCTTCTGCCTTCCGATCTCGCCAATCAGATTGCGGCGGGTGAAGTCGTCGAGCGGCCAGCATCTGTCGTCAAGGAGCTCATCGAAAACGCCATCGACGCCGGCGCGCGCCGGATTCAGATTCTGGTCGAGCAGGGCGGCAAGCGCCTCGTCCGGGTGGAGGACGATGGCGAGGGGATGGGCCCTGAAGACGCTCGGCTCTCGCTCGAGCGCCATGCGACCAGCAAGATTCGGCGTGCCGATGATCTCGCCGCAATCACCACGCTCGGTTTCAGGGGCGAAGCGCTGCCGAGCATCGCGTCGGTCTCGCACTTCGTGCTGAAGACACGGCTGCGCGGCGAATCGGCGGAACCGAGATTCGCGTCAACGGGGGCGCCGTCGCATCGGTGCAGGAAACGGGCTGCGCCGAAGGCACGTCGATCGAAGTCGGCGATCTGTTTTACAACCTGCCCGCGCGCAGGAAATTCCTCAAGAGCGACACCGGCGAGACGACGCAGGTGTCCCGGGTCGTCACGCAGTTTGCGCTCGGGTATCCCGAGATCGGCTTCTCTCTTGCCAGCGGACCTCGACCGCGTTTCGGTGGCCGGCAGTCGCCAAATTCGAAGATCGTCTCTATCAGGTGTTCGGCGAGCGGCCCGATCTCGTTCCTGTCGGGAAGACCCTCGCGGGCTTGAGCATCAAGGGGTATGTTGCGGCTCTCGCCGAGCAGGGTCCGACCCGGGGCTCGCAGAATGTGTTCGTCAACCGGCGGATCGTGAAGGATCGAACGATCGCCCACGCGATCATCGAGGCGTACAGCAACGCCTCGATCAAAGAACGAAGTCCGGAAGTGCACCTCTTTCTCGAGATTCCCGCAGATCGCGTCGACGTGAATGTGCACCCCACCAAAGCCGAAGTGCGATTCCGCGATCAATCGTTCATCCACGAGACGGTCAAGCACGCCATCGCGGATGCGATTGGTCAGGGCGCGGTGCCGGAGCTGCAGCTGTTGCCGAATGCCTATCGGGAGGCCGACCCGCTGGTGCAGGTCATCCCTGGCGTCTTGAGCGGCGGCAGCTTTCCAAGCCGTTGGGAGTCCACCGAGGAGGACCGCGGCGTCCGCACGGCTCGTCCGGACCAGCCCGACGTCGTGTCCGGCTTCAGCCGGGACACGATGAGAACCTGATCGACCGCCGGCTGATTGCGCCGACGGCCACGGATCAAACCACATGATGCCGCTCGGCCAGTTCCGCGACACGTTCATCATCGCGGTCGATGCCGATGGCATCGCGATCATCGATCAGCATGTCGCGCACGAGCGGGTGTTGTTCGAGCGTGTCATGGAACGGCTGAGCGCGGACGGCTGGAGAGCCAGCGCCTGCTCGAGCCGCTGCTGGTGGAGCTGTCACCGGAGGGGAGACAGGCAGTGCTGAGCCATTCGGCCGATCTGGATCGCCTTGGGTTCGCGGTCGATGAATTCGGCGGTGACACACTGCGGCTGACGGCAGTTCCCGCTGTTCTGGGCCGCGACGCCGCCGTCGCGGCGGTTCGCGCGCTCGCAGACGATCTGGAAGGTCTCGATCGCGGCAACAAGGCCGGCGATGCGCTGCGCCAGATTGCCGCGACGACCGCGTGCCATGCCGCCGTCAAAGCCAACTATCCGCTGACTCACGAGAAAATGCTGCACATTCTCGAAGAGCTGCGCAGGACGGCCTACTCCACAGTCTGTCCGCACGGCCGGCCCGTGATGCTGCGCCTGACGCGACGCGAGATCGAGAAGAACTTCCAGCGCATATGACCCCGCGCGTCGCTGGCGTGGTTTATTACCTGGCGGCGTTTCCTGCAGGCCTCGCGATGTGGATCCTGCTGGTGGACGTCTTCATGGCAGGTCCGATGGGTCCGCCGCCCAAGCCGTTCTATGTCGGCGTCGTCATGTTCATCATGGGATGGCTGATGGTCAGGCAGTCGGCCGCACGCTAGAGCAGACGGCCCGGCTCTCTCCGCTAAGGTCTCAGCACACGAATGCGATGTGCCTCACTATCAGTGACGTACAGCACGCCCGTCGTGTCGGCGAACACCCCGTGCGGCCGGGCGAGACGGCACTGGAGCGGATCGGTCTCGGGACCATCGCCCCGTGTGCCGGTGCCCAGGACAGTCGTGATGATGCCGGTCTTCACATTGATGCTTCTGATGACGTGACTCTCGGTGTCCGCGACGTACAGCACGCCGCCGCCGAAGGCGAGACCCTTGGGACCCGCGAGCTTCGCCTGACGCGCCGGGCCTCCATCGCCCGAGTAGCCCTGCTCGCCGGTGCCGGCCAGATGGTGGAGCGTTCCTGTCTTTCTGTCGATGCGATAGATGGCATTTCCTTCGCGCAGCGCCAGGTAAATCGTCCCATCGCGATCCATGACCATCGTTCGCGGCCCGTTGAGCGGCGTTCCCTTCAGCGGCGCGCCGTCCGGCGTCGGCTGGCGTTCGCCCGTTCCGCCATAGGTTTCGATGACTCCGGTCTCAAAATCGACAGATCGAATGCGATGATTCCCGATGTCGCAGATGAGCAATCGCCCGACGGATCGACGGCGATGCTGTGCGGCTGGCGAAGCTGTGCTTTGGCGGCGGGTCCGCCATCGCCGCTGAATCCAGCGACGCCGGTTCCCGCGAACGTCGAAATCACGCGGGTCTTCGCGTCGACCTTTCGCACGACGTGATTGTCGCGTTCGGCGATGTAGATGTTGCCGCGCGTGTCGAAGGCGATCTCGTGCGGCATGTTCAGCGACCCCTCCGTCGCCGGCCCGCCGTCTCCTGCATACGCGCGCTGCCCGTTTCCGGCGATCGAAGTCGTCTGTCGGGTCTTGAGGTCCAGCCGCCGGATTCGCTGATTGTCCAGGTCGCAGAAATACAGGGCGCCGTCCGGCCCGATCATGACGCCGTAGGGGTTGTTCACCTGCCCGATCGGAGTAGCCCGGCGAGCCGTTGCCGATGAGCGTCGACACCGACGGTGCGGCGAACGCGTGCGCGGGAACGAACGCAAGGATAACGGTTTTCAGCGCGTCACGGCGATTCATCGATACCTCCACTCACTGATGCCTCGGGCGCAGTCTAGACCATGTCGGAACGTTCGCGATAGACATAACCGCCCACCTAATCCCTCTTTGTTGTGCGAGCCTTCTTCCATTCGTCGATGCGTTTTCGAATCGTCTCCTCGAAACCACGGCCGGTCGGCTGGTAGTACTGCTTTCCTGAAAGCGAGGGCGGCAGGCAGTCCATGTCGGCGATGCCTTCAGCTTCGTCGTGTGCGTACTTGTATCCTTTGCCGTAGTTCAGCTCCTTCATCAGCCGGGTCGGGGCGTTCCGGATGTGCAGCGGGCACCGGCTCCGCAATCTGGCGAACCGCGTCTTCAGCCGCCTCGCTGTAGGCGAGGTAGGACGGCGTTGCTCTTCGGCGCGGTCGCGAGATAGATGGCGGCCTGCGCGAGCGCCGTATTTCCCTCCGGCATGCCGATGAAGTGGACGGCGTCTTTGGCGGCCACGGCCACGGTGAGCGCCTGAGGATCGGCGTTGCCGATATCCTCGGACGCAAAACGAATCAGCCGCCGGGCGACATAGAGCGGATCTTCACCGGCCTCCAGCATCCGCGCCAGCCAATACACAGCGGCGTCGGGGTCGCTGTTGCGCATCGACTTGTGCAGCGCCGAGATGATGTTGTAGTGCTCCTCGCCGCCCTTGTCGTAAAGCAGTGCCCGGCGCTGGACAGACTGCTGCAACGTGTCCAAGTCGAGCCGCCGAGTCGAGCCATCGGTGGCGCGTGGGGCGGCCGCCGTCGCGAGCTCCAGGAGATTCAAGCCGACGCGCGCATCCCCGTTGGCGAAACGCGCAATGGCGGCGAGACACACCTTCGCCGATTTCGATCGGCTCGTTTCCAAGGCCTCGTTCCTTGTCGGCCAGCGCGCGCTCGAGAATGCGGATGATCTCCTGCTCGGTGAGGCCGCGGAGCGTGAACACTTTCGATCGCGACAGCAGCGCCGCGTTGACTTCAAACGAGGGGTTCTCGGTGGTGGCGCCGATCAGCACGATGTCGCCGGCCTCCACGCGCGGAAGAAAGGCGTCCTGCTGCGACTTGTTGAAGCGGTGGATCTCGTCGACGAAGACGATCGTCCGCCGGTTCAGACTGCCTGCGGGTCTGCTCGGCCGCCGCCATGACCTCCTTGATCTCCTTGATGCCGGCCAGCACCGCGCTGAACGACACAAATCGCGCGCGGGTCGCTTTTGCAATCAGGCGCGCGAGAGTCGTTTTGCCGGTGCCCGGAGGACCCCACAGGATGATCGATTGAAGGCGATCGCGTTCGATCGCTTCGCGAAGGGGTTTGCCCGGAGCGAGCACGTCTTCCTGGCCCACGAACTCGTCGAATGAGGCAGGGCGCATGCGTTCGGCGAGCGGAGTGCCGGCGGTGCTGGGGCGGGCCGGTGTCGGGGTCGTCGAATAAGCTCATTGGATTCGCGACTAAAGTCGCGCCCTACCGTAATGCAGCCCTACCACGTTCGACGCCCCACGTTGTCTCTGCCGGAAGGCTTCGTACAACACGAGCGCCGCTGCGACGCCCACGTTGAGCGATTCCACCGGAGCCTGCATCGGAATCGAGACGAGTTGATCCAGCCGGCGCGCGAGATCATCGGGAACGCCCGGCCCCTCGCCGCCGAGAACGAGCGCGAGAGGCTTGCGGAAGTCGGCGCTGAACAACGGCTGACCACCGCGCGGCACGAGCGCGGTCGTCGAAATGGCTGCCGAACGCAGAAGCACGTAGCGTGTCGTCGATGTCCGGCGCGAGCGATGGGAAGACGCAACGCGCTGCCCATCGATCCTCGAAGCGCTTTCCAGCCGAACGGATCGGCCGTGCCGGCACGATGCGATGAATCCTGTCGCTCCCGCAGCTTCGGCCGTGCGCATGATGCCGCCCACGTTGCCGGGATCCTGAACATCGTGCGCGACGACGAGGAGCGGCTGAGAACCGGCCGGTGACGGCCTCGAGCGTCTGCGTCGACTCGGCGGGCGATGCCCGACGACGCCCGTAGGTGTCTTCACCGGGCTCATCGACTCCAGCATTTTTCTGGAAACGATGAACACGTCGGCGCCGTCGGCGGCGAGTTGTTCGGCCAGAGTTCGAACGAGCGGATCGTCGAGCGCGTCGTGCTGGAATGCGGCGCTCTCGACCGCAAGACCGGAAGCGCGCGCTTCGAACAGCAGATGAGCACCGTCGAGCAGCAGCTCGCGTTCGAGTCCGTTTTTGTGGAGGGTTGCGAGCGAGGTCGCGATAGCGTTTGACGCTGGAGTGCGGCGCTCCAGTCATCTGGAGAGCATAACAGATGTGTTAGGATCTTCCTGCGAATGAAGGCGAAAATCCTCAAGAAATTCGAAGATGAAATCGCCGATCTCGAGCGCGAGCTGCACCGCGATCTTCCGAAGGAAATTCAGCGCGCGCGCGAGCTGGGCGACCTGCGCGAGAACGCTGAATATCAGGCCGCCAAGGATCGCCAGGGCATCGTCAATGCGCGCATCGCGATGCTCAAGAAGCGAATCGCCGAGATCTCGATCATGAACCTCGACAAGATTCCGCGAGATCGTGCGGCGTTTGGGTCGACCGTGCACCTGCGCGAGGATACGGGTGAGGCGATCGACCTACCAGCTCGTCATGCCCGAGGAAGCCGACGCCGCAAAAGGCTTGATCTCGACGAGCTCTCCGATCGGCCGGGCCATCGTCGGCAAAACCGAAGGCGACGAAATCAAAGTCACCACCCCCAACGGTCCCAGAAATTTCGAGATCCTCAAGCTCGTCACCATCCACGACGAGGCGTGAGCTATTCACCACACCTGAGAACCGCGGTTCTGCTCAGCGGCAATGGGACCGGCGGGGCCTATCACGCCGGTGTGCTGCGCGCGCTGCACGAAGCCGGCGTGAAGATCGACGTGATGAGCGGCCGCGGCATCGGTGTGGTCGGCGCGCTGTTTGCCGCAATCGATGCCGCGCCGAGAACCTGGGAGGAGGGCGGCGTCTGGCGCCGGCGCCCGCCGATCCGCATGTATGCGTGGCGTCCGGCGCTGCAGTGGGCGGCGATGTTCGCGCTTGCTGGCGGTTGCGATCCTTGCCGTTCCGCTTCTCGTGCTTGCGACCGGCCTGGTGGCGTATCCCTTGAGCTTTCTGGTGCAGATGATTAACGTCGACGCTGGATATCGCCTGGTGATCGGCGTACAGCAGATCTGGTGCGCTACTGCGTTCGCGCCTGGCGCCCTGCCCACGGTGATACCCAGGCTGATCACGTTGTGTCTCGCGGTGGCGTTTTGTGTGCTGGCCGTGGCGGCGTTGAGGGTCGCCGCCATCGAGTCCGAGACTGCCGGGCCATCGTAGATCGGGGCACGATGGTGGGCAAGACTGATTGGAGCACCCTGGAGCACCGAGCGGGGCCTTCGGCATTTTCGTGCGTCGTTGTGGCATGTCTTCCGGGGGCCGACAACGGCGAAAGAGCCCGCGCCTGCCGAGCTGAGCCGGCGATATGCCGAGCTGCTGCTCGAGAACCTCGGCCAGCCTGGTTTCCGCGAACTGATTGTCGCGACGCTCGACCTCGAGACCCGGAGCGATCTGGTCTTTGCGGCTCTGAGGGAAGAGCGGCGAGCGGCGTATTTTCAGCGAAGCCGGGGCGATCTCGATCGATCTCGCCGGGGTTGGCCGCAACCAGATTCTCGAGGCGCTGGCGGGAGCCATCAGCGTCCCGGTGCTCACCGAGCCGCATTTGGTCGCGTTTTCGCCGGAGAGCTACTGGAAAGGGGAGACGCACCGCACCTGCGATCGCATCGGCGCGGTTGCCAGGCTGATGGACGAGCTGGCAGACGCCGGCAGTCGAACAGGTGATTGTGGTGTGCGCGGACGGCGATCGCGCGAACGCCGCACCGCCTCAGCAAGTCGAGCGGATCGCTCGAGTCGCGCGTGGCCGAGCAGCTCGCCGCCGCCGAAACGTCTGCCGTTCGCGACGCGATCGCATCGCACCGGGCCGACTTCAACGGCATATTTCTGATTCAGCCCGCGCACAACCCGATCGGTCCGCTCGATTTCGCGGGCACCTACGATGAGCGATCGGACCGGTATCAGAGCCTGGCAGAGCTGATGGATCGCGGATATGAAGATGCGTACCGGCTGTTCATCGAACCGATCGTTGGGCGAGGCACCGTCTGAATGGCTCGGCGAGACTGGGCTTCGTCCTTCTTCTTCTTCTCGTCCGGCGCCTCGTGCAAGAACTCCTCGAGCAGGTCCGCCATCTTTTCGCCGATGTCGTCGTCGGTGACGGCGCCGAAGCGAGCCTGGAAGGCGTCGAGCGGCACGACGGCTTTGGCCATCGCGCGGTGGCCGCCGGCCGATCCGATATCGACGAAGTAGCGCCGCACGAAATCGCCGGCGTTTCTCGAGTAGCCGAGATTTCGCACCGACATCACGAACGAGCCGTTGACGATGCCCGAGACCAGCGTCCAGCGCACGTTCTCGAGCTGCAGGAAGAAATCCGCGACATACGGAATCGCATCGTCTCGCGGGCACCTCGCCGAGGAACACCGAAAAGATCTGATCGACCAGCTCGCCCGCTCTGCGTGGCCTTGGTGATGAGCGTCGAGGCGCTCGCTCGGTGATTTCGGCGCCCTCCATCTTGCGAATGAGGTTGGGGTCGGCCAGCGGGTACAGATAGGAGAACGCCTCGATGTCGCAGCGGTTCGCCTGGCGGTTGAAGAAGAGCGTGTCCGACTTGATGGCGTAGAGCATCGCGGTTGCCGTGCGCTCCGAGATGCTCGCGTCGATCGCGCGCAGGTGCTCGGTCAGAATCGTGCAGGTCGATCCGAAATCTTCGCGGATGTCCTTGAAGACGGCGTTGTAGCCGTGCTGCTCGGGGTGATGATCGATGACGAGATCGACGCGGTCGAGACCGTGGAAAGTAATGGGGCTGAACGTCGACCATGCAGATGCGATCGAAATCCTCGATGCATGTCGGGCGAAATCGTCTCGACGTGGATGTCGAGCAGGTTCGGCCATCCGGACGTTCTCGGGTCGCGTCACCCCTTCCAGCGCTGCAATCACGGCGGTGGTTCTCGTGCGGTGAAGGATCGTCCGCAGCGCCAGGCCGCTCGCCATGGCGTCGGGATCGGGCTCGTTGTGAAGCAGGATGAGAATGCGATCGGCATCCGCGAGATACCGCTGATACTGCTGCACCCGGGCGCGCGTCAGCGCGCGGCTGAACTCGGTCAGCAGCGGCGCTTCGAACAGTTCGGAAAGCGACAGGTACGAGACGTCGGGAAAGTGATCGCGGATCGCTTCGGCGCGCTTCTCGCGATCGGCGGTGCCCGACGCCCAGCACATAGATGAGCGAGCCGCCGGCATCGCGAATCGCGTCGATCACCTTCGGCAGGTGGCGGCCGCCGGTATCCTCGATGATGACGCAGGTTTGCGGCGAGATGTCCGCTTTGATGTAGGTATCGGTGCGGCGGATGTCGCCGGCGGTGACCGGCAGACCGGCGACCTGAAGCTGTCTTTGCCAGGGCGCGGCTCTCGACCAGAAACTCGACCTCGATGCTGGACGCCAGGATCTGGTCGAGCATCCTGATCACCAGCTCATCTTGGCAAACCGCCAGACACCTCATGTTTGATCCGGGGGCTCCCCCCGGGCGGGCTCTGGTCAATCGCGGGGCCGTGACGCCCCGCTCCGTTCCGCTCGTGTGAGCGTCTTGGATGCGCTGTAAACTACCTATTATACGCCTCTTATGATGCTGTAAACTACCCGTCATACGGCCCCTTATGACGCCAACCGTCGTCAGCGTTCCAGCGCGCTCGGCATTGCCGTCCTCTATTCGTTATCGGCAGGGCGCAGTTCTCGTACAAGACCGGCATCGATGTGGCCGGCTTTACCGTAACGGTGCTTAATCGGAGCGGAGAGCCCGTGTCCGATCTCAAGGCAGAGGATTTCGATGTGCAGGAAGACGGCGTGAAGCAGACAGTTTCGTACTTCAGCGCCGGCACGGGCGAGCAAGCCGTGCCGCTGCATGTGGGTCTGCTGTTCGACACGAGCGAGAGCATGGAGCGCGGACATGCCGTTTTCTCGAAACGCCGCGATTCGATTCCTGAATACATTCCCAAAAGCGCTCGATTTCACGTTCGTGGGGTTTGCCGACGAAGTCCGGGCCGCACGCTTTTCTCAGTCCGAGTTTCCGCGGCTGGTCGAGCGGATTCGCAGCAGCAAGGCGAAGGGTCGCACGGCGCTGTACGACGCCGTCAGCGTCTATCTGGGCAGCGCTTTCGATCAGACGGGCAGAAAGTGCTGGTGCTTTACACCGACGGGGGCGACACCTCGAGCTCCCGGACCTGGGATCAGACGATTCGCCTTCTGCGTACCTCTGATGTCACCGTGTATCCTGTCGGATTTCTCGCGAGCCGCGGCTCTGCCAGGCTCATGCAGCAGAGCCAGCTGATGGAAATGGCCCGCCTCACGGGCGGTCGCGCGGTGTTTCCGGGCACCATGAAAGGATCTCGAGCCGATGTACAGCCGAAATTGCGGCGGAGATTCACGCACAATACGTGCTCGGATATGTGCCGACTAATTCGCTGCGCGACGGAAAGTGGCGCAAGGTGGAGATTCGACTCAAGCGCCCGCCGGCCGAACGTCTACAGGTTCGAACCCGCCAGGGATACTTTGCTCCAGTGCATGAATCCAGTGACCTTTCGGGTCATGAAGCCAGACCAATTCCGACGGATTGCTTTGTCTCTGGAAGGAGCGGTCGAAGGCTGCACACATGGGCCATCCAGACTTTCGAGTCAACAACCGGATATTTGCCTCGCTCCATTCGAAGAATCAATTCGGAATGGTGAAGCTCACACCGGATGAGCAGAAAGAGTTTCATCGAGGACCATCCCGAAGGGTTCGAGCCCGAGAGCGGCGCGTGGGGGCGTGCAGGGTATACGCGCGTCATATTGAAAGCAGCGGACGAAGAGGCGGTCGGTGAGGCGATTACTCTCGCCTGGCGGAACACCAGACGCGTACGCGAAAGAAATGCCGATGACGCGCTCGAGCGGCGTGCCTCAACCGGCGTTCTAGGTTCTGGGTTCTGCGGTTCCGGGTTCTTCTGGTTCCGGGTTCGCACGATTCTGCGCCCGCTGCCCGCCTCTCGCCGCGCGTTTCGCACTGAACCAAGAACCGCGAACCGGAACCTCGAACCCGGAACCCAGAACAGAACCCAGAACCCAGCACCAAGCACCCAGAACCACTGCGAAGTCGGATACTATCGACACCGTGAGTGTCTCAGTCGGCCAGGATCTCCGCCGCGTCATCGGGTTCTCGGGCGGAACGGCGCTGATCGTCGGCATCACGATCGGCAGCGGCATCTTCCGCACACCGCCCACAATCGCCGGCCTCGTCCCAAACCCGCTCGTGATCATGGGGCTCTGGACCGCCTTCGGTCTGATCAGCATCTGCGGCGCACTGACGGTGGCGGAACTGAGCTCGATGCTGCCGCGGCCTGGCGGCGTGTATGTCTTCCTGCGCGAGGCTTACGGCGATGCCGCGGCGTTCGTCTTCGGCTGGTTGTACGTGCTGGTCACGACACCGACCACCGTTGCCGCGCTTGCCACGGTCTTCTCGGAATTCCTGCTCAACCTGCTTGGCACGCCGGCGGACAGCTTCGACGGTGCAGATGATTGCGATCGCCGCCATCATCACGCTCACGTGCGCCAACGTGCTCGGGGCGCGGGTTGGAGCGGCCGTCAGCGAAGTGACCACGCTGGTCAAGGTGACGGCGCTGGCCGCAATTATCCTGGGCGCGTTTCTGTTCGCGGACGGCAGCCTGTCGCACATTACCGCCGGTGGCGCGGTGCAGGGCGGCGGGATGGCTCGCGCGATGGCGTCGGTCATCTGGACCTACGACGGCTGGGTTGCCGTCAGCATGATCGCGGGCGAGGTCGTGGCGCCCGAGCGACTGATGAAGCGCATCATCATCGTCGGAATGCTGATCATCGTCGTGCTCTACATCGGCGCGAACCTCGCCTACCTGTACGTCATGCCGGTCAGCATCATGGCGCAGCAAAAGGAAGCCATCGCGCGGACGGTCATGACGGCGATCGTGGGACCGACCGGCGGAGCCGGTCATCCTTCTCGCAATCATGACGAGCGTCTTCGGCGCGCTCAACGGTAACTTTCTTGCAAGGCCGCGGGTCGACCTACGCGATGGCGCGCGACGGCTTGACGTTTTCGTTTCTGGGCATGACCCATCAGCGCTGGTCGACGCCATGGGTGGCGCTTGTGATTCAGGGCGCGGTCGCGATCATCATGATTCTCGCTCTGAGGGACTTCGACACGCTGACGACCTACTTCGTGGTCGTCGAGTGGGCCGCCCTGATTTTCGCCGTCGGGGCGGTGTTCGTCCTGCGCCGGAAGATGGCTGACGCGCCCAGGCCGTTCCGCACGCCGGCATATCCGTGGGTGCCGCTCTGCTTCGTCGTCGGCACCGTCGTCGGCGTGTCGGCGATCGTCTGGGGAGAGATCCAGGTCGGCAACTTTTCGCCGATCTACGGTCTGGGCATTGCGGCCGCCGGATTTCCCGTTCATCACCTTTGGAAGCGACTCAAGAGGAGCCCATGAGAAACGCCATCGTGACCGACAAGGCGCCGAAGCCCGTCGGTCCCTATTCGCAGGGAATCATCGAGGGAGATTTCATTTTCGTTGCCGGACAGGGATGCATCAATCCGCAGACCGGGCGCTCGAGAGCTGGGAGACGTGCGGTCGGAGACGAAGCGGACGTTTGAGAACGTCCGGGCGATCCTGCAGGCGGCGGGCTCATCGCTCGATCACGTCGTCAAGTGCAACGTGTATCTGCGCGACATCAATGATTTCGCCGCGATGAACGAGGTGTATGAGACGTTCTTCACGGCGCCGTTTCCGGCGCGCACCACGATCCAGGCGGGCGCGCTTCCCGGCGGCATCGCCGTCGAGATCGAGTGCATCGCGAAGAAGGCCAGGTAGTGGACGCGCTCGATCTGGACACACCTGCGCTCTACGTGGATCTCGACGTCCTCGAGCGCAACATCCGTGCGGATGCAGCAGCAATGTCGAGCCTGGGGCGTCGAGCTGCGGCCTCACATGAAGACCCACAAGATTCCCGAGATCGCCCAGATGCAGCTCGATGCAGGCGCGATCGGGATCACCGTCGCCAAAGTGGGCGAGGCGGAGGTGTTGCCCGGCGACGATGTGCTTGTCGCCTATCCGCTCGTGAGGCGAGAAGCTGCCGCGCCTGCGAGAGCTGGCGAAGACGCGTCGCGTGAAGGTTGCGGTCGATTCGGTCGACGTCGCAAGTGGTCTGACGGGAATCGAAACGCTCGTGGAGATCGACGTTGGCGTGGGCCGCTGCGGCGCGCAGTCGCCCGAGCAGGCAGTCGAGATCGCGAAGGCGTGCTCGGATTTCCAGGGGATCTTCTATTGGCCGTCCTGGCTCGACGAGGCAGGCTTCCGAGGCCGCGTGTGTCAAGATCGACGCCGTTCTGGACGCGCTTTCCGCCTCGGGATTCGAGGCGAAGATTGTCTCTGGAGGTTCGACGCCCGGCGCCGCAAAAACGCCGCTGATTCCGCGGACAACCGAGATCCGCCCAGGCACATACGTGTTCTATGACGCGAGCAGCCTCGAGGCGAACTGTTGTGTCGAAGCGGACTGCGCCCTCCGAGTGCTCACCACGGTCGTCAGCACTGCCGTGCCGGGCCAGTGCGTGATCGACGCCGGGTCGAAAACCTTCTCGAGCGACCAGACAGTCGGTCCCGGGACGTTCGGTCACTTCGTCGGGACGTCGGTGGACCATGCGCAAGATGAACGAGGAGCACGGCTACGTGGAGATCGGCGGGCCCGGCGCGCGTGGGAGAGAAAGTCTGGGTCGTGCCGAGCCATGTCTGCTCGACCGTCAACCTGCACGACGAGGTTTGGTACGGCCGGAATGGCCGCGTGGATGGAGCGTGGAAAGTGGCGGCGAGGGGGAAAGTGCGTTAAGAGCGACGGCCAGTGGTTCTAGGTTTTGGGTTCTGCGGGTGCTGGGTTCTGGGGTTCTTGGTTCTGGTTCTGGGTTTTGAGGGTTCTCGGGTTCGCTTGTCGCGGTTCGTGGTTCTGGGTTCGAGGACGGCGCGGTCGCGATGTGGTCGGACAAGTACGGAGGTACACCTGGAAATTCGTCGCGGCACCGATCGCTCGATCCGCGAGATGAAGCATCTCTCTGAACTCCTGGTCAGACACGTGCCGCTCATCTTTCGCATGTAGAAGCTGGTTTCGCACTTCACCGAGAGACGCTTTTGCGTCGTTGAGAAATCGGTGAAATTCCTTGGGATTGAATCGATAGAAGCCTTCCGCTACGTTATCGGGTCCAGATCGGGCGGCACGCCGGATGTCGTCGCAGAATTTCCGATCTCTGTGAGGCGGGTAGCGTTGAGGTGAATGCGTACACCCTCCTCTTAAGTTCCCACGCCAGTTGCCAAACATCGAGATCCTCTGGCCTTCGCACACCAGCCATACCGGAGACTGTGTGCACTTCAGTGCACAACGGCTGCCAGTTCAGAATGTGCTCGGTGGTTCTTGGTTCTGGGTTATGGGTTCTGGGTGCTTGTTCCGGTGTTCGAGGTTCGGGGTTCTGAGTTCTAGAGGTGCTTGGTTCTCGGTTTAAGTTCTGGGTTCGGGGAGGACCCTCATTCTACGCCGGGCGGACGCCCTATTTTGCTTTCGAAGGTCACACCGGGGCTCGTAACTATGACTTATCACCTGACGGACGACGCTTCCTTGTAGTCAAGAATCCTGATCGGACGAACGAAGCTGCGTCGGTTGTCGTCGTTGAAAACTGGTTCGAGGAACTCAAGCGGCTGGTGCCAGTTAACTAGCCAAAGTTGGGAGTGTCCACAATCCATGGTCCAGAACCCAGCACCCAGCACCCAGAACCGCTGCGAAGTTGTAGTACCGATTGTCTGTTGACCACAGCCCGAAAAACCCGGCTGTGCGTAGCACGACTTATGCCTTCATTTTTCGACAAATTCAAGCTCATCACCGATTTCGAGCTGAAGGGCGATCAGGCGCGAGCCATTCCCGAGCTCGTGGAAGGGCTCGCTCGCGGCGATCAGAGTCAGGTGCTTCTCGGTGTGACCGGCTCGGGCAAGACGTTCACCATGGCCCAGGTCATTGCCGAGGTGAACCGGCCGACGCTCGTGATGGTCCACAACAAGACCCTCGCGGCGCAGCTGTACCAGGAGTTCCGCCGGTTCTTTCCCGAGAATGCCGTCGAGTATTTCGTGAGCTACTACGACTACTACCAGCCGGAAGCGTACGTTCCGTCCACCGATTCGTACATCGAGAAGGAAGCGACCATCAACGACGAGATCGACCGCATGCGGCTCTCGGCGACGCGCTCGCTGTTCGAGCGGCGCGACGTCATCATCGTCTCCAGCGTGTCATGCATCTACGGTCTGGGATCGCCTGAGGCGTATTACGGCATGTTGCTGCCGCTTCAGCTCGGCCAGCGCATTCCGCGCGAGCAGATTCTCCGCAAGCTCGTGGAAATCCAGTACGAGCGGAACGACATGGACTTCACGCGAGGCACGTTTCGCGTGCGCGGGGATGTCGTCGAAGTGTATCCCTCGTACGAGGAACAGGCGCTTCGCATCGAGCTCTTCGGAGACGACGTCGACGCGCTGACGACATTCGATCCCTTGACGGGTAAAAGCGGGCGCAAACACGACAAGATCGCCATCTACCCGAAGTCGCATTTCGTGGCGCCGCGCGAGCAGACGCGATCGGCTGTCGAATCGATCAAGGCCGAGCTCATCGAGCGTCGCACGCAGCTCGAGTCCATGGGCAAGGTCCTCGAGGCGCAGCGGCTGCATCAGCGCACGATGTTCGACCTCGAGATGATGAAGGAGATCGGCTATTGCCACGGCATCGAGAACTATGCGCGGCACCTGACCGGCCGCGCTCCGGGAGAGCCGCCTCCGACGTTGCTCGATTACCTGCCGGACGATGCGCTGTTGATTGTGGACGAGAGCCACCAGACGGTGCCGCAGATTCGAGGGATGTATCACGGCGATCGGTCGCGCAAGGAAACGCTGGTCGAGTTCGGATTTCGGCTGCCCTCGGCTCTCGACAACCGGCCGCTCACGTTCGCCGAGTGGGAAGCGCGGGCGCGGCAAACGATCTTCGTGTCGGCGACACCCGGGCCCTTACGAGCTCGCCAAGTCTGGCGGCGTCATCGTCGAACAGATCATCCGCCCGACCGGGCTGACCGATCCGCCTATCGAAGTCCGCCCGGTCAAGGGTCAGATCGACGATCTGCTCGGGGAAATTCGCATGCGTGCGTCGGAAGGGCACGCGCACGCTCGTCACGACGCTCACCAAGCGGATGGCGGAGGATCTGACGACCTATTATCAGGAACTGGGCGTGAAGGTCCGATATCTGCATTCGGAGGTCGAGACACTCGAGCGCATTCAGATTTTGCGGGACCTCCGACTTGGAGTGTTCGACGTGCTCGTCGGCATCAATCTCTTGCGCGAAGGACTGGACCTGCCGGAAGTATCGCTCGTGGCGATTCTGGATGCCGACAAGGAAGGGTTCCTGCGTTCGGCGGGCTCGTTGATTCAGACCTCAGGACGCGCCGCGCGCAACGTCGAACGGGCGAGTCATCATGTATGCTGACACGGTGACCGAGTCGATGCGGGTCGCCCTCGAAGAAACCGGGCGCCGGCGACAGCTGCAGGAGGCCTACAACCAGGAACACGGCATCACGCCAGCGTCGATCGTCAAGGCCATCGACGATGCGTCGCTGAGCATCTACAACCTCGACTACTCGACGCCCGCCGCACATGGAGGACCGCGAGGCCTATCTGACCCAGGAAGAGCTCGATTCGCGCATTGAAGAGTTGCAGGCCCAGATGCGCCAGGCGGCTGCGAATCTCGATTTCGAGCGTGCTGCGACACTGCGTGACAGGATCAAAACGTTGAAAGGGCGCGAGCTGGGACTCGTGCGGTGCGGTCCACCCGGAGCTGATGTGCTGAAGGCGTTCGATAACTGGCTGAAATCCGCGGTTCGCGAAGTTCAGGAATACGTCAAGCTCAGCTGGGCCGCCGCGCGCGATACGTTCAGCCGTCCGTTCTATTTTCACGACGTCGTCGAACAGCTGGAGGCGATTGGTCTCGGATCGCTGACAGTCGTTCTCCTGACCGGTATTTTCACCGGCGCCGTGCTCGCGTTGCAGAGCGGCCTGACGCTCGATCAATTTGGCGCGCGGCCTGTCGTCGGCGACGACTTGTCAGCGCCTCGATGGTGAAAGAGCTCGGACCGGTGTTGACGGCGCTGATGCTTGCCGGTCGCGTGGGATCGGGGATCGCCGCCGAGCTGGGGTCCATGGTCGTCACCGATCAGATCAACGCGCTGCGGGCGCTTGGCACCGATCCGGTCCGAAAGCTCGTCGTCCCGAGGCTGATCGCCGGCGTCGTGATGTCGCCGATTCTGACGATCATCTCGGATTTCATGGGCATTCTCGGAGGGTCGATTATCGCGATTCAGCAGCTCCAGGTACCGTCGAGTGTGTACTGGAAATCGATTACCGACGGCCTGTACATGGAGGATGTCTGGATGGGGTTGGCGAAGCCCTTCTTCCTCGGATTTGCGATCGTCAGCATCGGATGCCACGTGGGACTTCGTACCAAAGGTGGCACGCAGGGCGTGGGCCGGGCGACGACCAATGCGGTCGTCGCCGCATCGGTCGCGGTCCTGGTGTTGGATTTCTTCATTACACGGTTAATGATCACGTTGTTCTATTAGGCAGGGCTAAAGCCCTGCGCTACGGGTAATGTTAACGCCAAGGGATAATGCGAAAGCCCTGCGCCGGGATAATGCTGAAGCCCTGCGATGCCGATAATGATTGACCACCGTTGATGGAAAGCCTTCAAACACGAACGGCGGTTGCCGAACCGCAAGCAGGCGAGGACGAGCCTATCGTCGTCTTCGATCATGTCTCGTTGTCATTTGACGATACGGTCGTCCTGCGCGACGTGAGCTTCACGCTGCGTCGTGGCCACACGAAGATCATCCTCGGGGCGAGCGGCGCCGGAAAATCGATTTCGTTGAAGCTGATCCTCGGGCTTCTCAAGCCGGATGCGGGCCGCATCTGGGTGAATGGCCAGCGCGTTGATGAGCATTCAGAGAAGCAGATGATGAAGGTCCGCGCCGACATCGGAATGGTCTTTCAGGAAGGCGCGCTGTTCGACTCGCTGACGGTCGCCGAGAACGTTGGCTACAAGCTGTACGAGGAGACCGAGGTCCCACTCGATCGAGGTGCGCAAGCGCGTCGAAGAGGTCCTCGGGTTCGTGAGGCTCGAGTCAGTTCATCGATCGGCGGCCGTCCGAGCTTTCCGGTGGCCAGAGGCGGCGCGTGGCCATCGCGCGAGCCATGGCCGTCAAACCTCGACTCCTCCTGTACGACGAACCGACGACCGGACTCGATCCGATTACATCGACGACGATCGACGAAGAGATAGTCAAGCTGCGCGATTTCGAGGAGGTCACCTCGATACTCGTGACGCATCAATTGCGCGACGCGTTCTTCGTCGCGACCCACGAAGCCGTGAGGCGCGACGGGAAGGTCGATTTCGTCTGCCGCCGGTCCGGCCAAGCTCGAGGAAGCCGAGTTCATGATGCTCAACGACGGGCTGATCATTTTCGAAGGCACCGCCGAACGAGCTGCGCGCGTCGAAGGACACCGTACATTCAATCGTTTCTGTCGTAGCGTTCTTGGCAGGGCCGGCCCTCGGGCCGGCCATAAGGAAAATTCAATGCCCCGTACCCGGTCGCTGAAATGGTCGGAACTGAAAATCGGAATCATGGCCGTCGTGGCAATGTTCATTGCCGCGGCGTTGATTCTCGCGCTCGGAGGCGAAGGCGGATTCTTCTGGCAGCGCTACAACCTCAAGGTGAAGTTCTCCAACGCGGTGGCGTTCAAATAGGCTCGCCCGTACGCGTCGCCGGCGTCACGGTCGGCGCCGTGGAGGATATCCAGTTTGTGGGGTCCGACGTCGAAATGGCGCTCGAGCTGAACGAGGAGATGCAGGACAAGGTGCGGACGACGTCGCGCGCGACGATTGGCTCGGTGTCGCTGCTCGGCGAAGGCGCGGTCGATATCACGGCATCCACGACCGGCCAACCGATTCCCGAGTGGGGCTACGTGCCCTCAGATCCACCGCCGGCGCAGCTTGCCGACGTCACGGCGCAGGCCAACCGGGGCATTACGGAGCTGACGGCGCTCATCCAGGACATGCGTGCCGGCAAAGGGACTGTCGGCAAGCTGATGACCGACGAGCAGCTTTACGCCGAGCTCAGGCAGTTCACGTCGGCGGCACGCGATGTGACCGACGGGCTCGCGCGGGGCCGGGGCACGCTCGGGCAGCTTCTGAACAATCCGGAAAGCGCCCGGCAGCTGGAGGCGTCGCTCAAGAATCTGACGGCCATTACCAACAAGATCAACGCGGGCCAGGGCAGCATCGGCCAGTTGATGAACGACCCGGCGCTGGCCAAAAATCTGACGGCTGTGACCTCGAACTTCGAGAGCCTGTCGAAGCAAGCTCAATCAGGGGCAGGGCACGATGGGCAAGCTGGTGAACGAAGACCTGCTGTATCAGCGCCTCAACGCGGTGACGACGAATCTCGAGCAGTTGACGGCCAGGCTCAACCAGGGACAGGGCACGATGGGCCAGCTGATGAACGACAAGCAGCTCTACGACAACATGAATCGGACGGTCACCGAAATGCAGAGCCTGCTTGCCGACATTCGTAAAGATCCGAAGAAGTTCCTCAATGTAAGGATGAGCATCTTCTAAGACCGGGAGTCCGAAGGAGACGTGTGACGTTCTGGGCGGAGGCTTTTCTCGGGGTAATCGCGTTAGCGACATTCACGATGGCTGCCATCCAGGTAGGCGTGATCGTCTATGGCTGGACGGTGGCCCGGCGTGTCAACCGCCTTCTCGCACAGGTCGAGCGACGAAATGAAGCCGCTGGCCGAAAACCTGAATGCTATCGCCCGGGATGCGGCGCGCATCAGCGGTCTGGCTGCCGGCCAAGTCGAGCGGGTGGAGCGGCTGGTTACCGACCTCGCCTTCCGTCTCGAGCAGACCGCCACAACCGTTCAGGATGCGATTCTAAAGCCCGATCGGGAAGGGGCCGCCTGCTGGCTGGCGTCAGAGCTGCTCTCGATGTGTTCCGCGAGCTTTCCGGACGCCCCGGCGCCGGGCGTGCCCGCTCCGAAGAAGAAGACGCGCTGTTCATTGGTTAGAGGTGGCCGCCCTAGCGCGTTCACCGGATTGACGCCGCGCTCCATCGGTGGTAGAAATCGGCCTGATCCGCCCGCAAAAAACTGAAATTTGTTCCGGCCGTAAGGGGGTCATGATGACGCGCGTTTCAATTGGTGCGGCTGTAGTGCATTGCGGTGCTGGGACTGATCGCGCTTCCGGCTAGGGCTGCCGCCCAGGGATCGAAGTCGGCCACGGTCGCTAAAGAGCTGGTGCAGGTGATGGACCAGAAGAAGCTCGATTCCATTGCCGCCAAGCTGCCGACCGGGGAGGGCAACTACGCCGCCGCGCTGTATTTTCCGAACGTGCAGCTTCTCGTCATCTCGGGCCATTACTCCGCGCCACAGCTCATGGATCCGCGTGTGACCGGGAAACAATACCGGGACACCTATATGGAGCTCAGCGGCACCGTGACGCCGAATACGAAGATCTTCGTCCAGGACATGGGGGAGCCGGGTCTCTCGCAGCGAAAACAGGAGAACATGTACGACACGTGGAACCAGGCTGGGAAGATTGTGATGTTCGATGGCGAGCCCGACAAGCAGAAGATGTCCGACGCCGAGTATCAGAAGAGCTTTACCGCGGCGGACGAGGAATACACCAGAATCCTGAGCGCGCTACTTGCCGAAGCGAAGAAATAGTAGACTGGGCGTTCCCGAGGTCGGGCGCTTGGCTCAGCGGTAGAGCATCGCCTTCACACGGCGGGGGTCAGTGGTTCGAATCCACTAGCGCCCACCAGCTAAACACCAGCCTCCCTCAAACAATTAGCGACAGTCGACGCTGGCGACCGTGGCGGGTCGCCGGCGGCGGGGTGCACTGGGGGTGCAAAGCGGCATCACGTCGACATCGGGTATTCCCACGGCCTCTTGGCGCGTTCTAGGCATTCCCTTAGAGGTTGAGTGATGGCCGAAGAGTTCGCGCAATCGCTTCCGTCGGACTCGTTCCTGACACTGCTCGCAGCCGACGCGCCGCACTTTCCGAGCGACCGCCTGCTCTGGCGGAGTCGAGTACAACGGCGAGGTCTATCTCACCGAACTTCACAAAGAACGCGTCGCGTTCTATCGGCGCGCCGATGACGCTCACGGAGTAAGCGGTGGCTGTGATGGCTGAGGACTTCTCAGAGGGCCTGATCGATCACCAACTCCGACACGTCGGCCCGCGGCCAGGATTGTCAGATTGAATCGATGACCGGGCATCTCTCGCGGCGGATGCTCGAGCTTTGACCGCACATCCGCCTGAAGGCGAAGAAGACCGCGCTCGACCGGCTGGGCGACGCTTCAAAGGTCACTGCGGGGAGCAAGTGAGATCGCAACAGGCGGTGACCGAAGACCGTCGCGCAGGTCACGGCATTTCGTGACCAAACCAGAGTCGCAGCGCTCCAGCTTTTTGGAACCAGGGCTTTTCGGCGGAAAACGGCTGAATCAGATGGTCGCGCTCGGCCGTTCCGCTGGACGCCAAATTGCCACCTGCTCCAAACGGGCTGCCTCCCGCTGTCCGGGGAGATCTCTGCGCCATGGGCCTGGGGCACGAGTGTCTATGACCTTCATCGTCGCCGCCGTTCTGGGCGGTTTTGCGATTCTGGTGGCGGCGATTGCCGGCCTACTGGTCCAGCGACGAGCGCTGCGCGAGAGCGTCGAGCAGTTTCGTCTCAGGGCCGATCAGGCGCCCGTCCTGATATGGACCGCCCGGCCGGACACGACCCTCGACTATCTCAATGGCTTCTGCGAGCAGTTGACGGGCCGGCCGCTCGAACAGTTGCGAGAGAACGGCTGGTTGGACTTTGTCCATCCAGAGGATGTCGACAGGTGCCTTGGCACGTACATGCCGGCGTTCGAAGCGCGGAGGCCATTCCTCCTGGAGTATCGACTGCGCCACGCCGACGGCGATTACCGATGGTTTCTGGCTGCGGGGGTTCCGAAGTACGGACGGGACGGCAGTTTCACCGGCTATGTCGGCTGCGACATCGACATCACCGAACGGAAGAACGCCGAAGATCGGATTCGCGCGAGCCAGGCGGCACTGGAGGCGAGTCATCAGGAGATTCAGTATCTGGCCGGCCGGTTGATCGGGGCGCAGGAGGTCGAGCGGGCGCGGATCGCGCGGGACCTGCACGACGACGTCAGCCAGCAACTGGCTGGTGTCTCGATCGCCTTCAGTGGTCTCAAGCAGCGGTTAGGCGAGTACCACGTCAGTGAGGAGCTGCGACAGGAACTCGTGGAGCTTCAGCAGCAGACGCTCAAGCTCGCACGCAACGTTCGCCAGCTCTCTCACGATCTCCATCCGGCCGTGCTGCAGCATCTGGGGCTGGTGAAGGGCCTGACTTCGTACTGTGGCGAACTCGGGCGTGCACACGGTGTGGCGATGACGTGCACTGCCGAGGGAGATTTTGGAGCCATCACGCCGGACGCTGGCGCTTTGCGTCTACCGAATCGCGCAGGAAGCCCTGCGGAACGTCATCGCACACGCCGGCGCCAGCCGCGCGGATGTGAGGCTCCTCCAGATGGGTGACCAGGCCCAGATCACGATCGCGGATGATGGGCGGGGATTCGATGCCACCAACCGCGTTGAGCGGGACACAGGTCTCGGGCTCGTCAGCATGTCCGAGCGCGCGCGGATCATCGGAGGCACCGTCAGTATTGTGTCGGGGCTGAATCAGGGCACACGGGTGCAGGCGACGATTCCGATGCACGCACGCGTGAAGTTGGACGTCGGACCTGGCATGGAAGGACAGGTCGCATGACCCGCCGACACACCGTCCTCCTGGCTGACGATCACACGATTGTCACCGACGGTCTGTCGAGAATACTGCGAGAGGCCGACTTCGAGGTGGTCGGCGCGGTTCGCGACGGCCAGCGTTTGATCGACGCAGCCACGCGGCTTCGCCCCGACGTCATCATCACCGACCTCTCGATGCCAGGGCTCACGGGTCTCGACGTGCTCGCTCGTCTGAAAACCGAGCGCCTCGACAGCAAAGTCATCGTGCTCACGATGCACCACGATGCGGACCTGGCGACCGACGCCATTCGCGGAGGGGCCTCCGGCTTTCTCCTGAAGGAGTCGGCCGGCGACGAACTACTGGTCGCCGTTCGGCACGCGCTCGACGGGAAGGTCTACATCACGCCGACCATCACGAAGGATGTCATGGAGCGCATGGCCGGCGCTTCGAAGGCGAAGGAACCGCAGCTGACGCCGCGACAACGCGACATCTTGCGGCTGATCGTGAAGGGCCAGCGCATGAAGGAGATCGCTGGGAATCTGGGCCTGTCGACCAGGACGGTTGAAGGCCACAAATACGAAATGATGGAGACCCTCGGCGTCACGTCCACCGCCGAACTCGTGAGGTACGCGCTCGACCGTCGGCTCAACGTGGATTAGACCGCCTCCACGTAGTTTTTCGGGCCCCTCCTCCCGTACTTTTGCTCTCCCCCTCCTGCGGCATCGCAACGAGAATGCGGCTGCCGATTGGTGAACACATGTACCGCCCACGAGTGCTGCTGGCCGAGGATCACGCGGAAACGGCGGAACGGCTGCGCAAGCTGCTCCGAGCGGACTTCGACGTCATTGCGTCGGTCGAGGATGGTGACGCTCTGGTGGACGCGGCGGAGCGGCTCTCACCGGACGTGATCGTCACCGACATTGCCATGCCGGGTGTCGACGGTATCGAGGCGGTCACTGCTGATCCGCCGCCACAACCCGAACGCCCGCATCGTGCTCGTCACGGTGCATTCCGAGTTGATGCTGGTGGAGGCAGGACTGGCGGCCGGTGCGCTCGGATACATCCTGAAAGATACCGCTGGCGACGAGCTCGTCCCTGCGGTTCGCGCGGCACTCGGCGGTCACCAGTACGTCAGTCGTGAGCTCGATGGGTTCGATCGCGAGACTGAGAACTGAGACGCGCGTAAGAGTTTCTTCGGAAGAGGACCGACGATGAAGCGCTCGAGTATTCTGCAATCGCTCCTGTTAGGTGTGCTGACATGCGTCGGCCCGCTCGCCGTACCACAGCCTGCGGCCGCGCAATACTTGGGCAACAACTTCCACGGCGACTTCGGGGTCAATTCCGGTACCCAGTCCGGGCCCGGATTTTACGTGGCCATTCCGTTTGCGCAGTGGAACGCCGACAACATCAAGGACGCCGACGGCAACACCCTCGCGGCCTCGCGGTTCCAGGGTTTCGATGTGCGAGCGCTGTTTCCGACGATCATCGGCGTGACGCCAAAGAAAGTGCTCGGCGCCAACTACGGGTTCATGGTGGCGCTGCCCTTCTCGACCGTCCGCCCCGAACGCGCGATCCCGGAATCCTTTGAGCCGGACTGGGGGCTCAACGACCTGTATGTCGTACCGCTGTATCTCGGATGGCATGCACCACGGGCGGACTTCGTCGCGGGGTATGGCTTTTATGCGCCGACAGGGCGGTACGAGGCGGGCGCCAACGACAACGTCGGGCTGGGCATGTGGTCGCAAGAAATTCAGGCTGGCACCACGGTCTACCTCGACGCGGCGAAGAAGATCAGTGCCGCGACGACGGCGTACCTCGAGCTCCATTCGAACAAGAAGGACCAGGATCTGAAAGTCGGCAACTTGCTGACCCTCGAAGGCGGCGCGGCCTACAACGTACCGAAGATCGGCGGCGCTTTTG
This sequence comes from Vicinamibacterales bacterium, assembly GCA_963775345.1. Lineage (GTDB taxonomy): Bacteria > Acidobacteriota > Vicinamibacteria > Vicinamibacterales > JAMQPK01 > JAMQPK01. The sequence continues at coordinate 191,062 of CAVZIS010000003.1, forward strand.
GTGTTGGGTACTACCTGCAGGCGAAGCTGTCGGATGACAGCGGCGCCGATGTGCCGGTGTCGGCTCTCCAAGCCCTCAATCTGTACGGGAAGAACCGGCTGTTCGGCATCGGCCCGGACGTGACGATGGCGGTCTTCCAGAAGGGCGGCACGATCGGCCTCGTGAATGCCCGCTATCTCTGGGAATCGGGCGGGCACAGCACGTTTCAGGGCGGCACATTCCTGATTGGGTTCACCATCGCCC
>CAVZIS010000004.1:0-29081 GCA_963775345.1 Vicinamibacterales bacterium
CAATAAAATAGTTCACGAACCCGAATCGTTACTTCAATCCATCAGCGAGAGTTTCCGCTTTTTCAGCCGAAGACTCCGCAAGCATCAGGTTGTTCACCTTGACGGCCGCCTCCGCCTGCTCGAGAAAACGTCGAGCCGAATCGTAGTCGGCGCGCCTGCCGGAATTCAGGCCGTCGCCGATCGATTCGAGTTGAGCTTCTGTTTTATTCGGGTCAGCGAATCGCGGACTTGTGTGGCGGTTGGCGTGCGGCCGGGCGGCCCGGCCGCCAGCAGATCCGAGTGGATGGCTGTGTGCGTGCCGGCTCTATCACTTGCGTCGCGGGCACCGGTGGCGGCGCTTGAGCAGGGGTCGCAGCCGCAGTGCGAGGCGGAGCACTCTGTCGGGATCTCGGCCGTTGGCCGCGAAGCAGTGACCGGGACAGCAGCGGCGGGTGGCTCGGCAGCCGGCACCGGAGCCATTGCCACGCGCGGAGGCGGTTCCGGGATCTCGAGCGGTACCGCAATTGCCGTGCGCGCAGGATTGGACGAGCACGCGCCCTCGAGGACGAACGCCACGATGCCAAGCCAGGCACGGCCTTCCATCTCACCTCTCAGCTCTTAACCCTCAGCCCTTAGTCCTATCTCTCTAGAGTATGTCACGCGACCGGCAGCCACAGACTGAAATGTCGTTCCACGTCCTTCAGTCGACTGTCCTTCGATCTCGCCGCCATGCAGTTGCACGATCCGGTACACGATCGACAGGCCGATGCCGCTACCCTGCGGCTTGGTCGTGAAGTAGAGGTCGAAAATGCTGTCCAGCTTGTCGGCCGGGATTCCGACTCCAGTATCTTCGATCGTGAGCTCGATGCGGCGATCCTTGTCGGTTTTGGCGGCCACGGTGAGCTTACCTCCGGCGGCATGGCCTGGCATCCGTTGAGCGCAAGGTTCAGGAGCGCCTGCCGCAGCAGGGCCGGGTCGGCGCGCAAGTCGGGCAGCGCCCCCGACACTTCGCCGCGGCACATGATGCCCGTGCGCTTGGCATCGGGCTCGACGAGCGCAATGATCTCATTGATCAGCGACTGAATGTCGACCGGCTGCAGCTGCAGCTCTTCGGGCCGGATGAATCGTACAAAGCCGGTGATCACCTCGTCGAGCCGCTTGATTTCGGCGGCGATGACGTCGATGTGCTCTTTGGCACCGCTGACGTCAATGCGGCGGCTCGTCGCGCCCGTCGAGGCCGCAGCACAGCTCCCACGGGCGTCCGCGAGCTCCGATGCAGCCGGTGAAGGTGCTCCCGTACGAGCTCGAGATGAATGGTCATGGCGTTCAGCGGGTTTCTCACCTCGTGAGTCACGCCCGCCATGAGCCGGCCCAGCGACCGCGCCGCAAGCTTCTCGCTGATGGCCCGGAACGATTCTCCGACGCCTTCGAGCTCCTCATCGGGTGGCAGCTCGATGCTGCCGACTTTTTCGCCGCTCCAGCTTCATCAGAGCCGCTATTGATCACGTGAATCGGCCGCAGGATGAGGCTCGCCAGCACCAGCCCGACCAGAATGGCCGCGCACGAGATGACAGGCGGTCGTCAAGAGCATGGGCTGAACAGCCTTCGTCAGATCGTCGCGAATCAGCATCGGCGACAGTCCGACGCTGATGGCGCCGAACGGGGAGTCGCCGAGCTCCAGGGGCAACACCACCTCGAGCGCTCGGTCGGCGTAAATGGCCCGGATCTGCGTCGAGCGTGTCGCCCTCGAGCACCGTCGCCAGGTTCTCGCCGGGCTCGATCTCTGACCTTCGGCCGCCGGAAAGCTATGCATGATCGCCCGGCCTTCGTTGTCGACAACGGCGGCGTATGTGACGTTCCGGCCGTAGGCGGCGGTCGATTCCAGGATGGAGCGGATGCCCGGATCGGTGCGCAGCGCCACGACCGGATCGCCGCCCGCCGCAATGGCATCGCGCGCGCGCTGATAGATCATCCGGCCGAGCAGGTCGCCGATGCCGCGGCTGTCTTCGAGGCCGACGCGCGCGAGATTGGCGAGATGCTGCAGGCTCAGCACGGTCATCGCGAGCGCGATCAGCAGCGTGACCGCGGCCGTCTGCCTGACTCTGAAGACTGACGCGCATAGCTGTCAGGGTTTTCTTCAGCTTCGCGGCGGAATCGCTTCAGCTTGTTGTGCAGGGTCTTCACGGTGACGCCGAGAATTTCGGCCGCCCGCGTCTTGTTGTCGCGCGTATGCGCGAGCGTGAGCTCGATGAGCCGCCGCTCGGCTTCGTCGACGGTCATGCCCGCCGTGAGGCCAGCCGACTGAATCGACGGCGGAGGCGGCCCAGAGAGATCGCCCGGCAGGTGGTCCGTCTCGATGAAATCGCCGGCGCTCAGAATCACGGCGCGCTCGATGACGTTGCGGAGCTCGCGGATGTTGCCCGGCCACGGTATCGCTGCAGCAGGCGCGACGCCTCCGGCGCCAGCGCCCTGACGGCCTTGCCGTTCCGCTCGTTGAACTCCGCAATGAACGTCTCGACCAGAAGCGGGATGTCCTCGCCCGCTCGCGAAGCGGGGGCACGCAGATGCCGATGACGTTGATACGGTAGTAGAGGTCTTCGCGAAGCTTCCCTTGTTGGACGGCCTTCGCCGGATCGACGTTGGTGGCGGCGATCAGGCGCACGTCGACCGGCTGTTCTTTCTGTCCGCCGAGCCGCCTGATGGTTCGCTCCTGCAGCACGCGCAGCAGCTTCGCCTGGATGCCGGACGACATCTCGGCGATCTCGTCGAGGAACAACGTGCCCGTGTGAGCAAGCTCGAAGCAGCCTGGCCGCCGCTCCACCGCGCCCGTAAAGGCGCCCCGTTCGTGACCGAAGATTTCGTTCTCGAGCAGCGACTCGGGAATCGCCGCACAGTTGATCGCGATGAACGGATGTTTGCTGCGTCCGCTCAGCTCGTGAATCGTCTTCGCGACGAGCTCCTTGCCCGTCCCCGATTCGCCGTAGACGAGCACCGATGCGACGGTCGGCGCGGCCTGCTCGATGACGCGATAGACCGCCCGAAGCGCCGGGGCGTTGCCCACCATCTGCCCGAATCGCCCCTGTTCCTGCAGCTGGTGCCGCAGGCTCGCGACCTCGCGCAGCGCGCTCTGCCGCTCGGCGACGTGGCTCAGGAGCGTACGGAGCCGCTGGGGATCGACCGGTTTGGTGAGGTAGTCGTACGCGCCTTCCTTCATCGCCGAAACAGCCGTGTCCACGCTCCCCTGCGCGGTGATCAGCACGAATGTCAGGTCGGACAGCTGATCCTTGACGCGCCGGAGCAGCTCGAGGCCATCCATCCGCGGCATGACCATGTCGGCGAGCACGGCCGAAGGCCGATACGCCGTGATGCGCTCGAAGCCGTCCTGTCCGTCCGACGCGCCTTCGGCTTCATACCCCCAGGCGCGCACCAGTTCCGTCAGCCCGCGCCTGGCGGCTGCATCATCCTCCACGATCAGCACTCGCATTCGCTTCAGGATATCTCAGGTGAGCCGGGCGCGTCGGCGTGCGGGTACGACAGGCGCAATTGCGGGTGCGGCGGGACGCGTGGGCCGGGTCTTGCTCAGGAGACCCGGTCCACGCGGACGAATGGGTGGTGACTACGCGAGAACGCGGATGACGACGCGGCGATTCTGCGCGCGGCCATCGCGGGTGTTGTTGGGGCTGACCGGCTTGTCTTCGCCGTAGCTGATGACGTTCATCTTGTGCAGCGGTACCTGATGTGCCTCGTAGAGATAACGCTTCACCGCTTCGGCGCGCTGCTCTCCGATGCGCTGATTCACCAGCTTGTCGCCGCTCGCATCGGTGTGCCCTTCGATCTCGACGAAGTTGCCGCGAGGATTCGCCTTGAGCTGCGCGACCATCTCATCGATGCGCGCCCGGGCCGCTTCCGGCAGATCGGCCGATGCGAACTTGAAATTGCCCTGATCTTCGTTGATGACGACCTCGTACACGAGGCGCTTCGAGGCGGCGTCTACAGCATCGGCTCGCGACGAGGCGGCGGTCGCAGCCTGCTGGGCGTTGGTCGCAGACTGCTGGGCGTTGGTCGCTGACGACTGGGCATCCTTGGCCCAGATGCCGACCTGGTCGGCCTTCGCATCGACTTTCGTGATGGCCGCCGTGTTCTGCTTGGTCTGCTCCTGGGTCGTCTCGATCGACTGCGAGAGTGTCTCGACACGCTGGCCTACTGCGTCAACCTCGGTTCGAACGAACTTCTTCGTTGCACAAGCCGCGGTGGTGCCGACCACGATGAGGGCGACGGCGAGCACGTTGAGGATTCTACGGAACGGCGTCATTGCATTCTCCCTTCGTCTGAACAACCGAAGACATTCAACTCTGTCTCCGGGCTAAGTCTGTCTGCCACCGCTCACCAACAGCAGGATCCGTGCCCGATTTTGTTTCGCGTTCTACCCAGATAGCGGGCCAGCTGTCCCGGGGCCGGAGTTACGAAAAAACTTCAGCACCGGGAAAAAATTACCCGCTGAATATCGCAAATCCACGGAATTGAAGGGCTAATCGGCGGGCACGCAGTTTGCCATAGCAGGGCGCGCGTCGCCGGCTTAATCAAAAACACGGCAGGTCCGTGAGCTGGGGGAGCTGGGCCGACGACGCATGCAGGGGCATCGCGCTTCCCTAGCGGTGCCCCTGCACTTTTTTAGTCGCGGGGGGCCCCTCACCCCGCTCCAGTCGCTCGCTTGCGGGGGTCCCTACGCCCGCGCCGCTCGCGACCTCGTTCAGCGGAGTTCTTCTCCATCGGAGTTTTTCAAAATGTCGGACAGCAGCTTTGGCGCGCGGTTGCGCTATGAGCGCGAACGCCGGCAGATTGCCCTGAAATCGATCGCCGACGCGACCAAGATCGGCATCGGTCTGCTCGAAGGGCTTGAACGTGACGATGTGTCGCGCTGGCCGTCCGGCATCTTTCGAAAGTCCTTCATTCGTGCCTACGCCGAAGCGATCGGGATGGATCCCGATCCCGTCGTGCGTGAATTCGTCGAACGGTACCCAGATCCGCTCGAAATCGACGCTGCTCCACCGCCCCCTCCCTCTTCATCACCGTCACCGTCGGGTCCCCTGTGTATCAAACTCACCATCACCTGGAGCGGATCGGTACATCACACCATTGGAAGATTGGCGGACTGGAAGATTGTCAGAATGTTGTTGAATCGACGACTGGTCGGTGACGCGGAATCCGCAAACCACCAGTCAGCGACCTGACACCACTCGCTCAATCCATCAGTCTGCAGTCTTCCAATGCCGGGCTAGGTACATCACACCATTGGAAGATTGGCGGATTGGAAGATTGTCAGAATGTTGTTGAATTGAAGATGGGGGATTGGGCTAGGTGCATCACACCATTGGAAGATTGGCGGATTGGACGATTGTCAGAATGTTCAATCTGACAACATTCTTCCAATCCACCAATCTGGCATTCTTCCAATGGTGATTTCACCATTCACCCTACGTGAATGCGCGGCCGCAGCTCCGGATCGGGTTCCGCCTGGCGAAGCACCTCCCGCGTGACAGGCGCGGTGTCCCCTTCCCCGAACGCCAGAAACTTCAACAGATAAGCGATGGGATTGCCCTCGGTCCAGCCGAAATACGCGTGAGGAATCTGAAGTGTCTGGTCGCGGATGAACAGCAACAGCGCGGCGATCGCGTTGGGAATCGCGGGACTCCCGCAGCGCAGCACATGGTGCCCGCCGATGTCGACGCCCTCGACCTTGAGGACGTCGCTGAAGTCGGACGCGTCGGTCGGCCGGACTTCGACGAACAGCACGCGCGTGTCGGGCGGCAGATGATGCGACTCCTGCGCCTCGCGCAGCTTGTGCGCGTACTCGCTGGCAGGCCGGTGTCCGGCCTGTTCGCGATAATGCGTATCGGCGCGTGCGTGACCTCCTGGAGAAATCTCTGCGCCATCGCATCGGCAGTCACGCCCTGCACACGCAGCTCGGTGGAACGCAGGACGCGCGAGATCATCGAGGTCACGACGATCGTCACGATGAACCATGTAGCGATCTGCACGCCGTCGGGTCGCTCGATGACGTTGGTCACCGTCGTATAGCCGAACACCAGCGTGATGATGCGCGAAAGGCATCCACCTGGGGTTACGTGTGCGCCACAGAGCGAGCGTGACCGCGATCGCCGCGGACGTCATCAGCACCAGGACGCCCGTCGCATACGCGCCGCCCTGTGCCTGGACGTCCGCATCGAAAATGATGGTGATGAGGAATGTAATGGCCGTGAACAGCGTCACGAGCGGCCGGGTGGCGCGCGTCCACTCCGGCGCCATGCCGTATCGAGGGAGGTACCGCGGGACCAGATTGAGCAGTCCAGCCATCGCAGACGCTCCGGCGAACCAGAGAATGGCGATGGTGCTGATGTCGTAAATCGTGCCGAACATCTCGCCGAGATAATGATGAGCCAGATAGGCAAGCGCCCGGCCCGCACGCTTCGCCGCCTTCGGCGAACGCCTCCGGCGGGATGAGCAGCGTGGTGACAATCGAGCTGCCGATCAGCATCACGCTCATGATGAGCGCAGCAGTCCGCAGCAGCTTTCTCGTGTTGTGCACTCGATCGCCGGCGACAAGAGGCATAACGGCAACGCCCGTCTCGAACCCCGATAAGCCGAGCGCCAGCTTCGGAAAGACGAGCAATGCCAGTGCGAGCATCATCACGGGGCTTCCGTGCTGCGTGTAGAGCCCGTTGGTCCAGCGGGGAACGTATTCGGGATGGCGAAATATCTCCATCACCCCGTACGCGATCACGAAGATGTTCAACGCGAGATAGACGGCGACGATCACGACCGCAAAGCCGATCGCTTCTTTGAAGCCCTTCAGGAAAACGGCGCCCAGACACGTCAGCAGGACGATCGTGACGGCAATCGGATGATCGAGCGCGCGGGGGACGAAGGGATTGTGAACGATGTGCTCGGTCGCATCGGCTGCCGAGAGGGTAATCGTAATGACGAAGTCGGTCGCCGCAAATCCAAGCAGGACGAGCACGAGCGCCTTGCCGCGCCATCGCGGCAGGAGATCTTCCAGCATCGAAATGCTGCCTTGACCGTCCGGGCTGGCGGCGGCCACCTTGCTGTAGACCGGCAACGCGCCAAGCAGCGTCAGGCAGACGAGAATGATCGTCGCAATGGGCGCGAGCGTGCCGGCGGCGAGAAACGCGATGCCGGGTTGATACCCCAGCGTCGAGAAATAGTCCACGCCGGTGAGGCACATGACCTTCCACCAGGGCGCCTGATGGATCGGGGGAGAATGAGGCCCTTCGGGAATCTGGCGAACGCCCTGAAAGAACCATCGCCGAAAGGTGCCGCGTCGCCGGCGCTGAGAGCGTCGGTCACTACGGCTGCTAGCGCTCGAATCGGAAGGCGAATGCGAGCGAGGCGACGCCGCGATCAGGCAGTCAAGGTGCCAGGGAAGCCACAGCATGGCGCGCCAGATGAGCGGAACTATGAGGATGATTTCGAGGATGGCTGCCAGCCGAAGGCCGCCGACCCGAACATCGGGCGCGACATGGTCTATTCCGTCAGTAGCCGACGGGGTTAGCTGATGGGCTCGGACTCGGAAGTGTCCTAAGGCGCGATGGCCAATTCGCGCCGGGAGCATCGCGTGCGCCTGTGGATCCGCCGCGCTGCGGGCGTGGTGCGGGACTTAGGCATTCAGACAGACTACGTCCCATCCGCCAAGTGTGTCAAGGAATCGGCCGCCGACTCGAGCGGTCCGCCACGATCGTCACCTGCATGTCTGCGGCGAGGTTGACGATGCGCTGGACCAACCCACGGCGGAGGAACGACCCCAACCCATCCTCTCTATGGCGTGTGACGAAAATCTGCGTGACGCCGTTCATGCGCGCAAAATCCACCAGTGTCTGGCCACGTCCTGGCCTTCGAGGATGCGGGCATCGATTTGCAGCCCGCGGGCAAAATTCAGCTGCTTCTGGAGTGTTTCGCGCGCCTGCGGCTCCAGATCACGCAGGTCGGGATGTTTGGCGACGGCGACGGCGAGACAATCGGCCTGTAGATAGTCGGCGACACGGCGGCCGCGGCGAATGAGCGCGGCACTCGCAGGATCCGCCTCGATAAGCAGCAGGACGCGCTCGTTGCTGCGAAGCGCTGGCATCCGCGAATGGTCGACTGCGTCGATCGTGTCATCAACGTGCCGGCTCTCGACGGCATACGCTGTCTGGCGCATGGCCAGCTCACGCAGGGCGACGAGGGTCGGTTCCCTGAAGAAATTCTCCATGGCCTGCCGGGCCTTCTCCGGGCCATAGACGACGCCGCGCTTCAGCCGATTCAGCAGCGCACGGGCGTCAGATCCACCATGACGACTTCGTCCGCTTCCTGGAGCACCCAGTCGGGGATCGTCTCCCTTACCCGCACGCCCGTGCTCTGCCAGATCTGATCGTTCAGGCTCTCGAGGTGCTGCACATTCATCGTCGTCAACACATCGATGCCCGCATCGAGCAGCGTGCGGACGTCTTCCCATCGTTTTTCCCGACCCGAACCCGGGACGTTCGTGTGCGGAAATTCATCGACGACCGCAACCCGAGGATGACGGCGGAGAATGGCGTCGGTGTCCATCTCCTCGAGGCGCGTGCCGCGGTACTCGACCGTCTTTCGCGGAACCGTCTCGAGCCCTTCGGTCAGCGCGATGGTGTCCTTTCGCCCATGCGGCTCGAAGTAGCCGATGACGACATCGACGCCGTCCTTCTTCAGCTCCTGCGCTTCAGTCAGCATTTGATACGTCTTGCCGACTCCGGCCGCGTACCCGAGGAAGACTTTGAGCCGGCCGCGTTTGGGGGCCGCGTGATCGTCCATCAATGTGGAAACACGCGCACGTCGATCCCATCCGCTTCCGCAATCAGACGATCGAGCAGCGTGCCGGTGATCCGGCTCGTCCAGCTGCTTTGCAGGTTATGGCCGACGAACACTTGCGTAATCCCTCGCGCCCGCGCGTACTCGAGGATGGCGCGGATAGGGTCCTTTGCCTCGAGCGTCTCGACCTGCGCGTTCTGCGCCTTCGCGAGCATGACGTTGCGGTCGAGCGCCATGCGGTCCTCATCGGTGAGGTTCGCCTGATTCACGTATACGGCGAACAGCTCACCGTGAAAGCGATCGGCGTTGCGCCGGCCGCTGGCCAGCATCGCAGCCGCGTTGGCGCGCGGCGTCATGGCGACCAGAATACGCTCCTGCGTCCCCCACGTCGGCTCGATTCCATGAAGCTGAAGGTACTGCTCCAGTTGGTGATCGACAACATCGGCAGCGAGCAGCAACGCCCGTTGGCGGAGCTCGGACAGTTCCCTGGACGGTGCGTCGACGATGACGAGCTCGTCGGCCTGCCTCACGAACTCCTGCGGGACGGTCTCGCTGCGCCGGCGTCCGGTCACTCGCTCGACAAAATCCTGCTGCTCGGCGATGTACTCGAGGTTGAGCGACGTGAGTACGGAAATGCCGGCGGCGAGCAGCGCATCGACATCCTGATAGCGCTTTGGGTGAGCGCTGCCCGGGGGATTGTCGTAGGCCAGCCCGTCGATCAGACACACCTCGCGGGTGTCTGATAGAATGGCCGCGACGTTCATGACCGGCGCGCCACCGACGTCGAGAGTGGGAATGGTCTCCAGCGCCGCGACGATTTCTTCGACCTCGGGCTCCATCCCGGGCTGCACAGCCGCCACGACGACGTCTTCGCCGCGATCGGCGCGCCGGCGTCCTTCGTCGAACATGCGGAATGACTTTCCGACGCCCGGCGCGTAGCCAGAAAGATTTTCAGCTGACCGCGCCGCTCGGCGCGCTCGGCTGCCTGCACCTGCTTCAGCAGGGCTTCTGGATCTGGCCGGGCGAAGGCGTCGCGTTCTGCCGGCATCAGTCGTCGCGCCAATCGCGCGCGAGGAGAACGGCCTCGTCCGAGAGACGCTCGACGGCCAGGCGATTGCCGGGCGGCAGGGTCGCGTTGCGGAACATGTAGTTCATCAGTGCGCGCTCTGCCTGCTGGCGCCAGAAAGCCTTGCCTGGCGGCAACTGGCGGCCTGTGAGGCGGGCGACCCTCGCGACTTCGGTGGCGTGAATCGTCACGAGGACTTCACCCTGCGGGTCCTCTGCCGGCGTGGCGCACGAGAAATCGATGCTCGTTCACTGAGGTGACATCCGCCGAGGGCAGCGCCCGAATGAAAAATCCGTTGACTGTCCAGACCTCACCAGATCCTGCTGGCGGTGGCGGAGGGGGCAGATCGGTGGAAGGTTTTCGCGGTTCGCGCGCCTCCGGCCGTTTTGCCGTTGCCGCGGTCAGTGCGTCTCCGCAGCAGCGCAGGCGTGAGGGGTTTCTTCAGAAAGTCCCTTGCGCCGGCTTTCATCGCATCGACGGCAAGCTCGATCGATCCGAACGCCGTCGCCATGATCACGGTGGCCGCCGGCGCTTTTTTCAAAATCAGACGCAGGGTTTCGATGCCGTCCATGCCCGGCATCTTCTGGTCGAGCACCACCGCATCGAAACGCGAGCCGTCGCCGAACATCTCGAGCCCCGTCTTGCCGTCTGGCGCGTCCTCGACTTCGTAACCGTCGGACTCGATCGCCAGGCGCATCATGCGGCGGACGTTCGCTTCGTCATCGATGATCAACACGCGCCGGCTCATCACGTCTCCTTATTGACCACCGGCAACGTAAACGTGAACGTCGAACCTTTGCCGACTTCGGATTCGACGCGGATCTCCCCGCCGTGGGCCTGAACGATGCGCTGCGAGATCGCGAGGCCGAGGCCGGCACTCCCGGTCTCGCTCCCCGGGACCTGCACGAACTTTCCAAAGAGACGCGGGACGTACTCGCGTGGGATGCCTCGTCCCGTATCGGTGACGGATATCTGCACGCGATCGTTCACGCGACGCGCGGCAACCACGATACGGCCGCCTTGCGGAGTGGCGTTGACGGAGTTGGAGATCAAGTTAGTCAGGACGCGCTGAATCTGTGACGGATCGGCGATGACCGACGGAAGGTCTTCGTCGATGTCGACCTGCAGGTGAATGCCGCTTGCATCGATTCGCGGCCGGCTCGGCTCCAGCGCCTCTCGCACGAGTGTCGCCGCGGCGACGGGTCCAAGAAGGGGCTGCATGCGCCCGGATTCGATTTTCGAGACATCGAGCAGGTCCGTGATCAGCCGTTCGAGCCGGGCCGCATCTTCGCGGCACATCGCGAGAATCTCGCGTTCACGCTCGGTCGCGTGGGGAGCGAGCTGCTCGTTTATCAGATCGATTCCCATCCGAAGCGTCATGAGAGGCGTGCGCAGCTCGTGCGAGGCAATGCCGACGAACTCCGACTTCAGACGGTCGGCGTCGTCGTGAATCTGAGCGGAAAGCCTGACGGCAAATCCCAGTCCAAACACGACAAGCGCGGCCGACAGGACGACAGTCATCATCAGCGAACGAGCAGTGACGCGGTTTGCGTCGGCAGATTTCCTCAGCATCGCTTCCTGGTTCAGCTGCAGCAGGCGATCGACCTCGCTCCGCAGGCGGTTGAATTGTGGTTCGAGCCGGCCGAAATAGTCCGCACGTTCGTCTGATGCTCGATAGTATTCGTCGCGGTCTCTCCGAATCGCCGCGATGACGGCTGTCCTCGCCGGGCTCGGTGATGTTGCCTTCCGCCCGGGCGAAGGCGGCGTCGAACCGGCGGCGATGCTCCTCGAGCTGACGCTGCGCCCGGTCCGTCTGACCAAGCTGGGCGAACAGCGCAGCGGAATCCTGACGCTCCAGGCTTTCCTTCATGTTCTGCGCGGCGACGACCGAATCGTAGTTTTCCGAAAGAATTCTCTGTGAGACGGCGCCGACCTGTTCGAGCCGCCACGCGCTCCAGACGCCGAGGATGGCGAGCGCCGCGACGAAGACGACGTAGGTCGCGAGCAGCTTGTTTCGAAGCGGCATGGCGGCGCTTCCACGGAATTAGCGGGCCGGAAGCACGAGGCGGACCGTGGTCCCATGGGAGTGGGGATCCTGTGTGCTCTCTATCTCCATATCGCCTCCGTGCGCGAGCGCTATCTCCCGGGCGAGTATCAACGCGTAGCCGACGCGGCGCTGATAGGGAGCGGGCTCGAACAGCAGCGGTATCTTTTCCGCCGGAATACCTGGACCGTCGTCGGTGACCTCGATGACGAGTTCACCGGCCTCACGTTTCGAACCGGCTTGCACGACAATCTCGCCGCCGGGATGGAAGAATAATCCGCGCTGAACATGCCGAAGTGCGTTGCCGATCAGCGTCCCGATCGACCAGGCGACCTTGTCTTCGTCCAGGGATATTGTCGGCGGCAGGCCACTGTCGATCGAGGTTTTCACCTTGACGCCCACATCGCTGGCGTACGGTTCCATGATGGTGACGATTGAGCGGATCATCGCTTCGACCGACGTCGGTCTCCGATGACAGTGGGATCGCATCCATTAGCCTACCGGGAGAGACGGCGGTCTAGCGCCAGGTTCGCCTCGAGAACATTCACGCGCGGTTCTCCGATAAACCCCAGCCACGGGCGCTCAGTATAGTCGGCCACGATCTGACGGACGGCTCCCGCATCCATTCCCCGCGCCGCCGCCACTCGAGCCGCCTGAATGTCGGCGTTTGCCGGGCTGATATGCGGATCGAGGCCACTTGCCGAAGCGGTCACTGCGTCGGCCGGAATGGGCCCGGTGTAATCCTGATTTTCCTTGCGGTACTGTTCGACTGACGCCTTGACACGATCGAACAGTTTCTGGTTCGTCGGTCCGAAATTCGAGCCGCTCGACAGCGCTGCGTCATAGCCTGAACCTGCATGAGAGGGTCGGGGATGGAAGTACTCGGGTCGCGTGAAGTTCTGACCGATCAGGCGGGACCCGACGGTCTTGCCATCGATACTGATGAGCGACCCATGAGCCTTATCCGGGAAGAGGACCTGCGCGATGCCGGTCACGACGGCGGGATAGACAAGCCCGGTCAAAATGGTCATGACGCCGGTGATTCTGAAAGCAGGTGCGAGATGAGACCACATGAGAACCTCACTAGTTGGTAGCCGGTAGCCGGTAGCCGAACCCAAGAACCGACGAACCCGCGAACCAACGAACCGACGAACCGACGAACTAACTAAGCCAATCTCAGCAGTACCAATAACTGATCAATGATCCAAATTCCCGGAAACGGCGCGATGATGCCGCCAACGCCGTAGACCAACAGATTGCGGCGCAGCATCGACGCGGCGCCCTGCGGACGATACTTCACACCGCGCAACGCCAGGGGCACCAGCGCGATGATGATGAGCGCGTTGAAGATGACTGCCGCCAGAATCGCGCTGTGCGGCGTGTGCAGCCCCATGATGTTCAGCGCGCCGAGCGCCGGGTATGTCGCCATGAACATCGCCGGGATGATGGCGAAATACTTCGCGACGTCGTTCGCAATCGAGAAGGTCGTCAGCGCGCCGCGCGTGATGAGCAACTGCTTCCCGATGGCGACGACCTCGATCAGCTTCGTCGGATTGCTGTCGAGATCCACCATATTGCCCGCTTCCTTCGCGGCCATCGTCCCGCTGTTCATCGCGACGCCGACGTCGGCCTGAGCCAGCGCCGGCGCGTCGTTGGTCCCGTCGCCGGTCATCGCCACGAGACGTCCCTGACCCTGCTCTTTCTTGATGTATTCGAGCTTGTCTTTCGGAGTGGCCTGGGCCAGGAAATCGTCGACGCCGGCCTCGCTCGCGATTGCAGCGGCCGTCAGCGGGTTGTCTCCGGTGATCATCACCGACCGGATGCCCATCAGGCGGAGCTGGCCGATGCGATCCTTGATGCCGCCTTTCACCACGTCCTTGAGATGAATGACGCCAAGGAGACGGCGGCCGTCGGCCACGGCCAGAGGAGTACCGCCGGTGCGCGCGATCCGGTCGCTTACCTCGGTAAATTCCGGCGGTACGGGGCCGCCGCGCTCTTTGACGAACGCGGTGATGGCATCGCCCGCGCCCTTTCGCAACTGCCTGCCTTCGAGATCGACGCCGCTCATGCGAGTGTGCGCCGTGAACGCGATGAAGCGGGCGGACTTGTCGGAGACCTCCCGGCCGCGCAGGCGGAATCGTTCTTTCGCCAGCACGACGATGGAACGTCCTTCGGGTGTTTCATCGGCGAGGCTTGCGAGCTGCGCCGCATCCGCCAGGTCGGCCTCCTGGACGCCCGGAAGCGGGAAGAACTCCACCGCCTGACGATTGCCGAGCGTGATGGTTCCGGTTTTGTCGAGCAGCAGGGTATGCACGTCGCCGGAGGCTTCGACCGCACGGCCGCTCATCGCGAGCACGTTGTGCTGCATCACGCGATCCATGCCTGCGATGCCAATCGCCGACAGCAGCCCACCGATGGTGGTGGGGATGAGGCAGACCAGAAGGGCCACGAGCACGGCGACGCTCGGGTCCTCACCAGCTCCTGCGGCGGTGATACTGTAGACCGCGTACGGCTGAAGAGTGGCGACCGCCAGCAGAAAAATCAGCGTCAGCCCCGCAATCAGGATATTCAGTGCAATCTCGTTCGGTGTCTTCTGACGCTGGGCGCCCTCGACCAGAGCAATCATGCGGTCGATGAATGTTTCGCCGGGATTGGACGTGATTTTGACTTTGATCCAGTCCGACAATACGCGCGTGCCGCCGGTGACTGCGCTTCGGTCGCCGCCCGATTCACGAATGACCGGCGCGCTCTCGCCGGTAATGACCGATTCGTCGATCGAGGCCACACCTTCGATGACCTCGCCATCGCCAGGGATGACGTCGCCTGCTTCGCAGAGCACCATGTCGCCGGCACGCAGCTTCGAGCCGGGCACTGGTTCGGTGCGACCGCCAGGACCGATCTTCCTGCCGACAACTTCCGTTTTTGTCTTCCGAAGCGTATCCGCCTGAGCCTTCCCGCGCGCTTCGGCCATCGCTTCGGCGAAGTTCGCAAACAACACCGTGAACCAGAGCCACAGCGCGATCTGAATCCCGAAGCTGATGTTGCCTGCGCCGACCGCGATGTCGCGGATGACAAACACCGTCGTCAGTGCCGCTCCGACCTCGACGACGAACATCACCGGGTTCTTGTAGAGCGTCACCGGATTCAGCTTCACGAACGATTCGCGCAGCGCGCGCGTGACGATCTCAGGATCGAACAGCGGACGCGACCGCGCGAGTTTCTGCGGCAGCACCGAGGTAGGATCAGCGGCGCGCGGTGCGGGCTTGGCAGCTGGCGGCGGTGCGGGTGTGATGACAGCCATTAGAAGAGCCTTCCCTCATTCATCAGGAACTGTTCGACGATCGGCGTGAGAGACAGGACAGGGAAGAACGTCAGTGCGCCGACGATGATCACCGTGCCGACCAGCAGGCCGACGAACAGTGGGCCGTGAGTCGGCAGCGTGCCGCTCGTGATCGGAATTTGTTTCTTGGCCGCCATGCTACCCGCCACGGCGAGGAGCGGGAGCAGGAAGAGAAAGCGGCCGATCAGCATGGCCAACCCGATTGTGAGGTTGTACCAAGGGGTATTCGCGGAAATGCCGGCGAAAGCACTCCCGTTGTTCCCGGTGCCGCTCGTATAGGCGTAGAGGATTTCAGCAAGGCCGTGGGGCCCACCGTTGTTCAGGTTGCCGATGGTCGGTCCTTGAGGATTCCAGTAGCTGTCCTTCGGGAACTCCAGGACAGCGCTGATTGCCGTGAAGACGAGGATGCTGGCCGCAGTCGCGATGAGCGCCAGCATCGCCATCTTCACTTCTTTCTGTTCGACCTTCTTGCCGATGTACTCCGGCGTTCGGCCCACCATCAGGCCGGCGATGAACACCGCGAGAATCGCGTAGAGCAG
The DNA here is from genome assembly GCA_963775345.1 of Vicinamibacterales bacterium. GTDB lineage: Bacteria > Acidobacteriota > Vicinamibacteria > Vicinamibacterales > JAMQPK01 > JAMQPK01. The sequence continues at coordinate 15,807 of CAVZIS010000004.1, forward strand.
GATGCCGTACAGGCCCGCGCCGACGCCCCCGAAAATTACTTCGCCCGTCTGTATGTTGAAAAGCGGCACGAGCCCCCCGAGCGGCGTGTAGCTGTCGTGCATGCTGTTGACCGCGCCACAGCTCGCGTCGGTTGTGACCGTCGCGAAGAGTGCTGACTGGGCAATGCCGAACCGCACCTCTTTGCCTTCCATGTTGCCGCCGGCTTGCGCATCGGTTGCGGCCACTTCGATGCCTTCGTTGGCAAGGATCGGATTCCCACGCTGCTCGGCCCAATAGGCGACGAACACGCCGAGGAAGAACATCACGCTCATCGCGGCAAACAACGCCCAGCCCTGGCGGCGGTCTTTCACCAGCAGCCCGAAGGTGTAGGTGAGAGCCGCCGGCAGCACGAAAATAAGCACGATCTGAAGCGTCGTCGAAAGCGGTGTGGGGTTTTCGAACGGATGCGACGAGTTGGCGTTGAAGAAACCGCCGCCATTGGTCCCGAGCTGTTTGATGGCTTCCTGCGACGCGACGGGGCCTTGCGCGATCGTTTGGGTGCCGCCCTCGAGCGTGCTGGCTTGCGTGTACGCGTCCCAGTTCTGGATGACGCCCTGCGATGCGAAGATCAACGCACCGAGGACGGCGAGCGGCAGCAGGACGTAGACCGTCGCGCGCGTGAAGTCGACCCAGAAATTGCCGATTGTCTTCGTTTCGTGACGCGCGAATCCGCGCACCAGTGCGATCGCAATTGCGATGCCCGCCGCTGCCGACGTGAAGTTCTGCACGGTCAGCGCCGCCATCTGCACGAAGTAGCTGACCGTCGTCTCGCCTACATACGACTGCCAGTTCGTGTTGGTCATGAAACTCACGGCCGTGTTGAACGCGAGATCAGGTGTGAGTGGTGTGGCGCCCTGAGCCGCATTCGCCGTGCTGAACCCCTGCGGGTTGAGTGGAAGCACCCCCTGCAGCCTCTGAATCAAATAGGTGAAGACGAACTTGGCAATGCTGATCGCCAGGACCGCACCGGCATAGTGTGTCCAGTGCTGCTCGACCTCTTCGCGCACGCCGCTCAGGCGGTAGATCAGCCTCTCGAGCGGTCGCAGGACCGGATGAAGAAACGTGCGCTCTCCCTGGAACACCTTGGCCATGAACGCGCCGACCGGCTTCGTCAGAGCGAGGATGATCAGAAAGAAAAACAGAATTTGTATCAGGCCAATCGCAGTCATTTCGTCCTCAGAAGCGCTCCGGACGAAGCAGCGCGTAAATCAGATAACCGAAGATCAGAACCGTGGCGATGCCGGCGATGATGTAGTCCATTTCAGAGACGCTCGCAGGCCTTGACGAAGAACCAGCACATGACGAGGAAGCCCGTACCGATGCTCAGGTAGAGAAGGTCGAGAAGCATAGTGACTTGAATGTAGGCCGCGCCTCATAAAGAAGTCATAAAGACGGGATCAGGATTTCGTTAGGACAAATTACGGGCTATAGAACAGGAGATCAGAGATCAGGAGAATGTCATCTGGAATCCGGAAGGTCGAGGCGTTTAAGCGCAGCTCTGGCTTCGTTGATTTTTTCTACGGTCCGTCTAAAGGCGGACACTACGTATTAAGAGTGGCGGTCACGTCGTGACAGTGCGTAGTGTCCGGCTTCAGCCGGACTAGATTCCCTGAACATCTTCTGATCTCTTGATCTCCTGTGAAGGGCCTAAGCGGGTAGGGCGAGTCGATAGCCAACCCAGGGTTCTGTGAGGAGATAGGCGGGTTTGCCGGGATGGGCCTCGATCTTCTTGCGCAGCTGGTTAATCGTCACTCGCAGGTAGTCGACTTCGTCGCCGTAGTCTGGCCCCCAAACCGCCTGAAGCAGCTCGCGATGGGTGATGGCTTTGTTCGGGTGCGTAGCCAGATACCGAAGGAGGTCGAACTCCTTGGGAGTCAGCCTCACGCGACCGCTTTTCGTGGTCACTTGTCGGGCCTCGAAGTCGATTTCCACGCGGCCAAGCGTCAGGCGCTTCATCGCAGATTCCTGCGACAACGGGGTGCGGCGCAGCGCCGCGCGAATGCGTGCGAGCAGCTCGGGCGTATTGAACGGCTTGGTGACGTAGTCATCGGCGCCGGCATCGAGCGCCGCCACTTTGTCGGACTCGCTGTCGCGCACTGTGAGCATGATGACGGCAATCTCGGAATGCGAGCGGATGAGGCGGCAGCATTCGATGCCGCCCATGCCCGGCATGTTCATGTCGAGAAGCACGAGATCGAAACGTTCAGCGCGAAGCGCGTCGAGCGCTTCCTCGCCGTTTTTCGAGTCGGCGATTTCGTATCCCTGTCCAGTCAGCGTCACGCGCATCACTCGTCGGATCTGCGGGTCATCGTCCACGACGAGAATTCTGCCCGCGCTCATGACGCGGATTCGCCGCGTGGGATTGAGATGACGAACTCAGTGCCGAGCTCCATGGAACTGGCAACCGTGAGCGTACCGCCATGCGCCTGCGCAATCTGACGCACGATCGCGAGCCCCATGCCGGTGCCGGGAATTCGACGCGCACGCTCGCCACGGTAGAACCGTTCGATGATTCGAGGCTGCTCGTGTTCGGGGATGGTGGAATCTGAATTTCGCACAGAAAGATCGACGGTTCCGTTTCCAGACCCCCGGATTTCAATCGTAGAGGTCGAGGCCGAGTACTTGATCGCGTTGTCCAGGAGCTGCCGCAGCGCCAGCTGCAGCAACGGCCGGTCGGCCAGCATCACGAGATCGGCGGGCACGTGATTGTTCACGGTGTGACCATCGAGTCTCGGAGCGAACTCCTGCAACGTGGAGCTCACGATATCGGACATCTGATGCCGCTCTCGCTGTACGACGAAATCACCGGAGTCAATGCGCAGCTTCTGCACCGCGTCGCTGATCAGCACCTCCATGCGCTTGAGATCCTCGTTGACGATGTCCACGAGCTCGCGCGCGCGGGTCCGTGCCGGCGTGTCAAGGCGCAGTGCCGTCGCCGCTGCCTTCATCGACGTCAGCGGCGTCTTGAACTCATGTGCGGCCGCGTCCAGAACCGCGGCTCTCAGCTCGCTGCTCTGGCGCGCCGCTTCGGCGCGGCGCGGTTGCCGTCTGCCCGCGGGCGCGTTCCAGACCGATGGCGACCAGGCTCGCCACCGACTGCAGCACGGTGTCGCTGAGCGCGCCGCCCACGATGGCCAGGCTGCCGATGGGCGCTCCTCCCAAGCCTCACGGCCGTAATAAGGATGCCGCTCTCCGAAAGGATGTCCCGCGCCGCGCGACCTCGCGCAGCTTGTCCTCGAGCGGTGGCGGATCGATGGCACCACCCCAGGACACGATTCCCGATTGATGGTCGTAGAGCGCCACGCACGGGAGCTCGAACACATCTGCAATCGAGCGGGCAATCGCGGTGGGCATGCGCATCGCTCTCCGACAGCAACAGCGATCGGCTGAACGCATACAGACGCTCCAGGTCCCGCTGCCGACTCAGTGCATCGAGCTCGCGCTGGCGTGCGCGGCCTGAAAGTTGGCTCGCGATAATCGCGACGACAAGGAATACGAACAGCGCGACCCAGTTCTGTGGGTCGGCAATCGTGAACGTGTAAAGCGGTGGGAGGAAGAAGAAGTTGAACGCCAGCATCGCCGTGATCGACACGGCGACAGCGACGCGCAGCCGGGCGGTCGTCGCCGTAGCGAGGACGATCAATAGCAGCAGAAGGGCGGCAATCGCTGGATTCGGGAGAGTTTGAAGCGCGCGCAGCGTCGCAATGACGACGCTTGCTGCGATGAGGGCCGCATGTTCCGACCCAGAAGTCTCTCGTCACAGGGTCCTTGAATTACCGGGCAAGATGAAAAGGCACGCTGGTGACGATCGTATTCGGTTTGAACAGCAGCGCGCCTTTGATCAAGAGCGCGCGCTGATTGTGAAACAGATGATGCCACCATCGCGCGGGAACGAACTCCGGCAGCACGACCGTCACGTAGTCGTCCGACCGCTGGGCGTCGAGCTGTTCGATGTACTCCAGCAGAGGCTCCATCAGCGATCGGTATGGAGAAGCCAACACGACCAGCGGCACCCCGCGTCCCCATTTGTCCCATTCACTGCGAATCTGCTCCGTCGCAACGGGATCGACGTCGATATAGACGGCCCGCACGTCCGTGGACAGAGTCCTCGCGTAATCAAGGGCCTGGACCACCGCCCGCTGGACGCCGCTGACAGGCACGATCACCGTATTGTGATGCCGCTCTTCCGGCTGCCAATCGGTGAGCGTCAGTTGCGAAGCGACGGCGTTATAGTGTGCTTTCGTCATACGGAAAAAGACAACCTGGATCGGAATCAGAAGCATGATGATCCAGGCGCCTTCGTGCGCCTTCGTGACGGCGACGACGAATAACACAATGCCCGTCACAAGCGCGCCGGCTCCGCTGATGACCGTGCTGGTTCGCCAGCCGGGCCCTCGAAATCGTCGCCAGTGCACGACCATGCCCGCCTGCGACAATGTGAACGACAGAAAGACGCCAATCATGTACAAGGGGATCAACGCGTGCGTGTCTCCGCCGAAAATCACGAGCAGCAGCGCGGCAAACGCGCTCAAGCCGAGAATGCCGTTCGAAAACGCAAGCCGGTCCCCCTGGTTCATGAATTGCCGGGGCAGATAGCGATCGCGGGCAAGAATGGACGCGAGGCGAGGGAAATCGGCATACGCGGTATTGGCAGCCAGCACGAGGATGAGCATCGTCGCCGCCTGAACCAGATAGTAGGGGAGACCGCGCCCCTCGAACACGCCGCGCGCGAGCTGCGAGACCACCGTTTCGTGCTCGCTCGGAATAATCCGATAAATTTGCGACAACAGCGTGATGCCGACAAACATGGTGATCGCGAGCACGGCCATGATGACCATTGTGGCGGCCGCGTTCCGCGCCTCGGGCGGTCTGAAGGCTGGGACGCCGTTGGACACCGCTTCCACACCCGTCATGGCCGTGCACCCGTTCGAGAACGCCCTGAGCACGAGGAAAAGCGTCAGCGGCTGATTGAGCGATGCCATCGGATCAATCGGCTGAACTGGCTGAACGGTTCCCGTAAACGTGCGCCAGACTCCCACGGCGATCAACACGAGCAGGCTCACAATGAAGAAGTATGTCGGAGCCGCAAATATCCGCCCCGATTCTCGAATCCCGCGCAGATTGCCCAGCATGAGCACGGCCATGAATGCCAGCGCCAGCTCGATGCGTCGAGGGATCCACTGCGGAAATGCCGACGTCAGCGCTGCGACTCCGGCAGCGATGCTGACGGCAACGGTGAGGATGTAATCGATGAGCAGCGCGGATGCGGCGACGAGGCTGGGAATCTCGCCCAGATTTTCACGCGCCACGATGTACGCGCCACCGCCGCTCGGATACGCATGGATCGTCTGGCGGTACGAAAAGACGACGATCGCCAGAATTGTCGCGATGATGAACGCGATCGGACTCGCAAAGCTCAGCGCGCTGACATTCACCAGGATCAGCACGCGCAGGATTTCCTCGGTTGCGTACGCGACCGAGGAGAGCGGGTCTGAGGAGAGAACCGCCAGGCCGGTGACGCGGGAGAAACGTTCGTGATGGGCCAGATGTGAGGGAATCGGATCGCCGACGACGAATCGCTTGATCTGACCGAACAACCCTTCTGCAGGCATGGTCGGGCCTCGCGAGAAGCCGCACGCTGGTCGCCCGAAAAAAAAAAGCCGCAGCGCGCTGCGGCTTTCAACCAGAAGTGCGCTTCCGTTACGCGCCTGCGGGGTTAGCTGACGGGCTCGGACTCGGAAGTGTCCTATGGCGTAGTCGCCAATTCGCCCCTGGAGCGTCGTGCTCCTCCTGGGTCCCCCGCGTTCCGCGAGTGGCGCGGAACTTAGGCAGCACGGACACGGTACGCCGATGGTGGGGTACCGTCAATAGAAGCAAACAATTATCGTGCGCTGGTAATTCGTCGCTCGTTACCCTCGGGCTTCCACGCCGGCGTCGCATCTTCCCACTGATTGTCGGTGAGCTGGCGCAGGCCGGAACCGTCGGGCCGAATCATGAACAGCTCGCCGTATGGCTGCGGGATCGTCTCGGAGAGAGCTCGTTCGTCTTTGAATCCCATGCGCGCGCTGCTGAACACCACCCATTGACCATCGGGCGACCAGATCGAATGACCATCCCCGGGGGAATCGGTGAGCTTGCGCAATCCGGTCCCGTCCGGACGAATCAGATAGAGACGGAAATCTTCCGCGCTTCCTCGGTCGCTGGTGAACGCAATCACATCACCCTTTGGAGACCACTGGGGAAAATTGTCGTGCTGCGGCCCCGGCTCGGTGAGATTCGTGACCGCGCTGGTCGTAAGGTCCAGAATCACGAGGTGCGCGTCCTTCTTGTAGACCATGCGTTTGCCGTCCGGCGACCAGCTGGGAAATCCGTTGTTGGCCTCATCGGTCGTCAACGACCGGAACCCGGTGCCGTCGGCGTTGATGAGCCCCACTTCGGCCCGTGGTCGTCCCGGCGCTCTGAAGTACAGGCCCAGCGAAAACGCGATCTGTTTGCCATCGGGCGACCAGACCGGGGCGAACGCACTGACACCTTCGCGTTGGTACAGCGGTGCTCGCTGGCTGCCATCGGCGTTCATGAGATTGAGGCCCCTGGTCTCACCGGCGACACTCACACCCACGGCAATGCGATCGGCGGATGGTGAAAAGGCAGGAAAGCTTCCGCGCACGATCTTCGTGAATGTGAACTCGGCGTCCCGGCTGAAAGCGGGCAACATCTCGAAACCAGCCGTCGTGATCTTGTCGTACACGACCCGGCGCCCGTCCGACGTCCATGATGGGTTGCGTAACTGACCCTTGGGACCTTCGGTCACTTCACCGCTGCTGGGCGCGATTCGCAGCTGAGCCTCGCCGCCGGCAGATTTCTGAAGGTATCCGATCGACCCGTTTGCAAACGGCTGCGGCCAGAGGCGTACGCCATCCCCCGTTGTGTGCTGCTTGTGTGTGCCGCTCGAGACATCAACCGAGACGATGTGCGTCGTCCCGCCGAGCGCGGTATCTCCACCTTGTGCGTACCGCGCGCCGAGGGCCGTTGTCTCGTAAAAAAAAGATCCGCGAGCCGTCCGCGGACCATCGGGGCGTACCCGTGACACCACGTCCACTGCTCACAGCACGCAAGCCCGAGCCATCCTTCCGAACGACAAAGAGTCGGGTGGACTGGAGGTGTTCCCAACTACCGGGCACTCTCGCCGGCTGCGAATTGCGGTCGGAGGTGAACGCAACCGACTGACCATCGGGTGACCATGCCGGACGGAAATCGTTGCCCGTTCCTGGCGTCAGAAGCCGCGACCGCTTGCTGCCGATGTCGAGCACCCAGATGTTGGCCTTGCCGTTTGCGCGCGTCGAGACGAACGCGACTGATTGACCATCGGGAGAAACCGCCGCCTGATCGTCGTACGCCGGGTCGTTGGTCAGCCGTTCCAAGGCGCTGCCATCAGGATGAACACGGTATAGATCGGCCGACCCATCACGCTCTGACGTGAACACAATCCACTGCCCATCGCTTGTAAACGCCGGCGAATAGTCCAGGCCGGTCAATGGAAGGACCGCTGTCTCGCCAGTCCCATCGCCGTTGGCGACGAACAGCTGAGAGTGCGCCGGTCCGAGGCGCGCAAAGATGAGATGATGCGCTCCAGGCGCAACCTCAACCGCCGCGGGAATAGCGAGGGTCGCGATCGCGACGAGAAGAAATCTCTTCATCGGCGGCTCTCTTTCCTGGCGTCAGGATCTGTACCAGTTGGACAATGAGGAACGCGGGGATTCTTCCACAAAATCCATCACAGTGTCGACGGAATCCCCGAGGCTCAATGGGCCCAGGCTTGCCCCTTAGACCCGGCATTTCAATCGGTGGCCAGGCGTGGTTGGGCCATCACTGATCCCGCGATGACATCCCAATAGAACTGTTCGAATTGCGCGGCGTGATCCGGATGACGGACGACGTGGTAGGTTGGCTCGGAGCGCTCTTCGACATAGGCCAGCAAGCCGGCGTGGCGAAGATCGGTCAGGATGAACTTGAGGTCGCGCTGGTCGCTTTTCGACAGCCGGCCGGCAGGAATGTCGAACGCCCACCCGAGACCGTGCAAAGGAAGAACGTCTTTCTCCCCGCCTTCGTGCGTCAGCATGCCGTGGACTTCGAATCCCGAGTAGCGGGCGCCTTGCAGACGTTTCAACTGATGAGCGATGAAAAGTGCCGAACCGATCGTGGAACGTTCTGCCGCCATCAAGGACTCGCTCGCCGCGGCCCGAACGCCGAAGGCGGATGCAATGTCGGGGAGCAGCACGAACCTGTGTCCCAACTCCTGCTGCAGATCGCCGGGGTTGTGCACCGGCGTCGCCCCCTCGTCGATGTTGCTCACGAACGTCCACTGCCAGCTCGGCCTGCCCTGATAGGCCAGTGCGGTTTGCTTGTACTCGGCGGGTGACCGCCGGTACATCTCGAGAAGCCGCATGGCCTGCTGCACGCGGAAATAGTAGGTGGGCGAATAATCGACGCGGTTGAGATCGTCGAGCATCTCGTACACCGCGGGACGGAAATACGGGGTGTTGGTCCAGAACAGCTCCGGATAGGAAAGACTGGAGGTCCGCATCTCGCCGGTGACATCCGCCACTTTTACGGTTCTCCCGAAGTACACCGACAGAAGAGCCGCCATCCGACCCGCGCCCATGTGGTATTCGGCCACTGCAAAGTCGATCTTTCCCCCCAGCCACGTCCGCCGCTTGGCGATGCGGCGCGCCATCGCCGCAATAGCGCGCTCCGGCACGTAGCGCTCGTCGATCGTCTTGTAACGCGCCTTCTTACCCGGCGCGCTGATTCGGATCCGTTTGTTGGTCGAGAGACCAAGTTCTCTTGCCGAGCCTCTGGTCAACTGTGCAATGCCTGCAGGACCAGTCGGGCTCTTCGCCATTGGATCGCCGTAACTCTCGATGAAAATCATCCCCGCAAGCAGCATGGGATCGAGATCGTGCTCCCGTGCCGATCGCTCGATGATGCGCCAGATGCCCGGACCGAGGATTCGTGAAGGAGCCTGGAGCGCTTCAGGGAAGCGGAGGAGTGAGAAACTCGTGCTTGCCTGCAGCCGCTCGGAACGTGTCCTGACTTGTTCGGCGGTCAGAGCTGTCCGATCGCTGCCGAGCCCCAGGAAGGGCTCGAGGGAGTCTGCGGAGACACCTGTAGCCGTAGTGATGCTGATGAGCATCACCCGGACCAGCATTTTCATCAAGTAAGTCCCGGGTCTGAAAGAGGGAATCCCGCCCATTATAAACGTTCTTCCTGGATTTTTCGTCAAAGCCTGCGGAGGTCCGAATGTCCCGTGCAATGTGCTTATCGGCACTTCTTGCGGCTGGGATGATGGTCTGCCTCGATCGCACGACGGGCGCGCAGACGGCCGACCAGTCCTACGAGTGGTGCCAGGAACCCGCGTCGGACAGAGGCGTCCGTCATTGCGAAGAGCGCGAGCAGACCCTTGCACAGGAGACGGCTCTCGACGTCGATCCGGGACGGAACGGCGGAATTCAGGTGCGCGGCCGCGCTCAGGCGGGAATTCGCCTCCAGATCAGAATAACCGGCACTGCGCCTACAGACTCACGCGCCCGTGAGCTGGTGGCGGGCGTACGCGTCGCCGCAGTCGCTGGCCGCATCAGATCCGACGGTCCGATGACGCTCGAAAATGAGCACTGGTCGACGACATTTCTTCTCGAGGTGCCACACGAGACTCGCCTCGCGCTCAACACCCACAACGGCGGTATCGCGATCGAGGAATTTCGCGGAACGGCGAGTATGCGCACGGAGAACGGCGGAATCTCGCTGCGTGACGTCGGAGGAGATTTGAAAGGCCTGGCCCGCAATGGAAGCCTTCGGATCGAGCTGGCAGGCAGCCGCTGGGAAGGCGCAGGGCTCGACCTCGAGACACGGAATGGTGGCGTGCTGCTGTCACTGCCGGGCGGATACTCTGCGGATCTCGAAACAGGCACCGTCAACGGTCGCGTTGACATCGATTTTCCAGTGATGATTCACGCCGGACGCGAGCGCCGGTTCACGACTACGCTTGGATCGGGTGGCCCGAGGATTCGTGCCGTCACGACCAATGGGCCTGTGAGGGTCAGCGCGTCGCCCGCCGGCGTGCGGGCGCCGGGAGCGGCTTTCCCGTAAGGTGAATCAGGGCGAGACTGTCGCCCGCGAGGCCTTTGCAATCCTGTTGAGCCGCGTTTTGAGAGGGGAGAGGTCCGGCGCTTGAGCCGCGCACGGACCTGTGCCAGCGACCAGGAGAGCGAACGCGATTAGGGCTTCCCGCAATCGGTTGAGACCATTTTCAGGTTCTGAATGTTGAGGTCGCGGACCTCAATCGCTGCTTTTTCCTTGGTTTCAACCTTCGGATCCGGGCGATTGGGAACTTCCGTTTCACGAACGCTGCTGCCAGAAGTCACCGATTTCTGTGCCTTTTCCAGTTGTCGTCCCGGCAATCTCAACACGGTGACCGACATGTGCCGCCAGATTCGATCCGCCAGAGAGCTGATAGGTCACATTCGGCATCGCCCCTGACGTGGCAACCGCAACACCCCTGGCGAGCGGGTCCGCCGTGGTGACGAGAACGAACTGGCCCGCCTGCGCGCCGGTCTGCAGGCATCCGACGACGGTGATTGGTTTCAGGTCAGTGGGTGAAGCAGGCTTCGCGCTACCTGGTTGCTGAGCGGCGGCGCCGATGGGGACGAAGAGCGCCAGCACCGAAGCTATCGTGGTGAATCTCATTAGGCATTCCACCTGCCCCAACGCGAGCAAAGATTCTGCCGGAAGACCGACGGCGCAATCCACGTCTGGATGTGAACGGTTTTAGCACATCCTTCCCATGGTCCCGCTTTCCAAGACCCTGGCGTGTCGTAGAGGACGGAGAAGCATGCGCCAAACCGGCCCGAGTTCTGATTCTGCTAACCTTTCCGAGAGATGTGAATGACCACGTCCCATGCGGTCGTGTCCACTTCCCGATTCATCTGCCTGGTGTCTCTCGCCGCGGCGATTTTCACGGTGATCGCCGATCGCCGCACGGACGCGCTTTCGATCATCGACCTTTCCAACCGCGGCGACGAGCCCGTTTCCCTGCCCGATCCTACGGGCTGCGCCGTTGCGGCAACTCACGAAATCAGCGCGATACAGGGCAGCGGCTCGGCGACTCCGTTGCTCAACCAACTGGTGCGCGTAGAAGGCATCGTGACAGGCGACTTCCAGCGAACGGATCAGCTTGGCGGCTTCTTTTTCCAGGATCCGACGCCGGACGGAAGTGCAGCGACATCGGAAGGTCTTTTCGTCTTTGCCGGAACCGGTCTTGCTGACGTCAACGTCGGCGATCGCGTCCTGGTCAACGGCCGGGCAATTGAGTTCAACGATCTGACGGAGCTGACGTCGGTCACGGCAGTGGATGTCTGCGGTACGGGTTCGATCGCCGCGATGCCTTACGATCTGCCGCGCCCCTTCGGCACTTCCTTCGAATCGGTCGAAGGGATGCTCCTGACGTTCCCCGAGGTGCTGACTGCGACCGAGCACTTCCAGCTCGGACGATTCGGTGAGATCACAGTCTCGGCCGATTCCCGGTTGTTTCAGCCCACCGACCGCGTCACTCCGCGAACCGCAGCAGCGGCGATGCAGGAGCTCAACGAGCGCCGCCGGCTGCTGATTGACGACGGCTCGACTGTGCAGAATCCGGCAGTCGTGCCGTACGTGATCCCTGGAAACGCGGTCAGAATCGGTGACACCACGAGCGGCATCACCGGTGTTCTCAGCTTCGGCTCCGGCTCGTATCGGCTTCAGCCGACCGCACGCATCGTGTTCGGCCGCGCGAACCCGCGGGCCGCCCGACCAGATCCGGTTGGCGGCAACATCAGGATTGCCAGCTTCAACACGCTGAATTACTTCACGACGTTGAGGTCCCGGAATCCGAACGCGCGCGGCGCTGACACACCCGAGGAATTTTCGCGTCAACAGGCAAAGGTCGTGGCTGCGCTCGCCGGCCTTGGCGCAGACGTCATCGGTCTGATGGAAGTGGAGAACAATGGTCCCACTACGATCCACAGTCTGGTTGCTGCACTCAATGGGGCGACGGCGCCGGGCACGTATGCGTTTGTCACCGAACCGGCGCTGAACCCACCGAACGAGTTTGGAGGCACCTTCGGAACTGATGCGATCAAGGTTGCGCTGATCTATCGGTCCGACGTGATCGTGCCGGTCGGTCCAGCCGTGAGTTCAGGTTCGACGACCTTCGATCGTCCGCCGCTGATCCAGACCTTCGAGCTTGCCGGGGGCGGCGAGACGTTCACCATCGCCGTGAACCATTTCAAGTCCAAGAACTGCGAGGACGCGACCGGTCCCGACCTCGATCAAATGGATGGTCAGAGCTGTTTCAATGCGCGTCGTGTTTCTCAGGCCGCCGAGCTGACGGCTCTGGTTAACGGAACGACGAACGTCTTCGTCGTCGGCGACCTCAACTCGTACTCGCATGAGGATCCGATGCAGACCTTCCGGTCGGCCGGTTTTACCAGCGCGTCCGAATTGTTCGTGCCCGAGGAGGCTCGCTACAGTTTTGTGTTCGACGGGCAGTCGGGCGAGCTGGACCACGCGCTGGTCAGTCCGGACGCTGCCGACAATCTGACGGGCGCTGCCATCTGGCACATCAACGCTGACGAGCCGCTCATTCTTGATTACAACACCGAGTTCAATCCACCCGGGTTGTATTCCCCGGACGCGTACCGGAGCTCCGACCACGACCCGCTGATTATTGGCGTTCGACTCAATTTGAAGCCCACCGTTGATGCCGGTGGTCCTTTTGCGGTGTTCGAAGGATCGGCCGTCACGATCACCGCAACAGGCGCGGATCCGGAGAACGATCCGCTCATTTACGAATGGGATTTGAACAACGATGGCGTTTTCGAAGCCGCTGGACAAAGCGTCACGTTCTCAGCAGCCGCCCTCGAGGCGCCGGCAACGCACACGGTCCAGGTCCGCGTCATCGATTCGGGCGGCCTGTCGGCGACCGATTCGGCAGTGATAGACGTTCGCCGGCCTTCGCAGGGTTCTTCTGGCCGGTTCACAATCAGCCGACCGTGAACGTTGCCGTGGCAGGCTGGTGGATCCCCATACGATTCCGTCTCGGTGGTAACCAGGGATTGGACATTCTCGAGGCAGGCTACCCGCAGTTTCAGATCGTTCCATGTGACACGGCGTCGGTGACAGCCTGGATGAACGACGTGGCA
>CAVZIS010000005.1:0-154817 GCA_963775345.1 Vicinamibacterales bacterium
TGTTATTCCATCGATCGCCCCCAACCCTGGAAGCACCGGAAAGAACCTCAGTGAGTAATAAGGGGAATAGGAGGCAAACGGACCCGCACTAACTGTAAAGTGCTGTCCGATTGGCTCAATCAGGTCAGCGCTCGCCTGATGCTGGATCGCGCTCAACTCGCTGAAGTCGGGGTAGTATCGCGCACCGCTGTTGATGGAGGACCTGACGCTGCGGCCCTCGTCATCGCGCCGCGAATAAAGCAATCCCAGGTCGAGTCCGGAATAGTAGCCGGTCGTCCTTCCAGTGGTTGCGGAGGGACGGCCCACTGAGCTGCCACCTGTCTGTCCCCCAAGCACATCGTCGTCGTAGCGGCCGACCAGTCGACAGAAAGGTCGAGCCCGCTCTGAACGTTGTCGCGGCTCGACGCCCCGCCGAATATCGCGCGGCTGCGCGGCGGCGCTGGCGCCGGCCCCGGCCTCTGGCACTCGGCACGGTCTGCCGCAGCGAGCAGGGCGAGACTCACGAACACGAACATCGACGGCGCTTTCACGATACTCACCAGCATTACGGGACGAGGATGGTGTCCCCAGGCTTCAGCTCGATGTTCTGTTGGAGGTTCTTCCCCTCCGCCACCGATTCGTAGTTCAGCCTGTAGGCGACTGGCTTTCCCTTCTCGGTGCGCATCACTCGAATCTTGTCGCCCTCGGCGTACTCCAGGAGGCCACCGGCCAGCGCGATGAGCTGCACCACGTTCATCGGCCCGGCGAGCAGATACGCTCCGGGCTTCGCGACCTGGCCAGTGATGAAGACCTTGCGGCTGTTGATCTGCTTGACGACGACGGTGGCATTCGCATCCTCGACGAACTTGTTCGCCTCGGTCATCACCTTGTCCCGCAGCTCGTCGGGCGTCAGGCCGGCGGCCTGGACGTCGTTCAACAGCGGAATCGAGATCATGCCGTCGGGACGCACGACCACTTCTGCGGAGAGATCGTCTCGCGCCAGAACACGACGGTCAGTATGTCTTCGGGTCCAATGACATAGCCGGGAGGAGGAACAACCCCGGTCGGCGCGGCCGCGGCCTGCGCGGGTTTCGAAGTGCCGGTGCCCTGCGTCGGCTTCGACGTACCAGCAGGCTTGCCTGGTTGAGCCGGCGGTGCCTGGGCAGCGCCGAGGCCGGCCTGGACTCCGAAGCAGAGCACAGCCACCCACAACAGCGACGATCGGAAGAACATCACCGGTACTCTTTGAAAGGAAGCTGGCAATCGTGCTTCCGCAGGAAATTCAGAAACTTTTTGTAGTCTCCTGTCTCCATGTTGAACATGCGCGCGAGGATCTTGTAGTTGCCGCGCGACTCTTCGAGGCCTTTCCGCACGAGATCGCGCACGTTGCCGCGCGTGATTTCGCGCTGCATGTACAGCGGATACACCGCCGTCCAGAACGACTGGCGCTCTTCGATGAGCCGCTTGTAGAGGTCGTCGGCGACGGTGCGGCGGCGATCCCGCTTCGGCCGGAGCTCGACGCCGCGCTGCGCGCGGATTTCCTGAGGCAGCTGATCGACCTTGACCACTTCGGTTCTTCCGGTGACCACCAACCGCTCAATGACGTTTTCGAGCTCGCGGACGTTGCCTGGCCAGGAATACAGGCTCAGGACGTCGAGCGCGTCTGGCGCGATGGAGTGGACGACGTAGCCGTTTCTGTTGGCGAAGCGCGACAGGAAATATTCGATGAGCTCCGGAATGTCTTCGCGCCGCTCCCGCAGCGGCGGCACCGTGATGTGAATGACGTTGAGGCGATAGAACAGGTCTTCGCGGAACGTTCCCTGCGTGATCATCTCGCGAAGGTTGCGATTGGTCGCCGCGATCAGGCGGACGTCGACACGGGCAGCATTGCGATCGGCCCCGACCTTCTGAATTTCGCCGGTCTCCAGGAATCGCAGCAACAAGCCCTGCATGCGGAGCGTCATCTCGGCGACTTCGTCCAGGAACAGTGTTCCCTGATCGACCATCTCGAGCTTGCCAGGCTTGTCACGATAGGCGCCGGTAAAACTGCCGCGCACATGGCCGAAGAGCTCCGATTCGAGGAGCGTCTCGGTGAGGCCGGCACAGTTGACGGCCATGAACGGCCGCTGCGCGCGCGGGCTTCGCACATGAACCGCTTGGGCGACCAGCTCCTTGCCGACGCCGCTTTCGCCGGTGATGAGCACCTTGGCATCGGACCTGGCGACGCGATCGATCTCCTGCTCGATCTCCCGCATCGTCGGCCCGCTGCCAATCATATGATGACCGTTACTCTTGGTTGCAGTGCTCACACGTCATCTCCAAAGAAGCCTCGAACCGAATCCTTACGGGATAAACCCGTCTCGTCACAAAATTGAAATGGAACGAGGTACCTTTACCGGCACAGCTCAGTGCAAGGTCTCCGCCATGAACGGGCGGACTGATGTCTCGGTAATAGTGCCGGCGAGAGGTCTTGAGATGGGTCGCGTTGAGGAGTAAACGACTGACCTGTTAATACTTACGGTTCCGTGGATCGGGAAAGAGCATGACCGCAGGATCCTGAGCGGCGGGAAGAAGTCCCCTGAAAGGCTGACTTTTATCACCCTTATTCCAGCCCGTGCGCCCCAAGAACGGGATAAGCAGAATGCTCAGGCCGAACAGGACAACAACAGAGGGCTCAGGCGTTGCGAGGGCAGATGGCTCCTCAGGCGTTGCGAGGACAGATGGCGACTCTGGGACCGGATTCGGGCACGCGGCGCCCTGTGGGCAGGCAAAAGCAGCCAGATGGCTCCCTGCCGTCAGGCTCGCAACCGACTCTTCGTATTTATACTGTCCGTAGTTCCCTCCGTAGTCGAGCGCTCCCTTGTCGAGCGCTCCGTAGTGCTTTCCATTGTCCAGCTCGACCTCGACGTCACTGCGCTTTCCGGCGTCGCGGGCCGCACTGCGCGTCGTGGGCTTGGAGGGACGCGAAGACGAGTGGTTGCCTGATGCGCCTGCGGAATGGTTCCGGGACCGACTGGAGCCCCATTGCTTCGAATGGGGCACTTGGCCCTCAGCCGCGGCAGCCAGGTCCATGAACTCGCCCAGACCGCTGTCAGGTACGGCTGAACTCGAGGTTCCACTGAACGCTTCAGGCTCCAGCGTCACAGGGGTCAAACCCTCCAGCCACTCATCGGGAGCTATGGTTGGAACAAGACCCAGCGAACGGTGGCTGGGAACACCGGTGCCCGCAAGGAGATCCCCCATTGTTGCCGGACCGTCTTCAAGAGGCAGCCTGAACGCGTTTCCGGCGCTGGACTGGATCTGGGAGCGCGCGCCGACTGATGTCGCTCGTCTCATCAGGCCAACGGATATCTCGCCCTGTAAAGGGGACATGACCCACTGGGGCCGACGAGGCGGCCTGCACTCCAAGCGACACCAGCGTTAACGCGAATATCCGTCCGAGGCTCATCTCAGCACGGGATTACCTAGCAATTGAATTGCCGATTGGGACCTGCAGGAACTTACGGTGTAAAAAGGGGATGGCGTGGCACACGACGCCACAGAGTCGCGTCGGAGGAAGACCTTACTCGCCGCCCGTGACGAAAAGGGAAGTAGTGGGCCAGACGCCCGAACGCGTCTGGCCCTTACACGAATAGCCGGTGGTGACTAGCCTGTTACGCAGCCTTCGATCTGGAACTCCTGCGCCGGGCCAGGCCCAGCGCGCTGAAAGCAAAGCCCAGAAGCAGCACGCTCGCCGGTTCAGGCACGCTGAACGTCGTCGGCGTCAGGCGATTCTGTCCGCCCCCATCCAGCCGCTGTCGTCGCCGTCCGGCCCGATGCTCTGAACGTGCGCCGCCGCATAGAACCCCGTCTTGCCGACCGGCCCGTCGACGCTGAGGAACGCGAAGTCCAGCGCGACCAGATCCGCGATCCCGTCACCGTGAACGTCGCGATTTCACCCGCGACGAACTTGTGGGCGAGTCGCCCGGCGGCGGTGGGCCAGTCGAACAGGATGTCGAAGTCGCCATCCCCGTCCGCCTTGAAGCATTCGTCTTGCGCGTCGACGTGCGCCAGCGGCCCAGCTCACGCTGCGTGATGGCCAGCGCGTCCGCGTCCTTCGCGGGATTGAAGTTCAGGTAGAACTCATCCGCGAACTCCGTGGCACCGGTCAGGTCCGTCAGATCGAACGTCAGCAGCACCGATCCCCGGCACGCCGCTGTCGTCACGCGGTGACGGTCGGATCGCCGGACGCGACGGTGCTCCGCTGAACTCGAAATCCAGCACACCAGTAATTGACGTCGCGTGTGCTGATGCCGGAACCAGCAACGCTGCCACCAAGCCCACTACCATCCCAAGTCGTTTGATGCTCATTCTCATACTTTTCCCCCGCGCGGAGTAACCGGACGTTATCGGCGTAGGCAGGCTCAGACGCCAGCACGCCGACGAAAACCAATGCCAGGACGAAGAATCTCTTCAATACGGGTCATGGTTGCTAACAGCCCCGTTGCGGCTGCAATCGGGTTGCCATGTCCTCCTACAAAACTACTGAGTAATTTTTACATGGTTGCACAGGAGTGCCAAAGAGTCGCTCCCGAGGCAGACGTTACTTGCCACTAGCGACGAAAGAACCTAGCGACGACTGTAGCGCAGGTCTTTAGACCTGCCAGACCACTCGGCATGCAGGATAGTTGGTAGCCGATAGCTCGTAGCCGATAGCGCGAACTCCGGTAGGGCGCAACTAGGTTGCGGCCTTACAGATGACTCTGACCAGCGACCGGCTACCGGCTACGAGCTAGAAGACTAGTAGACCAGCCGCGTGAGCGCCTTGCGTGCTTCGTTGGAGCCGTCGAAGTCCGGCTGGATTTTCAACGCTCGATCCAGAGACTGACGCGCCTTTGCGTCCTCGCCCTGCCTGGCGTAGGCCATGCCGAGATGGTACAGGTAGATGGGGTTCGAAGGACTCTTCTGCACGCTGCGCTCGAGGTTCGGCATCGCCAGAGGGACCAGGTCCTTCTTGTAATAGATCCATCCCAGCGTGTCGATCACTTCCGGCTGATCGGGATACTTGGCGGCGGCCGTTCGCGCGAGCTGCAGCGCGATATCCAGATTGCCTCCATGCTCAGCGTAAACCCACGCCAGGTTGTTGGCGGCGGCCGCGGCGCCGCGATCGATTTCGACGGCCCGCTCCCAGGCTTTTTGAGCCGTGGGAATGTCTTTCAGCGAGAAGGCGAGAAAGCCCAACATCGTGTGGGCCCCAACCGATCGCGGTTCGAGCTGAGTTACGCGCTTCAATTCCTCGATGGCATCCTGGACGCGGCGCTGTGAAACGTACAAATTGCCGAGCAGCGCGTAGGCCTCCGGGTCGGACGGGTTGACCTCGATCGCCTTCTTCAGCATTTCCTCGACTTTCGGCACGTTATTGTTCAGCGCGTAGGTTTTCGCGGCGAGCAGCAGGAGGCGCGCATTGCGCGGTTCCTTCGACAGCCGCCCGAGCACCCTGCGGAGCGCAGCATCGGGCTTCTTGGCGGCGATGTCGAGAGACACCAGACCACTCAGAGCCTCGGTCGAGGAGGGCTGAAGCTCGAGCGCCCGTTCGAAGGCACGTCTCGCCGTCGCCTCGTCACCCGCGTTGAGCGCGACTTCTCCCCGCGCGGTGTGGACTACCGCGGCCTTCGGATACTTCGCGACGAGATCGTTGGCCTCGGACACTGCGCGCGCTTTGTCATGGGGCCGCGCCATGAGGACGCGAAGCAGCGTGAGCCGTGCTGCGAGATCCCCCGGCCGATTCCGCACGGCTTGCTCGGCGAGCTGCATCGACGTGTCGACTTCTCCGCGGGCGACGTGCAGGCGGGCGAGCTCGAGTCTGGCTCTATGGGCTCCAGGGTCCAGCCTGAGTGCCTCTGTAAACGACTTTCTCGCGTTGTCCTGGTCGCCCATCGCCAGATAGATGCGGGCGAGCGCGAGCTGCGCCCTCGCGAGATTCGGACTGACTTCCACGGCCCGCTTTGCGAGCACCAGAGCCTCCTCCGGCTTGCTCGCGAACAAGATCTGCGCCTTCAGTGAGAGCGCCTCCGGATGCCGACTATCTCGCGCGAGCACCTCATCGAGCGCGCCGATCGCCAGAGCAGTTCGCCTGGCAGAAAGCTGCGCCGCCGCTATTCGAAGCTTTGCGGCCACAAACTGCTCCTCGTCGCCGGCCAACGCCTCGAGCATCTCGATCGCCGTGTCAGGTCGCCCTATCGATGTGTAGAAGTCGGCAAGCGCCATCCGCGACGCCGGGTCCCTGCTCAAGTCGGCCATGGCCTGCAGCAAGGGCTTGGATTCGGCCGCGCGATCGGTTTCGATGTAATACGAAGCGAGCGTCCGGATGACTTTCAGGTTCTTCGGCTGAAGCTGATACGCCTTCTCGAGGGGCTCCTCCGCCTCCTTGAAGCGCCTGGTCGCACGATAGAAGTTACCGAGGCCCAGATAGGCGTCCGCCGAGCCGCCGCTGACTTCGATCGCCTTCAAGAAGTGAGCCTCGGCTTCCGCTTCGTTGCCCTGGGCAAGGTTGAGGACCGCAAGGTTGGTGTAAAGGCCGGGACGCTGGGGCTCGGCGGTCGCGATCCCCTCGATGACATCGATGGCTTCGTCAATCTCTCGAAGTCCGGCGAGCGCGTTGCCCAGCAGCAGGAGCGCCCGGGGATCTTTGGGATTCCGAGCCAGCACGCTGCGGGCCCGCTCTTTGGCTTCGAGGAAAAGCCCGCCATTGAGGAGCAGCGTACCTGCCCTGACTTGCAGATCGTCATTTTCAGGAAGGAGCTCGGCCGCGCGAATATATTGCGGGAAAGCGTTCTGCTTGTCGCCGTCCGCGACCAGGGCGTCGGCGAGCTTCAAGCGCGCTTCGCCGGACATTTCGTCGGCGCTGGCGGCTCTGGTGTATTCGATGATGGCTTCGGGATACCTGGCCGCGGCAAAGTACTCGTCGCCGCGCTTGAGACTTCTGGCCGTCTCTGCTCGTGGATCGATCGAACAGGCAACCGCGAGGGCCAGCAATGGGGCCACCCCTCGCATCTTGCGGAAGAACCCGAATTTCACCCGAGTATTTTACGCCAGCTCCGGGCGGTCCCCTTTTTTCGCACGCTTGAGCTGCAGCCCTTTGGCGCCTGCCAACAGTCCGAGACCGACGAGCAGCAGACCTGCGGGCTCGGGAATGGATTCGAGACGCCTGCGCGACCTGATCTTGAGCGTGATTTTGTCGTTGAAAGAGTTGAAATCGGGATCCAACAGGAGAGTCACGTCGCCCTCCAGAACGGGTTCCTGGAGCTCGCCGATCGGCGTCTCCGCCAAGCCGGCCTGCGCCGGCGTAAAGGTGTAGGTGTAGGTGAATACCTGTTGCTCTGCGCTCCCGATGGGATGCAGGTCGTCGTCTTCGCTGTCGGCGGCAACGCTCCAGCCGGGGGACTCGACCAGGGTCGGTCCATTTGACGAGGAGCGAACAAAGAATCGCGTCGTGAGCACGAGGTTAGTGAGGTTAAAACTCGGATACTCGGCGGGCAAACCTGAAGATTCGTTGATCTTTTCGGCGCTCTCAGTCGGCTCGGTATTGCCGTCCGTGAGGGTTTGCACCCCACTGTATGTCGACGTGTTTGCGAGCCGCAGGAAGAGCTGGCTTGCGTCCAGGTCCCCGTTGTACAGGGGCGTCGCCGAATCGGTTTGTTCGCCTGACGCAGTCCCGTTGGACGCGAAGTCGATTCTCCACGAATAGAATTCAAACTGATCCAGGTTGTTCAGATCGGCCGGGGTAGGGGACAAGGGCATCCAGACAGTGGCCGCTGCGGACTCGGGCATCGCCACGATTCCGAGGAGACCCAGACAACCGATGACCGCAAACCGACCGAACATCGACACTCTCACGTGCCCTCCGTAGGTAGCAAAACCACAGCCAGCTCGAGTTTTCCCAGGAGCAGGCAGCAACTAGTGAACAGGGCTTGACTTACGCATCTCGACTCGCTCAGATTGACCAGGGTTGTCTGCCAATCAGCGGACTTTCATCTCTGGTCGAGGTGCTTTACTATCGGCTCGAAAAACGGAGCCCGCAGATCTCAACGAGAGAAACTGTACAGTTGAAGCACAATCCGGGCCGTTTGTCTACCATTACCGATTGTATTGACACACCGATCGTCCGACGATAACCTACGCGCTTCTCGCAGAGCGGCGTTCGAGAGAAGTCAACCTCCCAACGGATTAATGGACATACCTCACTGTCTCGTCGCAGTAAGTCCTGCCATGCGAGAGATCGAACAGGAAATCGAATGCGCGGCGCGGTCGGACGCCAAGGTATTGCTGACCGGCGAGAGCGGCGTCGGTAAGGAAGTGGTCGCCAGGCTCATTCACAGAGGAGGCCGGCGGCATGCCGCTCCATTCATTGCGGTGAACTGCGCCGGCGTTCCGGATTCGCTTCTGGAGTCGGAGCTCTTCGGCCACGAGCGCGGGAGTTTTACCGGCGCGCATCGCGACGCGAAGGGATGGTTCGAGCAGGCGCATGGAGGGACGCTCTTTCTCGACGAAATCGGAGAGATGAGCTCCCGCATGCAGGCGGCCCTGCTCCGTTTTCTCGAGACAGGCGAAATTCAGCGTGTAGGCGCCCAACGGCCCGAGCGGATCGTCAACGTCCGCATCGTGGCGGCAACCAACCGGAATCTCTTCGAGCAGATGCAGACACAGAAGTTCCGCGAGGACCTCTACTATCGTCTGAACGTCATTCGTGTCGTCATTCCCCCGCTCCGCGAACGGCGCGAGGACCTGCCCCTGCTGCTGCACCACTTCCTTCGCGGATACAGCGACAAGCATGGGCTCGAGCCACCTCAGCTGCTCGACGAGACCGTGGAGCGGCTCATCACCTATTCATGGCCGGGAAACGTGCGCGAGTTGAAGAACCTCGCCGAACGGCTCGTCATCAGAGCGCGAGGCGGAATGATACCGCCGGGCGATCTGCCTCAGGAGATTGTCGGCAAGTGGGTCGCGCCTGCCGGCACGGTCGAGAGTTCGCGCCCGGTGCCCGAGGTCTTGTTCGAGCGCATGACCGTTGCCGGCGAATCGTTCTGGGCGGTCGTCTACGAGCCGTTCATGGCCCGCGATCTGACCCGCGACGAGCTTCGCGCGATCGTCACTCGGGGCCTCGAGTGCACGCGTGGCAACTACAAGATGCTGACCGCGCTCTTCAACATCGACGCGCGGGAGTACAAGCGTCTGCTGGGCTTCCTCAGGAAGTATCAATGTCACATGCCCTTCCAGAAGTTCCGGTCGGCATCGGTCCGTACCGTCAAGGGCGACGATCAGGACGATTCGTTCGAGAAAGCTGTCTGACAGTCGCACGAGCAAAGGCCGCCCAGCAGAAGACAAAAGTCTAGTCAGCTACGACCATCCTGCAGAATATTCAGGCACGCCCCCCTCTCTTCAGTGGTACTCGCGTTGCAGCAGCGTCACAGACTCCATGCTGACCCTGCCTATCGGCGATGTCCTCCCGGCGACGCCTCGGGCCCACATCGTGCGGTTGGCGCTCGAAGGTCGGTCATTTCCCTATCGCGCCGGACAAGCCGCATACCTTCGGCCTCAGGGCGTGCGCAGGCCTCGCCCGTTCTCGATTGCTTCGGCGCCGGAGGAAACTGCCCGGCATGGCCTGCTGGAATTTCTCGTTCAAACCGACAGGGAAGGTTCGACGAGTCAATTTTCGGCTCTGCTGCAGCCTGGTGCCCTGGTGGACGTCGACGGACCGCTCGGATCGTTTACTTTTCCGGACCATCCGCGCGAGCAGCGGTTTGTGTTCATCGCAGGCGGTACAGGGATCGCCCCGCTTCGCTCCATGCTGTGGCACACGTTGCTGGCAGCGCGCGGCGGTCACCTGTCTTTGGTGTACAGCGGCCGCGCACCGGAAGATCTCGCTTACCTGAGAGAGTTCCAGCAACTGAGCTCGGAGGGAAAGCTCGCGCTTCACCAGACCGTCACCCGGCAAAGCTGTGAGGGTTGGAGCGGAAAGCGTGGCCGGATCGACGCGCACGGATTGAAAGATTTGATCGATCCCGGCGAGACCGTCTGCTTCGTCTGCGGACCTCCGGCACTGATGGGCGACATTCCTCCTCAGCTCAGGGAGCTCGGGGTGCGTGACGATCAAATCAGAATGGAGCGGTGGGGACCATAGCCGAACGCGGTGGGCACTCGGACATTTCCGGCTTTCTCTAATTTCAGAACGGGGCGACGTTGGTGGGCTGGGTCGATTCTTCGACGAACGTGAACCCGATGATGCCGAGAGGCAAAATCCTGGTGCTTGAAGATGATGCGCGAGTGGCCAACGCGTACGCGGTGGCGCTTCGCGAGGACGGCAACGAGGTCACCGTCTGCACCACCTTCGAGGACGCTCGCGACTATCTGAAGCTGAACACTCCCGATGCCCTCCTGGCCGACATCCGGCTCGGCCAGTACAACGGACTGCAACTGGCGTTGTCCTATCGCGCGGCGAGCCCGAGCGGCCGCATCATCGTCGTCACCGGTCACGACGACAGCGTGATTCGCAAGGAAGTGCGCGCCCTTCACGCCGAATATCTGGTCAAGCCGGTGAGCTTGGAGCAGCTCCGTCGGCTGTTCGCGTTCCCGCGCCTGGCCACGCATTAGCACCGAAAAATTCGGCGATGATGTCGTGCGCCTGGCCGATCGAATCGGCTGCGTTGATCGCCGTTCTCAGATGCCCGCCGTTTGGCAGCCCCTTGGAATACCACGACATGAGCGCGCGCAGCTTGTTGATGACCCAGCGTTGATGGCGCACGGCGGCACGGGTTTCGGCTCGATGCCTGAATCCTTCGGCCTCGTTCTCGCCTTCACTCAGCAGGAGCTGCATGTAGTCCAACAGGAACTGACCGCGATCTTCGAGCGTGACCTCACGCATCGAGCGCCCCGCCGCCAGATCTGCCGCCTGCGAAAGAATCCACGGATTGCGCAGCACTCCGCGGCCGACCAGAACGCCGCTGACGCCTGTCGCCATTCTCTCGATGATCTGCCCGGGCTCGATGCAATCACCCGAACCGAGGACAGGAATGCTCACCGACTCTGCGACTTGATTGATCAATTGCCAGTCCGAGAAACCTGAATACGACTGCGACGCCGTCCGGCCGTGCACGGCAACCGCCGCGGCGCCGGCGTCTTCGACGCGCCTGGCGAGCTCCGGCGCATTGATCGAGTCTTCGTTCCACCCCGCACGCATCTTCACGGTGACGGGTATCTTCACGCGCGTGGTCATCGCGGAGATGACGCGTGCGGCGTGCTGCGGCTCGCGCATCAGACTGCAGCCTGCGTTGTGCCTGGAAATCTTCGGAACGGGGCACCCCATGTTGACGTCGACGATGTTCGCGCCCAGGCCTTCGACAATCTGCGCGGCGTCTGCCATCTTTTCCGGATCGCCGCCGAAGATCTGGATGGAAATCGGCCGCTCTTCTTCGGTGTATTCGGCATACTCCAGCGTGCGATCGATTCCGCGGACCAGCCCCTCCGAGCTGACCATCTCGGTGACAACGAGGCCGCACCCGCCATGACGCTTGACCAGCCGCCGAAACGCCGAATCGGTCATCCCGGCCATTGGCGCAATCACAAACGGAGAAGGCAGCGGTAGTGACCCGATTTGCAGCGGCGGCCGCTCGGAGCTGGAGATCGGGGATTGCAGTTTCGGCACTGGAGATTGAGTCACGACTACAGTATATCGGCCGTAAGAGCCTGGTTGAAACGATCGACGATTACCGGAATTTCAACGGCTCTCCGATCGTGAAGTAGAACCGTCGATCAGTACGGCTTGACGTCGGCCGCATCCACTTCGACGCTGACCGCTTGACCGATCAGCTCGACCGACAGCACGAGACGGGCATGCGCGCCCTTGCGAAGGAGGCGGCCAACGACGCCTTTCAGCGGCCCGTGCGTGACCTCGACCATCATCCCTTCGTGGATCATCGGGCATGGGTCGTACTGAAGATCGCTCTGCACCAGGCGGCGGATGCCCTCGATTTGGTGCTCCGGGATGGGCGCCGGCCTGCCTTCGAACGAGACGATGTTGACGACGCCGGTGCATTTGAGGATCGCCAGGGACTCTTCGGGCTTGAATCGCGCGAAGCAATACCCCGGGAACAACGGCCAGTCGATTTTCTTCTTGCGATCCTTCCAGCGGCTCCATTTGGTGACGGTCGGGAGGAAGACGTCGAGATGCTTCCGCTCGATCTGCTCGCGCACGACCTGCTCGTGGCGCGATCTCGTCCAGATGGCGAACCAGGGAGAGTCCATGTAGCCAGGGATCTGGTGAACTGAGAGAACTCAGCGGAACTAAGGAACCGGAACCCCGGAACCAGTGAGCTAATACGTGGGTTCTGCAGAGATACCGGCTTCCCACGCCTTGCGAAGATCTTCGTTCTTCCACTCGATAATCGCCTGGGCGCGAAGACGTTGAACGTACTTCCTGACTTCGGCATCCATCTTCTGCCGCCCGAGGATGTCGGCAATCTGGGCCCTCGCCTGCTCGAACGGCAGCATCGTCGAATCGATCGATGATTCCAGCTTGAAGAGCTGTGCGCCGGTTGCGGTGTTGAACACCTGGGTCACTTCTCCAACCTTCATCTTCGAGATCACTTTCAACAGCTCCTCGTTCATCTCGTCGCGCGAGATGGGTCCGACCAGACCGCCGTTGGCCTTCGAGGGGGAATCGGAGACCTCGGCGGCCAGCTTGTCGAAGGACTCGCCTTTGATCACCCTCGCCCGGAGGGCTTCTGCCTTTTCCCTGGCTTCATCGAGCGCCCCGACGCTGGGCGCCTTCTTGACGGGATCGACTTCGGCGTTCACGACGATCTCTCGCAGCGTGACGCTGGGCGTCGTCGCGAACTCGGAGAGATGCGCGTCGTAGTAGGTGCGCTCCTCCGCCTCGGTGACATCGATACGGCCGCCGATCTCACGCTGCTGCACCTGCCCGATGAGCATCCGCTTGGTGAGCATCTGCTTCAATTGCGCGAGCGTAATGCCTTCGCTCTTCAGTGCCGCCGCGAACTGCTCCTCGCTCTCCAGCTTGTTGTCCTTCTTGATCGACTCGAGAACCTGGCCGAACTGAGCGTCGCTGACCGAGTAACCCAGCTCTTTCGCCCGCTGGAGCAGCAGCATTTCGTCGATGAGGGTCACGATGGCTTGCGGCGTAACCTGAGCCAGCGCTTTGGCCACGTCCGCATCGGTCATCCTGTTTGCGTCTGGAGCGTTCTGAAGCTCTCTCAAGGCGCCGACCTGAATCCGCTCGAACTCGGTCTTGGTGATGATCTCCCCGTTCACTTTCACGAGAACCTGCTCGACGATCTCGGCCGACAGCGCCGTGGCGAGCCCGGCGCACAGAACACAGACTCATGGCGAATTTCTTCATCTAGTTATTGTATTACGGTAAGTTCGGCCAACAAGTCGCGCACCCGCGTGAATACCCCGCCCGGGGCGTTCGGGTCTTCCTTCGGGGGCCTCAGAATCTCTTCCTTGGTAAAGCCCGCGGTAACCTGGCCGGCCGTGGCTCGGGCGGTCCACCAACTGGAGCCTGTGCTTTGACGGGCCTTGGCTTTGGTGCCCACGGCTGGATTGGCAGGGCTAAAGCCCTGCGCTACCGGTTTGCCGTCGTGCCGGGTTGCCCACCGGTTTTGCTCTGAGATCCAGCTTGATGGTTGCGGGCGGAAGGAGCGTCGATGTCTCCCCGTCCGCCGATGACCCTCAGGAGGCGCTCCACGTTCAGACGCTTGCCCTCACTATCCGGTCTGAACTTGATCAGCACGTTCTGAGCTTCCCGATCGATCGACTCCACTCCCAGGCGGTCGGCCATGATGCGTATCCGGCCGTACTGTTCGAGGTGTTCAACGGTTTCGGGCCACGGACCGTACCGATCGCGGAGATCGCCGAGAATTCGATCGAGCTCGGCGTCGGTGCGCGCATCGGCAACCTTGCGATAAATCATCAGCCGCTGGTTCATGTCGGGCACGTACGAGGCGTCAATCTTCAAATCCACGCGCAGATTGATGACCGCGCGCACGTCATCGACGAGCTCCTCGCCTTTGAGCTCGCGCACGGCCTGCTCGAGCAGCTTCATGTACATCTCGAAGCCGACGGTCTCGATGTGCCCGCTCTGCTCGCCGCCGAGCAGATTCCCCGCTCCGCGAATCTCGAGGTCGAGCGCCGCCACGCGAAATCCGCTGCCGAGGTCGCTGAATTCCCTGATCGCTGCAAGCCGCTTCTTGGCGATCGGCGACAAGCTGGTCTCGGGCGGAATCATCAGATACGCGTACGCAGGCCGATCGGAGCGCCCGACGCGGCCGCGCAGCTGATACAACTGCGACAGGCCGTAGCGATCGGCGCGGTTGATGATGATCGTGTTGACGTTCGGAATATCCAGACCGTTCTCGATGATCGTCGTCGCCAGGAGCACGTCGTACTTCCTGCCGATGAAGTCGAGCATCGCCTTCTCGAGCTCGGCCTCCCCCATCTGGCCATGCGCGACGACAACGCGCGCCTCGGGAACGAGACGTTGCAGGAGCGCGCCGATCGAGAAAATCGATTCCACGCGATTGTGGACGAAGTAGACCTGGCCGCCCCGCTCCATCTCGTGCCGCACCGACCGGGCGACGACGTGCGAATCGAACTTGACGACGTTGGTCTGAATCGACAGCCGATCCTTGGGCGGCGTCTCGATGATCGACATATCGCGAATCCCGACGAGCGACATGTTCAGCGTGCGCGGGATTGGCGTGGCGCTCAGGGTCAGCACGTCCACCTTGCGCCGCATCTGTTTGATTCGTTCCTTGTGCGCAACGCCGAAGCGCTGCTCCTCATCCACGATCAGCAGGCCCAGGTCCTTGAACTGGATGTCCTTCGACAACAGCCGGTGCGTGCCGACGATGATGTCGATCTTGCCGGCCGCGACGTCTTTCACGATCTGATCCTGCTCGGCCTTGCTGCGGAATCGGCTGACCATGTCGATCGCGACGGGAAAGCCGGCGAACCGATCGGTCAGCGTCTTCTGATGCTGGAACGCGAGCACCGTGGTCGGGGCCAGGAACGCGACCTGTTTGCCGTCCATCACCGCTTTGAAGGCGGCGCGCATGGCGACTTCCGTCTTGCCGTAGCCCACGTCGCCGCAGAGCAGGCGATCCATCGGCGTGGGCGATTCCATGTCGCGTTTGATGTCGGCAATGGCGCTCGCCTGATCGGGGGTCAGCTCCCACTCGAACGCATCTTCGAACTCTCGCTGCCAGTGTGAGTCGGGACTGAAGGGGTGGCCTGGAACCGCCTTTCGCGCGGCGTACAGCTTGAGCAGTTCCTCGGCCATGTCGCGCATGGCCTTCTTGACCCGGGTCTTCGCGCGCTCCCATGACGTGCCGCCGAGCTTATCCAGGGGGGGCTTGGCGGTTCCGCTGTACTTCTGGACGAGGTCGAGCCGCTCGACAGGCACAAACAGCTTGTCGTCGCCGGCGTACCTCAGCTCCATGAACTCCTGCAAGGAGTCGCCGACACCGATTTGCTTCAACCCTGCGAACTGTCCGATGCCGTGGTCTACGTGGACGACCAGGTCGCCGACCTTGAGATCGCGGAGGTCCGAGAGAAAGGTCTTCGCGATCGATCGCTGCCGATCGCCGCGCCGCTCGACCCTGGCGCGGTCCTCCTCGAAGACGTCGGGCTCGGCGATGACTTGAAGCTCCGCAGTGGGAAGCCGGAAGCCCTTCGTCAACTGGCCAACCGTGATCAGCATCGCAACGTTGAGCAGCTCGTCGGTGCGATCGATCAGCACGCCACGGAGTCCATATTCCGCCAGCAGTTCGGAGGTGCGCTCGGCACGGCCTTCGGTGCCGGCGACGAAAAGCACGGTGTCGCCGCGCTCGCGCATCCGCTTGACGTCGGCGATCCATTCCTGAATGCGGCCGCGGAACTCGACGGCAGGTTGACAGGGGATGTCGAGCGCGCGATCGAGCACGTAGGCCGGGTCTCGCTCTGCAGACCCGGCGCCTGCACCCTCATCGATCGCCAATTGCTCCAGGCGCGTCGCGCCGGTCAACCGCGCTGCCACGTCATCCCATGCGACCAGCAGCTCCTCGGGCGGCGGCGTTTGGGGGTTCTCTTCTTTCGCCCCCTCGTAACTGGCCTGAATCTGCTCGAGGAGCTTCGTCACATGCGCGATGACCTCTTCCTCTTCTCGAATGATGAAGGAGAGATCGCGATCGTGGGGCAGGTAGTCGAAAAACGATGCCGGCCCTGACTTCTCCGTCAAAGGCACGACCGACGCCTGATCGACAGTCTCGATGGAGCGCTGTGTCGAGGGATCGTACAGGCGTATGGATTCGACGGTATCGCCGACAAACTCCACGCGAAACGGGCTGTCGGCCCCGGCCGGAAACCAGTCGACGATGCCGCCGCGGACGCAGAATTCTCCGTGTTGGTCGACAGGATCTTCTCGGGTGAAGCCCGCATCGGCGAGCAGATCGCCGAGGACAACCGGGTCGAGATCCATTCCCGGCTTCAGCTCGGTGGCCGCGGCTTCCAGGCTGCCGGGAGCGCTCAATCGCGGCAGCAGAGCCGCGCCCGACGCGATGATGACCCTCGCGGCGCCGCGGGCAATGGCATGCAGGGCGGCAGCCCGTGCGGATGCCACTCCGAAATGCGGCTGGATGTTGCGATACGGATCGATCTGAAGCGACGGAAACGGCTTGACCACGTCGTCGAGCGCGGCCGCCGAAGCCCCTTCGAGTGCCCCGAGGAAGAACCGCGTGTCGAGGTAGACGCGATCGACCTCCTCGTCGCTCGGCACCACCAGGATGCACAACGCGTTCTTGCGGTGGCTCGCCTGAATGGCGACATACAGCGCTTGAGCGGAAGGGGACAACCCCCGGACACTCGCGGCAGCGCCGTCCATCCCAGTCCGCGCGGCGGCGGTTTTGAGAAGCGCCTGAAGATTAAGGGATGTGGAGGTCGGCATGCTCAGTATTGATCCTGAAACCGAGCCTCGCGCTTGCCGTTTGCCGAGACTTTGCCGAAGTGCGGATCGAGCCATTGGCTGGTAAGGCCTGTGTAGCGATACAGCGCGCGTCGGGCGTAGTGCAACTTGCGGCTGTAGGTATTGTAAAGGCCGACGACCAAATAACCTCCTGGCCGGACTAACCGGCTGATGCGATGAAACGCGCGACGGCAGTCCCCGGTATGGTGCAGCACACCATTGCTGATGACCACATCGAAGAAGTCATTCTTCAGGGCGGGGCGGAACAGATTCATCTGGGCAAACGCGGCGCGCTTCAGGCTGTTTTCCTCTTTGAACCGATTCGCAAGTCGAAGAGAGTTGAGACATATATCCACACCCAGCACGCTTCGGTGTGCGATGGTCAAAAAGTTCGTCAGCTGCCCTGTACCACAGCCAATCTCTACAACTCGAGCGCTGTAAGGGATCTGCTCGTTCAGAAGCCGGCGAACAACCCGCGCGGGCCTTCTCGAGGAGTGCGCGCTGGTTGTCCAGATCATCGTAGTTTGGAAAGGGCGCCTGCTCGTAGAATTTCTTGACAGATCTCGGTAACGTCTGACCTGGCGCAAGCCCCTCAGTCGGCACGAAGAGGCGAGGGATACCTTGGACCACCGGATAGCGCGTGCCTGACACAGGGTTCACAGCCTCGGCGCAGGTCACCACCAGCGGCTCGCCAGTATTTGGGTCGGCCCACGGGCTGTCCGGGTCGGGAGCACTGCAGAGCGAGGCTCGGCCCAGAATTTCACGCGCACCGGCTGTTCCGCTTTGTGCAGAACGAAGTCTTCCAGCACCAGGACATCCATCTCCGACTGCATGAACGTATGGTAGGCTTGCGGCGGGCTCCGGACAATCGGCTCCCACGAAAGGTTAAAACTGGTATCGACTATGATTGGACAGCCTGTCTTTTCGTAAAATCTCTTCATCAACCGTTGGTAACGGCCGTGCCGCTCATCGATCGTCTGAATGCGCGCACTGTAGTCCACGTGCGTCGTGGCAGGCACTGTACTACGAGGAATGTTGACACGCTGCATGAGGTCAGGGTCATGGATCATCGCCTCCCTTTCTTCGCTCGACAGCGTGCGGCGATGCTTATCAAGGATGGGAGCGACCACACAGCATGTAGGCGCATCCTCGCGGGGACGCGTGTAGAAACCACTCATGTACATGTTGGCGCAAAACAGAAGGGGCGAATGGCCGGAAGTTCTCGCGGAATTTCACCTTCAGGTTCATCACCGCCTGCATCTTCGTGGATCGTGCGTCGCCAATAATGCTGCGAGCCCCCAGAGCTCGCGGCCCGAACTCCATCCGGCCGTTGAACCACCCAACCACCTTCTCCTCGGTTATCGCCTGAGTAACGTCATCCAGCAACTTCGCCTCATCGCTGAAGTGATGGTAGCGAGCTCCAGTCTGGATTAAGAACTTCTCAATCTCGCTCGACGAGTATCTGCGGTCCCAGGAAGCTCGCCCTTCTGAGTATCCTTACCGCTGGACACCCGTGGATTGTTGAGCAGTTGGTACCAGACAAACAGGGCCGCTCCGAGGGCGCCGCCGGAATCGCCAGCAGCCGGTTGAATCCATATGTTCTCAAACGTCCCTTCACGCAGAAGCCTGCCGTTGGCGACGCAATTTAGCGCCACGCCACCCGCCATCACAAGGTTTTTCATGCCTGTTTGGCGGTACAGTTCGCGGCCTGCTCGCAAGACGACCTCCTCAGTCACCTTCTGGATGCTGGCTGCCAAGTCCATATGCCGCTGCTCGAGCTTGGTGTCAGGACCTCGCGGCGGTCCACCGAACAGGTGATCGAACCTCCGATCGGTCATAGTCAAGCCCTGACAGTAATTGAAGTAATGCATGTTTAGCCTAAGACTGCCGTCTGGCTTTAAATCGATGAGGTGCTTGTAAATCGTGTCCAAGTAAACTGGCTGGCCGTAGGGCGCCAACCCCATCAGTTTGTACTCGCCGCTATTTACGCTGAAGCCGCAGTAGTATGTGAAAGCCGAGTAAAGCAACCCCAGCGAATGAGGGAATCGCAAATGATTTGTCAGCTGGATTCTGTTGCCCACGCCCCTACCCAATGTCGTCGTACTCCACCGCCGACCCCATCCAGCGTGAGGATCGCTGCTTCATCGAACGGGCTGGGAAAAAATGCGCTGGCGGCGTGGCTCTCGTGGTGGTCCATAAAGATCAGCGGCGTCTTGGAGCCATCTCCAATACTGCGACGAATGTCACGGCGCATGAACAGCTTCTTCTTGAGCCAAAGCGGCATGGCCCTCGTAAAGCTTTGGAGACCACTCGGGGCGTAAGCAAAGTAAGTCTCCAGGAGGCGCTCGAACTTGGTCAGAGGCTTATCGTAAAATGCAACGTAATCCAGCTGGCTGGCTTTTAGTCCCGCTTCTTGCAGACAATAAGCAATCGACTGAGACGGAAAGCGTGCATCATACTTCTCTCGCGTAAAGCGCTCTTCTTGCGAAGCGGCAACGATATCTGTCGGGTACCAGTGCATGGTTTGCAGGGGACGGACAAACTCCTCGCCGGGAGTCTAGCTCCAACAACGGCTGGATAGTCGCCTCCCCGCTCGTGTCGGTCGATACGGTCTCGATTGGGTATTCTCTGCTTCCGACGATGTCCGATTAAGCTTCAGCCGATTGCAATTCGATCTTCCGCATGCGATGCCACAGTCGAACAGCCAAGAGCCCATGACGGCGACCAACGCGATCTTCTTCTTTTTCGGATTTCGTAACACCAGTTCCTGATACATCCGCCTCGCCCTAGAGGCCCTGTATCCTCCTTATTATCGCCGACGTCGAATAGCCCTCGGCGAGCGGGATTCGCACGACGCGGCCGCCTCGAGCTTCGACCGTCTCGCGACCGACGATCGCATCGAGAGACCAGTCGGCGCCCTTCACCAGGACATCGGGCTGCAGCCGGGTGACGATCTGCTGCGGGTCGTCTTCGTCAAACACCATAACGACGTCCACGCAGGCGAGAGCCGCCAGGACCTCCGCTCGCTCATCCTGAGGATTGATCGGGCGCAACGGGCCCTTGATCGCCTGGACCGATCGATCCGAGTTGACGGCGACGACGAGCGCATCGCCTTCGCGCCGGGCGGCCTTCAGGTAGCGAATATGGCCCGGGTGTAAGAGGTCGAACACGCCGTTGGTGAAGACGACTTTCTTACCCGAGCGTCGCAGCTGCTCGACAAACGCGGCTGCCTCGGCAACTGACAGGAGCTTCGCATTCTTGCCATTCACCAGTTCCCGTCCCCCATCACGTCCTCAACGCAGAGGGCGCTAAGAGCGCAGAGTGTCACCTCGATCAAAACGCGTCCCGCCACTCTGCGTTCTTTGCGATCTCTGCGCTGAAAACGTACGTGATTCATCAGTCACCTGGAGAGTCTGATCGTCGGAGAGAACGTCCAGGTGTGCCGCGGGCGGTAAATGCCGACTTCTTTCGTGCGGGACTTCACGCGGAAGGTGTAGAGAAGACGGTGATAGTCGTACGGGTAGCCATCGCGTTTGTGGACCGCGACGTCGAGCTTGTAGGTTCCCTCGACGAGGTCCAGGCTCTCGATGTGGAAGACGACCTCGCCCTCGCCATGGAACTCTTCGGGCTGGTAGTCCTCGAGGTGAGTGTTCGTGCCGTAACAGGTGACGCCGTCGGCGCTATACAAGCCGACCCCGAACACAAAATCGCTGTTGGCTTCATGCGCACGCACGGCGAGATGCACGGTGACCCCCTCGCCTGACTGAAAGATGTGCGACGCCTCACCGTGCTCATCTTTGAGCGTTACGCCGGTGATCTCGATCTCGCGCGACCCCCAGCGCCCTTCCACCGCGCGCGTCATGTCATGGGGCAGGCCGGGCTCCTGCCTCCCGGCTTTCGCGACGTTCGCATCGGCGGGTCCTTCCGGACCGCCTACGTACAGGGTCGTTGGTGTAGGCCGGGTCTTGTCTTGTAGACCCGGCATCGGCGGCGGATCCTTCCGTGCCAGCCCTGCGCACCGAGGTCTCCTCGGCTCTCGCCAGCTCTCCTTCCTCGGTCCTCTCGACGTCGATCAAGTACGCACCAACAACTCTCTTCGGGTCGCCTGCGCCGCGGACCCTCCCGCTGTCCAGCCACAGCGCTTCGTCGCAGAAACGCTCGACCAGGCTCAGCGAATGGGTGACCAGCAGGATAGTCTTCCCCCGCCGCTTGAACTCGCCGAACTTATCGAGACATTTGTGCGTGAATCCCTCGTCACCCACCGCAAGCACTTCGTCGACCAGCAGCACGTCGGGGTCGACGTGAATCGCCACGGCGAATCCGAGGCGCATGTACATCCCTGACGAGTACGTCTTGACGGGAGCGTCGATGAACTCCTGAAGCTCGGCGAACTCGACAATTTCGTCGAACCGGCGGGCAACCTCGCGTTTGGTCAGCCCCAGCATGATGCCGTTGATGAAGACGTTCTCGCGGCCGGAGATCTCCGGATGGAAGCCGGCGCCCAGCTCGATGAGGGCCGACACTCGCCCGTCGACCCTGACCGCCCCGGAAGTCGGCTTGGTGATGCCGGCGACAAGCTTGAGGACGGTGCTCTTTCCCGAGCCGTTGCGGCCGATGATGCCGAAGGTCCGTCCAGCGGCGACGTTGAAGGACACCCCCTGGAGAGCCGGAAAGGTCTCTTCCGGCCGCAAATCCTGAATGAGGCTCCCCTTCAGCAACGCGCTCTTCAGCGTCGCGAACTGCTTCCGCCGGGCATACCGTCGGTAGACCTTCGTGACGTTGGTGACTTCGATCGCGTTCATGACGAGTTTCCAAGTCTCAACGCTGAGACGCCAAGCCGCAGAGGTCCCGTGCGATCAGATCCCATTGATTCTTTGCGTCCTCTGCGTCCTTGCGTTGAGA
This sequence comes from Vicinamibacterales bacterium, assembly GCA_963775345.1. Taxonomy (GTDB): domain Bacteria; phylum Acidobacteriota; class Vicinamibacteria; order Vicinamibacterales; family JAMQPK01; genus JAMQPK01. The sequence goes on from CAVZIS010000005.1 coordinate 21,875, forward strand.
CATGGAAATCACACTTCTTCCGCAAACGAATCCCGCAGGCGATCGAACAGGAAGTACGCGAACAGGAACAGCAGCACCGATGCGGCGGCGAGCGCGAGAAGCCACTTGTAATGGCCGAAGTCTCCGGGGAAATAGAGAATCTCCTGATACGAGATCGCCAGGTGCGTAAAAGGGTTCAGATCCAGAAAGCGCCGGATCGCCGCCGGCGCGAATTTCCAGTAGTAGATGATGGGCGTCGCGAAGAACCAGAGCGTCATCACGTTCGCCAGGATGTCCTTGATGTCCCGGAAGTGCACGGTCAGCGCCGAGAGGATCAACGCAAGGCCGATGCTGAGGAGGAGCTGAACGAAGACGACCACAGGAAACCACACCAGCTCCGAGAACTGCAATGGAGCGTCGAAGTAGATCAGAAACAGCACCAGAATTGGTAGTCCGAGCAGGAAATGAACAAGGTTCGCCAGGACCGTGACGATGGGCAGAATCTCGGCCGGAAACATCACCTTCTTGATGAGGTTGCCCCCTGAAATCAGGATGTTGGACGACTCGACGAGCGAGGTCTGAAACCAGGTCCAGGGCAGCAAGCCGCAGAAGAGGAACAGCGCGAAGTTCGGAATCTCGCTCAACTGCTGCGGGGGCATCACGTACGCGAAGACGAATGTATAAACCAGCAGGAGCAGCAGCGGATTGACGAACGACCAGAAAAACCCGAGGACCGAGCCGCGGTAGCGCGCTTTGAGCTCTCTCGCGACGAGGCTCTGGACGAGGCCGCGATATCGTGGGAGTTGGCGGAGATTCTCGAACACTGATTAGGCCGGTCTAGAGGGCAAGACCCGCCCTACAGTTTACATGTGTCACTTGCCGCGGCCAGATCTCCCCACGGTCTACACGCGGGTGCGCGCGCGTGTGGCGACCTGGAGTCGAATCATCGATTTCGTCAACGCGATTCGCGCCCGCTCGACATCGATATCGGCCGACGGCTTCGCGAGCCGCTCCTCGGCGCGCTTTCTGGCGGCTTCGGCACGCGCGGCGTCGATCTGCTCCGACCGCTCGGCCAGCTCGGCCAGGACCGTGACGCGATCGGGCAGGACTTCGGCAAAACCGAATGCAATCGACAGATAGAACTTCTCGCTGCCCTTCCGGTACCAGAGCTCGCCGACCTTGAGCGTCGCCAGCAGCGGCGTGTGCCCCGGGAGGACGCCGAAGTATCCGTGCGCGCCCGGAAGCTCCACCTCATCCACGCGCTCGGAGACGAGGGACCGATCGGGCGTCACGATCTCCAGCGTCAGGTGCGTCGGGAGTGCTGATATCTCTGCCATACAGTCCTACAACCTCAACGCGGAGGACGCAAAGGTCGCCGAGCGTGTTTTTCGAAAACCGGTTTCGCGCATCTCTGCGCTCTCTGCGACCTCTGCGTTGAAGCCGTCTACGCGGCGGCCATTTTCCTGGCGTTCTCCACCACATCGTCGATCGTGCCCATCATGTAGAACGCCTGCTCGGGCAGCGCGTCGTGCTTCCCTTCGATGATTTCCTTGAATCCCCGGATCGTCTCGGCAATCGGCACGTACTTGCCTTCGCGGCCGGTGAACTGGGATGCCACGAAGAACGGCTGCGAAAGGAACCGCTGGAGCTTGCGCGCCCGGGCGACGGTCACCTTGTCTTCTTCGGGCAGCTCGTCGATGCCGAGAATCGCGATGATGTCCTGCAGATCCTTGTAGCGCTGCAGCACGCGCTTCACTTCCTTGGCGACGTTGTAATGCTCGTCGCCGATGATGCGCGGATCGAGGATTCGGGACGTCGACGCCAGCGGGTCGACCGCGGGATAGATTCCCAGCTCGACAATCGCCCGCGACAGGTTCGTCGTTGCGTCCAGGTGCGCGAAGGTCGTCGCCGGCGCCGGATCGGTGTAGTCGTCCGCCGGCACGTAGATCGCCTGCACCGAGGTAATCGAGCCCTTCTTGGTCGATGTGATGCGCTCCTGCAGCTCCCCCATCTCGCTGCCGAGCGTCGGCTGGTAGCCGACGGCAGACGGCATGCGCCCGAGAAGCGCCGACACTTCGGACCCGGCCTGAGTGAAACGGAAGATGTTGTCGATGAAGAGCAGCACGTCCTTCCCTTCGGCGTCGCGGAAATACTCGGCGACAGTGAGACCGGACAACGCGACGCGAAGGCGCGCCCCTGGTGGCTCGGTCATCTGTCCGTATACCAGCGCGGCGCGCGATTTCGACGGATCCTTCACGTCGATGACGCCGCTCTCCTGAAACTCGAGCCAGAGGTCGTTGCCTTCCCGCGTCCGCTCGCCGACGCCCGCGAACACCGACACGCCGCCGTGCTTCATCGCGATGTTGTGAATCAGCTCCTGGATGATGACGGTCTTGCCGACGCCGGCGCCGCCGAACAATCCAATCTTGCCGCCGAGAAGGTAAGGCTCGAGCAGATCGACGACCTTGATGCCGGTCTCGAACATCTTCAGCTCGGTCGACTGCTGCTTCGAGCGTCGGAGCGCTGCGATGGATGGCCCAGCGCTCCTTCGACCTCACCGGCTGGTCGGGATAGTCGACCGGCTCGCCGAGCACGTTCATCACACGGCCGAGCGTCGCAGGACCGACGGGCATCGAGAATCGGCTCCCCAAGGTCGACCGCCTTCATTCCGCGCTGCATGCCGTCGGTCGGCTTCATCGCGACCGTGCGCACGCGCGCTTCGCCCAGATGCTGCTCGACCTCGCAGATGATATCCAGCTTGGCGCTTCCGCCCGTGCCGTCCGACGCGATGTGCACCGCGCTGTAGATGTCGGGCAGGTGGCCGTCCTCGAACTGGATATCGACGACCGGTCCGATGACCTGGACGACCTTGCCGACTTTCTGTTTCGCTGCTACTTCAGTTGCCATATCTGACTCTCCAAGTCTCAACGCAAAGCCGCCAAGGCGCAGAAGGTCTTGTTGGATCAACCCGAGGCGTCTTAGCGTCTTGGCGTCTTGGCGTTGAGACATTGTCATTAAAGCGCTTGGGCGCCGGAGACCACCTCGATGATCTCTCTCGTGATTGCCGCCTGACGGACCTTGTTCATGTACAGCGTCAGATTGTCGATGATCTCGCCCGAGTTCTTCGACGCGGCGTCCATCGCGGTCATGCGCGCGGCATGCTCGGCAGCGGCCGACTCGAGCAGCGCCCGATAGACCTGAATCTCGATGTGCTTCGGCAGAAGATCCGCGAAGATCTGCGCCGGGTCGGGTTCGTACAGATAGCCGACCCCGGCGGGTCCTGCGGGATCGGCAGATCCTGATGGACCCGCCGCCCTGCGTGCCTCAACATCAATCTTCGGTATCGGCAGCAACTGTTCGGTGACCACGCGCTGCTGCATGACGGATTTGAACTCGTTGTAGACGACAAAGACTTTGCTGGCGCGGCCGCTGGTGAACTCTTCGATGGCTGCGTGCGCAATGCGCTGCGCATCCGCGTAGCGCACCCGCTGGAAAATGCCGACTTCCTCGATGCGCACCTCGAAACCGCGCCGCCTGAAAAAGTCGCGCCCTTTGCGGCCGACCAGGCCGAGGGCCACGCCGTCGGCGCCGGCGGACACGATAAAAGCGCCGGCCGCCTTGATGATGTTCGTGTTGAATCCGCCACAGAGGCCCTTGTCGGCGGTGATCACGATCAGGACGAGCTTCGCGTCTGGACCGGGCTCGCGCTCGATGAGCAGCGGATGCGTGGACTGATCGACGCGGCTGGCGACACTGTTCAATACCCGCTGCATCTGCAACGCGAACGGGCGTGCGCCGATCACGCGTTCTTGTGCGCGGCGCAGCTTCGACGCCGAGATCATCTTCATCGCCTTGGTGATCTGCTGCGTCGATTTCACCGCGCGGATGCGCCGCCGGAGGTCAAGCAGGGACGGCATTCTCTATGCCGCTTTTCTCGCTGCGAACTGCTGCCCGAACTCCTTGAAGGCAGCATCGACTTGCCCCTTCAATGCATCGTCGATCTGCTTCTTTTCGGCGAGCGTTTGAAGGATGGCGGAATGCTGGAGCTCGAAGTAGCGATACAGCTCTGACTCGTAGGCGCCGACATCGCCGACCGGCACCTGATCCAGATAGCCGTTGGTTCCCGCATAGATCACGAGGACCTGCTTCTCCACCGGCAACGGGTTGTACTGCGGCTGCTTGAGGATCTCCACCAGCCGGGCGCCCCGGTTCAGCTGCGCCTGCGTCGCGGCGTCGAGGTCGCTGCCAAATTGCGCGAACGCGGCCAACTCCCGGTACTGGGCGAGATCGAGGCGGAGCGACCCCGCCACCTGCCGCATCGCCTTGACCTGCGCCGAACCACCGACGCGCGAGACGGAGTTGCCGACGTTGATCGCCGGACGAATGCCCTGATGGAAGAGATCGGTCTCGAGAAAGATCTGGCCGTCTGTGATCGAAATGACGTTGGTCGGAATATACGCGGACAGGTCGCCCGCCTGCGTCTCGATGATCGGCAGCGCCGTCAGCGAGCCGCCGCCCATTTCGCCGCGCAACTTCGCGGCGCGCTCCAGCAGGCGCGAGTGCAGATAGAAAACGTCGCCCGGATACGCTTCGCGGCCTGGCGGGCGACGCAGCAGCAGGGAGATTTCGCGATACGCCTGCGCATGCTTCGAGAGATCGTCGTAGACACACAACGCATGGCGGCCGTTGTCGCGGAAGTACTCGCCCATGGTGCAGGCCGAATATGGCGAGATGTAGAGGAGCGGCGCCGGGTCGGATGCGCCGGCGGCGACGATGATGCTGTACCGAAGGGCGTCGGCTTCGTCGAGGATCCTGACGACCTGTGCAATCGTCGACTGCTTCTGCCCGATGGCGTTGTAGATGCAGATGACGTCCTTGTCGCGCTGGTTGATGATCGTATCGACGGCGACGGCCGTTTTTCCTGTCTGGCGGTCGCCGATGATCAGCTCGCGCTGTCCCCGGCCAATCGGCACCATCGCGTCGATCGCCTTGAGCCCCGTCTGCAGCGGCTCGCGAACGGGCTGGCGGTCGACGACGCCGGGCGCGATGCGCTCGATGGGCATGAAGGTCTTGGTCGTGATGGGGCCTTTGCCGTCGATCGGCTGACCGAGCGCGTTCACGACGCGGCCGAGGAGCTCCTCTCCTACCGGCACCGAGATGATGCGCCCGGTGCGTTTGACGATGTCGCCTTCCTTGATTTCGGTGTACTCGCCGAGAAGCACGACGCCGACGCCGTCTTCTTCGAGGTTGAGGGCGATGCCGAACACGCCGTGCGGAAACTCGAGCATCTCGCCCGCCATGGCCCGCTCGACGCCGTGGACGCGCGCGATGCCGTCACCGAGCGACACGACGCTCCCGACCTCGGCCACGTCGACCTCGACCGCATAGCTGCCGATTTGCTCGCGGATGATCTTGGAGATTTCTTCAGCTTTGATTTGCATGATTCGATCTTCCGGATGTCTCGACGTCCTGCGACGCAAGTCATCGACTTCATGTCGTCAATCGTTCTCTGATCTTCCTCAACTGCGTCGCGATGCTCGCGTCGTAGATGGTGCTGCCGACGCGGGCGACGACCCCACCGATGATCGCGTTGTCCACCCTGGTCTTCATCGACACGCGCCGTCCGGTAACGGCCGCCAGCTTTTTCTCGATGGCGTCGATCCGTTCGCGCGACAGCGGCTCCGCGCTCATGATCTCGGCGCGGACGACGTTCTGTTGCTCGGCGAGCAGGTCGTGGAAAATCATGGCGATATCGGGCGCGAGCCCCAGGCGATCTCGATCGGCGAGCAGGATGAGCAGCTTGGAGACGACCTGCTTGAAGCCGGACCTCTTTGTGATTTCTTCCATCGCCGAGCGCTTGCGCGGCGCGGGCACGGCCGGGTTGAGCATCACGCGCTGCAGCGTCGTCTGTTCCTTGAGAAACACGTTGAACTCGTCGAGCTCTCGGGCAACCAATTCGAGATCGACGGATTCTCTGGTGGCGACGTCGAGCAGGGCGCGGGCGTATCTGGCGGCGGCGGTCCGATTCGTCATTGTTGATCCGGGGGCCCCTATCCCCGGAGTTGATCCGGGGCTCCTCTCCCCAAGTTTGATCCGGGAGCGGAAAGCGCCCTGCTTGCGGGGCGTGTGTCCCGCTCACGTGGGGCGCGACTCAGCGGGGTGTGCTTGCGCACAATTTCACAAGCGCAAACAAATGTTTATACCACGACAGGGAACCGGAGATCTAATGAGCTGGGGAGGTTCCAAAGGTTCCGGGAACGTGGAACCGGGAACCTTGAACCTCTCGATCTAATGAGACCGGTCGGTGAGCTGCTCGTACAGCCGCTGCAGTTCGTCTTCGGTCGCGAAATCGATTTCTATTCTCCCGCCCGAGCCCCTTCGTACGATTCGCACGCGCGTTCCGAGCGCCATTCGCAGTCTGTCCTGAGCGGCGCGTGTATGAACGTCAACCTCTGCGGCCGCAGGTCGCGCCGCTCGAGCGGGGGTGGCGAGCCGTTTTGCCATCGCCTCGGTTTCGCGCACCGACAAATTCTGCGCGATCACCTCCCGAGCCACATGACGCTGGCCTCCTTCATCGGAGATCGCGAGCAGCGCGCGCGCGTGCCCCATCGAGAGACGGCCGCTCGCCACTTCGGCACGAACCTCGTGAGGGAGCTTCAACAGCCGCAGATGATTGGCGACAGATGATCGATCCTTCCCCACCGCGGCGGCGATCTCTTCCTGCGTCATCCGGAAGTCGTTGGCGAGTTTCTCGTACGCGGCCGCCTCGTCGATGGGATTGAGATCCTCGCGCTGGAGATTTTCAATCAGCGCAATCTCGAGCGGCCGCGCCTCGCTGCCGTCGGGAATTTCCTTGACGACGACGGGAACGCGCGTCAGTCCTGCGCGCTGTGCGGCACGCCAGCGCCGCTCGCCGGCGAGAATACGGTACCCACCATCCACTTTCCGCACGACAATCGGCTGAATGACGCCATTCGCCTTGATGGAGCGCGCGAGCTCATCGAGGCGCGCATCTTCAAAGTGATGCCGCGGCTGATGCTCGTTCGGTGAAATGAGATCGACATCGACTTCGGTCGGGCCCGAGCCGGGCCGAACCTCCGGAACGTCGGGAATGAGCGCGCTCAGACCTTTGCCGAGTGCGGGTCGTTTGTCCATAACCATCCCTTTTGTGTTACGACCTCAACGCAGAGGGCGCGACGCGTCACTCTGCGCCCCTCGGCGGGCTCTGCGTCGAAATCGTCGTTTTTGACAGGAATTCGCGCGCGAGCGACATGTAAGCCTCGGCACCCTTCGATTTCGGATCGTATGCGATGACCGGCAGTCCGTGACTTGGTGCTTCAGCCAGCCGGACGTTCCGCGGGATCACGGTTTTGAACACTTTCTCCTTGAAGAAGTCGCGCACGCTGGCTCGCCACTTGTGCTCCCAGATTCGTCCTCTCGTCATACATCGTCAACAGCACCCCATCCACGTCGACCGCCGGATTCAGACCCCGCACGAACACGACGCAGGGTGGTCATCAAATCGGCAAGCCCCTCGAGCGCGAAAGTATTCGCAGTGAAGCGGGATGAGAACGGCGTCGGCCGCGACGAGCGCGTTCAAGGTGAGCAACCCCAGTGAAGGTGGGCAGTCCACGAAGATGTGATCGAACCGATCTCGCAGCGGGTTCAGAAAGCGGCGAACTGCGATTCCCGGCCTGGGAGCTCGACCATCTCGATCTCCGCTCCCGTGAGATTTCGATCTGACGGCACTACCAAGAGGTTCGGGATGGGCGTCGGCAGGATGAAGTCTGCGGCGTTGCGCAGTGTCTCGCCATCTGTCGCCGTCAGCACGTTGTAGATGTTGCCGCCAGCCGCCGTTTGTCCGCGCAGACCCACGCCACTGGTGAGATTGCTCTGTGGATCGACGTCGACAAGAAGCACTTTCCGCCCTGTCAGTTGCAAGCGCCGCCGCCAGATTGATGACGGTGGTCGTCTTTCCCACCCCACCTTTCTGATTCGCGACAGCCTGGATTTTGTTCATTACATGAGACTTACGGCTTAATTATGTTATTGACCAATATTAGCCAGCGCTGCGCAGATTGTCACCCGAAGGATACCGAAGTGTTCCACGTGGAACAAGCATCTTTCGCTCTCCTTTCTTCGTGAGCGTACCCGGCAATTCAGTGCCCTGCTGGCCCTTCATGGTAGGTCCCGAAAGCGGACACGCCACTAGCCGGCAATCTTCTGCAGGACTTGCAAGCGGCTTCCCAACCGGCTGAGTAAAATGTGGTTAGCGACCGGAGAGAGTTGCGGCGACGGTGACAGGTCCTTGCTTGCGTTGCTCGTGAAGAGAAACATGAGCCCCGAGGGTTTCAGAAATGACTGGGCGGATGCCAGCATTTTTGGCTCCACTTTCACGGCCCTCAGCGTGATGACGTCTGCCGAATCGTGAAGATGAGGGTGCGAGAGCAACTCCTCGAATCTGGCAGACTCCACGACCGTTCGATCCAGGTTGAGATGCCGGATGGCTTCCCGCAAGAAGGCGGCCTTTCTCGTCTTGGACTCAACCATCAGCATCGAGATGCCCGGCGCAGACAGCTTCATAGGAATGGCTGGCGAACCACCGCCGGAGCCGATGTCGATCACTCTGGCTTCTGGTTTGGGGAGATACCTGACTGTAAGCGCCGGTTCCACCAGCAGTCGATCGACAGCTTCATCTCCGACTTCCTCGACCGGGAGGGAGGTGAGGGACACTCTGCGATTCCATGACGCGGAGAAGCTCAAAATACGGCTTCGAGGCCCGAAACCGACGCTTCGGGTGAGGGCTAAACCGGCCTTTGCGGCGCGCCTGGCAAGCTTTTCTCGAATCTGCACGCGGTGCAACTCGCATTCTTGCACGATTCCGCGGAGAGCACCCGCCCGGCGCTTAACCAGCCCGGCCGACGTATGTTCCAAGGACTGCGACCGCCGCCGGCGTCACGCCGGGCACCCTCATCGCCTGGCCGAGAGTTTCTGGGCGGATTTGGCTGAGTCTCTGGACAACTTCTGTTGAAAGGCCGGGAACTACCGCATAGTGGAAGTCTCTTGGGATACGGCGCGATCTCTTCCCGGCTGGCGTCGACTGATTTCCAACTCCTGGCGCTTCAAGATAGCCCTCGTACTTCAGGGTCGTCTCAACGCTGGGGCAGTCCAGACGGCTGACGGGCTTCGCCAACTCAAACTCGTCCGGGCTCAACCTGGAGAGCGTTGCTCCGTGGCTGCCGAAGCCATGCCTCCAGCGGAGATCCTAGAGCCATTCGCTATCTCGAACGATACGACTGTGCGAAGGCTCGAGAGGTTCGCCTCGAATCTGCGCTCGACGCGCCTGAAAGCTCTCCCACCGAGCCTCGTCCACCAATCCGGCGTCGTAGCCTTTCGGCGTGAGTCGAAGATCAGCGTTATCTACCCGAAGCAGTAGCCGATACTCGGCCCTGGATGTGAACATGCGGTAGGGCTCCAAGGCATCCTCTTGTAATTAGGTCGTCTACCAGAATTCCCAGGTATCCTTCGCTGCGCTCGATCGTGAATTTTCGCGCACCCGGATGCAAAAGGGCGGCGTTCGTGCCCGCAATCAGGCCTTGCGCGGCGGCTTCCTCGTATCCTGACGTCCCGTTGATTTGACCCGCCAGAAAAAGGCCCGCGACGCCGCTTCGTCTCCAGAGTGCTGGTGAGCTCGGTCGGCTGGATGAAATCGTACTCCACCGCGTAGGCGGGCCGGAGCATGCGCGCGTTCTCGAGGCCCGGCATCGCATGGACGATCTCGAGTTGCACGTCGGCGTGGCAGGCACATCGAGAACCCATTGACATAGATCTCGTCGACGTCGCGCCCTTCCGGCTCGAGATAGATCTGATGACGTTCGCGCTGAGGAAACCGGACGATCTTGTCTTCGAGCGACGGACAATACCGCGGGCCGATGCCCTGAATCTGCCCGTTGAACAGCGGCGACTTGTCGAGATTCGCCATCACGATTTCGCGCACGCGGTCGTTGGTGTGAACCAGATAACACGGCGCCTGATCGATCTCGATCGATTCGGTCAGGAACGAGAACGGCACAGGCGGGAGTGTCGCCGGGCTCGAGCGCGAAACGGCCATCGCTGGACCGCGCGATCGAAATCGATGCGTGTGACGATCCAGGCGCGGCGGGGTGCCGGTCTTCAAGCGTCCCCACGTGAAGCCAAATGACTTGAGCGACTCGGCCAGCTCCTGCGAAGGCGGCTCGTTCGCCCGGCCCGCAGGTCGCTGCTCGGGCCCGATGTGCACCAGCCCGTTGAGAAACGTCCCCGTCGTCATCACAACGGCGCGGCAGGCATACCGCGGGCCTTCTTCCAGCGCCAGGCCGACGACCCGCCCATGCTCGACGAGAATCCGTCCGGCCTTTCCGAAAATCCAGTCGATATTTTTCTCTCTTCTCAGCGCATCGAGCATCCACTTGCCGTATTGCTTCTTGTCTGCCTGCGCGCGGGGGGACCACACCGCCGGCCCGCGGCTGCGATTGAGCACCTTGAACTGGATGCCGGTCGCATCGATCGCGCGGCCCATCAAGCCTCCCAAGTGCATCGATCTCGGCGACCAGATGTCCTTTCGCAGTGCCTCCAATCGCCGGATTGCATGGCATGTGCGCGACCGTCTCTGGCGACAGCGTGCAGATGGCGACATGTCGCCCGAGCCGCGCCGCGGCATACGCCGCTTCGCAGCCCGCATGCCCGGCACCGATCACGATCACGTCGAATCTCTCAGCCATCTGCTTCGCTATGTTCAACGCAAAGGCGCAAGTCGCCGAGATCTTTGCGTTTTCGAAAAGAACTCTCTGCGTCTTTGCGTCTCTGCGTTTACATGGAGATCATTTTCCAATGCAAAACCGCGAGAAGATGTGCCGAAGTACATCTTCCGGCGTCCGCTTGCCGGTGACTTCTTCCAGCGCCGCCCGCGCGTCCTGCAGATCCGTGAGCACAAATTCCTCGGCGACAGGGCCCGCCGGATTTTCGACCGATTCGAGGGCGCGGCGCAGCGATTCCCGGGCGCGCTCGAGCAGCGCCATGTGCCGCACGTTGGTGACCGACGGCCGAATCGCGCTGAATCGACGGGTTCGAACCTTCGAGCACCAGCGCGCATCTCACGTTGCAGATCGATCCAATCCGTCGCCGGTCTTCGAAGAAACTTCCACAGTGCACACTGGACAGCGCCCCGTGACCACACCGGGGGCAAATCAACCTTGTTCGCAACGACGACGCGCCGTGCGGCTCGACGTGTCGCTCAGCAACTCGAAATCGTCGCTGTCGAGCGGCCGTGAAAGGTCGAGCACCACCACCACAACATCAGCTGTCGTCCAGGCGCGGCGCGCGCGATCGACGCCTTCAGCCTCGACCTCATCCTGCGTTTCTCGGACGCCAGCAGTGTCGATCAACTCAAGCCGGAGGCCCTCGATCTCGGCCGTGTCGGTGACCAGATCTCTCGTCGTCCCTGGAATCGGGGTGACAATCGATCGCCCGGCGCGGAGCAGCGCATTGAACAGACTCGATTTGCCGACGTTCGGTTTTCCGACGATAGCGGCGCGCGCGCCCTCGCGAATCAGTCGCCCGCGCTTCGCTTCGCAGAGAAGGCCGGCGACGTGGCTTTCAATCGATCGCAGTGCGTCGCCGGCTTCGCCGGCCTCAACGAAGTGATAGCCCTCGTCGGGAAAATCGAGCGACGCCTCGAGTCGCGCCATCAGATCGAACAATTCGCCATCGATCGCGCCGATGCGCTCCGTCAACGTGCCTTCGAGTTGATCGAATGCCGCTCGTGCCTGAAGCGGCGTAACGGCGTCGATGAGATCGGCGACCGCCTCGGCCTGCACGAGATCGATCCTGCGGTTCAGGAACGCGCGAAAGGTGAACTCGCCGGGTTCGGCAAGTCGTGCGCCGTTCTGCATGGCCATCTCGACAATCTGCCGCAGGACGACCGGGCTGCCGTGCGCGCTGATCTCGACGACATCTCGCCCGTGTACGAATGCGGCGCGACAAACCACGTGGCCACGACCTGATCGCCCCGGGTGCGCGCGAACGTGGCGTGCCGCGGTTGAAGGGGCGTGTCGAGGTCGAGCAGCGCTTGCGCGATCTCGACCGGCCGCCGGGCCGCTCAGCCGCACGACACCGAGCCCGCCACGTCCAGGAGGAGTTGCGATGGCGACGATGGTGTCTTCGGTGGAGAACATGTGACACAGGGATTAGGGATTGGGGATTAGTGACTAGACATCATTATTTAGTGGCGCTGATCGTGACCACCTTTACCGCCGCGTCGCCAATGCTTTCGGAGGTCGCGCCCGGAATTTCCGCAACGGCGAGATGGACAAGGCGACGCTCGTACGCATTGAGCGGTCCGATGTTCTGTTCGACGCCGCTCGTCTTCGCTTTCTCGGCGAGGAACTTCGCCATTTGCCGGAGCTCGTTGTCCTTGCCCCGCCGATACCCCATGCAATCGATCAGCAGCCGCTCATCGCCGAGCTGACGGCGAAAGGCGCTGTCGACGATGTGTTGCAAGGGCCTGCAGCCCCTCGCCACGCCTCGCGAGCAGCGTCTCGGCGCCCTCGCCCTCGAGATTGATGCGCGTGCCGTCCTGGCTGGTCTCGACACGCGCCTCGAGTGCCAGCCCCATGTCCTTGACGACCTTCGTGACGAAGTCGATCGACTTGTTGAGTCGCGTTCATATCTGCTCCGCGTCGACTGAGTCCGCCCTACTTTCTACTTTTCACTTTCTGCTTTCCCCTTCTTGCTTTCCACTTTCACCGGCACCGGCGATCCGATCAGTTTATTCGTCAAGACCTGCTGCGCGATGACGAGCACGTTGCTCGCAAACCAGTAGAGCGCAAGGCCCGCCGGCGAGGTCAGAAAGAGGAACGTGAAGATGATCGGCATGAACAGCATCATCTTCTGCTGCACGGGATCGACGCCGGTCATCGGCATCATCTTCTGCTGCAGCACCTGCGAAGCGCCCATCAGGATCGGCGTCACGTAATACGGGTCGGCGGCTGCGAGGTCCTTGATCCACCAGATGAACGGGGCGCCGCGAAGTTCGATGGCCTCCGACAGCAGGCTGTAGAACGCCAGCAGCACGGGGAAGGTCAGCAGCATCGGCACGCAGCCGCTCGCCGGGATTGACCCCTTTCTGGCGGTAGAGCTCCATCATCTCAGTATTCATCTTCTGCCGCGCCGGATCGCTCATCTTGAGCTTCGCGTAGCGATCCTGGATCGCCTTCACCTGCGGCTGAATCGCCTGCATCTTCCGCATCGACACGTTGCTCTTGTGCCGGAGCGGGAACATGGCGGCGTTGATGATGACCGTCAGAACGATGATCGACCAGCCGTAGTTGCCCACGAAAGCGTTCACCCAGTTCAGCGCCGAGAGCAGGGGCACGCTGAGAAAAGCAAACATGCCGAACCAGATAGCCCGAACGAGATCGGGGTCGGCTCGCCGCAGGGACTCAAAATGCTTCGGTCCGACAAAAAACCGCGCGCGCGCGTCGTCGCCGGGCGACGACTGGAATCGGATGTTGTAGCCGACATAGTCGCGCGAAACCGGCAGGTTGGGATCCTTCGGCTGGGATTGAAAGCGGGTAGAACTCGAGCTCGGCGCTGCCGGGTTTGACGGCGGCCGAAATGAAGTAGTGCGTGTCGACCCCTGCAAATTCGTAGGTGCCTCGATACCTCGGCGTCTCGACCAGATTGGCTGCCGCAATGCGTTCGACGTCCCCTCGACCGAAAAAATTGCCTCCGACTTGCGCACCGGCATGAACGCGCTGCCGCCGCCGAGCGCCAGCACATCGCCAAGTCCCGGTCCCCACTGAATCGTCGGGTTGACGGCGCGGCCAGCATCGGTGACGTTCGCCGAGACCGTCACGACGTACGAGTTGGGCTCGAGACGAAATTCTTTCTGCACGTGCAGGCCGGCCGCATCCTGATATTCAAACGACAGCGTCACGGGCGATGTACGCGCATCAACGCGCGGGGGAATCTCTCCCTCGACCCGCTCGACGGCCACGGTAAACAACGCCGTGTTCGCGCGCGTCGTCTTCTCGGCGTCTTCGAGCTTCAGCGAGAACGGCTTCGGCTGATTCGCGGGAACGTCGTGCGGCACGAGATCCACCGGTCGTCCATCGGGACCTTGATACCCGCTCAACTCCCACGCCGAGAGCGTCGCGCCGCGATTGGAGAACACGGCGCGCACGAGGCCGTTGTCTACGGTAATCGTCCGCTCGATCGTGTCCGCTTGAATGGCTTCAACTGACGCGATTGACGCAGGGGGAACAACGGTGGCTTCAGCCTTTGGCGGCGCGACCGCCGGCGGGTTTGGTCTCCTGGTTTCCCCGGCCGCAGGCGCCTGAGCTGGTGGTAGCAGGAGGCACCGGCACCATCCACTGGTACACGGTGAGGACGATGAAGGTCAGGACTATTGCGAGGAGAAGACGGCGTTCCATGAGTTAAGGGACCGGGTCGAGACCGGAGCCACCAAGAGGATGACAGCGCAGGACCCGCTTAAGGCCCATCCACCCGCCTCGAAGCGCGCCATAGGTGGCGACCGACTGGGCGGCATACTCCGAGCAGGTCGGTAAATAGCGGCACGACCCTGCAAGCAACGGGCGGATAAGGAGTTGGTAGCCGCGGATCATCGCGAGCGCCACGCGGACGGAGAAAGGGGGCGGCAAGCTATCCGTCCAGCTTTTCCAGGCGCTTGAGTGCGGCACGGTAGTCGGCTTCAAGGTTGAGCCAGGGCGCCTCGAGAATCTCGCGGCGAGGGATAACAACGATGTCTATGCTACTCAATGGTTTATGGGCTCTGAACAACTCCCGCACCAGCCGCTTCGCCCGGTTTCGCGCGACCGCATTTCCTATTTTCTGGGTGGCGGCGATGCCGAGTCGCGGCGAGCCGACCGCGTTTGGCAGGGCGACGCAGGTCATGAAGCGGCCGCGAAAACGAGATGCCTCGATCGTAGACCTTCGTGAACTCCGCCCTTCGGCGCAATTTCACTGCGGTGACGAAACGGTCAGGCGCTTGCGTCCTTTTGCCCTACGGCGCTTGAGCACGATACGGCCATTCTTCGTCTGCATCCGGACCAGAAATCCATGCGTACGGCGGCGACGGCGGCGGTTGGGCTGAAAGGTGCGTTTCATCGAAATTCCTCAGGAAACTTGAAGAAAAATGCAAAGCGAGAACCTACAATCCTAATGGGCCGCGTGCCAGCCTGTCAACGAACGGTCAGCGTGTGCTACAGTCGCGGGCTCGGGCGATCGTCATGGAATTTGGTCTCCCCCCAGAGTTTTCCACACCTGTGCAAAAACCTGTGGAAAATGGCGCTGTTCGGCGTACGGATCGCAAAATGTGCGCTTTTTATGGTCACATTTTTCACGCGAAAGCCCTCCAGGGCCGATTTTCGGCCAATTTCCAGGCCATACGTCCGGCTCCTCGACCCGAATGGACGCCTTCGCGGTAAGGCACAGGCTCGAGCACATTGGCCATGATTGCTACCAACATCTGGGACGAGATCCTGTCGCGGGTTCAAGCCAAGGTTAATCGACACAGCTTCTATACGTGGTTCAAGCCCACCGCGTTTGTCGCAGACGACGGGCGGCGAGTCACCGTCCGGGTGCCGAATGCCCTTTTTAAACATTGGATAACCAAGCATTATTCCGGCGTCATCGCCGAAGCGCTCAACGAGGTTCAGCGGGCCGATGCGCTGGTCAACTTCGTGGCGAGCGGGTCGGTAGAAGCCGAGTCCCCGGTGCCCGCACCAGCCACGCCACATATCGACGAAGCATCTGTCGTAGCCGAAGTGCTTCATCCGACCACAGATCCGCCAGGCGCTGGTCTGAATCCCCGCTACACATTTGACTCGTTCATCGTCGGGTCCTCGAACCAGTTCGCTCATGCCGCGTGCAGAGCAGTCGCCGAAGCGCCATCGCGGTCCTACAATCCGCTCTTCATTTACGGCGGTGTGGGTCTCGGCAAGACACACTTGATGCACGCCATCGGTCATTACGTGCTTCACCACGATCGCACTCTCGTGCTCACCTACATCTCGTCGGAACGTTTCATGAACGAAATGATCAACGCGGTGCGGTACGACCGTCTGATCGATTTCCGTGAGCGCTACCGGAGCGTCGATGTGCTTTTGGTGGACGATGTGCAGTTCCTGGCCGGGAAGGAAGGCACCCAGAACGAGTTCTTCCACACGTTCAACGCACTGTATGACTCACAGAAGCAGATCGTGCTGAGCAGTGACTGCCCGCCGCACGAGATCGAGCAGCTCGAAGAGCGACTGCGTTCGCGATTCGAATGGGGATTGATCGCCGATATTCAATCCCCCGACCTGGAAACGAAGGTCGCGATTCTCAAGAAAAAAGCAGAAGCAGAAGCGGTCCCCCTGCCCGATTCGGTCGCGATTTACATCGCTGGTCGCATCAAGTCCAACATCCGCGAGCTCGAGGGATCCTTAATCCGGTTGATTGCCTACGCCTCGCTGACGGGCCGGGAGCTTTCTACGGAACTTGCGCAAGAGGTGTTGCGAAACATCAAGGAGCATGAAGAGAAGGCTGTAACGATCGACCACATTCAGAAGTTCGTTTCCGATTACTACCAGCTGAAACTCGCCGATTTGAAGTCGCGGAACAACTCCAAGTCGATCGCCATGCCCCGCCAGGTTGCCATGTATTTGTGCAAGAGCCTCACGCACGCCTCCCTTCCGGAAATCGGCCGGAGCTTCGGAGGGAAGCACCATTCGACCGTCATTCACTCGATTCGGAAGGTCGAAGCGCTCCGTAAGCAGGACGCCCAGTTCAACACCCTTCTCAACAGCTTTCTGCAGAGTTTCCGGTGAGAAACCAGGTTTTCCACAAGCGCCGCCGAGACCTCACCAACAGGCCCGTGGAGGGCCAGGTTTTAGGTCAAAAGCCTCGCCGGTGGAGGGCCCTCGGTACGAGGGTCTATCCACAGGAAAACCCACAGTTTAAGTGTTTGTAATAAAAGCACTTGTAGGCTTTTATTAGCTTTTCAACAGCACTCTTTTCTTGTATAATTCTTTATCTCTTTTTTCCCCTCTCTAAATAAGAGATCACCGGGCTCGGGTGCCCCCGCACACGTGCAATTTATCGAGGTCAGTCAGCCATGGATCTAGTCGTTAAGAAAAACGACCTACTCCGAGAACTGCAACTTTTTCAGGGCATCGTTGAACGGAAGAACACGATTCCAATCCTCGCGAACGTCCTGATGGAAGCCAGAGAGAATGAGATCAGAATGCTGGCGACCGACCTCGAAGTAGGGCTTCGCAGCCGGTGCGACGCTGCCGTCGAGAAAAGCGGGACGCTGACCCTGCCGGCGAAAAAACTTTATGAGATTGTGAAAGCGCTGCCGGAGACCGACGTCCGGATTGCCGAAGACAAGAACGGCGTCAAGGTCGCTGCAGATCGCTTTGATTCGCGGATGCAGACGTTGCCCAAAGAGGATTTTCCGGCTGTGCCTGAAGCGAGTGGATCTGTGAACGCGACGTTGCCGCGATCTGCGGTCCGCGAAATGGTCGCAAAGACGCAGTTCGCCATTACGGGAGAGGACACGCGCTACTTTCTGAACGGCGCGCTTTTCATTCTTGCGACGACGTCGATGAGTCTGGTGGCGACCGACGGTCATCGACTCGCACTGGTGAATGTCGATCGCAAGGGCGGCGGATCGAAGCCGTCGAAAGACGGAGAAGATGTCCGGGCAATCCTGCCCCGCAAGACCTTGTGGGAGCTCGGCAAGCTCCTGACCGAGGGCGAGGGGGATATCCGCTACGAGCGGGGCGAGAATCACCTGTTTTTCGATATCGGCGGCCGCATGTTGATTTCGCGAATGATCGACGGCCAGTTTCCGGCCTTCGAGCGCGTCATTCCGAAGGGCAACAACAAGCGCATCGAATTCGAGCGGGAACGGCTCACAAACGCGGTCCGCCGGGTGGCGTTGCTGTCGAACGAGCGGTCTCGAGCGGTCAAGTTTCAGCTGGACAAGGGCAAGGTGGAAGTCACTTCGAGCAGCCCGGAGTTCGGTGAGGCGAAGGAAACATTGCCGGTCGATTACGCCGACACCAGCATGCAGATTTGCTTCAACGCCCAATATGTCATGGATTTTCTTGGAGCGGTTGACACCGACACCGTTGTCCTCGAGGTGAAAGACGAAGTCAGCCAGGCGGTAATGAAGCCCATCGGCACCGAGGGTTACGACTACACGTACGTGATCATGCCGATGAGAGTGTGATGCGGCTGCGCTGGACAGATGGCCTGCCCGAAACCAAAATGACAGATACCAATCAAGGCGTGGAAATCGATCGCGATCTTGTCGACGCCGGCGACTACGGCGCGGACAAGATCAAGGTTCTCGAAGGCCTCGAGGCCGTGCGGAAGCGGCCGGCCATGTACATCGGGTCGACAGGGCCGTCCGGATTGCACCACCTCGTCTACGAAGTGGTCGACAACTCAATCGACGAAGCGCTGGCCGGCTTCTGCGACCAGGTCAACGTCACCATTCACATCGATGGCTCAATCACCGTCGTCGACAACGGGCGCGGCATCCCCACCGATCAGCACGCCAGCGGACGGTCGGCGGCCGAAGTCGTGCTGACGATGCTGCATGCCGGGGGCAAGTTCGACAACGACAGCTATAAAGTCTCCGGTGGTCTGCACGGCGTCGGTGTCTCGGTCGTCAACGCGCTGTCCCAGGAGCTCGACCTGGAAATCTGGCGCAACGGCCAGGTGTACAAGCAGAAGTACGAACGCGGCAAGCCCCGAGCCGACCTCGAAATCACAGGCACGACCAGGAAGCGCGGCACGAGGATCACATTCAGTCCTGACCCGGAGATTTTTGAGACCGTCGAGTTCAGCTTCGACACGCTCGCGCAGCGGCTGCGGGAGCTGGCGTTCCTGAATGCGGGCGTCCTGATTACCCTGGACGACGAGCGGGAGACCAAGAGCCACAAGTTCCAGTACCGACGGCGGCATCATTTCCTTCGTCAAGCATCTCAACAAGAACAAGACCGCTGTCAACGAGAAGCCGATTTACATGAAGGGGGAGCGCGATGGCATCGACGCCGAGATCGCGCTGCAGTGGAACGACGGCTACTCGGAAGCCATTTACACCTTTGCGAACAACATCAACACGCACGAAGGGGGGACCGCATCTCTCGGGGTTCCGCTCGGCGCTCACCCGCACGATCAACTTCTACGCGGGCAAGAACAACCTCGCGAAGGACCTGAAAGAGAGCATCGGCGGTGACGACATCCGGGAAGGACTGACGGCCGTCATCAGCATCAAGATCCCGCGCCCTCAGTTCGAAGGACAGACGAAGACCAAGCTCGGCAACACGGAGGTCAAGGGTATCGTCGAGGCGATCGTCAACGACAAGCTGGGTTCGTTCCTCGAGGAGAACCCGACGATTGCCAAGCGGATTCTCGCCAAGACCATCGATGCCGCCCGCGCGCGCGAGGCGGCGCGAAAGGCCCGCGATCTGGTGCGCCGCAAGGGAGCGCTCGAAGGCGGCGGGCTGCCGGGCAAGCTGGCGGACTGCCAGGAACGCGATCCGTCGAACAGCGAGCTGTACATCGTCGAGGGCGAGTCAGCCGGCGGGTCGGCCAAGCAGGGACGCGATCGCCGTTTTCAGGCAATTCTTCCGATCAAGGGAAAGATCCTGAACGTCGAGAAGGCCCGGTTCGACAAGATGCTCGGCAGCGACGAGATCAAGACCATGATTGCCGCCCTCGGCTGCGGCATCGGCCAGGAAGATTTCGACATTTCGAAGGTGCGGTACCACCGGATCATCATCATGACCGACGCCGACGTGGACGGCTCGCACATTCGTACACTGCTGCTGACGTTCTTCTACAGGCAGATGCCGGAGCTGATCAATCACGGCTACGTGTACATCGCGCAGCCACCGCTGTTCCGCGCCAAGCGGGGAAAGGGCGAGACCTACATCAAGGACGAGCGCGAGCTCGAGACGTTCCTGATTCACCGCGCCGCGGAGTCGCGCACCGTCAAGATGAACGGGCGCGAGATTGCGGGCGGCGCGCTCGAGCAATTGCTGCATCGTCTGATGACCTATCGCAAGTACCTGCGGCTCGTCGAGCGTCGCGGACCAGTGCGAAAGGCGATCGAAGCGCTGCTCGAGGCCGACGCGCACGACAAATCGTTCTTCGACAGCGAGGAGCGTCTCAACGCGCTGGCAGAGCGCCTGACGACCGCCACATCGATCGTCACCGTGCAACCGGACGAGGAAAACAAGTCGTTCAGCCTGGCCATCGAAGATCGATCCAACGGATACCCGCGCCACCACGCCATTTCGCTGGATTTCGTGACAGCGCCCGACTACCGGACGCTGTTGCACAGCTACCGGGAGATTCGCGACATCAAGCCGCCGATGACGGTCGTCTCCACGAGCGCGGTCATGGAACCGTGAACCGGAACAGGAATCGGAACCAGGAACCGCGCACGCTGCGTCAGCCGCCGGCCGGGCGAAACCGGAACCAAACGTGACGATTCACTCGCTCGAGGAACTGCTGGAGTACTTCATCAACGCCGGCAAGAAGGGCGTCGCCATCAATCGCTACAAGGGCCTCGGAGAGATGAACCCCGATCAGTTGTGGGCGACGACGATGAACCCCGAAGGGCGCACGCTTCTGCAGGTGCGCGCCGAGGATCACACCGAAGCCGATCAGATGTTCACCACGCTGATGGGCGATCAGGTCGAGCCGCGCCGGAAGTTCATCGAGGACAACGCGCTCGACGTGAGAAATCTGGACATCTGACATCCCCATGTCCAACGCCGGGACGCGCCGTTGCGTCTCTGCGTTGAGACCCGGAAAGAACAATGAGCGACGGTTCACAAAAAATCCCGGTCAACATCGAAGATGAAATGAAGCGGTCGTACATGGATTACGCCATGAGCGTAATCATTGGACGAGCGCTCCCCGACGTTCGCGACGGATTGAAACCGGCGCATCGACGCGTGCTGTACGGCATGAAGATGATGGGGCTCGCGGCCAACCGCGGGTACCGCAAATGCGCCAAGATCGTCGGCGAGGTGATGGGGAACTATCACCCTCACGGCGACGCGTCCATCTACGACACACTCGTCCGCCTGGCGCAGGACTTCAACATGCGCTACCCGGTCATCGACGGGCAGGGAAACTTCGGCTCGATCGACGGCGATCCGCCTGCCGCGATGCGATACACCGAAGCCAGGCTGCAGGCGCTGGCCGACGACATCATGGCGGATCTCGACAAGGAGACCGTCGACTTCGCGCCGAACTACGACGAGACGACCGAAGAGCCCACCGTCCTCCCGGCGCACATCCCCAATCTCCTGGTGAACGGCTCGGCCGGCATCGCCGTGGGCATGGCCACCAACATTCCGCCGCACAACCTGCGCGAGGTCATCGACGGCGTGATTTGGGCGATCGAGACGGAGCAGGAAAGCGGCACGAAGCTCCCGAAGAGTGAAAAGCTTCGCGGCCTGATGGAACATGTGAAGGGGCCGGACTTTCCGACTGGCGCGCTCGTCGTCGGGCGCGCCGGGATCCAGGCGGCGTACCGCACGGGCCGCGGCGCGATCCTGATGCGCGCCCGCGCGGCGATCGAGCAGCTGAAGAAAGGCGACAAGCAGTCGATTGTCGTCACCGAAATTCCATACCAGGTCAACAAGGCGACGTTGATCAAGAGGATCGCGGACCTGGTGGGCGACAAGGTCATCGAAGGCATTTCCGATCTTCGCGATGAATCCGATCGCGAGGGCATGCGCATCGTCATCGAGCTCAAGCGCGGCGAAGTTCCGGAAGTCATCCTGAACAACCTCTACAAGCACACAGCGCTGCAGCAGAGCTTCGGCGTCATCATGCTGGCGATCGTCGGCGGCCGGCCGAAGGTGCTGGACCTCCCGGAGCTGGTCGACAGCTTCGTCGACTTCCGCCGTGAAGTCGTGATCAGGCGGACGCAGTTCGACCTTCGCAAGGCCGAAGCCCGCTATCACATTCTCGAAGGGCTCAAGATCGCGCTCGACCATCTGGATGCGGTCATCAAGCTCATCCGCGGATCGAAGACCGTTCCCGAAGCGCGCGAGGGCCTCATCACGCAGTTCTCGCTCAGTCAGATTCAGGCCCAGGCGATTCTCGACATGCAGCTGCAGCGGCTGACCGGCCTGGAGCGACAGAAGATTCTCGACGAGATGGCGGAGCTGTTGAAGACCATCGAGCGGCTGCGGGCGATTCTCGGCAGCGAGAAGCTGCTGATGCAAATCATCGTCGACGAGCTGAAGGACGTGCAGCGGAAGTACGGAGACGATCGCCGCACCGAGATCATCGAGGAAAGCGGCGAACTGAGCATCGAGGATCTGATCGCCGAAGAAGACATGGCGATCACGGTGAGCAATACCGGATACATCAAGCGGACGCCCATCACCAGCTACCGGAATCAGCGGCGCGGCGGCAAGGGCCGGATCGGCATGCGCACGCGCGACGAGGATTTCGTGAGCCACCTGTTTGTCGCCTCGACGCACGCCTTCATGATGATCTTCTCCGACCGGGGGCGCGTGTACTGGCTCAAGGTGCACGAAATTCCCGATGTGGGCCCGGGGGGCAAAGGAAAGGCGATCGCCAACCTGGTGTCGATGGCGGCCGACGAGAAGATCGCCGCGCTCCAGACGGTCAAGGAATTCGAAGAGGGCAAGTTCATCTTCATGGGCACCGAGAGCGGCGTGGTGAAGAAAACGGAGCTGTCGGCCTTCAGCAACCCGCGGGCGGGAGGCATCATCGCGATGGGCGTCGAGGAGGCCGATCGCCTCATCGCGGCGCAGATAACCGACGGGACCGGAGAAATCTTCATCGGCACGAGAGACGGGCTGGCGATTCGCTTCCCGGAGAGCGACGTGCGGGCCATGGGCCGGACCGCCTACGGCGTGAAAGGGATCAGCCTGCGGGAGGGCGACCAGGTCGTCGCCATGGAAATCGTGCGCCCCGGGAGCACGCTGCTGACGGTCACCGAGAACGGTTACGGCAAGCGGACCGAGCTCGACGAATATCGGGTGCAGTCGAGGGGCGGTGTGGGTATTATTAACATCCAAACAACCGAACGGAACGGCCGAGTCGTTGGAATGGCCTCGGTGCACGATGAGGATGAGTTCATGCTCATCACGCAGCAAGGCAAAATCCTGCGAACCGTGGCGCGCGATATCCGAAGCATCGGACGGGCAACACAGGGTGTTCGGCTCATAGAGATGGATCCCGACGACCGGGTGGTCGCTCTTGCCCGGCTGGCGGAAAAGGAAGACGAGAACGGCCCCGAAGCAGTGAATTGAACGGCACGGTCCGGCTGAAACTGGACACTACGACAAGAGGAGGGCTGTATGTTGCGGCCGAAGGCTAGCGTGTACCTACTGGCGCCCATGATCGTGGCGGTCGCCGCTCTGAGCGCGTGTTCTTCGCAGTACGCTCAGGAGCAGAATCTGGTGCGGCAGTATTTCCGCGCGTCGAGTCTTCGCGACAATCAGACGCTCGCAAACTTCGCCGTCGTGAGCTTCGACCCCAAAACAGAGGGGACGGTGACCGACTTCGACGTCACCACTGTCACACCCGAGCGCTCCGAGCCGCTGCAGGTCATCGCGCTCTCGAAGGCACTGACCGAAGCGGAGGCCGCGAACAAGGAATTCACTGAACGGAAAAAGACCTATCAGGACGCGAACGTCGAAGCGATCGATCGCGTGCTGAAGGCGCAAGGCGCTGGTAAGAAGCTCACAGGCAAGGACGGCCAGATCCAGGCCGAATGGGAGAAATGGCAGGCGGACACCAGCGCCGAGGCCAAGAAGCTGTCGGCCGCCAGAAACGCGCTTGCCGACGCGCGCCCGATTGCCGAGCTCAGCCTGTCTTCTCCCGGCGGTGATCCTCCTCCTGTCGCTGAAATGGACGGCAATCTCGTGTCGAAGGACATTTCCGTCACCGCAACGGTTCGAGGGCCGGACGGGGCAACCAGTCAGAAGAACATGGTCGTCACCGCCCAGCGCGCCGTGGTGAAGGGAGCGAGCGGCGAGCGAAACGGAAAGTGGATCATTACTTCGATAAAGCAGGCGTAGCGTTTCCGAGCTACACCATCTCGAGTTTCGCGTACTTAGCTCGGAGCGTTTTCGGCCCCACATTGAACCGTACGACCAGCTTCACGTCGTCGGCCAGCTCTTCGACGCTGAGAATGGTTCCGACACCAAACTGCGGATGACGAACCTTGACCCCGAGACGCAATCCGAGAAGGGGAGTCTGGTCCTCGTCCTCGTATGAGTATTCGGGTTCCTCTCGTGTGCGTCCGCGGTGTGGACCGTACCTGGACTGAGTTCGACCGTACGAGTTCGAACCCGCGAAGCTCCCTCCGAAGGAACTTTGATAGCTGGCCGTCGGAAAGGCGGGCTCGATTCGTTCGACCAGTTGCGGCGGCACTTCGTCCATGAACCTGGAGGGCTGCATCGCCTGATACTCTCCGAAGACGCGCCGCCGCGCGGCTCCGGTGAGCACGAGGTGGCTGCGGGCGCGCGTCATGCCGACGTAGCAGAGACGTCGTTCTTCCGCCATCTCGTCCTCTTCCTCGAACGCGCGCGAGTGCGGAAACACCCCTTCTTCGAGACCACTCATGATCACGGTCGGAAACTCGAGCCCTTTGGCGGCATGCAGCGTCATGAGCCAGATACGCGCGTCAAGGCTGCCCTCTCCCTCGTCGACTTCCGAAAGCAGCGAGAGCTTGTCTGTAAATCCGCCGAGCGACGCCTCGGGTTCGCGGCCCTCGTACTCGCGCGACGCGGACACGAGCTCCATCAGGTTTTCGATTCGGCCCTCCGATTCCTCGCTCCGATCTTCGCGAAGGTCCTGTAGATATCCGGTTTGATCGAGGACCTTCCCGAGAGTGATTGACAACGGCTCACGGCGTGCGACCTCCGACAGGTTGGCGATGAGGTCGTGGAATGCGCGCAGCGAAGCCAGCGCCCGCGGCGGAACAAGACGTTCGTCGACAGCACGAGTGAGCTTCGTCCACAACGAGTTCGGTGCCGGAACGGCGATGCCGCTGGCCAGGAGCAACGGCGGTGCTTCTTCGGCAGCGACGCGGTCGATCGCCTCCATGACCCCTTTACCGATCCCTCTCGCCGGCACGTTCACCACGCGGCGCAGGCTGACATCGTCGTGCGGATTGATCAGGAGCTTCAGATACGCCAGCGAATCCTTGATTTCCTTGCGTTCGTAGAAGCGCACGCCTCCGACGATTCGGTACGAGAGCCCGGCGCGCATGAGCGAATCCTCGATGACACGTGACTGGGCGTTTGTGCGGTAGAGCACCGCGACGGTGCAGTCTGGCGCGGATGTAATTCCAGAATGAGCCGTGCGCGTGATGAAGTCGGCTTCTTCGAGCTCGTCGGAGCCGCGAAAATATCTGATGGGATCGCCGCCCTTACGCTCGGTCCAGAGACGCTTCTCTTTGCGATTTCGATTCTGGCCGATCACTGCGGTGGCGGCATCCAGGATGATCTGCGTCGAGCGGTAATTGCGCTCGAGCTTGACGATCCTGGCTTCTGGAAAATCGTGCTCGAAGTCGAGGATGTTGCGGAGGTCGGCGCCGCGCCAGCGATAGATGGACTGATCGGGATCCCCGACAACCGCAAGGTTCCGGTGCCGCTCGGAAAGCCGCTGAATCAGATGATATTGCGGCCGGTTGGTGTCCTGATATTCGTCGACCATCACGAACCGGAACCGCTCGGCGTACTTCTCGCGAACGTGCGCCACGCTGATCGAGCAACTCGACGGCTTTGAGCAGCAGGTCGTCGAAATCGAGCGCGCCGTTGTCTTTCAAGGCTTGTGTGTACTTCTCATAGACCTTTGCGAGCTGCTCACCTCGATGGCTCCAACCCGTCGCCTTGAAGAAATCGGGTCCGGCCATCGTGTTCTTTGCGTGGCTGATTTTCGCCAGCGCCATTCGCGGCGGCAGGGCGCTGTCGTCGATCTGCAGGTCTTTGAGCACCTGCTTGACGAGAGCAATCTGATCGGAGGAATCATAGATGACGAAATCGCGCGGCAGGCCGATAGCGGTCGCTTCGCGACGCAGCAGGCGTGCGCAGAGCGCGTGAAACGTCGAAATCCAGGAGCCGGCCAGCGACGTCCCGACCAGCGTTTCGACGCGCGAGCGCATTTCTTCCGCGGCCTTGTTGGTGAAGGTGACGGCGAGAATCTCGTCGTGCTGCGCGTACCCCTCCGACAACAGGTACGCGATCCGCTGAGCGATGACGCGAGTCTTGCCGGATCCGGCGCCGGCGAGGATCAGCAGCGGCCCGTCAATGTGCAGGACGGCGTCGCGTTGTTCGGGATTCAGGCCTGTGAGTGGGTCCATGAATTGGCAGATTGGTAGATTGGGCAGATTGGTAGATTACGGACCGTTCTTGTTAATCCGCCAATCTACCAATCCGCCAATCTTCCAATCCGAATGCCTATTCTACCGTCACTGACTTCGCGAGATTGCGCGGCTGGTCGACATCGCAGCCGCGGCGAACCGCGACGTGATACGCAAGCAGCTGCAACGGCAGTACCATCGCGATCGGCGAGAGCATGTCGGGGACGCGCGGAAGGGCAATCATCGCGTCATGTGCGGGATCGAGAACCGATTTCAGTGTGTCGTGTCCCGCAGTCGTCACGGCGATCACCGAGCCGCCGCGGGCCTTGACCTCTTGAATATTGCCAAGCATCTTCTCGAAGAGGTGATCATTTGGTGCAATGCTCACGACCGGCATGTTGCTGTCGATCAGCGCGATTGGCCCGTGCTTCATCTCTCCTGCGGGGTAGCCTTCGGCGTGGATGTAGGAAATCTCCTTCAGCTTCAACGCACCCTCGAGCGCGATGGGATAGTTGATGCCGCGCCCGAGGTACAGGAAATCGCTCCTTCCTGAGAATCGGGCGGCCACCTCTTCCACGGCGGCGGATGCCTTGAGCGCCTGTTCCAGTTGCTTGGGCAGCTGGAGGAGCGCCTGGATATGAGCGCGCGCATCGGCCTCGCCGAGCGACTCTCTGACCTGGCCCAGAAACAAGGCCAGCAGGTTGAGGGCGACGAGCTGAGACGTAAACGCCTTGGTCGACGCGACACCGATTTCCGGGCCGGCGTGCGTATAGACCGTTCCCTCGGCTTCACGCGTGGCCATGCTGCCGACGACGTTGCAGATCGCGAGACTGCGGGCGCCCTTCTTGCGCGCCTCGCGGAGCGCTGCCAGCGTATCGGCGGTCTCACCCGATTGCGTGATGATGACAATCAGCGTGTGTTGGTCGACGATGAAGTCCCGATAGCGATACTCGGAACCGTAGTCCACTTCGACGGGCAGCCCGGCGAACCGTTCGAG
Source organism: Vicinamibacterales bacterium (assembly GCA_963775345.1). Classification (GTDB taxonomy): domain Bacteria; phylum Acidobacteriota; class Vicinamibacteria; order Vicinamibacterales; family JAMQPK01; genus JAMQPK01. The sequence continues at coordinate 49,273 of CAVZIS010000005.1, forward strand.
GAGGAATTTACCGACCAGAGCAGCGTGCCAGGATGTCCCGCACGCGATCAGCACAACCTTGGTGACGGCTCGGAGGTCGTCCGCGCTAATCGCGATCTCTTCAAGGAACACCCGCCCGGTCTCGAGCGAAACGCGCCCCAGCAGGGTGTCTTCGGCGGCACGAGGCTGCTCGAAGATCTCCTTGAGCATGAAATGGCGGTAGCCGGATTTCTCCGCCATGATCGGATCCCAAAGCACGCGTTGCGTCACCTTCGAAACGGGCGTACCGGCGAAGTTCGTGAACTCCACGCCTCTTCGTGTGACGACCGCCATTTCCTCGTCGCCGAGGAAAACGACATCGCGTGTGTGGCTCAGGATGGCCGGCGTATCGGACGCAACGAAAAACTCGTCGTCTCCGAGCCCGACGACAATCGGCGGACCGTTCCGGACCGCGATGATCTTGTCCGGGTCGTCGGTCGAGATCGCGACGAAGGCGAACAGCCCGCGCATCTGCAGCAGCGCCCGCCGCGCGGCACCCTCCAGAGTGCGCTGGCGTCCCGCCCCCATTTCGTGCTCGATCAGGTGGGCGATGACCTCCGAGTCGGTCTCGGTGACAAACGCATGGCCGAGCTTCTGCAACTGGTGCTTGAGATCGAGATAGTTTTCGATGATGCCGTTGTGAACGACGACTATCTTTCCCGAGCAGTCCTGGTGCGGGTGCGCGTTCTCTTCGGTCGGGCGGCCGTGGGTCGCCCATCGTGTGTGGCCCACGCCGTAAGCGCCCTTCAGCGGCTGCGTCTCGATGGCTCGTTCGAGATTGACCAGCTTACCGGCACTTCGCCGGCGCTCGATCTCGCCGTTGCCTACTACGGCGACGCCGGCCGAATCATAGCCACGGTATTCGAGCCGGCGGAGGCCGTCGAGGAGGATTGGGACGACTTCTTTGGATCCGAGGTAGCCAATAATTCCGCACATATGTCTATCTTTTAACCTTCTTTTTATCGGCCCAATTCTCGATGTTCCTTTGCTTTCCGGCGCTGACAGCCAACGATCCGGGAGGCACGCTTTCGCGGACGGTCGTTCCGCTTCCGATGTACGCGCCTTTGCCCACCGTGACCGGCGCAACGAGCTGGGTGTCGCTGCCGACGAATGCGCCATCTTCGATGATGGTCTGATGCTTCCGCATGCCGTCGTAGTTGCACGTGATCGTACCCGCTCCGATGTTGACACCTTCGCCGACGAGGGCATCTCCCAGGTACGACAAATGTCCCGCTTTGCTTCCTTTGCCCACGACCGACTTCTTCAGCTCGACAAAGTTACCGATGTGCACCGATTCGTGGAGCTCGCTTTCCGGGCGTATGTGGGCGAATGGTCCCACCGTCACGCCTGCCCCGAGCCGGCTGCCGTTTATCACGCAGAAGTTCTGCACGGTCACGCGATCGTCGAGGGTGGAATTGATGATGCGCACGCCGGCGTGAATCTCGCACGCCTGGCCGATGTGCGTCTTCCCTTCGAGATACACGCCCGGATGGATGACCGTGTCGGCGCCGACGACGACCCCTTCGTCGATGTAGGTCGTGGCGGGATCCTCAATCGTGACGCCTGCGGCCATCAGCTCCTCGTTCTTCTTCTGTCTCACGATTCGACTCGCTTCTGCCAGTTCAGACCGGCTGTTGATGCCGCGAATTTCGTTGGAGTCCTCGAGCAGGACCGTTTCGACGCCCATCCTTCTCCGGCGATAGGTCGAAATGAGGTCCGTCAGATAGTACTCACCTTGAGCGTTTGCGGTCGCGAGCCCGCGCAGCGCCTGGAACACCGGCGCCAGCGAGAATGCGTAAATACCGCCGTTCACTTCCTTGATCTTGCGTTGCGCCGGCGAGGCGTCGTGCTCTTCGACGATCCTCGAGATCTTTCCACGAAGCCGTACGATTCGTCCGTAGCCGTAGGGGCGGTCGATATTGGCCGTCAACACCGTAGCGGCCGCACCCGATTCGTCGTGTTTTCTCACCAAATCGCCAAGGGTGTGGTGCCTGAGCAACGGTACGTCGCCGGAGAGCAACAACAGCGAGCCGCTTTTGCCCTCGAGAACGTTTGCGGCCTGCAGGAGTGCATGGCCGGTGCCAAGCTGCGGTTCCTGTGTGACGAATGAAAGCTCGGAGTATGCCGCCAGCCCCCTTTGCAGCTGTTCCTTCATATGACCGACGATGACGGTCGTGGTTTTCGGCGACAGCGAGCGTGCTGCCTGGATCGCGTAGTCGATCATCGAACGCCCGGCTACCTGATGGAGCACCTTCGGCCGCGCCGATTTCATGCGCGTGCCCTTGCCGGCGGCAAGGATTACGACGTGCAGGTCAGACATACGCCGCTAGCAGTTTACCGTTGACGCTCTGCCGACGGTAAACGATTGGTGATGAATGGATTACCGTGATCGTCGAGGGGGCTTGCGGCGTTCGACCTTCGCGGCGCTCGAGGCTTCGAGCGCGACGCGGATGCTGTCGTACTGACGGAGCGGTTCGAGGTCGGGGTCGTGGCGTGCCATGGCGCGATTCTCGGGGTTGAGCTCGATAGCCCGCAGGAGGACAGGAACCGCCTGCTCTACCTGATCGCGCAACGCGAGCACCGAGGCAAGCATGTAGAGCGCATGATCGTAGTCAGGAGCTTCCTTGCTCGCCGTCCGCAGATGTTCGAGCGCTTCGTCGTAGTTCCCCTGGTTGACCGCGAGCGTCGCCGCAAAGACGCGCTCTTCGGGTGTCGACGGCGAAATGGCCCGCGGAGTCATGTGCCGATCGCAGACATTGAGATAGAGGCGGACGCGCTCGTGGAGCTCCTTTTCCTCGGGATAGCGGGAGAGAACCGACCGGAGAACCGTCGAGCCTCGAGAATAGTCGTGAGCCTGAATCGCCGCGACGCCCTGCTCGTACAAGGCAATTGCCTCCATGTACCCGGGGCGGGGGGCTCTCTCGACCGGCCGCCGGGCATTTCCACTAGTGTCGACCTGGGGCGGTGGTGTAGGAGGCGTTGGGCGGGCGGATAGGGCCGAATGGGGTGGGACTGGCTTCGACCGGACTGAACGGGAACTCGCCCGCCGCTGCTTCGCCATGAATTTTCCTGAGAGGGCGCTACGGTAACAAATCGCCGTTCTGTCGGTCAAGGCAAGGAAGCAAGCTTGAATCGCTCCAGAATTTTGTAGACTTGATTGGTCGAAAGACCAAATTCCTTGCCCGTCTTCGCCAGGGCCTCGCGCCGTGGCGCGGCGTCATTTTTGGCTATTTGATAGAAAAACTGTGCGACGCTTTCGTCAGTGTGTGAATCATCGGTTGGACTTCGGCTTGAGGTGGGACCGAGAACCAAGGTAAATTCTCCTCTTGCGGCCACTCGGCGCAGATTTTGGTCATTAGACCTACTTCTGATGGTCTCCTCATGCAGCTTGGTGAGCTCTCTAGAGATTGAAATTGGTCTATCACCCAATATATTGCCAATCTGCCGGAGCGTTGCGGCAATGCGATGTGGCGATTCGAAAAATACGACCGTTCGTGTCTCGTGGCGCAACTCCGACAGCCATTTTGTGAGGTCTTTCGACCTAGAAGGTGCAAAGCCCGCAAATACAAATGAATCAGCCGGGAATCCCGACGAGATGAGGGCCGACAGCACGGCGCTGGGTCCGGGAATCGGCACAACCTGGATTTGGTCCGCGATCGCGGCGCCAATCAGCCTCTGGCCCGGATCAGAGACAAGCGGGGTCCCGGCGTCGGAAACGAGCGCGAGATCCAATCCGTCGGTGGAGCTTCGCGAGCAGGTGCGGGATCTTTTGACGTTCGTTGTGCTCGTGAAGGCTCGTTGTAGGAGTCGTTATTCCAAAATGGCGTAACAGGATTCCCGTTCGACGGGTGTCCTCGGCAGCGATGAGCGCGACCGATTTGAGCGTGCTCAGCGCTCTGAGTGTGATGTCCTCCAGATTGCCGATCGGCGTCGACACGACTTGCAGGCGACCGGGCATGCTGGGATAGAGTATTGTACGATTGTGGTTTGTCGGAATTTCGCGGTTGAACAAGAGGGATTCGAGCTGCTGCCGACATGATGCGTTCGTCCGAACCATTTCACCATTTCGTCGACGACTATCTTGCGTATCTCCATGAAGTTCATCCATCCGGCGCGACGCTTGATGGCGTTCACACCTACGACGACCACATCGAGGACCTGAGCAGGCACGGCATCGAGCAGCACATCCGGGCGCTCGCGGGCTTTTCGAGACGCCTCCAGGACATCAACGTGAACGAGCTGACGGCCGTCGAAAAGGCCGAGCAGCCGATGGTGTCGGCAAACGTCCAGGCGCAGGATGTTCGAGCTCGAGGAAACGCGTACCTGGGAGCGCAACCCGCAGTGGTACGCAGACATGCTGTGCTCCAGTCTGGCGGCGCAGGTCGTGTTTACTCACGCGCCACTGCCCGAGCGCGCCCGGCGTGTGCTGTCGAAGCTGAGGCAAACCCCCCGCTTCGTGCAGGCCGCCAGAGACAACGTGAAGGATCCTCCGGGAATCTTCGTCAAGGTCGGCCTCGAGACCTTCCGCGGCGCGCTGAGCTTTATCGAGAAGGACCTGCCGCGTGCGTTCTCGGCGCTCGACGACATGCATCTGCTCGGCGATCTCGCTGATGCCTCGACCGAAGCGGTCAATGCGATCAACGGCTACGTTCAGTACCTCGACGAGGATGTCGGGCCCAGGGCGCGCGCGTCATTTCGGCTCGGCCGCGAGATGTTCGAAAAGAAGCTCAAGCTCGACGAGGGGATCCCGCTGGATGCCGATCGCCTGCTTGCAATTGCGCTTCGCGAATTCCACGCGGCGCAGGAGGAGTTTCGAACACGCGCCGGCAAGTTGAACGGTGGGGATCCGATCGCGGCGTGGCGAAAGACGAAGGACGAACATCCTGCCGCCGGCGACGCTTGCCGCGGCTGCCCAACAGCAGCTCGACGAAATCAGCACGTTCATCGATCGCAGCGGCATCGTGACGAGACCCGAAAGCGAACCGGTCATCGTTGCTCCAACGCCCGAGTTCTATCGGTGGGCGTTCGCCAGCATGTGGGTGTGCGGCCCGTTCGAACAGAAGCCGACGCCGGCGTATTACTACCTCACGGACGTGGATCCTTCCTGGCCGGCCGACAAACAGGAAGAGCATCTGCGCGATTTCAACTACCCGGCGCTGTGGGCGATCTCGATTCACGAAGTGTATCCGGGTCATTTCCTGCAGTTTCAGTTCCTCCGTCGCGTCGAGTCGAAGGTGCGCAAGTCGATCATGTTTGCGCCCGCGTCGTTCGTCGAAGGATGGGCGCACTATACCGAGCAGATGATGGTGGAGGCGGGATTCCGCCGCGGCGACGACACCTTCAAGCTCGGCCAGCTCGCGGAGGCCCTGATCCGTCTCGGCCGCTTCATCGTCAGCATCCGTCTCCACGTCGAGGACTGGTCGGTCGAGCAGGGTGTGCGCTTCTTCCGCGACGAATGTTTCATGGAGGAAGGAGGAGCGCGGCGGGAGGCCGAACGTGGCACCTTCGACCCGACCTATCTTGTGTATGCGGTCGGAAAGCTGATGCTGATAAAGCTTCGGCGCGATTTCAAGGAGCAGCAGGGCTCGGACTACTCGCAGCGCGCGTTCCACGATCAGCTTCTTGCGAACGGCACTGCGACGTTCGCCGTCCATCGGCAGCTGATGCTTGGCGATTCGGCCGGCGACCTGCTGGAGTAGCCGCCTTTTTATGCCGATCTACGAATACGAGTGCAAAGCGTGCGGTGCACGCTTCGAGCAAATCCAGAAGTTCTCCGACCCGCGCATTGAAATCTGCCGGAAGTGTGGCGAGCGGGCAGTGCAAAAGCTCCTGTCGAGCCCGGCGATTCAGTTCAAGGGATCGGGCTGGTACATCACCGACTACGCCCGATCGAAAGAGCCGAGGGAGTCGGGAGAGTCCAAAGAGGCCGGGAAGGAATCGAAAGAATCCGGTAAGGAGTCGAAAGAGCCTGCGCAGTCCGGAACGGCCAAGGAGTCAAAGGAATCGAAGGAGCCAGCCGCTGCTGCCAAGCCGACCGACACGTCCTCCACATCGCCGGCATCCTCGAAGCAGAGCTGACGCCGACTCGCTTCCCGGTCAGACGCAGGCACCGACATCAGCTGCGCGGAATGGACCGGCAAAATCGTTCTACTGACTTCAGCTCGACGATCACAGCATCTTCGACGTCCAAAGAAATTTATCCCGGCGCCCCGGCGTCGCGGCGTTGAAAAAACTCGCTCGAAGTGCTCTGTAAGACAAACGTCTGGAATCTTGTTTTCTTGACAGGAATCTTACTGGCCGCCGGGCGCAACACGAAGTTCCACGAAGGAACGAGGATCCACGAAGCCCGGGCAACATCGACGTCAGGCGCGCATTTCTTCGTGATCTTGATCCCGGCCTCGACTGTGCCGGCTGGCAATGCCAGCCGATCGCCGAAGGCGCACAGTCGAAGCTTAGCCTTCGTGGATCTTCGTGTTGAGTTTGGTTGCCGGCCTAACGGCCGCGCTGTGATCTAGCCGCGCACAGTGCTGCGGGGTTCGATGTCTTCCGAGCGCAGGTACGCCCGGAAGCCCTCGTTGAGATCTGGCCGGCGCAGTGCGAAGTAGACCATCGCGCGCAGATACCCGAGCTTGTTGCCCGTATCGTGACGCACGCCGTCCACCTCGCAGGCAAAGATCTGCCGCTGCCGGAGGAGCTTTCGAAGCCCGTTGGTGAGCTGAATCTCTCCGGTCCGATCGCTCGCGGTCTCGCGCAGTGCGGGGAAGATGTCGGGCGTCAGAAGATACCGGCCGATGATCGCGAGGTTCGACGGTGCGTCCTCACGCGCGTGGCTTTTCGACCAGATCCCTGACCACGTGAATCCCTTTGCCGAGACTCGCAGACGGCTCGATATCGACGATGCCGTAGCTTGACACCTGGTCGTGCGGGACGCGCTCGACGGCGAGAACGGGACCGCCGAGCCGCTCGAACACCTCGATCATCTGCCTGAGCGCCGGCGGCGTCGCGTCGATCACGTCGTCTGCGAGAATGACGGCGAAGGGCTCGTCGCCAACGAGATCGGCGGTGACGAGCACGGCGTGACCGAGGCCGAGCGGCTCTCCCTGCCGGACGTAGGCGACGTTGATCATGTTCGAGATCTTGCGAATCTCGTCGAGCAGGTCGGTTTTGCCCCGCTGCTGGAGGAAGCTCTCGAGCTCGATGTTGACGTCGAAGTGATCCTCGATCGCGTTCTTGCCGCGGCCGGTCACGATGATGATGTTGTCGACACCCGATTGCACCGCCTCTTCCACGCCATATTGAATGATTGGCTTGTCGACGAGCGGCAGCATTTCCTTTCGGCTGTGCTTTGGTGGCCGGAAGGAATCGAGTGCCGAGGCCGGCGGCGGGGAACACGACCTTGCGAACGCGTGATTTCACGACGCCTATTGTATCGGATACGATTTCGGCATGCTTGACCCTGCCTACGTCCGCGACCACCAGGAAGAAGTAAAGCGCGGCCTCGAGAGCCGCGGCCTGAGCTTCGATCGCGAGCTCGAGCAGCTGGCGGCACTCGAGAACCGGCGCCGGCGGTTGATTCCCGAGCTCGAAGGTCTCAAGCGCGAACAGAACGCAGCCGGCGAGGAAGTGGCGCGGGCCAAGCGGCAGGGTGAGGATGCGAGCCGCGATCTTCGAGGCGAACCGCCAGCGGGCTCAGCAGATCCGACAGCTCGGGCATCGAGCTCGATCAGGTGGAGTCTCAGCGCTCGACCCTGCTGATGTCGCTTCCCAATATCCCGCACGCGAGCGTTCCTCACGGCAAGAGCGAAGCAGACAACGTCGTCGTGCGCACGTGGGGCGAGCCTCGGCAATTCGATTTCGAGGCGCAGGCGCACTGGGATCTCGGCCCGGCGCTCGGCATCATTGATTTCGAGCGCGCGACCAGGATGTCCGGGGCGCGGTTCAGCCGTGCTGATCGGTGCGGGCGCGCGGCTGTCGCGCGCGCTGACCGACTTCATGCTCGATCTTCACACGCGCGAGCATGGGTATCTTGAGGTCGCGCCTCCCTATCTCGTGAATCGCGCGTCGCTCGAAGCGACCGGTCAGCTGCCGAAGTTCGAGGCCGATCTGTTCAAGATCGCCGGCGAATGGGATCTGTTTCTCATTCCGACCGCGGAGGTGCCGCTGACCAACCTTCATCGCAACGAGATCCTCAACGGTGACCATCTCCCGCTCAAATACACGGCGTACACGCCGTGTTTTCGCAGCGAGGCGGGGTCTTACGGCAAGGACGTGCGAGGCCTGATTCGCCAGCATCAGTTCGAGAAGGTCGAGATGGTGAAGATTACTCATCCCGACACGTCGTACGACGAGCTCGAATCGATGACGCTGAACGCGGAAGAAGTGTTGAAGCGCCTCGGCCTGCCGCATCGGACCGTCGTCCTCTGCACAGGGGACGTCGGGTTTTCGATGGCAAAAACCTACGACGTCGAGGTGTGGCTGCCCGGCCAGAACAGACGTACAAGGAAATCTCTTCGTGCTCAAACGCGGAAGCGTTCCAGGCGCGACGCGCGAACATCAAGTTCAAGATGGGCGGGACGGGGAAGGCCGAGTTCGTCCATACCCTGAATGGCTCGGGATTGCCCATCGGCCGAACGCTGGTCGCGGTGCTCGAAAATTATCAGCAGTCAGACGGCTCGGTCGTAATCCCCGAGGCGCTGCGCCCGTACATGGGCGGCCTCGCGGCTATCGCGCCGAGGTAAACCGGCCGCGTCGATCGGCGCAGCCACGCGCAGAATTCTGGCCTGCAGCGGCGCGGTATGATAGGGCCGTGGTGGGCAGGTTCTCGCTCCTTGCCACGCTGTTGGCGCTCGTAGTCCCAATCTGCGCATCGGCGCAGTTCCGGTCCTACTGGTCGTCGGTGTCGCCCAACCTGAAATACGACGATCGCTGGGCGTTCACTCGTCTTCGGTATCACCCGAGCTCGAGCTGGAACCACGATTACCCGCGCGCGGATCGTCACCTCGCCTACATCATTGCCGATGTGTCCACGGCACGTGTCCATACAGAGGGGAGCAACGTGCTCGATCTGGACGATCCCGAGATCTTCCGTCATCCGCTCGTTTACATGTCGGAACCGGGATTCTGGGACATGACAGACGCAGAGGCCCAGAATCTCCGCCACTACCTGTTGAAGGGGGGCCTCATCCTTTTCGACGACTTCGAGACCACGCAGTGGAACAACATGGCCGCTCAGATGCGGCGTGTGCTGCCGGAGAACTACTGGATCGAAATCGATATCGAGCATCCGATCTTCCATTCGTTCTTCGATTTGAAGAAGATCGACTACCCCCATCCCATGTATCCCGGCATGGTGCCCACCTACAAGGCGCTGTTCGAGGAGAACAATCCAAAGGGCCGCATGATTGCCCTGGCGAACCACAACAACGATCTCGCTGAATACTGGGAGTGGTCGGGCACCGGGCTCTTCGGCATCGATCCGACCAACGAGGCCTACCGGATCGGCGTGAACTACGTCATCTACTCGTTGACGCACTGAACAAGCGGAGTCCGGCGAGCGGAAGGCACGAATCGGCGCGAGGGCGGTTTGTTGCGCCGAGTGAGTCGCTAGCGGAGAGCCCGCGACGTTGATGAGCGTGTGTCCATCAGCTCTTCAAGTTGGAAGGCATGCCGAATCGGATGCATGACCGCGTGTTCCAGCATCGAGTCGATGCAGTACCCGCGTCTGCCAGCGCGACGGGTACTCGGGCGTCTCGAGCCGCTCGTCTCCTACGTCCTGCAGTGGCATGCGCCATCGGTCAAGTACATGCTCCATGTAGCTTTCTGGATCCCGCGCTAACTCCTCCGGCTCTGGCGCCACTCCGATCTCTGGATCCGGCAGCTCCAGCTGTTCGCACATCCATGTCATGTAACCGCGCGCGGCGCGGAGCACGTGATAGAGCAACGTCTCCAGCGATGTGTACGCGGGGTCGTCGGTCTTCGGCAGCATGACGCCGGCAGACCTGGCCTGTTTCCAGGTCAGCATGAACCTGCGCAGGTGCTCGTCGTGCAGCAGCACCAGCGCTCGAACAGCGCGCGAGCGGTAGGTGAGATCGAGTGATGGCATCTCGGGTCCCTCAGGTTGCAAGACCACTCAGGTTGCCAGGTCTCAACGCCAGGACGCAAACCCAAAGACCGCTGGTTCAGCCAGGCGAAAACGCGAAGACATAAGAGAGTAAAAGTCCTCGATCGCCTGATAAGATTAGTTGGTCAATCCGCCGGTGAACCACACGCCCTCATCTCCTAAAAAACTGCAATTGATGTCGCTTGATGACGGATGGAATCTGCTGGTGGTAGTGTGTCCACCAGTCGACGATCGCGGAGACGTTTGCGAGAGAGGAGTCACAGATGCGACGAATCACCCCGCGCCAGGAAGCGCTATTGGCAGCCGTCAGCAGCGCGTTCGCCGGCGTCAACGTGCACTGGGACGAAGAGCGCGGCGTGGCATCGTCGCTTCGCGGTCCGCTGGTGAGCGGCGCCATCCCGGATGCGGACGCCGTGTTCCGCAAGTTTCTCGACGATTACGGCGAGTTGTTTGGACCACCGGACCTCACGTCTCATCTTCACTTGCTTCGCGACGGCACTGACGACCTCGGGTGGAGACATCTCGAATATCAGATGACGCATCCCGCGCCCAGGGGCAGCGCAAATCCCGGCGAGGAGCTCGAGGTATGGGGCGCCAAGGTTGCGGCGCATTTCAACGCCGGTCGGGCAGCTCGTTGAAGTCCAGTCAAGCTGCTGGCACGAGGTGCAGGAGCCTGCCGACCCCACCATGGATGTCAAGGCGCTGCGCGAGAGCCTGTTTCACGTCGCGGAGACTGCTCCGGGCTTTACCTCGCTCGCCGCGCGGATGCGAGAGCTTCAAGAGGAATCGTTTCCTGTGATGCAGCAACCTCGCATGGCGCTGCATCCCTGGAAGGGCGGGTTTCGTTGGTGCTGGATTACGTACGCCTACGTCCCGATGGACGTCGAGGAGCCAGGCGGTCAACCGACTGGCCGGACTGCGCTCGACCTCGCACAGGTGTTTGTCGACGCGCGCACTGGCGAACGCTTCGTCGTGGCGCCGATGCGAATGGGCGCTGAAGTGGCCGACACCGGATCCGGTTTGGCCTCGACGCCGCTGGGGGGGCCGTTTACCTCGCGTTCGCTGAAGATCGTTCGCGAGTCTGGGACGAACACGTATCGACTGCGCGACACGACGCACGCCCGCGACATCGTGACCTACGATGTCGCTGCGAGCGCCAGTTTTTCAGACGCGTACGAGATCGCGGATGGAATCCGCAACGCAACCCTGCCAAAATCCGAGGACAGCGACGGCGACAAGACACTGGAGCGCCACCGCCGCGACGACAACAAATGCCGACCGCACCGCATCGCAGCAGCCCGAGGTGGATGCGCACTTCTTCGTTGGCCAGATTTACGAGTGGTACCACGCGCTAGCGGGGTCGCGGAAAGGCTGGGACGACGGGAAGTACTTTTCTCCACCGGTTCCTATCGGCCAGGCGGTGAGCGTGCTGACCCACGCGTACGACGATAGTGCAGCAACCAGTCGCTCGGTGAACGCACACTTCAACAAAGCGCTTCGAATGGGTAACTGGTATCCATATCTCGCGTTCTTCGACGGCAATCCAACGCTGATGTCGGGCATGAATGCGCGGGGCTTCGACTACATGTCAGGCTCCAAGTTCGTGGTCGCCCATGAGTACCAGCACGGCATCACGGAGTTTTCGTTCAAGGACTCCATGGGCAACCCCGGGCTCAGCAAATGGGATTGGCTTGGGGCAGTCCACGAGGGCCTTTCCGATGTGTTTGGGTGTCTGTGTTCCGAGAACTGGGTGCCCGGTCCGGAGTTTTCGAATGCAGGACTGGTGTTGCGTAATCTCGCGTATCCACGCGACGCCAACTCGTGGGCGAACATGCCGGGCCCGTTTCCCAATGGTCTCAACAATAGCAACTTGGACCATTTCGCCGACCGCAGTTTAGGTGGCGGCTTTTTCAGGGAGTACGACCGAGGGACGATCCTCGCGCATGCGGCGTATCTGATGGCCGCCGGCGGCGTGCATCAGCGCGCGAGTCGCTCGCCGGTGTTGATTCCCGTCTACAGCCTGGGGAAGGAGTCGCGAGGCGGGCTGGACGTCTACAAGGCGGCACGAATCTGGTACCGCGCGCTCACCTATTACTTCAGCACGCACGGCGCGCTCACCGGCATCCCCGCAGACAGCGAGAGTGCATTCCGCACTTTGCGGAACGGTTGCGTGTCTGCGGCCATCGACCTTTATACCGCCAACTCCATCGAACATCTCACCACGGTGTTGGCGTTCTACGCAGTGGGCCTGCACCCCTCCGGAATGAATTACGGGGCGGATCCGACGTTCTTGCGCTGGGGAAACGATTGGAAGACGTCGCGCCCCTACATCGGGCTCAACGGTCCCGACTGGGCGAGCCTTGATCTCTTTGTCAACAACGGCGGCCTTTCCGAGTGGAACGCCCTGGTCAACGTGGACGATGGTGGGACACCGACGCAGTATGAGAACACCGTGTACTGCCGGGTGCGCAACGTCGGCGATCAGGCCGCAAACGGCGTTGTGGTCACATTCGAATACGCGAAGATCAGCAGCGCCGGGGTGACGTGGCTCACGGTCGCCGATGCGAATGGCGATGCCCAGACGCTGAACGTCGGCACGCTGGCGGCTGGAGCCTCGAACTTTCCAGACAGCGATCAAAACAGCCCACCCGCATCAGCATCGGTGAAGTGGTACTTGCCTCCGATCCCCCTGGGAGAAACGGTCGACCACTATTGCCTGAAGGCGACTGTGACGGCAACCAATGATGTGAATGCACACAACAACTGGGTGCAGTCGAACATCGCGTTTGCGGAATACACGCCGGCAGCACCGTTGCGACTGGCCTTCCTCGCGGGGAATCCCGGGAAGCAGGAGATCGAGGTGCGCCTTCAGCAAACCCATACGCTCCCGGACGGCTGGGCCGTCAAGATCGAGGGGCTGAGGCGAGGGATGCGGCTCAAGCCGGGCAGAAGCCATCCGCTCGTTGTCGTCATCGCGGCGCCCGGTGGAGCGGATGCCACACTCGAACCGCCGTACGACGGTCAGGTCATTGGCAAAATTACCGGATCGCTCGTGGGGACGTTTGAGGGGACGCTGACGCACGTGAACGTTCGAGAGAACGGCATCGAAGGCCTGCTGGCCGGCACGCTGCTGGATATCGGTTCGCTCAATGGAAGCTTCCGTGGGAGACTCGACCGAAGCACCGGCGAGCTATCTGGAACCGTGGCTGCCGCCTTTCAATGCGCTGGAACAGCGATGTCGCGTTCCGCGTGCCTGCGCCTGGACGGCTGCCTGCGGCCAAATCGGCGTGTCGACATCGCACAACTTGTCGACGACGTACCGATCGGTGGAGTGACCGTGCAGGTCCAAGTGCCGATGCCCAAGGGGGCCTGCGCGATGGAGCTCCCGCCAACGACCACAACCGTTCCCCGCAGGCGGCCACGGCGGGTAACGAAAGCGACGTCAAAGAGACGCCGGCGGAAAGCGACGCGTTAATCGAGCGCTGCACGTTATTTGAGGCGAACAACCGCTGTCCCTGAAATTGTCCCTGCCGCAGGGTCAAACGTCGTAATTCAGCGCATTCGCCGTAACAGCGAAAGGTCACGAGATCGTGAGAAGATGAGAAACGTCTCGCGCGGAGAGATGGCCGAGTGGTCGATGGCGGTGGTCTTGAAAACCACTGTGGGGGAAACTCCACCGGGGGTTCGAATCCCTCTCTCTCCGCCACACTCGCCTTGGCGAGTGTGGCTGGAGCGGGTGGTCTCCAGGCTTCGATCGACTCGCGCTCCGCTCGTCGCTCTCGGCACGAATCCCTCTCTCTCCGCCACGCTGCTTGACACTGCCACCCAGGCTGGGCGGATAATTTCGCGGCCCTCTACCTGAGGCCGGTCGAGGAACCTTCAGGTCCCATGTGAACTGGTCGCTCGCGCCTCGGTCGTTCCATCTTCGGCAACCCAGGAGGCACAATGAAAACGAAATGGTGCGTGGGCGCTTTGGCGCTGATTGCGGCGGACGTTCCTTTCCTCTGCCGTTCTGGCCGTCGATGGAGATGAGCGCGCAGTCCGCGCGACCCGCCCTCACGGCCCACAGTTCGAGGTTGATCCGTTCTGGCCGAAGCCGCTGCCCGAGCGCTGGGTCACGGGAGAGCTCGGCGGCGTGTGCGTTGATGCGAACGACCACATCTTCGTCCTGTCGCGCGCCAACTTGTACCCGGGAATTGCGGAAATCGCGCAAGCCGCGCCGCCAGTCATGGAATTCGACCAGACCGGCAACGTCGTGAACTCCTGGGGCGATCGTCAGGTGATGGCGGAGGCGCTGCACGGATGCTCCTTCGATGCGCAGGGAAATATCTGGATCGCCGGCAACGGCGACGGCTTCATCCAGAAATACTCCCGCGACGGCAGGCTGTTGCTGCAGATCGGCGTGAAGGGCAAGGTCGACTCCGAGGACGGCACGCGAAATCCCGTTTCCTGAACGCGAGCCCAATCGCGTTCTATTCTCCGACCCAGGTCGCCGTGGACCCGGTGAACGGCGACGTGTTCGTCGCCGACGGCTACGGCAATAAGCGCGTCGTCGGTCTTCGACAAGACCGGCAAGTTCCTGCGGCAGTGGGGGCGCCAGGGCACGACGGCCGACGCCGCCGCGGGCGTGGGCGGCGCGTTCGTGAACATCGTGCATTGCATCGTGCATGGGGAATGACGGCCTGCTGTACGTGTGCGACCGTAACGGCGATCGCATCCAGGTCTTCGACAAGACGGGCGCGTTCAAGCGAAATATTCCCACGCCGATCCTTTTCCGGGCGCCCTATACGGGCAACGGCGCAGCCGGGTCGCTCGCCCTTCTCGCAGGACGCTGCCCAGAGGTACATGTACGTCGGCGATTTCAGTGACAAAGTCGTTCGAGTCTTCGATCGAGTCTCGGGAAAGGAACTGTCGCAGTTCGGTCGCCCGGGCAGCCACCAGTTGGGGGGCATCGCCAGCCCGCACGGTATTGCCGTAGATTCGAAAGGCAATCTCTACGTTGCAGAGTCGCTGGACGGACGGCGGGTCCAGCGGTTCAGACCCGTAGGCGGCGAGACGCCAACCGCAGCACGCTGACCAGGCAGGCTGCCGAAATCGATATACTACCGGCTCGCGGTGAGACAGAGTCTCCTCTTTCGAACAATCGCCCAGCTCGTCGTCGCGATCCTCTTGGCCGCAATCTCCTCGGCGGTCTATCGCTCGTTCGTCTTTTCGCAGTTTGTCCCGATCCGCGTGGACGTTGTTAGCGCGGAGCTGCACTCGTCCGCCGCGCAGTCAACGCTCACCCTTCCGGATTTGTCGACGCTTCATGGTCAGACGAGCGGTGCTCGGGTTGCGCCTTCGGAATACCCGTTCCGCGCGAAGACGCGATTGGGTTATTGCGCGACGGATTTCCCAACGATCGCGTGGTGTTGCCGCCGCGTCGCACGATCCGCTGGGATATCGTTCTGTCGCCGGAAATCGTCCGGGCACTCGCCATGGATGTTGGTGACGGGCGCGCGACCCTGGAGCTCACGGGCGATGCGGACGGCTGGGCCCTGACTGCTCTCGAAATCCGGAACTATCACGCGCGCATGGGCGACCGCCTGATGGCGGTGGTTCTCCCGAGACGTGCAGACGTGCGCACGGCCGGAACGGGATTCCTGCCGGTCGCGATCGCTCTTTGTTTCCTGGCGCTGGTGACAGCGTTTGGACCGAAGTCTCAGAGAAGGTCACTCCGGCTGATTGGCAACGGACTCTCTCTCACGGCGTTTCTTGTCGTGTGCTGACCTGTCTGATCCTTCCAAGGATTTCCCCCTACAAGGTGTTGCTATCGCCCTGCGCGTTTTTGTTGATCGCCGCGGGACTGTTTTCACCCGTCCTTCTCCATGCGGTGCCGATGCTCGTTGTAAGGATGCCATCGATCCTTCAGAGGTCGGCCGTGATGATCGTCGCTGCGATCTCCACGGCCGCTCGCCCCATCGCGCGTTACTGGGGACGCCACGAGGTGACGTGCGAACGAGGCGCGGCCTT
Source organism: Vicinamibacterales bacterium (assembly GCA_963775345.1). GTDB lineage: Bacteria > Acidobacteriota > Vicinamibacteria > Vicinamibacterales > JAMQPK01 > JAMQPK01. The sequence continues at coordinate 65,423 of CAVZIS010000005.1, forward strand.
GCTCGGGCTCGCGGCGATCGCCATCGCTCAGCCGATCTTCGAGGTCGTGTCGAACAGTCCGGAGTTCTTCGCCGCCAGGGGCACGACGGCTGCGACCGCTGTCGCGGCAGTGCTCGCCATTTGTTTCGGAGTGCCTTTCGCGCTGCTCGGGATCGAGCGTGCGATTCGCGTGGTCAGCCGGCGCGCGGCGGCGACGTTTCTCGGCGTCGTGCTGGCGCTCCTGTCGGCAGCCGTCGTGATGCCGTGGTTCCGGCGGGGCGGAATGCTCTATATCCCCCTGGGATGCCCTGATGAGTGCTCTCGTTGGTATCGTCGTGGCGCTCGCCGCACGCTCGAAGCCGCATCGGTTCGGCAGTTCCTGGCGGCGCTTGCGCCCGCCGCGCTCGTCGTTCCGGCAGCTGTTTCTCCTCGATCCGGACGTGGAACAAAAATTCCTGCCGTCGGAATCGGCGGCAGCTGTGCAGACGATCGAACGGACTCCGCCAATCGTGTTCGTCGTGTTCGACGAGTTGCCCTTGAACAGTCTGCTCAATGCCGAAGGAGAGCATCGATGCCGGGCGGTACCCGAATTTCGCCGCGCTTGCCCGGGAGGCGTACTGGTTTCGCAACGCCAGTACCGTTGCGCCGACAACTTCGGCATGCGGTGCCTGCCATTCTGTCAGGACGATACCCGACGGCGCGCCGTGCCGTGCCGACGCTGCGATATTACCCGGTCAATCTCTTCACGGCGCTGGCACGTCACTACGACATCTTTGCCTCTCTGAGATTCCAGAAGCTCTGTCCGCCCCGAGCTTGTCAGGACAACTCCGCGATTCCCGCCGATACGGTCGAGTCGCTCTTGTCGGACCTTGGTCTCGTGTGGCTGCACATCGTTCTGCCCCCGAAGCTTGCAGAGGAACTGCCGCCTGTGACCGACGATTGGGCGGAATTCGGCCGGATGCGCGAGACACGGACAGGAGAAGACGGCACAGCACGAGGCGGCACGTTCGAGCAATTCATGTCGTTGATTGACGGTCAGCCTGCACGACTCCACTTCATTCACTCGATGGTGCCGCATATGCCGCTTGAATATGTCCCGTCGGGACGGCGGTACCGCGGTCCTGACTACCAGGTCCACGTATACCGGGGAAGGCGGTTATTCGAGGGGATGAGCGCTGCGTACGCCGATACGCTCTATCAGCGACATCTGGCGCAAGTGGGGTTCGTGGACCAGCTGCTCGGTCGTCTGATTTCGCGGTTGCGCGACGTAGGGATGTACGACCAGGCTCTCGTCATCATCACAGCCGATCACGGCTCGAGTTACCGCGAAGGGCGCCCCAGACGTCAACCGCGGGAGCGCAATCTCTCCGACATCCTTCGCGTGCCGCTCTTGATGAAGGTGCCAGGCCAGCGACGCGGCGAGGTCGTGGATCGCATTGTCGAAACCGTCGACATCCTCCCCACGATTCTCGATGTCCTCGGCGCGAACGCCTCACTTCGACTCGACGGACGGTCCTTGATTGACGGCCGAGCTCCGGCGCGCTCGTCCCGGACCTATATTTTGCGCAATCGGTCAAGCGTGATAACGCAGGACCGCCGGAGATTTGTCGGCAGATCGTGCCGCTAAGCCTCGACCGGAAGGAGCGCCGATTTGGACGCGGAGATCTTACGGGGTTATACGCGCCACCCGGTGCCCGGCACCTGCTCGGCATGGATGTGCGGCGCGCGGCGATCCACGCGGCGCGGGACGTGCAAATCACGGTTCGCAATCCCGGAGCAATTTGAAGCGGTCAATCTGGCCCGCGATCCACTTCCAATTTACGTCGGGCGGCGTCCTCACCACATCCCGATCAGCTCCCCTCACCGTTGCCGTTGTCGTCAATGGGATCGTCGTAGCGGTCACGCCGTTCGTATCGAGAATACGACGCTCACAGGTTTGACACGCTCATTCCGGAGACATCCCTGCGGGATGGCAACAACATCGTGGCCGCGCTCGTCGTCGATGAGCAGCCCCCGAATCCCTGATCGCCGACTGATTGAAGACCGATGGTAGCGCAGGACTTTAGTCCTGCATGCCGAAGTGCCATGTTTCAACGCAAAAGACGCGGAGACGCAAAGAATTGTGTGGGATCCGATCCCCTCAGGATCTCTGCGACTCTGCGTCTTTGCGTTGAGACATAGTGAACCTCAGTATCGGGTCGGCCGATAGCCGTCATTCAGCTGGATCGACCGCACCGACTGATTGAAGACCGGTTGATAGCTCGGGAAGTCACGCGCGGGAGCGACGCCGACGACATAGAACAGGCTGCCGTCGTTGAGCTGCGTCGTGTAGAGGGCGATTCGCTCCTCCTGCCCCGTGACATCGGACACGTTGGTCAGCATCGTCGCCAGTCCACGCCGTCCGCTGAATCTGACGTTGCTGTACGCACGCGCCTGGCGTATTAGCGGATTGTTTTGAGCGAGACCATTGACGAGCTCAACTCGGCGCGTCACCGCGATGCCCGCTACAAAAGAGGACCAAGGCTCGGCTGCGCGTCCCTGAGCAGCGGCATGCTGATGGGTTCCTAAACACATCCACGAGCGGGAAAAATGCTACCCGCTTTCACCATTTTTGCGTTTGGCGCTTGACAACTGAAGAGCGTCCGAGCGAGAGTGTGCACCCAATCGAAAGTGGAGGGTGAAGTGGCCGAACTAATTCAGTTACGGACACGGGAGCAAGTTGCCGCTACTCCGACCACGGCGTTCTCCACGTCGGACGCTACGGTTGCCGACGACTCAATTCTGGTGCCTACCGACGAGGACGACGGCCTCTTCGTCACCCAGTATTTGTACCGTCACAAAATCCGACCAGACGCGTGGCTCCTCTGCAATACCCTGACCGGCGCCGTCGATGTGGCCGACGATCGGATCGCGGGAATGCTACGGCCCCGGGCGCGAATCGAACCATCGCGGCTGACGAGTGACGAGCTTGCGACGCTCACCGCCCGCGGATATCTCCTCGATCGCAGGGACGAGCGCGAGCGCGTCGCGAACTGGTTCGCCGACTTCAAGGAGCGGATGAGAAGCCTGCACTTCATCGTCTGCCCCACGTTCACCTGTAATCTCCGCTGTCCTTACTGTTACGAAGATCTCGAAATCCGGCAGTCGCGGTCTGCGGTAACTGGCAGCCAGGTCGATGACATGTTCGAGGCGATGCGCCGGTTCGTCGACGAGCGTGCCGCGCGGGACGTCCTTCTCGAATTCTTCGGCGGTGAGCCCTTTCTCCGCGCGAACAGGCACACGGTGGAGCTCATTCTTGAGCGTGCGGCGCACAAGGGATGGAAAATCTCCGGAATCACCAACGGCACGCAGATCGATTCGTATTTCCCGATCTTCGAACGGCATTCGTCCTTGATTACCCAGATACAGGTCACGATCGACGGCCCGCAGGAGATCCACGATCGGCTGCGGGTCAACGCAAACGGGCGTGGGAGCTACGAGACCATCTGCCGCAACGTCACAGGACTCCTGGAGCGCGGCATTCCCATCGCGCTGCGAATCAACACGGGAACGGATAACATCGCGCATCTGCCGCGGCTGTTCTCTGAATTCGAGGGGCTGGGGTGGACTCAGCACTCGACGTTCCAGTGTCAGATTGCGCCAATCAACGACCACGCCTGTACCGGCTGCGTGTCGAATTATCAGCCCGAGTTCCAGCTGCTCCGGCAGCTGTATTCGATGTTCGATGACTGGGAGGAGACGCGCGACCGTTACCACGTCGCACTGGGATACGACATGGAGCGGCGGACCAACTTGCTGCGCTACGCGCTGTTCGGCAAACGCTCACCGTCAGTGCGGCTGCGCGACCTGTCTGGCTGCAGTGCGTCGAATCAGCACTACGTCGTTTTCGGTGCCGATGGCCGCCTCTACGCCTGCCCTGAGACGGTAGGCATCCCGAGCGCCGCAATCGGCCGGTATTCCCCGGATTTCGACGTCGATCGGACGAAGTGGTCGAAGTGGGATCTCAACATCTCGAATACGGCCAAGTGCGTCAGTTGCAACATCGCGCCCGTGTGCGGCGGTGCCTGCCCCTGGCACGGGTTCAACTCGAGCAGCTTTGACGCATACGAACCGCACTGCAACTACGCCCAACAGACCATCGCCACCTATCTCGATATCAACAGGCAACGGATCCTGGACGTCCTGGGACTGGACGAGGGGGTGTGACGGGGTGCTGCTCGAAACCCCAATCGCCCGGAACAGGTCGTTGCATCGTTCGAGCGATGCCAATGAGAGGAGGATATGGAGATGAAGGCCCTAAACAACTCCGACGGACTGTGGACGAACTTGTCAGTAAAGGAGGTGGAGATCTCCGAGTATCAGACGGCCTGCTGCCTGAACGTCAGAATCAACAGGCAGGCGCAAGTGGCCAGGGACCCCGAAATCAGCATCGATAACGAAACAGTGCCGCTCGAGACACTGCGCGACATCGTTCAGAAGGCCGATAAGGCAAAGAGCAGTGCGACTGACGTCAGCGAGGAAATCAAGGTCAAGCGATAGCGCCGTTCGACCCGCGAGGAGACGGAGGTCAATCGCACACGACCTCCGTCTCTCTCATCCCTTTTGTGACCGTGGGAGATCGTCATGGTGGTGACGCGTTATCTGTTCGTTTACAGGCTCGAGGGCGAGCGGTATCTGCTGATCAATTCGCTTACCGGTGCGGTCGATGTCGTCGAGACCGATGTCCTGCGTGCCTTTGCGGCCATCCGCCGCGGCCATGCGCCCGCCCTGACCGATGATGAACTCTCGAGCCTGCTTAGTCGGGGCCACCTGTACGCCTCACGGACAGACGAGCAGGCGCAGGTAGAGCGTCTCGTCGCCCTCACCGAAAGCACTCGCGCGAGGTCCCAGGCGATCTGTTTCGTGCTCTGTCCGACTGTCTCATGCAACCTCCGTTGTCCGTATTGTTTCGAACCGCACAAGATGCACGAAGACGGCCGCGTCATGACGCTCGAGCAGGTGGAGAAGGCCTTCGTCGCCGTGGACGAGATCCGCAGCACGCGGCCGGATATCCCGGAGGCCAGCCTGAATCTGTTTGGCGGCGAGCCACTGCTCCCTTCTACCCGGCACGTGGTGGCGAAGATGCTCGAAGGCGCCGCCGCCCGTGAACTACCGATTTCGATCACATCGAACGGCACCCATGCTCATGTCTTCGTAGATCTCCTGCGGCCGTACCGTGACCGGATCTTGTTCGACATCAGCATGGACGGTCCCCAGGAAATTCACGATCAGCGGCGGATCACCGTCAACGGCTCCGGGACCTTCCGTAGGATCTCCGAGAACGTCGGTCTGCTGCTCTCACAGGGATTTCGAGTGGCCGTTCGCATGAACCTGAACGAGGGCAATGTCGCCTCGGTTCCAGCGTTTCTGGAGCATGTGCGGCAGCAGGGCTGGCACCGCAACGAGAATTTTCAGATGACCGTGTCGCCGGTCACCAACTACACGGGGAACGCGGCGCAGGGTCTCATATCCCCGTCGCAGCTGGAGGTGCGGCTGCGCCGCAGTATCCCTGAGCACCTCCTGAAGGAAATCCCTATCAGCCTCAACGGTGATGTTTCGCGCCTCAATCTGCCGGTGAGTGAGGCGCTGGGCGAGAGCATGGTATCCGGCAAGTTCATGCCGAGCCTGTATTACTGCGAAGCATCCGGGGCGTTGTTCTATTGCATGGGTCCCGACAGCTTCATTTATCCGTGCAATCAGATCATCGGCGATCCCACCTGGGCAATCGGCAGCTTCTTCCCGTCTCTGTCGATCGACCCGGAGAAGGCCGCGATCTGGCATGACCGCGCCGTCACGAACATGCCTGGATGCATGGAGTGCGGCATCGCGTTCCTGTGTGCCGGAGGCTGTCCGGTGCTGGCGCGGCGCACGACCGGTTCTCCGATGGATTCGTATTGCGGCACTGCGAAGCGGGAACTTGCGGTCTACGTCCGTAGCGTCGCGCCGCAACTTCTGGCGGCGACATCGGCCGTGCCGACGGCGCGCCCCAGCGAGCGCGACCGATGATCAGCCTGATCCGCCCGCCGTACAAAACCGACTCGATCTGCCCGCCCATCAATCTCATGGTGCTCGCCGCGGCTATCGAACCCTGGCATCGGGTGTCGATCCGTGATTTCGTCGTGCCGTACATCCACGATGAGATGTCGCTCGACGCGGTGGGCATGCAGCGGGCCGCACGGCAGGTGCTCGAGGATCCGGCCCCCGTCCTGGGCTTCACGTCGATGTGCAGTTCATACGCGGCCGCCCTCCGCATCGCTCAGGAGTGCAAACGTCAGGATCCCGGCCGTTTCATTCTCTTTGGCGGCCCGCATGCCGGCTTCGTCGCGCAGGAGACGATGCGGGCGTTCGATTTCGTGGACGCGGTGGTCGCCGGAGAGGGTGAGGCGACGCTGCGCGAGCTCCTCGACGCGATGCGCGATAGGCGCCCGCTCACGGGCATCGAGGGACTGACGTTCCGGGACTGCGACCAAATCGTTCAAAATCCCGCGCGGACGATCAGTGGCGATCTCAATGACCTGCCGATGCCGGCGTTTCATTTGATCGAAGACGTCGACCGTTACTACGAGAGACGGGCGTCTCGATTCATCGAGATCGAGGCCGGCCGGGGCTGTCCCTTCGACTGCACGTTCTGCAGCACGTCGCTGTTCTTCGCGCGCAAGTACCGGGTCAAGTCGTCGGAGCGCCTTGTGCAGGAGATGCGCTGGTTGAAACGGCATTGGAAGATCGACTCGTTCGGGTTGATCCACGACAACCTTACCTCCAGCAAGGAGAAGGTGCGGTCGCTGTGCCAATACATCATGGAGTCGGGCGAGTCGTTCCGATGGCACTGCTCGTCGCGTACCGACACGATCGATCGCCCGCTCATGGAGGTGATGAAAGAGGCCGGTTGCGAGGGGATCTTCTTCGGCGTGGAAACGGGAAACGACCAGATGCAGAAGGTGATGGGCAAGCGCCTCAAAATCTATCGTATCCCCGACACGTTTCAGCATCTTCAGGATCTCGGCATCGACGCGACCGCATCGTTCATCATCGGGTTCCCCGAAGAGACGCTGGAGATGCTCGACGACACGCTGACGATGGCGCTTGGACTTCGCCTGGGCGGCGTACGCGACGTCCAACTGCATCCGCTGAGCGCCCTGCCGGGCACTCGCGTGATGGCCGAACACGAAGCGCGGCTCCAGTTCCATCCCCATCTGCTGACCTTTCATGACATCACGTCGGTCATCGACATCACCGATGTGGAGATGGACTGGATCGAGCGCCACCCGCGCATCTTCAGCAACTTCTATGCTGTTCCGCCCCTTCATTACCCGCTCGAGCGCGTGTATCAGATCCGCGGCTGCTACTTCTATCTGATTCACCACCGCCCGTACACTCTCCTGTGCCTGTTCCGGATGGCGGGGCTCGGACACACCGAGATCGTCAACTGCTTGTGCGGCAGGCTGCCGCCGCAATTCGATCGATGGACGCCCGACGCGCTCCTCTCTGCTCTGGCCGCGGTGGTGCGCGACCTGGATCACGAGTCTCAGTCCTTCATCGAGGATGTGCTCGAATACGAGGCAGCGATCATTGCGTGCGCCAGCTTTACCGACGGATCCAACGGCTGGATCAGTTACAAGGGAGAGGCGCCCGCGGCATATGTCGAGGCCGCTGCGGGCCCTCGGCTGAAACCGATCCGCGTGCTGTCGTTGAACCACGACGTGCCGCTCGCTCTCCGCGGCATGAAGGCCGGCTCGTTCACGCTCCCTCCGCGCTGCGCGCAGCACCTTGCTCTAGTGTTCGAGTGGGGTTCGCGCCGTATTCGTACGCTGGAAGTGGACCAGCTGACGGCGCTGATCGCCGCCAGTGTGGAAGGCGGCGAAGCACTCGATGCGGTGCTGTCCGAATTGGCCCGTCAGAATCCGCATCTCGAGAGCGACGAGGCGCGTCGGACATGGCCGGATCTCATGCTCGGCCACCTGCGGCGGGCGGGGCTCCTCATCGATCCTGGATCGTCCGGCACCGAGATGGTGCCCGGAATCACCGCTGACGGACGCAGGAAACAGATCGAGGGGACGAGCAATGCCAGTCAGGTTGCTGGACGTAGCGGCAGCGGTGCTGTTTCTGGTGCCGCTGTTGCGCTTGACGCAGCTCACCTATGACCGCCGCTGGTGGTGGTCGCCGAGCGAGATCGATCTGCTGCCGTTTCCGGCGCCATGGACACTGCGGAGCTCGGTCGCGGCGTGGTGCCTGGCGTTCTGGTGTGCGGCGTTGTCGGCGGCTGTGACCGCGGTGATGAGTGGTAATGCCGCCACCCTCGCGATGATCGTCGCGGGTGTCGAGGGGCTCTACGCGCTGCTGTACTGGGGACGGAGGACAGCTTCACTCGACCCGTCGTTCCCCGTCTCCATCATTGCGTTCGGCCTATGGCACAACGCGGTGCTCGAAGAATTGATCTTCCGCGGACTGCCGCTCCTCGTTGGGGCGGTCACGGGACTGTCGCTGCTCACGTTCTGGCCGTACGTGTACGTCCCGGCGACCGCGCTCGCATTCGGATTGCATCATCATCGTATGGGACGGACCAGCCGTTTCTACGACACCACGCTTTTCGGTGGCCTTCTGGCGATCGTGGCGCTCCATTACGGATTGACAGCGGCGATCCTTCTGCATTCGATCCACAACGCCAGATCCCTGCCGTTGGGTCATGCCGATCCATCTCTCCGGACCTGGCGGCTCAGCCGCTCGCTGTACGTCGCAGCGCTGACGTTGGTGGGCCTCTTGCGTTTCGTTCCTAAATAGGCGGGCTGCGACTCGTGATATCTGCCGCTGGTCGCGGCAATGATGAGATCCTTCTCGGATGGTGGCTGTGACTGATCGGCCCAGCAGGGCCGTGGTCGGGCGGCACTGTCGGACGAGTCGGCAGTTTCGGCACTGCGCGGCGGCACACCGATGTGACATCACCGGCCTCGAAGCAGGTGTGATGATTCAGGAACTATACGGACACGCCGTGATCGGCGATACCCCGGATGCCCTGTGGCACATCCAGCGCGACGAGATCAACGTCGTCGCCTGCCCGTTCCCGATGGACCGGGTCGCGATGGACTACGTTGATGCGCTCGACCTGAAGTGGGATGGCGAGCTCATGACGGACATCCGCGACCGAAATCCAGGCGTGCAAAGCTTCAACAGCATCGTCCTGGCGACTATCTTCTTCCAACCGGATACAGATCCGCTGCCCGATGTGGTCCACGCAAAGCTGAATCTGCTTCCCGACGCGCCCGGCAAGCGGGAATTGTCCGACGCGATGGTGAGGGCGGCCCGTTTGTACTCGGCGCAAGTGGCTGCCGGAAAACGTCTCGAGATCCAGGTGAAGGTGAAGTATCCGATGGCGACCGGTGCGTGGCACGGGGACAATGGGCTGGACAAGAGGTGTTTTTCAACACTCAACGTGAAGGCCTGCGGCACGTATGGGCGGCCCGATCGGACCATTCTGGATTGGGAGTCGCGCACCGACGAATACGACAACGATTTCGGGATGTTCGCCACGGAACACATGGAGGATGTGTTCGTCATTCCGCCAAGGTATATGGCGATCTGGAAAGGGTGGGTTCATCGGCGCCCCTTCATTCACGCCGAGGTGACGAGCGAGTACTCCACGACGCCGCGACTGGTTGTGCTGGTGCAGCGATGATGCGTACCCGCAACGGGCTCGGCCGGTGAGCAGCCTGAACACCATCGATCTCCTCGCCGCCGCTGTCTATGCGATGTGCTATGTCGGCGCCCTTCTCACCCTTCGCAGCTTCGATTCGCGCGGGTCGGCCGACGCCCTGATCTCCGTCGCGTTCATGGGTGTGATCCTTCCGTTGCTGGCCGTTGCCTTGACCCGCGGCCTGAATCCGCCCGTGCTCCCCGATGCGTCGTCTGCGGTCGTGCCCCTCCTGACCTATCTGATCGTGTTCTCCGTGCTCGTGCTCGGCATCGGGTTTTCGTGGCTGCATGCGCAGGTCAAGAACGATCCCACACGATCCGGAGTGTTGCTCGTCGTCAAGCTGATGACGATGGTTGCAGTTCCCGCGGCTATTCTCGCTGCGCGGACTGGAGAACTTGCTGCATGGCTGGCCCCACGATGGTATGGCAGAAGCTTGTGGATCCCGCTGGTCGCCCTCGGACTCCCCATGCTGGCATTCCAGGTGGCGCTGGGTCGCGGGCTGACTACCATCGCCGAGAAGGGCCTGGCGCCGGCGAAAGTGGCGGGAGCGATTCCGCTGTGCTTCGTCTGGCTGCTCTTCGACACCGCTCTGCCCGAGGAATTCCTGTTCCGGGTTGCAGTTCAAAGCGCCATCGCCGATCGCCTGCTGTCGCCGGTCGCCGGTGTCCTGCTCGGGGCATTGTTGTTTGGAACCGCACACGCGCCCGGTCTGTTCTTGCGGAATGGAGCGGCGGTGGAGGGTATCGTCGGGAGCCCCGGCAGCGCCTGGGCCATCGCCTATTCGATCGCGGTGATCTCTCCCGTTGGAATCGTGTTTGGCACGCTGTGGGCTCTCACGCGGAGCCTCGCGGTGGTCGTCGTACTGCACGCCACGATGGATTTGATCCCAAACGTTGCCGGATTCGTCAAGTCCATTCGTGAAAACGTGAAAGACTAACGAGGCTGCGGCCCTTCAAGGCGTCTAGACTCTCCAGTGTCGAGGTGGGTTCTCGAAGGCTCGAAGCGGTTCGAAACAGTCGGATTGCAGGCGGTTGAAGACAGAGAGGTAATCGGCAAGGGCGCTGCGCAGAGACGGCTCGATCGGCTTGTACAGCCCCCACAGGAGCTGTAGAGAGCAGCCGCGATGCAGCTTCGCCCGATAGTTGGTAGCGCCGAAAGTCACTGTGCCGCCGTGCAGCGCGATGATCGTTCTGACGACTTCGGACATGAGCGCTGAAAACAGATGATCGCTGCGTTCGGTTTTTGACGGATCGACACAACAGTCGAGCACTTTGTGGTGGCGGCCGTTCGAGATGAACGAACAGAAGCCGATTAGCTCACCGTTCCTCCGCGCGTAGACCGTCCTGTAATCGGGTCCAAATCGGTGAATCGTTTCGCGGATGTACCATCCGTCGGTTTCGACGTCGACGACATCGCCCGGCGACTCGATCCGCGAGCGCGCGACGCGCACCTGGTCGTCGACGATGGTGAGCGGATTCGGAGCGAGGGCCAGCTCCACGCCACGCTCCCGGGCGCAAGTGAGTTCCCAGCGGATCGAATATCGCCGCCGCGATCCCAGTGAACCAAGGTAGTCGTCGAACGACCGCCATTGCACTTCCATCGTCGTGTCGGCGGCAATGAGCGCGGGCAGAAAGCCAGCCTCGGCCGCGTAAGCGAGCAAGGGCGAACCGGCCGGGATCCCGAGAATCGCCCACAGTCTGGCGGACACGCGTTCTGCCAGCTGGTCGATGGCTGTCACAAGGTACTGGAAGCCGGTGAGGTCGCTGCCCGACGGCCATAGCAGGTCACTGACAGGCGCGTACGCCGAGCACGGTGTGGCGACTGCCAGCGAAGGAAACAGGAGTTCCTTGCGAAGACCTTCCCCGGCCGTCATCAGCGCCTGCTGATCCATTCCGAGCCCGGATCCATGGATCCGCTCCGGGAAGAAAAGGGCATCTGTCGCGCGATGGGGAACGAAACCGTCGCTGCCGTCACGCGATACGAGACAGGGAGCGAGAGCGCGCAGGTGGTCGTGCTGCCACACGCTGACATAGCTGGACTGCGCTATCTCGCCATCGTTCAACAGAAACCAGCGTGGATCGAGCCGCGCATCGAGATTCGCTGAGAAACGCGCCCACGCGTCACGATCGACGCTGCCGAGGCGACTGTTGACGACGACCCGAGTGCCCGTCACTGTTGTGCCAGCCATCTCGACCAAACGGAGCGATAGACGCAGCGCGGTTGACTACAGTGGCGACACTCGAAAAGAGCCGTGCTGCGATCCCTCTCCGCGCGGAAGGTCTTTGCATGTCCGGCAGTTGGCAATATGCACCGGAGACTTCCCTGCGGGATGGCAACAACATCGTGGCCGCGCTCGTCGTCGATGAGCAGCCCCCGAGTCCCTAATCGCTGCCTTTGCCGGAGGAATGCTATGTCCCAACGCAAAGACGCCAGGGCGCAAAGACGTAGAGGCTTTGGTCCAATCCCAAAACCTCTGCGGCTTCGCGTCTTCGCGTTGAGGCATGGAAACCTCAGTATCGGGTCGGCCGATAGCCGTCATTCAACTGGATCGACCGCACCGACTGATTGAAGACCGGTTGATAGCTCGGGAAGTCACGCGCGGGAGCGACGCCGACGACATAGAACAGGCTGCCGTCGTTGAGCTGCGTCGTGTAGAGCGCGATTCGTTCCTCCTGCCCAGTGACATCAGACACGTTGGTCAGCACGGTCGCCAGTCCACTCCGTCCGCTGAAACTGACGTTGCTGTACCCACGCCCCCGGCGCAGTCGCGGATTACTTTGGGCGAGACCGCTGATGAGCTCGTCGGTCGCCGTTCGCAGATTGTGCGACTCGTTGCGGTCCACGCCCACCTGCATACCGTGCGTAAATACGCTCTGGCCCTGGTAGTTGCCGTACGCCCCGTCTGGCGCAAATGTCACGACAGTGCTCGCCGGCAGTTCACGCCAATTGGATGGGACGCTGATCCGGAAGAGATTTCCTTCTTCATAGGTCTGATAGCGTCCCGACGGCGGCTGCACCTCGCCGATGCGGCTGTCGGACGGATACCGGCCCTGACTGGTACGGCGGCCGCCTTGACCCTGACGCATCGCCTGCTCGGTCGTCGGCGCGGGCGCCATACGCGCCAGCCTCGACTGCACCTGAGTGAACGCGGCGGTATTTCGAATCGGATTCGAAACCGTGAGCTTTGCCGCTTCCTGCGTAATCGCCTGATAGCGGTTGCTCGGGTTGGGGTGGCTGCTGAGCCACTCGGGTCCACCGTTGCCCGACTTCTTCTGTATCGTCTGGAACATCGACGCCATATCGCGCGGGTCGTACCCTGCGCGCGCCATGATCTGCGCGCCGAGGAGATCTGCCTGCCGCTCGTATTCGCGGCCATACTTGAGGAAGGCCGTGCCGAATCCGAACTGGCTGCCGAGCGACACGACCTGTCCGAGCGAGCCGCCGAGAATTGCGCCGGCGATCTGCCCGATCATCGATCCCACCTCGTACTTCGTCGCTGCGCTGGCTTGCGCCGTTCCGTGGCGCAGCGCGACGTGGCTGATCTCGTGAGCGAGCACGCCGGCCATTTCGCCCTCGTTTTTCGCGGCCTGAATCATCCCGCGATTGACATACATCGGGCCGCCGGGCAGCGCAAATGCGTTGATGTCGCGGACATTCACCACATCGAACGAGTATCGGAACTCCGGATGCCGGAACTCCGCCGGAATAGCCTCGGCGAGTCGCTGGCCAACGCGCTCGACGTAATCGTCGATGCCGTCATCACTCAGGATGGGCAGCTGTTTCTCGACCTCGCGTGAAGCTTCTCGACCGAGCTGAACGTCCTCCTTCGGCGTGTACTTGTTTTTCGGTGCGGTGATCTTCGTCTGTCCAACCAGGAGCGACGCGGACGTGAAAATCGCGACGACTGTTGCGGCCGCGCGACTCGTGTGATGTCTGTTGATTCTTCGGAGCATAATGCCTGAATTAAGCAGGGTACATGCCAATTCCGTGAGTAGCGGTTTCCACGCAGAACCGAAAGTGCGCCCTGGAGCCGCGGTTTGGTTGTCGCATCTTCTGGACACGTAAGCCGGCGCGACGGTTCTGGTAGTTTTTTCCTGCCACGGTACTCCTCTCCGGCTGAAAACGAGCCTGAATTGATGCATTTCGGCTTGGCACAGGCATTGATCTTCCGTTGCGTCACATTTCTGGTCGAGGAGGAAAATCAATGAGATACGGCATTTCATTGCTCGCCCTGCTCTTTGCGCTGAACGTGGGCATCTCACCGGTCCTTGCTCAGGGCCGAGGCAACGGTCAGGCAAAGAAGGCGGCCCCGCGTTCCACCCAGGGAGGCGGGAAACACACCGGTGCCAAAGCGGCCGCGAAGCCCGCGAATGGCAAGAAGGCAACGACAGTCGCTTCAACCAGTGGCGAAAGCAAGATAAAGGCGAAGCCGGAGAAGGCGCCAAAGCCGATGCAGGTCGCAAGCACGCGGCCGGCTCCAGTTGCACTGCCGGCTCCAGTTACATCGACGACCCCGACGACGCGTGCGATAAAGAACCCGCGGCTCGAGGCGAGATTGCTGACGCTGTTGCCGCCAGGATCTACGATCCAGAATGCATCGGCCGGCTTCAGGAACTGGGGGCAATTTGTTGCGGCAGTCCATGTCTCGAACAATCTGAACATCCCGTTCGCGGACTTGAAGGCGCGGATGACGGGCATCGCTCCGGGCACCCTGCCAGGTACCGTCGTTCAAGGAGCGCCTATGTCGCTCGGTCAGGCTATTCAGTCCCTCAGAGGCCTGCCGGCCCCTGGGACACCGGTGATCGAGCCGTTTACCCGGACGAAGGTCAGGAACGAAGTCAAGAAAGCGGAAGACGCAGCGGATGCGGATCTTCGGAGAACTCGTGAAGGTAACTAGATACCTTTTCGCGCTTTTCCTGGGTTTGGTTGTCGCTGCGAGCGCTGTTTCAGCGCAGGGCCGCAGCAGCTCCGCGCCCGGGCAGAACAAGGACAAGACCAAGTCCTCGAAGGAAGCCCCTTCCTCGAATGGTTCTTCGAAAGCGGCTTCGTCTCAGGGAGCGACGTCGAGCGGTAACTCGACTCGCTCATCTGCCAGTGGAATTGCCTCACCGGTCACGTCGACAACAGCCAACAGTGCGCCGGCGTCTTCCGCCAACGCGGTCATTTATTACGGCTCATGGCTCGATGATGCGTCGGTCATCGAGCCTGGCGATCTGTGGGTGTCGATGTCGACTGGCTACTGGAAAGCAGATGAAAATCGACAGATCGATGCGCCCGTGGTGAGCGCCGCGGTTGGCATCAACGGCAGGATGCAGGCGGGCGGCAGTGCATCGTTCTACCACTTTCGTGATAGCGAAGGCCTCTCCGAGTCCGGAGTCGGAAGCATTGCGATGTACGGCAAGTTTCTGCTCGTCGACGCGGCGAGCAGTTCGCAGGGGCTCGGTCTGGCTGTGACACCGCTGGTGGAAATCTCGCCCGGCAGCGAGAGCGAAATTGGGTGGGCCATTCCAGTCAACGTTGAAAAGCGGTGGAGCGGTCTTCGGGTGTACGGTTCAACCGGCTATTTCTCACGAGGCTCCATGTTCGCCACTATCGGGGCTGACATGCCGGTTGCTTCGCGAGTGTCGATCACCGGAAATTTCGGTCAGTCCTACGCCCGGGGTGGGACGCATCAAAGTTCCTTCGGGGTCGGGGCGTTCTTTACGCTCAGTCCGAGAAGCGGTGCGTTTGTCGGCATGGGGCAGACTGCGGTCCCCAGACAAATCAGCCCGGGCGGAATGTCGCTCGCCGGCGGCGTCTCCTTTCTATTACCTCAACCTACACATCCGTAAGAAGATACGGGATGCAGCCTGATCCGGGAACCTCTCTCGGCCCAGCTCCGTCTAACCATGTGTATTTACCGGTAGGTATAGGAAAATAGGGTCTGACCCTCTTTTTACGTTTTATGAAAGTTGCGATCCAACAGACCACGTCCGCTGAGCGCATCCTGAGCACCGCGCTCGACCTCTTCGCCGTTAAAGGTTATGACGCCACCTCCGTACGGGAGATCTGCGAAGCCGCCTTCATCACCAAGCCGACCCTCTATCACTTCTACGGAAGCAAGGACGGTGTCTTCCAGTCGCTTGTGCAAAGCGGCTTCCGGGAATTCCGTCAGCTGGTGGATGCTGCCATCGCGACCCCTGGCTCGTTGAGGCACCGCGTGAAATGGCTGACCCGTTCGGTATTCCAGAGCGCGAGCCAGAAGCCTCGCTTCTGGCGCTTCATGCACAGTGTCATCTGGGCACCTCCTGCAACTGCGATGACGCCGACCGAATCATGTATTCAGTTTTACGACGGCGTGGTGGCAGAGCTCGCGAAGGCCGCCGAGGAGGCGGTGAGGAGCGGCGAAATTGCCGTCGGCCGAACCGATGTCCGGATGCTGGTCCTGATGGGCGCGATCGGTGAGGCCGCGACCGGCTACGTCATCGCCGGAAGGCCGGAGTTGACGCCGGAGCTGGCGGATGAACTGGTCGACACGATTTTCGATGGATGGAAATAGGCGTTGGGCGGGTAGTCAAGTATGAGAAGCGCACTCGTTTTTCTATTCTGGGTTTTCACGTTTACGTCTCTCGCGTCGGCGCAGTCGCTCACGCGCGCTGAAGCGGTCGCTCAGGCGCTTGGCGCAAATCCGAACGTGAAGCTCAGCCTCGAGCAGGTCGGGTTGCTCGAGGGCCGGATCCTCGAAGCACGGGCGGACGCGCTGCCCGACATCACCTGGAACACCCTGGCGATGAGATCCCGCGACCCGAGTCTGTTGAACAGCCCGAACTTCGACTCGTTTCCCCCGGAGTTCCGTACTGCTCTGGTCCCGATACCGGGGAACGCATTCTCCACGTCGGCAGATGTACGGCAGACCCTTTTCAGTTTCAAGCTCGGGAAGGCTCTCGAGGCGGCGCGCCTCGCTCGGAACGCCGGAGAACACGAGGTTCAGCGCGCGCGTCAGGCGACAGCGCTCGACGCGATCCGCTCCTATAACCAGCTGCTGTTCGCCGCCGAGCAACTGCGGGTGATTCAAACCGACGTGCAGTCCAGGCAGAGCCACCTCGAGTACGCCCGGAATCGGCGCGCGGCGGGCGTCGCGACAGAGCTCGAAGTGCTTCGAGCGGAAGTCGATCTCGAGAACGGGCGCGCCGAGGCCCTGCGCGCGGAAAACGACGTCGCAGGTGCACGCGCGACGCTGAACACCGTCATGTCGCGACCCACCAATGTCCCGGTTCAACCGACCGATACGCTGGCGGTCGTCGAGTTCAGCGTGCCGTTTGAAGATGCCGTCAGCGAGGCGATCGAAGTACGTCCCGAACTGCGGCTCCTTCGACAGCAGGAAAGGGTGCGGGACGCTCTGGTGGGCGTGGCAGAAGGCGACGCAAAGCCCCGTGTGGAGTTCAACGGCTCCTACGGGTTCGCGGTCCGGCGGCCGAAGAATCTCTTCGCGGTCGACTATTCGCGCTGGTCCGCGGAGGTGAATGTGGTCGTCCCGATCTTCGACGGATGGCGAACCGCCGGCCGCGTCGCTCAGGCGCGCTCGGACCGCAACACGGTCACGCAGCAGATCGCGGCGCTCGAAAACCAGATCCGGCTCGAGGTGCAGACCTCGTTCGATGCCCTGGCGCTGGCGAACCGCGCGCTTCAGGCGGCCGCGCTCAACGTGACACAGGCGCGCCGGGCGGCGGAAATGACCGAAGCGAACTACAAGCTCGGCGCAGCCACGCAACTCGAGGTCATCGACGCGCAGCAGGCGTTCCGCCAGGCGGAGAGCATCCACAATCAGGCGCTGTTCACGCACGCGAATGCGCGCGCGGTGCTGCGCTTCGTGATGGGGAGGGATCCGTTGGAGTAAGGGACTGAAAAAGGAAAAAGGAAGAAGGAAAAAGGAATAGAGCAAAGGAATAGAGCCACAGTCATGCAGACGACAACACGCATTCATTTAATGATTCTTGGACTGCTGGCCGTCGTGGGCATCGCCGCATGCTCGCCAACGGATGCAGAAGCGCCGGGGACTGCGGTGGAAACCGCCAGGACCATACCGGTGCGAACAGCGACGGTGCAGACACGCGACCTGGCCGAGACGCTGGCGTTGACGGGCACGCTCGATCCCCGCGCAGAGGTCACGGTCGGTCCCGAGATCTCGGCACGCATCGAGCGGGTGATGAAAAATGAAGGCGATCGAGTCACGCGGGGGCAACTGCTGGCAGTGCTCGATGACGCCGACTTCCGCCTGGCGCGGGACCGCGCGAAAGCGAACCTCGATCTGGCAGAGGCCAATCGAGCCCACGCGCGCGCCGAAAAAGATCGTTCGGATGCGCTGCTCAAAACGGGCGGCATCACCGACAAAGACCATCTTGCAGCCCAGGTCGCCGTGCAGGTGGCCGAAGCATCGCACGCGCAGGCCCGCAGCGAGCTGGCGATCGCCGAGCGCCAGCTTGGCCGCTCGCAGATCACGGCCCCAATCGCCGGCCGCGTTTCAAAGCGTCACGCCGACGCGGGCACCATGGTCGCCGTCGGCGCTCCGCTCTACACGATCGTCGACGATTCGGTCTTCGAGCTGCGTTCGTCAGTGGGCTCCAGCGACTTCGGGAAATTGAAGGTTGGCGAGACCGTCACAGTCACGGTGGATGCACTGCCGGGATTCGTCACCGAGGGCGAAGTCAGTCGAATCTCCCCTCAAGTCGATGTGCGCAGCCGCTCATTCGAGGCGATCATCAGAGTTCCAGGGCGTCCGCAGCTCGTGTCGGGTCTGTTCGCCCGTGCCCTGGTAAAGGTACGCGACGTGCCTGGCAGCCTCACCGTCCCGCCGGCCGCCTTGCTGCGCGACGGGTCGGATCCGTCGAAAGCGCAGACCTACGTCGTTGCGAACGGCAAGGTCGAGCGCCGCGACGTCATGGTGGGTGTCGAGACTCCGGATGCGGTGCAGGTGATCAGCGGCCTCGAGGCCGGGGACGTCGTCGTTGTCGATCCACCAAGCGCGCTCGGTCCCGGCACGCAGGTTCACGTTCAAGGGTCATAAGCCATGTTTCTCAGCGATCTGTCAATCAAGCAGCCGGTACTCGCGACGATGATGATGGCGGGGTTGGCCGTGCTCGGCCTGTCGTCGTATCAGGCGCTGAAGGTCGACCTCTTTCCCGACGTCGAGTTTCCCGTCGTCACGGTTACGACGCGGTATACGGGAGCGTCGCCCGAGACGGTCGAGCGTGACGTGACCAAGTTCATCGAAGAGGCGGTGAACACCGTCGAGGGCGTGCGCCACATGGAATCGATCTCGCAGGAGGGCCTGTCGAATATCGTGGTGCAGTTCAACATCGGCGTGCCGACGCTGAACGCATCACAGGACATCCGCGGCAAGGTCGCCGCGATCCGGGGTGAGCTGCCCCGCGAGATCGACGAACCGATCATCCAGCGCATCGATCCGGCATCGACGCCAATCGTGTCTGTCGCGGTGAACGCCCCCACCCTCACGCCGCGCGCGGTGTCCGATATCGCGGACAAGCTCGTGAAGCGGCGGCTCGAGAACGTGCCGGGTGTGGGCGCGGTCAACCTGGTCGGCGAGGCGAAGCGCGAGATTCAGGTCGTCGTCGATCGCACGCGGCTCGAGTCGTACGGATTGTCGCTGGTGCAGGTCGTCGACGCGCTCCGCACGCAGAACGTCGATGCCCCCGTGGGCACCGCCGATCGAGGATCGACCGAGGCCATGGTCCGCGTGTCCGCCCGCGGAACCTCCGCCGCGCAAATTGCCGAGATCCCTGTGAAACGTGTCGATGAACGGACGATTCTCGTTCGTGACGTGGCGCAGGTGATCGACGGCGTCGAAGAGGCCACGAGCGTGGCGTTCGTCAACGATCGGCCGGCCATCGCGCTCGACGTGCAGAAACAGGCCGGCGCCAACACGGTCGCCGTCGCCGATGGCGTGCGCGAGGCGGTCGCACGGATGCAGCCGGAGCTCCCGCCGGGTGTGTCGCTCCAGATGGTTCGCGATGACTCCACGTTCATTCGCGAATCGATCGAAGACGTTCAGGTGACGTTGATCCTTGGCGGCATCCTGACGGTGTTCATCGTATTCCTGTTCCTGAACTCCTGGCGGTCGACGGTCATCACGGGTCTGACCCTGCCGATCTCGGTCATCGCCGCGTTCATCGCCATGAGGATGTTTGGCTTCACGCTGAACGTGCTCACGCTGATGGGGCTGTCGCTCGCGATCGGCATGTTGATCGACGACGCCATCGTCGTGCGCGAGAACATCGTGCGGCACATGCAGAAAGGCAAGGATCACCTCGATGCGGCGCGCGAAGGGACCGCGGAGATCGGTCTGGCCGTCATGGCGACCACGTTCACGATCATCGCCGTGTTCATCCCTGTGGCGTTCATGGGGGGCATGGTGGGGCAGTTCTTCTATGAATTCGGCATCACCGTGGCGGCGGCCGTGCTCGTGTCGCTCTTTGTGAGCTTTACGCTGGATCCGATGCTGTCGTCGCGGTGGTACGACCCCGACGTCGAGGAGAATCGGGAGCGGGGCTTCATCGGACGGTCGCTGCGGACCTTCAATCGCTGGTTCGACGCTCTTCACGGCTCCTACGAGCGCACGCTCGATTGGTCGCTGCGCCACCGCTGGGTGGTGTCGGCCATCGCGATCGTGGCGTTCGTCAGCGCGTTTCCCGATTCTCGCCGTGCTCGGGGGCGATTTCATGCCCGACTTCAACCGCGGTGAGTATCAGGTGTCGTTCAAGGCGACGCCTGGAGCGACGCTCCGCGAAACTGCCGACCGAGCGCGGGAGATGGTCGCGAAGCTGAGAGAGCTTCCGAGCGTCGAATACACCTACACGACGATCGGCGAAGCCGGTTCACAGTATCGCCCGGCAACAGAAGGCTCCACCTACGTGAAGCTCAAACCCCACTCGGGCGGGACGTTCAGTGCGGTGCTGCGGGAAGCTCGGGAGAAGGTCGAGCAGGTGGCGGGGCTGACGTTCGGCCTGACCGAAGCCGGAGCGTTCGGTCAGAAGCCCATTCAGATCAGCGTGCGGGGTCCGGAGATCGATGAGCTCGATCGAATCTCGCGCGAGCTGGTGTCGGCCATGCGCGAGATTCCAGGGTCGGCCGACATCGAGAACAGCCTCGAGAAGGCAAAGCCCGAGCTGCGCGTCAGTGTCGATCGGCAGCGCGCGAGCGATCTCGGCATCCCCGTCTCGGTGATCGCCGCGACGATGCAGGCGGGGGTGGTCGGGCAGGTGGCGACCACCATCCAGGATTCGCTCGGCGACAACCATAACGTGCGCGTACGGCTGCGCGCGGATCAACGGCGGTTCGCCGACGACCTCGAGCGGCTGTCGGTGACAACGGACAAGGATGATGACCGCGGCGACAAGATCCTCAGGCCGCTGAGCGAAATCGCCAACGTGTATCCGGGCACCGGGCCCTCGTCGATTCGGCGTCGCGATCTCGTTCGGGAAGTGCGCGTGTCGGCGAATACAGACGGACGGCCGCTGCAGGAGCTGTCGAACGATATCAATGCTGCCTCTGCGAAGCTCAACCTGCCTCCTGGCTACGACATCGTCGCGGGCGGCGACACCGAAGAGCTGGAGATCATGTTCCGGAACATGTTCCAGGCGCTGTTGCTCGCCGTCATCTTCATCTATCTGATTCTGGCATCACAGTTCGGGTCGTTCACGCATCCGCTGGCGATCATGCTGTCGCTGCCGTTGTCGCTCGTCGGCGTCGCGGTCATGCTGTTCTTCACCCGCGACACGCTGAACATCATGAGCATGATCGGTCTCATCATGCTGATGGGGCTCGTCACCAAGAATGCGATCCTGCTGGTGGATTTCACCAATCAGGCGCGTCGTGAGGGGATACCGCGACACAAGGCGCTGCTGCAGGCGGGCACCACTCGTCTGCGGCCCATCGTCATGACGACGCTCGCGATGATCTTCGGCATGCTGCCGCTGGCGTTTGCCATCGGCGCAGGCGCCGAGATGCGCGCGCCGATGGCCCGTGCCGTCATCGGCGGGTTGATTACTTCGACGCTGTTGTCACTGCTCGTCGTGCCGGTCGTGTATACGTTCCTGGATGACTTCAGGCCGTCGCTTGCATGGGGATGGTTGAAAGGTCTCCGGCGCGTAACGGGTCTTGGAAAGCAGGACCCGTCCTGCGTACCGGCGCAGTGTACCTAGGGCGGGTCCCGATTTTCGGGATCCGCCGCCCTTTGGATCCGTCGATTCCGGCGCGCTATTCTATGGCTGCATGAAAGTGTTCGTCGCCATAGGACTCGCGCTCCTGCTTTTACCCTCCTCCGCCTCAGCCCAACTTCAGCAGGGAACCATCATCGGCCGAATCGTCGGTCCCGATGGCGCGGCAATCAGTCAGGCTCAGGTCACGCTCGTCGATCAGCTCGGCAACGCGGTGAGCTCGGTCACGGCATCGAACGGAGAATTTCGCATCACGAACGTTGCGATGGGCAGCTACTCGCTGAGAGCCGAAGCTCCGCCGTTCGAGGCAACGGTGCCGACGCTTAACGGTGGCAGACGCGTTGCCGATCAGGCTCGAGTTGAGGTTGTCGGCTGCGCTCGCGGAGCAGGTAAATGTGACGGCGGAGACGGCCCAGCCTGTGACAACGGCAACGCAGACGACGCTCGCCGGCGACGCGGTGCGGCGCGCGCCGATCCGCATCAGCAGCCGCGGCCTGCAGGATGCGATTGCCACTACTCCCGGGTGGGCGACCGAAGACAACGGGCTGCTTCACGCTCGCGGAGTTGACGATGGGTTCTTGTACGTCGTTGACGGAGTGCCGATGTACGAGCGAATGGACAGCCTGCACGGCATCTCACCCGATCCCGAAATGGTGGAGTCGGTCAACATCATGGTCGGGCATGTGCCGCCGGAATTCGGCTTCAAGTCGGGTGGTGTCATCGAGCTGAGAACGTCGAGCAGGTACAGCGATTCGTGGCTCGGCAACGTCCAGGGACTGTTCGGTGACGATGCGACACGCCAGGCGTCGTCGGTGTTTGGAGGTCCACTCGAGTCGATCGACGTCCGTTACTGCAGGCGTCTCTGGTCAGCGATCGGAGCGCTTTCTCGATCCGGTTCATCCGGACAATCTTCACAACAGCGGTCATGCGTTGAATGCAACCGTCGAGTTCGGGTGGACGGTTTCCCCGTCGAGCACCCTTGCGGTCGTCGGTGGGGTCGGCCGCTCGAGCTTCGACGTGTCGCATAACGAGGAACAGGAAGAGGAAGGGCAGGACCAGCGTCAGGACAATCTTCAAACCTGGCAGACAGCCTCGTGGCAGCACGCCTGGTCGTCCAGCACGGTCTCGCAGGTTGCTGGCGTACCATCGATCGGGAACTGCGACGCTGGTCGGCAGCGAGCACGATACTCCCCTTCATCTGAACGCCGATCGGACGCTCCGGCGCGTGGGCGTGTTGGGAAGCGTGACGCATCATCGTGGCAAGCATGTGATCAAGGCAGGGGCCGAGGCGGCGCGGCTGAATCTTCGCGAAGAATTTTCGTTTTTCGTGACTGATGAGGATCGAAGGCGAAGAGGCCGGGCTCAGCGAGAGCGCCCTCGAGCACGACGAGGACGATCCGTTTCTTTTCAGCGGCCGCGCCGAGCCCACGTTGTTTTCGTTTTACGTCCAGGATTCGGTGCGGTTGGGCGGCGGCCTGACCGTCGATTTCGGCGTTCGCGCGGATCGCGCGACCATGCTGGAAGAGGCGTCGCAGTGGAGCCCTCGTTTGGGCGCCGCCTATCACATTCCGAATACACGTCACCGTGATCCGAGGGTCCGTCGATCGCTTTTTTCAGCCGCCCCAGGCGGAGAATCTCCTGCTCGGTTCCTCCGAGGAGGCGCGCGAGCTATCGCCGTTTGTGGACGAGACTGGCGGCGGCGAGCAAGTGCAGCCGGAGCGGCAGTGGGCCACAGAGATTGCTGTCAATCACACGTTTCCCCAGGGCCTCCGGCTCGACGTGTCGTACTGGCGTCGCCGCGTCGATGATGCCGGCGATCCCAATGTCTTGTTCGGCACCACGATTGTCGTCCCCAACTCAATCGCTCGGGGCAAAGCCAATGGTGTCGATGTACGGCTCGAGTTGCCCCGGCGGCGCGGCGCGTCGGCCTACGTCAGCTATACGAATTCGCGCGTCGTGCAGTTCGGACCGGTGACCGGCGGATTGTTCCTCGAGGAAGAGGTGATCGAGATTGCAGATGGTACCGAGTTCATCCCCGATCACGATCAGCGGCATGTCGGGGCATTCGGCGTGAGCTACGATCACCCCCGCAGCGGATTCTGGGTGTCGTTCGGCGGACGCTATGAGAGCGGTACACCGCTGGAAGTGGACGAAGATGAGCTCGACGAGCTGATGGAACGTCCGGGCGCCGACCTCGTCGATTTCGAGCGCGGGCGCGTAAAGCCTCGCCATCTCTTCGACATCGCAGCCGGCACGCGGTTGTTCCGTGCCGGCGGCAGCGAATTCAGGATACGAGCGGCCGTTCTCAATCTCGCCGCGGAGCGCTTCGCGTTCAACTTCGGCAATCCATTCAGCGGCACGCATTTTGGTCCGGGAAGGACATTTCAGATCGGACTGCAGGTACAGCTGGGCCGTAGTCTCCAGGCGCCGGTGCGTTGACGGCGCCAATCCAGGCGCGTAGCATCGGGGCCTATGGCCCAACGACTGCTGCCCACGGTTTTTCTGTTCTTCGTGTGTACGACGGCGCTCATCGCGCAGGGCGTGATCGTGACAGGTACCGTTGTGGATGAGACAGGCGGCCGGGTGCCAGGCGCCGTCGTGACCATCACCGGCGCGAGCGGTCGCGCGTTCGGCACGACCGACGGCAACGGTGAGTATCGCTTCACTGACATCGAGCCGGGAGATTACGAAATTTCGGTCATGGTGACGGGCTTTGCGCCGGCCAGGCGCAGCGGCGTCGCCGTCGGCAGTTCCGGCGCCACCGTCCCGGCCATCTCGCTGGCTCTTGCGGGCGTTGGTGAGACAGTCGTTGTGAGCGCCTCCCGCACGGAGTCCACGGTTCTCGATTCCCCCGCAACGGTAACTGTCGTGTCCTCGAGCACACTGGAGGCGCTGCCCTCACAGAGCTACGCCGACGTGCTGCGTACGGTCCCGGGCATGAACGTCGTTCAGTTGTCTGCGCGCGACATCAACGTGACGAGCCGTCAGGCGACGAGCACCCTGGCAACGTCGCAGCTCGCGTTGCTCGACGGCCGCTCGCTCTACCTCGATTTCTTCGGCCTCGTCTTATGGGACTTCGTGCCAACCAGTCCAGCCGACATCAAGCAAATCGAAGTCGTGCGCGGACCTGCGTCGGCCGTCTGGGGTGCGAATGCGCTCACCGGCGTGGTGAACATCATCACGAAGTCACCTCGAGAGGCGCCCGGTGCGACATCGGTCACTGTCGGCGGCGGCTTCCTCAACAGAGACTTTGGCTCGACAGAGGGAGATGGCGCAGGCGGTCTCTTCTCGACCAGCGTCACAACTTCGCAGGTGGCGAGCGACAGTTGGTCGTATCGTTTGAGCGGCGGCTTCAACACCTCGTCGGCGTTCGCCAGGCCGGTGGGCGCTATTCCACTGATTCCCGATCCACGCGATCCGACAGGCCGCACGATGATTGGCGGGGCCACCTATCCTGCCGATGCCGACGGTACGCTGGGTACGGCCTATCGAAATCAGGGGACAAGTCAACCGAAATTCGATTCACGCGTCGATCAGGAGCTTTCGAACGCGCACGTCACGTATGCGGGCGGCATTGCCGGCACCCGCGGCACGATTTACACCGGAATCGGGCCGTTCGATATTCAGCCGGGATCGGTCATGGGTTACGCACGGATGAATTACCTGCGCGGCGCGGCACGGTTCAGCGCCTTTACGAACATCGTGAACGCCGAGGCGCCGAATCTGCTCGTCCCGAACCCGCTGACGGGAGAACCTTTGCAATTGGACTTCAAGACCGAGACCTACGATCTCGAGGGCAGCCACAGTGTGCTGTTCGGCCAGCGTCAAACGATCAGTTACGGAGGCAATTACCGCCGGAACAATTTCGACATTACGCTGGCGCCCGCCGCCGAGGATCGCAATGAGATCGGCGGGTACATTCAGGACGACATTTTTCTCGACCGGCTCCGCCTTTCGATCGGTGCCAGGATTGACAAGTTCGGCAACATCGAAGATCCCGCGTTCTCGCCGAGGGTGTCGGCGGCATTCCATGTGGCGGACGATCATGTGCTGCGCGGCGGCTTCAATCGTGCGTTCCGGTCGCCATCGAGCATCAACAACTACCTCGACATCTCGCTGGTCAACCCGATCGATCTGCGCGCTTCAGGCGGACCCGCATCATTCCAGCTGGTCGTTCGCGCAATTGGCAGTGAGCTTCCCATCGGTTCGACGCCACAAGAGAAGTTGAAGCAGGAGTCGCTCACCGCCTATGAAGGCGCCTATACAGGGACATTCAACGATCGCACGACGGTCGGGCTGGCGTTCTACGTCAATGACATGGACGACAATATCAACTTCATCCAGCTGCCATCGAATCTCGATCCCTACACGGTCGCCAATCCGCCGCCCGGCTGGCCGCTGCCCCCGGCCTTGATCGGCGTGCTGCAGCTGGCCGGCATCTACCTTCCGCGAACCGCTTTCACGTACCAGAATCTCGGGCCGATCCGCCAGAAAGGCGTCGAGTTTTCGGTCGATCATCGTGTGTCCGCGGCGCTGGGGGGCTTCGCGAACTACTCGTGGCAGTCGGACCCGATCGTGCTCGACGATCCGGATCCCTATCCGACCGTCGAGCTGTCGCTTCCACCAACGCACCGCTTCAACATTGGCGGCACCTACAGCGGAAGCCGTTATCTGGGGTCGCTCGTCGTCAGCTACACGGACAAAGCGCTATGGACCGATGTTTTGAACAGCCCGTACCACGGGTTTACTGGCGCATTCGCGACGGTGAACGGCAGTTTCGGCGTGAGGTGGACCGATCGCGTGACGACGACGCTCAAAAGCACCAACCTGCTGAACCGCCAGATTCAGCAGCATGTGTTTGGCGACATTCTCGGTCGATCGGTGGTTGCCGAGGTGCGCTTCGACATGACGCGCTAGAAGATGGGGAAGCCTATGGCCTCAACAAGAAGGTGAGGATCCGAAGGCCATCCCCTTCGACATGAAGCGCATGGCCTTCGGTGGATTCAGGGTCGTGGTCGATCTCTAGCGCATCGGCCCGACCGGGTCCTTGTACGTGGTGAGGAACTCGTTGATCTCGCGCTCGGCCATGTCCTTCTGATAGCCGTAACGCTCCTGGATTCTGCCAACGAGCTTGTCGAAATTGCCCTCGACTTGATCAAGCTCGTCGTCGGTCAACTTGCCCCACCGCCGTTTGATCTCGCCCTTCATTTGCTTCCACTGACCCTTCAATGTGTCTTTGTTCATGACACCTCCTTTTGAACAACATCAGAAGGTGCAAAGAATGGACCGCCTCGCCGATTCAGATGTCGTCGAGCATCTCGGTCAGGGACGTGTAACCTTCCAGACGTACGGTGGCCGCGGTGCAGGCGGCAGGGCGGAGAGGCCGGTAGTCCCGGCCAGAAAGATGATGTAGGCCGCGATCGCTTTCGCGAAATTGAGCCGCGCCTCCGGGCTGATTGCGTAGAAACGCGCGCGCTGCGTGTACCCGGCCGGTGAATGGTCGCCCAGCGCAGACTTTTCCGGCCTGCCGGCCTGCAGCGAGCACATAGAGAAAGTTGTATTCGAAGAAGAACATGTGTGCCGGACTCGGCGAGAGGGCCTCGAGCCGGGCGCGGCAAGTTGCCGGCGAGTCAAAGACATCCGCAGCGACCGTCACGCCGGCGGTTTCGAGCGACGTCGCAACGAACGTCCGCGCCATCTTCTGCTCAGTGGCGTCGCTGCTGAACGCTCCGGCAAGCGCCATCTCGAGCGTGAAGCGATACCAGTCGTGCCAGAGTGCAGCATCAGCTGCATTCCTCGAGCTCGCCAGTGCGGCGCCCATCTCGTAGGTGTACCTGCCACTCGTCTTGATCTCGAGGCGGCCGCCCGTCACCTCGCCCATCACGCGATAATTTTCGGCGGATTTTCCAGAACCGGAGTGGAACCCGATGCTCGCGTCGAACGCCCGGCAGACCGACCACTGCTTCTCGATGAGCGCCCGGAGCGCCCCATTGTCCGGATACGGCGTGTTCTTCTGAAACCCGAATGCGGGAGCGACAAAGTTGACCTGTATGCCCAGTGCTTCGCAGAGCGACAGCATCACCGCCGTTGTTCCGGCCGGCGTCTGGCCAGGCAGCTCGTCGATCGACAGTTCGCGCAGATAGCGCCTGCCTGCATCGGTCGTGAAAGCCTGCGCACGGACGGCGCGGTACTTGTCGTCCCGGCGCTTCATCTTCTCCATCGACGGCCAGACGTACGCCAGGAGCGCCGCGAATGCCTGCTCGTCAACCGCCAGCCCGATGGAGGCGACGCGTGCTCGAACCCGCTCGACCAGATCGGTCGGTACGTGGGCCTTGACCCACTCTGATGGATCGGCCGGCACCTGCGTTTGCGCGAGCTCAGGCGACAGATCGAAAGTGATGTAGCTTGCCAGGATGCAGCCGCGGACCAGCGCATCTTCTCGCGCGTCGAACTTTCCTCCGATCGGCTGGTGATCGGCGTTGAAGCTCCACGCGATGCGGCGCCGGTGGAACCCCGTTTTGAGCTTTCCAAGCACGCTGCCATGGCTCATGCCTTCGACGCTCTGACCCTGATGGCCTTCGGGCACGCTCGTACCGATGAACGGAAACGGTACGGTATCGAGCCGGCCTTCGAGCATCGCATCGACGTCGTACACGAGCTCGCGCGGGATGCTGTTCTGGTTGGCGGTGACACCGAGTCCGAGCGCGCTCATGGCCCAGTCGACCGCCGGCCAGTGAAGTGTCGTGAATCGCGCGCCGATCCCCAACGTGCTCCGGCCCAGGTTCGCACCGGCTGTTGGGAAGATAGTGGACTCGCCATCGTGTTCCTGCACGGCGTTCTTCAGCCTGAGCAGGTTCTCCCAGGTCGCTGGAAACGCCGCGCCGCCGGCGACTGCGACGCCATCGGCAAGGGCATCGCGCGCATCGTGCCTGTTGAGAGCCGCAAGTTTCCACGCGCAATCGCCGGTTCGAGCGTCCTCCAGCAAAGTCCAGGTTCCTGCAGCCGTGTCGAAATTGCTCTTCGGCCATTCGATCTGCGTTCCACCGGCGCGAAGGTTCGCGCTCAGCGCGCGGCCAATCGAGACAGAAATCCGGGCTGATGCACGGGTTCGTGGCGATACGCAGGTTGTTGTCCAGAAGAAAGCGATTGATGGGGCGCATCAGATCGTCATCGCGTGGAACCCGCCGTCGACGATCAGCTCTTCGCCGGTGATGAACGAGCCGGCATTGTCGCTGGCCAGGAGAAGTGTGGCGCCGATGAGCTCGCGCGCCTCTCCAAACCGTTCCATCGGCGTATGCCCCATGATCCGCGCGATCCGGTCAGGCTGGAGAATCCTGCGGTTTTGCTCGGCGGGGAAGAATCCCGGCACCAGCACGTTGACGCGGACGCGATGCGCCGCCCATTCTCGTGCAAGATTCAGCGACAAATTGTGAACGGCGCTCTTGGTCGCGGAGTAGGTAAAAACGCGCGAGAGCGGCGCCACGCCGGACATCGAGCCGATGTTGATGATCGAGCCGCCATGGCCGGCCTCGACCAGATGCTTGCCGAACACCTGACAGCCGAAAAACACGCCTTTGACGTTGACGCGCACGATCCGATCGAATTCTTCCTCATCGATGTCGAAGAACGGCGTCGCCGAGTTGACTCCTGCGCCATTGACCACGATGTCGACGCGGCCGGACCGTTTCAGCACCGCATCCAGCAGGCCCTGAATTTCAGATTTGCTCGTAGCCTCGGCAGCCTGGAACCAGGCGCTCCCCCCTGCGCGATCGATCCTGGCGATCCGGGCGCCGGCCTTTTCCTCGTTCCGGCCGGCGATCACGACTTCGGCGCCGGCACCCGCGAGGCCCTCGGCCATGGCGCCGCACAACTCGCCCGTTCCGCCGATGACGACCGCGACCTTGCCGGCCAGTGAAAAGAGAGAGGTCAGGAAATCCGCAGATCGGGGGCCGTTCACGCGAGCCGTATTCTACCGAAACTTGTAGAATACGCCATGCCAACGGAGGCGTTGTGAAGCGATACCTCAGGTACTGCAGTCATCGCCGTCGTGTGCTTTGCGCTCGGCGCGATGTTCCAGAGGTTTTACGATTCCCGGATGACGCCGGCAGCTCCACCGGCCTCGAGGGTGCCCACGCCGGAAGCGACAGACGCAAAGATCGCGCCTGTGATCCAGTTCGAACGGGAGCCACTCTGGGCGTACGGGTTTGAGACGCCTGCGAAGATGGACGACAAGGCAACGCCGCAGGCTCCACCGACCAGAAACCTGCGGCCGAATGAAGATGCCGCAGAGCAGACACGGCTTCGCACGATCATCGGAAGCCGTGCGCGTTATTCGCTCGTGGACGTCAGGGACGGACACAACGTGATCGACTGGTTCCCCGGCGACCACCCGAATCCGATGCCCGACATCATCAAGCACGGCCCCGCGGCCGGCGTCGGCAACACGACACGCGGATGTGGCTCGTGTCATCTCCCGAACGGAAAAGGACGCCCCGAAAACGCGCCGCCCGCCGGACTGCCGGTCGCGTATTTCATGCGGCAACTGCACGATTTCCGCAGCGGTCTCCGCAAGTCCGCCGATCCGCGGAAGCCCAACACCGTGACGATGATCGACCTGGCCAAGGCGATGACCGACGAGGAGATGCTGATTTCGGCCGAGTACTTCGCTGCGATCAAATGGACGAGGTGGATTCGGGTCGTCGAGAGCGATGTCGTGCCGAAGACTCGCATCGTTGGGAACCTGTACCTGCCCATCGCTCAGGAAAGAAATGAGCCAATCGCGGGGCGAATCATCGAAGTCCCGCAGGATGTGGAACAGGCCGAGACGCTTCGCAATCCCCGCTCGGGCTTTGTCGCCTATGTGCCGCCCGGAAGCGTTGAAAAAGGGCGAGACCTGGTGACCACCGGCGGCATGCGGATCGTCGGCAATCAGATTGTGCAGGGCAAGACGACCCCATGCGTGACGTGCCATGGAATCGATTTGATGGGGGTTGCAGACGTGCCGCCGATTGCCGGGCGGTCGCCGAGCTACATCGCCCGGCAGATGTGGGACATCCAGCAGGGCACGCGCAACGGCGCCGCGGTGCAACTGATGAAACTCGCCATTGCCAACCTCAACGGAGACGATCTGGTGGCGATTGCCGCCTACGTGTCGTCGCGGGTGCCCCCGCGGACAACGAACCGCGAAACCCGCGCCTCGAACTGAACAAGAGATCAGGAGATCAAGAGTGTTTCAACGTCTTACCTGATTCTCTCGGCGTCCGGCGCCGCGGCGTTGAAGACACGGCATCACATGAGAACCGTTGCAATCACACTCAGAGCGGCCAGTGCCGACACCGCGAGCACGGCGGTTCGCGTGTAACCGGCATCCAGGAAGGCGGCCGCTCGATGTGACAGGAGATATCCCAGCACAGTCCCCGGGATCAGGAAAAACGACAGCCGCACTTCTTCACGCGTGAAGCGGCCTACGGCAGCCAACGCGATCAGAGAGATCACCGTCCCGATGATGAAATACGCCGCCAGGGTGCCGCGCAGGCGCCGGCCAGGCGCCCGCTGGTAAATCAACGCAACAGGCGGGCCGCCTAGACCGGCCGCAGTGGCCATGAAACCGGATGCCGTACCCGCCCCAAACAGCACCGTGCGCGAAGGATGGCCGCCGGTGTGCAGGACACCCATCGCGGCGCCCGCCAGGACGATGCAGGCAAGCAACAGCTTCATGGCATCGAGCGGAAGCCGCGCGAGCAGCACGGCGGCCGGTATGGTACCGAGGAAGCGTCCGGCGAGGAGGAAGGCCAGGCCGGAACTGTCGACTTCGCTCCGATCGCGCCGGAGCACCAGCATGTGAAGCGTCAGTGCGGCGACAAGCAGCGGTCCGGGAACAAAACGCAGGTCGAGGTAAATCAGGACAGGAATGGCGAGGAGCCCAAGGCCGAAGCCGACCGCACCCTGAAGCAGTGCTGACGCCGCCATAACAACCGTTATGGCGATAATCGATATCCAACTCACGTCGCGTCGTGCTAAAGGACGCGCGAAGCGGCGAGCGTGACCGTCTGGCGGCGCGCTCGGTCTTCAATAATGAGCTTTCCACCGTCGAGCCTCACATCGTCGACTCTCTGGAAGCTGTCGGGGACTCGTGTATAGAACATCAGAAAGCTCGAGGCGATCTTCGACTTTGCCGGCAGAATGCGAAACACCGGCGTGTCGAAGAGCGGTCCGTTCCGGAGCACGTCAGCACGAGGGAGATCGAACGGCTGAGTGGCAAATTCCAGGCCCCGCGTCATTCTGCCCGGCCCTGGATACGACAACCACGTCTGCACCCAAGGAAACTCCTCGCGCCGGAACACCCAGCCGACAAGGAGCCGCTTCTCGAGATGAAGCGCGGTTGCAAACACCAGCTTCCGCGATGAATCCAGCAGAGACGTGGTGTGGTCGGTGGTGTCCGGCCTCATCGGTGCGGAGCGGACGTCGAACATCCGGCCGTCGGTCATCGGCGCCATCGGCCAGTCGAAGTCGACAAACGACTGCAATTGCCGCGTGGGCGTCGGCTGCATCTGGTGAGCCTTGGTCTTCGACTTCAAAACCGGCATGTCGACGGCGACCTTGCCCGGTTCGAGGAACGGCGCGCTGATCGTCGCGTGCTCGCCCCAGAACACCGGCCGGTCCAGAGACAGCAGGTTTTCGAGCTCGCTGTCCACCCACACGATGTTCTCGCCGTCGACCATGCGGTAGGTTCGAGTCAACCGCTCCTGGGCCAGCGGCATCGTGACGGAGAACGTCGCGTTCACGGCGCCTGCCTGCTTCTGATACGACTTCAACTCCCACGGGAGCGTGTAGGCTTCTCCATGATTCGAAAGCCCCGCGGCGCGCTCCTCGGCGGATGCAGGACCGAATCCATCGACACATACGAAATGACCCCGGGCAAAGCTCGCCGGCCGGTTCAACCCGGCCGCGCGAGCCAACTGGTATGGATTCCAAAGAGGATTGACCTTCTGCGGGTCGCCGGTGAGCGTGAGCTGCACCATCGCTCCGCCTTCGGGGGCCACGATGAGCTCGAGCTTGTCGTTTGAAAGAAGCAGAGCCGGTCGATCTTCCCAGACCGTCTGATTTTGAGCGAGCGCCGTCACCGTGAGGAACAGCGAGAGACCCACGCCAATGCGCGCCACGGTCATTTTCGCACCTCTGGTCAGCTTATTTCTTTTCGACGATGTCCTTCGACATTGGTCCGAGAATGCCGAGCAGTTGACTTTGTTCGGCTTTAGCCACCTTGAACTGATTGAGCGTCGCGACGAGATCTTCGACGAGCGCATTGAAGTCTGCCATCGAGATGCCCAGGCCGGCATGCGCGGATTTCATATCCCGCCCCTTGTACCTACAGGGACCGCCTGAGGCTTCGCAGATCTGATCGACCAGCTTCTGCTTGAACGCAGCGAGTTGCTTTGGGTCGGCAGCCGTCTTGGCGAAAAACGAATTGATCCGCTTGTCGGCCGCCACTCTCGCGACAAAGTCGTCCACGACTGCAACGATGGCCTTCTGACCGCCCAGGCGGTCGTAGAGCGACTTCTGCGCCGCCTGCGCGAACCCGGCCGACGAGGCCGAGAGTAGCGCACTGATCACCAGAAACGCACTCAGGTTTTTAGACATCATCCCCCCTTCGCGGGGAAGACTATCGTACCTCGGCGCACAGACGCTAGGTCGCAGAGCCAGGTTACTCATGGACCTGTGCGTTTCAGGACATGGAGAAACAGCCCAGTGCGCTCGATGATGCCTCCCTAAGTTCGCTCAGAGCGATTCGAGTCCGGACCAAGCCTGCTTCCGCGAACCAAGCTCGACGAGGCGGGAACCCGCATCTTCCGCCTCCTGACCGCGTCCGCTATCGAGCACGCTTCGCACATCTCACGCCGTCCCCATGCTCACGATACGGGTTCCGGCCACGGAGTACGTCGCCTCGCTCGCATGGTTCGCTTTAGCAAACTTGTCCCGGCTCGAATCGCAGCAGGTGAAACCGGGAAGCGGGCATCTCGCGGAGCAATCCGTTGAGGCTGGCCGCGCAAGCGTCAGATGGGCAAATGCACCGCAGGCCGGCGACTGGGTTTGGGGTTGGGGGTCCCCAAACCGCGTTCGGAGGACGAATGATCCGGAGGTGCATTTGCCCGGCCTGCCGAATTCGGATTGCGGAGCGAGATGGGCCGCTTCCCGGTTTCAGCAGGCCGGTTTGCCAACATCAATTTCAGTTCGACAAGGCTGGCCGTTTAACTTGACTTCCAACAAATACGCGGTAGGCTTCGTGGCTACCCGCCAGAAGGAGGTCGAGATGGTGCTTACCCGATGTCTGCCTCTGGGTCTTCTGATCGTTTCCCTTCTCTTGCCGGCAAGCGTTTTCGCCCAGTCAACCGCTGAAGTCCGAGGGATCGTCCAGGACCAGAGCGGTGGGGTGGTTCCCGGCGCCGCCGTCACCGCCATCAACGAGCTGACCGGGCTGGAGAGGACCACCGTGTCCGACAGCGGTGGCCGTTTCAATATCCCGAGGCTGCCGGTCGGCAACTATCGTGTGGAAGTAAAAGTTGACGGCTTCCGTCCGTTTGCGACCGCGCCGTTCCGGCTGAATGTCGAGGACATCCGGCAGGTCACCGCCGTGATGACGATCGGAGCGCTCGAAGAAGGCGTGACCGTGACAGGTCAGGCCGCGATGGTCGAGACGGTCGGCGGCACCCTGAGCGAGGTCGTTGACGAGCGGCGTATCCAGGAGCTGCCGCTCAACGGACGAGATCCATTGCAGCTGCAATTGCTGTTGCCAGGGGTCGTGACGGGCCCGACCAGCACAGCGATGTGGCAGCAGCCAGGTATCTCGGTGAACGGGCTGCGTGGCATTTCCAACAACTACATGCTCGACAGCGGCGACAACAACGACGTGCTCGGCGGGACGGCAGCCATCGTGCCCAATCCGGATGCGCTCGAAGAGTTCACCGTTCAGACGAGCAACTTCAGCGCCGAGTACGGCCGCAATATGGGCGCGGTCATCAACGCCGTGACCAAGTCGGGCACCAACCGGCTCCGTGGAACCGCATACGACTTCGTCCGGAACGATTCGATGGACGCGAAACAGTTCTTTGCCCTGGAAAAGGGAATGCTGCGGCGCAGTCAGTATGGCGGAACGCTCGGGGGGCCAATCAACCGCGACAAGATGTTCTTCTTCTTCGCCTACGAGGGCCTTCGTTTGCGGCAAGGTGAGAGCCGCTCGGGTCTGATCGTGCCGACGCCCGCCGAACGGAATGGCGATTTCTCTCAATCAGCCGTGAAACCGAGAGATCCGAACACCGGTCAGCCGTTCCCGAACAATCAGATTCCGCGGGAGCGAATCGATCCGGCGATCGTCAAGTTCATGGATGCCTTGATACCGTTGCCGAACGCGGCGGCTGGACGGCACATCTACAACGCGCCCCTCACCAAAGATGGCTGGCAGATGATGGGCCGGCTCGATACGCAACTCACAGAACGGCAGCGCTTGTTCGGCCGGATGTTTTACGATTCGAACGAGTTGGTCAACACCAACGGCCTGCCGATCCTGCACTCCGAGGTTGCGTACGTGACGTGGAACACGGCGGTGAATCACACGCACATCCTGAGCCCCAGGCTCGTCAATGCGTTTCAATTTACCTACTCGGAAACCGACCTCGACCGCGGACCCTTGCCGGTCGGCGACAACCTGAACTTCCAAAAGATGGGCGTCAATGTGCCCCTCGCCACCAAAGGCACCGAGACCACCCTGGTGCCGCTCTATCGGGGAGGTGTGTCCGGCCACTGGAACATGAATCAGGACGCCTGGGAACCGGACGATCGGCCTGCCGTGCAGTTCAAGAACGATACGAACCTTACGCGAGGCAGCCACGTCCTGAAGTTCGGCGGAGAGTATCGCTGGTCGGCGAACAATCGAACGGCCGGAAATTGCAACGATCCGTGTTTCGATTTCAACGGTCAGTATTCCGGCAGCCCTCTCGGTGACTTCCTCCTCGGGAGAGCGAGCTCACTCCAGCAGTTCTCCGTGCGATACAACAAGGGCCGCGCCCAGGCCTTTGCCGCATATGTCCAGGACGATTGGCAGGTTCATCCGCGTCTCACGCTGTCGCTCGGCGTGCGGTGGGAACCGTTCATTGCGTTCTATGAGGTCGACCAACCGCAG
This sequence comes from Vicinamibacterales bacterium, assembly GCA_963775345.1. Taxonomy (GTDB): domain Bacteria; phylum Acidobacteriota; class Vicinamibacteria; order Vicinamibacterales; family JAMQPK01; genus JAMQPK01. The sequence continues at coordinate 101,517 of CAVZIS010000005.1, forward strand.
CCTGTCTTCCGTCCGGACGAGAAATCGACCATCTTTCCGAATGCGCCGCTCGGACTGCTCTACGCCGGCGATCCGGATGTTCCGAGGGGCGGCCATCCAACCAAGTGGGCAAACGTGGCGCCACGCATGGCCGCGGCCTGGAGGCTCAATGAAAAAACGAGTCTTCGGACCGCGTACGGCATCTTCCACGATACGGCGCGGTTTTTCCATTATCCGAAGACGCTCGTGTTCACCCCGCCGTACTCGATTAGCCGGACGACCAACGACGTTCAGTTCAGCGAGCCGTACAGAAACGCGCCTAATCCGTACCCGTATCAGCCGCCGACGTCCTCTGCCGAGTATGCGACCTATCAGTACCAGCTGCCTGTGCGTGTGACGTCCTACCCCGACGATTTTTCGTCTGGATTCAGTCAGCAGTGGAACGTCAACCTCCAGCGCGATTTGGGCGGCGACCTCGTTGTGTCGGCGGCGTACGTCGGTACCAAAGCACAAGACCTGCCGACCAGCCGATCGATCAACCCGGCTGTGTTCGGGCCCGGCGCGACGTTGGCGAATCGCCAGCAGCGGCGCATGTACCCTCAGTTCGAAGACATCATGAGTTTCGATCCGATCGGCAGATCCGAATACCACGGGCTGCAGCTCAGCGTGAACAAGCGATTCAGCCGTGGATATTCCATCCTGGCCAACTACACGTTGAGCAAGGCAAGGGACAACGCGAGCAACGACGACAATTTCAATGGTTCAGCGCAGGATCGGCTTGATCCGATGGACACTTGGGGCCTGGGCAACAGCGACCAGCGGCATCGCGTGGTGACATCGGTCGTGTGGGAACTGCCTTCGCCACAAGCGGGAGTGGCAAAAGCGGTGCTGGGAGGCTGGCAGCTCAACGGCATCGTGACGCTTTCTGCGGGCACTCCGTTCAGCGTTACCACCGGGCGGGACACGATGCTGTCATTCAGCACGTCACGCGCCAGCGTCGTCAAGGATCCGAATCTTCCGACCAATCGATCCCAGGCCGAGACGATCGAGATGTACTACGATCCCACGGCGTTCGTGATACCAGTGGACGGAACCTACGGAAACACGCCGCGGAACTTCCTGATCGGTCCGGGCTCCAAGAATGTGGACCTCTCGATGTTCAGGACGTTCATGCTTCGGCAGAGTTTCAGGCTGCAGTTCCGCATCGAGGCATTCAACGCCTTCAACTTCGTCAATCTGGGCAATCCCAGATCGAACATCGGCGCTACCAATCCCGGCCGCATCGACACCGCGGGCGACGCGCGGGTGATGCAGCTCGGCCTCAGGATGACGTTCTGAACCAGCTACCAGCTATCGTCGTTTTACGCTTTCTCGCATGGAATTCCGGCTGCTCATCCTCCCGCCACAGACCGATCGCACTCGCGAGCTAGCAAGGCTCATCGCGAGTGCCGTTCCTGAGGTGGAAGTGGTTGCCGCCGAGACTGAAGAAGACGCAAAACGGGAGATTGCAGCGGCTGACGCGGCGTACGGCACGATCCCGCCGCACCTCCTGCATCACGCGACGCGGCTTCGCTGGCTGCAGGCGCCACAGGCCGCGCCGCCGGCCGGATACTACCATTCCGATCTCATCGCGCATCCGGTGACGGTGACCAACCTGCGAGGCATCTTCGCCGATCGAATTCCCGCGCACATCATGGCGTTCGTGCTGGCGTTCGCCCGTGGAATGCATGTCTACGTGAGGCGGCAGCACGAGCGCCGTTGGGATCGCGACAACCCCGCGCCTGTCGTCAACCTGCCCGACGCGACCGCCCTCATCGTCGGCGTCGGCAGTATCGGATCGGAAACCGTCAGGCTGTGTGCGGCGTTCGGGATGCGAGTGCTTGGGATCGACCCGCGGCAGACGAGTGCACCCGACGGCCTGAGCGAGCTGCACTCGCCGGAGAAATTGGACCAGATGTTACCGTTGGCCGATTTCGTCATCCTGACGATGCCGCATACGCCGAAGACCGAAGGGTTGTTCGACCTCCCCCGGTTTCGCCGGATGAAGCCGTCGGCGTTCTTCATCAACATCGGACGAGGAATGACAACCAGGCTCGATGACCTCAATCGGGCGCTGCGCGAGGGTGTCATCGCGGGCGCGGGCCTGGATGTCTACGAAGTCGAGCCGCTGCCAGGCGGTCATCCATTGTGGACTGCGCCGAACATTCTATTGACCCCCCATGCGGCAGCCGACGGCCCGTCGCTCGACGCTGCACGCAACGAGATCATCATCGGCAACGCACGCCGGTTCGCGAGCGGGCGTCCACTGATCAATGTCGTGGACAAGGGGGAGTGGTTTTGAAAGGAAGAAGGAAAAAGGAAGAAGGAATTCCTTTCCTTTTCCAAACCCGTCCTTTCCTTTTCCAAACCCCCCGGTAACGTCCGATCAAGGTGAATGAAGAAGAGTGGTGCTGAACTGCGGCGGGTTGCGGGCCTTTAACTTCTGCTCCAACGCGTACGCAAAGCCAATGAGCCTGTGCTCGCTGTATGGGCGGCCCATCATGGTGAGGCCGAGCGGTAGTCCGCGGATCTCGCCAATCGGCACGGTGATGCTTGGCGTACCCGCGACGGCTGCCATACTGTAGCCGCTTCTTACAGAGTGATCGCCCAGCACGTAGTCGGTAGGCCACGCAGGCGATGTGCTCAGGGCGATAAGCCCATCCAGACGCTGGCCATTCAACGCTGAGAACAGACCTGCATCGCGCGCGAGACGCCGCGACTCTTGCCGTGCCTTCCGATACGCCGCGTCGGTCAGAGGTCCCTTCGCCTGTGCGCGCTCGAAAATCTCCTGGCCGAAGTAGGGCATGACCTTCCCGGCATTCGCTTTGTTGAACGCGATGAGCGCTTCGAGAGACGCGTGCGGCGAACCGCTCGCCTTCAAATATTGATTGAGACCATCTTTGAACTCGTAGAGCAGCACATCCAGCTCACTGTCCTCCCAGTCGCCGTAGGTCGCGAGCTTCACATCGACGACCTCTGCCCCCTGAGCCTTCATGACATCGATCGCCTTGCGGACCAAAACGTCGGCATCCGGGTGAAAACCCATCGCCTCTCGTATGAGCCCGAAGCGCGCGAGGCTCAACGCATCCGGGTTTAGAAACGCCGTGTAGTCGCTCGGAAGGTCGACGCTCGAGGCCGCGTGCGACGGATCGCGTTCGTCTACTCGTGCCATTGCGCTCAGCAGCAGCGCGACATCGGCCACCGTGCGACCCATTGGGCCGGCCGTATCCTGCGAAATCGAGATTGGAATGATCCCGCGGCGACTGACAAGCCCGACCGTGGGTTTCAATCCGACCAGCGCGGTGACAGCGGCGGGACAGATGATGCTGCCATCGGTTTCGGTCCCGACGCCAACCGCCGCGAGGCTCGCGGCGATGGCCGCGGCTGTGCCGGAGCTCGACCCGCAAGGGTTCCGATCGAGCACGTACGGGTTCTTCGTCTGGCCGCCGCGCGAGCTCCAGCCCGAAGTCGACCGCGTCGATCGAAAGTTGGCCCATTCACTCAGGTTCGCCTTGCCGAGAATCACGGCGCCCGCTTCGCGCAGGCTGGAGACGAGAAACGCGTCACTCTTGGGACGATTCTCGGCGAGCGCGATCGATCCGGCCGAATTGGCCATGCCGGCGACGTCGATGTTGTCTTTAATCAGAACCGGAATACCGTGCAGGGGACCGCGGACCTTCGATGCCTTGCGCTCGGCATCCAATGCTTCAGCATCTGCCACGGCCGTTGGACTGACCTCGATGACCGCATTGAGAGTCACCCCCGCATCGTCTATCCGGGCGATGCGGTCGAGATATGCCTCGGTGAGTGCGCGTGAGGTGAGCGTGCCGGCAGCCATACGATCGCGGGCTTCGGTCGCGCTCAATTCCACGACGTCGATCGCGGGCGCGCTCGGTTCGCGGGTGTCAGCCGGGATACCCGGTGCGTCGCGCGAGCAACCGGAAAGGAAGCTGATGAAGACGATCAGGTAGCGCAGGACTTTAGTCCTGCCTGCTCCGCTAGAACCCATACAGGCGCGCCGGGTTCTCGACCAGAATCATCCTCCGCACTGCGGCGTCGGGCACCCAGACAGGCAGCATGTTCATGGCTTTGCCGTCGTCGTACTGTTCGATGACGCGCGAGGTCGGTCGGCTTCCGGCCGGGGACCGAACCGGCGGTAGGATGAGGCCATGCGGTTCCCCACACAACTCGCTGAGGGTTTGCAGAAACGAATGCCTTGGCGTACGGGGCGAGGTCCGAGAGGTCTGGCTGCCGTGACACGCTTTCGGCGTTGGAAATCTTCACGTACGCTTTTCCCGACTTCACCAGATTGAGGATCGTGGCAAACCCGGGCTGATTCATCCCGCCCTCTGCCGTGACACCGCCAAAGTGGTCGACGACGATCGGCGCTGTCATGACCGACAACTCGTCACGAAGCGCTTCGAATGTGGCTGCGGTCGCGCTGATCTGAACGCTCCAGGATTTCATGTTCCTGGTGCGGTCGAGGCCGATTTTGAGCCGCTGCCGAGCCGCGGCGGGATCAGTTGCGCCCAGGTTGCCGATGTTGAGGCGAATGCCGCGAATACCAGCGCGATGCATTTCGTCGAGCGACGCATCCGTCGTTTTCTCGTCGATGATCGCGACGCCGCGCGCGCCTGTACCGAGCTCGCGGAGGCTGCCCATCACGCAGGAGTTGTCGGTTCCGTAGGGAGTTGCCTGTACGACGATGACGCGATCGAGACGAAGGGTTTTGAGGAACTGGCGGAGGTCGGCAACCGTAGCCGCTTCAGGAGTGTAGGTGCGCCCTTCCCAATACGGGTAGCGCCTGGGATCGCCGAAGACGTGCACCGCACAGTCGGTTGCGCCTGCAGGCACATCAAAGCTCACCTTTGTGCGTGGCTGCGGAGCAGCTGCTATTACGATGCCGTTTCGCGCGAGTATCCCCGCCGCTCCGGCCATCAATCCGCTCACGATCGCGTCGCGGCGAGAGAACATTGCGGTCTCCTCTTTAATGTGTCGTGGGGCCCCACCCCCACGACCTGTACCTCGCGGCCTGCGGCCGCTCGGCCTCAGTATCCGCCGAGGTCGCGGAAGCCCTTCAAATCGAAACCGGCCGCGCGTATGTAATCGAGCATCTTGCGCTCTTTGCGTCGCACCTGGTCGACGGCTTCGGGCAATTGTGGCAACAACTCCTTTGGAACGATCACGATGCCGTTGAGATCGCCATGCAGGAGGTCGCCGGTCTCGATGGGCTGACCATCGAGCGTTACAGAAAGACCGACGTCGACGATCCGAAAGTTGCCGTGAGATACGACGGCATGCGGCGCGAAGTAGTGCAGCCCCATCGCGCGGACTTCGGCGATGTCGCGCAGCCCGCCGTCGGTGATCACTCCGACAGCTCCACACGCCTTTGCCACCGACGCCATCACCTCGCCGAAATAGGCACATCGGCTCGGGGCCCCGGTCAAATCCTTGACCACCACCACGCTCGGTCTCGGAGTCTCCAATAGTGCTTCCCACATCCGGCCATGTCCCTCGCGGTCCGCCACGGGGCCCGGTTGTGAATCCATGGTGACAGTCAGTGCGTGTCCGACCATCACACCCAACTCGGGGAACATGCACCGAACCGACCCGCCAACGTATCCGATGCACCGGTCGCGGGCTCGGAGATTTTCTATCGCGTTGGAGATGGTCGGGCTGTCTACGGATCGAAGAAATGCGAGGAGCTCTGAATCTACCTGCATACGGGCATTATCTTAGCGGTCCCCGGTTCTCTCGACAAAAACCGAATCGCCGAATTCGTGCGTCCGGTAGCGATGATGCTCCAGCCATTGGTCAGCATCCTGAAGCGTCGCGGGGTCGAGGAAAGCGCGAAGCAGCTCGTAGTGACTCGTCCCGCGTTCGTGCACGCCGGTGAGCATCGCATCGACGACCTTCAACGGGGTATTGGGCCCGATTCGCTGATTCGCCACGCCGTGGCCGGCGGTTACGAAACCAGGGCCGGTGGCGGCGTGTTCCAGGGCGCGAACGACGGTCGTGCCGATCGCGACGATCCGTCCACCTGCCTGTTTAGTCGATGCAATCGCTGCTGCCGTTGACTCGGAAATCTCGTAGGGTTCGTCGAGCGGCAGCCTGCCGTCGAGCGCGGCGTCACCGGTCGACGAAATTCCGGCGGCGTGAGTAATGGTGGTAAAGCCTACTCCATGCCTGTGCAGGGCAGCGATGCTTCGCCAATTCAGCATGAATCCTGCTGACGGCGGTTCGAATGCCACTGGCCGGCCCGCGATGGGCGTCCACACGTCCCACAAGGCCAGGAGCGTTTGCACATGCGCGTACTGAATCGGCCGGCCGTGCCGTGCGATGCCGGCCCATATCTCGTGGGTAGGGTTTTCAAAATGCAGCGAGACGAGCCGCGGATGGCCAAGCACGGCAGTCACAGTCGCGGTCAATGGACCAAGCGAAAGCCGATCGCCTGAACGAATCGGCGGCGGCGCAGGCCTGTTCTCGGTTCTCGTATGGAAATCTCCGTCGCCGAAAACGACAGCTGAGAAGTTCAGAACATCCCCGGCCTGCGATGCCAGCCAGCCGGCCAGCCGCACCTCGATAAACGACCCGGTAGGAAGGTGGATGCCGTGAAGACTCGCCGGCAACGTCGCAGCGTCGTTCGCGACGACGAGATCGCCAGGCCGGAGAAGGTCGACAAACGCGCGTCGTGGAAGATCCTGCAAGTGATGCACTGCATCCACGACGAGCAGTTTTGCATCCGACGGGCGCTGAACGGGTCGGTCGGCGGCGATCATTTTGCCGTCCCGGCGGAGGCAGGGGTGAAGCCCTGCGCAACCGAACCATCGACAGGTGCGGGCAATTTCGCCGCGATCGCATCGAGCAGTTCCAGAGCGGCTGTGTCCGGTCGTTTGAGGGTTGCAGGGTCGGCGTCTGGAACCGCCAGTGCGTGAAGCGGCGTATCCATGTCTCCTGGATCGACCGACAGAAAATGAACGCCTTCTGCCGAGAGCTCGGCATCCCAGATGAGAGTGAGATGGCGAAGAGCGGCCTTGCTGGCGCTGTAAGCCCCCCAACCGGAATATGCATTGACCGCGGCGTCGCTGGAGACGTTCAGCACGACTGCGCCACGGCCTTCGCGCGCGGATCCAGCCAGCGCGCCAAGCAGCGCCTTCGTCAGGCGAAATGGCCCGAGCAGATTCGTCGCAAGAGCCTTTTCGAGATCTTCGCAATCAGTATCCGCAAGCAGCGCCAGCGGAACGGGACCGAGGTGGGACGCGCTGTTGATCAGGACGTCGAGGCCGCCAAGCGAACCGAGAATCTGCAAGGCGATGGGATAAATGTCCTCTTTTGCCGAGACGTCGCCGACAACGCCGAGCGTGCCGGGATGCTCGTCGGCAATGCGCCGGACCCGGACCGGGTCCCGTGCGACAAATGCGACCCGTGCTCCACGCCGGCGCAACTCTCCTACGAGCGCAAGGCCGAGACCCGAGGTCCCCCCGGTCACGGCGACTTTGAGGCCGGAAAATGCATGACGGGTCATTTCTAAATATTCTCCTTTACTAAGTCGGACTATACGCCCGCCGGTTGACTTTGTAAAGCTGTTCCTTTAGAAATTAGGCATGTCGACACGCCGTCAGATCGTCAGACTCCTGAAAACTGAGGGGCCGATGGACTCGGCCAACCTGGCTGCGCGCCTCGGGGTCACCGCGATGGCGGTGCGGCAGCATTTGTACGCGCTCGAGCGGGAAAAGCTCGTTGACGTCGAGACACGGCCGCGACCGCTTGGACGGCCTGCGAAGTACTGGCGGTTGACGGCCGACGCAAATCGGCTGTTTCCCGAAGCATACGCTGAACTTAGCGTTTCGCTGATCAAGTCGGTCGGAGATGCGTTCGGTCCATCTGGAATGACGCGTCTGCTCGAAACCCGCCTGGCGGGGCAGACCGCGGAGTACAGCGCGCGCGTTGATCGCGAGGCGCCGCTGAAAAAGCGCTTGCACCAGTTGGCGAAAGTGCGCAGCGACGAGGGGTACATGGCAGAAGTTCACCTCGCCGGGTCAAACGCGTTCTTGTTTGTAGAGAACCACTGTCCGATTTGTGCGGCTGCGACGGCCTGTCAGGGGTTCTGCGCGATCGAGCTGGATCTCTTCCGCTCCGTACTTGGGCCCGACGTGACCGTAGAGAGGGAAGAGCACATCATCGGCGGCGACAGACGGTGCGCCTACAGAATCACGGCAACAAAATAAGCCGCGCGCTCGTCTAAAGACGGGTCAGGCTAAAACCGGTCAACATATGCACAACGTGTGGCAGGACGTCCGCTACGGGCTTCGCGGGCTCATGACTCAGCCCTCGTTTACCGCTGTCGCCATTCTGACACTCGCCCTGGGCATCGGCAGCACGGCCGCGATCTTCAGCGTCATTCAGAACGTTCTCCTCGATCCGGCGCCATACGTTGATTGGGACCGCATCGCTTCTGTGGAGATTCGCGACGCCACGCGAGATACCGGTGGCGGGCGCACCGCGTACCAGGTTCCTGAATTTCTCGAGTATCGGCAGAGTCAGATCTTCGAGGACGTCATCGGCGGCGGTTTCGAAGACATCCTCCTGACGACCAAAGAGGGGACGCTGCAGTTCAACGGCGGTCTGGTTACTACCGAATACCTTTCAGATTCCTCGGCGTTCCACCGCAGCTTGGGCGCGGTATCACCGATGCTGATGCCGAGCCTGGCGCTCCGCCCGTATTCGTCATGGCCCACAAGATGTGGGTTACCCATTACAACATGGACCCGGGCGTCGTGGGTCGCACGTTCGTGCTCAACGGGATTGCCACGACTTGCGTCGGAGTCATGCCCCAACGCTACACGAAACAGAACGCCGATCTCTGGAAGCCGATTTCGTTGGATCGAGCGGATGCGGAGATGAGCCGGCGTTATTTTATCCTCCAGGGACGGCTGAAGCGTGGCGTCACTCTGGATCGTGCAAGCGCCGAAATGGACGTCATCGCGCGCCGCCTCTCTAAAATCTATCCTGACAACTACCCGCCAAAGTTCAACGTCCGTATCGTGCCCTGGATCGACTGGCTGGTTCGCCAGTTTCGAACGACCTTGTACACGCTCTTTGCGGCAGTCGGGGTGCTGCTGCTGATTGCGTGCAGCAACGTCGCAAACATGCTGCTCGCCCGTGCCGCCGCGCGCGAAAGGGAAATGGCGGTCCGCACGTCGATTGGCGCAACACGGTGGCTGCTGATCCGTCAACTGCTGGTCGAGAGTCTTCTCCTGGCGCTGGCCGGCGCGATTCTGGGATGCGTGTTTGCGTACGCCGGCATCAAAGGGGTGGCTGGACTCATACCCGACGGGCTGATACCTCGCGAGGCGATCATTCGTTTGAATCTGCCGGTTCTCCTCTTCAGCCTGGCGGTCGCGGTGTTTACTGCTGTCGTGTTCGGGCTCGTGCCCGCGCTTCAGCTGGTGAAGAAAAACATGGCCGATCCACTCAAGGACTCGGGCCGGGGCATCATCGGGGGATTCCGGCGCGGCAAGCTCAGAAGCTCGCTCGTGGTTGCCGAAGTGGCGCTCTCGCTCGTGCTGTTGGCCGGCGCCGGCCTGTTGATGCGCAACTTTGTCAAACTGCAAACCGTCGATCTCGGGTTTGACCCGAACAACGTCCTTGCTGCTCGAATTCCGCTGCCGCGCGAGCAGTACAAGACAGCAGCCGCCAAGCAGCAATTTTTCCAGACGCTCCTTCCCCGATTGCACGCGCTGCCAGGCGTGGTTGCGGCCACCGAAACGTCGACGCTTCCTCCCTATGGCGGTATCGGCACGGACATCGACATCACGGGTAAGACACACAGTGAGCGCTGGGAGGCCATCTTTCAGCTGTGCAGCGAGGGTTACATCCCGACGCTGGGTCTGAGGTTGTTACGCGGTCGCGGGCTCTCGGCAACAGAGGTGAACACGGCGCGCAAGGTCGCTGTCGTAAACCAGACCTTCGTCACCAGGTTCTTTGGACTCGAAGATCCGATCGGACGACAAGTCCGCATCAGGCAGCTGGAAAAGCTTCAGGATGGAAACGCCGTCGAAAATCCGGTGTTCGAAATCGTAGGCGTCATGTCTGATGCGAGGAACAGCGGCATCGTCGATCCGGTGCGGCCGGAAATTCTCATTCCCTACACGATCACCGGTGCCTTCGAGCGCGGCATTCTCGTGAGAACTCAGGGCAATCCGGAAGCGCTGATGAATGCCGTTCGCCGCGAAGTCTGGTCGGTCGACCGGGGTGTTGCGCTGACGCTGACCGGTACGTTGACCGGTTACCTGAAGCAATTCTCCTACGCGGAGCCGCGCTTCAGCGTGATCCTCCTCGGAGTGTTCGCCTCGGTCGGCCTCATCCTGGTGGCCGTCGGCGTGTACAGCGTGATCGCGTACACGGTCTCGAGACAGACGCGCGAAATCGGCATTCGAATGGCGCTCGGCGCTGGACGCAGCGACGTGCTGCGAATGGTGGCGACCATGGGGTTGCGTCTGGTCGCCATTGGCGCAGGCATCGGCGTCCTGGCCAGCTTCGGGGCGACCCGCGTCATCGCGAGCCAGTTGACCGGCGTCTCACCGCACGATCCCCTTACTCTTGCTGGAGTGGTTGCGGTCATGGGAATCGTCGGCGTGGCCGCCTGCTTACTTTCCCGCTCAAAGAGCGTCGAGAGTCGATCCAAATGTCGCGTTGCGCGTTGAGTGATGTATGGAAGTCACCACGCACGATCATGGGTCGTTCTGCTTCGCCGAACTGAATACCCCCGACCCCGAGCTGGGGAAGCGTTTCTACCGATCGCTCCTCGGTTGGAGCGCCGTTGACCTTCCAGTCAACTCACACCACTATTCGCTCTTTCAAAAGCACGGCAAAGATGTAACGGCACTCCGGTGGGACGGGCGGACGCCTCATCGATGGGTTCCATATGTCCACGTCGAAAGCATCGACCGTACGGCTGCGAGGGCGCGTGATCTTGGAGCGACCATTGTCGCGGCGACCAGCGGCGTGCCCGACCGGGTGCGAACGTGCGTGCTCAGCGATCCCGAAGGCGCCGTGTTGGGGCTCTGGGAGAGCCGAGGTCACCAGGGCGCACGCGTGGTCAACGAAGCGGGAACACTATGGTGGTTCGAGCTGCTGGCACGCGACATCGCAAAAGCCAGACAGTTCTACGCCGGTCTATTCGAGTGGACGGTCGTGGAAACTCTGAAGTACGGTCCGTTCCCATACACGATCTTCAAGATCGGCGATCAATCGGTCGCCGGAGCCGTGCAGTTCGGCGACGACTGGGACGTCGTCCCGCGATGGCAGGTGTATTTTGCGGTCGATGACTACAAGGCCACCGTTGCAAGTGCCGAGGCGCTCGGTGGCACGCTCACGTTCGAGCGCGACGTGCCGGAAACCGGACGCATGGGTATCATCCGTGACGACAGACACGCCGTGTTCGTCATCATGGAGCCACTATCTTCATGAAATCGGCCCACGGAATGACAGTTCCGTGGATGGGCACGATCGTCAACACATCGAGCTTCAGTCTCCTCACGTTGTTCAGAAACGTTTTCGATGCGGCAGTCGGCGGGGCTGGCGGCATCCCGGCGGCCGCCGGACTGTACATGTCAGCCTCGATCACGATCTTTTCTTGGGGCAGGAACGCGATCAACATGCCTTCGACGTGGCTGAGACCCTGGATATTGTGAACATCCATCGTCCGCGTGCCATCGCTCAGCGTGTATTTCTCGACAACCGTCTCGAACCTGTAGCCTTCTGCCGCCTCCTCCGGTGGATAGAGCGACAGCCGGTCAGGCTGGAGCGTCCGCTGCTTTGAGAGAGAAAAGAGCTCCTGGCCGTAGAAGTCGCGATTGCCACGATGAGTGATGATCGCCGGCCCCTCCTCGTGGACGTAGGTGCGAAGTCCTCCGGAGTGATCGAAGTGATGGTGGGTATTCACGACGTAATTGATCGGCTTGTTGGGAATCAACTTTCTGATCTGCGCGATGACCGCGAGAGATCGCTCTTCGTTGAGAGGCGCTTCTACAACCGCCACGAAATCGCGGAATTCAACAGCCACGCTGTGGTGCGAGCCGCCGCCCATGAGGTAGACACCGTCGGCGAGCTTCTGTGATTCAACGCGAACAGCGGGCAGCGTTGCCTTCTGCACGGTATCAGGCACGGCGATCGGGTCGCCACACGCGTTCGGCTTGACGTCTGTTCACGCGCAGCTCGAATCCATGATGGCCACCCCGGACGACCGGGTTACCGCTCGACGTATCGTCGAGGTCGTCGTGATGATGAAACGTTGCCGGAAACTTGACGCCGCCAAAGTCTTTGTAGTTGCTGTAGACGGTCTCGTAGTACATGTCGCCGATAACCGGATTGGGAATCCAGGTTTGCACTCGTTCGATGAGGTTCTCTCCATTGATGGTGGCGTTCACGCGGTATCTGTCGAGCGCGGTGATTGAGACCACCGTCACGCGCTGCTTGCCGCCGCCCTCCCCGCCTTCGTAGCGAGTCAGCAGCGTCGGGTTGCCCGTCGACAGCGCCGCTTTGACGAAACCGTGCGGGGTCAGCCACAGATCGAGCTGTCGCTGCGCGGCCGCGGCAGGCTGAGGTGCTGCGTTCGCGCCCTGAATCGCCCACGCGTGATTGCCGCTCACCATGTTGATCTGCCGCACCTCGCCCTGAATCGGCATTCCACCGCCGCCGCGCGATGGAAAGCTGCCTTGCCTCCTTACCTGTTCTTCTCTTGCCGACTTCGTTTCGAAGTTGATCGGTCTTGGTGTAGCTCGCCAGCTCAACCCGAGGCCAGTCATCTCGAGGCGTATAGTTCTGGCCGACGGCTCCAACATATCCGCTTCCGGAATACGTGATGCAGCGCAGGTTGTCAGCGCCGATGTTGCGCGCGACGGTCTCAAGGATGGCCTTCGCATCCTGGCCCGCAAGGGGGGTGCCGGACAGCGCGATATGGACGCATACCAGACTGAGAAGCGAGAGCGTTTTGGCCATAATGCCTCCCTTCGTGATTGCCGCGAGATCCTCACACGCCGAATTGACGAAGGTGGTGGTCCATATGCCGATATGCCCACCGGAGCCAGGCCGACTCGGACAATCGTCCGAATATCGGATGCATCCGTCCCTCGAGGTTTCCAGACTGGCTCCCAATCGAGTCCAATAGCGCCTCGAGCTCGCTGACATCCATGGTGAAGTCGGCCGGTTTCCTCCCCCCGACACGCTGATCGAGCTCGGGCCGCGTGAGAATTCCAGCCGGCCAGGGCAGCGGAAGATAGAGCGACATCCACTTGACGATCGTCCGCTGCGGCAGTCCTGTCGCGTGGCTCACCTGTTTGTCACCCATCATCATGCGGGCAGCGTCAATCAGGTGGCACACCGTCTGATGCGATGACATGGTTCCCCAGCGACGGGCGCTTTCCGGCCGCAGCTTTCGGAGTCTCTGACGAATTTCGACCGCGTCGCCCGGCCTCGCCAGCGTCTTCATGCGGCTACCGGCCGAGGAGCAGCCGGTCTCCACCCGCATCGCGAAACGCCACCAGCGCCTGCTGCCGGCCGGCCTCTGCGTCGGCAAGTAAAACCTTGAAGGTAGGATTGTTTCTCAGCGCCTCGAACTGCCGTGCGTTGGCCAGTGTCGGGGCCACAAAATAGCCTTTGTCGACGGCCTGCCTGAGGCGTCCGAGCCCTCGTTCGTGTTCGCCGACATCGCACAGAAGCCAGCCTTCCTGGAAGATAGCTTCCGGGTCGTCGAATATCTTCAACGTGCTGAGAGCAGATAGCTCAGGCATGTCTGCAGGACGGCGATCGAGCCAGGCCGTCAGATAGTCGGCCCACGTTTGAAAGAGGGGAATGAGCGACGTACGGCGCAGGTTCTCCAGTAAGCTGCGCGCCTCGTCAAAGCGTGCCGACAATCCCAGGCCTATCGCGAGGATCCCCCCATCGCCGCCGGCGACGACCGCAGGCTGCTCGATCGCGAGCAGTCGCTCGATGTCGCCGGCCATCAGCAGCGTCTGATCGAGGCTGGTGGGAACGTTCGGATCGAGCCGACGCGCCTCGGCGTGCGCGGCTATCGATTCCGCGTAAAGCCCACAGTAACGGCAGGCATGAACGAGTCCCGCGAACAGCTCGGCATCGTTGCCGTGACGGTTCGCTACGTTCAGCAGGCGGACGACGGCCCTTAGGGCCTGACCGATGTCGGCTTCGAGATTCGAGTAGAACTTGTGCGCAACTGAAAGCCGCGGATTGATTTCGAGAGCGCGCTGGAACGCCTCTTCGGCCCTGATTTCACTGTCGGGCGAAGCCTCGATGTACTTGCCGATCACTCGGTGGCTGCGGCCAAGGTGGGCCCAGGCAGGAGCGAATCTCGCATCCAGCTCGAGACATCGCTGATACAAATCCCGGGCCTCAGGAAGTCCCTGGTAAGTGCGACCGACCTCGTTCGCACGAAGGTAAAGCGCATAGGCACGAGCGTTGTGCGGAGCGTCCGGCGTGGGCGACGCGACTCGTGCGCCGAGTGGAAGCGAAAGCGCATCCACGACCCGTCTCGCGATCTCGTCTTGGAGGCCGAACAAGTCGCCAAGCGGTGCCTGAACAGTGTGTGATGTCAAAAGAGTTCCGTCCGGCGCTTCAATGAGCTGAGCTGTCGCGCGCAATTGGTCACCGGAGCGAAGCAGCGAACCCATCACGACGCGATCGACATCGGCTTCCACCGCCAGTGCCTTGAGGTCTGGTGCGTCGCCGGCAAAGCGCGCCGCGGTTGCGCTCGAACGGACGATCAACGACCCGATGCCCGAGAGCGAGGTGGCGATCGCGTCGGGCAGGCTGAAGGCGAGAAAGTCCGATTCCGGGTCGGCTCGAAGCACGCGGAATGGCAGCACCACGAGGCGCGTGAGCGCGTGGGCCAGGGCAGGGGCATCGGCGCCTTCCACGCCGCGAATCGCGCGCAGTTGATCGGCCATCTCCTGGGCCGATGCCGGCCGGTCGGCGGGCCGCTTGGCCAACGCCCGGCGGAGCACTCGGTCTACGGCGGCGACAGCAGGAGACCCGGTCAGAGCGGGCGGCTGCTCGTGGACGGTGGCATACAGCACCTCGACGACGCTTCGGCCTCCGAACGCCGGCCGCCCTGACAGCATTTCGAAAACAATGGCGCCTGCCGCGAAGAGATCGCTCCGGAAATCGACGGCTTCGCCGTTTACCTGCTCGGGAGCCATGTAGCGCGGAGTGCCCATGACGACTCCCGTTTGCGTCAGCCCCGAAGCGGCCGAGCCGAGCGTCGGCTCCAGTTCGGGACGGGCGAGACCGAAATCGAGCAGCTTCACGCCATGGGGTGTGAGGAACACGTTCGACGGCTTGAGGTCGCGGTGAACGATGGCGCGATCGTGCAGCGCTGTGAGGGCCGAGAGCATCTCGAGGGCGACGGGAAGCATCTCAGAGACGCTGAACGGTCCGCGTCGCATGCGCTCGGCCAGCGATTCTCCTTCCAGTAATTCCATGGCGATGAACAGCTCACCTTGCTCCTCGCCGATCTCGTAGATCTGACAGACGTTCGGATGGTTGACGCTTGCTGCCGCCCTGGCCTCGCGCCAGAAACGCCGGCGCGCCGTCTCGTCGTTGGCAAGCGACGCCATGGTTTTGAGGGCGACGGTACGCTCGAGCCGCGAGTCGCGCGCCGCATACACGACCCCCATTCCGCCTTCGCCCAATTTGCGAGCGATCTCATAATGCCCGACGCGAACGGGCAGGCCGTCTCGAACCTCTTCGCCTCCCGGGTGCGAAGTGGGAAGTGGTAATGACGGCGCTCCAGTTATCCATTCGTACACGGCGCGGAACAATCCCACGAGCACATCGAATCACAGCATCGCGTGTCGCTGCAAATCCGGGCAGATGTTCAGTCGGCAGGAACGGTCCTGTCGGATCCCTCCGAACTGTTCAACCAAAATGTTGAGGGGGGCAATTTGTGTTGACATGCATCAGGGATGGTTGTAAACCTCGGCCGACCGGTGAAGTCTTCGCGGTGAACAACTTAGGAGGCCGAGATGGTGAAAGCAGCCCGCTGTAGCACACGTACGACGACTGCGGTCTTCGCAGTCCTGGTCTTCGCAAGTCTCCTGTCACCGCACCAGGCCTGGGCGCAGTTCACAACCGCGAGCCTCGGCGGCACGGTGCTCGATTCGAGCGGCGCTGGAGTGCCGGAGGCCGTGGTCAATGTTTTGAACGTGCAAACCGGATTCACTCAGGATGTGCGGACAAGTACGACCGGGGCCTTCCTGTTTTCCCGCCTTCCGATCGGGACGTACATTCTGCGAATCGAAAAGCCAGGGTTCAGCGCGTATGTCCAGGACCAGATCGTCCTGAACGTGAACCAGTCAGCAAGCTTGTCTCCAATAACCCTTCAGGTCGGGCAGGTAACCGACGAAGTCACAGTCACCGGCGAAGCTGAGCTGATCGCGACGCGAACGGCGACCGGCACCCAGATAGTCGGCGAGCAGCAGATTGTGGAACTCCCTCTCCAGGGACGGAGGCCGGAGCGGCTGATGTATCTGGCTGCAGGGACGGTGGACCTGGGACGCAACGCATGCACCATCTGCGGCCAGGGCGGCTACTACCCCGGCGAAGAGACACCGGGCGTGAACGGCTCGCCCCAGGGTCAGGTGAATTTCCAGCTCGATGCCACCAGCCATAACGATACGTATCTGAACACGAGCCTGCCGTTTCCGAATCCTGATGCCGTGCAGGAATTCAGCCTCCAGTCGAGCAACTTCACCGCCGAATACGGCAATGCCGGAGGCGGCATCGTCAATGTGGTCGTGAAGTCGGGTACCAATGAAGTCCACGGCTCCGCGTTCCACTTCATCCGCGACGGCGCCATGAACTCGCGCAGTTTCTTCGCGCCGAAAAAAGATACCCTGGAGCGGAATCAGTCTGGTGGCAGTGTGGGCGGCCCGATTGTGAAGGGCAAGCTCTTCTACTTCGGAACCTTCCAGGGAACGCGCGTCAACAGCAAGGCGGAAGGACTTGTTCAGTTCGTTCCGACGGAAGCACAGCGTCGAGGCGATTTTTCGTCGACTCCAACGCAACTGGTCGACCCTGTCAGCCGGCAACCGCTCGTCAACAACCAGATTCCGGCCAACCGGATCAGCCCGATCACACAGTACTTCCTGAAGTACATTCCGTTGCCCAACGGTCCGGACGGGCGGCTGACGTTTCCGGGAACTGACCTCGTTCAGATTGACAACCAGCTGATGAGCAAGGTGGATTACCACGCGGGTCAACATCAGCTCAGCGGCCGATACTTCTTCACCGACTACGATGAGCCGGTCGTGATTCCCACCGATAACATTCTCGCCGCCAGCAATCAAGCCAAGGCCGTTAGAGTGCAGAACGTCTCAATCAATCACACCTTCGCTGCTTCGCCAACTCTGCTGTTCAACAGTACCTTCGGGATGAACCGTCAGCGGGGCGGCTCGACCTCGACGGCGCCGTTCGGCTTTAAAGAAGCGGGAGCCAGGATCATCGGCCCGGAAGATCATCCCGAGATCGATTCGCCACCGGAGCTAATCGTCAGTGTGACCGGAGGCCCAAACATCAACACCAATCACCTCGGGGATTTCGATCGGGGGGATTTCACCTTCCGTCATGTCGCCACCAAAATCGCCAGCAGTCACGAATTCCGATTCGGTGGTGAAGCGGTTAACGTCCGTAACCATCTGATCAACACGTTCCAGATGGCCGGCCGGGTCGCTTTCAGCGGCCAGCTCTCCGGCAACGGGATGGCGGACTTCATGTTTGGCAGGACGTCCGAGTTCCGACAGGGCGGCGGCGAGTTCAAAGACCTGAAAGGCACGCGCTGGGGCTTCTTCATCCAGGACAACTGGACTGCCAGCCCGCGGCTGACCGTGAACCTCGGCTTCCGGTGGGATCCCTACGCGTCGCCGTGGGACCGTGAGGGCCGCGTCATCTGCTTCGATCCAGACCTGCAGTCAGTGCGCTATCCGAACGCTCCAAAAGGTCTTCTCTATGGCGGCGAAAACGCCGATGCCGGTTGTCCAAAGGCAGGGGTCGAGCCGGTGTGGACGAATTTCGGGCCGCGGGTTGGTATTGCCTATCGCCTCACAGACGATGGCAGAACCATGCTTCGAAGCGGGTTCGGCATCTTCTACACGCCCGAGCGAACTGGCGCCAGCAACAGTCAGTCGAACACGGCGCCCTTCGGCGCCACCTTCATCCTGAACGATGCGGACTGGGCTGATCCTTTCGGGAGCAAAGGGCTGCCCAATCCGTTTCCTCAGCAGTTCGGCCCGGCTGTGCCAGGGCCCGAGGCCGTCTTTGCCGCAAACAACAACGTCTCCTATTGGGACCCCAATCGCGGTATTCCTCAGATGTACACGTATAGCCTCCGTGTGGAGCGGCAGTTCTTGAGTAACTGGATGACCGGCCTGGCCTATGTCGGCAACAAAGGGAGTACGAACACCGGCAGGACGGAAAATCCGGCTGTCTACATTCCCGGCGCTTCGACCGTGGGCAACACACAGCAACGGAGGGTCTACCCGAATTACGGCCCCATCTCGAGGAGCGAAACGACGGCCAACACGACCTATCACTCGCTCCAGTGGAATCTCGAGAAGCGCTTCAGTCACGGGTATTCGATCTTGACCAATTACGTCTGGTCCAAGCTGCTCCAAACCAACTGGAGCCAGGATCCGTTCGACCTCGTCACTCGCGAAACCTACATCGGCGGCGATGATGTGCCCCACAATTTCAAGTTCTCGAATGTCTGGGAAGTACCCAGAGCGCCAGTGAGCGGAGTGGCGGACAAGATTCTGAACGGCTGGCAGCTCAACGCGATCGTCGTCTGGCAGAGCGGCTTCCCCTTTGGCGTCAGCGCCGGCCGGGATAACGCTTTAAGAGGGGGCACCGACCGCGCGAACTTTGTCGGCGGCGACAGCGCGCAACTCAGCGACGACCGCTCGCACGCCGAGATGATTCAGAAGTGGTTCGATACGTCCAAGTTCGTGCAAAGTCCAACGGGACAGTTCGGCAACTCGGGTCCAAACATCCTGCGCGGACCGAAATACTTCAATACCGACTTCGGGCTGCTGAAGGTGGTCCAGGCGAGCCAGCGAATCGGCTTCCAGTTCCGGGCGGAAGCCTTCAACGTGTTCAACAACGTGAATTTCCGGCTGCCGAACAACAATCTCTCGTCTCCGCAATTCGGACAGATCACCCAGGTGATCGACAACAACCAGAGAATCATCCAGCTCGGCGTGAAGGTGCTTTTCTGATTCGTGAAAGTAAAAAGTAAAAAGTAGAAAGTAGAAAGTGGGGAGTGACTTTTTTCTTACTTTTTACTTTTTACTTTCCACTTTTTACTTTCTACTTGCTGCCTACTGTCTTGAGGAATGCCATGAAGAACATGTCCGCAATCCTGTTCGTGTCGTCTCTGCTGCTTCTGCGGCAGCCGCCCACGTCAGCGCAGGAAGCCCGAAGCACGATGTCCCGGCGCAGGACGCGCGAAACACGATCCTCTCTTCCCGCACTCATTACAAAATGCCCGTTTTTGCCACGCGCGAGGCGTGGGAGGAGCGGGCAGCGTTTCTGCGCAAGCAGATCCTCGCCAGTGCGGGGTTGCTGCCGATGCCGGAGAAGCGGCCGCTCAACGCGCAGATCTTCGACAAACTGGAGCGCCAGGGTTATTCCGTGGAGAAAGTCCTGCTCGAAACGATGCCGGGCTTCTATCTCGGCGGCAATCTCTATCGTCCGCTTGGAAAGCAGGGGCCGTTTCCTGGCGTTGTGTCGCCGCATGGCCATTGGGCGTACGGCCGGCTCGAGAACACGGCCCTGGTTTCCGTTCCCGGAAGGGCCATGAGTCTTGCCAGGCAAGGGTACGTGGTCTTCAACTACGACATGATCGGTCAGAACGACACCAACCAGATCCCTCACCACTGGAGTGAGGCGCGTCACGATCTTTGGAATATCGGTCCGATGGGCATCCAGCTCTGGAACAGCATCAGGGCCACCGACTTCGTATCGTCGCTTCCCGATGTCGATCCGGCAAAGATCGTGGCAACGGGTGCATCGGGCGGAGGTACGCAGACCTTTTTTCTGATGGCGGTGGACGATCGGATTAAGGCAGCCGCGCCAGTGAATATGATCTCAGCGACGGCGCAGGGCGGCGTATGCGAAAACGCCGCCAATCTACGCGCCGGTTGGACTGATTTCAGCAACATGGTGGTCGGCGCGCTCATGGCGCCGAGGCCTCTGATTCTCATTTCCAACGGCGGCGATTGGACTGTCGAAACTCCCAAGGAAGTGTTTCCAGCCATCCAGAGCGTTTACCGCCTGCTGGGCGCGGAAAACAATGTGGCAAACGTGCACTTCCCGCAGTTCATCCACAACTACAACAAGGAGAGCCGAGAGGCCGTCTATCAGTTCTTCAACCGGCATATTCTGAACAACCCCGCTCCGGTGGCAGAGGCGGCGTTCAGAGTCGACTTTCCCCAGGAACTTCTCGCGCTCCACGGGCGGGCACGGCCGGCGAATGCGATCACCGGCCTGGATCAGCTGGTGGAGAACATGATTCGCGACGACCGCGGAATGACCGAGCGTCTGCAGCCGCGCGACGCCGCAACGCTCGCCACGGCGCGCGAAGCATTCGCCGAACGACTCGAGTTTTCGCTACTGGCCTTTCGTCCCAAGCCAGCTGAATTGCTGTCTGAAAAAAAGGAAGCCGTGCCGGGCGGCGAAAAGCTGCTGATCGGCCGCGATGGAAAAGGCGATCGCATTCCGGCCGTGTGGCTGGCGCCGTCCAGGCCCAATCCGGCGGTGGCACCCACACTGGTCGTTCATCCAGGCGGGATCGCCTCGGTGTCGAGCTCTCCGCTCGTCAAGACCCTGCTGAATCGGGGCGGCGTCGTGATGAGCATCGACGCGTTCCAGACGGGAACCGCCGTCGCACCGCGTGACGCCAGCAACAGAGCCTTCGTGAACTTCAATCAGACCAACGATGCAAATCGCGTCCAGGACATCCTGACGGCTCTCGAGTATCTCCGGAGCCGCTCCAAAGCTCCGACCGTCAATCTCGTGGGGATGGAAGCTGCCGGTCTCTGGTCGTTTTTCGCGCGTGCGATGGCTGGCGAAGGCGTGAATCTCGCGGCCGATCTGGCGCAGTTCGCCGCCGACTCGGACGAAGAGTATGTCAACAAGCTCTTCATCCCCGGTCTTCGCAGAGCAGGCGACTTCCGCGCGGCGTCGGTCATGAATACGCAAGGGCGGGCGCTGATTTACAATGCCGGCCCGCAGTTTCCGGCCGATTGGGCCCGGCAGGCCGCTCAAGCCGCGGCGAGCGATCTCGATCTTCGTACGGCGCAGGTCGCCGAAGCGGATCTTGTCACGTGGCTCACGTCGGCACAGCGCCGCACGTCCCGATAGTCGCAAACTCAGTGTTTCCGCCAATCAGGTTGTTTCTATGAAAAACACAGCTGCGGTCCTGGTTCTTGCGTCCTTGCTGCTTTCTGCAGCCCCTCTGGCACAGGAGGCTCGACAGACGATCCCCGCACAGGACGTGCGAAACACCGTCCTTGCCGGCAACACGCATTACCAAATGCCCGTCGTTGCCACACGCGAGGCGTGGCTGGAGCGGGCGGCCTTTTTGCGGAAGCAGATTCTGGCCAGTGCCGGATTGCTGCCCATGCCCGAGAAGCGGCCTCTGAACGCGCAGATCTTCGGCAAACTCGAGCGCGACGGTTACACGGTGGAGAAGGTCCTGCTGGAAACGCTTCCAGGCTTTTATCTCGGAGGTAACCTCTATCGCCCGCGCGCAGGCCAGGCGCCGTATCCGGGAGTTGTGTCACCGCATGGCCACTGGCATTACGGGCGGCTCGAGAACACAGCGCTGGTCTCGGTTCCAGGAAGGGCCATCAGTCTTGCAAGGCAAGGGTATGTCGTTTTCAGCTACGACATGGTCGGCCAGAACGATACCAACCAGGTCCCGCATGACTGGCTCGATTCGCGCCAGGATTTATGGAATATCGGTTCCTCGATGGGGATACACCTCTGGAACAGCATCAGGGCCACCGACTTCCTGACGTCGCTCCCCGATGTCGATCCAAATCGAATCGTGGCGACCGGCGCATCGGGCGGAGGCACCCAGACCTTCTTTCTGATGGCGGTGGATGAACGGATCAAGGCAGCCGCTCCGGTGAACATGATCTCGGCCACCAGCCAGGGCGGCGGCTGTCAGGCCGCTGCCAACCTGCGCGCGGGTTGGACCGATTTCAGCAACATGGTGGTTGGCGCCTTGATGGCGCCCAGGCCGTTGATCCTTGTGTCGAACGGCGGCGATTGGACGGTTGAAACACCCAAGGAGGTGTTTCCAGCCATCCAGAGCATTTACCGCCTGCTCGGCGCGGAAAACAATGTGACAAATGTGCACTTCCCGCAGTTCATCCACAACTACAACAAGGAAAGCCGCGAGGCGGTCTACCAGTTTTTCAACCAGCACATTCTGAACAGGCCTGCCCCCGTATCAGAGCAACAATTCAGGGTCGACTTCCCGCAGGATCTCCTCGCGCTCCACGGGCGGGTGCGGCCGGCGAATGCCATTACCGGCCTGGACCAACTTGTCGAGAACCACATTCGCGACGCACGCGCCATGACGGATCGTCTGGAGCCGCGCGACGCGGCCACCCTTGCGACCGCGCGGGAAGCGTTCGCCGAGCGGCTCACGTTTTCGCTGCTGGCGTTTCGGCCCAGAGCGGCTGAGTTGCTTTCCGAAAAAAAGCAAACGCTTCCGACGGGCGAGCATTTGCTCGTTGGCCGCGCGGGAAAGGGCGATCGGGTTCCCGCCGTGTGGCTGTCGCCGCCCAGGATCAATCCAGCGGTGCCACCAACCCTGGTCGTTCATCCGAACGGGATCGCCTCGGCGTCGAGCTCTCCGCTCGTCAAAACGCTTCTTGATCGCGGCGGCATCGTGATGAGTATCGACGCGTTCCAAACGGGAAGCGCCGTTGCTCACCGGGATACGAGCGCGAGAGCCTTCACCGCCTACAATCAGACCAACGACGCGGGTCGCGTCCAGGACATTCTGACGGCTCTCGAGTATCTCCGAAGCCGCTCCAAGGCTCAGACCGTCAATCTCGTTGGATTGGAAATTGCGGGCGTGTGGTCATATTTTGCCCGGGCGATGGCGGGTCAGGGCGTCACTCTTGCGGCCGATTTAGCGCAGTTCGCCGCCGATACGGACTCGGAGTACCTGGACAAGTTCTTCATCCCGGGTCTGCGGAAGGCAGGGGACTTCCGCGCGGCTGCGGTCATGAACTCGCAGGGGCGAGCGCTGATTTACAACGCAAGCTCGCAATTTCCCGCCGACTGGGCCCGCCAGGCGGCGAAGGCATCAGGAAGCGAGCTGGACCTGCGCACGGGATCCGTGAACGCAACCGATCTCGTCGCCTGGCTGGCGCAGGTTCCTCGCCGCACGTCGCGCTGAGAAGACAGGCGTGAACAAAATCCGTGTGGCCTGATGCCCCGCAGAACTCTCCTTGCGCTCGTCGTCTTTATGAATGTCGGGGGCGGCTTCTGGATCGCCCTTGATGCCCAGCGTGCGGGGTCGTTCATGGGGTCGTCCGAGGATCCGGCGATCAAATATTCAACCGCGCCCCTGGCGAACCCGGTCGTGGACGCGAACAGGAAGCTGCAAGAGGGAACCATTCAGCTCACGTTCGAGGGCCGCGGCGGATTCCTGAGGTCGGCGCTCGATGCGCTCGAGATTCCGGTTGACTCCCAGTTGCTGGTCTTTTCACGCGACAGTTTGCAGGGAAAACTGGTCAACGAACAGAATCCCCGTGCGCTCTACTTCAACGATCGTGTCGCGCTCGGCTGGGTGCGTGATGGCGACTTCATCGAAGTCGCCGTTCACGACGAATCGGCCGGCATGGTGTTTTACACGCTCGAACAGCGTTTCGGGCCGACGAACAGGCCGCCGCAGTTCATGCGGGCTTTCCGATGCCTGGGATGTCACTCGTCGGGCGATACGGTCGGCGTGCCCGGCTTGCTGATGTTCAGTACAACATTATTCGATGAGTCTCAGGGACCCGGGGTTCCACGCCGCATCGATCACAGCGATGATATGAGCCGTCGATTTGGAGGCTGGTTTGTAACCGGCAATACTGGTTCGTCGCCGCACATGGGGAATACCGTGGCTGCGCTCAACGGACGGACCGGCGAGCTCGCCTCGACAGAAGGGCTGTTCGACGCCGATGGCTATCGCACGATGTCGAGCGACATCGTGGCTCATCTGGTGTTCACGCACCAGACTGGCATGACGAACCTGCTGACGCGCGCCAACTGGGAGGCTCGTGCCGCGAACCCATTGATGCATGCGCCGTTCACGTCCAGTCCTGAAGAAGACGCCCGCGTGGAGAGCATGATGTTCGGCATCGCGAGCGAAGTCGTCGACTACCTGCTGTTCGTCGATGAAACGAAGCTGACCGGGCGCGTCCAAGGCAGGTCGGGCTTCGCCGAGCGGTTCTCGTCGACGGGGCCACGCGACCGGAAGGGGCGTTCGCTGTACCAGCTCGACCTGAATCGCCGCCTGATGAAGTATCCGTGCAGCTATCTGATCTACTCGCCGGCATTCGACGCCTTGCCGCCGGGCGCAAAAGATCCCATCTACAGACGCCTGTGGGAGGTGTTGTCCGGGCAGGAACGCGCCGAACGGTACCGGTCGGCGCTGCCGCTCGCAGACCGCCGGTCGATCGTCGAAATCCTGCGCGACACGAAGAAGGACCTCCCGCGGTATTTTCAGAACGTGACCAGGTAATCTGGCCCGGCTACAATGCGAGTCTTGTTGACGCGATGTGCGAGTGTCATCGTCTGGGCATTCCTGCTGGGCGGAACGCTGGCCGCGCAGGCGCCCGCGAAAGTGGACTTTGCTCGTGATGTCCAGCCGATCCTGAGGCAGCATTGCGTCGAGTGCCACGGCCCGTCCCAGCAAATGCGGGGACTGCGACTGGACCGGCGCCGAGACGCCCTGCCGAACAGAGTCGGCGCCAACGGGGCCCGCATTGTCCCAGGAAACAGTTCCGCGAGCCTCGCTCTACCGGCGGTTGACCGGGAACGAATCCGGATCGCAAATGCCGCCGGACGGACCATTGCGTCAGGAGCAAATCAGCGTCATCAAGACGTGGATCGATCAAGGTGCTGAATGGCCGGACGCGCTGTCAGGTGACACGGTCACTTCGCAGCCCGATCCGGCGGTCGTCAGG
Organism: Vicinamibacterales bacterium; assembly: GCA_963775345.1. Lineage (GTDB taxonomy): Bacteria > Acidobacteriota > Vicinamibacteria > Vicinamibacterales > JAMQPK01 > JAMQPK01. Next base: position 126,800 of record CAVZIS010000005.1, read on the forward strand.
ATGATGCATGCCCTTCGAAACGGCAATCGTCAAGAATTCAACCGCGCGTTGCGGGAAAATCCAAAGTCCGTGAACGGCAAAGGGCAAGGCGGCTGGACACCGATCATGCTCGCGGCCCTCTACGGCGAAGTGGAAGACGTCAGGCTTCTGTTGGCGCACGGCGCGAACCCGAATGCGCAAAATGATGGCGGCGGAACCGCGCTCATGTATGCGATCGAGGACGCGGAGAAAACCCGGCTGTTGCTCGATCGCGGCGCCGACGCAAACGCCCGCTCGGGCGAGGGCCGCACCGCGCTGCTGATCGCCGTGGGTCGGGCCGGATCGAATGCCGTTGTGAAGCTCCTTCTGGAGAGGGGAGCAAGTGCTTCCGTGCGGCTTCCGGATGGTCGCGGCGCGTTGCAGCTGGCCGTCGCTGCTCGTGACGCCTCCCTGCTGCGCACTGCTGCTGGATCACGGCGCCGGCAGGACGCCGCTACCCCTCGCCAATGCGCTGCTGGCTGGCTGCACCAGCCTGTTTTGACATGCTGCTCACGCTGGCCGCGCCCGGCGATCTGAATAGCGCTCTGACTGCGGCCGTCCGGTTGGGCGACGTTCAAGTCACAAGAGATCCTCCTCGAACGGGGCGCAAAACCCGTCCCGAACATCCTGCAAACCGTGGCCCTTTCCCCGAAAACGATTCCAGTGGACACGATCGAGACGCTGATCGGTAAAGGCGCGAACATCGATGTCAAAACCTCCGGCGGAACCATTCTCGATTTCGCGAAGAGGCACGGGAACACGACGCTGGTGGACGCGCTGAACCGAGCTGGCGTCAAGGATCAAGGCCCCGCTCCTTCCCTGCTGAAGCCAAAGCCGTCAGGCTCTGTTCGAGGCGCGCTCGACAGGAGCCTTCCGCTATTGCAGCGGGCCGACGTCGCATTCATCCAGAGAGCGGGATGCGTTTCCTGCCACAACAATTCGCTGACCGCCATGACCATGGCGGCAGTGCGCGCGAAGGGAGTGCGAGTGGACGAGCACATCGCGCGAGCGCAACTGCAGAGGATCGCGGCGTTCCTCGACGAAAACCGCGAACGCGCGCTGGAGAACGTCGGCATTCCCGGCGGTATCGATACGGTCAGCTACATCCTGCTCGGAATGGCAGCCGAGAAGTACCCGAGCGATTCGATCACCGACGCCTGGGCACGTTACGTGAAGAATAACCAGTCGCCCGATGGCCGTTGGCAATGCGGGTCGCTGCGCCCGCCATTGGAATCGAGCGACTTCCAAGTGACGGCGGCCTCAATACGATCGGTGCGCACGTACGGCCCAAAGAGCCAACGGGCCGATTACGACAAAGCCGTTGAGCGCGCGGTTCGCTGGCTCGAAAAGGCCCAGCCGACCAGCACGGAAGATCATGCATTCAAGATACTCGGGTTGATCTGGGGCGGGGGAAGCCAGGCGGCGATCCAGAAGACCGCTGAAGAACTGCTGGCGCTACAGCAGTCTGATGGAGGTTGGGGACAACTCTCATCGCTTGCGAGCGACGCGTACGCGACCGGACAGGCGCTTGTGGCTTTGCGGGAATCGCGCGCCCTTGCGGTCAAGAATCCGGCGTACCGGCGAGGCATTCAGTTTCTGCTCGACTCTCAGCTCGAAGACGGATCGTGGTACGTCCGCACGCGTGCACTGCCGATTCAACCGCATTTCGACAGCGACTTCCCGCACGGCCTCGACCAGTTCATCTCCGCGGCGGCGACCAATTGGGCTGCGATGGCGTTGGCCACCGTCAATTAAGCGTGACCACATTTCGGCTGGCTCGCGTTGAGTTGCTGAGCAGGCTCGTCCAAACGACGAGGCCGATGTCTGGCCCGGAGCGAGCGGATCAGGTAAAAAGGACCGCCTTCGCGGGAAACTTGATACCATGTCGCGCCTCGACCGACCAATCTGATCCTGAATGCGTGCGATGCGATGAACGACACGCCAGCCGGGAAGCGGCATCTTGCGCTTGCGACGACGCTGGAGGACGGCTTCGGGCCAGCTCGAGCTGGTGTTCGAGCCGTTTGTGACCTTCCGCGAGCAGGGCCTCGGCCTCGGGCTCGCGATCAGCCGTTCGATTGTGACCGCCCACCGCGGATCGATCCGGGCCGAGAAGAATGTCGAAGGCGGTGCGACGTTCCGGTGCTTCCTGCCGGTCTCGGATGCGGGTGCGCAGCTTCTTACCGATAGAACGGCTGCCAGTCCAGCCATCGCGGACCGTAGCGGGGGGCAGGCTTTCCCGTCTCGATCGCCCCGAGATCTGGCGCACGCCCGGCGAATGCGTCGTTGACCGTGGGGATCGGTACACCGGCGTCCACCGCTTTGCTGGCCGTTTTCAGACGGAAGTCCAAATCGACCGCGTGATAGACCGCATGTCGCTTCGACGGATCGGGCGGCGTCAAGCGCTCGAAGATGTCGAAGTCGATTTCGACGCCGTGCTGCTCCTGGCCCGTGGTCGCGCGCACTTCAGCCAGTGTGCGGAAGCTCTTCCAATGTTCGGGTGTCGCCTCGTACACCGATTGACCGCGTGGGGGCGCCAGCCATGAGTACTGCGCCGGGACGCCGGTGTTGGGGCGATAGCCGTTGTAGTCGGAGCTGTGGGCGCTCGTGGCGTTGGCCCACGTCATGATGCCTCTGTCCGGAGTATCACGTCCGAGAAACAGATTGTTGCGGAAGTGCACATTGGAGGACGGGTCCCGCGCCGTCTGCTCGCCGATGATCGTGTTGTGATAGACGAAGAGTCCTGCAGGCTTGGCGGAGAACTTGAACGCCACGCCGCTCGGGACATGGTACGAGACATTGCCGATGAAGTAGACCGGCCCGCCGAAAACCGGCTGGGCACTGTAGCCGCCGTGCGCTGCGTTGACGCCGCGGTTGTTGAACACGCGGATGTTGTGAACGCCTCCGTCCGTCTCGACGAAATCGTCGCCCGACATGTGGATGTCGTTGCCGTAGATGTCGATCGACGATGCGCGCCGATCCGGGTTCGGCTCGGGCGTGCCGTAGGTGGAGATGCCGATGCCGTCGTGGAAGTAGGCAATCGCATTGTGCGCGATCACGTGTCCGGGACCGTAGACTTTGATCGCGTAGTAGCTGGTCACCTCATGGGAGCCGTACGGTCCGGCACTCGCCCAAAACGGGCCGGTCCAGCCAATCAGACGAAAGCGATCGCCGCGGCCGATGAAGAGGTTGTCGGCGATGTAGAAGTCGCTCGAGCCGGCGAACTCGGTCCAGACACCGAAGCCCACGTTTTCGAACCGGCAGTTCTTCACCGACAGGCCGACGGCGCCCGTCAGCTCCTTTTGCCCCGCCATGATTGCCACATCGGTGTTCCTGAACGTGAGCCCTTCGAAAATGTGATGGCTCGAGCCCATGACGTTGAACAGGTGATGGCTGCCCGCACCCTCGAAGATCACCTCGCCGTCACCTGCAGCCGCGATCGTGATCGGGCGTTCGAGCGTCCCATCGAGCGTGAGCGTCATCGATCCGTCGAACGGCGCCATCTGCGGATCGACGTAGTTCAACCGTTCTGATTTGTAGAGGCCGACGTGCATGAGAATCGTGTCGCCGGGTTGCGCGCGGCGCTCCCACACGACGCTCCAGTCACCGAGGCCGGCTCCGTAGTACGCCTGGAGCAGGCTGGTGAAGCTCGGTTCCTGGCGCGGTCCCTCGTGGTCGGGCGGATACACGTGGAGCGTCCGGCCTTCGCTGGAACGCCGCGGCTCGCTTCGCGTCCTCACGCGGACGTCATGGCGGGTCTGCCCGCTCGCGCCGTCCGGGTCTTTCAGCTCGAACCGGCACTCGTACTCGGTGTCGGGATGCAGGTTGAGGATGCTGCCGGCGAAGCCGTCGGGCACGACGTAGTCGAGGTGCTCGCGGGTGCGATAGACCCGCTCGCCGCCGACGCGCACCAGAGGCAGCCCCTTGCGCCAGGAAGATTCACCAACGGCGCGGAACTCGACGTCCACCGACGCGTTGCGGTTTTCGTCGCCGCGTATCGCCCATTCGAAGCCGAGGTTCAACAGCGTGGGATGCTCGACCACGAACTGTCCGGCCTCGGTGCCGTTCTCCGCGTACGCAGCGGTGCCAGCCAGCAGAAGGCCGGCCACCAAGCAGAAAGTCTTCAGAGGCATGGCCGATTATAAGCACCCCGGCCGGATGCGCGGGCGATTTCGCTTCAGGGCGTGGGCGTCGGCGCCGCTGCATCGCGCTCGGGCAGCCGTTCCAAACCGACGAGCCTCCAATCCGCGCCGGCTCGACGGAAATAGGTGCGGATTGGCTTCTGCCAGGCAGGGTACACCTTGCTGTCTCCTGCAATGTCTACGGCAACGAAACTGTCCGGCGCGGTCGGCAGCCCGCCGGGAGCTTCCATGGTTGTCGTCGTGCTTTGCGTCGCAGACAGCGGCTTGGTCGCGCCTGTCGCGTTGTCGAACAGAAACCAGGAAGCGCGATAGGTCACGGGGCTCTCGGCAATGCCGGCCGCAAACGCCGCGTTTTCGAACGTCAACCGGCCTTTCGAATCCAGACGGGGAGAGACGACAGGGTTCACCGCTGTGAGATAGATGCTCGTGATCTTGTCACGGCGCTGGATCAGCACATCAGCCAGATACTTCTCGGCCTCCGCATCGCTGAACTCCCCCGTGTGGACGGCCGTCCTGATCATTTCGTCGGTGAAGGACGCGACTCGCCGCGCCGCCCAGAAGGCGTCGTCGTCGCGCAGCTCCATGTAGGCAGTCGTCGGCGTTTGCGGTCGCCACGTTCTTGGATCGAATACGCGGCCTTCGAACTTGCCGACCGAAGGGTGCTCGACGTAGTCGACGGTCTGCCACGGGCTCAGCCCGAACCCGAGGGTGAAAAGGCGCTTACGCGACGGCGGGCCCTCGTAAAAGTACTCGTAGCTGAGATCCCACTCGTAGAACTCGTTGCACATGCCGAAGGTAGAGCCGACGTCCTGCAGATAGTGTTTGACGATCGACTTGCCGTTCTCCGTGATCACCGTATCGATCGTGTTCGCTGCCTTGATGTCGGTAAGGTTCGTCCAGGCGCCAAAAACGCGCAGCGCTCGCAACTCGCGACGGTGCTCATGAGGCACGAGATCGTTGGGGTCGTCGGGGCGGGTGCCGGCGTACTGATAGCCGCCGAGGATCTTTCCCGGCAGCAGGCGGCCGGCGATGACTCGATACGTTCCGTCCGGCTTACGCGCGACCCTCTCGAGGATGACGTTGACGTCATCTTGAGTGAACTCGGTTCTCTTGCCGTTTGGGCGACGGACGGTTGCCTTCGGGTCGATCGACGACTTTGCCGGATCGAAGGTCGTCAGGAACGATTCCACCTGGTTATAGCCGAGCGCCCAGAAAATCTTGGTCGCGATCGCGACCGCTGCGGTGGCGCCTTCCGGGAATCTGGGCGGATCGAACTGGAGGAACCAGGTCTCGCCCTTGGCGTCCATCGCCGTGAAGCCCGGGTGTGCACCCGCCGTCTTTTCCCTGATCAGCACCCACTTCGACGGGTCGGGCGGCTCGCCGACAATCGGGCCGCGAACGAGCTCTTCGGTCGTGACCGCTCTGGTGCCGATGCGGTTGGTGAACCAGCTCGAGTCTGGCACCTCGTCGATCGTGTTGATGTTCTTCGCGCGCAGGCCGCTCGGCTTGTAGCCGGACGTGACAAACAGGTTGTACACCATCTCGTACATCTGCGACTGCTCGTAGGGAGCGGCCTTCGAGGCGTCCTGCGATTCGGGTTCGCGCGCGATCGGGTCGTCCGGATAGAAGCGCGGTCCCTGGGTCGAGGCGCCGGTGGCGAAGAAGCCAATCGCACCCACCGAAAGAATCAGGAACCCGACCCGACGTGCACTCGACGAAAGCTTGGATGTGCGCATGGAACCGTTACCTTAGAAGGCGGCCGAGGACGCAAAGATAAAGGAGAGCCCTTCGGGGCTCTTGGCCAGCTCGACACGGAGCGGCGTATCAAACGGGCTGTGGAAGCGGAAGCCGAAGCCGAAGTCGCTCTTCAGCCCGTCGAAGTCGATGTCCGATGTGCGTGCGGTGACCTTTCCCGCGTCGTAGAAGAACGCGGTATCCAGGTAACGGTTCACCATGATGCGCCATTCCGCCTGCACCAGCATGCTGTTCTGATCGCGGAAGCGCCAGCTGCTGTATCCACGAAGCGAGCTGCCTCCGCCAACCGACGGCAGCATGAAAAACGGGGTTTGCTGACCGTCCTTGTTGTGAGCGGTCTGGACGCGGCCGCGCAACGAGAGCACCCACGCCTCACGCAGGATCGGGATGTGCTGAATCGCATCGTATTCGAGCATCTGAAACCCGAAGTTCTTGTCCCGGTCGTGATAGTCGTGCAGCGTGGCGGCAAGGAAGCCGCCGCGACGGGTGTACCGGGAGAGGTGCGCCAATCGATTCCAACCGTGCCCTGCGTGTGCAGGTAGGTGACTTCGGCCCCCAGTCCTGGCAGATTCGCAGGCGTGTACCTGGTTTCGACCGAAGGGAACGCCCCCTCACCGGGCTCCTGCGACCACCGCGTGAACTCGGCGCCGCCGCGCAGCATCAGGACGCGCCGTGTCGGGAAGATGGTCATGAGCGCCGAGCCGTACGGCTGCTGAAAGAGGTAATTGGTGCGATCATCTATCGACGTGTCCATCCCGGTGCCATAGAAGCCGACTTGCGTCGCCTCGCGCCAGCCGCCGATTACCGACAGGTGAGCCCGGCGGTTGAACATTCGCGGCGCGACGAACTCGACCTCGGCGCGCTTGTAATCTGCGATCGAGTAGCTGGCGCGCGCGTCGATGAAATTATAGGCACTGACATGGTTCGCACGGCCGACGCCAAGAGTGAAGCCTCCGCCTGAATAGGCGCTTTCGAAGAAGGGGTGCCACCGCAACACGCCGCCCGCCAGGAGCGTGTCAATCCGCTGAAAAATCCGCTCGGCCTTGTTGCGGACGTAGGGCTGCAGGGTGGCCACCTTTGCCGCCTGCGCCTGTTCGATGACAGCCGCGCGCGTTTCTCCGGTCTCCTGCGCGACAACCGCCGTCGTAGATCCGGCCGCCAGCGCAACCACGATCACCAGCTTCAGCATTCCGTCAGTACGCATGGATAGTTGACCAGGTAACCTGTGATAGTAGCATCGAATTTCCCTTCACTGAAGACGCGGCACTGTTTTGAGTGGATACATGATTATCGGCGCTCTCCGACGAGCAGCTTGCGAACGTGGAGCAACTCCTTGCGCCGCGCTTCGGTGATCGCCGGATACCTGAGGTCCAGTTTCTCGAGCCTGTAATTGATGATCTCGGCCACTGCCAGGCGCATGAACCATTTGTTGTCGGCTGGAATTATGTACCAGGGAGCGCGATCGGTGCTGGTGTGGGTGAACACATCTTCATACGCCCTCATGTAGTCTTTCCAGAACGCGCGCTCTTTGACGTCGTTGGCGGAGAATTTCCAGTTCTTCTGCGGCATGTCGATACGCTCGAGAAATCGCCTCTTCTGTTCCTTCTTCGAGACGTTGAGAAAGAACTTGATGGGAATCGTGCCGTTTTCGACCAGGTACTTCTCGAAGTCGTTAATCTGCTCGAAGCGGTCCCTCCAGATTCTCTTTCGCATGTAATCCTCCGGCAGTTGCTGTGCTTCGAGAATCTCCGGATGAACCCGCGCGACCAGCACCTCCTCGTAGTAGGACCGGTTGTGGATGCCGATCCGTCCCCGTTCGGGCAGCGCCTTGACCGACCGCCAGAGATACCCGTGGTCGCGCTCTTCGTGCGATGGCGCTTTGAAGCTGAATACCTGACACCCCTGCGGATTGATGCCCGACATCACGTGCTTGATCGTGCCGTCTTTGCCCGCGGCATCCATCGCCTGAAAAATCAGCAGGACGGCGTAGGTATCCTGCGCGTACAGCTTGCTCTGAAGTTCGGCCAGTCTACCGACACCCCTGGCCAGCAGGTCCCTGGCGTCATCTTTCGCGTAGTGGGCGGTCCAGTCCGGTCGGATGCTTCTTGAGCGAGATACGTTTGCCGGCAGACGCTTTCAGCCGCTCGGCGAGCCTGGCTGCATCCTTCATGACGAAGCCTCACGGAGCGAGTTCAAGGCTCGTCGCCGCTCGGCCCGTAGATCTGCGGGACCGTCGATCCCATCGGGCGCAGATAGGTAGAGATCTGCCCTCGGTGGTGCACGATGTCGAACAGGAAGCTCCACGCCATCGGCGAGGCGGGTCGCTGGCCGCCGAAGAACTCGAGCGTGCCGTCCCAGCGGGCGGCGGGGAGCGCCTTCCACCGCCGGACGATGTCCCCGCTCTGCGCCTCGTAGATATCGAGCAGTTCCTTCATCGTTGCTGGTGCAGGGGGCGGCTTCCACTCGGCTTTGCCGGTCTCGAGCGCCTCGATGATCATCTTCTCTTCGCAGACGATCTGCCATGCGATTTCGCTCGCCGTGCGGGACTTCGGATCGGGCCGGTAATCAGCGCCTTCGGGAATGCGCCCGATCACCTTGCGCGTGGTCTTTGATTCGTTCTCCCAGAACCTGGTGAACAGCGCTCGTTCGTCCATAGGGCCTCCTGGCGGTTCCGTTCAGTATGCATCGGGAGCCTCCGGCTCGGAACACGGATTGCTTATGTAGCGGCAATCCGGCGCTAATCTGTTGAGGAATCAGGCGTAGAAGCAAGGAGTCAACCTGACTGGCGCCTTTATTCTCTCCAGAGGCGAAGTGGACCGGACCTGACAGGGAGATACAGATGCGAACAGTATGCCTCGCTGCGTTGCTGGTTGTATGCGCAGCACTAGAGGCAAGTGCCTCGACGATTGCAATTAGTACTTTCGATACCGACGCCGACGGATGGAGGATCGGTGACTTCTTCGATGCCACGGGAGATGATGCCCCGGTATACGTCGCCAGCGGCGGGAACCCGGGCGGGTTCATTCGCACGGGCAGATCTCTTCGGTTGGAACGCGTTCCAGGCGCCGGCTGAGTTCATCGGCGACCAGTCAGCGGCGTATGGCGGCAGCTTGAATCTCGATATGCAGGCACTGACGCACGACGGCCTCAACTACCCGATGGTCGTCATCGGGGACGGTGTCACGAGCCTGCAGTTCCGCACGCTGCCTCCAGCGACAAGCTGGACGTCCTACTCGATACCGCTGCTTGCGTCCGCAGGATGGGAAATTGCGAATGGCAGTGGCGACCCGGGGCTGGCTGCGACAGAATCGCAGCTCCAGACTGTCCTGTCGGGGCTGACCTTTCTCAATTTCGATGCGGACTGGCTGTCAGGACGAGTCCCCGATCGGGTAGATCTCGACAATGTCGAGCTCTGCAGCAGGACGGGCTGCGATGTCCGGCCGCCGACGGGAGTGGCAGAGCCGTCATCGTTGGTGCTTTTCGGGACGGTCGCGCTTGGCGTGGTCAGAACATCTAGGCGCAGGAACACATCCAGATCCTGATCTCGGGACCAGAATAGCGCAGGACCCGCACGATTCCCGCACCACCAGCTCGCCATGCAGGAGGATGTCCCGGGTCGGCAGATCGGTTCGTACGACCCGGTCGAGCATCGCCGCCAGAGCCGCGGCACCCAGCTCTGCAGCTGGCTGACGCAATGTCGTCAACGGAACAGGGAGCAGGCTCGCGTAGTCGAGATCGTCAATGCCCACGAGACGGACATCGCGTGGGACGCTGATGCCGAGCCGGAGCAGTGTGTGCATCAGACGCGCTGCCGTCCAATCGTTAGCGCATACGATGCCTTCTGGTCTGTTCGATTCCATGAGAGGAGCGACGCTCGAAGCGTCGGTGGGATCGAGGCGGTACACCAGCGCGCCGTGAGCAGGCACGTCCCAGACGTGCAGCGCCTCGCGATAGCCCGCCTCGCGCAAATCAACGGTCGCCGCCGCATGGCGGAGGCCAAAAAAAGCAATGCGCCGGCAACCGAGGCGCAGCAAGTGATCGGTCACGAGAAATCCCGCGCGGCGGTTGTCGATCCCGACCAGATCGTGGTGACCGCGCTGCGGATACGGCAGCACGGTGCGGTCCAGCAACACGATCGGGATGCGCGCAGCGTCCAATGCCTGCGCGATCCTCCTGTTCACCTCATCCTTGCCGGCGGTGAGCTCGAGCGGCGCGAAGAAGACCCCGGACACTTTTCGCTCGATGTACTGCCTGCACAGCTCCCAGGCGCGCTCCTCTTTCGATTTGGTCGCCGTGGAGCTGCCCCACACGAGCGCGTGCTGACGCGCAACCGGTGAGGCCATCATGCCCTGACAAATCGGTTCGAAGATCTCCGTTTCTCCCAGGTCGGGAATGAGCAATCCGAACGACAAAGCGGCCGTGCCGGCATGCGGTCGCTTGACGTACGTCCCTGAGCCGGCCCGGCGCTCCACTATCCCCGCTTGTTGCAGATCGCGAACAGCGCGCCCGACCGTTATGCGCGATGCTCCAAAACGGCGGCCCAATTCTGCTTCGCTCGGGAGGCGATCGCCGTGCTTCCAGCGGCCAGTGTGGATTTCGCGTTGAAGCGTCTGGTAGACCTGCTGGTACTTGGGAATCCCGGCTGACGGCACCTTCACGATGAAATGATATAACATTATCGACGGTCCAACCAAATGTTGCAGCGAAATTACACGTAACATTATTGTCAATTTTGCGATCCGCGGTTGACGGCTCAATCTGGGCCCTGATATATTACCTGTCAGTGAAGTTGATATTACATTATGAGATGGTGATCAATGCCTGTCACGGCAGCGTCCGAGAAGCACTTTTTGCTGGCGTCGGATTTCGATCAGACGCTCAGCTTCAACGATTCGGGTCTGGTGGTCAGCGAGCTGATTGGGGTCTCCGGATTCCAGGAGAAAGTGGACGGGCTCGCCCGGTGCAACCTGGTTCAGCAGGGTGGTGAGCTCGCGTACCTCATTCGTCACGACCCCGAATTCCGCGGCGTTCGCCGGGAGCACCTGGTCGAGGCCGGCAGACGGGTCCGTCTGCGAAACGACATCCCGGCGCTGGTCGACTTCCTGGATCGGGGGCTGGACAGCTACCGGTTTTCGTTCTTCGTGATTTCGGCGGCGCCGCGCGAGGTCGTCCAGTCGGCTCTCGCGGGCGTGGTATCGCCCGACCACATCTACGGCACCGAGTTCGAGTACGACGAGACCTCCGGGGAAGTGCAGTCCATTCTCCGCGTGCCGGCGGGGTACGGAAAAGTCGCCGTCATCGAGCAATTGGAAGCCGCGCTGGGACTCACCCCCGACCGCACGATTTATGTCGGCGATGGCAGCTCGGATGTCCATGTCATGCTGCACGTCAACAATCGTGACGGGTTCACGATTGCCGTGTCCGAGAACACACAGCTCGCGCGAATCGCGAAGACGACCGTGCTCAGCGACAACGCGTTCAGCATCATGGTGCCTGTCTTCGAGCAGGTGCTTGGCAGGCGAACGGCAGATGTGCGGGCGTTGTTCGAAGCCAACGGCCTGACTCTCCACGGGTGGGAAAAGGCCCGCACCGATCGGATCACGGTTGGTGAAGCGGCGTTGAGTCCAAGTGAGGCGGTCAGCTGATCGCGAGGAGCGGATTCTGTGATCGATTACCTGGGATGGGCCGCAACGGTCGTGTTCGTGACGTCGTACTTCTGCAAGAGGGCCGAAGTGCTGAGGCGCGTGCAGATGATCGGCGCCGCCATGTGGATGGTCTACGGAATCCTGATGCAGGCCGCGCCGGTTATCGTCGCCAACTTTCTGGTTCTGCTGGCGGCAGCGTGGACAGCTCCGCGTCGATCGCGTGTCCGGGGGGCATCGGCGTGAATAGAGAGACTGCAGTGACTCGAGGTCCAGCGTATACGACCGAGGAAGAGACGTTCACCGGGGCAAAGGGCCTCAGCCTCTTTGTCCGGTCGTGGCGTCCGGACGGCAGGGCTCGAGGTGTGGTGGCCATCTGCCACGGCGTCAACTCTCACAGCGCGTACTACACGTGGGCGGCCGAACAATTCGTCGATGCTGGTCTCGCGGTGTACGCTCTGGATCTCCACGGCCGCGGCAGATCGGGCGGCGAGCGTTTTTATCTCGGGAACATCGCGGATTACCTCGACGACGTGGAGGCAGTCGTGTCGCTGGCGAAGTCGCGGGAACCGGGACTTCCGGTGTACCTGCTCGGGCACAGCGCCGGCGGTGTCGTTGCGTGTCTCTACGCGCTCGAGCATCAAGCCAGGCTTGCCGGACTGATTTGTGAGAGCTTTGCGATCCAGGTGGGTGCGCCCGACTTCGCGCTCGCCGTTGTGAAGGGGCTGAGCCACGTTGCTCCGCATGCGCGCGTGCTCCGTCTCAAGAACAGGGAATTCTCACGCGATCCTCGAGTGGTTCACGCGATGGACACCGATCCGCTGATCGCTCACGAGGTTCAGCCGGCCAGGACTGTTGCCGAGCTGGTCCGCGCCGGCCAACGGCTCAGGAGGGAGTTTCCGCTCATCACGCTGCCGGTACTGATTCTTCACGGCACCGCGGACAAGGTCACCAATCCGAAAGGCAGTCAGCTCTTCTATGACACCGCTGGATCCAGCGACAAGACGCTGCTCCTTTACGACCGACACGTGCATGACCTGCTCAACGACATCGGCAGGGAGACCGTGATGGCGGATATCAGGAGCTGGATCGAGGCCCGCGTTGCCGCCCGCAAGCATCTCCGTTCTGCGTAATTGAGCTCTGGTCTCGCGCGGTCAGGAGCGGATCGACACTCCGCGGGCCAGCTCTCCCGCTCCCGTGCCCCACTTGGAGATGACTTTCACCGCCTGCGTGAAGGGCACGTTCAAGGGATGCACGCGCTCGCGGGCCAGGATGAACAGCGAACCGGCCGCAGGAGTCGGCACCGACGGGACCAGCACGGTGTAGCGGCCGTCGTCCAGCTCCTCGATGATGAAGCCGGGGGCGAGCGCGTCCTCGATCTCCACCAGGGCCGGCCGGAACGCGTTCTCGCGCTCGCCGCCGGAGATGCGTTCGGAGAGCGCGCGCATCACCGCATAGCCCGGGATCCGCTCGAGCACCGAGCGCTCGAGCGCACTCTTGGCGCGCAACCCGGGGCCGGTGCGCACTGCGATCCCCGCCATGAAGCACACGGCGAGTACGATCAGGATGGCGAAGACCTCCCGGAACTGCGTGCCGGCCGGGATCGCCGCCGTCACCGGCGCCAGCAACGCGACAATGCCGGCCAGCGTCTTCGCCAGCAACAGGATGGACAGGTAGATCGGAAGCACGACGAGCAGTCCGCCGATCAGCGTCGTCTTGGTAAGCTCGGCAAGGCCCTTCATACGGCAGTCCTCCGGGTGAGCGATCGATGCCCCAGCCTAGCACTTCCTGCGGCCGGCGGCGGCGGAGCTGCACTCAAAAGAGGCTGCTACTTTTCGGCGATTTGTGCCAGGAGCTTCTTCGCGTCGGCAGACCCGTCAAAGGCCGGATTCAGCTTCAGCGCCTGCTTGAGAGACGCGTCCGCACGACGCGTATCTCCGGATCCCAGGTAGGCCTTAAGCAGGTTCCCCGAGTGTGTCATTCGTCGAGGCGTCGTCGGGTAGCGCACGAACAGCATTTCTGGCTAGTTCGAGGGCTCTGTCGATATTCGTGCCCGACTGGGCAAAGATCTACGCGAGGTTGTTGGAAGCAACGGCGGCGCGAGGGTCCACCTCCAGGACGCGCTCGAACTGCTGACGCGCAGCCTCGACGTTGCCCTCGGCCTCATAAATAATCCCGACCATCGTCATAGCCGCCACCGGACGCTGAACGCGCTTGCTCAGAGTCTCAAATTCGCGGCGAGCCTCAGGCAACTGGCGGCGTCCCAGGGTACAGTTGGCCAAGGCCCAGGTATGCCGGCAAGCACGAGGCGTCCTTCTCGATTGCCTGTTTCAAAAGGCGTTCTGCGCTCGCCCCGTCGCGCATCGACGCATAGGTACACGCTGCCAGGACCAAATTGGCGGGAGTGGGATGCGTTCTCACGACGCGCTCCATGAGCGCCTTTGCTTCGGCGAACCTTTGAGACTGGATCTCCAGAGCTGCAAGTCCCGATAACGCCTCGTTGTATCCCGGCTGCACACCAGCGCCTGCTCCAAACGCTTGCGGGCAGCGACGACATTCCCCCTCTTCCGTTCAGCATCCCGAGCTCTGTCTGCACAACAGCGGATTTCGGTGCCCGGGTCGCCAATGCGTTGAGCACGATTTCGGCGCGATTCAGCTCGTTCTTCTGCATCAACGCGCGGGCGGCGACAAGTTGCGCATCGAAATTGGTGGGCGCGCTCTTGAGGCGCTTCTCTCGCGAGGCTCAACGAGCTGTCACTCTCTCCCCGGTTCCAGCTCGAGCGTGGCGAGTGCAACTTTCGCGTCGGTTGCGCGCGGGTTCAGCCTGAGGGCTTCCTGGTAGGCTTTGGTAGCCTCGACTGGTTGGCGAAGGGCCGTGTGGACCTGCCCTAAGAGAAGGTAGGCGCCCGAAGAGGTCGCCTTTGCGGCAACCGCAGCCTTTGCGGCGGCCAACGCCTCATCCAGCCGTTTTTCTGCCAGCAGGAATCGCGCGCTGACAAGGAGCGCTCTCTCGTTGTGAGCGTCAGAGGCGAGCACCGTCTTGAGCGACGCATGCGCGTCGCTGCGACGTCCGGTGCGATACTGGATGATTGCTCGTCGCACTCGCGCTCTGTTTGGCGGTCTTCTTTTCTTCTCGAGCGACTCGAGTATCGCTGTCGCTGCCGGGACGTTGCGGACCAGCACGTAGTAGTCAGCCAGCGCAAAGGACTCGGCCGGCGCGTTCGTCATTTCGTAGAGCTTCTTGAGAGGAGCTTCAGCCTCCCGAAGTCGGTTTGTCGCCAGATAGAAATAGGCAATCAGGCGGTTGTGCCACCAGATCATTCGGCGCCAGACCGAGCGCCCGCTTCAGCGCCTGTTCCGCATCGGACCAGCGCCCGGCCATCCAGTAGAAATTGCCCAGCGCCAGATGCACCTGGAGAGATTGGGGAGCCAGCTCGGCGGCTCTCTTGAACGCCTGCTCTGCAGCATCCCGGTCGCCGCGATCCATCTCGATGGCACCGAGGTTTGTATAGACCTCGCCGCGATCGGGGTTGCCTTTGATGGCATCTTCGATTTGCTCGGCTGCGCTGTCCAGGTCCTTCAAGCCGATGAGCGCATTCGCCTTGAGAATGTGCGCTTCGACATGCTTGTTGTCTTTGAGCAGGACGTTCTCGGCCCGCGACTTCGCATCGACGAACTGTCCCGAGCGAAGCAACAGCATTCCCGCTTTCATCTGGACCACAAGGTTGTCGGGAGCCTGGTCAGCAGCCCGAACGTATTCGCGCAACGCTGCAGGCAGCTGGCCTGCACGCAACAACGCATCGGCGAGCTTCTCGCGAACGTCGGCCGCCTTGGGGTCCTGCTGAAGTGCGTTCTGATACTCGATGACGGCCTCGGCGAACTGACCGGCTTTGAAATACTCGTCTGCTCTGCTGATGTGCCGCTGTTTAATGGTGGCGGGATCGGTCGAACAGCCTGCGGTTGCCGCGAGAAAGGCGCACACCCCGATGACAAACGCGCGAGAGAGCTTGAGCGTTGACACGGTTGACCACCATCGTGCAAAAGCTTTGCCTCGAGTCTGCATCGCACGCCTTGGTTCAAACGCGACGAAGTCTACCTGAAGACGAACTAAAGGCGCCGCCGAATATGACCATACTGTTTGTGGATCGATGGCGAGCGAGCCGGAAAAGGCGCGCCCAAGGCGGACTGGAAGACAAGAATCATCGCCAAGTCAGCCTTTCGCCGATGGATCCGTAGTCCTGATGAACAAAACTCGATGGCGTTAAATGGCATAGGATCTGCTTCACGCGCCGCAGGGGAGTGGTTCGCCGTCTGTGTATTTGTGGGAGGTGACCGATGAAGGGGTTAAAAATCTTAGGCATAGCGCTTCTGCGGTGGGTCTGGTCGGTACCACGCCGGCATTCGCCGACTCGGTCGCGCCGGCCACGTTCTCGGCAACGCTGGCCGTCAGCGCATCGACAAGCGTCGACAAGGTCGTCACGATCGATGAAGAGGTGAGTGCGCCGGTTGACGTGTTCTTTCTCGTGGACACGACGGGCAGCATGGGCGGCGTCATCGACGGCGTGAAAACGGGGTTCGCGGATGTCGTCGCGAGTCTTGGCGCCGTCGCGACGAACGTCGCGTTTGGCGTGGGCGAGTACAAGGACGAGTTTGATACGTTCGCCTATCGGCTGAACCAGGACATCACGACGAACACGGCAGACGTACAGACCGGCATCAACTTGCTTTCTGCCTCCGGTGGCGGGGATCTTCCAGAAGCGAATTTGTTCGGTCTGGAATCGGCTGCTGAGGACACCTCGTGGCGCTCTGGCTCGGCGCGTTTCATCGTGTGGGTCGGTGACGCTCCAGGACACGATCCAAGCCTTGGTTCCACCGAAGCGAGCGCTATCGCGGCGCTGAACGCTCTCGGCATCGATGTTTTAGCGGCCAGTGCGACGTCCGGTCCAGGTTTGAATCAGACGGGACAGGCCGATTCAATCGTTGCCGCGGTCGGGGGGGCCTTCCTCGGGACGTTCATCCCAGCAGACGTTGTGACTGCGATTACGGATGCGCTCGTCATCGGCCTCACGACGTATACGTCGGTGGGTCTCCAGATTACGGGCCTGCCTGCCGGTGTGTCAGTGGCACTCCCGCCAGATATTACGGGGTCGTTCGATCGCTCGATCGCACGGACGTTCAATTTTGACGACGTGACGTTCACCGGTCTTGTTCCGGGAACGTATAACTTCACGATCGATGTCGTTCTCAACGGCTCGAGAATTGTAGCCAGTGAGACTGATACCATCGTCGTAACCGGGCCGACGGGCGTTCCGGAACCAACCACGCTGACCCTTTTTGGGTTGGGGATTGTCGGCGGAGGTATCGCCCGACGGAGACTGCGTCGGCAGACGGCGTAAAGCGAAGAACCCCCCTCGAGTCACCTTGGGTCGACGGCGCTGGTTAGGCGCCGTCGGCCTTTTTTTGGAAAATCCTCTTAACAAGCGACGGCTAAAGCCACCCGCCGCTGAATCCCGCCCGCCGCAGTCCAGCGACGACCGCCTGGCAGCGGCCCATGATGTTCCAGAGGAGCCCGGTCCGGTAGTTCTCGATCATCAGCACGACCGGCCCTTGATCGATGCCGAAATGATGCGGCGTGACCCACCAACCGGTCGGGCTATCCGGCATGGCAAACGATTGATTGAACGACGGCTTGAACCCATATTTCCCGGTCATCCCCAGGTCCATCCGGGCAAAGTTCCGCACGGTCGGGATGACGATTTCAGGAGCAAACGGGAGCGAGGCGACGACGACCCACGGGGCGACAGTGCCGTCGTCTGGACCGAATGGGGCGCCTCGAGCGATGTAATCGAAGAACTCGCGTTCGACGCCGTCGACTACACGCTTCCCCCAGCCAGGTCCGTCGCATGCCGTGAAGCCCCAACAGTGTTCGCCGTAGCCGACGAAATTCCCGGGATTGCGGATCGCGTATTCCTGCTGCACAAACGTCGCCTGCCGGCTGTTCTCGAAGTAGTCGCTGCCGTGCGTCCGCATGAACTCGTCGCGAATGCCGCGAAAGTCGATCCACATGTGCGAGAGTTGATGGGTGAAGAGCGGCCCCGAGTAAAGCAATTCACGACCGTAGATGCTCTTCCACTGGTAAGTCGCACAATAGGCGCGATAACTCTCGGGCGGCAGCGGATGCGTTGGCGAGCCGAGTCCGAGAATATACAGCAGCAAGCCTTCGTCATAACCTTGCCAGCGGTGTTGGATGAACCCGTTCTCCGGCCGCCAGCCATGTGTGAGCGTCGGTCCCCCATCACGGGCCCAATTCCAATCGGCCCGACGGTAAAGCGTATCGGCCAGGTCTCTGATCTCTACCTCGATGGGGGTGTCGCGGTCGAAATAAGTGCCGACTGTCAACGCACCGGCGAACAGGAATGCGGAGTCGATGGTGGAAAGCTCGCACTCCCAAACGCGGCGACCGGTTTCGATGTCCAGGAAATGGTAGAAGAAGCCTTTGTAACCGGTCGCGTCCGGCTCGGGACCCTGCGGGCATGCGAGCAAGTACTGCAGGCGTCTCCGTGTGATCTTTGCGGCGAAGTCTCGGAACAGGACGCCGCGCTCGACGACGACCGGAATCGTCGCCAGCGCCATGCCGACGGCGGCGATACTGACCGGAGCGCTCGGGTCGGTCTTGTCGCGGACCAGTCCATTGTCCGGGTTGGTTTCGCGCAGATAGTAAAGAACCGTGGACAACTGCAGTATGCCCAGCTCTCTATCGCTGGGCAGTCGATCGAGATCGTTGTCGGCGCCTGGAGTGTCGGCCACGAGTAGTTGCTCCCGGTCAGCCCAACTGCACTCGGACGTTGTGGGTCTTCCCGTCGTCGCTGAGCGGCAGTGCGTGGTTCGGCATGCGTTGCCCGTCAAGCTCGATTGATCGCACGCCGCGGCCCGTGCCAGCCGAGTTGTCTACAAGAATCTGGTATGTCGCCGACCGATGGCGATAGCTCAATTCGAATCCGGGCCAGCTCGATGGGATGCATGGCTCGATCCGAAGAGTGCGGCCTCGCAACTGGAAGCCCAGGATCGTTTCAATCGCGACGCGGTAAAGCCAGCTCGCCGAACCGGTGTACCACGTCCAGCCGCCGCGCCCCGTGTGCGGCGGGGCGCCATACACGTCGGCGCACACCACGTACGGCTCGACTTTGTATCGCTGCACCTCCTCAGCCGTCGTGGCATGGTTGACCGGGTTGATGAGGTTCCAAAGTTCCGTGGCGCGGTCGTTGCGACCCTGCAACGCCATCGCCAGGGCAACCCAAGTGGCGGCGTGGGTGTATTGGCCGCCGTTCTCGCGGATACCCGGCACGTATCCTTTGATGTAGCCGGGCTGAAGCGCGCCTTTGTCGAACGGCGGGTCGAACAGTTGGATCAATTTGTCGCCGCTACGCACGAGACGTTGCTGAACCGCGTCCATCGCCGACCGAGTCCTCGCGGGGTCTGCCGCACCGGAAATGACCGCCCACGCTTGCGGGATGGCGTCGATTTGGCACTCATCGTTTTGGGCCGATCCCAAGGGAGTGCCGTCGTCGAAGTATGCCCTGCGGTACCACTCGCCATCCCAGGCGTTCGCCTCCAGAGCAACACGCAACTGCTCGGCCCCCTCCCGGCACCAATCCAGCATCGTCGGCCTGGCTGCACCGCTCGGCCAATTCTGCAAACGCATTCAACACGCTGACGAAGAACCACCCGTTCCAGACGCTCTCGCCCGTTCCGTGGCAGCCCACCTTATTCATCCCGTCGTTCCAATCGCCGGTGCCCATGAGGGGCAATCCGTGGGGACCCAGCCGATAGCCGTGCTTCAGCGCGCGAACGCAGTGCGCGTAGACCGTGGCAGTTTGCTCACTCACAGCGGGCAAGTTGAAGTCTTCTTCCTGCTCATCGCTGAGTACCGGCGACGCGATGAATGGCACGACCTCATCCAGCAGCTCCGTGTCGCCGGTTGTCACAACATAGTGGTGAACGACGAGCGGCAGGAAATAGAGGTCGTCGGTGATTCGCGTGCGTACGCCAATCCCGGAGGGCGGGTGCCACCAGTGCTGGACATCGCCTTCTTCGAATTGCCGTGCTGCCGAGCGCAGGATCTGCGCACGCGCCTCTGCCGGAGCGCTGTAGACCAGGGCCATCACATCCTGCAATTGGTCTCGAAAGCCGTACGCTCCGCCGGATTGGTAAAACGCAGAGCGGGCCCAAATGCGGCAAGCCAGGACCTGATAGACAAGCCAGCGGTTGAGCATCACGTCGATGCCGGGGTCCGGAGTATCACATGTAACGCGTTCAGGGAGCGGTCCCACTGCTGTTGCACCTCGGTCAGGGCCGCCGCCGCTCGATGGGACTGCGTATAGTCGCGAATGAGTCGATGAACCTCCGCCAAACTGTCCGCCTGACCCAACACGAAAACCACTTCTCTCGTCTCACCAGGAGCCAGCGTCAGTTCCGTCGTTACGGCGGCGCAGGGATCGAGGGCCGGGCCTGCGTAGCCGGACAACCCCACGCGCTTCAGGGCGGCTGGCATTGCCATCGAGCCGTGCTCCCCGAGAAATTCCGTACGATCGGCGGTGACTGACTGCGTCGGCGAACCGGAGGCCGCGAACGCGATCTTCCCGGCGAAGGCGCCGGCCCAGGCATTCCGCGCCAATATCGCGGAGCTCTCCGGATCGCGCTCGCACACGACGTGCAGCGGAGCGTTTTCACGCACGGTTCCAAGAACCCATTCAGCGTAATAGGTCGCCGACAAGCGCCGGAGCCGATCGCCGTCGTTTCGCACCGTCAAGCACACCAGCTTGATCGGATCGTCGGCCGGTACGAAAACCAAGAGTTCCTGATGGAGATCGCGGCTGATATGCGCGTAGCGAGTGTAGCCCTGGCCGTGACGGACGGTCACCGTTGCCCGGGGTCCCAGGGGCAAGGGCGTGGGAGTCCAGAAGTCACCGGTTTCATCGTCGCGCAAATAGATCGCTTCGCCTGACGCGTCTGAAACCGGATCGTTCGACCAGGGAGTAAGGCGATTCATCTGACTGTTGCCCGCCCAGCTATAGCCAAGGCCACCCTCCGTCACCAGACATCCGAACCCCGGATTGGCCAGCACATTCGTCCAGGGGGCCGGCGGCAATATGGGTCTGACCTGAGACGTGCCGTCGATGACGATCACGTATTCGCGGCCATCACCGGTGAAACCTCCGAAGCCGTTCCAGAAACTCAATCCGTCAGGCGGTCGGCCGGCCTCAGCGACAGGGTTTGTCGCGACCGCCGCCGGAGTGAGCGGCTGCGGAAGAACCGGCCGCCTTGGGCGCCGGGACGATCGATCTGCTCGCTCAGCGAGCCGCCACCGCCGAGGACAGCCCGGGCGGTGGCCGCGAGGAGAACCGCATCATCGGCCGGCACCTTGTCCGCGGTCAAAAAGAACACCCCGTCCGATTTGCCGAGCATTTCGCCGGCGACTCCGGCTTGCAGTTCCCTTCTCAACCGATCGGCAGGTTCGCCGGCACGCTCGTCCAGAATCACGAGATCCAATTTCAAACCTCGTTGGCGCGTATAGATGCGCCACCGTACAAGTTGGCGAACGACCGCCTCATCGTCTGCCTGAGAGACTCGGATGGGTACGATTGGCAGGTCCCCAGAGATGGAGTACGGCCACAGGCTCGGCTGCCCCAGCCGATTGGCCGACACTGCACTAAGGTCGCGAAGACCAGAATTGGTGAAAACCACGGACGCCGCCAACCGGTTGAATAGAACGATCTCGTCCGATGCGAGCTCGAGCTCTTCCAGGGTGCTCGGGAACTGGGCTCTGGCGCCTGCAAATGCCTGGTCGATCGCTTCGATTGTGCCGAATCGCTCGGCTATTCCGATGGCGGCCTCACGCGTATCAGCCGCTCCAGTCACAAATGCGATGCGAGCCGTCATTCCTGCTTCGAGGCCAACACGCCGGCGCAAGCTGAAGATCGGATCGAGCACCGGACCGGTAGTCCGCGACAAGCGAGACACCGCGTCCAGAGCGGCGGGCCAGGCCGGCGTGCGGCCACGTCCAAGAAATCTCATTCGATCTGTCTCGTACTCAATCTCTTCACTGGCCAACGCGCTCGCCGCCGAAGTGTGAATCGCGAATATTGGTTGCTCGTTCGCGCTGCGGAGTCGGCGCCGGGCCAAAAGTGCACCGCAGCGGGAAACGAATTCCGTCTCGAGAAACAGTTTTGCGAAAGCAGGATGGGCCTGATCGGCCCGCCGGTCCATTCAGGCACACCTCGGCATAGCTCGTCAGCTCGAATTCGCGGTAGCGACGGCCATGATTGGTCAGCGTCACCGCGCGCAGCTCGGCATCCGCATCCGGCACGACACACACGACACAGCGGGTCTCGATGTCGCCATCCCGTCGACGAAACTCGGCGCGGTCGGCGTGAAACTCGAAATCAGACTCATCGGCGGCCTTCCGCAGGGGCTGGCTGCCAACCGACCAGCGGTCGCCGTTGAGATCACGGACGTAACAGAATTGCCCCCAACAGTCGCGCGTGGCATCTTCGCGCCAGCGGGTGACATCCAGCTCGCGCCACGTGCTGTAGCCGGCGCAGGCGCTCGTGATCATCACGCCGTACGACCCGTTGGACAGCAGCGCGATCGCAGGTTGCGATGTCATTGTCTTAGTCCTCGACCTCAACGCGCCGCGCTCAAAACCGTACGACAGCCCCGCGGAACTTCGTTGGGACGCGGTGATCTGCCAAGATTCCGGTGGGTGAGGCGATTGTGAGTGTTACCGACGTGTTTGGTCAGCTACCCGATGGCGAACCCGCCGCGGGTACTGCGCGCACGATGAACCGCTGCGGGGCCGCACCCACATGGTAGAACGGGTAGCAACCGACGAGCGTCACCACGGGTCCGGGCGTCGGGTCGATCACGCTCACGTCGTCGGGGGTGGTGATCCGGATCCACTCAACGCGGTATTGCTCGGTCGCGACGGGCGTGTCCAGCACCAGCGCGTCACCTTCCTTGAGGTCCTTCAGCACACGGAAGAAGCCGTCCCGGTGGGCCGCGATGCCGACGTTGCCCGGCGTCCCGGGTAGCGCCGTGTACTCGATCCGACCGGCCGCGAGGTCGAGCACCGCGTCGGTCGTGCCGTCGTAGACCGGCACCTCGAGCTTGATCCGCGGGATGCGCAGGATGGCGAGCGTGGGCGGCGTTTCCTGCTGCAGTGCGGCCTTGTAGGCCTTCACCCGGCCCGGCGACCAGAGCGTCATGTCGACCTTCCCGCTCCAGGTGAGCTCGCGCGGCGGCGGGGCCGGAGGAGGCGGTGCCGGCGCCGGAGCGGCTGTGTCGGCAGCCGCCCGGTTGCTCGCCGGGGGTGTGTCAGCGCCGCGGCCGCACGACGTCAGCGTCGCCGCGAGGACGAGCGCGAGGCCCAGGACAAGAAGGGTGCGGTTCGAGCGAGGCCGGTGAGGGATCATAAGGACACTCCATGGCGAGGCGCTCGGTCAGTTGAGCGGTGTCGCCGAAGCACTCGCCGTGCGCTACAGGGCATCTTATCGCATCGGCCGCCCAACTCACCTCCCATGTAAAAAGTGTCAGGCCTTGTATGTGCGCAGCCACGCGGCATGATGATCGCGGATCAACCCGATCGCCTCGTCGGCCGTGCTCACGCAAACCGGGATGTTCATGTCCTCCGGGTTCGCCAGCGGCGGCTGTGACGTCAACAGCTGCTTCCTGGCCCAATCCACCAGCTCCACCCACATACGACCAACGAGAATCAACGGTGTGCCGTGGACGTGCCTGACCTGCAGGAGCTGCCAGATGAGCATCAGTTCGAGCACCGTGCCGATTCCTCCTGGCGCGACCACGAAAGCGTCGGAGGTCAGCACGAAGTGGTGGAGACGCGAAAAGAAGGTCTTGTGCTCGAACGCCTGCTCGACAAACGGGTTGACTTCCTGCTCGAACGGCAGGTCGACTCGAATCCCGACCGAGCGATTGCGCTCCGGAGCTCCGGCTGCGGCCGCGCCCTCGTTGGCGGCCTGCATCAGGCCGGGGCCACCGCCGGTGATGATGTCGCACCCCATCTCGGCCAGCGCCAGGGCGACGCGCTTCACCTCGTCGTAGACATAAGTCCCTGGCTTGGCCCGGCCGATCCAAAAATGGTCACTCGGTATCGCTCGCGCCGGGACGGGTGCAGCCGGGCAAGGTTGTTGACGATGTCCCAGAGGCCAAACACCGTGCTGACGAGGATCTGCTTCACCGCTTCTTCGTCTGCCAGGCTGACCGTGCCGGGTCCGGTCTCACGAGTGTCCTTTTCGCTCATCCCCAACCCCTCCAGCAGCCTGCTGACCTAGACGCCTGAGCGGCTCGCAAGCCGGAAAGTGAAAGTATATTGCTGCCGTAAGAAAGGGAGGCCTATGTGACTGCATCGAGCACAGCGTCGCGGTTGTTCACGGCGGACGAAGGGCTGGCGCGACTGATCGCGGGCAACGAGCGCTTCGTGCGCGGCGAGGCCCGATTCCCGACAGTGCAGAAAGAAATCCTCGCCGAGCTGGCGACGGGTCAGCGTCCCTACGCAACGATCATCGGCTGCAGCGACTCGCGCGTACCGCCCGAGCTGGTGTTCGATGCCGGCTTCGGCGAGCTCTTCATCGTCCGCATCGCAGGCAACATCATCTCTCCCGAGATCATGAGCACGCTGCAGTATGCGGCCGTGCATCTGCACACGCCGCTGTTCGTCGTGCTCGGTCACGAAGGGTGCGGCGCTGTCCAGGCAGCGGTCGCGACGAAGTGGCATGGCGCGCGCGAGCGCGATCACATTGCCCGCCTGCTCGACATCATCATGCCCGGACTGCCGGAGCAGGATCCGGCGCTCTCTCCGGATGATGAGCTCACCGCAGCCGTGGAAGCCAATGTGCGCTGGTCGATGAGTCAGCTGTTCGATACGCCGGAAGGCCGGGCACGTGTCTGGCGGAAGGCGTACGCAAGCTCGTCGGCGCCATCTACGAACTGAAGACCGGGCGCGTGCGCTTCCTGCCGTGATGCCTGATGCGGGAGGCCACGGCCAAATCCGAGTACGCACCCCCGAATGACGACAATCGTCGAGTCCACCCCGCCCAAACCCAGGAGGTGGTTTGCGACGCGGGGTCGGCACCATTGTGGCTGTATGGTCCATAGTGCTGGCGTGGCATTAGTTCTTCTCTCCCACGCACGACAACATCGCGGACAGAATCCCCCGTGTCCGCGGTACCGGCACGGTTTGTGCCCCCCGACCAGTGGCACCGACACGGGCTGGACAGATCCACTTGAAGTAAATCGCCGAATCGACCGCCGGACCCACGGTATGTCGTGCTTGGTCTCGCGAGCCGTGGCTGCAGCCGCGCTCGGCTACGCGGTGGAACGTTCCGCAGGTTGACCCGGAATCACAGATGAGCAAGCGCCGTTCAAGACCAGTCAAGGTCGTATCGCTGCCGCGCCGTAGAAGAGCGTGGGTGTGGGTCGCCATCGTGGCGATCACCGGCTCTGTGGTCCTTGCCCTCACGACGAAGCGTTCGAGGCCGCCCGCTGTCCACGCGCTCCCATCAGCACTATTTCTTCCTACGGTCGAAGAGAAGAATCCGCCGCCTGGACCTGCGCCGGACGGCATGGTGTGGATTCCCGGCGGGGAATTCTCGATGGGGGCGCAGGACCCGCACGACATGCACGACGCTGTCGGGATGCAGGCCACGACTGATTCACGGCCCGTGCATCGCGTCTTCGTGGACGGCTTCTGGATGGATGAAACCGAAGTGACGAATCAACAGTTCGCGCTCTTCGTGAAGGCGACTGGTTACGTCACCGTGTCCGAGCGCACGCCGCGCGCGGAAGATTTTCCCGGGGCGCCGCTCGAGAGTCTGGTGCCTGGCTCGGTGGTGTTTTCCCCTCCTCACCGTGCCGTTCCGCTCTCTGATCCCTATCAATGGTGGTCAGAGATCAGGGGAGCGAGCTGGCGCCATCCGTTCGGTCCTGAGAGCTCGATCGATGGGAAGGAGCGTTTTCCAGTGTTGCATATCGCGTACGAGGACGCGCTCGCATATGCGCAATGGGCCGGAAAGCGTCTACCTACCGAAGCGGAATGGGAGTTTGCCGCACGCGGAGGCATGACCGGGCAGCTCTTTCCCTGGGGCGATGACTTCAGGAAGCGCAGCCAGTGGATGGCCAACACCCATCAAGGCCACTTTCCCGATCACGACACGGGTGAGGATGCGTTCGCTGGCGTCGCGCCGGTTGCGCAGTTTCCGCCGAACGGCTACGGGCTGTATGACGTGGGTGGGAACGTGTGGGAGTGGGTGAGCGACTGGTATCGCCCCGACTACTACACCCAGCTGGCTGTGGCTGGCGCTGTCGCTCGCAACCCACAGGGTCCAGCCGACTCGTTCGATCCCGACGAACCCGGCGTGAACAAGCGCGTCCATCGCGGTGGATCCTTTCTCTGCACGGATCAGTACTGCTCACGCTATATGGTTGGGACGCGTGGGAAAGGGGATGTCGGTACCGGCACAAATCATCTCGGATTCCGCTGCGTGAAATCAGTTGCGAGGTAGAAACCCGATTTCGATGAGGAGATCATGACGACACGAGGCATTCGCTTTGTTCTTGGCATCGCGCTGACCATCTCAGGGTTCGTCGGCTGCAGCGCTCCGGCGCCCGAGCAGACCGCCACGCCGGTGGCAGGTGCCACGGAGCTCGATTGAACGGTACTGCCCATCGCGGAACCGAACCCTCCGCGATACAAGGAGCTCGATGCGCGGAACGCGAAACCGCCGGCGCGGTTCGAGGTCAAGGCACCAGCCCGCGCGCCCAACGTCGTGATCGTGCTGATCGACGACGTGGGCTTCGGCGGGCCGAGCACGTTTGGTGGTCCGATTCGCACGCCAACAATGGACAAGCTTGCGCAGGGCGGCGTGCGATTCAACAACTTTCACACGACGGCGCTCTGCTCACCGACGCGCAATGCGCTCAAGACCGGGCGGAACCACCACACCGTGAACACGGGCTCGATCATGGAGACCGCGACGGCCTTCCCCGGTAACACGGGGCGAAATCCGAACAGCGTGGCGCCGCTCGCGGAGATGCTGCGGCTCAATGGCTACAGCACTGGCGCCTTCGGCAAGTGGCACGAGACCGCCGCCTGGGAGACCAGCGTATCGGGCCCGTTCGACCGCTGGCCTACCCATCAGGGTTTCGACAAGTTCTACGGATTCATCGGTGGCGAAACCGACCAGTGGTATCCGCTCATCTACGACGGATTGATCAAGGTCGATCCTCCGAAGATGCCCAACTACCACTTCACCGTGGATATGACCAACCAGGCCATCAACTGGGTGAAGGCGCAACAGTCGATGACGCCCGACAAGCCGTTCTTCGTTTACTACGCGACTGGCGCGACGCATGCGCCGCATCACGTGCCGAAGGAGTGGGCCGACAAATACAAGGGACAGTACGACAAGGGTTGGGACCAGGTCCGTCGTGAAACGCTCGAGCGCCAGAAGAAGCTGGGAGTGATCCCGGCCAATACTCAGTTAGCCGAGAGGCCGAAGGACATCGCAGCATGGGACTCGCTGCCGGCAGATCAGCGGCGTCTGTTTGCACGCCAGGCCGAAGTGTTCTCGGGATTCCTGGAGCAGACCGACGCGGAGATCGGACGGTTCGTGAAGGCGCTCGAGGACATCGGCGAGATGGACAACACGCTGTTCATCTACATCGCCGGCGACAACGGCACCAGCGCCGAGGGCGGCTTCGTCGGGATGTACAACGAGATGACCTACTTCAATGGCGTGGCCGAGAAGGTGGAGGATCTGATCCCGTTGATCGACAAATGGGGCGGTCCGGAAACCTTCCCGCACATGTCCGCCGGGTGGGCGGTAGCGTTCGATACGCCCTTTTCGTGGACCAAGCAGGTGGCGTCGGATTTCGGCGGCACGCGCAACGGCATGGTCATGCACTGGCCGCAGGGGATCAAGGAGAAGGACGGCCTCCGCAGTCAGTTCTCGCACGTCATCGACATCGCCCCGACGATCCTCGAAGCTGCCGGTCTGCCGGAACCCAAGTCGGTCAACGGCACGCCGCAGACGCCTATCGAGGGCACGAGTTTGGTCTACGCCCTCAACGATGCAAAGGCGCCGGAGCGGCACACGACGCAGTATTTCGAGATGTTCGGCAATCGCGCGATCTACAGCGATGGCTGGTTTGCTCGAACCATCCACCGTGCGCCGTGGCAGACGACCGATCTGCAGCCGCTGACTTCCGATGTCTGGGACCTTTACGACGTGAGGAACGATTTCAGCCTCACGAAGAACCTGGCCGGCGAGCAGGCTGCGAAGTTGAAAGAGATGCAGGCCCTGTTCATGACGGAAGCCGAAAAGTACCACGTGTTGCCCATCGACGACCGGACCATCGAGCGCACCAACCCCGCCCTCGCGGGCCGGCCGG
>CAVZIS010000006.1:0-764192 GCA_963775345.1 Vicinamibacterales bacterium
CGCCGTTGGGCCGTATTGTCCCAAAACTCAGCCGAGCACTTCGCTCCGCCGTTTCAGGGATTCCGCGGATGATTGTGGCCGTCAGCGAGCTCTCGCTGGCTCCTCGAGTGACTTAGCCGTTACTGATCTGCGTCCGATCTTCGTGTGCCTTTCGTTCTAATGTCTGTCGCCTGTGATGCGATCCAGGCATGGACATTACGGTCTCCTTTCCATCCACGCCTGATACGTCGGATAAGTTTTCGGACACTACGGCACCGCCGTCTGATACGATGCCGGCCGGCAACGTCGCGAATGGCGAACAGCGGTTTGCGAAGCAGTGTTCGAACTGCCATCGAGTGAAGGGAAAGGGAGGCCGCATCGGGCCAGAACTGAGCCGCGTCGGCTCGGCACGCACGCGGGCTGCGCTGGTGAGGGAAATTCGCATGGTCGGGTATCTCAGCACCCTTCGCGGATATGATGTAGCCGTTCGTTAAGGAGGCCTATGCGTGCTTTATTGATGGTTTTCTTCTGCTCCGTCACGCTCGCGGCACAGCAGGCGGGTGCACCTCTGGTGACGAATCAGGATCTCCTTGCCGGCCTCCCGAGCGATGGCTCCAAGTGGCTCATGTATCACGGGAACTACTTCGGGCATCGTTACAGTCCGCTGACGCAAATCACGCCGCAGAACGTCAATCAGCTCAAAGCGCAATGGACGTTCCAGACGACCCTCACTCCAAGTTTCCAGACGACTCCGCTGTTTGTCGATAACGTGCTGTACGTCACGGGCTTCGGTGGAAGTGCGTGGGCCATTGACGCGCGATCGGGCCGGCAGATTTGGCGGTATCGCCGAAATATGCCGGCCGACTTCCGCGGTGGCGCTCAAAACCGCGGGTTCGCCGCACACGGCGACAAACTCTTCCTCGGAACGGGAGACGCGCATCTCCTGGCGCTCGATATGAAAACGGGCGACGTGATTTGGGATGTGGAACTGGCGGACTACAAGAAAAGATACTCCGCGACGGTCGCACCGCTTGTTGTCAAGGACAAGGTCATCATCGGCCCCGCCGGCGCCGAGTATGGCATTCGCGGATTCATCGATGCGTTCGACGTGAACACGGGCAAAAAGGCGTGGCGATTCTATACGGTGGCCGGCCCCGGCGAGCCGGGCGGCCAGACCTGGCCGAAAGGCACCGACGCCTATCTGCGCGGCGGCGGCTCGATCTGGGTCACCGGCACGCACGATCCTGAACAGAATCTCGTGTTCTTCGGCACGGGCAATCCGGGGCCCGATTACTACGGTACGGTACGCGAAGGCGACAACCTGTATACCGCATCGGTTGTCGCGCTCGACGTCGATACGGGACAACTGAAGTGGCACTTCCAGTTCACCCCGCACGACGTGCACGACTGGGATTCCACTCAGGTGCCCGTGCTTGCCGATCTGACCATCGGCAATCAGCCTCGCAAGACGATGCTGTTTGCCAATCGCAACGGGTTCTTCTACGTGCTCGACCGCACGAACGGCCGTATGATTCTGGCAAAGCCGTTCGTGACACAGACGTGGGCGAAGGAAATCAGCCCCGAGGGACGACCAATTTTGCTCCCAGGTTATATGCCCACCGAGGAGGGTACGAGAACGTGTCCCGATCTCGGAGGAGGCACGAACTTCTTCTCTCCGTCGTACGATCCGGCGCAGCGCCTTTTTTTCGTGAACGCGCGTGAGACGTGCGCCATCTATTACTCCTGGAACGAGCCATTTAGAGAAGGGGAACAGTACGAATCCGGTGGCACGACACGCCCGCGCGACCAGCGCAACTTCGGCGCCCTGCGAGCAATCGACCCGCTGACCGGCGAGCGCAAGTGGGAGTTCCGCTATCCGACGCCGTCCTCGTCCGGGATTTTGACGACAGCGTCAGGACTCGTGTTCTCCGGTGACGGCGAGGGGAACATCATCGCGTTGGACTCGCGGAGCGGCAAGTACCTGTGGCATTACCAGGTCGGCGTGGGTCTTCGGTCCACGGGCGGAACCACCTATATGGTCGATGGCCGCCAGTATCTTCTCGTGCCGTCCGGGAGTGCACTGACGGCGTTCGCGCTTCCGCAGTAGAGAGAATCTCACCACAGAGGACACAGAGAGGCATTGTCGAGTTGGGGCGGTAACTGGCAGAGTGGGGTGATGAATAGCGGGACTCCGGAGCGCGTGACTTCCCTGCTCAGATGCGCAGCCGCACTGGTCGCAGTGTTCTCGTTCAGCCTTCCCGTGCAGATCCAGTCGTCAATCCCGGGGTTTTCCGGTCCGCGAGACACGCGCAGTGCGGCGCGGTTCCAGACGCCGGTCGTCGCGGGTGGGAGCGCGGCCAATGCGCTGACACCGGCCGAACGGGCTGCGGGCTGGACGCTCCTGTTCGACGGACGATCGTTGGCGGGGTGGCAGCCGAGCGGGCAGGCCGTATGGTCCGTCGAGGACGGGATGATCATTTCCCGCGGAAAAGCGCCGGGGATTCTCAGAACGATCACCACCTACCAGAATTTCGAGCTGAAAGCCGACTTCTGGGCCGACGACAGCATGAACAGCGCGATTTTCGTCCGCTGTCCCTCGGAACTGAAGACGGACCTGTCGTCGAAGACCTGTTACGAGGTAAACATCTATGACCCGCACGCGTCGTGGCCGACGGGCAGCGTGAACGAGGTGCAAACCACCTTGCCCGAGCGGATTCAAACGGCGGGCAAATGGAACTCGTACGAGATCATGCTCGAGGGCAGCAGAATCGCCGTCAAGTTAAACGGGAAAACCACGGTTGATGCTAGCAACGACCTGTTTGCCAGTGGGACAATCGCCCTCCAGGCAAACGGCCCCGGATCAGCGGGCGGGGCGATCAGATTTCGGAATATCAGGATTCGTCCGATATGATCGATACGAGGCGGGCATCGGGGTCGCCTCAGCTAACCTCGTTCACGACTTCTCGCCATACTCAGCTCCTGCGTTTCCAAGGATCTATGCGTCTTGTCCCTACCATCAACTCGATCCGCATCCCGAGAACTGCTTGCGACGTGAATCGGCTCACGCAGCTTCAACGAGTGTCAGGAGAAAAGATTGGCCGTCTGAACTGGCCCAGCCGGCCAATCGAACAATCTCTAGAACAATAGCTTCACCGCGAACTGCATCTGCCGCGGAATCGCAAGGCCCGTTGTCGTGAGCGAGCCGAAGTTCGCGCTCCCGAGCGTATTGACGGGGTTCTGGAAGCTCGGCGTGTTCGTGACGTTGTACACCTCATAGCGCAATTGCAGCGTCGACGAGCCGTGCAGTTTCAGATCCTTGAACAACGCCAGGTCCAAGCGCCGTTGCGACGGACCGTGCATCAAAGTCGCCGGCGAGTTGCCCACGGTAAAGGCCGGCTGCGCCTGGAAGGCCGCCGTGTTGAACCATCGCTGGGGCGTCCGCTCGCTCTTCGGCAATTCTGGATCGCCAACTAAATTGGGCCGGTCGTTCCCGCCCGTATTGGCCAGCGCCGTCGAGTTGGTGACGCCAAACGGTACGCCAGTCTGCCAGTTGACCACGGCATTGATTTGCCATCCTCCGAGGAAACCTCCAACCCACCCTGTCGCCGACCGCGCCCACGGCAACTCGTAGTTGGCTTGGAGAACCCAAGCTCGGCGGGCGTCCTGAGCAGCATCCAGGTGCTCGATGACTGAGGGATCCCATGGCGCGAACGTGTCGAGCGTCGCGTGCGCCAACCGGAAATGCGTACCGAGCGACAGCCCCTGACGAAGCCGGCGCTGGAACACCAGCTGCAGGGCGTCGTAGCGGTTTTTGTAGATGCTCGACCCCACGGTGATCGAACTCACGTTAGGCAAGACGCTGAACGTGCGCCGCCGGGGCTGGATAGCCCCCGGGCCTGGAGGTGCGAGAGCCATGTCCGGCAGGCCGGTTATGCGCGAGCCACGCGAGCCGACATAGCCGATCGTCACCACGTTGTTGGTCCCCAGTTCCTTTTCCGCCTGGAGGTTGAACTGCTGCGTCCGGGTCGACTTGAAGTCCAGCGCGACGGCTCGGAATGCTCCCGACAGCTGGGTCGGATCGGTGCTGGGCCTCTGCGTGGCGAGCGGCGGCAGCCCATCGAAAAACACGGTCGGCACGCCCCCGCTATTGCCGGCGCTCGTCACCGGGCCGTAGGAATCGATGACCGGCGGGTTCTTCAAGTAGTAGCTCGCCCCGGTGTTGGCCGGGAAGAACGAGAGGCCGTAGCCTCCACGGATCACGATGGCGTGCGGCAGCGTTGCCGCAAACCCAAGGCGCGGCGCCAGGTTCGTGTAGTCGGTCTTGATGCCGGCGTTTCGCGAGACGCCGTTCTCACCCGCGACGAGCACGACCGGCACCGGCCCCGTCAGGTCGAGGTTTGAGAGGTTATTTGCCTCCTCGCTGAATGGTGTGAAGACATCGTAGCGGACGCCGAGGTTCACCGTCAGCCATGAGGTGGCTCGCCAGTCGTCCTGCACGAACACACTCGGCTCGTTCGTGTGCATCTGCGGCTCAAACGGCGTTCGTATGCGCGCCGCAGTCGTGGGGTAGCCCAGCATGAACGACGCGGCGGAATTGCCGCCCACGTTCGCCGAGCTGCGCGTGAGGGTGGTGTCGAACGTCCAGGTCCCTTGGAGGTTGATACTCTGAATCACGCCAAATCGTCGCACGATGACGCCGCCGCCGATCTTGAGGCTGTGGGCGCCGGCCGTTTTGGTCAGCGAGGCGTGGTACTGCTGCGTGCGGTTGTGAATGATCAGCGGAACCGCGTTCGAGTCGCCGAGCGGCGTAAACCCGGCGATGGTGACGGTCCCCAGCCCGGACGAGTGCTCGTCGACGTTGGTGTTCTTCAGGCCGAAGGACTCGCTCGCGTTCGTGCCGTGGTTGTTCGGCAACGACGCCAGATCCAGCTTCACGTAGCCGCCCTTGAATTCGCCGATCAGCGTCGGGCTGAACACCCGGACATAGTTCGTTTGAACGGCGCTGGCGGTGGTCGTGTTCGGCCCGGGGAACCCGCCGGTTTCCGGTCCGCGGCAGACCGCGGTGAGGCCGTTCGCCGCGGCATCGCAGCCGGCGGGGGCCAACATATGTAAACGGTTATACGAATAACGCGCGAACATCGAATTCTCGCCATTGAATCGATGGTCCACGCGGCCGTCGGCCGTGTGACTCCGTTGCCAGCCAATCGTGGTGACCTGGGCGTTGTTCGCCAGGCCGGTGGTGGTGGGCTCCGGCAGCAGTGCCATGTATTGCAGCGCGACCGGATTGAGCCGTTCTGGCGGGATGATGTTGCCGGGGAACGCCACGCGCGCGGAGGTCGTCGGATCGAAAATCTGCGTCGGCAGCAGTTCCGAGAAGTCCCCTCTCCGCATCTTCACCGTCGGGAGCGTGAGGTTATTCACTTGCCCTTTGGTATTCCGCAGACCTTCGTAGTCAGCGAAGAAAAACGTCCTGTTCGACACGATCGGGCCGCCCAGGCTCCCGCCGAACTGGTGCTGCTTCAGGATCGGATCGACCCTTGCGAAAAAGTCCCGAGAATCGAAGCGGTCGTTGCGCACAAACTCATACGCCGTGCCATGGAACTGGTTACTACCGGACTTGGTCAGGATGTTGATGACGCCGCCGCTCGCGCGGCCGGTCTCGGCTGAGTACAGATTCGTCTGCACGCGGACTTCCGCGATCGCATCCATCGACGGTTTGACGCCCACCGTTCCGATGGAGCGTTCGTTATTGTCCATGCCATCGATCATCTGGTTGTTGCGATTCTCGCCTTCCCCATTGATCGACACCGACGAGGTCTGACGCCGATCGTCCGGCCGGCTGCCGCTATTGATCGCGTTGGCCGCGCCTTCGGTCGCCCCCGGGACCAATTGCACGAGCCGCATGAAATTGCGCCCGTTGACCGGCAGATCTTGGACCGCCTGCTCGCTGACGAGGGAACTGAGCGTCGAGGTGTCGGTCTGCAGCAGTGGCGATTCGCCGGTGACCAGAACAGACTCTTCCACACCGCCCACCGTGAGTCTCCCATCGATCCGAATGCGGTCGCCGCTGGTGAGCAACACGCGGGCGTTCTGGGTTTGGAAGCCCTGCATTTCGATCTTTACGGTGTACGTGCCGATCGGCAGCAGAGTAAAGAGGTAATCACCCGTGTCGCTGGTGACCGTCGTCCGGAGGTCGCGAGTGCCCACGTTCTCGAGCGTGACGGTGGCTCCCGGCAGCACCGCGCCGCTGGTGTCGGTGACACGTCCAACGATGTCGGCGGTCGTCTGCGCTAACGACGCCGTCGGGAACGCCAAGCCACTGACAAACAGGAGAGCCGCGAGAAGTGAAAGCACGCGAGGACGATGCATGGCTGAACTCCCTTCGTCGAAACCCGTTTGCGAGGAACGAAACGCCTCGCCTCGAGCGGCGCGGCGGATGGAGGAGTCTATAGAAACAACGACGGAGGTGCACGGTGCGCACCCGCCGATTTGTCAGCGATGAGCGGCATACTAGCCATGGGCAAAGTCGATTGCAAGGTGAAAAAAAATTTCTTAGATGATCTTGTCCCTACCAATAAATTCGATCAAAACCCTGAAAACTACTGGCGACACTCGGGCGATGCTTTGGAGCACGCCGCCCTGGAATCGCAAAGCGATTGCTTCTATTGAGACCGCCAAGTCTGAGATGGGTGTACGCAGGTGTGCGCTCGCCCGCAACGGTGCAGGAGGGGCAGGGAACTGACGAGACTACGCGGCGCGCCGCTCGTACGCAAAGCGATCATGAAGGAGCTAGAAATGAGAAGCATCATCGCCACTGCCGTCGTACTCGTCGCCAACAACCAAATTGAAAGAAGGAATAACCGCATGAAACGGCTAGTTTGTTTCCCCCTACTCGTCAGCTTCACGTTTCCCAGCGTCGCGCTTGCGCTCGATGAGAGATCAAGGCGGCATACTTCGGTGGCACGGTCAACGCTTTCGCAGGCGCGAAGGAGCCCGTCGAAGGACGGCTGGATACCGCCAATGAAGAGGCCTTAATCGCGGCAGTCGCGACCACCGTACTGCCGGACCCATTGGCCTCGTCACACTCTTCTCCAAGAAACATCGGCGACAAGGATGCCGATGGAGGATCAGGTCGCTGTCCTAGGTCGCATAAAGGGCATTCGGTAGATCTTCTCCGAAAGGGGCCTTCATAGTGTATTGTCCCGGTGCCCTTTTTGTGAGCGGCCGTACTGGAACCTGCCGCGCTGCGACCGTGGAACTTGGAGTGCGGGCACATCGCACTACCGTGCTCCGAATGGTTCCCTTCGCAGCACATCGACAGAGTGGGCTGTGTAAGACATTCTTCAGAAGGACAGGATGGCTAAGAAAACCGCAGCCGGCGCGATCGGTCGGACTGCCGCCGCATCCACCGCGGTCAACCCGCTGCCGCCGACGGCTCCCGCTCCCCCCTCGCCTCCGCCGCCTCGCGCGCCTCAGCCCATCGTGGGCTGGTCGAACGCGAACAACACAAATGTCTGGATTCCGGTGGACTCGTACTTGATTCGCCACTACGGCTGGCAGACCGCTGACGAAACCGGCTGCATGGCGAGCATCATCTGTTACAGCAGCGGAGTACTTGTCGGATATGTCAACTTCTTTAACGCCGACCACGTCCAGCTGAGCACTATCAACGCGTTCAGCCCCCCGCAGCTTGTGCTGACGATCAACTTCCCCGTCGAACGCGTCCAGGAAGTGATAGAAACGCTCCGGTGCGAATCGCCGATTCACATAGGCGTTGATCTAGGTCAGCGAATCGGGTGGGTCGGCATGAATTCAGCGCCAGTGGGCCACGTCGGATAGCTCCCGCAGGATTTCCGCATCGCCAGCGAACTGGCCGACGCGATGTCAGTTGACCCTACCCGATCCCCTGCGACTCGGTTTCCGCAGGCGCTTCGACGGGACGCCGTCGCCTGTCGTTGCGTCTGATTGCGGTCGAGCACCGCGCGCGCTTCTCGCTTCGCCTCCGCGCCGATGTGCCCTCGGCTGGGCCGGCAGATCCTGCGTCAGATCGCGACTGTTGGTGAAGAAATCCGCCCCAGCTTCCGTTCTTTTGAGGCATGCTCGTTCGTCGGATTCGCTACGACGAACGCACGGTATCGTTCGAGTGTGTTCGCCGCGACGGCTTCCTGCCATTCGCGTGTCGCTTTGGCGTGCACGCACTCAGAACCGCGCAAAGAACGACGCTCCAGCCCAGGGCAGGCCTCGTGGATCTCATGCATCCTCCTGTCGGGTCGCACTATACTTCCATCCGGCGCACGTAGGTTGTGCGGATGACAGCACTCAGACGTCCGATGCCAACCGGGGGAGGGAGGGTGCAGTGGCGCTACGGTCTTACGGTGTGTTGAAGGGGAAGGCCATCGAGGTCCGACTGGGCGCGGGGCAGAGCCCTCACTACCAGGTGCGCATCGTTGACGATACGACCGACTACCGGATTGCGGTCAACGTGAAGTCGCAGCTGCCCCCTTCTGATGTGGAGTTCATCATCATCGAGCATTTTCAGCATCCGATCACGCCGATTGTCGAGCGGCTCCCGAAGGGGTTCACCGCGGTCGAGCGAAAGCCCGGTTCAGGAGCACTCGACTTCATCAGAGGCAATCTCTTCGACCGCGCGAAGATGCGGCCGCTGCCCTTCAATGTCCCTGGGTTCGACAACGACCTCAACGAGAAGCTCGATCGGGTGATGCAGCGGGCCGTTGCCGACGAGGACGCCTTGGTGTACGCCTTTGGTGAGCGCTGGGGACCGGAGCCGGCCACGAAGGACAAGTACTTCGGCTTCCTACCGGGTAACGGCATCCACGATATCCACATGAACCAGGGCAATGCCGCCCGGTTTGCCGCCGATGACGGGGTGTTTCAGGATGGCGGCGTGCTGGTGCACTTTCCCGACCAGCAGGAGTGGACCGCCATCTTCCTGAAGTTCCAGTCGCAGAGCTGGCACACAGACGACAGAACCGGACACTCCATCACTGGGCCGGTGCCTCCTGTACCCCCTGATCCACCCACCTCCGACGATCCGGACGGTCTTATTCGTATTGTGGCGGCACTCGTCAATCCGACGCAGTCGCCGGAAGTCGAGGTTGTCACGCTGCTGAACACCGCCCCTCACGACGTCAACCTGGCGGGATGGGCGCTGCTCGATACTCAGAAGAAGCGACTACCACTCTCTGACGTGCTGAGCGCCGGCGCCACTCGCGTCGTACGCGTCAGCCAGCCGTTGGCCCTGTCGAACAAGGGCGGCGTCATCACGCTGGTGGATGAGAAAGGACTCAAGGTGCATGGCGTGTCGTACACGAAAGAGCAGGCACGCCATCCGGGATGGACGATCGTGTTCTGACAGCCCGTAGTGTCCCAGCTCTTTTATTGCCCTTTGGGTGCCACAAGTGCCGGCAAACCGCCGCAAACCCGACACAATGCGAAGCTAAAAATCGGCGAATCTTTATTGGGCAAAGTGCGCGATCCGGCAACCTCACTCGCTTCAGCGAAGGCGGATTCGAATCCAGCCTGAGGAGCCATTTTTCACAGGGTCTAATCCGGAGACATGCGTGACAGTTTGTTCCGAGGCACTGTCAACTTAACGTGGATCGCGCATAGTCCCCTGGTCAGTGCATCCTGTCGGGGTTCAGCAGCCACACGTCACGTCGTGCCAGACAGCGAACGAGCGAGTCCTTAGCACGCGGTGGTGGGCCGCTCTCAACAAGTGACGGCCGACGTTAAACAGGTTGCGGACAATGCTGTGCACTGACAGGAATCGCTGCGCTTGGGCGACCGACTTGAAACGGCGCATCTGACCCTCGCGTTGGCGGGTCTTGCTGAGACTTAGGCGCGATTGTTTTCGTATTGTTCGGTGCTGTGCACCACTGACGGCATCACCGCGCGGTGGGCGGCCGCATAGCTCCGGAGCTTGTCAGTGATCAGTCGCCGCGGAGCACACCCTTGCCCTTTCAAGAGCTTTCGGAAGAAGCGCTTGGCCGCCGTTAGTCCCGCCGCGATTGCATGAGGATGTCGATCACATCACCGTCTTGGTCAACCGCCCGCCACAGATACTGCCGGTGGCCCTGAATGGTCACGAACAGTTCGTCCAAATACAAGGTGTCGCCCAAACGGGTACGCCGACGCCCGAGTGTCTGTGCGTACTCCAGACCGAACGTCAGACACCAGTGGCGGATCGTCTCGTAAGAGGCCGTAATGCCTCGCTGCGCGAGGAGATCTTCAGCGTCCCGGAAACTCAGAGAGAATCGGTGGTAGAGACAGACGGCGTGAGTGATGATCTCCCGCGGGTATCTATAGCGATGGTAGCTCGGAGTCTCGCTATTCATCGCCCAACTCTGCCAGCTACCGCCTCAACTTGACAATGCCGTCGTGACTGGATTCTCTTCGTCCTCTGCCGCCGCGACGCAGCCGCGATTGGTCGCGTTCGGGTGCGGATACTGGAGCGGCTGATTCACAAGCGTCCATGCCGTGTCTGACTTGCCGCGATACCACTGGCCGTCGTTGCCAACCACACAATCGTTCCAGTCATGCTCATCGGTCACATAGAAATAGACCCATGCGGTACTAACGGGCGGATCGCCGCCATTCACCGCTTCCATTTGTACCTTCGTCCCAGACGTCGATCCGCACGCACCGTTCGAGGCGAGGAATGTGGCGTAGCTAACGGATAACTGATATTCGACGCAATCAGAAAACAACCGCCCGCCTGCGGTCACCAGCAATTCCGTGGCTGGCGTGGCGCTCGGCGAACAGGGCGGCGAGGCGCATTTGATATTGAGGCCGAAATTTACTGGCTCTAATTCAAACCCCGGCCACTCATCGGTGCTCGTATTGTAGGGCGATGTTGTCTTGCCGAGTCCTGGTGTGCCTAAGCAGTGCCAGCCGTAGCCTGGATATACCTGACTTGGGTAAGCGTTTCCGGCGTTCCCATCGTAGATAGGCAATTTACTGCTGACAGGCACGCCGCAGCTTGTGTTGCGGTCTATGTCAAAGCCAAAGTCGAAGTCGTAGGCTGAGTCGAGATGATTCCCCCAGACGAAATGCGATCCGCCACGCAACTGATACAGCGCGGAGTCCTTCCTGCTGGTGTCCTTGATGAAAATGTTTTTGTAATAGTCTGCGGCTCGGCACCCAAAGCCCGGGGGGTTGTTCCGGGTGCCGTGCGTTTCGTGGTTGCTCCGCACGACGCGATTGAATCGACTCATTAAACGCCCGCTGAAGTCGCAATCGATCCCCGCTGTTGCAGTGTCGTAAATCGTATTGTCCTCAACGACTGGCTGCGTCGATAGACCCCACGGCGCGTCTTCGCCCCAGAGCGTCGTCACCATCGCATTGTTCACGCCCGCCGCTCGACCCCCGAGGCTGATGAGGTTTCGGAACACGTTATGCCGCAGAATCACACCGGAGCAGCGCCCATTCCCCAGTTCGCTGCACAGCACCCCGCTATCAATCGCCGCCTGTGGGTTGTAGACGTCGTTCTCGTAAAATTCAAAGCCGGAGAAATTCGATAGTAAGTTCACCACGCGAACCGCAACCGTGCCTTTGGCAAAGGCGAAGCCGGTCAGTTTCACACCGTTGCTGTTGGGTTGTACTGGCGTAGTGCCTCCCACCAGCGTCCCATAGGCAATCCGCGTCAGGCCCGTCACGCTCCCATCCGAGCCGGTCAGCGGAATGCCGGTCAGTGGTGCCGTCAGGACCACGTCGCAACTGCCGTTGATGCTTTGGATGGTGCCTGTGTCTACGCCGGTGCTGCCGCCTGGAACGGTGTGCGGGACGATAAACAGCAGGCGATGACCTGCAGCCAGTCCGCCGTTGCAGGCCGTCAAGCGCATCGTCGTCGTGGTCGGCGCTGGAGATGCCTGCACGGTCGTCTTGGTGCCGGTGATGGTCAGGTTCGCCTTCGCCGCGGTGTTAAACGAATTCGTCCAGACGAAGCTACCTACGTCGCATGTAATGGTGCCTCCAGCCGACGCCGCTGCGACAGCGTTCTCGACGTTCGTGGTCCCATCGACCTGCGTACAGTCAATCGCCCACGCAGGACGCGCCGTCAACACGAGCAGAAGAAGCACGAATGCGCCGCGCCTCATCGAAACACTCCAGCACCGGGCATGCTGATGGGTCTGATCTGGGGATACTTGGCGAAGTCGCACTTGATTCCTGCCGTTTGGTTAAACAACCTCCTCCAACGCACGGACGACGTCCGTCACATATTTTTGGTCAACGGTCGCGGTATGCTCGTCAACTTGACAGTGCCTCTGCGCGGGACCCGCGCGCGCCTTCTACGGCTTCGGCCAATCCATGCTCGTGCAGAAACTCAAAGGTAGCTTCGCCATTGATGGTGTGGCCACTGAATCGCGCCGGGTTTGTCGGAGGGTCCATTCCGAGAGAGGATGGCTCCGATGCCTCGACCCAGCAAGTATTCCCCCGAGTTGCGTGAGCGTGCAGTGCGCATGGTCTTCGACCACACCGCCGAGCACCCGTCGCAATGGGCGACGATTCGATCGGTCAGCCGAGAAACTCGGTGTCACGACCGAAGTACTTCGTCGCTGGGTGCGCCAGGCCGAGCGCGATGCTGGCCAGCGGCCGGGCCTGACGACCGATGAGCGAGCGGAGCTGAAACGGCTGCAGCGTGAAGTCTTTGAGCTGAAACGCGCCAACGAGATTTTGAAGAAGGCGGCGGCGTTTTTCGCCCAGGCGGAGCTCGACCGCCGAGCGAAGTGATGGTCACCTTCATCGATCAGCATCGGGACACCTACGGAGTCGAGCCGATCTGCGCGGTCCTGCCGATCGCTCCGTCCACCTATTTCCTGCGGAAGGCGCAGCAACAGGATGCGACGACGCGGTCGGCGCGGGCGCGGTGCGACGACGAGCTGCGCGCGGCGATTCAGCGGGTCTGGGACGAGAACGACCAGGTCTACGGCCCGCGGAAAGTCTGGAAGCAGCTGCGTCGTGAAGGCGTCACGCGTGGCGCGCTGCACAGTGGCGCGCCTGATGCGCGCCATGGGGCTGAAGGGCGTGACCCGCGGGCGCGCGTGGGTCGTGACCACACGCGCAGAGGCGGCGACCGACCGACCGGCCGATCTGGTCGACCGCCAGTTCGCCGCGACGCGGCCGAATCAGCTCTGGGTCGCCGACTTCACGTACGTGGCGACCTGGCGCGGCTTCGTCTACGTGGCCTTCGTGATCGACGTCTTCGCGCGGCGCATCGTCGGGTGGCGGGTCTCGGCGTCGCTGGCGACCGACTTCGTGCTCGATGCCCTCGAGCACGCCATCTACGATCGACGCGGCACCGGCGTCGAGGACCTCGTGCATCACAGTGATCGCGGCACGCAGTATCTGTCGATGCGCTACACGGACCGACTGGGGGAGGCCGGCATCGCCCCGTCGGTCGGCAGTCGTGGCGATTCCTATGACAACGCCCTCGCCGAATCGATCATCGGGCTCTTCAAAACGGAAGTGATTCAACGCAAGGGACCGTGGCGGCATCTGGAGGCCGTAGAATTCGCGACGCTCACGTGGGTCGACTGGTTCAACATGCGCCGATTGCTCGAACCGATTGGCTACCTGCCGCCGGCTGAATATGAAGCGCGCTACTATGAGCAGCAGCGCGAGCCCACGACGATCGGAAACGACGTCGCGGCCGGGATACCAGAGACTGCACCGACTGACGATCGCTGCTCTGGGGGCATCCTATGAGGTCGAACGTCCATCGATTGACGCTGACTGCGCCGTCGTCTCTGCTTCACGCGGGGGCGCTCGGCGGCATCCTCGCTCCCAACATCGATGTCCCTCGCGCAGGCCGCCGAGCGCCTGCACGACTTTCTACCACCGCTGAAAACACAGAATTAACTCACACTAACCGCTCTCCGATAAACCCGGTGCACTTCAACCGTTGAAGTATTCGATCGCAGTCTTGTCAGCCAGCCCGAGCTGAGTGTAGAGCCATCGGGCCTTCGCGTATTCGTGGGC
Source organism: Vicinamibacterales bacterium (assembly GCA_963775345.1). Taxonomy (GTDB): domain Bacteria; phylum Acidobacteriota; class Vicinamibacteria; order Vicinamibacterales; family JAMQPK01; genus JAMQPK01. Next base: position 13,978 of record CAVZIS010000006.1, read on the forward strand.
GACCCATTGATCGCGGGCGACGCGATCGTGATGGCCCCGCTCCACCATGAATGGCCGCGGGATCATGAGATAGGCCATTTCGGCGTAGTCAAAGGTGCTCCCCATGTTGAAATATGGCATTGCTGGGCCTGTCGAGGCACGCTCGCGCGTCGCTCGGCGGTCGGATGCCGGCCCTTTCTTTTGTCGCCGCACTATTCGTTGGGCACGTTCCACCAGTGCGGCGACTCAGGCACCAAAGGATTGCGTAAACTGCTCTAAAAGGACAGCGTGCCCCCCAATTGAATGACTCGCGGCTGAACGTGCGCTGGTGGCTTGACCGAATTGGGAATTGATCTGATTGCCGTTGGCGTCAAAGCGCGCGGCCGTATTTATGCTGAGGAACTGCGTATGGTTGAAGACATTGTACGCCTCAATCCGGATGCGGAAATGGTGCGCCCCGTTGCTGCCGAGCGGAATTCGCTTTATCAGCGCCAGGTCGACGTTGTTTGTGCCTGGGCCCCTGAAGTTATTGGGTCCCGAATTCCCAAACGTTCCCCTCGCGGGCATCGCAAATGCCTTGGGATTGAACCACTGCGCAAAGGTCTTGGGGCCGCTGTCCGGATCCTCATTCGGGACGATGTCAGGACGTGCAAGGATGTTCGATCCGCTGATATCCGGCAACGCGGAGCTCGACACGGTGACCGACATCGGAAATCCGCTTGCCAGCGCGTAAATTCCCGAGAGTTCCCAGCCATCGAGCACAGCCTTCACCACTGGATTCGGCATCACTGTGCTCGCGTTGGGCAGCGTCCATTGGAAGTTGGTGACCAGGATATGCGTCTGATCGAAGGCTTGCGGCCCCCCCAGCCATTGCCCGGTCGGCACAAACGGATTGATAAAACACGCTGTCGACTGATTGTTGTTGGTGATGGCTCCTACCGGTAAATTACAGGCCCCGTCGCGTCCGGCCGCGCCTTGCTCGGTCGTGTATGACTTGGAAAGCGTATACGACACGCCCGTCTGAAACCCTTGCGCGTATCGGCGGTTCACCTGAACCTGCAACGAGTGGTAGTTCGACGTGGCTGAATTGTCCGCATACGTGATGAAACTGTACTCCCGATACGGCCGGATCAGACTATCGGGCAGCGAACCCCCGGTAGTGGGATCGCGGTTTTCCGGCGCGAATCGCGCGCCGGGAGGAAGGGTGTTCAGATCCGTTTGCGTCTCGATCCACCGGTTGGTGTTGCCGACATAGGAAACGTCCAGGACGATCTTGGCAGGCAGGAGCTGTTGAGCGCCAAGGCTCCAATTGTAAACGGTCGGGGTTTTCTGCTGTCGATTGAAGGAACCCATTTGGCTTGGGAACACAAAGCCCTGGGTGTTCTGCAGCGTGTCAAGGTTGCCATTGAACTGCTGTGACACGACCACGTATGGCTGGTTGAAGCCCTGAAAATTGATCGCGGCGCCGGCAGCGCCGAGCACGTGTTTTCCCACGCCGAAGCCGCCGCGGAGCGCCGTGTTGCCGTTGCCGAAGAGGTCATACGCAAAACCGAAACGGGGCGAAACCTGAATTGGTGCTTTGTCAACCCAGCCCTCCGGGTATTTGCCCGCAGCGATGTCTGCGTTTGTCATCACCCCGTTCGCAGGATCGCCCGTGCCAGAGACGAACGCGCCGATGGCCTGGGCCGGCACCGTCGCTCCCGAGACAGGATCGCGCCCAACACGAACGCCATTCACAATCGCCGGCACGTACTGCCTGGGTGTCTTCGCGGGGTCGTAGGTCGGTACCGCCAGAGCGGATCCCACCTGGTCTTCCCGCAGGTGATACCAGGTGAAATTGCTGAATCGCGCGCCGTAGGTGAGCGTCAGCCTCCTCGTGGCCTTCCACTGGTCCTGCGCATAGAACTCTGCAATGAAGTAGCTTGCTTGCGCTAAATTTTTGCGGCTCGCCTCTTGATACGACTGGAAATTGCCGAGCAGCGCGTTTGCGTACGGGTGATTGGTGTCGCCAGGGTTATTCGGATCCCTGTTGAAGCTCAAATTCCCGGAGAAATTGTTGGCGCGTTGACCCTCGTTCGTCGAGATGCCATGGAAGTACCCGCCAAATTTCAATGCGTGGTTTCCTCGGTTGTAGCTGAGGTTATCGCTCAGTTCCCAGAATGACTCATTGGCCAGGATGGGCGCCCGGCTGTCGTAGGTGAAGAGAACCGGGTTCGATATCCCGGTAAACGACATGGCCGGGAGAATGTTGTAGGGATTGGAGCCCGGAAAGAGTTGTCCCAGCGTGATCCCATAGGTCGGGCGAAACACCTCCGTTTGAGTCCGATCCGCCCTTGGTCTGCCATCTTCGTCCGAACCCGTGATGGCGAAGCTGAATTCGTTCACCATCCTGGGAGTCAGGACCCGCGTCCAGCTCAGCAGGGCGTCGTCGTGGGTGAAGTAGTAATCGTAGTAAGTGAGCGGGAAGTTCGTATAACTGAAGATTCCAGTGTAGCTTTTCGTATCGGAGATCCACTTCTTCAGGCGCACCGAGAACATGTCCTTGCTGTTCGGCACATAGTCGAATTTGAGCGTATGGGATTGCTTGGGCACGTCCTGAATATTCTTGAACTGATAGTTGTAGAGTCTCCCTGTCAACGCCACGTCGGTCGTATTGGGTAAGGGGAATACGCCGAGCAGCTTCTGGCCATTAGAGTTGATTCGGTTCGCAGGGATGGCATTCCCGGGGAAAGGAAGCCCGGTGGTCGGGTCTCTGATCACGATCAGTTGCCCGTTTGTATCGAAGCTTTGCGAGAAGTCGCCCTGGCGCTCCAGGGCCGTCGGCACGGTGTATTGCAGAACCGACGGCGGCGAGTTGAACGTGAGGCCGGCGGGCAGGAGGCTCCGTGTAATTTCGGAGTTATAAAAGAAGAACAGCTTGCTCTTGTCGGTGTTGAGCAATCGTGGAATGTAGATGGGTCCGCCAAGCGTCACTCCCGCCGTGGTCAGCCGGTAAGGGAAGGACTCCAACCCTTGACGGTTGATGAAGAAATCATCGGCATTCATGCCCTGGTCCCGCTTGAAGATATACGCGGTGCCATGAAATTCTCTGGTGCCGGACTTGGTCGTCAGTTTAATGCTGGCCCCCGGGTTGGGCCCTGTTTCGGCGAGGTAGGTGCTGGTCAGGATCTTGATTTCACCGATCGCATCCACGGCGATGCCAGTCGAGAAGAACGCGGGGCCGCCGGGGTCGTTGCCTCGGGCGCCGTCGAGCGTCATGTTGTTATAGACCGCTCGGATTCCGCCAACCGCCGGCGACTGGATACCAAAGGTGCCTCCCGCCACGTCGCCGCCGCCTTGCTGAGCCACTCCCGGCAAGAGTTTCACCAGGTTCATGAACTCGCGGCCTTTCACGACCAAATCGGTGAGCTGGGAAGTGCCGAGCGTCGCGGTCACGTCGGCACTTTCGGTGTTGACCAGCACGCTGTCGGCCGTCACCGTCACGGCTTCGTTGAGCTCGCCGAGCGCAAGCTCGATATTGCCGAGGGCCAGCCGATCGCCGGCGGTCAACGCCAAACCCGTTCGTATCAGCGGTCGAAATCCGCTCAACTCAACTTTCACTGAATAGGTGGTCGGCGGCAGGCTTGTAAAAATGAACGATCCATTGGACTCAGTGACCAGACTGCGCTCGGCTCCCGTGGCTTCATTCGTGACGGTCACGGTCGTGCCAGCGAGCATTGCACCTGTGGAATCGACTACGGTTCCCGTGATGGTTCCGGTGACTGTCTGAGCGTGAGTCAGGCTGGCCGACAGAAAAGCACATAGCACCAGTAGCAGGCCGAATCGTGATGAACTTCGAAGGTGTACGCATTGGCCTTCTCCTTTTGGGTACACGAATTGATCTCGCGCCCGGGCGCCGCTGCACACTTACATTCAGTCTTTCCGAATGGTCTGTTTGGGTTGCGAGGCTTAACAGAAAACGACGTAGCTGTCAAGGGGGGAGTTTGCTCACGCTGTGACTGGGATTTCATACGCTTGAACGAGTGGTTCAGCCGGACCATCGACGAGCTACCGGCTACCAACTACTAGCTACCAACTCGGCGTTCACCCTGTTTAAGCTGGTTACCCGCACACATACCCGAGCGTAGGGCCTTTGGTCTGATCCACGGAACTTCGGCGTGGCACGCAGGATCGCCCACGTTTACCCTGCGACTCTCGACTAGCGACGTCCATCGACTTGCGACTGAAAGCGCGCCCGGCCGGACTCGAAGTCTTTAAATCGAGCGCCCCCGCCATTCGACAAGCTCAGGGCGTGCTGAGCCTTGTCGAAGCACGCTCGCGCGTCGCTCGGCGGTCGGATGCCGGCCATTTCTTTTGTCGCCGCACCATTCGTTAGGCACGTTCCACCAGTGCGGCGACTCAGGCGACCAAAGGATCTGCGTAAACTGCTCTGAAAGGACAGCGTGCTCCCCAATTGAATGACTCGCGGCGAACGTGCGCTGGTGGCTTGACCGAACTGGGAGTTGATCTGATTGCCGTTGGCGTCGAAGCGTGCTGCCGTATTGATGCCGATGAACTGCGTATGGTTGAGGCCATTGATCGCCTCAATCCGGATACGGATATGGCACGACCCGTTCCCGCCGAGGGGGATTCTTCATCAGCGCCAGGTCGACATTGATTGATGCCAGGCCCCGTGAAGGCGAATAGGGGCGAGATTCCAAAGATTCCCCTCGACGGGCATCGCGAAACCAGTGCGGCGACTCAGGCAACCAAAGGATTGCGTAAACTGCTCTCTAGAAGGACAGCGTGCCCCCCAATTGAATGACTCGCGGCGAACGTGCGCTGGTGGCTTGACCGAACTGGGAGTTGATCTGATTGCCGTTGGCGTCAAAGCGCGCTGCCGTATTGATGCCGATGAACTGCGTATGGTTGAGGACATTGAACGCCTCAATCCGGATACGGAAATGGCGCGACCCGTTCCCGCCGAGCGGAATTCTCTTCATCAGCGCCAGGTCGACATTGTTGATGCCTGGCCCCGTGAAGGCGAATAGGGGCGAGTTTCCAAAGGTTCCCCTCGCGGGCATCGCGAACGCCTTGGTGTTGAACCACTGCTCAAAGGTTTTGGGGCCGCTGTTCGGATCCTCATTCGGGACGATGTCAGGACGCGCCAAGATATTCGATCCGCTGATATCCGGGACGGCGGAGCTCGACACAGTGACGGACATCGGGAATCCGCTTGCCAGCGTGTAGATGCCCGAAACTTCCCAGTTATCGAGCACACCCTCGACCACCGGATTGGGCATCAGTCTGCTCGCGTTGGGCAGCGCCCATTGGAAGTTGGTCACCAGGACATGAGTTTGATCGAAGGCTTGCGGCCCTCCTAGCCATTGGTCGGTTGGCACGAACGGATTGATGGCCCCCTCGTTCGTGTATGACTTGGAAAGCGTATACGCCACGCCCGTCGCAAACCCTCGATTGTATCGGCGGTTCACCTGAACCTGAAAAGAGTGATAGTCCGACGTCGCTGAACTGTCCCGATACGTGATGACCGTGTACTCCGGACGAGGCCGGATCAGACTATCGGGCAGCGCACTCCCGGTAGTGGGATCGCGGTTTTCCGGTGCGAAGCGCGCGCCGGCAGGAAGGGTGTTCAGATCCATTTCGTTCTCTATCCACCGTTGCGTGTTGCCGACATAGGAGAGGTCCAATAGGACCCTGCCAGGCAGGAGCTGTTGAACGCCAAGACTCCAATTGTAGACAGTCGGGACTTTTCTGGATCGGTTGAAGGAACCCATCGTGCTTGGGAACACAAAGCCCTGGGTGCTCAGCAGCGTGTCGAGGTTGCCATTGAACTGCTGTGATACGACAACATATGGCTGGTTAAAGCCCTGCTGGTTGATAGCGGCGCCGGCCGCGCCGAGAACGAACCTCCCCACGCCGATGCCGCCGCGGATCGCCGTGTTCCCGTCGCCGAAGAGGTCATACCCAAAACCGAAACGGGGCGAAATTTGAATGGGTCTCTTGTCCACCCAGCCCTGCGGGTATTTGCCGGCAACGACGTCTGCGTTTGTCACCGCGCCATTCGCAGGATCGCCCGTGCCAGGGACGAACGCGCCGATCGCTTGGGCCGGCACCGTCGCTCCCGAGACGGGATCGCGCCCCACACGAACGCCATTCACGATTGCCGGCACGTACTGCCTGGGTGTCTTCGCGGGGTCGTAGTTCGCCAACGCCAGAGCGGATCCGACCTGGTCCTCCCGTAAGTGATACCAGTCGAAACTGCTGAATCGCGCGCCGTAGGTGAGCGTCAGCCTCCGCGAAGCCTTCCACTGGTCCTGCGCGTAGAATTCCGTCACGAAGTAGTTTGCTTGCGCGAGATTCTTGCGGCTCGCTTCCTGATACGACTGGAAATTGCCGAGCAGAGCGTTTGCGTAGGGGTGATTGGTGTCGCCAGGGTTGTTCGGATCCCGATTGAAGCTCAAATTCCCGGCGAAAAAGTTGGCGCGTACGCCCTCGTTCGTCGAGATTCCATGGACGTACACGCCGAACTTCAATGCGTGGTTTCCTCGATTGACGCTCAGGTTATCCGTCAGTTCCCAGAATGTCTCCTTGGCCGAGATGGGCGTCCGCTGGTCGTAGGTGGAGAGAACCGGGTTCGATATGCCGGTGAACGACATGGCCGGGAGAATATTGTAGAGGATTGGAGTCCGGATAGAGTTGTCCCAACGTGATTCCATAGGTGTCGCGAAACGCCTCCTTATGGGTCCGGTCCCCCCTTGGTGCGCCAGTTTCATCGGAATACGTGTAGGCGAAGCTGACCTCGTTCACCATCCTCGGAGTGAGGACCCGTGTCCAGCTCACCTGGGCGTCGTCGTGAAGGAAGTAGTAATCGTAGTACGTGAGCGGGAAGTTCGTGTAACCAAAGATTCCCGTGTAGCTCTTCGTATCGGAGATCCACTTCTTCAGGCGCGCCGAGAACATGTCCTTGTTGTTCGGCACGTAGTCGAATTTGAGCGTATGGGATTGCTTGGGCACGTCCTGGGTGTTCTTGAACTGATAGTTATAGAGTCTCCCCGTCAACGCCACGTCCGTCGTATTGGGTAAGGGGAACACGCCGAGCAGCTTCTGGCCATTCGGGTTGATTCGGTTTGAAGGGATGGTATTGCCCGGGAAAGGAAGCCTGGTCGTCGGGTCTCTGATAACGATCAGCTGCCCGTTTGTGTCGAAGCTCTGCGAGAAGTCGCCCTGGCGCTCCAGGGCCGTCGGCACCGTGTATTGCAGAACCGCCGGCGGGGCGTTGAACGTCAGGCCGGCAGGCAGGAAGCTCTGTGTGATTTCGGAGTTATAGAAGAAAAACAGCTTGCTCCTGTCGGTGTTCATCACTCGCGGAATGTAGATGGGTCCGCCAAGCGTCACTCCCGCCGTGGTCACCCGGTAAGGAAAGTCCTCCAACCCTTGACGTTTGATGAAGAAATCAGTGGCATTCAGTCCGTCGTCCCGCATGAAGGTGTACGCGGTGCCGTGAAATTCCCTGGTCCCGGACTTGGTCGTCAGTTTGATGCTCGCCCCGGGGTTGGGCCCGGTTTCGGCGAGGTAGGTGCTGGTCAGGATCTTGATTTCACCGATCGCATCCACGGCGACGCCAGTCGAGAAGGTCCCGGGGGTGCCGGGGTCGTTGCCTCGGGCGCCGTCGAGCGTCATGTTGTTATAATTTGAGCGGATTCCGCCGACAGCCGGCGACGCGATCCCGAAGGTACCTCCCGCAATGTCGCCGCCTCCTGTCTGAGCCACTCCCGGCAAGAGCTTCACCAGGTTCATGAACTCGCGGCCTTTCACGACTAAATCATTGAGCTGGGACGTTCCGAGGGTCGCGGTCACGTCGGCACTCTCGGTATTGACCCTCACGGTTTCCGCCGTCACTGTCACGGCTTCGGTGAGTTCACCGAGCGCGAGCTGGACATTTCCGAGGGCCAGTCGATCCCCGGCGGTCAAGGTCAGACCCGTTCGCATCACCGGTCGAAATCCGCTCACCTCAATCTTCACTGAATACGTCGTCGGCGGCAGGCTTGTAAAAATGAACACTCCATTGGCGTCGGTGACCAGGCTGCGCGCGGCTCCGGTCGCTTCATTCGTGACGGTCACGGTCGTGCCAGGGAGCGTTGCACCTGTGGAATCGACTACGGTTCCCGTGATGGTTCCGGTGACTGTCTGGGCGTGGGTCAGGCTGGCCAACAGAAAAGCACATAGCACCAGTAGCAGGCCGAATCGTGATGAACTTCGAAGTGTACGCATTGGCCTTCTCCTTTTGGGTACACGAATTGATCTCGCGCCCGGGCGCCGCTGCACACTTACATTCAGTCTTTCCGAATGGGTTGTTTGGGTTGCGAGGCTTAACAGAAAACGACGTAGCTGTCAAGGGGAGAGAACCCTCGTTGCCAAGAGAAGGAAGTGTCAGGCTGTACTGGGGATTTCACACGTTTGAACTAGTGGTTCAGCCGGACCATCTACGAGCTACCGGCTACCAACTACTAGCTACCAACTCGGCGTTCACCCTGTTAAGCTGGTTACCCGCACACATACCCGAGCGTAGGACCTTTGGTCTGATCCGGCGGCGTGTCCCTAGTCGAACCCGGGTAGGCGTCGTTGCGCAGAATTCCGTCACGGGAGAGGACCTATGTCGCGAGTGCATCGATCGAGCCGCCTCGCTTTGCTCCTGTTGCTCACGCCGTTGCTCTGGCCGGCCGATTCCCCTTCGGCCGCCCAGGCGCCTGCCACGGCAAGCGTCGAGACCGTCCTCAAACCGTTCGTCTCGAAGCACTGCTCGGGATGTCACAACCCGGAGATGCAGAGCGGCGGGTTGAATCTCGACCTCGTCGCCAACAGCCCCTCAGTTGCCGAGAACAGGGACGCCTACGAAAAGATCCTGCGGCGGCTCAGAGCAGGGGAGATGCCCCCGAAGGGATCGCCTCGGCCGCCCGACGAGGCGGTGAGGTCGGTCACCGGCTGGATAGAAGAGGAGTTCAACAAGATTCACGCCGGCGCGCGCCCGAGCGTCCGCGTCCTCGCGCGCCGCCTCAACAATTTCGAGTACAACAACACGGTCAGAGATCTCCTCGGAGTGCGGACGCAGCCGGCGCGTGATTTCCCGCCCGACGACTCGGCCCTCGGCTTCGACAACATCGCTGACGCGCTGTCGATTTCGCCGGCGTTGATGGAGAAGTATCTGGCGACCGCCGAGCGAGTGGCCCGCGAAGCCGTGCTCGGATCGCCGCGTCCGAAAAAATCACGTCGAGATTTTTACGCCTCCCGTGCCGCGGCGGATGGAATTGACCAACCGCCTGAGGGTCGAACCGCCCGCGTACTACTCGATGCACGAGTACGACGTCACCGGTTTGTCCCAGCCGGGATCCTTACATCTGTCCTACAACTTTCCCGTCACTGGTGAGTATCTGATTCGGATCGTCGGGGCGAACTTCAAGCCCGCCGGCTCCAATCCGGGTCAGGTGGATTTCTGGTTCGACGGATCGCTGATCCGTACCTTTCCGATCAACGAAGCTGAGCAGTCAGGATTCGAGCGGCGGCCCGATCGGTGGGACATTCCTCTAAAGGTCTCGGCAGGAGTCCACAACCTCGTGGTCGCGTTTCCACGGCAGTTCGAGGGTCTCCCGGCCATTTTCGGTGGGCCAAATCCGTCGAGCCGTCCCTACGATCCATGCCTGGCACCAGGTGGCGCCTACCGATGCCTCCGAGAGCTTCTCAAGCAGCCGCCGGAGACCGATCCGATCAGGGAAGCGAGGCGGCTCGAGAACATCGAGCGCGCGAAGGAGGATCTCGTCCGGCCCCGTCCGTTTGAAGGGTTTGCCGTCCACGAGCTGGATATCTTCTGGCCCAACGATTATCAGCAGCAGCCCTCAGACGAAAGCGTGCGCAAGGTGTTCGTATGCGGTAGCGCCACAGGGCCGTACGACGCGCGATGCGAGCGAACGATCCTGTCGAACATCGCGATGCGCGCCTTCCGCCGGCCCGCGACGGCTGAGGAGATCGACGAGCTCGTCGCGATCTCAGCGCTCGCACGTCAGCGAGGCGGCACGTACCAGGAGGGCATCTCGCTCGCGATCGCGACCGTGCTGGCTTCGCCGCATTTCTTGTTCCGCATCGACAAGCCCGCGCCGGCGAGCAGTGTGAGCGGTCAGTACGAGCTGGCGTCGCGCTTGTCCTATTTCCTCTGGAGCAGCCTTCCCGACGAGGAGTTGATGCGCGCGGCGCAGCGCGGCACGCTTCGTCAGCCCGAAGTGCTCGAGGCGCAAGTGCGCCGGATGATCGCCGATCCGAAGGCCGACGCGCTCGTTGAAAACTTCACGGGACAGTGGCTCGAGACGAGGCGGCTCGAATCGCAGCTGCCCGACCGGGAACGCTATCCCGACTTCGACGAGTACCTGAGAGCGTCGATGAAGAAAGAGACGGAGCTGTTCTTCCGCCACGTCATCCGGGACGACCGCTCGATACTCGATTTCATCGACGGCGCGTACTCATTCCTCAACGAGCGGCTCGCGCGTCACTACGGTATCAAGGGAGTGACAGGAACTGAGTTCCGCAGGGTCGATCTGGCAGGCACACGACGCACGGGCATCCTGACACACGCCAGCGTCCTCACGGTCTCGTCGTACGGAAATCGCACCTCGCCTGTGCTTCGCGGAAAGTGGATTCTCGAAAACATCCTCAACGCGCCGCCGCCCCCGCCGCCGGCAGACGTCCCGAGCCTCAGCGAAGATGAGGTCGGGTCGGTGGCCTCGATGCGGCAGCAACTCGAACAGCACCGCAGGAACCCCACATGCGCCTCGTGCCACGCGCGCATGGATCCGATGGGCTTCGGATTGGAGAGCTACGACGCGGTGGGTGCGTGGCGGACGCACGATGGAAAGTTTGCGATCGACTCGTCCGGAACGCTGCCGGATGGCTCGAGTTTCGAGGGCGCCGAGGGTCTCGCGCGGACACTGAAGACCAGCCGGGAGGCGTTTGCCGAAGCACTGACAGAAAAGCTTCTGACGTATGCGCTCGGCCGCGGGATCGAGCGCGCCGAGCGTCCGCTCGTCAAGCAGATCGTCGAACGTCTGGCGGCGAATGACTACAGGTTCTCCACGTTGCTAATGGGCATCGTCAACAGCGCGCCATTTCAGATGGTGAGCGCGGAGTAGCGCCATGATCATCACAGGCAAGCATCTGCCACGACGCACGTTTCTGAGAGGCGTGGGAGCCACCATTGCATTGCCCTGGCTCGACGCCATGGTCCCCGCGTTTGCGGCACCGGCGCAGGCGAAGGCTCCCGTGCGACTCGTGTTCGTCTACACGCCTAACGGCATGATGATGGACGACTGGACGCCTAAACAGACCGGGAAGCAGTTCGAGCTGCCGCGCATTCTCAAGCCGCTGGAGCCATTCCGCGATGATCTCCTTGTTCTGACCGGGCTTCATCACACCAACGGGACCATTGCACCCGGAGATCACGCCGCTGCATCAGCGACGTACTTGACGGGTGTCGCGCCGAAACGAACCACCGGCGCCGACGTGCTGCTCGGCGTGTCCGTCGATCAGCTGGCGGCCCAGGCGATCGGCAACCAGACACCTCTGCCGTCATTGGAGCTCAGCTGCGAGGCCTCTCGTCCGGTCGGGAACTGCGACGGCGGATTTGCGTGCGCCTACATCAACAATCTGTCGTGGCGCGACGCGACGACCCCCGTCCCGCCAGAAGCGAACCCCCGTGCCGCGTTCGAACGGCTGTTCGGCGGGTTCGACACTGACCCGGATCCCAAAGTCCGGGAGCGTATCCAAGACAATCGGAAGAGCATGCTCGATGCGGTCACGAGGCAGACGCAGCAGCTGATCCAATCACTGGGCGCCTCCGACCGGCGCAAGTTGGATGAGTACATGACCGCTCTCCGGGACATCGAACAGCGGATCACGCGCGTAGAAGACCAGGACCGTCAGGTGTCGCCCGACATGATCGAGAAGCCGTTGGGCATCCCGGCAGGTTTCGTGGAGCACGCGCGCTTGATGAACGACGTCCTGGCCGTCGCGCTGCAAGCCGACATCACCCGCACTGCCACATTGATTTACGCGAAAGAAGGCAGCTCGCGAGCGTACCCGGAGCTTGGTTTCGCCGATGCACATCATCCGCTAACGCATCACCGCGGCAGACAGGAACTGATCGAGAAGGTGAAGCAAATCGAGTGTCATCACATGGAGCAATTCGCAGGGCTCGTCAAGACGCTCCGATCGATGCCCGAGGGTGATGGCACGGTGCTCGATCACTCGATGGTGGTGTATGGCAGCTCGATGAGCGATCCGAACATCCACGTGCATAAGGATGTCCCGTGTGTGCTGCTCGGGCGTGGCGATGGCAGCTTGAAGCCCGGACGCCACATCGTGTACCCGGAAACGCCGCAGACGAATCTGTGGCTCACGTTGCTCGACCGCATGGCGGTGCGTGCCGAAAAGCTCGGCGACAGCGACGGCAAACTGGAACAGCTCGGCGACATCTGACGAGACCTGATCACGGCTGAATCGAAGTGGCAGGAGGACTCGCGATGACACGGTATTGGCTGGCGCTCGTGCTCGTCGTGGCGGCGCGATCCGCCTCCGCCCAGCCGGCCGGCACCGATTTCTTCGAATCAAGGATTCGACCTGTTCTCGCGCAGCGCTGCTACGGATGCCATTCGTCGAAGCTGGCCGCCCCGAAAAGCGAGCTGACGCTCGACACGAAGGCCGGCGTGCTCAAGGGTGGCCGGCTGGGGCCTGCGGTCGTGCCCGAAAAGCCCGATGAAAGTCTGTTGCTGAGGGCGCTGCGATATTCCGACCCCAACGCGCCTCATATGCCGCCCAGCGGAAAACTGCCCGATGCGATCATTGCCGACTTCGAGCAGTGGATCGCAAGTGGCGCTCCCGATCCTCGCGGCGACGTGGGCACGACGGCGGCGGACCCGCGGCAGTACAAGGGGATGTCGATTGAAGAAGGACGCCGCTGGTGGGCGTTCCAGCCCGTGCAGGCCCACGCGCCCGCGAAGGTCAAGGCAGCAGCGTGGCCAAGGACCAAGACCGACACCTTCATATTAGCGAAGCTCGAAGAAAAGCGGCTGACGCCATCTCCCGCGGCGGATCGACGGAGCCTGGCGATTCGCACCTACCTCGACCTCGTGGGCTACCGGCCGACGTACGAGGAGATTGAGGCATTCGTGAGCGATCGCTCTCCGAATGCGTACGAAGCGCTCATCGATCGTCTCCTCGCTTCGCCGCGGTACGGCGAACGCTGGGCGCGGCGGTGGATGGATGTGGCTCGATACGGCGAGGACAACCCAACGTCAGAAGCGACGAATCCGCCGTACCCGTTCGCATGGCGGTACCGCGACTGGATGATCGAAGCGATCAACGCCGATGTCCCTTACGACAAGTTCGTCACGCTGCAGCTCGCTGCGGATCTGATCCCCGGCGTCAGCCGGAACGACCTGCGGGCGCTGGGCTATCTCGGAGCTGCCCCGACCTACCACAAAGATCTGCGTCTCTCGGCTGACGTCATCGGCACGTTCTTCACCGACGATTGGGACGAACGGATCGATGCTGTCACGCGCGGCGTGTTGGGCCTGTCGGCTGGATGCGCGCGGTGTCACGATCATAAATTCGATCCGATCACGCAGAAGGACTACTACGGCCTCATGGGTGTGTTCGCATCGACGACGCGCGCCGAGCGGCCGATGTTTGCGGTCGATTCGGCGGTTGAGAGCCGTTACCTCACGATACAGCGCCGCCTGACTGATCTGGTGTATTCCCTGAACCTGATCGTCAACGAAACGTCAACGTTCACGAACCCGGCAGAGAAAGAGGTGCAGTGGCGTGCCGAGGTCGCGAGCCTCAAGGCCGAGGCCACGAGCCTGCTGGAGCCTTATCCGGCGCTCCTCAAGAGCCTTGAACGGTTTTGGGCCCCCCCCGGCACGGACGACGGCGGCGCGGGTGGTGCGTGGACCATCGACGGATCCGTTCGTCAATGCTGTCTACGAGGCCGCTCAATACGTCGACGGCTCCGACCCTCCTACACGTTTCCAATCTACAAGGCCGGCGAAGCGCGCGACGTTCCGTTGCTCAAAGCGGGTAATTACGCCGCGCCGGGCGAAGTCATCCCGAGGCGCTTCCTGGCTGTGCTCGCGTCCGATGATGGCAGATTCGTCAACGGATCCGGCCGCAAGGAACTGGCCGAGCGGCTCTTCACCGACGCCAGAGCGCTTGCAGCACGCGTCATCGTGAATCGTGTCTGGGGTTGGCATTTCGGCCGTGCGATCGTGGCGACGCCCAGTGACTTCGGCACGCAAGGCGAACGGCCTACCCATCTCGAACTGCTCGACGATCTGGCGGCACGTTTCGTCGAGAACGGGTGGTCGCTCAAGTGGCTGCACAAGGAGATCATGCGCTCGGCCGCGTATCAGCAGTCCAGTGCGCCGCGCGCAGATGCGCTTGGCGTCGATCAGGCAAACGCGCTGCTCTGGCGCATGAACCCGCGCCGGCTCGACGTAGAGGCGTACCGCGATTCATTGATCCGCGCTGCCGGCTTGCTCGACGAAGAGATGGGAGGGATATCGGGAAACTTGGACGCGAATGATTTCTATCGGCGGACAGTGTACGGACAGCTGTCGCGCCAGAAGCGCGCGACCATGCTGGCGCTGTTCGATTTTCCCGACCCCTTGCAGACGATGCCCGACCGGGAGACCACGGTGACGTCGCTGCAACAGATCTTTACGTTGAACAGCGCGTTCATGCAGAAGCTGGCGGCTGCAGTAGCTGGAAAGGCAAAGGCCGTGCAGGGCGACGCTGAGCAGATAGCGGTGCTGTATCGGCACATTTTGTCGCGCACGCCCACGACGGCCGAGCTGAAGAGCGCGCTCCAGTATCTGCAGACAAGGCACGCTCGAGCGCTATGCCCAGGTCCTGCTGGCAACCAACGAGGAGATTTATCAGCCATGACGTTGAAGCTCACGCGTCGCGAGATGATCGAAGCGCTTGGTGGAGGCCTGGGGGTCGTGGGGCTGGCGTCGGCGTTTGCGGGTCTCTCTGAACGGCGAGTTCAAGCAGCGGGCGCTGGACACTACGCGGGCACGGCCCTTCCGGGCAAGGCGAAGCACATGATCATGCTGTACATGACGGGCGGGCCGTCGCAGCTCGACATGTTCGACTACAAGCCCGCGCTCTACAAATACATTGGCCAAAGGCCCGCAGCGGTTGATCTTCGCACCGAGCGGCCGACAGCCGGCCTCATGCCCACGCCCTTCGAGTTCAAGCGGTATGGTCGCGGCGGCGTCGAGGTGAGCGAACTGCTGCCGAATATTGCCGGTGTGATTGACGACATCTGTGTGATCCGCTCGATGTATTACGTTCAACCCGACCCACTCGCCGGCTCGCAATCTGTTCTCCACTGGATCGGTGCTGTCGACGAGGCCGTCGATTGGTTCCTGGGTCACATATGGATTCGGTACCGAAAACGAAAACCTGCCCTCGTTTGTCGCTCTCGCAGCAGCTCCGACCGGCGTCGGCCCCCACACACGCGCCGGCTTCCTGCCGACCGAGTATCAGGGCGTGAGCTTTGCCGTCGCCGATCCAGATCCCGAAGTCATCATTCCCAACTTGCGAAACAAGATGGTGGACGCAGAGGCTCAGCGGCGGGATCTCGACGCACTCCAGATGCTCAACAGGGGCTTCAATGTCAAAGTTCGGCGGTGATCCCTACTCGAGGGGCGAATCAAGTCGATGGAATCTGCCTACAGGATGCAATTCGAGGCGCTGGAGGTGTTCGACGTGCGCAAGGAGCCGCAGTCCATACGCGAGGAGTACGGAAACTCGCCGTTCGGGAACTGGTGCCTGCTCGCCCGGCGGCTGGTCGAGGCCGGAGTGCGATACGTCCACATCGATTATCCCGGCGGACAGAACTGGGATATGCACAGAGACGTCGTCGACAGTCTCCGAAAGCATTGCCCGGATATGGATCGCGCGTCAGGGGCTCTTGTTCGTGATTTGAAGCGCCGTGGACTGCTCGACGAAACGCTCGTCGTCTGGGGCGGCGAGTTCGGCAGGACGCCCGTTTCCGAGAGCGGCAACGGACGCGACCACAATCCCTACGGCTACACCATGTGGGTGGCCGGCGGCGGCATCAAAGGCGGGCAGGCGTATGGCGCCACCGACGAGTTCGGGTTCAAGGCGATCGAGAACCGTGTGTCGGTCCATGATCTTCACGCCACGCTGCTTCACCAGCTGGGCATGGATCACACACAACTGACCTACAGGTTTGCTGGACGCGATTTCCGGCTCACCGACGTGTTTGGCGATCCCGTCCGGGGAATCATCGCCTGAGGCGGGGAGGCGAGGATGACATCAGTCTTGCGGGCCGCGGCCGTTGCTGTGTCGATACTTTGCCTCTCGCTCTCGTTCGTTGCAGCGCAGACCGGCACTTCACCGCAAAAGAGTGTACGGGACGGTGTGTTCACGGCCGCTCAGGCCGAGCGCGGTCGTCTGGCGTACGAAGGCACGAGCTGTGTCCGGTGCCACCTCGACACACTGGAAGGGCGCGAGCAGGGCGGCGGCGGAAACGGTGGCGCGCCGCTCAAAGGTCTTCGATTCATTCAGGACTTTGGCGAGAGCAAGCTCAGCACGCTCGTCAACAAGATGCGCGTGGACAAGCCGAACGAGGATCCCGGTACGCTCAATGAACAGACGGCGCTCGATATCGCCGCGTACATCCTTCTCAAGAACGACTATCCGGCAGGAACGGCCGAGTTGACCAGCGAATCAGCCGCTACCACTTGGATCCCGGGCCCTGCAGGCGCGACGGGGATCGCCAATCACACGGTCGTCAACTCAATCGGATGCCTGTTTCACGATCCGAGCGACTCGTGGCTGCTGGTCAAAGCGCACGCGCTGTCACCGGTCACATCCGCTGAGCATGCTGCAAGCTCGAGCGGCTCAGCGGCTACTCATACGTTTCGCCTGTTGAACGCGTACAACAACAACGCGGCATCTTACGCGAACCGCACTGTCAAAGCGGAGGGCTATCTCGTTCGGCTAGGGGCGGAAATTCGCATCAGTCTCACATCGTTGCAACCGGCAGGGGGAGCCTGCTCCCAATAGCAGCTCGGCGGCGGCGTTTAGTTCGGCGTCCATTCTCAGCCAGGTCCATAAGGGTTAGCGGCGACAACACCATGGCGCGGGGATGAAGTGTCTCCCGCCACAGCATCACAGGCTGTCTTTCGTCCCGCGCGAGGAGGTCCCATGTCTCGTGTGCTCCCCCGATTGGCCGGTTTGGCGTTGACTGCAATCCTGATCATCCTGAGCGCGGATCCGTCGAATGCACAGTCGGTTACCGGCAGCATCTCCGGCAGTGTCATCGATCCGAGCAAAGAGGTCGTGCCGGGCGCTACGGTCACCCTGATCGATGAACAGACCTCAGCTGTCCGCACCGCTGTGTCTGGCGACGGCGGCCGTCATTGTGACAGGTGACGCCCAGCTTTCAGGCAATGATCAAGATCTCACCCGCTGGTTCGACACGAGCGTCTTCGCCCGCCCGGAACGAGGACAGGTTGGCAACGGCAGGAAAGACGAGATCCGGCTGCCGGGCCTCAACGACACAGCCTTGACGGTCACGAAGCATTTCCGGGTAAGCGGCGCGCGAGCGTTGCAGTTCCGATGGGAGATCTACAACCTGTTCAACCAGGTTCAGTTCCAGCGCGTTGATACCACGGCACGGTTCGACGCGCAGGGACGCCAGGTCAACACCCGGTTCGGACAAGTCATTTCGGCGCGCGCGCCGAGGGTGATGCAGGCGTCGCTCCGATTCACCTTCTAGCAGATATGCATCCCTTCATAGTCGTCTTGCCGTTATTGGTATTTGCGCTCGCGGGGCCGACCGACGCGGCGCGTTTCCAGGAACCCGGGGACACAGCGACGATTTGGACCGGTGTGTTCTCTGACATCCAGTCGAGGAGAGGTGAGAAGGTTGCGAGCATATACTGCTCCGGATGCCATGGCCCCGACCTCGAGGGCGGCGATTCCGGTCCGAAGCTCGTCGGCTCCGTTTTCCTCGAGACTTGGAGCGACAAGACCATTGGCGACCTCTTCGAATTCATCAGAACGGAGATGCCAGCCGATGCTCCGAATAGCCTCAGCCCGCAGAACACGACCTTTCTCATCGCGTACATCCTGGAGCTCAACAAGGTCCCTTCGAGTACGCGGGAGCTCGCCTTCGACCGGGCAGAATTGAATCGAATCAGGATCGTTAAAAAGTAGGGCGGGTCTTGCGTTGTAGACCCGCCGGCAGCTGCGTCACCCACCGGCACGAGTGTGACGGTCGTCATCCACTCTTCTGGTATAGTCTGCGCGTCCCCGCAGATTTCGCCAGTCACAGGAGGGATGAGATGAGGCGACGGCTTCTCGAGGCGCTGGCTGTTGCGTCGGTGATGATCGCCTTGATCGTGTTTCTGCGTCTATCGGTCGCAGGACAAGCGACTGTGCCCCCGTCGACGGCGAGGACGCCTGCGCCACCCGCGGCGATTCCGAAGACCGCGTGGGGTCACCCCAGTCTCGAAGGCATTTGGCTCGACGAGTTCGATACTCCGCTCGAACGCCCCGCAAAGTACGCCACCAGAGAGTTCTTCACAGACGCCGAGCGAGCTGCACAAGATAGGGAGCGCTCGGGCAACGCCGGCCGCAACCTTCGCGCAGAGGTCGGCAGCCGGCAGGACGTCGCCGGCGCCTATAACGCGGTGTTCACCTCGGCAAAGCCGACGGGCCGTCGCACGTCACTGGTCGTCGATCCGCCGAACGGCCGAATTCCCGCCCTGACCGCGCGCGCTCAAGAACTGAACCGTCGCGACCGTGAGTTCCGCCTGGCCCTGCTGCAGAACACCGATACGTGTAAAAACAAAATGACCGCCTGTAGCGGTTGGCAGTACGGGCCGCCATCGCCGCGCCGATCCGAAGTGCCCCCGTCCTACAACACGCAGCGTATGAACCGCCACGACGGCCCTGAGGATCAGAGCATGGGCGATCGCTGCATGTCTGGATCGGAACCGGACTTCATCGGATTCCGCCGCATCGTACAGGGGCCGGACTCGATTGCGATCGGCGTCGACACCGGGCAGGGCCAGGGATTCCAACGCATCGTGTATTTGAGCGGGAACCATCCGCCGAACCACATCCGGCTTCGGCACGGCGACTCGCGCGGGCGCTTCGAGGGCAATTCGCTGGTCGTCGAGACCACGAACTATTCGCCGAAGTTTCCCATCCGCGGCGCGGCCGAGAACCTGAAGCTCGTCGAGCGGTTCACGCGGCTCACGGCAAACACGCTGGAGTACTCTGTCACGCTCACGGACCCGACGGTGTGGACAGCGCCGTGGACCGTCAAGCAGGAGCTGACGTTGCAGCCGGACACCGAAAACCGCATCTACTACGAGCCGCGGTGCCACGAAGGAAACTACGGCCTGCCGGCGCTGCTCATTGGCGCTCGCGTGGATGAAAAAGCGTTCGTGGAAGGGCGGGGTCCCGATCCGGCGTCACAGGACACCGCCAGCTGCCTCCTCAATCCCGAGCCGCAATAGACACGCCTGTGTGCACAGGAGACATCAATGCGAAGCTGGTTCAACGGTTCGATAGTCGCCACCGCACTGGCGGCTGCCGCTGTGAGCGCCGTGATTTCGTTGTCGGTGACCCGCAGTGCGGGTCAGGCTGCCCGTCCGGCGCGCACGGCGAATGGCCAGCCCAATTTCAACGGGGTATGGCAGGCGCTCAACGAAGCCAATTGGGATTTACAGGCGCACGAGGCGCGCGCCGGAATGGTGACGCAGAAGGGCGTGTACGACTACGAGTACGCCCGAGTCCCGGCCGCTCCGGTTGTCGCCCTCGGTGCCGCGGCAGGCGTGCCCGGATCGCTCGGCGTCGTACAGGGCGACGGACAGATTCCATACAGGCCCGAAGCTGCCGCGATCAAAAAGGAGAACAACGAGAACTGGATCGATCGAGACCCTGAGCTCAAGTGCTACTTGCCGGGCGTGCCGCGCGCGATGTACATGCCTTACCCGTTTGCGATCGTTCAGGGCACCGACAAAATTCACATGACGTACGCGTTTTCGAACGCGGGTCGCGTGATCCATATGAATAAGGTGACGGGCCCTCCTGACGACACGTATATGGGACACTCAGTCGGCCACTGGGAAAAAGATACGCTGGTTGTCGACGTGACGAACTTCAACGGTAAAAACTGGTTCGATCGAGCCGGAAACTTTCATAGCGACGCGTTGCACCTCGTGGAGCGTTATTCGCCGATCAGTGCCGATGCCATCCGTTACGAAGTCACGATCGAAGATCCGAAGGTCTTCACGCGTCCGTGGACTATTGCAATGCCGCTCTATCGCCGCCTGGAGGCGAATGCGACGGTCATCGATTATCCCTGCATGGAGTTCTCGGAAGAGTTCATGTACGGGCATCTTCGGAAGCAGCAGCTGGTCAAGCGATGGGAAGGCGAGACGATCATCGTGGAGATCACCCGAAAGATTCCACCGGGCGAGCGTCTGCACGACTGGTACAGAAGGTAACATCAACCAAACGGCAGGGAGGTTGAAGTCCATGACAGTGAAACTGGCGATCACGATTGCCGGGATCGGCCTGTCTCTGGCAGGTGCGAATGTGCCGCTCGCCGCCCATCATGCATTCGCGGCTGAATTCGATGCGAACAAGCCGGTCGAGTTCACGGGCGTTGTCACGAAGATGGAGTGGGTCAATCCGCACGTGTGGATCCATCTCGACGTGAAGAGGCCCGATGGCAGCATCGAGCAGTGGAAGTTCGAGGCTGGAACCCCTAACGTGCTCTTCCGCCGGGGTTTCACGAAGGCGTCATTGTTGCCAGGGACGCCGGTGAAAGTCGACGGCTACCAGGCGAAGGACGGCACACGGCGCGCGAACGGCCGCGATCTGACGTTTGCCGACGGTCGAAAGCTGTTCCTGGGATCATCGGGTACAGGGGCTCCGTATGAGCTGGCGCGCCCCGGTGTCGACACGCAAGATCGCAAATAATCTCCTGCCGGCGCTGTTTACCGCCGGGCTGCTCGCGTTCGCGCTGTACCGAGCCGGTTCAACAGAATCCCCGATTGTTCTGGTCGGTTGTCGGAACGGGCGCCGTCCTGCTCGCGTGGAACGGCGTCCTGCTCGTTTCTGCCCTTCGCAACCACCGCGTGTCACACCTCGAAATCGTGCTGCGACCGCAGCACTACGTTCAGGCGTGCGCCCACACGGCGATCTTTCTGTATTGGGGTTGGTACTGGCGGCCCGTGTACGAATCGGCTCATCTGATCATCGCGCAGCTGTTCTTCGCGTACGCGTTCGACATGTTGCTCAGCTGGTCACGACGCGACACATATACGCTCGGGTTCGGACCGTTTCCAATCATCCTGAGCACGAATCTGTTTCTCTGGTTCAAACAGGACTGGTTCTACCTGCAATTTGCGATGATCGCGTTCGGGTTCGCTGCGAAGGAATTCATCCGCTGGAACAAGGATGGACGTGAGACACACATCTTCAATCCATCCTCGTTTGCGCTCACGATATTTTCTCTAGCGCTGATTCTGACCGGCGCGAGCGACATCACATGGGGCAAGGACATCGCCATCACCCAGTTCTATCCACTCCACATGTACCTGTTCCTTTTTCTCGTGGCGCTGCCGGGGCAATTCCTGTTCGGCGTGACGACGATGACGATGTCGGCGGTGCTGACGACGTATCTCTTCGGTTTGACGTACTACGCCATCACCGGCACATATTATTTCCTCGATTCCTACATTCCGATCGCGGTCTTTCTCGGAATGCAGTTGCTCTTCACGGATCCGTCCACGTCGCCGCGCACTGAACTCGGGCGAATGATCTTCGGCGTGCTGTACGGGCTGAGCACAATCGCGCTGTATGCGCTACTCCGCGTCGCCGGCGTTCCCGCCTTCTACGACAAGCTTCTGCAGGTGCCGCTGCTCAACCTGTTGATCCAATCGATCGACCGCGCGGTCCGATCGGGGCGGCTGCGGCGGTTTGATCCGGGGCTGATTGGGCGTTCGCTTTCGGCGCGGGGCCGCAACCTTGCGTACATGTCCGTCTGGGCGATTGTTTTCGCGATCATGACTGCAGTGCAGGGCGTGGGAGATAGTCATCGTGGCCAGTGGATTCCATTCTGGCAACAAGCCTGCGCGCAGGATCGCGGGGATGCCTGTCAGTATCTTGCCTTGCTGCACACGAACTACTGCCGCGCGGATTCCGGCTGGTCGTGCAACGAGCTGGGCAGGCTGCAGGCCGAACAAACAGAAGACCGGACGGCGGCGCGTGAGTCCATGCAGCGTGGGTGCGAGCTCGGCTTTCAGCCCGCATGCGTCAACCTCGCCAACCTGATCAGCGACAACCGGCTGGCCACCGCACCGCCGCCCCTCGAGGAACTACCGATTCTATTGCGCGGAAGCAAGGGGCCGATCACCGATCGGAGTGCCGCATCGCTGTATCAGCTTGCGTGTGACCAGGGCTGGCCCGAGAGCTGCGGTCGGATAGCCAATTCGAGCAACCCATAGTCGACGAGAATTCGATCAGGAAAACCCGATCCATCGTCCTGCGATCCCAACGCCAGACCACAGCGCAACCGAGACGACGGCCACCAGTCTGCTCGAGAGTGGACTCACGCGACCCTCGTCGGCCAAGGCGACCTTTCGGTGCACCGTGAACGTAAAGATGAGCGCCAGCAGCAGGGAGGTCATCTTCACCGCGAAGGCCGCACTGTAGTAGCACTTTATCGCCTCCGCCAGGAACAACAGAATCCCGGTGGTCAGCATCACCGTGAGGCCACCGATCAACCAGGGCTGCGCATCTCGCGCAAGTTGCGCCACAGGTTGCTGCCGCAACCCCACACCAAAGAGACGCATGTCGACCACCAGGACCGCTCCAGCGATCAAGACCAGCGCGAGGAGATGGACGGACTCGATGACGGGAAAAAGCCACTGCGAGTTGCGTATCCCTTCCCCAATCGCGGTCTTTTCGCACCATGTAAAAAAAGGCAGTAAAGACATCTATAAGTTCACTCGGGAGAGTAGGGATCACAACCCGCGAGCACGTTCACAATAGAAGGTTGCGGCCTGTCGCAGTCGAACCAGTTGTACGCAATCATGCGTCCCGCGACGACAATGCTGGCCCAGAGGACCAAAGACACGGCGCCCGCCATCCGGGCCCTTTTCGGCAGGACGGGATCGAGATCCCACTCAGCCACGCTGCGAAACACGGTCGAGTGAAAAACCCACACATTGATGCCGGCCAATATCAACATCACGACCTTGATCCGAAAGAAAATGTTGTGGAAGGCTCTCACAGGAATGGCGTAGAACAGAAGCGCGCCGGTGATGACCATCACCGCAAAGCCTGCTCGCGCCCACGGCAGCAGCCGCCCCGCAACCTGTGAAACCGGCACACTCTCTCATCGTCAGGCTGAGCAAGACGTAAGTCCAGCATGACAATCATTCCAAGAAACAGACACATGGTCAGAACGTGCGCTGATTCGACGAGCGGATACCCCCAGAGCGATTCGTGGAGCGCGATACTCCCTGGGGTATTCGCGAGCCATTCGCAGAAGCTGTGAAGGGACATTCCGCTCGCCGGCAGCTCTACCGCGGTAACGCGAACACGTAGTAGCCTTGGTTTTCAGCCTTGCCCTGGAACGTGGAGATGATTCCCGGGTCGAGGCTCGCCGTAATGGGACGCGCAAAAGGCGACATACTGCCGTCCGTTCACCTCATACACGGCGGGAATGCCCTCGGGATTTGCGTTCAGGTCGTACTCCCACAAGATTTGTCCTGTGTCTTTGTCGAACGCTCGCACGTAGCCGTCGCCGTTGGTGCCGACGAAAATCAGTCCCCCGGCGGTTGCGACGATGCCGTTCCGATACGCGCGCACGGAGTTGCCGGTGTTTTTGATCCCTTTCGCCGCCAG
Source organism: Vicinamibacterales bacterium (assembly GCA_963775345.1). Lineage (GTDB taxonomy): Bacteria > Acidobacteriota > Vicinamibacteria > Vicinamibacterales > JAMQPK01 > JAMQPK01. The sequence goes on from CAVZIS010000006.1 coordinate 37,966, forward strand.
CGCGCGGACGATGCCAAGCGGCGCCCGCCACTTGATGACGCCTTCGTTCAGATCGTAAGCCACGAGCGACGCCCATGGCGGTCTCATGACCGGCAACCCATTACTGGCGTGAAACATTGATCCGAGCGGACCAGTGTAGCGGGTAAGGCCTTCGACAAATGGCAGCGTGGGATTCGGTTGCGCCGAGGCTCCGGGTCGTACTGACAGGGCAGTTGCGCCAGCGTTGGCCGCGGCAGGGTCGTCGATATAGGTGAGCAGCCAGTCCATCTGCTCGCCGTTGATCAATGCCTCACTGTGCGCAGGCATTGCTCCGGCACCTGCACGCACGATTGTTTTGATGCGATCGGCGCCGAGCGCCGCCACGTTGATCAAGGCCGATCCGCCGTAGGCATGAATGCCGGTGGCCGTTGGTTGCCCGTGACACGCTTCGCAGTAATTCTGATAAACCGCGCGGCCGCGCGCCGCTGGCGTGTTGCCGACGCCGCTGCTGAAGGCCGGAACCCAGACGCCAGGCACGCGCAGTTTATGAAGAGCGGGCGTGTCGGTCGTGCGCACGTAGAGCCAGCCGGTCGTGGGATCGCCCGCTGCGCCGCCCCAATTCGAGCCACCGAACTCTCCCGGCGCGGATAGCTGCTCGCGTGTGAGCGTCTGCGGTGTGAATAAACCTTCGTTGCGCGCATTCTTGACAGCATCGCGCACGCGCTGGTACTCGGCCTCGTCGAGATACGGATTGAGATCTTCGACCCCGACCTCCTGCCGCGCAAAGGGCGGCGGTTTGGTGGGGTAGGGCTGCGTCGGCGACAGCGTTTCTCCACGCACATCACTTGGTGGAACCGGCCGCTCCTCGATCGGCCACAGTGGCGCGCCGGTGACGCGGTCGAACACGAAGACGAAACCTGTCTTGGTCGCTTGCGCGACGATGTCGACCGGCTTTCCGTTGTGACGAACCGTCAGTAATTTCGGTCCGGTGGTCAGGTCGTAGTCCCATGTATCGTGATGCACCGTCTGGAAGTGCCACAAGCGTTTGCCGGTGCGCGCATCGAGCGCGACGAGCGAGTTGCCGAAAAGATTATTGCCGGGACGATCGCCGCCGTAGCTGTCGTGCGTCGGCGAGCCAAGAGGGAAGTACGCAATCCCGCGAGTCTTGTCGATCGAGATCTCTCCCCACGTGTTGACGCCGCCGGCCCATTTGTACGCGCCTTCGGGCCACGTGTCGTAGCCGAATTCGCCTGGATGTGGAATCGTGTGGAAGGTCCAGGCCAGCTTACCGGTGATGACGTCGAACGCCCGGAGATCTCCAGGCGGCGAGCCGTACGTTTCGCCGGTCACCGAACCGGTGAGAAACAAGTTCTCGAACACGCGCCCCGGGGTGCCGCTCGGCCCGCCGAGCGGACGGAGATCGCCGATACGCATGTCTACGCGGCCGTTGTCGCCGAAACTGGCAATCACTTTGCCCGTGCGCGCGTCGATCTCCCGAAGCGTACCGCCAGCGCCGAAAATCAACCGGCGATCCGATCGATCGCTGCTCTCCCAGTAATTGATTCCCCGCGCACCGGGGCTACCACCTTCGGGTACATGCGTCCAAATGACCGTTCCCGCCGCTGCATCGAGCGCAGTGATGCTGTTCTTCTGACCGAGCACGTACATGACGTCATCAACAATGAGCGGATTGAAACTGAAGGAGCCCGTGCGATCGGGAACCGGATAGAACCAGACGCGCTGCAGCTCGGCGACATTACTTTTCGTGATCAGCCTCAGCCCGGAATATTGCATCGAGTCGGCCGAGCCGCCGTAGTCGCTCCACGTCGCATAGGGCTGCCGGGCAGGGGATTGCGCGCTCAGCGTAACCAGACCGATCGACAGGGTAAGCGTGAAGAAACTGGATGCTCTCATCAGCCTCTGCGAGGGTTGACCGTTTCGTTCGGAGCGATTCTGGTGGACTGCCATGCGACCATCTGCCAGCGGCCGTCACGCAGCACATGCACACCGGTGTACCGAATCCCGATATCAACGCCCGGCTCTTCCTCGCCGCGCATGACCGCCACACCAATGACGGTCGCGACGGTCCCCATCACGTGCACCTGCCGTTCGCTCGGAATGATGCTCGTGTATTTTGTCTTGCCGCTCTTGATGCCGTATAAAAACGTGTGCTTGTCCTCGATGCGCGCATGGTTGTTGATGTAGCTCAGCTCGACGGCCAGGAGTCGGTCGAGCATCGCGACGTCGCCGCTCACCATTGCCGTGAAGCGATCGGTGTCGGCCTTGAGGATCTGTTGTTCCGCTGTGGAGGTCGCCCCCTTCGCGCATGCGCTACGGCGGGCAGGCTGCGCGAACGAATGCGCCGCGGTGGCGGCAACGAAGGCAACGATCGCGACAGCCAGCCGTCGAGAGGGGCGCTTCATAAGGGCTTAGAAACTGTACGTTCCGCCAATTCGCGATACGCGTGGCGGCAGCACGCCGGTGCTGTAGCCGTACGTTGGCCCCGACGCGAACGTCAAGCCGGTGTCGGCGTTCGAGTTCAACACGTTGAAGATCTCGAAATTGACGCTGGCGCGGCCGTTTCCGAGCCGGAACAGCTTGCTGAACCGCAGGTTCAGCACGTTTTGCGGCGCGGCACGCATAGAGCCGTACGGCTCGAGCCGTTGTGTGACGGTGCTGAGCGACGTGAGCGGCGGGCCGCCGTCGGGATCGGCCGCACGGAACTGGTAAGTCCGCTGCCCCAGGATACCGACCTTGCTCTGCAGATATGCGCCCACTTGGACCTGCGCCGGCAGCAGGTAGGTGGCGGTGACGTTACCAGCCCAGAACCAGGTTTGATCCAACGGGAACGGATCGTTGTTCGGGTTCACATCGTGAAGGGTCAACCATCGATAGTTCTTCGTGCCCCAGAAGGATCCGGTGGCTGACCAGCGATTGGTCAGCCGCTTGGCCAGCGAAATCTCGAACGAGTTGAAGTGGTCGGTTCGTCCGGTTGTCGCGTTCTGTCTCTGCACGCTCGAAAACGCCGCACCGCGGTACGCCGCATTGTAGTCGTAGATCGTCACCTTCCCGCCGTCATCCGAAGTATTGAGCACGCCATCAGGCCCTGGATCACGGCGTGTCAGAGGAATGTCGTAAGCACTCCGCGGGCGATTGAGCTCAACGTCGGCGTAGCGGTCAGAGACTTTCCTGAAAACATACATCGTGCGGAAACCGACGTTCGCGGCGAGCTCTCGCTCGAACCCCGCCGTCACTTCGGTCGTTAACGGCTCGCGCAGATCCGGTGCAGGAACGGCCGTACCTCCGCCACTGAGACTCAGAAAGTCGCTCCCGTTGAGATTCAGGTTCGTCTCGCCGGGTGTGTAGTCGCCGTTCCCGTCGAGATCGCGCCAGCGGAACGTCGTCCTGCTGAGGGCATTTCGGTTGTACGCGAATCCAAAACTCGATCCGATATTGGGGCTGTAGAGACCGAAACTGGTTTTCACGACACTCTTACCATCGAGATCCCACGCAAGCCCGAGCCGAGGCACGGTGCGCCCCCATGTTCTCAGATCCTGGTGAGGGAACGTTCCGCTCGGGAACACCGTCGGAAAATCCGGACTCCCGGCATACGTCTGCGTTGGAAGATACGCATGCTGCAGTTCCCACCGGACACCGAGATTGGCCGTCAGTCTGTTGCCCACGCGCCAGCTGTCTTGCGCGTATGCGGCGTATATATCGGCCCGGTTCGACGGTTTGAGCGGCAGATTGTCAGTCACGATCTGCGTTGGTTGGCCCGCGTCAAATACCAACTGATAGTTGCCCTGCGGGGCGTTGACTCCGCCGAGGCTGTAGTGCTGCCAATAAATCGTGTTGCCGAATTTCAACTCGTGACGCCCGCCGAGAAAGCGGTCAGGGAGAAAATTGAGGCTGCTGTCGACTTGGTACTTCCCTTCGGTCGAGTTCTCCGAATTCCAGTATGCGCCGGTGATGAGGCCTGTGGTCAAATCAGTCTTACTTGGGTTTCCTTTGACGGCGTTCGCATTCGGCGAGCGAGGCGCCGAGTAGTCCGCGAACAGCCCTCCATACCCTGCCACCACATTCAAGAACATCCGACTCGTGAGACTGCTCTGAAGCTCGCCCTTATAGATCCAGCCCGGGTTGTCATAGTCGATGGTCGCCTCGAGTGGACGGAAACGGCCGGCACCCTGCTGGGGCTGAAGCTTCACGCCTCTCTGGTACACACCGACCAGTTTGTTTGCGTTGCTGAGTTGGTAGGAAACCTTCGTCGTGTATTGCGTCAGGCCGTTTATGTAGTCTGCCAATGGCTCGTCGCCGGTCAAGTACTTCCCGTCCGCCCCAGGACCCGCCACAAATCCCAAAAGCCCCGTGGAGCGCTCCTGGAGACTCGTTCCGACGTAGAACCACAGTTTGTCTCTGATGATCCGGCCACCCAAATCGCCGCTCGTTTCCCAGTAATAGCGCAGCGGCGTCGTATCCGACACTCCCTGCGCGCGCAGCCGGTCGTCGAGGTTGGAGCTCTGCAGCTTCGGCCGCTGTCCGGCGGCTGTGTATGTACCGTGTAACGAGTTCGATCCTGATTTAAGCACGGTCGTCATCGAGATGCCCGGCGTGGATACTTCCGCCGTGTTGCCCGACGTTTTGATTTGCGCCTCTTCGACGGAGAAACTTGACATGTACACTCCGGTGCCCCCTTCCCCGGCATCGGTGGCGATGTTGATGCCCTCGATCTCGATCTTTGAAGCCGTCTGCACGCCGAAGCTCATGAGGCTCTGCCGGTTGTTCATCTGGCTGTCGCCGACGTCGGGGGCTCCTGTGGCGTTCACACCTGGCGTCATCGCATACAACTGCTGAAACCCGCGGCCAACCGGCAGCATCGCGATTTGATCTTTCGACAGATTCGCGGCCGTCGTCGTCTTCGCAAGATCCACCACGGGGCTTTCACCGCTGACCGTCACTGACTCCTGGACGGTCCCGATCGTGAGTGGTGCATCGACGCGCGCCTCAAAACCAACCGTCAGCCGCAGCTCCTCTCGGACCAAAGTGTTGAAGCCAGTGAACTCAAACCTGAGTCGATAGATCCCGGGCGGCAGCTCTCCGAAACGATAGCTGCCGTCGGCCTGAGATACGGCTACCATCTCGGCCACCTGCAATGCGGGGCTCGTCAGCGTGACAGTCACACCCGGAAGCGCGCCGCCTGTGGCATCACTGACCGTTCCACGGATGCTGCTTAGAGAACTTACCTGCGCGATCGCTGGCATCGCGGTCATGACGACGAACATTGAAGCAACCACCGCCCGGAGAAACGCGCGAGGCCACGACGTGAGAACTTGAAAATCCATCGTTGTCTCCTGTTGAAGGCGCGTTTGGGCTGTCGTCAGGGGGGACGCCGCAGTATAGACCGAACCGGATTCTTAGGGCACCGCGACCGGTTCGAGCTTCAAGATGGCCCCGTCCCGCATGTCGGTCGTCAGGTACACCAATCCATCTGGTCCCTGTCTCACATCGCGGATCCGCTGGCGCAACTCGAGCAGCAACGCTTCCCGGCGACTTTCGAGCCCCCGTGCGTTGAAGACAATCCGTGACAACTGCGTTCCCGCGAGTCCGCCTACCAAGAGGTTCCCTTTCCACTGTGGAAACTTGCTGGCGGTGTAGAAGGCCATTCCCGAGATGGCAATCGAGGGCTTGTAGAACGTGACCGGTTCTTCCATGCCTGGCGCCGATGTGGGCGGTTGGACGTCGGGCGGCGGAAGACCGGATCTAATGCCGTCCGCGTCGGTCGTGTAGGCGCGGCCGTAGGTGACGAGTGGCCAGCCATAGTTCAGGCCTCGCTTGATGATGTTGATCTCGTCGCCGCCCTGCGGGCCGTTATCGGTTTGCCACAGCTCACCGGTCTCCGGGTGAACGGTCAGCCCGAGGGTGTTCCGAATGCCAAGTGCGTAAATCTCCGGCTTGTACCCAGGGCGGTCGACGAACGGATTGTCTTCGGGCGTGCTCCCATCTTCATTCAATCGTAGAACCTTGCCGGCATGCTCGGCTGGGTCCTGCGCCCAGGACGCGAGGCTGACAAACGGTCCGCGTTCAGTACCCGAGGAAAGCGGCGTCCCTATGGTCATGTAAATCTTGCCATCGCGGCCGAACACGATACGCGCGGCGCTGGGTCCGTCTGTCCATGAGCTCGATGCGAAAATCTCGCGGACGTCGGCGAGCGACGTGCCTCCGTCGAAGCGGCCGCGCACCAGAACTGCGGTTCTAAGGGTTGCGTTGCCGGCTTGCGGTTTCCAGTAGGCGACGTAGACCAGCCGGTTTTCCGCAAAGCGCGGATGCAGAGCGATGTCCACGCCCGCGGTATCTCGACGTTCACTTGTGATGCCGAGAGGCAAACCTGTGATCGGGGCGGCGTCGAGGACGCCATTACGGATGATCCGGAGCGTGTTCCGGCTCTGCTCGGTCACGAGGATGTCGCCGCTTGGCAGAAAGGCGAGCGCCCACGGATAGACCAGACCTTTGACAGCAGTAACCCGGATGGTCGCGGCCGCTGTCCTGAAAACCTGCGGTGTATCGAGCAGGGTCGCGAGGACCGCTGGAAGGTGGCTGTTGAGCGCTGCCGGGCGGGGCCACCAAGACGAGTACGAGCGCCACGATCGCCGCGGACGAATGCTTCACCCACATCGGTCGGGTCATGCTCAGCTCCTCGCCGGTGGCCGTCGGATCATCCAGTTGTGCCGCGGATTCTACCGCAGACAGAATGATGAGTCGGCAATCTTGCCTGGCCCAAAGTGGTACTGCTGCCGAAGATACAGAATCTTACTCACCACCTCGTGTGAGATGGCCGTTGGCGACCGATGCGGCCGTCGCGAGCGATCCCAGAGCCCTGCCTCCCCGTCGGCCTCGAACCGTCGCTTCCAGCCGTAAAGGCTTGCCGAGAAATCCCGAATTGCCGGCACGTGCGGGCCTTTTTTCTAGGGAAGTGCTACCAGACGCCCGCAGTAAAGGAACTCTTGCCAGAAAGGGGTAACTCTGGCAAAGTTGAGCCCAAATCCTAGGAGCTACATATGGCAGATAAGAAACTCGTCGGGGAGAACTATTCGACGCCGGAGCTGCGCGCAAAAGTGACAGGCCGCTCGAAATACGCGGAAGACTTTCGCGCCGAAGGGATGCTGTTTGCGCGGTTGCTGTTGAGCCCGTACGCGCACGCCCGGATCAGGAGCATCGACGCAAGCGCCGCGCTGGCCATGCCCGGCGTGAAAGCCATTCTGACGGGGGACGACGTGCCCGGGCCCAAAGATCAGATCAACGACAACGGTCAGGTGATCAGGGCCAATCCTCGCAGCGAAACGGCGCTCGCCAAAGAAGCGATGTATCAGGGTCAGCCGGTGCTCGCCGTGTGCGCCGTGAGTGAGTTCATCGCTGCCGAAGCGATCGAACGCATCAAGATTCGGTGGGAGCCGCTGCCGTTCAACGTCGATCCCGTGGCGTCGCTGGTGCCGGGCGCGCAGAATCCGCGCGTTGAAGGCAACGTCTGGAAACGCCCCGCGCCGCCCGCCCAGGGGCAACCGCCTGGCGTTCCCGAGCCCATCGACGTGAAGTGGAACGAGGCTGAGGTAGAGGAATTCAGGCAAGGCCGGTTGCCGGTGACCACGTTCACCGATCCCGAATGGAAGCTCGGCGACGTCGAAGAAGGTTTCAAGAAGGCGGCGCTGATCCTCGACGAAACATTCGTGAGCGCGAACGTCAGCCATCAGTGCCTCGAGTCGCGGACGGCGATGGCGTTCTGGCAGAACGGCAAGCTGCATATCCACACCTCCACGCAGGGCGTGGCGCAGGCGGTCTTTTCGTTCGTGCGCTGGCTCGAGCTGAAGCCGGAAGACATCGTCCTGGTGAACGCCTACACGGGCGGCGGCTATGGCTCGAAGGGCGGCGGATCGATCACCGACATCATTCCCGCGCTGCTGTCCAAGAAACTCGGCGGCGCGCCGGTGATGATGCGCATCAGCCGTGAAGAGGAACATGCGATCGGCCGCGCGCGCCCGGCGATGCACAGCCGCGTGAAGGTGGGTTTCACGAAAGAAGGCCGCGTGACCGCGGTGGATATGTTTACCGTGACCGAAGGCGGGCCGTTCGGTCCCGGCGGCGACGGCAATACGGCGAGCGGGTACGCGTCTTTGATGTATCAGCCGGAAACGTTCCGTTACCGCGGCATCACCGCGATCACGAACACGCCGCCGCGCGGCGCGCTCACCCAGCCGGGCGGCTTTCAAGGCTGCCAGATAATGGATGAGATCGTCAACAAAGCGGCGCGCAAGCTGGGCATCGATCAGGTGGCGATCCGCAAGCTGAACGCGCCGGAAGGAAAGGCGAAGTTCGGGCCGGCCAATGCTCGAGGCGAGCGCGGCTACGTGACGAGCTGTTTCATCAAGGAAGCGCTGGACAAGGGTGCGGCGCGGTTCAACTGGAACGAACGTGTTGCGCGTGGCCCGCAACGCAACGGGTCGAAGGTGCGCGGCATCGGCGTCGGCATCAGCTCCTATAGCGGCGGCTCGGTAGGTTTCGACGGTCTCTTCATCATCAAGCCGGACGGCAGGATGCGCGTCCATACTGGAATCGGCAATCTCGGCACCGAATCGTTCTCCGACTGCCAGCGCGTGGCGGCGGAGATGGTCGGCATGCCGTGGGAGAAAGTGGAGATCGTCTGGGGCGATACGGCGAAGCACCTGCCGTGGAGCTGCAACTCGGGCGGCAGCCAGACGATACACGCGCATACGCGCACCGCGCATGCGGCCGCTACAGACGCGATCACCAAGCTGCAGCAGATCGCCGCCAAGGATCTCGGCGGGAGACCCGAGGACTACGTCGTGGGCGGCGAGCGCGTCTACCGCAAGGGCGGCGGCCGCGGGATGACGCTTGCGCAGGCGGCCAAGCGCGCCATCGAGCTCGGAGGCATTTACGACGGCCACGAGTTGCCCAAAGACATCAATGCGATGACAACGCGCTCCGCGACGGCTCTGGCCGGGCAGGGTCTCATGGGCGTGGCGAAGGACAATTACAAGCGCGACGGAACGACTCGGTCTTTCTCCGCCGCGTTTGCCGAGGTCGAAGTCGACATCGAAACCGGGAAATACACGGTCACGGAGTTTCTCTCCGTGGGCGACGTCGGCACCGTGATTCACCCGGCCGCGCTCGGCGGCCAGATGCTGGGCCGTTCGATACTCGGCATCGCTCACGCGATCGGTCACCGGTGGATCTATGACCAGCGGTACGGAGTGGGGCTCGCGAAGCGGTTCTACAACAACAGCCCGCCGACGATTCTCGACGTGCCGCTGAACATCGCGCTGGGACGCCGTCGGGATACCCGATCCGGAAACGCCGGTCGGCGCGCGAGGCATCGGCGAACCCCCGGTTGCGTCCGCCTGCACGTCGGTGCTGAACGCGATTTCAGACGCGCTCGGCGACGAGGTGTTCGTCCGCTCGCCGGTTCTGGTGGATCACATCGTCAAGGCGCTCGACACCAAGAAGCCGGGGCAGTTCCCGCTCACGGCAAACGTGTAGGAAGCTCCGCTGTCAGGTGAGGAGGACAGAGGGATGAGGCATGAGGTTAGAAGACTTCTCCTCATCCCTCTTCCCTCTTCATCTGCTTCTGCTCCTTCCCTCGTGTTCGCAGCCACCACCCAAACCAGCTCAACAGACGATAATCTGGGAGCACGCCGGGTCCTGGTCCGGCCGCGGGGATTTGGAAACCAACTCGTTCCCCGCCTCGAGCGGATACCTCCGATTTACCTGGGAGACGAGCAACGAGACGAAGCCGGGCGAAGGCAGGTTCAAGCTAATCCTGGGAAGCTCGATCAGCGGCCGCCTGATCCAGGTGGTGGTGGACAGCAAAGGCGCGAGTCGCGACGTCGCGTACGTCAGCGAGGAGGCGCGTACGTTTTACATCAAGGTGGAGTCGGCAAACGAAGACTGGAAGGTCACCGTGGACGAAGGTTTTTCGGCCACAATCGAACCCAAGCACTAAGCATCAAGCCACTACCGTGTACCCGGCATCCGGCCAGTCGCGGTACTCACCACGAGTGCGCGCTCGTTGTCAGCGTCATTGTCGCGGGCATGTTCTGTCCACGCGAAGATCAACTCGCCCCCGAACAACGCCATGCGGGGAAAGCCGCGCAAGCTGCTGCCGGGCACGCTGGCGATCGTCACCGGTGCCGACTTGCTGCCCGAAGGTCCGACGCGGCGCAGTCGAAATTGAGCGTGATTGTCTGCAACCTCGACCCACGTCGCGACGGCGGAACCATCGTCGAGCAGCTCCACGTCGACGCGCCCTAGCGACGCGCCGTCATCCAATTGGATAGGGAGACCCCACGTACAGGCCCGAATCGCTCGAGAATGCCGCCCACGCCTGCCCCTGATCGTTCTTTACCGTGAACCAGGCGGCGACGACCTCGCGCCCGCGCGCACTCAGCGCCGGGCCGTTGACCGGGCAGGCATAAACCTCCCAGTTGTCGTTGTGCAGTGGTGTGCTTTCTGACCATTTGCCGTTCTCGAGGCGCGAGACGACGTTGTCTCGAATCTCTTTCTCGGTCCGGTCCCGGAACGCGGTGAGCACGCCATCCGCCGTGACCGCCGCCGTGGTCGAACAGCATTCACACACCCGCGTATCGACGGTGGCGTCAGCTGTCTGCTTCCAGGATCGGTCGAACGCGGCGTAGCGCAGGCTCATGGACGCGTCGAGGTCCTCGGGGTTGGCCGCCTGAGCGCGCGCGTCGAGCCACACCAGGCCAAGACGGTCGTCGGGCAGTTCGAAGAACGAGGGAAAGGCATGCTGCCCTTGAGTTCCGTCGTGATGCGGGAGGAACGATCGCGCCCACGTCTTGCCGTTGTCCTGCGAATAGGTGAGATGGAGGTCGGACCCTTCGAGCTTCCGGTTCGTCGAGACCAGCCAGTTCGCGATGAGCGTCCCGTCGGGGCGTCTGAAGACGACCGGCGGATCGGCGTCGCTCACGAACCAGTTGTCGCCGGAAGCGACTGTCGTCGGCGCGGTCCAGCCAGACGCGTGTCGCTCGGCGAACTTCAGCGTGTGCGTCGAGCGGCTGTTGCGCTCGATCCAACTGAGAATCACGCCCCGATCGGAGGCGGTCAACTGGGGCTCGCTGCTGTTGGCACCAGCGGGTGACGGCAGGGTTTCGGTGCGCACGGCCGACAACGTGGGCGGCCGTGGGGGGCTTCCTGAGTCGCCGCCCGCGTCGGGGAGGGCGCGCGAACACGACACAATCGCGGCTGCCGCCAACACGCAGGCAACGCTCATTCCTTGACGGCGGTTCGTGCACATGTCGAGGAGCATAGTATTCAGTCTCGCAAAGATCGCTCGCGCCGTACAGCCCTCATGTTTCCTATCATCAATTGCGCTTGTCAGCTCTCATCGCCGGGTATAACGTAGCGGCCGTCCGCTCGGTAGTGGGCGTCACGCATCGCAAAATCGCGCAACTCCTGCGCGTCCATCCCGTGGCGCTTAACGAGGCTGTTTATGCGTCTCGACCGAATTCTATTGAGTAATCTTGCAGTCATCAACGTTGCTTGCGACGATCACGGCCGCAAGCGGGTCGCCCGACGACAAGCCGATCGCGAAACCCATTCCGAGCACATAGGTAACACTTTCGGGCCGAACGGATTATCGATCGGTGCCAGCCTGCACATTTCATCGTCGAAGTGCCCCAATCGTTGCAGAAAGAACCAAGCTTCAGGTAACCCCAGGCCACTGCTGCCACGATCTACCAGCCAACGAGTCGCTGATTGACAATCGCCGCACTGGGATGCACGATGAGCCCAACCGCTCGACACCTCACCTCGCCATTTCAGGAGGTTTGCCATGTGCCGGCTCCAGACCTGTCTCCTCAGTGCGTTGCTGCTCAGTATCTCGGTGACGCCGTACCACATGGACGCTCAGGAGCAGTCCGATGGCTCCGTCACCTCGAGTCGCACGCTCCGACCCGTGATCCGAGGCACGCAGTACGCCGTGTCGTCGATGAAGGCGCAGGCGACTGAGGCCGCGGTCCGGATCCTTGAAGCGGGCGGCAATGCCTTCGATGCAGCCGTCGCGGGTCAGGCCGTACTGGCGCTCGTGAATCCGGAGTCGAATGGATTCGGCTCGGACGCCGTTGTGCTCGTCTACGACGCCCGGGAGAAGAAGGTCCACTCGATCAACGCCGAAGGCACGGCCCCGAAGCTCGCGACGATCGATTGGTACAACAGGAACAACGGGGGCAAGATTCCAAACAGCGACGGACTGTTGTCGGCGTCGCTGCCCGGCGTGATAGACGCCTGGTACATCATGCTGGACCGCTGGGGAACAATGACGTTCGCGCAAGTGCTCGCGCGCGCCATCGACATCGCTGAGAACGGATTCCCGATCGGAGAAGGCCTTTCGCGCGCGATCGCGGGCTCCAAGAAGATCCGGCAGTACCCCACGACCATGAAGGTGTACTTCCCGGACGGAAGACCGCCACAGCCTGGCGAGCTGTTTCGAAACTCCGACTCAGCGCGGATGCTGCGCAAACTGGTCGATGCCGAGAAAGCCGCGGCGAGCAAGGGCCGGCGCGACGCGCTGCGCGCAGCGCGCGACCGTTTCTACAAGGGTGACATCGCCAGGACGATGGCCGATTTCTCTGAGCAGAATGGCGGCCTTTATCGTTACGAGGATTTCGCCGGTTACACGGCGAAGGTCGAGACGCCCGTCTCGACGAATTATCGTGGGTACGAGGTCTACAAAAACACCTCCTCGTCTCAGGGTCCCGCCGAGCTCTTCATGTTGAACATCCTCGAAGGGTACGACCTCAAGGCAATGGGGCATAACAGCCCTGAGTACATCCATGCGACCGCCGAGGCTCTCAAGCTCGCGTTTGCCGATCGCGAGCTTTTGGGTGACACGGACTTCGTGCGGATCCCGTTCGAAGGTCTTCTTTCGAAAGCCTATGCCGCCGAGCGACGAAACCTTATCGATCCCAGTAAAGCGTCGCTCGAGATCCGCCCGGGGAACCCCGAACGGTTCATGAAAACAACCGACCCCGCGCGTCGCGTGCGCGCCGCCAGCGTGGGCGATGCCGACTACTCCGCAGGCGACACCAGCTACATCGCCGTGATCGACAAGGACCGCAATATGGTGAGCTTCGAGCCGAGTTTGCACAGCGGCTTCGGCACTGGCGTCGTGATGGCCGACCTCGGGTTTATCTTCAACTGCCGCGGTGACTACTACTCGCTGACGCCGGGGGAGCCACGATCGCTCGAGCCTGGCAAGCGCCCGCGCAGTACGCTTCAGAGCACGCTGGTGATGAAAGACGGCCAGCCCTGGATGATCACCGGGAGCCCGGGCGGCGACGATCAAATCCATCGAACCGTGCAGACGCTGCTGAACGTCGTGGACTTTGGCATGAATGTCCAGCAAGCCATTGAAGCGCCGCGATGGTCCACCCAGGGCTTCGCGTCGTCTGTTTTCCCGCACAGGATGAGCAAACCTGGTGACCTGTCGGTCGAGTCACGAGTGCCAGAAGCCGTTCAGAAGGCGCTGCTGGCAAAGGGGCACAAGCTGCAGCTGTCAGCACCTTGGTCGCTCGGCTCGAACGCCGCCATCGTCGTCGATCCGAAGACGGGGATCCTCAGCGCCGGCGCCGACCCGCGTGTGGAAGCGTACGCATGGGCGCGCTGAGTCGCGGAGACTACCGGCCGCCGGAGCCGCTGATCACGCGCGCACTGAAGCGAATGTCGTTCGAAGGCGCTGTGAATGTGAGGGCGGCCGTAAAGGAAGCGCCCGGCGCAAGCCAGAGCGGGGCACCTGTCGATCGGATCAAGGGACTTCCGGCTGGCGCGGCGCACGAAGTCGCGCCCGTCGCGTTGGTCAGAGTGGCGCCCGGGCGTGAGGTTGTCCAAGGCAATATCGAATGGTGCGCCGATGGCGTGTGACGAGGTGTTCCTGACGGTGATCGTCTGCGTGTAAGTATTGTTCCGCGCGGCATTCCGCGTTCCAGTGTCGACGCTCACCAGTGATGACACATTGCTGCCGCAAAGAAGGCCATACACGCTCACGGCCTTTGACTGCGTCGCTACATATACCTTTCCATTTGCGACGACTGGCGGCGCAAACCTGGTGAAATCACCAAGCGCGTCACGTGCGCTGTTCATGTCGGTGTTGTAGATTTCCTGACTCACATCGGAGGCGCGGAAGGCGCGCAGCGTACCGGGAATTTGGTCGCCCTTGCTGGCTTGAGTCGTCACGGCCCATACAATGCCGCTCGCGACGTCAGAGCCATTCGCCGAAACGCTGGGGCCGCCGGTCATCACTGGTCTTATCGCACTCACCGCGGCTGGAGTCGTGACGAAGCGGTTGTTGATGAAGTTATAGGCTCTGAGGACATCCGCCTCGGTCCCAGACGTAAAGAACGCCGTCATTTCGTCGGCTCCAGAAGGCCGTTCCGAGGGTTTGCGCGCAGTCCTCGTGGCCGCAGCCTTTCCCCGCTTGAAACCGCTGTACTGGCCCACCGTTGGCGCCTTCCAACTTCCCCATGTCATTGCGATTGAGGAGGAAAATGACACCTTCCTTGCCGCCGGAGAACATGAGCGGCGAATTGGGGATCAACGTCACACCGCCTGCGCTCATATCCAGATTGTTGCGGAATAGAAATCCGTGATTCGCTGGTGTAAACCAGTCGACGGGTTTGAGGCTGGGGCCGCTCAACTTCAGTGTGCTGCTGCCAAAATTTCTGACCCCGTCATAGAAGCCGCCGCCAGTAGAAAAAAAGATATTGCCCAGACCGTCGGTCGCGATCCCGCGGCCTGCCTGCCAAATTCCACCTTTCCATCCACCCGGCGTTGTCTGGAAGACTGCCAACCGTTGCTTCAGATCGCGCGCATTGAATGCTTGCAGGAAGCCTTCCTGGGACCAGCGCTGGTCGGTTGGATCGGGCACGATGTTTGCGAAGGCGATATAAAGCACATCGTTGACCATCAGCAGTCCCGCCCGTTGGAGTGCGCCTTTCACGTTGGTGAGCGTTCCTTCCGGTCCAGCGAAGGGGAATGACAGGGGTTGCGGAGAGTTGAATTTGGGACTGCCGTTGTAGATGTCCAGGGCATTCACCCAGAGGTGGTATTCGTTGTCTTTCGCCACCACTGCGACCACATAGAGAGTGCCGGTTGGCACATCGATAAAGGGCGTTCCGAGAATGCCGTGTTGTGTCGGCCCGATCCAGCCGTTGCCGGAAGCGGGCGTGCCAAGGTTTCGCGACCAAAGAGGCTCCGATTGCGCGGGATCGTCGGCGTCAAATGCGTACACGGTGTTTCCCATGGTCGCGACGAACATGACGTTGCGGCGTTGGCCGGAGAAGTCGAGGTTGGGAACGATCAACGGAAGCGCGTAGATGCTGTCATCTACTTTCCGGGAAAAGAGCTTGCCGAAGCGGGTGGCATCCACGTTGGACGGGCTGAGCATCCATTCCTGAAGGTTGGCGCCCGTGCGCCCATAGTCGTACTGCGACATCGGCACAGTGACCTGTGCGCCGACCGACACAGCTACCGCACAGATGACTCCAAGCCAGCATGACAAGATTCGCATATGGGCCTTTCAGGCGGAAATCGACTGGCGCTCCGGTCGAGATCGCGTAATCCAGTACACAACAACAATCCCGATCGCCAGCTTCAGCGCTTCGAGAATCAGGTAGAGGCCGTGAAACATTCCGAACCGGCCGAGTGATGGAGGCGCCGGATCTCGCGGCACGAAGTCGAGGCCACGGCCGAGGGAGATGATCTGAGGCGTCAGCCACACGATCATGAAGACGACGAGTCCGAGCATCGCGACAACACCCCAGCGAGCTTTGGTAGCGGATCGGTTCGCGGCCAGCAACCAGAA
The DNA here is from genome assembly GCA_963775345.1 of Vicinamibacterales bacterium. Taxonomy (GTDB): domain Bacteria; phylum Acidobacteriota; class Vicinamibacteria; order Vicinamibacterales; family JAMQPK01; genus JAMQPK01. The sequence continues at coordinate 53,831 of CAVZIS010000006.1, forward strand.
GACGAGCGCGCCAATGACGAACTGCGTCACGTTCCATAGCTGGAAATACAGGCGGTTCAGCTCCGACGACAGATACCGGAGCAAGTCACGGGCTTCACTCCGGCCAATTCGCTCGACCAGGCTCATGAAGGTCGCGTTCGGTGATTCTGCCAAAAGTCGATCGATAGTGTAAAAGTTCTGGGCGGCCACGACGGAAACGAGGATCGTTCCCGCGAGCCACACCCCAAGGGCAAACATCGCCAGGCGTTCCTTCACTGGCCGGCAGGTGATTGTTGCACAGGATGAGCAGCGCTGGTGATCTGTCGGTCGAGTCACGAGTGCCCGTGGCCGTTCTGAAGGCGCTCCTGGCAAAGGTACGAATGGGCGCGCTGAGTCGTGGAGACTCGAATTCAGCTGTGTCGAGTGTGAGCGACGAGTAGTTCCGAGCTCGATCGATCCGCGTCAGTGCCGCGTAGCGAGGCGAATGGTACTGTCAAGTTGACGTTCGCAGCACCGCCGCCGGGGCTCCTTTGTGGACGAACCGGTGCCGCGCCTCGTGATAGGCGGGATCGGATCCGAAGAAGCTCCGGGACATCTGCGACAGCTCCTCGACCCTGTAGGCGGCCAGCGGCTTTCGGCGCTCGTCGGCGATCCTCCGCTCGCGCTTGGACTCGAGGAGCTGCCGGAAGTCCGGGTGCCGGGCGAGCTCCTCGGCCCGCCGTACTGTCTCCGCTTCGAACTCGACGATGTCGATACCGAAACAGTCGTCCAGAAACCCAAGGTCCCTCGCATAACGCGCGCTGATCGTGAGCCGGCCCTCGGTCAGCTCCAGCGATGTTTGCGCGCCGACGCGCCGCGGCAGGGTGTAAGTCCAGTACCTCCGACCCGAAGAGCCCGCCCATCCCGCTGTAGTGTGGGTTCAGGACCACACCGTCCCGTGCGAAGACGCGATCGCCGGCGAGCGCCATCATCGCCCCGCCCGCCCCCGCGTTGCCACGCAGGGCCGCGATCACGAGGTGTGACGGCGTCTCGATGATGTCGCGCACAAGGTCGTTAATCGCATGAATATTGTCCCAGGACTCTGCCGCCGAATCGCGGGCCGCCTCGATCGCGTGCAGGTGGATACCATTTGAGAAGAAGGAGCGACCACCCATCAGCGCAATGACCTTGGTGGACTGCGCACAGGCATGACGGTAGGCCTTGCGGAGGCGATGGCATTGCTCGGTGCTCATCGCGCCGTTGTAGAAGTCGAAGGCGAGATATCCGACATCCCGCCGCTCCCAGTAGACGATCTCTCGGTAGGTGCGGTAGTCGTTGGAGTCCGTGAGCTCGATTGGCCGCTCGGGCACACCGGTCACGCGCGCGCCCAGCACCTGAGTGGCTGGGAGCTTGATGTTCGCGAATGGGCCGTGGTTCCTGGCCTTCAAGTGGCTCAGCCAGATGGCGCCATCGACCGTGCCTATGCAGACCGCTCCAGATCGCTGAGCCAGGACGGCGCCCGGGGATCCCTTGAGTCGGTCCTCCTCGTGAGCGCCGTAGAGAGAGAACTCCCCACCGAAGAGGCTGCCGTCCAGCACCCCAGGGCTGCTGTCCGCCGCACGAATCTTGCGGGCGATGTGGGCCGTCGAATCCCGAGACCAGTCGATGGCGCGGTCGGCCTGTTTCATCGGCGGGCGCAACGTACCCCTTACGTCGGGTCGAGAGTAGTCCAGGGCCTCCGGCATGTAGTCGCGGCGTTGGAGCCGATCGACGGCGTTGAGCAATGCCCGCACGGCGGCCTCGGTCACCGCGCCTCGGTACACGCTGCTCTTCGGCAGCGGTCTGGGTGACATGTCGAACTCCTCGGTCGCCCAGATGGGTCCGGTGTCCATGCCCTCGTCGGCCTGAAGGACCGTCACGCCCCAGCGCTCTTCATCCCGGTCGATCGCCCAATCGAGCGACGAGGGGCCGCGATCGCCCTTGATGCCCGGATGCACGATGAGGCAGGTGTGGTGGTCCCAAATCTCGCGGGGGATCGCCCGCTTCAGCATCGGCGCGACAATGAGGTCTGGTCGATGCGCCTTTACGGCATTCGTCATCACCTCGTCGCCGGTCGCCAGGTGAATCGCGACGTGGTGGCCGCGGTCGGTCAACTCGACCTGCAGGCGTTGGCTCAGGCTGTTATGCGCTGTCGTGAGGAACAGGATGCGCATGTCGTGTCATCTACTAGTGAACCAACGACCTGAGAGCGTTTCACATCGCAGGAGGAACGGGGATTGAGCCGTCCTCTGCGCGTCCGGTTATCACGTGGCATCGGCCGATCGCATCGCCGATCGCTGTTGTTGACAAGTGATCTGTCCGCTTGCGTTTGACAAGTGATCTGACCGCTGCGGCACGAACTGATCGAGGAGATAGCGATTGGCTCCCTCGAGCGTGGCGATCCGGGCGACGCGCAGCTCGTTGACGAGCCGATCCTGGAACGTGCGGTTGAGGCGTTCACTCCGCCCGCGCGCTTGCGGCGAATAGGCGGGGATATGCTCAATGCCGAGCCGCGCGAGCGCTCGGCCCACCTGCGTGAGGCGGGTGTTATCGACGGGCCCCTTCGCCTTCGGGGTGTGAAACGCCCAGTGCGCACGGTCGGTGTAGAGCGCCATCGGCAGGCCGTGGGTGGCCACCACGCGGGCCAGGCTCGTCATCACCGCAGGGGTACTTTCGCTCGGATAGAGCGCGGCGTGGAGCACGCGCTTGGTCGCGTCGTCGGACTCGGCAATCAGACACGGCCGGGACTCGGGAGCCAGCGTGAACCACGCGTGCACACTCCCGTCCAGATGCAGCATCTCGCCGAAACACGCCCGCGGCGGCCGACCGCTCGAGATCGTGCCGCGCGCCGTTCGCTTCGTCGCGTTCGATCCGGAAATTGTGCACGAGGTGACGCCGATCGTCGGCGGCAACCGTTACGCGCTCGTGGCGTGGCTGCACTAGGTGCCTTCGCCAGTCAGCGCGTGCCGATCCTCAGCGATACCTGATCATGAGGTTGCTGCACCCTCCTATCATCTCGAAATCCTCGAAGACGCCGGAAGCGCGTTCCTGGTTGCGAAAGACCTCCGTACCAGCCCGTACCCAACCGTCGCGGTAGTAGAGCTCGTTGTTCTTGTTTCGAAACTGAACGTGCGCATAGACGTCGGCCTCTAGAGGAGCCTTGGTCCATCCCATCGCCAGCACTTTGGCGGCGAGTCTTGTCGAGACTCCCCCGGGAACCACAGGGTCCGTTGACAAATCCAAGTACTCTCGCCCGGCACTTCCGCTTGTAGCCATTGCTTTCCTCTCCTTCATGAGTGCGGGCATGTTTTGCGTAAGTGCCCGCCGCAGCACCAGGCCGCTCACCTTGACCAGATGCGGCGGTGGCAGGTGGCTACTCATGTAGTGCAGAGACAACCGCTGGCGTTACACCGGCGCGCGCATCGCTGGGGTGCTCCAGGTGGGAGCGCGGCTGGGACATAAGGACGCAGCGCTTGATGAGGCAGCGCCCGGTGTCCTGATCGCTTGGCTTACTTGCGACGATCCCTCGGTCCCGTCTCACTGCCGGGCCACGGCATCATGAACTCGAATGAGATGAACCGTCGAATGCGGGAGAAATCCCGCTCGTTCTCCGTCACGAGCACGCAACCCGCCTCACGGCATGACAAGGCGATCAGGATATCGTTCGCGAATGCTTTCGACACGCGCGCGATTTCGAACCCTTCCTGACGCGCCATGTCGGCGAGCAGATCACCCGAACGATGCCAGGCATCGGCTGATGGCGTGATCGTACGACCTGCTCGCTGGAAGATCGTCAGGACATTGCGTTCGAGTGCCTTCCGATCTTGAGCCCGTTTCACACCGGCCCGCAGCTCCTGGGCGACGATGACACTGAGGTGCTCGAATGGCGAAAAGGCTCGATGGAAGCGCTGGAGTTCCTCGTTGGCAACCGGATCCCGAAAGGCGTTGATGAAGAGTTGGGTATCGAGAGCGTACTTGCGAGCAGCGCGAGTCACCATTCGGGATCTGGCGGCGCAATCTCGATGCCGAGCATCGCTCGCGTGCCATCGACAAGCTCGCGCTGAAAGACGGCGAGATCGAGCGCCCGTTCAATCGCTTCGGTCGCCGTGGCCGCACCGAGCGCACGTTTTGCCGCTCTCAGTTTCGACAGCGGCAACCGGTAGGTGCGGGAGACCCGCGCTTCTCGGCGGGGCGGGCGTTTCCGACCGGCGGCATTCGCCATGGAACCAGTGTATTGACAATGAAGACATTCTGTCAATACACCAGTATCGCCGGTGACGGCGCGCGACCTGGTGGCATACGTCCTTGCGCGCGCATTAGCCCGCGAGCTATTTCACTCGATCAAAGACGACGTGCGACTTGATTGGACCCGTGACTGAGTCGCTCGTCATCGTACGGCCGTCGGCGCTGAAGGTCGTCCGGAACGTGCTGGTCCCGTTCGGACCAGTCGTGGAACCCTCGTACGCGTCGGGGCCTGTCTTTTTCGCCCGAATCGTCATCACGACTTTACCAGCGGAATAGACCGGGACTTCCACGCCATCGAACCTGGACGTGTAGGTCATCGACATCGTCGTCCCGTTGCCGAAATCCACCTCGGTGTCGACCTTCGCTCCATCGCCAACCGGAGTGATCGTGATGACCTGCTTCATTCCACCGGACTTTGCATCCGGCCTCATCCTCCACGTTCCAGCGAAGGGATCCCCCGCCCACACCGGGAGCGCCGCCAGCAGCGTAAGAACCAGAACGAGTCGAAGCATCTTCATACCAGCCTCCAGCGTGACTGTAGCTTTCGAATCGAGTCAGTGCCCATCGCTCTCGTTTTCTGAATGCCGGATAGAATCTCACGTATGGACGCCATGAGCGACAACCTTAAGTACCTAATGGACGAAGCCCGCATCCCGAAGCACTGGTACAACATCATGGCCGACCTCCCATCGCCGCCGCCACCAGTGCTCCATCCCGGCACTCTGAAGCCGGTCGGCCCCGACGATCTTGCGCCGCTCTTTCCTTCAGCGCTGATCATGCAAGAGGTGACTACCGACCGTGATGTCGAGATCCCTGGGCCGGTGCGAGACGTGTACAGGCAGTGGCGACCAAGCCCGCTTCACCGGGCCCGGCGGCTGGAACGAGTGCTTCAGACACCGGCGCGCATCTACTACAAGTACGAGGGCGTGAGCCCGGCGGGCAGCCACAAGCCGAACACTGCGGTCGCGCAGGCCTTCTACAACAAGGACGCAGGCATCCGGAAGATGACGACCGAGACCGGTGCCGGGCAGTGGGGCTCGGCGCTCGCATTCGCGGGCGCTGTGTTCGGTATCGACATCCAGGTATTCATGGTGCGCGTGTCGTACGACCAGAAGCCGTATCGCCGCATCTTCATGGAAACGTTTGGCGCGCGATGCGTGGCCAGCCCGTCGATGGAGACCAACTACGGCCGCTCGGTCCTCGCGCGCACGCCCGACAGCCACGGCAGTCTCGGCATTGCCATTTCCGAAGCGGTCGAAGTGGCGGCGACGCACGACGATACCAAGTACACGCTCGGATCGGTGCTGAACCATGTGCTGTTGCATCAGACGGTCATCGGTCAGGAGGCGATCGCTCAGATGGAAATAGCCAACGACTATCCGGACATCGTCGTCGGCTGCACCGGGGGCGGTTCGAACTTCTCGGGCATCGCCTTTCCGTTCATCGGAGCGCAGTTGCGCGGCGGGCCGAAGGTCAAGGTCGTCGCGGTCGAGCCGGCGGCCTGCCCAAGCCTGACTCGGGGGGTCTACGCGTACGATTTCGGCGACACCGGTCGGATGACACCGCTGGTCAAAATGCACACGCTCGGGTCGAGCTTCATGCCGCCCGGATTCCACGCTGGCGGGTTGAGGTACCACGGGATGGCGCCGCTTGTGTCTCACGTGAAGGAACTGGGGCTCATCGAAGCGCGCGCTCCGCACCAGACCTCCTGCTTCGAAGCAGGAGTGCTGTTCGCCAGAGCGGAGGGCATCCTGCCGGCGCCCGAGGCGAACCACGCGGTGAAGGGCGTCATCGACGAGGCAATCCGCTGCAAGGAAGAAGGCGTGTCGAAGGCGATTCTATTCAACCTGTGCGGCCACGGCCATTTCGACATGCAGGCCTACCAGGACTACTTCGCTGGTAAGCTCGTCGACCAGGATTACGACCAAACTGAATTGGCGTTGGCCCTGGCAGGGTTGCCGTCGGTTCCCGATTAAGTGTCCCTCCCCCGAGTCGTACCTGCCTGCGGTGTCGTGAACAGGAGTAGAGGTGTTCAAGATCATCACGGTTACGCGAGTAGCTTGTGCCGCCAGCGTCCTGCTGGGAAGCGCCGGGCGGGCCGAAGCGCAAGGGCTCGACCTCACGTTCTTCATCGGCCGGGCGTTCCCGATCTACGACGAGCGGCTGACTCTCCGACCGCCGAGCCCGACGGTGCCGGGCGTGGAGATCGGCGTGGTGGGATCGCCGCTGATCGAGGCGGATGGCGGGCCGGTGTTCGGCGGCGCGCTCGCGTTCGAGTTCGGCGTTCTCGGTATCGAGGGGCGACTCGATGCAACCGAAGTGGGGCTCGCGTTCACTGGCGCGCGGTACAACCTCCGCGGCACTCAGCCGCCCTTCGCTGGCCTCACCGCGAGCGTTACGGTTTCCGATGGGAGATTCGACGCCGATCGCATCCCGCTCCTGTCGGCGAACGTGAGAATCCGCACGCCCGGTACAGTAGCCTTGATTGCCTCCGGCGGCCTGAGCTATCTGTCCGACATCACCGTAACCGGGTCCAGCATGCTGCGCCTGGAGGTCCCCGGCATCCCCGCGCAGCCCGGTTTCGATCCGAAGCTGACGCTCGTGGCAGTACCCGGCCAATCGGATCACCGCTGGGGCGTGAACGGCGGTGCAGGCCTGCGCATCGGCGGACGCGTGGCGCTCGTCGGCGAGGTGCGCGTCTTTTATTTCCGCGAGTACCAGTTGCGCTTCCAGGCCGAGAACGGTTTCGACATCCTCAACGAACTGCTCGCTGGCCTGGCCCCCGTCCGCTTCGATCCGGTCTTTGTGAATGCGCAAGCGGGCGTGACATTCAGGTTCTGAAGGCTCCGCGACCGAATCAGGTGACAACGCCGCGTTTCGCCTTCTTTGTCGGCCGCGACAAGGGGAGTCATGTCGCTTAGGCTGGCATTCCTCAAACCGGGCACGAATTTTCTGGCCGAGTGTTGCATTCCACGCGAAAATGACACCCTAAAACCTCGTCAGTCCCAATTGCGCCGTGTGGGAGCCTCATGGTTCGAGCACACTTCGTGCTGCACAGAGATCGAGGATAGCGATGCCACCACTGAAAACGTTCAAGGGAACTTCCAAAAACGGCAACCTGCAGAAGGCGCTGGACCTTGCGATACAGGCCGCGCAACAAGCTGCCCCCGGCGCCGACCGTCTGATCGAGTGGACCTTGAAGAAGGTCTCCGGCCGCCGGGGCTCGATCACGGGCCTTAGAGAAGTAACGGTCGTAATCCAGGCCCGCGTTGTCTGAGTCGGTGCGCGGGCAGTGCCCCCGATCGCGATTCTGTGAAGGACGCCAGCGTCCCAGCGTTAAGACATGGCACCTACTGCGGTAACGCGAACGCCGTCAGCGCGCTGCCGGACGGCGCGAGGAGATACTGGCGGCCGTCGACCATGTAGGTCGTTCCCCCCGTAGACCGAAGGCCTACGCCGAGCTGGTAGTGCCAGAGGTATTTGCCGTTCCGCGAGTCCAGCGCGATGATGTTGCCGTCGCCGTCACCGGTGAACACCAGTCCCGACGCTGTCGTCAGCACACCGGACGAGGACGTCGTCGGATAGGGGAATTCCCACTTGCGCTCGCCGGTCAGCGGATCGATCGCCCGTAGCGCGCCGTAGCTCTTGAAATCGCGCAGGCGCGTCGTGCCGCCCGCTTGGTACTGTTCCCCTTGCCTGAAGGGCTCGTTCCAGGTGTAGTAAATGGCGCACGTCTCACGCGCGTTCACGAAAAACAGACGCTGCGACGGATCGTACGACGGGGAGTAGTAGTTGGTCCCTCCACCAAGATCGGGACACGTTCTCGTGCCCTCTTCGTTCGGCATGTTTCCCGGGAGCAGAATGGGTCGTCCTTCGGGGCTGATTTCCTTCGCCCACGTCTGCGTGACGAAGGGTTTGGCGAGAATCATGCGGCCGTTCGTGCGGTCGAGCACGTAGAAGAACCCGTTGCGGTTGGCAAACAGGAGCGTCTTGCGAGGCTGATTGGCGATGTTGAGATCGGCGAGCACGGGCACTTGCGTGGAATCCCAGTCGTGCACATCATGCGGCGTGAACTGGAAGTGCCACTTCAGTTGTCCCGTATCGACGTCGAGCGCGACGACCGATGCGGTATACAGGTTGTCGCCTTCTCGTACGGCGCTGTAGTAGTCGGGGCCCGGATTGCCGGTCCCGAAGAACACAAGATTCTGCTCGGGGTCGTGTGTACCGGTCACCCAGATCGAGCCGCCCCCGCGGAGATAGGCGTCGGTACCCTTCGGCCAGGTCTGACCGCCCGGCTCACCGGGACCGGCGACCGTATAGAACCGCCAGGCCTTCTTGCCGGTGTTCACGTCGAACGCATCGATGAATCCGCGAATGCCGAACTCGGCGCCGGCGATGCCGATGATGACCTTGTCCTTGACGACAAGCGGCGCGACCGTGGCAGAGTATCCGTGCTTGTACTCGGCCAGTTCGGTATCCCAGAGCACGTCGCCCGTCTTCATGTCGAGCGCCACGAGATGCGCGTCTCCAGTTCCAAGGAAGAGCTTGTCGCCGTGCGCCGCCATCCCTCTGTTGTTCGGACCGCAACAGCCGCGAAAGTCGCTCGGCATATTACGGCGATACTGCCAGACCCGCCGGCCCGATCGCGCGTCGATGGCCCACGCGTTTCCATTGAAGCCGGTGACGTACAGCACGTTATCGATAAACAGCGGGGTCGTCTGGAAATTCGGCGTGAGGCCCGTCTGGAACGTCCACTGTGCCTTGAGCTGATTGACGTTCTGGGGCGTGATTTGTGTCAGCGGGCTGTGACGATGTCCGAAGTAGTTCCCGTGATATATGAGCCACTTCGACCCATCGCTCGGAAGGCCGGCCAGCAGATCCTGATTCGTAACCAGAGGTGCAGCCGCCTGCTGTGCCGCGAGCGTGACGGAGCAAATGAAAATCATCACTAGAGCGCGCATACGCCTCCTAATCACCGATCGGGGTGTCAATCCATTGTTGCGTTAATTCGTATCAGCCGCGTCCGGGATCAAGCCTGATTTCCATGGCGGGATTATCCCACCTCCCGAATTCGAGTCAATTGCCGCGCAGCTCCCGGCCTATACTGCGAAGTGGCGTTTTCTCGTTCGAGCGGCCTGCTGTTACACCCGACGTCCCTGCCCGGACGCTTCGGCATTGGGGATTTTGGCCCGAGCGCGTTCGAGTTCATCGATTTGCTCGCCGCTGCCGGGCAGCGTCTCTGGCAGGTGCTGCCGCTCGGTCCTACCGGCTACGGCAATTCTCCCTACCAGTGCTTTTCGGCGTTCGCCGGTAATCCGCTCCTCATCAGTCTCGATGAGCTCATCGAACACGGTCTGCTTACGGCAGAAGCGGGCGGCCAGGCGGCCTTCGCTGACGGGGACGTCGATTTCACCGGGGTGATCGCACACCGTCAGACACTCTGGCCACAGGTGCTCGATCGGTTCGAGGCAGCGGCTTCCCCATCGGTGCGCGATCACTTCGATCGGTTCTGCGCCGGGAATGCGGGGTGGTTGAACGATTTCGCGCTCTTCATGGCCGTCAAGGCCGTGCACGACCATACCTCGTGGACGAAGTGGGAGCCCGACATCGCGCAGCGCGATCCGTCGGCCGTTGCGCGGTGGTCGGCCCGATGCTTCCGGGACGTCCGGATACACAAGTTGACACAGTTCCTCTTCTTCGAGCAGTGGCAGCGCGTGCGCGACGCCTGCCGCTCGCGACGCATCGTCATCATGGGCGATCTGCCTATTTTCGTCGCGCATGACAGCGCCGACGTCTGGGCCCGACGCGAGTTATTCCTACTCGAGCCGGACGGCCGTCCGACGGTGGTCGCCGGCGTACCACCGGACTACTTCAGCGCGACCGGGCAACTCTGGGGAAACCCGCACTACCGGTGGGATGTCCTCGAACGGAGTGGGTACGCCTGGTGGATCGAGCGATGCCGCGCCCTTCTCGGCCTGGTCGATCGGGTTCGCATCGATCATTTCCGCGGATTCGAGGCCGCATGGGAAGTCCCGGCCGACGCGACCACGGCCGTGGGAGGCGAGTGGGTCAAGGGGCCCGGCGCGGCGCTCTTCGACGTGCTGCAGTCGGCGCTTGGCGTCGATCAGTTGCCGTTCGTCGCTGAGAACCTGGGCGTGATCACGCCGGAAGTCGAGGCGCTCCGCGAACGGTTCGGACTTCCAGGGATGGCGATCCTCCAGTTTGCGTTCGGCACCGATCCCCAGGCGCCCGATTTCAAGCCGCACAACTATCCGCGGAACCGCGTGGCCTATACCGGGACGCACGACAACGACACCACCGTGGGATGGTGGACCGGTGAGGTTGGACACAGCACGAGATCGGACACGGACCTCGAGCACGAACGCGAGCACGCACGCCGCTATCTGGGCCTCGACCGACGAGAGATCAATTGGGAGTTCATCAGTGCCGTGCTGGCATCAGTCGCGGATACCGCGATCGTTCCGGTGCAGGATCTGCTGGGTCTGGGAAGCGAGGCGCGTATGAATCGGCCCGGGACGATCGCCGACAACTGGCGATGGCGGTTGCGGCCCGGGCAGCTGACTGCGGACGTCGCCCATAAGTTGGCAGTAATGGCCGCGACCTACGATCGCATCTGAGTCGATCAGGCGACGGGCCGCTTCCTGCCATCGGGGCGAGTCACTCCCTGATGGTCGAGACTGGGCGTGTCGATCATGTCGCCGCGATCACACGTGGTCGATCGGCGTACCAGGCGGCTCCGCCGGCCGTCGCGACTGACGCTCCAACGCACGCCGGACCGCGTCCTGCGACCCGAGCCCGACGGCAAGCGAGGCCGCGAGGATGATGCCTCCAAACAGAATGCCGAACGCCAGCACGAGAATCTGGCGCCCGATCCCAAGCTGCTCGAGGGCCATCGAGGCGGCGATGATTAACAGCACCCACCGCACGAACACGCTCAGCGCTCGAGCGTAATGAATCTGCATGTTGACTGCTCCAATCAGCACCGCACGAGAGAGGAACTGCGCGAGGATGGCCCCGACGATCAGTACAAGGAGGGCCGCCACCACGTGCGGGGCATAACGGAAGATGGACAACGCAAATTCAGCCGGGACCGCGGCGTCCAGGGCCGTCAGGCCGGTCAGTAGTCCTACAAAAAGAATCGCCCACTGCGCCAGACGGGCGACGAGCGCCGAGAGGCCCTGCGACTGGGACCAGTCGCCGAATGCGCCCATACCCCAGTGCGAGATCACCCGGTCGAACTCGAGTCCCCGGAGCGCGCGAAGCACGAGTATCCTGACCAACGCGCCGAGGAGGATCGCGAACAGTAGAATCATCATGAGGGCGAGCACGCCCGGCACGAACGCTGCGACGCTCTCGACGCTGCGCTGGGCGGCCTCCGTCAGGATTCGTTCAACCTGCTGCCACATGGCATCTCCTTCCTCATGACCGGAAACGTTCCGGCCATCGCCACCGAGAAATCAGATACGGCTTCTGTGTCTCGAACGCAGTGCAGAGCCGATCGATACGCCATTCGGCCATCTCCGGGTCGCCGGTCTGCGGCTCGAGCATGAACGATGCGAGCCATCCCAGGTACAGCGGTACGAGCGCCCCGAGCAAGTGTTCGTGCGGCATGGCCCTGAGATGATTGCCCAGCGCGAAGTCATAGACGATTCTCGCCCATAGGTCGTCCTGAATTCGAAACCGATCCGGTGAGGCATCGGCGCATCTCTTCAACTCGATGATCGTGCGAGGCGGCAGGATCGCCGCCCAGACGTCCCGCAGTGCGCCGTAGCCGAGCCGGAACGACTGCAGCAGTTTTTCGGCGTCAATCTCCGGCGCAGACGGAATGGCGGCGCCGTCTTCCGCGCCAACGACTTGAACAGGAACGGACCCACGCAGACGATTCCAGAACGTGGCCCGAGCCTCCAGGTCTGTGAACAGCGCTCTGACGAGCTGGCCGAGTATCGTGCCGAGATCCGGCGCCACCTGCCGTACTGCTGCCGACCGGATCCCCAGGAGCGCTTCACCCACGCGATATCCGCCTGTCACGGCTGCGACGGCAAGCCACAAATCGATGCCGGTCGGTGCGCCCTCGACGTCCCAGAACTTCTGCTCGAGGAAATGATCCAGCAGGCTCGCAGAACATGCGAATTCGAGTGCCGCTGGCTGGCGAAGGCGGACGCCGTAGAGCGCGCGGAACACGGGATAAATGATGCTTTTGGTGATGGCCCCCTCATGTGGATGACGAACGTAGTGAGCAGAAACGTAATCCACCTGTCCGTTGAGCGCAGGCTCGATGAGCCTCTCAACCGAGGCGGGCCCGAAGCTGGTCAGCCGCGCGTCGAGCATCACGCACACTTTCGCACGCCGTTCGCGCGCCGCTCGGAGCACGGCGCGCATTGCGGAGGCCCGTCCAGGGCGTCCGTGATATGGGAGTTTGAGCGGATCGACCTCCGGCCGGCGATAATCAACAGCGACCAGCGAGCACTCGGCGCTGGCAACATCCTGCGCAATGGCGAGTGTCCGGTCGCTCGAGGCACCGTCGGCCAGAATCACGCAGCCGCTGCCGCCGTGCCGTCGCAGACCTTCGCTCGCGCTGGACACCACCCCTGCGATCGTCTCCTCGTCGTTGTAGCTCTGGATGCCGACGACGATGTCAATCGGGCGCGCGGGCGCCGCGTCAGCGTTCGCGATGCTGGAGCTCGAACCAGTAGAAGCCATAGGGCCCAAGCGTCAGAAAGTACGGTTCGACGCCGATGACGGGAAATTCCGTGTAGCCGAGAATCTCGACGGGCACGAGCCCGGCAAATGCGCTCAGATCGAGATGCACCGGTTGCACGTTGCGCGCGAGATTGGCGACGCACAAGACAGCATCATCGTTCTGATACCGCCGCACGTAGGCGAGCACCGCGCGATTGGCAGGCTGGAGAAACTCGATGGTGCCGCGGCCAAACACCCTGAACAGCCGCCGCAGACGGATCATGTTCCGGGTCCAGTGGAGCAGGGATGCCGGATCGTGCTCTTCGGCTTCGACGTTGACCGCCTGATATCCGTACACGGGATCGCTGATAACCGGGCTGAAGAGCCTCTGCGGATCGGCCCGCGAGAATCCCGCGTTGCGATCGCCGGTCCATTGCATCGGCGTTCGAACGCCATTGCGATCGCCAAGGTGCATGTTATCGCCCATGCCGATCTCATCGCCATAATAGATGATGGGCGTGCCGGGGAATGAAAACAACACACCGGTCAGCAGCTCGATGCGACGCCGGCTGTTGTTCATCAACGGCGCGAACCGCCGCCGAATTCCGACGTTGAGCCGTGCCATGGGGTCCGCGCTGTACGCCAGGTACATGTAGTCGCGCTCATCGTCGGTGACCATCTCCAGCGTCAGTTCGTCGTGGTTTCGGAGAAACAGCGCCCATTGGCAGCTCTCGGGGATGTCGGGCGTCCGCTCCATAATCTCGACGATGGGGTCGCGCTCTTCGAGGTGCAGCGCCATGAACAGCCGAGGCATCACTGGAAAGTGAAAGGCCATGTGGCACTCATCGCCGTCCCCGAAATACGGCCGCACATCGGCGGGCCACTGGTTCGCTTCGGCCAGCAGCATCCGGTTGGGCCAGCGGCTTTCGATGTGGCGCCTGATCGCCTTGAGGATGGTGTGCGTCTCCGGCAGATTCTCGCAGTTGGTGCCTTCACGCTCGATCAAATACGGCACGGCATCGAGTCGAAAGCCGTCGACGCCCATTTCGAGCCAGAAATCCATCACCCGGAGGACCTCTTCGAGCACCGTCGGATTGTCGTAGTTCAGGTCGGGTTGATGATGAAAGAACCGGTGCCAGTAGTACGCCTTCGCGACCGGATCCCAGCCCCAATTGGACTGTTCGGTATCGATGAAAATGATTCGCGCGTCCTGATACTTCTGATCGGTGTCGCTCCACACGAAAAAATTTCGCTGGGTTGAGCCGGCAGGCGCATTGCGCGCTATCTGAAACCACTGATGTTGATCCGAGGTGTGATTCACCACGAGCTCGATCAGCACTTTCAGATCCCGGTCGTGGGCTGCCTTGAGGAAGCGTTTGAAGTCTTCGAGCGTGCCGTAACTCGAATGGATCTCGGTGTAGTTCGAGATGTCGTACCCGTCATCCTTGAGCGGCGAGGGAAAGCACGGCAGCAGCCAGAGACACGTCACACCGAGGCCGTGCAGGTAGTCGAGCTTGTCGATCAGCCCGGTGAAGTCTCCGATGCCGTCGTCGTTGCCGTCGAAGAACGACTTGACCGGTACCTCGTAGATGATCGCGTCTTTGTACCAGAGCGCCTCGTCCGATTCCCGCGAAGACCTCATGCGTCGAAGTCGATCGCATCGCCAGGATTGGGCAGATCGGACCGCAAGAGATCGCTCATAACCTCATCCTAAACAATAATGAGTTGCGAGCCAAACGATCTGCGCCACCTCGCTCATGGCTGCACCAATGCCATCGTCTCGAATATGGCGCGCAGGCCGAAATGGTCAGAGATGAACCGCCCGTTGCGGGTGAACTTCAGGATGTCCACTTTGGAGAGGATCGGAATCGCGCGCGTCCCGGCCCGAAGCAGCACGTAGTCGAAGCGTTGATCCTGGGCCGGGCGATCATCCGCATCTTCATAAAAGTTGCTGTCGCGAACGCTGGTCGGGCCGCTCGTTGCGGGGTTGCCGGCGATTGTCCAGCAGTCCCGTATACCGGATAACCGGCTGAGCAGCTGGCTGTAGTGCTGTGGAATCTCGCCCGGAACATTGATGTCACCCATCACGATCGCCGGCAGCGCGGGATCGGCGCGCATCTGGATGAACCCCTGCATGGCAGACAGCTGCTTGTACAGCGTATTGACGCCATCATTGGTGGAGATGTCCTGCGCGTGTGTATAGAAGAGATCTATCGCGCTTGGCCAGGTGCCGGCGCGCACACGAACGTGAATCATCCCTTTGTTGGCGAAGCAGTCCCAGCCGTCGCAGTCGCGATAGATAAATGAGTCGGCAGCCGAAAAGGGGTGCCTGCTCAGCAGGAGAAGGCCGCCATCCGACTCGAGGTCGGCCTCGTCGGGCCCCTCCTGGAAGTGCGGATACAGGTCCTGCAGCGCACCCCTGATCTCGGCGCGCTCGCCGTCGGAGAACACCTCACAGAGGCCTGCGACATCGGGCAGCAAACTGCGAATGCGGCCGGAAATCTCGGCCACCGCGCCCTCGCGATCGGTGCCGAGATAGTCGCCCGGCGCCACCAGCAGCGCCATGTTCTGCGTCATCACCGAGATCGGCACGGATTGCACGCTGAAGCGGATCGGGCCCGTAGGCCGCCTCAATAACTGGCGCAGGCCGAACGGCGCCGCCGTTGAAGTGGGCAGGTGGCGTGCCAACTGCCGTAACGAAAGGGCCATGGCGCTATCCCTCGAGGTTGACGGTCACCTGGATCGTGGTTCCTCTCGACACCACGGTGCCCGGTGGCGGCGCGATGCTGACTACCTCACCGTGACCGAAGTTGGGATCTTGTTGCAGGATGGTGTACTCGACGACCAGGCCCAATGCCGAAGCGGACTTGACGCGCAGGCCCATGTCGTCCCCCTCCTCCACCTCCTCCTTAGTCCGCCAGAGCGGGACCACCGACGCGTTCATCATCGCCGCCAGCGACTCGATGCTTTGCTCGATGCGATCGATGCGGTCGGCGGACACCTGCGCGACGTCGCGTTTGAGGTCAAACACGTCCTGTTCGAGGTCAGCCACGCCTTGCCGCAGTTGGCCGATGATGTCCAATGCGCCGACCGTGGCGTCGGCCGACAACAAGAGCCGACCCGTGACCAGCAAGTCACTCTGCACGGTGACGCCGCCGGGATAATCACCCTCGAAGTTGACCGATAAGCCGTCTTGAGCGTTGTGCACAAGAGCGCGGCGAACACCGCCGCCGGGGCCGTGGCGTTCAGGAGCGTCGATCTGGAAGTCGATCGCGGTCAACTTGAAAACATCGCTTTCCACGACGATCCAATTACCGTCAAACTCGTCGAGCCTGATGTTGGTTGCCATGCGAATGACCCTTTCGTGAGTGCACGTAGCCGGAGATCGCGACATTCGCGTGTACGTAGTCTTCGATCTGAGGGGATACATGACCGCTCCCAGGACGTTGCAACGCCAAAACAAACGCGTTTGAGTCCGGGCAACCCTGTGAGGCTGTTGGGTACTGGACTACGTTCGAGTACCGCGCCTCAGTTCAGACAACGCGGGCCTGGATTACGACGGTTGCCTCTTTGAGGCCCGTAATCCCGCCCTGGCGGCCGGAGACTTTCTTCAAGGTCCACTCGATCAATCGGTCGGCGCCGGGGGCAGCCTGTTGCGCGGCCTGTACCGCAAGGTCGAGCGCCTTCTGCACGTTGCCGTTTTTGGAAGTTCCCTTGAACGTTTTCAGTGGTGGCATCGCTATCCTCGATCTCCGCGCAACTCAAAGTGTGCTCGAACCATGTGGCTTCGAGCGTGCTCCCCACACGTGCGCAATTGGGACTGACGAGGTCTTATGGTGTCACGTTCGCGCAGAACGCAACACTCGGCCAGAAATTCGTGTGCAACGAAAGTGGCGCTGATGAATCCGCTCTGCCGGGTGAAACGTAATCAGGATAGAAACGATCTAATCGCAGCCAGGGACGTGCACGCTATGTCGCACCAGGCAGTGAGTTTGGTCCTCCACGCGTTACTGACCGACCAGGATCTCCGGGATCGATTTGCGAGGTCTCCGATGGAGGTGCTCGTGCATCTTCATCTCTCGGCTGACATCGAGCTCACGCCGCGCGGATTCCCGCTTGCACTGGCAGACCCTCTAGTCGAAGCTACCGGTGAGCGCTGACCTTACGAAAATAGATGCGGCAACATTTTGACGTCATCGTCGTCGGTGCTGGCCCTGGTGGCTCCAATGCGGCGGCGGCGGTGCTCGAACGCGGTCTTTCCGTCGCGCAAGTTGAGGCCCGGCGGTTCCCACGAGTGAAACCGTGTGCCGGTGGCGTCACCATCAAGGCGGCGAATGCGCTTGAGGGGCAGCTCGCGGCGACGCTACGACGAAGGTTTTCGGCTATCGAGTGCAACGCCTGGGGCGAACGAATCAACAGATTCCGTCATCGTTCTCAAATCCTGCTGATGGTCGCGAGGCCCGAACTGGACAACTCACTTGTCCGGCAAAATCAGGCCAAGTCTGGTTTCACCTTCTTCGATGGTGAGCCAGTGACCGACATTCAGTTCACCGATGCGACATTCCGAGTGACTACGTCGAAGAGACAAGTGACCGCGCGTCAACTGATTGGCGCTGACGGGGCGTACAGCACGGTAAACAGACGTTTCAATATTTCGAAGCCAAGAGCGGTCACAGCTGCAATCGAGATCAATCTGCCCTCATCGACGACATCGCAGATGTCAGCTGCGGTTCCCTGTCTGGATTTCGGAGCCGTGCCGAAAGGCTACGGCTGGGTCTTTCCAAAAGACGACCACTTCTCCGTGGGACTCTACACATTCGAGAAGGGGCTGAAGGATCTGCGACGCCGTCTGATTGAATATGCAAATGCGAAAGGTTTCCGCGTTTCTTCAGAGCCGCCACTCCGCTTTGAAGCGTATCAATTTCCCGTGGGCGGATATCGTTTAACGGTGCCGGAGGCGCCTGTCTATCTGGTCGGTGATGCGGGTGGTTTTGGGGATGCGGTGACTGGTGAAGGAATCTATCACGCACTGGAAAGTGGCCGGCTGGCGGGGCGTGTCGCGGCCGATGTTGCACGCGGCGTCGTGAGCCACACTCGCTATTACGATGACCTCTGGCTGACGGTCCTGAGCGACACGTTTATTACCTATCACCTGGCGAAGCAGTTGTATCGAAATCCCCAGAGAGGAATTCGAATCCTCGAAACCCCCTTGGTCTGGCGGCCCTGCGTGCTCGGGTACGCGGAAGGTGCAACCGTGCGGACCATCCTGACTTACGGTGGAATGTACCTCGCTCGATCGCTGTTCCGAAACTCGGTCAATAGGACTGCCCTCCCTCATTCGATGGGTGCCGTTGAGTGAAGCGGGAAAGGACACAAGACCATGGCAATGCAGGTCATCATCATCGGCGGTGGGGTGGCAGGACTGACCGCCGCGCACGAGCTCAGCGAGCGTGGCGCCG
The DNA here is from genome assembly GCA_963775345.1 of Vicinamibacterales bacterium. Taxonomy (GTDB): domain Bacteria; phylum Acidobacteriota; class Vicinamibacteria; order Vicinamibacterales; family JAMQPK01; genus JAMQPK01. The sequence goes on from CAVZIS010000006.1 coordinate 72,232, forward strand.
CCGTCACGGTGTACGAGGGGCGGGCGGATTGGGGCGGCAAGGCGCGGAGCCAGCCTGTCCCTGGCACCGCAGTCGGCGGGCGCAAACCGTTGCCCGGCGAACATGGCTTCCGCTTCTATCCGCGCTTCTACCGGCACGTCATCGACCTCATGCAGCGCATCCCCGTGGGCGGTGGCCGATCGGTGGCCGATCGCCTCACGCCGACCACCGAGAGTGCCGTGGCGATGGTCGATGGTGACACCTGGTATCGCTTCTTCCGACGCGCCCCCGGCAGGCCGCTCGAAATTCTCGAAGCCCTCGAGCTCTTCTTCAAGACGCTCGACTTCGATAGCGCAGATTTCAAACTGTTCGGCGCGAAGATCCTGCAGTTTTTCACCTCGTGCAACGAGCGCCGGCTCGGCACGTACGAGCGTCTGTCATGGTGGCAGTTCCTGCAAGGTAACGATTATTCCAGCAAGTTCCAGCGCCAGCTGCGCGCGGTCCCGCGGACGATGGTCGCCATGGATCCGCAGCGTGGTTCGGCGCGCACCATCGGCACGATCTCCATGCAGCTGATCCTCGACTTCGCGCTATCGGGAACGGCGAACGATCGGACCCTGGGCGGGCCGACCACCGAGATGTGGATCGATCCCTGGATTGCCCACCTGCAGTCCCGCGGAGTCCGGCTCCAGGCAGGCGTCGCGGTCGACGGCCTCGACGTCGGCGCCGGGAGAATCAGCGGTGTCCGCCTGGCGGGCGACCCGGTTCCAAAGGTCGCCGATTTCTACGTCCTGGCCGTTCCTATCGACCGGGCCATCGCGATGATCACGCCCCAGATGGGCGCGCTGGATCCCGCGCTCGAGACGCTGCGGACCAGCAATGCCGACGATTTGGTGTCGTGGATGGTCGGCGCCCAATTCTTTCTCAAGGAGGACGTGCAGCTGGTGCGCGGCCATACGTTCTATCCAGATTCTCCATGGGCTCTCACGTCGATCTCACAGGCGCAGTTCTGGACCGAAGGCGGTGCGTTCCGGGACCGCTACGGCGATGGGACGGTCGGCGGCGTCCTCTCGGTCGACATCTCGAATTGGGAGGCGCCTGGCACCCACGTGCGCAAGCCGGCGAAGCAGTGCACGTCAGCGGAGGTCCGACACGAGACCTGGCAGCAGCTGAAGGCCGCGCTCAATGGCCATGAGCCCGGCGACCTGGTGTTACGTGACGAGATGGTGCACTCCTTCCACCTCGATAGCGACCTCGACTATGGAAGCGGCACGCCGCCCACGAACCACTCCCGGCTCCTGGTCCACCCACCCGGATCGTGGGCCCTCCGTCCCGAGGCGGCGACCCGGGTCCCCAACCTCGTGCTCGCCGGCGACTATGTGCGGACCAACACCGACGTGGCGTCCATGGAAGGCGCGTGCGAGGCGGCGCGGCGCGCAGTCAACGCGATCTTGCAACGCGCTGCCTCGCCGGCTACGCCAGCGACGATCTGGCCGCTGTCAGAGCCGGCCGACTTCGAGACGTGGAAGCAGCTTGATGCGCGTCTGCATGCCGCACGCAAGGACCACCTGTTCGAGTTGCTGGGTATCCGGAACGCCGGCGTGGCGGCTGAGCTGTTGCGGCGGTTCGAGGAGGTGAGCGGCATCGCCGCGCTCGACGATCGACTCGACGAAGTGCAGTTGACGCAAATCATCGCGCGCCTCGGGGCGACGTGGCTGCGGTCACGTTGAAAAAGGGGTGTACGCGATTATCGCGACGCTCGTCAGCGCGGGCATTCTGTGCGAAACGCCGAAGCACGGCTACGCCTTGTCGGCGACGTCGATGATTAGTCGATTCTGACCACCTCGATGACGAGCGAGAGCACGAACAGATTGGCGCTGGTTCGGTGCCCGACCACCCGGGCGAAAGACGCCGAGTTTATGAGGTATTGGCTCGCGACGATGTAGTATCATTCGCCGGTTCGCGCGTCGCTGGCGCGACGATCCAAACCGCTCTTTGGGCACCGATCCTTCCCACACTCGCAAGAGATGTGACGCGTGCCTGAAACCGGCTCCGACAGCGCTCCGAGTTTCACATTGTTATGACTTCCGGATCCGTCCGAGCCGTCTGTCATGCGCCGCGCGTCCACGGCAAGTTCCTCGACGCGGAGAACCGGCGTTTCCTCGTAAAGGGGGTCGCCTACGGCACCTTCGCTCCCGATGGCGATGGCCATCAGTTCCCCTCCCCCGTGCGGGTAAATCAGGATTTCATGCTGATGGCGGCCGCCGGTATCAACACGGTCCGCACCTACACCGTGCCGCCGCCCGCTCTGCTCGACATCGCCCTGCGACACGGGCTGAGAGTGATGGTGGGGCTCGCATGGCCGCAGCACATCTCATTCCTTGACGACCCACAGCTAGCCAGACAAATCAGGCACGATGCTGCGGACGCAGTGCGTCGGCTGGGATCGCATCCCGCGACGCTCATGTTTGCCGTGGGCAACGAGATACCGGCCGGGATCGTGCGATGGCATGGCCACCGCCGCATCGAGCGATTCCTGCGTGAGCTCTATGAGAATGTCAAGACGGCGGCGCCCGACAGCCTCCTGACGTACGTGAATTTTCCTCCCACCGAACACCTCGACCTCGAGTGCTTCGATGTCTGTGCGTTCAATGTCTATCTGCATCGTGAACCGGACCTGCGGGGATACCTCGCGCGGTTGCAGCACATCGCGGGCGCGAGACCCCTGCTGCTGGCGGAAGCGGGCGCCGACAGCGTGCGCGAAGGTCTCGAGGGTCAGGCTCGCATCACCACGATGCAACTGCGGGCGGCTTTCATGGAGGGCGCCTGCGGAGCGATCGTGTATTCCTGGACAGACGAATGGTGGCGCGGCGGCCGCTCTGTTGACGACTGGGCCTTCGGTCTCGTCGATGAAGCGCGGCAGCCGAAGCCAGCGCTGGCCGCAGTGAGCGAGGCGTTCGCGGAGTCGCCCGTCTCAGCTCGCGAGCGTCATCAGTGGCCGAAGGTTTCCGTAGTGGTATGCGCGTTCAACGCCGAGGATACGATCGACGACTGCCTCAGCTCGCTCGCGGGACTTACCTACCCGAGCGTCGAGGTGATTGTCGTCAACGACGGATCGCGGGACGCAACTGCTTCGATCGCGCGCAGCCATGCGGGCGTGCGAGTCATCGACACGCCCAACGGCGGCCTCAGTGCAGCCCGTAACGTTGGCCTTGCCGCCGCAACCGGCGAGATCGTTGCCTACACCGACGCAGACGCCCGCGTTGATCCCGATTGGCTGACCTATCTGGTTCAGCCGATGCTCCATTCCGATGTCGCCGGTGCCGGCGGCCCCAACGTCGTGCCGCAGGACGATCCCTGGGTCGCGCAGTGTGTCGCGCGCGCGCCGGGCGGACCCAGTCACGTCATGCTCGACGACCGCATCGCCGAGCATGTGCCGGGCTGCAATATGGCGTTCCGCCGCGACGCGCTCCTGTCGATCGACGGCTTCAACCCGGTCTACCTTCGCGCTGGCGACGACGTCGATATCTGCTGGCGGCTGCAGGCCAAGGGGCTCCGCATCGGGTTTGCGCCCGCGGCGCTCGTCTGGCACCACCGCCGGCCGAGCGTGAAAGCGTACTGGCGCCAGCAGGTCGGCTACGGCGAAGGCGAAGCGTGGCTCGATGCGCATCACCCGGAGAAATTCCTCGGAGGCCGGATGCTGTGGCACGGCCGGATCTACAGTCCGCTGCCGTTTCTGCGCTCGGCTATCGGGAAACGCGTCAACACCGGCGTCTGGGGCACGGCTGCGTTTCCGTCGATCTACAGCACGCGGATGCCCCAATGGCAGTTCCTTCCCCATTCACCTCTGTGGATGGCCGCATCGTTGTTGCTGCTGGCCGCCGGCATTGTGGGTCAGCTGATGGAGACCGACACCTGGTGGGTTCTCTTCGCCGCGGGCACGCTCGGTTGGACGATCACCGTCCTGCGGTGCGTGATGTTTGCGTGGCGTTCCGATCTCAGCGGCCTGCCGTCGATCGGCCCGTGGTCGCCCACGCCAAGCCGGCATCTCTACCGCGCGTTGATCGCCTGGTTGCACCTGGTGCAGCCCATCGCGCGGTTCTGGGGAAATCTGCAGGGCCTGTCGCTGTCGCAAGGGGTTGCCCCTCAGCACGTCACGCGCCATCCCTGGAAGACGCCTGTACCGTCGCTCCGCGATGCGCGGGCAGCCGTACAGCTGTTGACCGGCGGCGGCAGCGAGCGGTCGTTCTGGAGCGAATCGTGGACGTCACAGCCTGCGCTGCTGACCGAGCTCGTCGGAGTATTGCGCGCATGCCGCCCGGCACAACTTGTTCACGTCGACGAGGGCTGGCATACCGATCGGGATCTCAGCGTCTCAATCGGCCGTTGGGGGTGGCTGCACGTCCTGACGCTTATCGAAGAGCACGAGCGGGGCTGCTGCCTCTTCCGAGTGCGGGCGCGTCTGCGTCCCAGCTTCGCCGGGACGGTGCACGGGCTGGCGCTCGCGGTCCTGTTAGCCGGAGCAACGGGCGTGTCGATCGCGTTATACCGACCATCGGCGAGCGTGGTTGCGTCCATCTTCGCGATCGCCGCGCTCGCACTGCGCGCAATGTGGCAGGCGACGCGTGCGGCCGCTGTGCTCGACCAGGCCGTGGCTCGCGTGACGACAGCCGCGGGCATGTTGCCGCTGCCGGTGCCTCCCGCGTTGGCGCCGCAAGCGACCCGCCCCGCCGAAACCACGATGTCCAGAGGGTAACGTGTCGCTGGCTTCCTGGACGCTGTCGTTTCTCCGACCCTATCGCTTGCGTGTCGTGGCAATCGCGGTCCTTTCAATCGCGGAGATCGTCATGGCCGCTCTGGCGCCGTGGCCGCTCAAGCTCGTCGTGGACAACGTCCTCGGCGATTATCCGCTACCAGGACCACTCGCAGCTCTCCTGACATCTGCGGGCGGGGTCAGTCCTGCCGCGCTGCTCGCGATCGTCGTGGCCGTGGGCCTGCTGCTGCAGATCGCCATCGAAGCGATCCGCATGATCCACACGCAGCTGCAGGTCGAGATGGGCCAGCGCGTCGTCTACAACCTGCGCGCGCAGTTGCTGGAGCATCTTCAGGCACTCCCGCTCCGGCACCACATCCTGACCAGGACGGCCGACTCGGTCTACCGCCTGGACGCCGACGCACACTGCGTCGACGACCTGGTCATCGGCGGGGTCTTCCCGCTGGCCATGGCATTACTCAATCTTGGCGTCATGTTCGGCGTGCTCGTGTACCTCGACCGCACGCTTGCGCTGCTCTCGCTGACGGTCGTGCCGTTCCTGTATCTCTGTCTGCGCCACTACTCGGCCACTATGACGGACCGAGCCGAACGAGTGAAGGCGCTGGAGTCCACGCTCATCGAACGGGCGTTCGAGATTCTGTCCTCGGTCGCAGCCGTCAAGAGCTTCGCACGCGAGCGGCACGAGCTGGCGCGGTTCTCGCAATCGGGGAATGAGACGATGAGCGCGCGCCTCAGTCTGACGTGGCAGGAGTCGCTGTTCTCCGTCGCGGTGAGCGCCGTTACGCTTTCAGGTACGGCGCTCGTGCTCGTCGTGGGCGGCCTTCATGTCCTGGATGGCAGGCTGACGGTCGGCGCGCTGCTCGTCGTGATCGCGTATCTGGCGGCGGTCTACAACCCGATTTCCGCTATTGCCCATACAACGGGGTCGCTGCAGCAGGCCGTCGTAAGCGCCCGGCGAGTCCGCGAGATTCTTGCGCTCGTGCCCGAGCGTCTGGATGCTCCCGATGGCCTCGACGCGTCGGGAGTGAGGGGCTGCGTGCGCTTCGAAGCTGTCTGCTTCTCCTACGACGACGACCGCCGCGTGCTCGAGGACGTGAGCTTCGAGGTGCGCCCTGGAGAAATAGTGGCGATCGTCGGCCTCACCGGTGCGGGAAAGACGACGATTGCCAACCTGATTCCCCGGTTCTTCGAGGCGTCGCGCGGGCGCGTTCTTGTCGACGATGTGGACGTCTCGAAATATTCGCTGCGATCGCTGCGCGAACGGATCGCGCTGGTCCCGCAGGAACCAGTGCTGTTCAGCGGCACCATCGCCGACAACATCCGGTATGGCCGGCTGCAGGCCTCCGACGAAGAAGTGGAAGCCGCCGCGCGCGCCGCGCACGTTCACGAGTTCGTCCAGCGCCTGCCGCTGGCCTACCAAACCGTTGTGGCGGAAGCCGGCGGGACGCTGTCGGGTGGCGAGCGCCAGCGGCTCGGGATTGCGCGCGCCCTGCTGAAGAATGCCCCGATCCTCATTCTCGACGAGCCAACCTCTTCGCTGGACGCCATCTCAGAGGCCGCTGTCTTCGACGCGCTGCGCCGTCTCCGCAGAGGCCGCACGACCCTCGTCATCGCTCACCGGCTGTCCACGATCCGCGCCGCCACGCGGATCCTCGTCCTGCACGAAGGGCGGCTGACCGACCAGGGGACGCATGACGAGTTGATGGCCTCGAGCGAGCTGTACCGCCGCATGTGCGCGCACCTTTCGCTCGGCCGATCTCTCGACGAGTCCGGATCGTCTGTGACGGTCGACGAGGCCGTGCGCACGTCGTGAAGATTCTGTTCGCCGGCATCATCGCGCGTTATCCGTTCGGCGGGGTCACCTGGTGCTCGCTCATGTACCTCCTCGGTCTGCGCGCGCTGGGTCACGAGGTCTTCTACATCGAGGACACCGGCGAATGCATCTACGACCCCGAGCAAGACACCATCTCACTCGATCCTTCCTATGGCACGCAGTACATTCACCGGGCGCTGGAGCCATTCGGTTTCGGCGATCGATGGAGCTTCGTCAACTACGATGGGGCGTACTACGGCGCCTCGCAGGAAACCGTCCGCGCCTACTGCGCGCGATGCCGATCTCTTTCTCAATCTTTCCGGCGGATCGTGGTTCTGGCGCGACGAGTACGCACGCATCCCGCGGCGGGTGTTCATCGATTCGGATCCGGTGTTCACCCAGTTCGCGATTGCGAAGGGTGTGGGCTGGTACTGCGACTTCTTCCGCGGGTTCAACCGGCTGTTCACCTTCGGCGCCAACATCGGCACGCCGGACTCGGATGTGCCGACGGGCGCGTTCACGTGGCACAAGACATGGCAGCCCGTGATCACTGATCTGTGGCACACCGACGCGCCACACACGAGGGATGCCTTCACGACCGTCATGACGTGGAAAACGGAAAGCTTTGCAGATGTCGATGGGAACAAGGACCGGGAGTTCGTCCGATTCATCACGCTGCCCGGCCGCACGAACCATCGCTTCGAGCTCGCTGTGAACGGCCCGAAAGATCTGCTCCGCCAGCACGGCTGGGCGCCCATCGACGCGATGAGCGTTTCTCGTTCGCTCTGGGACTATCGCGACTTCATTCAGACGTCGAAGGCCGAATTTTCCGTCGCCAAACACGCCTACGTGGCGCATCGGTCCGGATGGTTCAGCGACCGGACCGAGTGCTACCTGGCCGCAGGGCGTCCGGCGGTCGTGCAAGACACGGGGTGGAGCGCGCACTTGCCTTTCGGCACGGGCCTGTTGACGCTTTTCGACGCCGGAGGAGGCGATTGCAGGGCTCGAGTGCGTCGAGGGCGATTACTCAGTGCATGCCCGGCGCGCGAGCGAGATCGCGCGCGAGTGTTTCGATGCGTCGGTCGTTCTGCAATCGTTTCTGGAAAGGGCGTGCGCGTGATCCCGCTGCGGATCGCCCAGGTCGCGCCTGTCGCGCAGTCGGTTCCGCCCGCGAAGTCGGGATCGATAGAAACGATGACCGCTCTGCTCGTCGATGCTCTGGTGTCCCGTGGCCACGACGTCACCTTGTTCGCAACGGGCTCATCGATCACAAGAGCCCGTCTGCATGCCGTCTTCGATCGTGGTTACTGCGAAGACTCATCGATCTGGCCGTGGGAGCTCTGCGAGTTGTTCAACCTGGCCGCAGCCGTGGAGCAGGGCGCCGCCTTCGACCTCATCCACTACCAGGCCGAGTACTCGCCGATGTCTCTGGCGTTCAGCCGCCTGTCGGCAACGCCTGTGCTGCAGACGCTCCATCATTTGCCGACCGCTGCCGAGATTGCGCTCTGGTCGCAGTATCGGGATGCGCCTTTCGTTGCGGTGTCGCAACATCAGGCGCGCGCGCTCGCCGGCCTCAGCGTCGTCGCCGTGATTCCCCATGCGATTGACACGGCGGCATATCCATTTCGTTCAACACCCGACGACTACCTGCTCTTTCTGGGCCGCTTCAGCGAAGGAAAGGGCGTACTGCAAGCCATCGAGGCTGCGCGGCGAACCAGGATGCGGCTCATTCTCGCCGCCGCCGAGAACGAGTACTACCGCGAGGTGATTGCGCCGCTCGTCGATGGAGACCAGATCGTATGGGCGGGCGAAGTCGCGCACGCCGGAAAAGCGGCACTGCTGGGCGGCGCACGGGCGCTGCTGTATCCGGTGCAGTCGGGTGAGCCCTTTGGTCTCGTCATGGCCGAGGCGATGGCGTGCGGGACTCCCGTCGCTGCGCTCGATCGCGGCGCCGTTCGCGAAGTCGTAGACGAGGGAACGACCGGTCGCGTGTTCGACTCTCTCGACGCGCTCGTCGAAGGCCTGCCGGGTGTTCTGGCGCTCGATCGCGCCGCTGGTCAGGGCGCGGCAATGGAGCGCTTCAACCCGGATCGCATGGTTGACGCCTACCTCGGCGTTTACGCGCGGCTTGCCGCGTCGCGCTCCAGGCACGCGCCACAGAACGTCCGGCGATGAAGTCGGAACATGACGACCTGCGCCCACGCTCGCTTCTGGCTGTCTTTGCACATCCAGACGACGAGTCACTGGCGTGTGGAGGGTTGCTTGCGTGGTGTGCCCACCTGGGCGCTCGCGTGTCGGTCTGTTGCGCCACTGCGGGAGAGCTCGGACCCGGACCGGCAGATGTTCGCAGCGTCCGCCTTCAGGAACTGCGGAACGCCGCGCGCATCCTCGGCGTGACCGATCTCGTGCTGCTCGATTACGAGGACGGCATGCTGCCCTGGACCGAGGCGGAGCGGCTCGAAGCGGACATCCGCAGCACCATCGGCCGGCTTCGTCCAGACGTGGTGATCACCTTCGGCGAAGACGGCCTCTACGGCCATCCCGATCACATCGCGATTCACGAGCGAACCACGGCAGCCGTGGCCGCGTTGGGCGAGGACGGCCCGGCGCTGTACTACGTCACGATGCCGAGCGGTTGCATGCGGGAGGTCGTTCGCCATGTCGCGGCGACCCTCGCAGAGCGAGGCATACGCGGCGGGGCGCCACACAAGATCCTCGGCATCGCAGACGCCGATGCGTTCGGCGCGCTTGCAGCGCCGCCGACGCTCGTCGTCGAGGTCGGCCGGTTTGCCGCCAGAAAGCTTGCCGCGATCAAATGTCATCGGACGCAGCTTGAAGATGACGCCCTGTCCCTGGTGCGCTGCGCAGCGATGCCGCACACCTGCTCGGCACCGAGCAGTTTCACCGCGCCGACGTGGGCTCGCGCGCGCGACGCGTTCATCGAGCGCTTCGCGTCCTTCTGCTTCGATCCTGATCGCCATGCACGAGACGATGCTCGAGCTGCTGCGCTGCCCGTTTTGCGGTACCCGCGTATCGCTGGTTGAGAACGATGCGCTCGTACGAGCCGGCGACCGAATCGAATCGGGCGTGCTCGGCTGCGAGTGCTGCGCGTTTCCTGTCGTCGATGGAATACCTGTGATGATCGCGGACGACCGCACACGAGACGCCATGCACCTGCTGGAGGCAGGCCAGGGCGAAGCGGCGCTCTTCACGCTTCTCGGACTCGACCAGACGCGCGTCGAAGCATTCCGCGACTGCTCACGCACCGGGAGCACACGCGACCTACCAGGACGCGCTTGCGATTCTGTGTCAGGACGCCGAAGGCACGTGCTTCGTCTATCGGTTCTCGGATCCCACCTACGTGATGGCCGAGGCGCTCCTGCAGGCGATCGGCCAGTCAGCTCGGCGGCCGACTGGCTGGGACGCTGCTCTCGATCTCTGCGGCGGCACGGGGCACCTGACCCGCGTGCTGACCGGTCTCGGGCCGGCCGACAGCACGGTGCTTGCCGACCTCTTTTTCTGGAAGCTATGGCTCGCGAAGCGTTTCACTTCGCCGGGATGCGAGCCGGTGTGTTGCGACGCCAATCAGCCTCTGCCGTTCGCCCGCGATGCGTTCTCGCTGGTCGTCCTCGCGGATGCGTTCCCCTACATCTGGCACAAGCGCCTGCTCGCGGAAGAGATGATGCGCCTCTGCGTCCCCGACGGCGTGGTCGTGATGCCACATCTGCACAGCGCGCTCGGCGAGAATTTCTCGGCGGGAAATACCCTCACTCCGGCCGCCTATCGCGATCTCTTCACGGCCCGTCAGCCGCGGTTGTTCAGCGACGAGCTGTCTGCTCACGCAGGTGCTGGAGCGCCGACTGGTGGATCTGACGCACGACGCATCGCCCGCAGACCTCGGCGCCGAACCGTCACTCACGCTCATTGCCAGCGGCCGTGCGGATCTGTTTCGACGCTACGAGCTGCCCACGGCGCAGACCGTGACGGGAGAGCTCAGGGTGAATCCTCTGTACCGCGTCGAGCGGCACGGCAGCTCGTCGATCCTCACGCTCACGTTTCCCACGCCCGAATACGAGGAAGAGTTCGGCGCATGCCGGCGGTACCTGCCCGACACGGTGACGGTGGATGCGGATCTGACCGGCACGATCCTGCCGGGAATGCTGGGATCACGGCGGCGACGAACTCCGACGCCGGCGCATCATCATCGACGCGCCACCGCATTACTGCTGAGCCTGCAACTGCTTCGGAACGCGAAGATCCACGAAGGAACGGAGATCGGCACGAAGGACCGAGGATTCACGCAGGAACGAAGATCCACGAAGGAACGAGATCCACGAAGGAACGAGGATTCACGAAGCAGGACAATGCGCGCGTCACGCGTGCGGTCCTTTGTGGTCGTGACCCACGCTTCGAACGCAAACGCCAAAGGCGCTGACACGTCAGAAGCTCCGTCATCTTCTCGTCGGATGCCTTCGTGACTCTTCGTGGATCATTCGCGCTCTTCGGGCTTGCGCAACGATACCGCTATCTGAGCGGAGCTGTAGCGGGAGTACTGGAAACGGATTTCTCCTCCGGATCCCCAAACGCGTCGAGGAGGATGGGAAGCAGCGTATCCATCCGCGCCGCGGTCGGGATGAGGTGGAGCGAGGCCGTCGCGGAAACCGTGCTGCCGGAGACGATCGAGCAACGCGGCGCGCCCGGCGATCACGTGCACGGGCACGTTCCACGACGCCTCCGGCCCGCTGACGAGCGCCGGCGGCTGATGATCGCCGATGAGAATCACCATGAAATCGCGATCGGCGCGCAGGCGAAGGTAGCCGCCGAGCGTCGCGTGTGTGTAAATGAGGCTCTGCACGTAGCTCGGACCGAGATTCAACCAGTCGGGCTGCTCCGACCATGCTCGGTCGAGATCGACTTTGTCGTACGGATTCGTCGTGAGGATGCGCGTCCAATCCTTTTGGTACGGCGGCGCCGGCGTGAAGGGCGCGTGGGTGGTGATTGTTGGAAAGAAGACGAACACCGGCCGGCGCGGCTGCGGCTCGACCTCCAGCGCGTCCATGCGCGCAAGGGCGAACTGATCGTTGATATCCCACCATCCGAACGGCGGCCCGCGATAGTCGAGCCGCGAGAGATCGTAGATCTCTTCGAACCCATAGAACGCGCCCTGAGGCCAACCTCGAAGCAGCCCCGGCATGATCGCGACGGTGCGGTACCCATGACGCCCGAACGCTTTCACCAGCGTATCGCGCTCCTGGGCCATCAGCCGGACGTAGGTGCGCTGATCGCGCACTTCGGTACCCGACAGAAGACTGATGTGCGCAAGCCACGATTCGCCGCCAAAGGTCGTTGACTCGACCAGCGCCGAGACCACCGAGCGCCCGGTCTCACGGATGTCGGCTTCGAGGCGACCACGACTCGCGGCGAGCGCCTGCGCGAGCTCAGGACGATCCCAGCTCACGGCGCCGTAGGACTCGATAAAGATGAGGAATACGTCTGCGCTGCTGACACGCGACAGGCTCGAAGACATCGGGGGAGCCGGCCCGAGTGCCCTCACGCCCGCGCCCGTCATCTCGTATGCCAGCTCGGTCATCACGCGCACGTACGCCGGTGCGACCGGCTCGGCAAATCGGACGCCCGCAGGCACGCGCGCGCCCAGGGTCGGGGCGATCCACAGCAGCAGCGCCGCGGCTGCCGCTGACCCAAGCACGCGGCGTGCGCGCGCATGGTTCGTGGCATCGATCACTCGCCGGAGCGCCCAACGCACCGGCACGTAGAGGAGAAGGGGAACCAGCAACACTCCGAGAGCGAAGGCCCCGGCCTGCCATCGCTTCGCCACGAAGGCAAACATGGCGCTCACGTCTGGCACAAACCGCAGGTCCCAGTACAAATTGATCTCCCGTCCGTACAACGAACGGACGGTCACATCAAGATAACGCCCGATGATCAACGTGACCCAGAGGACGGACAACCACCGCAGCTTCGCGGCCGACAAGGGCCCGCGCCAGCCTTGCGCGAGCACAAAGGCGAGAACCAGGACGGCAAATTCACCGGAGAGGTCGCTGTTCAGCCGTATGGCCAGCGTCGGCCAGATATTGCCGAAGGTCAACGATACATTCAGCGCCACAAGAGCGAGAGCGACGGAGGCCCAGCGCATGCTTTACTTCGATATGGTGAGCGGAAGCCGCGCGCCACCGATGGCCAGTGCCATCAAGCTGCCGAGTACCGGGAGTCCGTACCCGTTGGTCAGGTAGCTGTAGTGAAACAGCACGTCGCTCGCAAAGTGAAAATTGAGGACCATGAAGAACGCGAGTGCCGCTGCCACACGCACGAGGTACCCGCACAAGAGCGCCGCACCAGCAACCATCTCGGCAAGCGGCACGAGACGGGCGAACACGGGAGCGCCCGGAATCGCCAGCGTTTCAAGATACCATCGGCTGGCGGGTGGCGCGGTTTCGAGCCATTCCTGGAATCGCCCGGCAAGCACTCCCGCGTCGGTCAGCCAGCTGAGCTTGTCAATCCCCATGAAGAGAAGAAACACCCCCATCACGACCGACAGCGCGCGCAATCCCGCGGCGCTTCCGACCGCAAGTGCCAGGGTCTGCATGCTTACTCCATTCGCCACAAACGGCGCACGTCAACAGCAAACGACCATGCACAGCGCGGCTGTGGTCAATCCAACCACAATCGCGCTCAGTGGTACGGGGACAAAGGGCGCCAGCGCCACGCTCAACCCCACGATGTGACAGACGGTGATTGTCCTGGCGCGCCGGGTCGGCCTCAGAGGGCGCGCCATCCAGGGCAGCCACCAGCCTGCGAAGACGAAGACGTATCTCATCATGCCGCCGAGGAGAACCCACACGCCTGCCTTCCCGTGCTGCCAGATCAGGATGGACATCGCCATGACGAGCGCCGCGTCGGTTTCCATGTCGAAACGCGCCCCGAATGCGCTGGCCATCCGGCTGCGGCGCGCCAGCCAGCCGTCGACGCCATCGAGAACCGTCATGACCGCGGTGGCAATCGACGCAGCCGCTGCAGCCCTCTGGTTCACAGGCTCGCCGATCAGACTCGCAATCAACGCCACTATCATGACGCGGATCATGGTGACGTGATTGGCCGGACCGAACTGCGCGTGCGGGTGATGCGAACCGACGTAGCCGAACGCCATCACCATCCCCGCTGCGAACACGGCCGCTGCCTTGCCTGGATACAAAGCGCCGAGCTGCAGCCACGGGCGAGCGATCATGGCGATGCCGGCGACAACGAGAAGCGCAATCACGCTCGCGCGGAGGACGCCCGCGCGCAGAGGCGCATTTGGAGGATGCCACTCGAGGCCTGTCATGCAGTTTGCGGACCGACCGCATTGTAACCACGTCAGGTCGGCGGCAAAATGGCGCCACGCGCGTCGTGTCACAGGAGCTGAATGCACTCAACTATTCTCGTCATTCCGGGACGGCTCGACACTCCAACTGGCGGTTACGTATACAACCGGCGCATAGCCGAGGGACTCCGCCAGCATGGCTGGTCGGTGGAGGTCCGGGAGCTCGATGAGAGTTTTCCGTACCCCACACCGATGGCGCTGGCGCATTCGTCTGAGGTGCTGGCAGGCGTTCGCGATGGCGCTCGTGTGCTCGATCGACGGCCTCGCGCTGAGCGCAATGCCCGAGGTGATCGAGCACGAAGCGGCACGACTTCGAATCGCCGCGATCGTCCATCTTCCGCTGGGCGCCGATGTGAGCCTCGAACGGGAGACGGCTCCCCGGCTCTATGAGGGAGAGCGGCGGGCTCTGGCCGCTGCGGCCCTGGTCATCGTCACGGGAGCAGCCACTCTCGCCATGTTGGATCGGTACGGCATCGCCCGCGACAAGATCGTCGTCGTAGAGCCGGGGACGACGCGCGCACCGCTTGCACGCGGTTCTGATGGAGCGTCACTGCAGCTCCTCGCCGTGGCAACGTTGAACCCGAATAAGGGTCATGAAATCCTGCTGGAGGCTCTGGCGGCGATTCCCCACAAGACGTGGCACCTCACCTGTGCCGGCAGCGTGACACGGCATCCTGCCAACAGTCGATCGTGTGCGCGCCGCGATTCGCAGGCTCCAGCTCGACGACCGTGTGACGCTGGTGGGCGAGCTCGATGAGGTCGACCTTCACGAATGCTACGATCGCGCCGACGTGTTCGTGTTGGCAACGCGGCAGGAAACATACGGGATGGCGGTCGCCGAGGCGCTGGCCCGCGGGCTGCCGGTGGTCAGCACGACGACAGGCGCGATTCCCGATTTGGTGGGCGCCGATGCCGGTCTGCTGGCACCGCCTGGAAACATCGAGGCACTTGCCGGAGCACTCGCACGCGTGATCGGCGACGCCCGGCTGCGCGCGCGACTCGCTGATGGTGCGAAGCAGGTACGTGTCCGGTTGCGGAGCTGGGATCAGGCCGTGGAGGAGATGATCGCCGCGCTGGGGCGCCTGGACTCGAATGGATAATTCGCTCTCAACCTGGCTTCAACTCCGCGAGCCTGCCGATGCTGCCGCTCGATCGGACGGCCTGACACGCACGATCGCGGACGCGCTTGCGGACAGTGAGACCGTGCAGGTGCTCGATCTTGCCACTGGCACGGGCTCCAACCTCCGGTATCTGGCGCCGCGTCTCCAGGGTCGCCAGCGCTGGCTCGTGATCGATCGAGATGCTGCCCTGCTTGCGCTGCTGCCGGAACTGATGTCCTCGTGGGGTATCGAACGCCGCTACGAAGTGGCCACGATCGGCGGGAACGAATGCGTCATCCGGAACGAGCACCTCGAGTGCCAGGTCGAAAGCCGGTCGCTGGATCTGAATTCTTTAGACGACGTGGATATTTTCGCGGGTCGTCACCTGGTGACCGCCTCTGCCCTGCTCGATTTGGTCTCGGAAAATGGCTGCGCGCGCTCGCGGCGCGCTGTCGTGAAGTGGGCGCCGCGGCCCTGTTTGCCATCACCTACAACGGCTGGTCCTCCTGCTCGCCAGCAGAGCCAGAGGACGAGATGATTCGCGATCTTCTCAACCGCCATCAGAAAACGGACAAAGGATTGGGCGGCTCGGCGGCGGGACCCGATGCTGCCGCCTGTGCTGCCCGCTGTTTCGCGGAGAGCGGTTATCGCGTGTGGACCGAGCCAAGCGACTGGATACTTGGATCGCCGGAGCAGACGCTTCAACGGCGTTTGATCGACGGCTGGGCGGAAGCGGCGACGGAATTGGCGTCCGACAATGCCTCAGTGATTGCGCGGTGGCGCGCGCAGCGCATCGGTCACGTAGACGCCGGCCGGTCGCGCATCGTCGTGGGCCATTTCGACGTCGCAGCGACCCTTTGATGAGCTGGGCCAACCGTACTGCGGGGATGCTTCGCTCGCTTGCGATCTATCACGCGATCCCGCTGCGGCAACGCCGCCTGCGGCGCTTCTATTCGCAGTTTGTCTCGCGCGGCGACCTGGTCTTCGATCTCGGCGCGCATGCCGGCAATCGTACGCGTGCCTTTGCCGCGATTGGATGCCGTGTGGTGGCCGTCGAACCGCAGCCTGACTTCGCGCGGCTGCTGCGCTTGCTGTTCGCCGGATCGCCGGACGTCGAGGTGATAGAAGCCGCTGTCGGCGAAAAGGCGGGGCGTGCATCACTCCTGATCAGTGAGCGTACTCCGACTGTTACCACGATCGCCGGCGGCGTGGCACGAGGCTCGCGCAAGGGAACCGGATTTTTCGCACGTGGAGTGGAACCGCCGGGTCGAGATCGAGACCACGACACTCGACCTTTTGATCGAACGATTCGGCGCACCCGCTTTCATCAAGATGGACGTCGAAGGCGCAGAACCCGGCGTGCTTGCCGGCCTGAGCCATCCCGTGCGTGCCTTGTCGTTCGAGTATCTGCCGCGCGCACTCGATTATGCCTGCGTCTGCCTCGAACGCCTGCGCGCGCTCGGTGCCTATCGATACAACTGGTCGCTTGGCGAGTCGTACCGGCTGACAGAGGAGCGATGGATGACCGGCGACGAGCTCGCCGATGCGCTGAAAACTGCAGCCGCCCAGCGGCGTCCCGGCGACGTGTACGCGAGGCTGGGGACGGACTGATGCGTGGATTTGATGCCGAGCAAATCCGGCGGTACTACGATCGCCATACTTCCGCGTTCGTCGCGCTCGGACAGCGCGGCAGCGACGGCGCAATGCATCGTGCCGTATGGGGGCCCGGAACAGCCACCCATCGGCAGGCGTTTCGGTACGTGGAGAACCAGATCGCCCTGCTCCTGCAAGGTCTGGCTCCTTCGTTCGAGAGGTCGAACGTCGTCGATCTCGGTTGCGGCATCGGTGCGAGCTTGTGTTATCTGGCCTCGCGTCTGCCTGTCCGGGGCACCGGGATCACGCTGAGCCCGGTTCAGGCACATTTCGCCGAACAGCGGATCCGCAAGTCCGGATTCGCGGATCGCATCCGCTGTATCGAGGGCGACTACTGCGATCTCCCGATCGGCACCGGGCCGGCCGATCTCGCATATGCGATCGAATCGTTCGCGCACGTCCAGGATCCCGCTCGTTTCTTCGCACAATGCCGCAGCCTCATTCGACCGGGCGGGTTGCTCCTGATCTGCGACGACTTCCAGCGATCGTCCAATGAGCCCGAGGCGGCGCACTCAATCGAACGCTTCCGTCGCGGATGGCACATCAACACGCTCATTGGACGAGACGAGCTTCGCCTGCTTGCGCGCACGGCGGGCTTCGAGCATGAGTCAACCACTGATCTGTCGCCCTATCTGGAGCTTCGGCGGGTGCGCGATCGGATCGCCAAAGTCTTCCTCACGCTGTTTGGATGGCTCCCATTGGACGCGACTCGGTACGGCTACGTGTCGGGCGGCAGCGCTCTGCAGACCTGCATCGAGCGAGGGTGGATCGGTTACGATTTGGCGCTGTTTCGGCGGAACACGAAGATCCACGAAGATCCAAGATGATCACGAAGATCCAAGAGATCACGAAGAAATGCGACGCCTGACCTGCGTATTGTCGTGCTTCGTGGATCTTCGTCCCTTCGTGCGATCTTCGTGTTCTTAGTGGTTTTGATTTTGTGATCAAAAAAATGCCCGAGAACCCATTCGGTACTGGCAGTCGATGACCACGAGCGAGGTGGCGCGCGCGGTCGACCGCGATCCGGTCGTCATCATGCCGCTCGCCGCCATCGAACAACATGGTCCCCATCTTCCGCTGTCCACCGACCTCGATATCGGCATGGGCCTTCTCGCCAGCGCTTTCGGTCACCTCGAGGATGACTTCCCGGCATGGGTGCTTCCTCCTTTGTCGGTTGGGTCCAGCGAGGAGCACATGCGTCTGCCGGGTACCTTGAGCCTGGCCCCCGGCACTCTAAGCCGCATCATTTATCAGTACGGCGCTGCGCTCTCTACGAGCGGAGTCAGGCGGCTTGTGCTCAGCAACAGCCATGGTGGCAATCGTCAGGCGCTCAATAGCGCCGGGCTCAGGCTGCGGCGGAAGCACGGATTGCTGGTCGTGAAGGTCAGCTACTTCGAGTTTCCGCCGCCGGAGATCGGGGAGCTTCCGCACTCGGAGTGGCGCCATGGACTGCACGGCGGCGCCGTAGAGACGGCGATGATGCTGCACCTGCGACCAGATCTGGTGCGCCTGGAGGAGATCCGGGAGGCGCGCCCGTTGGGAGCGGAACTCGAAGAAACCATGCGTCGCCTGGTGCCGGAAGGCGCGGCATCCTTCTCCTGGCTCGCGGAAGACATCAACCGTTCAGGTGTTGCCGGTGATGCGCGGCACGCCGATGCGGCCCAGGGCAAGCTGCTCGTTGCCCACTACGGCGAGATATTGGCGGATGTCATCCGCGACGCCAAGGCCTTTCCCCTCGAGCGATTGGCCTGAACGGCGGTCTTATCAATCCGCGTTACTTGACGTGGAGGGCGCCCGACAACATGTCCGCAAGCCAGTGCCCGGCGCGCTGGACCTTCGCGGTGACGTACTGCACGTTGTGCCGGTTCAGGGTCCCGTAAAGCGGCTGACGGCCCATCACCCGAATCCCGCCTTCCCGTAGAGCCCGGACCTTCTCTGGATTGTTGGTGAGGAGCCGGACGCGGTCTATGCGAAGGTACCGCAATATCTCGACCGCAGCGTCGTAGCGCCGTTCGTCGGCGCCGAAGCCGAGCGTGCCGTCCGCGTCTATCGTATCGAGCCCTTCCTGCTGCAGCAGGTACGCTCGGAGCTTGTTGCCCAGACCGATGCCGCGCCCCTCCTGGGCGAGATAGAGCAGGACGCCCCCGCCGTTCTCCGCAAAGATGCGCAGGCTGCCGCGCAGTTGTTCACCGCAATCGCAGCGGAGGCTGCCAAAGAGGTCCCCGGTCAGGCACGCCGAGTGGAGTCGTACCGGCACCGGATCCGGCCAGCTCTCCCGGTTGCCAATCACAACCGCCACGTGCTCGAGGAGGCTGTTCGCCTCGCGGAAGCATACGAAGGACGCATCCTCGGCGTCCTCCAGCGGAACCGATCCATCGCTGACGTAGGTGAGCTCCACTCGCGCGTCTGCGGCCAGACTTGCAATCTGCGCGGTCGTGGCAACGAGAACTGCGCCGCTGTCCAACAGTCCCTGCAGCCCGGGCGCACGGGCAGGATCCGCAGGAGTGCTGACAATCGCCGGCAGCAGCCCGCCAAGTCTTGCCAGGGTCAGCCCGCCGAGCTCGGCGGCCGAAGCCTCCCGAACGTCGAGCGTTTTGGTGGCGAAGTTGCCTATCGCACTCGACAGGCGCAAGATTTGATCGACGGTTTCGCCGTTCAGGCCGACGCTCATGCTTCGCTCGTGCCCGTTGGTCAGACCCATCGCCTTGGCCCGATGGTGGGTCAGGGCAAGGCGGATCTGTCCTCCGTCGAGCTGTCGGAGCTGGTCCAGCGTGTCGCGACTCAAGCTCTCGACCGTGGCCAGCAGCACCCCTGCCTGGGGCGCGTGCCCGTTCGGAGCCGTAACATACAACGGTCGCCCCCGCCGTAAATCGAATAGACCGCGTTCGGCTTCATGCATAAGACTGCCGAGCACTACGAGAAGGAAACGCCGTGAGCTCTCCTCTTGACGAGCAAACAGCTTGGAATCTGATCAGAGCCGTGCCCTTAGCGCTGGCCGGGCAGGGCTTTGCACGCATCCGACATGATTCCAGACCCGATGTGTGGTTGCAAGTGCATGCTTCGGGTAAATGGGAAATATCCTCCGAGCTGACAGATGAGGCGCACGATGTCATCGAGCTGTACTTGCCGCTCCAGCTGCGAGCCGATCTGGTCATCGCACAGTTGGGGCAGAGCCTCGACGGACGCATCGCGACTGAAAGTGGCCACTCTCATTACATCACGGGGCAGGCCGACATCCGACGGCTCCATCGTCTGCGCGCTCTGGTGGATGCCGTTGTCGTCGGAGCGGGTACCGTGGCTGCGGACAACTCCCGTCTGACCGTGCGGCAGGTCGAGGGCGAGAATCCTGTGCGCGTCGTTCTCGATCCCAACGCCCGCCTTGATCCCCAGAGGAACGTTTTCTCCGACGGCGCCGCTCGAACCCTCGTCGTGCGCCGCGGCCCGGGAGGCGACGCCGCACCTTCCCCGGCCAGCGACGTCCTGACGATCCCCACCAATGGGAGCGACGAGTTCGAACCCGCAGCCATCCTCGAGACGCTCCGAAATCGAGGATACAGACGAGTGCTCGTCGAAGGCGGCGGCATCACGGTTTCCCGCTTTCTCCGCGCCGGCGTCGTCGATCGCCTTCACGTCACGGTCGCGCCGCTCGTCATCGGGTCCGGGCGGCCCGCACTCACGCTCGACCCTATCGAAACCCTTGATCAGGCGTTGCGCCCGCGGTGCCGGCATTTCCATCTCGGCGAGGACATCCTCTTCGATCTCGAGCTTCACTGAAAAACCTTGCCTTCGTAGCTGCCCCACGCGACGTGAGATTCTTTCAGTGTCACGCAGAGCGAGGTCACGCCACCGGCCGCGTGGCCCAACTTGCCTGCATGGATGGCTCGAACGAGGCGATCGAAGATCTCTCGCGCCAGAACCTCGGTGGTGGTGTTTTTGCCGGCGAATGCGGGGTCCTCATCCAGATTGCGATAATTGAGTTCCGCCAATATCGCTCGAAGCTGTTCGCTTGCGCGCCCGATATCGACCACCACGCCGTCCGCGTCGAGCTCGACGCGTCGAAACGTCGCGTCGACAACGTATGTGGCGCCATGAAGGTTCTGCGCCGGTCCGAAGGCTTCGCCATCGAAGCTGTGGGCAATCATGAAGTGGTCGCGAACATTCACGCTGTACACGATCAGAGTCCCTTTCGTGGTCTCATCACACCTTGGAATACCGGATCCGGTGACAGACAGTGGCGCCGGGCTCGCGGCTCAATGTTGCAAGCACCGCTGGAAGATCGTCGAATGAGCTTTCGCCGGTAATGAGCGCGTCGAGCCGGTCATCGCGAAGCAACTCCAGCGCCAACCTCATTCGCCGCCGAAGGCTCCAGCGGGCGGCGCGGTCGGGCGGGACACGACCGACCTGGCTGCTCTTGAGCGTCAGGCGGCGTGAGTGGAAAGCCTCTCCGAGAGGCAGCGGCACGAGCCGGTTCCCGTACCAGCTCGCATCGACGATAGTTGCCTCGATGCCCGCAATGTCGAGTGCGCTCGTCAACCCTTCCGCCTGACCGCTCGCGTGCACGACCAGATCGCAATTCGGGTCGCGAGGCGGTTCGGCGAGAAATGAAATGCCAAGCTCTCTGGCAATCGACTCTCGCATCGGATTCGTGTCGACCACGGTCACGCAGGCGCCCGGAATCTGCCGGCACAACCACGCGATGAGCAGGCCTACCACTCCGGCGCCGATGACGAAGATGCGATCGCCGGCTGTTGGCCGCGCGTCCCAGAGCACATTCACTGCGGTTTCCATGTTGGCGGCAAGGACGGCGCGTTCAGCGGGCACGGCGTCTGGAACGGGAGTGACGGCAGCGGAGGGTACGCAGTAGAGGTCCTGGTGAGGATAGAGACAGAACACGAGGCGGCCCATCAGGTCGTGCGGTGTTGAATCCGGACCCTCCTCGACACGTCCCACGCTCATGTAACCATACTTGACGGGGCCGGGGAACTCGCCCTCCTGGAAGGGCGCACGCATGGCCTGGTCACTGTGACGGCGGTACCTCGCCTCTGAAGACGAGCGACTCGGTTCCACGGCTGATGGCCGAGTAGACCGTGCGGACCAACACCTCTTCGTTTCGCCGCGGCGGCAGCTCCGCCTGTACGATCTCGCCGCGTCCGGGCGCGGTGAGCCAGAACTGGCGAGCGGTCTTGGTCTCCGACATTCGTCACATTCTACGAGCGATGGCGCGCAAGCCCGCAGCCTTCCTCATGGGTTTCAGGGTGTGGACCGGGCCAAGGCCGTTGCCGGGTTTGTTGGGTAGTGCTCGCCTCTTCGCGACCGACGGCGGAACGCCGCGAGTCGTGAAAACGGGCGAATCGTTCTACGAGCCGACAGGCGCCGTGCATACGACCTCGGCGAGCGCACTGCCCGATCGGCCGGTGAAGCTGCTGGCCATCATCGTGGCCCAGCGGGGAAGTCCGACGACCATCGCGAAGCCTTGAGTGGCGGCAGGGTAATCGCGGGCTCGTGTCGGCGAGAACGTCACGCGTTCGCAAGACGCGGCAACACAAACGGTAGCGGCGGCTGAACATCGCTGTCGACAGCCAGGCCTCCCGACACGTACTGCTCGCGTGAGGCGTCCAGTTCCTCTTCCGTCCACTTGACCAGTTGCGCAGGCGCCAGCACTTTGACAAATCGCCCGAAGCCAAGTATCCAGTTTCTCAACGCGTAATCGTCGGTGACGTCGAGTTGCATGACGATAGATCCATCGGCCCGATCGTTGGACTCCTGCGACGGGTGCCATGTGCGCTCTTTCACGAGAGGCGCGATCTGCGGATGAAATTGGAGCCGCACTTTGTACGTCGGACCACCGCGGTGCACGCCCAGTGAGTGCTTGAAGGGATCAGTCTCGAGCTCCGCAACAGGTTCGAACGTCGCCTCCTGCACGGTCAGTTTCCTGATGCGCTCGACGGCAAACGTCCGCACCTCGGCGTACGCCGGTACGAAGGCGATGAGATACAGGCCACCCTGCGCGTGAATCAAACGTGACGGATGCACGGTGTACAGCTTCTCGCGCCGGCTCTCGAGGGAGTGATACCGCATCGAGATGACGCGTTGGCCGAGAATCGCGTCGAGCAGCCGGGCGGTGATCTCGTAGGTGTGCGCCCCCTGGCGCTTCGCGTGTTGGTTCTTCGCCGAGATGGCGCGCGGCAATCTGTCGAGGAACTTCTTCATGGCGGGCGACAACACTGCTTCGAGTTTGTCGAATGCGCTCGTGATGTCGTTTCGCAACGCCGTCCCGGCGAAGCACTCGACGAGCGCGCGGCTGAAGTACAGCGCGGCCAGCTCCGACAGCGTCAGGCCGGTGCGGGCCAGCACGCCCATCGCCCGCGCATCCACTCGCCAGAACTTAACGCCATGAACGATCTCGTCGTACACGGGAAATCCCGCGACCTGAAGTGCCTCCAGATCCCTGCGAATCGTGCGAGTGCTGACCGTAAGATCCTTCGCGAGCTTCGGAATCGTCTGGCCTCTGGCCGTGCCAATCCGCTGCAGGATCGTCCATTGTCGAATCAACTCGCTGTTGCGTCCCATGAGGGCAGCCCCCTGACTTTCTGATCGCCCGAATCTTATCCATCCTTGACGAAGACGTCGCTCCTTCGCCATGCGTTCGCCTCGCGTCCTTTCATTGCCAGCTGCCCACTCCTGTCATAGGGGTCACCTACTATTGATTCTTGTGAGAGGGAGAGGCCTGATGGATAAGAGAAATGAGACGCGGCAGGAAGTCCTGCTCGACGTATGCAACGAACCGATTACGTCAATTGACGCGCTCGTGGAGCAATGCCACCGCGCTCTGAGTGCACAGCTGTGGATGACCTGCTGCTGGCCCGAAGGCCGCTCAGGCTGGAAGATCGGCGATTTCAACTATCTCGTCGTCTCCGTCGAGCCGGATGTGGACACGAGCCTGTACGTGCAGTTCTGGTCCGAGCCACGCGAGC
Source organism: Vicinamibacterales bacterium (assembly GCA_963775345.1). Taxonomy (GTDB): domain Bacteria; phylum Acidobacteriota; class Vicinamibacteria; order Vicinamibacterales; family JAMQPK01; genus JAMQPK01. The sequence goes on from CAVZIS010000006.1 coordinate 95,903, forward strand.
CTGTGTTGACGGAGATCGCTTCGGGCGAATCGTGTCCTGGTGCGATTCGATACATCGGATCGGCGCAGCGGAACGCATTCGAGGCGCGCGGCTACGCGCGCGGCGGGCGCGCAGGGAACTACGAGAAGGAGCTCGTCATCGATTCGGCGGCGTCGGCCGAAGCCGCCGCGCTCGAGGTGCTGCACATCTTCTTCGAGGTGTTCGGGTACCGCGGGCAGTGGCGACTGAGTATTGAGCGACACCGGGGCGAGCGTGCCGACCACGACCCGGTCTACACGAGCGTGACCCCCGAGGACTTCGCGAAAGTCGCGGCCCGTGCCGGGTGCCGGGCGAAGGTCACCAACAGCGGCGACACGCGGCTCGTGGCCTTGACACTCGGGCGGCGCAAATTTCTGGCGGTCATGGACTCGTGCGTTGCGAAGCAGAACCTCTATTCGCTGGTCGCCTTGCAGGCGGACCTGACGCTCACGCAGCCAGTGTCGGACGAGGCAATCTCGCAGGTCAATTCGAGGCTCAAGTTCGTGAAGGTCTGGCGCACAGACGCGCGCACGGTCCGCATGTGCATGCCGCTCGTGCTGGATGGTGGTGTGACGGCGGCGTGGCTCGCGCAGTCGCTCCATCACTGGATCAGCAGTTGCCGCGAATGCGAGCGACAACTCCGGCGTGCCGCCGTGCCGACCAGGCATCATCGGACCTCGCAGCGCGCCGAGCTCATTCACTGACCGAGGGCAGGGCTGACGATCATGGACTTCGACATCATCGGGGAGTCGCGTATCGCTTCGACGCGGAGCCCGAACTCTCCCCTGAGCGTTTGGTATGGGTGGCCTGATTCAGCAAGCGCCGAACCGGAATGCTGAGGGTATGAAGAGGAGGGGCAATGTCCGAGGACCGGGCTGATACGGCGAATCTACTGAAGGCGATCGAGTTTGCGTCGCGTAAGCACTCCACACAGCGGCGCAAGGGCGAAGATGCCTCGCCCTATATCAACCATCCAATCAGGGTCGCGCATCTGTTGGCCGACACCGGGGGCATCACCGACCTCGTGACGCTGATGGCCGCCGTGCTTCACGACACCATCGAGGATACGGAGACCACAGCTGAGGAACTCGAGGCGCAGTTCGGACGAACCGTGCGGAGAGTGGTCGAGGAAGTGACCGATGACAAATCGCTCGAGAAGGCCGTTCGCAAGCAGCTGCAGGTGGACCACGCGTCACACCTCTCTTCTCGTGCGAAAGCCATCAAGCTTGCCGACAAGATCGCCAACCTGCAGGACGTGACCGACGCACCTCCCGCAAACTGGGACCTTGCGCGCCGGATCGCCTACCTGGAGTGGACCGAGAAGGTCGTGGCCGGCTGCCGGGGAACGAGCACCCCGCTCGAGAAGCTCTACGACGAGGTGCTCAAACGCGGACGGGCGAAGTTCAGAAGCTGACCGGCACCAGGCCTATGACCAGGATGTCCGAGGCCGCCAGCGGTACGTGGTGTGCTTCGAGCATACCGGTCTGCGTTCTGACCCGATTTTCCTTGGACAATATGCGGAGCTCGCCACGTGGTTCGCGACGCGCCACGATATACCGTGGCGGTCGAGATCTACCAGCTGAGGAATTGCCCATGATGACTTCGTCCCGTCAACGCCCTCGACTCTCGCGTGTGTGCACGAATCTCCTGATGCTGCTCTTGCTGACGGCGTCCGCCGCCGCTGCTCAGCCAGTACCCCGGCCCGCAGTGCCGGACCCGCTGGTGCGGATGAACGAGTCACTTGACGCGCTGACCCGAAAAGTCTGGCCCAGCGTGGTGCAGATCCTCGTGAGCAGTTACAGCGCGCGAGACGACAGCGCGCAAGGTGACGTCCTCATCGCAAGACAGCAGTCCACTGGCTCGGGGTTCGTCATCGATCCAGAGGGCTACATCATGACCAACGCGCACGTCGTGAACGGCGCCCGGCGCGTTCAGATCGTCCTGCCCGCCGACAATGCGGACGGGACGCTCGCCACCGCGTTGTCCGCGAGGAGGAAGCTCATCCCGGCACGCATCGTGGGCGTCACCACCGAACTGGATCTGGCACTCCTGAAAGTGGAAGGCCTGAAGCTCCCGGCGCTAACGCTCGCGACCTATTCTCAGGTGCGGCAGGGTGAGACCGTGTTTGCCTTCGGAAGTCCCAACGGGCTTCGCAACAGCCTGACGCATGGGCTGGTTTCAGCCGTGGCACGGCAGGTGAACCCCGACTCGCCGCAAATCTTCGTGCAGACCGATGCGGCGATCAATCCCGGCAATTCCGGCGGCCCGCTGGTCAACATCCGCGGCGAAGTCGTCGGCGTCAACACGTTCATCATGTCGCAATCGGGAGGGAACGAGGGGATGGGCTTCGCCATTCCGAGCGCGACGGCCAGAACGGTGTTCCGCCAACTCAGGCAATACGGTCACCTGCGGCGGCAGGAAGTGGGCATGAGTATCCAGACCATTACTCAGGACATGGCGGCGTCGCTCGGTCTGGCGCGAGACCATGGTGTCATCGTGTCGGATGTGTGGCCCGGCGGTCCGGCGGTGGCTGCCGGCCTGGCGGTGGGCGACATCTTGGTGTCGGTGGATGGCCAGCCAGCCGATAACCTGCCAACGGTCAGCTACAACTTCCGTCTGCGGGATTCTCCAGACAACGTCCAACTGGTCGTGCTCAGAGCGGAGGCGCTGATCAGCATCAGCGTCAAGCCGGTGGAAGTGCGGAGCGAGCTCGACTCTGTGTCAGCGATGGCCGACCCGGAGAAGAACCTGGTGCCCCAGCTCGGCATCGTCGGCGTGGAGATCGATTCTCGCATTGCCGCTACGGCTACCGGGCTCAGGGACCCGTACGGAATCATCGTCACCGCGCGCGCGGCAGGGGCGGTCAGCGACGTACCTGTGCGGCCGATGGACATTATCCGCACTATCAACAACCGCCGCGTGCCGACGCTCGAGGCGCTTCGCGACGTACTGCGCTCCCTGTCGCCCGGCGCACCGGTGACGCTTCAGATTCAGCGTGACGGCAGACTGATGTACGTGTCTTTCACCTTTGAATGAAGGTGCGGTTCCTCATTGCCGTCGGGGCAATCGCCGGTCTCGTGTTCGTGAGCGCGTTATGGCGAGGGCCACTGTGACAGGCCTTTCAGGCGAAACACCTGTAATGACGACCTACGTTGCGTTGTTTCGCGGCATCAACCTCGTCGGCAGGCATATGGTGCCGATGAAGGAGCTCAAGCGGCTCTTCGAGAAGAACGCCTGCGTCGATGTTCAGACCTATATCCAGAGCGGCAACGTGATCTTTCGGAGCGCGGTGTCGGATGTCGCACGCCTGGCGGAGCAGCTGACCAGGGCAGTTTCCACCAATCTTGGTTTTGAGCCCCGTGTGCTCGTGCTCACGCGCAAGGAGCTCGAGCGTGCGGCGGCAGGCAACCCGTTCCCCGACGCCGGCGCGAACCCGAAGAGCCTGCATCTCTTCTTTCTGACCGAGCGACCGGAAAAACCGGCTCTGGCCTCGTTGGAGATGGTCCGGACAAAAACCGAACGCTTCGCGCTGAAAGGTCGGGTCTTCTATCTACATACGCCCGACGGCTTCGGCCCGTCCAAATTGGCCCGCCGAGTCGAGCGGTCCCTCGGCGTGGAGGCAACAGCTCGCAACTGGCGCACCGTGACAACACTCCTCGACATGACGAACGCATCCCGCTGACCCTCATGCCAGCGCGAAAAATATGTTGACACGTTAATATGCGCCAATATATATATGTATTAGTATGCATTTAGACGTCTTTCAAACACTCGCCGACCCCACCCGCCGCCACATAGTCGAGTTGCTCCGGGGCGGCGAGCGCGCTGTCAACGACATTGTTCACGCCGTCGACATCGACCAGTCCGGCGTCTCGCGGCATCTTCGCATCCTGAACGAGTCGGGCTTCGTTCGCGTCCGCCCGGACGGCCAGAGACGGGTGTACTCACTGCGTGCCGAGCCGTTCCGGGAGCTGGACGGGTGGGTGACCGGATATCGAAGCTTGTGGGAAGCTCGCCTCGAGAGATTTGGCGAGGCACTTGGTCAACGGCAGAAACGGCAGGCGGGCAGGCGAAAGGAGCGATCGAAATGACGACCAGAACAGACCGACGACGCTCGAGTGAGCGGAAGGCGCCGATCACGATCGAGCGGACTTATGACGCGAGCATCGAGGACGTGTGGGCGATGTGGACGACGAAGGACGAAATCGAGTCCTGGTGGGGACCGGATGGTTTCTCGGTGAAGGTCCGAAGCATCGATCTTCGTCCAGGTGGCGAGCTCAAATACGCGATGATCGCGACTGGCAAAGCCCAGATCGAGTTCATGAAGAAAGCGGGGATGCCGCTCATCAGCGAGCACCTGGTCATCTACACTGAAGTCGAACCCTCCTCGCGTCTCGCGTTCACTCATCTGGTCGACTTTGTTCCCGATGTCGAGTCCTACGAGGTGGCGCTGCTGGTCGAGCTCGACCAGACGACGACGGGCGTGCGGATGGTCCTGACCATTGACCGCATGCATGACGAGGTATGGACCGAGCGGGCGGTCGCGGGTTGGGAGAGTGAGCTCGGGAAGCTTGCGAAGGTGCTCGAGACGAAAGCAGGGAGCCGGTGAGACCTTTCGTGCGCGAGCACTTCACCGTTGAGCCGGGCCGGCCGTGCGATGCGCTATCGAGAAGGTCTGCAACGCCGCCAGCCACGCCACGAACGCGAGGCCGTGGCGGATGTAGTTGAGCTCCGACCAGCGCATTGCCGTGCCGATCGACTCGGCGGTGTCCGGCGCGTTCATCAAACCGATCATCGTGGGAATGAAGTAGGCAAACGTAAAGGCACGCTCAATGAGAGAGATCGACGAGGCGGTGAGCCACCACGCGCGAACCCATCCGGAAGCATACTGCCATGCCACCCATAGATTTGCGGCCGTCAAAAGCGTCAGCGGGCCGGTTGTGGCATACGCCCAGAACCGCAGTCCGGAATTGTCCAGACGCACGGCTTCGGAGTTCCAGTGGACGCTGCCGTCTGCTGCAGTTGCGAGCCACCGTGGGAAGACGATGCGATGTTCGTACAGGCCCGCGCCGACTGCAATTCCAAGATCAATCACAAACAGCCAGAGGAGAACCCTCATCCATCGAGCCGGCATGATGTCCCTCCGCGACCATCATACCGTTGATGGAAGACGCATCGGGGCGCCTGACTGCTCAGTCTGGACGATTACTTCGTCGGGAAATTCGGATCGGCCTTGATCTCTCGAATCTGGAGGATATGCCGTTGTTCGTGTGTCGAGATGAGCAACGCCCACTGGTAAGCGTCGCAGCCCTGCCGCTGCACGATGTGACCCCGAAGCTCGTCTTTGGTGGTCTTGACGTACTCCAGCAACCGCGCACGCAGCTTGCGATGGGCGTCAAGTCCGCTCCGGAGATCGCGCAATCCTTTCGGAACTTCCGACGGGATGGCTTTTTCGCGGTTGGTTCGGTCGATGCCGTACCAGAGAATGTCGGCGTCGCTCGCCGGCGACTTCCGCCCGCCAGGCGTCTTCAGCGCGGCCTGCAGATCGTCCCAGTAGACAGGCCCGACGACGACAAGGTGATCGATCACTTCCAGAATCGTCCACGACTCTGGCGCACGGCGGTAGGTGAGCTGCGCGGGTGAGAGGCCGGAGACTTCGTCGAACAGCCAGCTTGCCGTCATTTCCAGATGTGCGATCAGCCGCTGACGTTCCTGCCCGGTGAGCGGCGCGGCAGACACTCCGCCGCCGATCTGCAAGAGGAGAACGACGCTTGCGAGCGTTGTTCGCATACACCCTCGTTTCGCGGTTGCTTGCTATGTCCGTCCGGATACTCCGACTATTTTCAGTCAATCTGTTCGCCCTGACGAGGTATTTCCATCGTTCCTCACGACCCCCAGCCGGCTTTTTTGCCAGGAAGACAGAATGCTAGACTCCGCGTCGATGGATGCCCTTTCGGAAATTCTGCGAGTCATCAAGCTCGACTTCGCCATCTACCTCGTGCCGGGCAGCGGCGCGGGCGTCGCTCCGATCGATGGGGGCCGGGCTCTGCATCCTGTCCACTGAACGCATGTCTTCAACCTCGTGGCCTCGGGTCGCGGTCGTCGGCGCCGGTGCGGTAGGCGGCTATTTCGGCGGGATGCTCGCACGCGCCGGCGCTCCCGTCGTGCTCATCGGACGATCCGTGCACGTGGACGTCTGGACGCGTGATGGGTTGTTTGTCGACAGCGTCAACTTTCAGGAGAAGATTTCTGTCGCGGCATCGACAGAGGTCGCGGCAGCTCGGGACGCCGAACTTGTGCTGTTCGCCGTGAAGAGCCTCGACACCGAGGCGACTGCGCGACAGTTGGCGCAGTGTTTACGCCGCGACGCGTTGGTCGTCAGCCTTCAGAATGGTGTGGACAACGTGCCGCGGATGAGAGATGCCGCGGCGCTGGATCCGATTGCAGCGGTGGTTTACGTGGCCAGCTCGATGCCAGAGCCTGGTCGCGTCAAGCACAGCGGCCGTGGGGATCTGCTGATTGGGGACCTTCCCGGCCGTCAGGGTCCATCGCGAGAAGCGGCGATCGCACGCGTGGCGGCCTGGCTCGAGGCGGCGGGCGTTCCGTGTCGAATCTCTCCCGACATCGAAGCCGATCTCTGGACCAAGTTGATCATGAATGCGGCGTTGAATGCGATCTCCGCGGTCGTACACGTGCCATACGGCGATATCGTCAAGGTCCCTGAAGCGCGAGAGACCCTCCGTCAGCTCGTTCACGAATGCGTCGCCGTTGCCCAGGCCAGCGGTGTCTCACTGCCTCCGGTTGATTTCGATCAGATGGTATGGCGATTCGCCGAAAAGGCGCGCCAGGTGTATTCCTCGACCGCGCAGGATCTCGAGAGAGGCAAGCGAACGGAGGTCGATGCGCTGAACGGCTACATCGTGCGCAGAGGGACCGAATCAGGCGTGCCAACGCCAGTCAATCAATCACTTATCACACTGGTGAAATTGTGCGAGGCGAAACACGAAGGTCCACGAAGACACGAAGATCCACGAAGAACACGAAGATCCACGAAGGTAGGGTGACAACTCGATGCGCAGCCTGCGTTTCTGCGTTAAAGACCGGCAACCGAGAATCTAATGAATCGTCGATGTGCGCCGCCGTGATCGTCCAAAAGTCAGGCCTGCGAGATCAGTTCGCGGGCCTCTCCCGGTCCGTTCGTGAACGGCGGCCATGCCGTTGACACCAGGCGCAGTTGCCGGGTCTGCGCGGCCAGCACGAGCGACACCCTCGTGGCTCGGTCGAACTTGTCTCCTCGACGCTCCGCTCGCGCTCGAACGATCAAAGCCCTCACTCCAGCAGACTTAACAGAGGTCACCCATCACTGTCTGTGCGGAGGCGCACCGGGGCTTGCGCAATCGCCGTACCTGTTTCATGAACGTGACGGTCCTGCGCTACGATGAGGCTTGGGCAAGGAGAGAAACCTTCGTCAAGGAGCGCAACATGGACAAAGTCGTTCACTTCGAGATTCCGTTCGACGACAAACAGCGCGCCATGAAGTTCTATACTGACGCCTTCGGCTGGCAACTTACGGATATGCCGGAAATGAACTACGTCATGGCGTCGACGGTCGCAGTCAACGATCAGCAGATGCCGAAGGAGCCGGGCGCGATAAACGGGGGTCTATTCCAGCGCCCGAAGGAAGCGCCAAATCCTGCGATTTATGTCGGAGTGGCTTCGGTGGACTCGGCGATTGCAAAGGTCACGAAGGCCGGCGGCAGAGTCGTCACACCCAGGACTCCGATACCAGGGATGGGTGCATACGCCCGCGTCTCCGATACCGAAGGCAATGTGATCGGCCTCTTTGAAGGACAGTAGATGACGAGAAAACTGATGTCGCTTGCCCTGTTCACGTCTCTCTTGTGGTCGGCGACCTCCTTCGCGCAGAACATCAACTCGCTGACGGCCCAGGAGACGGCGCAGGGATGGCAGCTTCTGTTCGATGGCAAGACGCTGAAGGGATGGCATTCGTCTGCGCCCCCTCAGGGTCGCGGTGGAGGCCGAGGTGGTGCGAAGCCGGCACAACCGCCCCAGCCACCTCAGCCTGGAGCGCTCCCGCAGGTCGGATCTTCTCCGACCCCATGCGTTACGGCAGCAGGGCGATCCGGTTCCGCGGTTCCTGCCGGCGGGTCCCACTGGGAGGTCGTCGATGGATTGTTGATGGCGTGCGGCGAGCCGACCGGCTATCTGACCTCCGATCAGAGCTTCAAGAATTTTGTCCTCTCGATCGAGTTCAGATGCGCCGAGGATACCAACAGCGGGGTGTTCGTGCGTTCCCCTCAGGAAAGCGGTGGCTACGAAGTTCAGATCTGGAAACAACAGCCCGCCGGCTTCAACACGGGCGCGATCGTCGGCACGGGGAAAACGGCCCGGGATTACGCGTTCAAACCGAATCAGTGGAATCACTTTCAGATTACGGCGGACGGCGATCGGCTCATCGTCGCCTTGAACGGCGAGACCACGCTCGATGTTCGTGACGCGAGATTTCCGGAGGGACACCTCCGGCTTCAATACCAGCAGTTCCCGATAGAGTTCCGCAATATCAAGATCCGCCCGCTGCCCTGAGACGCCAACCAAGGAGCGCGATATATGAACAGGCTTGCTGCTTCGTTGCTGGTCGTTGCGGCAAACACGATGACGATGCTGGCCGAGACCGGATTCCTCGATCGTGCCGTCACGGTCGCCGGCGAGACCTACAGCTATCAGGTTTATGTGCCACCCGACTGGTCGAGCAAACAGAGATGGCCCGTCATCCTGTTTCTGCACGGCGGTGGCGAGCGTGGTCGCGACGGAATGTCCCAAACTCAGGTCGGCATTGGAGGCGCCATCAGACGCGATCGCAGCCGGTTCCCAGCGGTCGTGGTGTTCCCTCAAGCGCGAGAAAGCCGGCGATGGTCCGAACTGGCGATGCAGGAGGTCGCCCTTGCCGCGCTCGACAGCTCAACGAAGGAGTTCAACGGCGACCCCGATCGTATCTACGCAACTGGTCTTTCGTTGGGCGGGGAAGGCGTGGTCAAAATGACGTCGCGATTCCCGGGCCGGTTCGCAGCCATTGTCAGTGTGTGCGGACCGTATAGCGATGGAGGGAAAAGAGACGAGCTCGACCGCGGCGCGTATGCGTACCTCTCATCGCCGGACCCGTTTGCGGCGTTAGCCGAGATTGTGAAAGGTGTCCCGATGTGGCTCTTTCACGGCGATGCGGATACAGTCGTGCCGGTTGAGCAGTCTCGCAAGCTCGCGGGCGCGTTGAAAAATGCCGGAGCGGATGTTCGCTACACGGAATATACAGGTGTGAATCACAACTCATGGGACAGGGCGTTTGGCGAGCCTGAGCTCATGCAGTGGCTGATGACGCAACGACGGCGAACGAGATAATGCAGAAAATACTGATGGTCTTGTGTGTGTGGCTGATGGCCATGCCGGCCTTTGCCCAGGCGACGCAGAAGCCTGAGAACGTCGCCCGGCTTGCGGAGCTCGTCTCGAAATCGACCGGACCCTACAAGAAGATCGCGGAAGGGGTCTGGGAGACCTCCTATAAAGGCAAGAACATGAGCCGTATAATCGTGCGCATCGCCACTTCAGGCGACGGCGTGTTCTTCATCGTTTCGCTGTTCCCCCGCGACAAGCTCGTGCTCGATCAAGACCTTCTTCTCAAAATCTCAGAGTTCAACGCCAGCTACGACTACGTGAAGCTCGTGCTGGAGAAGGCGTCGCTCGACGTACGTCTGGATATCTACGCAAATCTGCTCGACCTGGCTGGCTTCAACGCGCTCGAGAGTCTAACGGCGCTGGCGGCTGACGCGGCTTATGGTCTGTTGAAGGCGTCTCCTTAGCCGGTAGCCGGTAGCTGATAGCCGGTAGTTTTCGAGCCCGCAAATGGAGAAAAAGCGGAATACGCTGCCAGCGTCTGTGCCGCTCGGCCCTGGCCACATCGTCAGGCACGGGGTGCTCGCGGATCGCTTCGATAACAAAACCTGCTGCCTCTAACGCGCGGCTATAGGTGTCAATCGGACGATGCCGGCTGTGGAACGTCATCCGCAGCCCGTCCCGTGACTCTTCGCTCGCATAGTCGAACTCGCCGAGGTAGGTGTTCTCGATCACGAATGGGCTCTCCGAAGACAGATTGTCGAAGCTCCCTGCGGAGTTCAGCGGATGGACGATCGCAATCACGGCGACGCCGCCATCCACGAGCACCCGGCCGATCTCCGCGACTCCCGTCGTCAAATCATCGATGTCATGAAGGGACATGAACGCAACGGCCAGGTCGCAGCTCCTGTCGGAGAACGGCAGTTTTGTTGCGCTTGCGCACCGGTAGTCGCCCGTCGGGTCCGCCGTTCGGGCGCTGTCAATCAGCGTTGGCGAAACATCTATCCCGATTACATTGTGTCCGAGACGTTTCAGGTCGCGCGGCAACCGGCCTTCGCCGCATCCGATGTCTACGGTGAGCTTTCCTGGAGCAGGAAGTAACTCGAGGAACTGGTCCCGGTGGAACCTCCAATAGGAGTCATGGCCCGGCGTTCGCGCCCACCGGATCCAGTTTTCGGCCTCTTGTATCCACTGATCGCTGAGCGCCATCACGGGTCTCAGAGTATAACTGTGACGAAAGTGACAATGACCGGTCGGGGAGACACGCCGAAGCGTCAGGCTCTGATCGTCGAAGACGATATTGCGATCCGCGAGCTCGTGCGGCTCCACCTATCCCTCGCCGGCTTCGACGTCACCGAGCTGGGGGATGGCACTCGTGCGCTGGAGGTGGGACGCTCGACCCGATTCGACCTGGTCGTGCTCGATCTGATGTTGCCGGGCATCGACGGGATAACGCTCTGCCGCGCCTTCCGTAATGCCGGCGTCAACGTGACGACTCCCATTCTCATGCTCACTGCACGCGACAGCGAGGCGGACAAAGTCCTCGGCCTGGAGAGCGGCGCCGACGACTATCTGACCAAGCCGTTTGGCATGCGCGAGTTCGTCGCTCGAGTGGGCGCTATCACCCGGCGTGGCGCGCGGGGGACTGCCTCCACCGAGTCACAGTCGCGTCGCGTGCAGATGCGCGATCTGGTGCTCGACGCCGACAAGCGCCAGACGCTGGTTCGCGGAGCGAGCGTGGAGCTGTCCAAGCAGGAGTTCGATTTGCTCTATCTTCTGGTCAGCCGTCCTGGCATCGTCTTCAGCAGGGAAGCGCTGATTGCGAGGGTCTGGGGTGGCGACACCTATGTGACCGATCGCACGGTCGATACGGTGGTCAGCCGTCTGCGGCGCAAAGTCGAGCGCGATGCGGCGGATCCCGAGCTCATTCTTACTGCCTGGGGAGTGGGCTATAAGTTCGCAGATCTAGCGTAGGCCGGGTCTTGCACTTCAAGACCCGGCGTCCGTGCTGATAGACGCTGTCGACGAGCGTGCCGTCCAGGTCGAACGAGAAGGCGGTCAGGAAAGCTTCACTCCGACGACGGGCATCCCATGAGCCTGCGCGGCGAGTCCAAGCGCCTCGTCATGCGTAGCCATGGCGAGATCGACGTGAGACATTTCCTTCCAGAGGAGAGCCGTGGCGAGGTGAATGGCGTCGAGGGTGCCGAGTTCGGTGGGCATCGGTTGCGCCGCGCGGTCGAGCACCAAAGCGTCTATCTCTACCAGGTCAAGGGACGCGATCAGCTGCAGGATTATCGCGCGACGGCCGGCGACGTCCACATCGGCGAGACCGGCGCGAAGCCGTAGCCTATCCACTGTACGCAGACTCTCGGTCATCACCAGCGTGCTCGAGACCCCTTGCTCAATCTGCCGCCACTCGGGCAAGGCATCCGGTTGCCGCAGCGCCACGCGCAAGAGGACGGATGCGTCGACGTACGCGATCACCGATGCCCTTGGCGTTCTTCGAGGAGCAGCTGCACCACGTCGACGTCGAGTTTCAACGGTTTCGGCAGCCGGACGCGATTCGGTCGCGGGGTGCCAGGCGTTGGCTTGCGTATCCGGAGCGCCGTTCGGTCGCGCACGGGGATAATCTGTGCGACCGGGGTTTCACGGTCGAGCACTGCAATCGTTTCGCCCCTCCGTACCGCGCGCAGATATTCGCTCAGCCGGGCCTTGAGTTCGGCGATACGGACCTGTTTCATGGTCCTATTATGACCAGAAATAGTCAGATAGGCCAATACCACGCGCTTCCGGTGAGCTCACCCGGCCGGCGTCCGTGTCTGCGGCAGCGTGAACGTGAAGGCTGTCCGGCCTGGTTCGCTCGTAACCGTCATCGTCCCCCCGTGCCGTTCGACGATCGCTTTCGAGATCGACAAGCCAAGTCCGCTCCCTTCTGATGCATTCGCGCGCGCTGCGTCCACTTTGTAGAACCTGTCGAACACAAACGGCAGATGTTCGTGCGGGATTCCCGAACCGGAATCGGACACAGTCACGACGATCGTGGAACCTGTCGTCGTTGCGGACAATTCAACCTTGCCCTCCCGGGGAGTGTGGCGCAGTGCATTCGCCACCAGGTTTTCCACGACCTGCTCGATTCGCCCGGGGTCGGCGGTGACTTGATCGGCCATCTCGTCCACATGCGCGTGGATACCGACGCGGCGTTCCTCCGCTTCATGCTCGTGACGCTGGACTACGTGCTCGAACACACGCTCCATGGTGAAAAGCCTCACGTCGAGCGCGCCGATGCCGTTTTCGAGCCGCGCCAGGTCGAGCAGATCCTTGACGATCCGATCGAGCCTGGTGGTTTCGCGCTCGAGGGTCGCGAAGTATCGTTCGCGCGTCGCCGGATCGAGCCCCGCATCCGACATGCGCAACGTCTCGACGTACCCGCGCATCGCGGTCAGCGGCGTTTTCAACTCGTGCGACACGTCCGCGAGCATCTGGCGCCGCAGACGATCCGAGGTGCGCAGCGCCTCCTCTCGCGCCCCCAGCTCGGACGCCATCCTGTTGAAGGCAGTTGCCACGTAAGCGATCTCGTCGCTTCCCCCTTCGAGCGCGCGCGCTGACAGGTCGCCCGCACCGAGCGCTCGTGTCGCACGCTCGAGTCCCTCGAGCCGGCGTCTTGCCGGCTCGAAGATGAGCGCCGCGGCGAGACCAGTTGCGAGAACGAGCATCGCGATACCGGGCAGCGAGAGCAGCCGGCCAACATCGCGGGCGATGAGGTTGGTGCTCGTGGGGGGAGCGGGGGGCAGGACGACGATGCCGCGTAGTTCCGTTCCGACCTGGATGGGCGCGATCGCAACGGCCGGGCCTCCCATCGCAGGCTCCACTCCCGCTCGCTTGAAGTCAGTTCCCGCCAGCATGGCCTGGACCGAGCGTCTCATGCCGTCCGTCAGCGGTTCGGATCGGTTGGCCGGTATTCGGCCGTCTCTCAACACGACATAGACAGGTTGCAGGTGCCCATACTCGCGTTTGAGATAGTCGTGGAGATCGACCGGAGAACTGCTGGTCAGCGTCGCGCTGACATCCGCGGCGACAATCGCCGCGAGATTGCTGGGCGATCGTCCGCGGAGCGCACCGCCCGGTTGCGACATCATGTAGCTGACCATCACGCTCTGAGCCGCGAGCACGACGATCAGGAACACCACGAGGCTAATCCCAATCCGCCAGTAAAAACTGCGAAGTCGTCGCGCCACGTTTCACATTATGCGCGTGCATTCACGCGGAGAAAGCCGGTCAAGGTCTTTTAATCGCCCAGCCACACATTTGCAACACTCGCCGTCCCCACACTCATTCCATGTTTCCGTCACAATCTCCCAACATTCATCGTGTCCAATCGCAGGAAGGAAAGGACAGGAGTGGACATGAAGAAGCGAATCGATTTCAAGAAGCTCACCCGGCGGGAGGTTCTCGGGCTCATCGGGACGACTGGTGCAGCTCTCACGGCAATTCGATGTGGAGGAGAAAGCCCGACGAGCCCGGGCAGCGTCGCAGAGAGCACCACGACGACGACCACAACGACCGCGACCGGAACCGCGGCGAGCGCTGGCTGCGCGGTGACTCCCAGTGAAACCATCGGACCGTACCCCTCGCTGGTGGACCTGTTCCGCAGCGATATCCGCGAAGGAAAAAGCGGGACGCTGCTGACGCTGAAGCTGAGAGTCGTCAACGCGAACGCCGCATGTGCGGGGGTTGCCGGTGCGAACGTCGAAATCTGGCACGTGGATGCCGCCGGGAATTATTCGCAGTATGGTTCCCAGACGGGCCAGACCTATCTGCGCGGGATACAAACGACCGATGCGAACGGCGAGGTGACGTTCACGACGATTTACCCCGGCTGGTATCAGGGCCGTGCCACGCACATCCACATCGAGGTGACCGTCGGCGGCGTCTCCCGAAAAGTCACGCAGATCGCGTTCCCCGAGAGCATCAATAATGCGGTTCACGCCACCGGCGCCTATGCGTCACGAGGCAGCAACCCGCTATCGAACCGGGCGGATGGCATTTTTGCCGACAGCCTGGATTCGGAGCTCGTCACACCCACGGGAGACCCAGCCAGCGGATACGCGGCGTCGTTCACGATAGGGATTGCGCTCTAAATGAGGAGTCCGTTCCGAGGTTCCATGGTTCCGAGGGTTCCAGGGTTCCGGTTCCGAAGGTTCCGGTTCCGAAGTTCGCAAAATCTTGCGGGTTGAAACGGCAGAACCCTCCGCCAACTCTCACGCAAGTTGCCACACAACAATTTCTTCCGGACTTCCTGCTCCAGCCATTCGAAGCCCTGGAACCTCAGGAACCGGAACCACCAGCATCGCTGTGTTATAGTCTCCGCCGCTTGGTAAGCCGCTGGAGCGTCGCGCCTTCCTTCGTCGTTGATGACGTCGTGGCAACGGCGAACTTCTATCGCGACAAACTCGGCTTCAATTACGAGCGGTTCTGGGGCGAGCCGCCATGCTTTTGCATGGTGAAGCGCGGCGGGATCATCATCATGCTGAGCCAGCTTCCCAAAACGGGGGTGATGCGGCCAAACCGTCTGGTGGATCCGGAAGGGGAGTGCTGGGACGCCTATGTGTGGGTTGACGATGCCGACGCGCTCTATAAGGAATTCAAAGCCAACGGTGTGAAAATCACACGGGAGCTCTGCGATCAGTTTTATGGCAACCGTGACTTCGACATTGAAGACTTCAACGGTTACAGGTTATGTTTCGGCCACGACATTGAAGGGAAATAGCAACTCACACGTGGACCGGAGGGGATTCCTCACAGCGAGTGCAACCGCTGTAGTTGCGGCGGTGATGCCGTCGCAGATCCTGGGCGCAGACCCAGGGTTTCCCGATCGGCCCCGAGCCGATCCGCTATCCGTCCGGTGTCTGGAAGGTCCACGACGAGCGCTTCAGGAAATACATGATCGGCAATACGCCGTTGGTACGCGAGTGGACGGGTTCGCTCTGGGCCGAGGGACCGGCGTGGAACGGCGTTGGTCGATACGTGGTGTTCAGTGACATTCCCAATAACGTTCAGATGCGATGGGACGAGGTCACGGGAAAGGTCGCGCCGCTGCGCGCGCCGTCGAATTTTTCCAACGGCAACACGTTCGACTGGCAGGGCCGGCAGATCTCCTGCGAGCACCAGACCGCGCGCGTCGTGCGGTACGACTATCAGGGGGAGCCCACGATTCTTGCCGAAACCTTCGAAGGCAAGCGGCTGAACGCGCCCAATGACGTTGTCGTTCATCCAAACGGCGGCGGCATCCTGTTCACCGATCCAGGCTACGGCAGCCACTGGTACTACGAAGGGACCGTTCGTGAGCTCGAGCTGCCCACCAGCGTCTACTTCGTCGATCCTCAGACGAAGCACCTCGCGAAGCTCACCGACGAAATCATGAAGCCCAACGGGCTGTGCTTTTCACCCGACTATCGGATCCTCTACGTCGCCGACACGGCCCCGACTCATTTTCCGCGCGAGAAGGCCAAGATCATTGCCTGGGACGTTCAGAACAACGGCGCGCGCCTCACCAGCCGCCGTGTGTTTGCCACGCTCGACGCGGGGTTCCATGATGGCATCCGCGCAGATGTCGATGGCAATGTCTGGTGTGGGACCGGCTTCGGCGGAGAAGGCGTGGACGGCGTGCACGTCTACGCGCCGGATGGGACCAGGATCGGCCAGATCCTCATGCCTGAGGGAACGGCCAACCTGTGTTTCGTCGGGAGGCATCGCAACCGGCTCTTCATGACGAGCAGCCAGTCGGTCTACACGCTCTACACCGCGGCGCAAGGCGCGCACATGACGTGACGCGGACATCGCGATAGCATAGTCAGTCAGACCAGGAGGGACCGCCATGACTCACCGCATCCTCTGTATCGTGATCTTCGTAGTGGCGTCGATGAGTGCGCCGGCGCTCGTGGCCGGGCAGGAGACTTTCGGAGTCGCGCCATCTCTGTCTGAGGTGACCCCCCTGACGCAGGTGATCGCGCGCCCGACCGATTTCGAGAAAAAGACGGTTCGCGTTCAGGGCGTCGTCACCGGCGTCTGCGCGATGATGGGCTGCTGGATGGCGCTCGAGCCGGTCGATGGTCCCAAGGGGACGACCCTTCTGGTCAAAGTCGATGACGGGGTCATCGTATTTCCGCTCAGTGCTCGTGGCAAGCGCGCAACGGTCCAGGGCGTCGTGCAGCGAGTCGGGGCTGGAGACGCCGAGGGTCAGGAGGCAGCGCGTGAGCATGCGGAGCAGGGTGGCCGAACGCAGGCGGCTGGTGACGTGCGCTGGCAGCTCAAGGCCACCGGTGCCATCGTCCATTGAAGGCGTTCGCTAGCGCTGTCCCACTTCGGACGCGTATCGATCCCGACATGCGACGCCATCTGTCAGTTCTTGTTTTCGGTCTTGCCCTCCTGGCGGCGCACGCATGCACGACCCGGCAGGAAGCGCAGTCTGAGTACCGGCCCACGGCGACGATCAAGGACATCATGACGTCGATCATCGATCCGGAAGCCGACGTGCTATGGAACTCCGTCGCGGTCATCATCAGCGCCAGCGGGACCGAAGAGCGGGAGCCGAGGACCGATGAAGAGTGGGCGACGGTTCGTCGCAGCGCCATTCAGCTCGTCGAGGCGACGAATCTGCTTCGCGTCCCTGGCCGCCTGGTTGCGAGACCGGGAGAAAAATCCGAAAACCCGCGCATCGAGCTCGAACCCGAGACCATGCAGAAACTGATTGCCGACGATCCGGTGACCTGGAGGCGGATGGTCGACGCGCTTCACGACGCGGCAGTGCCGGCGCTGAACGCCATCAACTCGAAGAATACACAGGGTCTCTTCGATGCCGGAGAGCATATCGAAAAAGCCTGCGAAAGCTGCCATCAGCAATACTGGTACCCGCCGAAGGAGGCGCCGGCGTGGAAGCTGGAAGAGCCGTCGACGCCGAAAAAGTAGCGCGAATCGTCCTGATGGCGCTGCTGGCGGCGGTTGCCGCGGTGGGCAGAGACGCGACTGTGGCCAGTGCGCAGGCGGTCAAGCGCGGCGCGATCAGGGGCCACATTCGGCTGAACGGAAAGCTGCCCGGCAATCCCGTCATCAGGATGGGCATGGATCCGATGTGCGCGAAGCTGAATGCTGGAAAGCGCCCCGTTCAGGAAGCTGGTCGCCGCAAGCGCGGACGGCAGTCTGGCCAACGTGTTCGTGCGACTGCAAGGTTCGTTTCCCGCCATCGCCTGTTCCCGACGACTCGGTGACGATCGATCAGCGCGCGTGCATCTATGTTCCGCGTGTGGTGGGAGCGCGCGTCGGGCAGATTCTCCAGGTGCGAAACAGCGACGAGTTGCTCCACAACGTTCACGCGCTTTCGGCCCGCAGCAACGGCTTCAACGTCAGCCAGCCGAAGGCGCCGGGATCGTTCAGGAGTTTCCGTTGAAAGAAGAAGAGATCATGCTGCGCGTGGCATGCGACGTGCACCGATGGATGACGTCCTTTGTCGGGGTCGTCAGCCATCCGTATTTTGCGACGAGCGACGCCGCCGGCACCTACACGATCGGCAACGTCCCGCCCGGAACCTACACCATTCATGCATGGCACGAGCAGTATGGAGTCGCTCACTCAGAAAGTCCGGGTGACCTCAGGAGCCACCACCACGTCGATCGACCTCGCGTCTGCCACCGAAGCCGCTGTTGGTCACTTGCTGGAGTTGTCGCCATCGCTGGTGTGATCGCGCTCTTCGTGAATTCAGCGTCTTCGGTCCGGACTATTTCGGTTGGCGTGCGGCGTCCTCCGCGGCCTTTTCGTCTGCGCGAGCCGCGCCGAGGATGCCCTCCATCGTGTGGTAATTCCCTTCGTGGCAGGCGTACTCGTACATCTTGTCCTGAGACCGTTTCAGGTGAATCAGGACGGTCCATGGTCGTGGTCCACGTGGTGGGATCCTCCAGCGTGATTTCGTAGTCGAGCGTGTCGGGCGGCGGCGCGCGTGAATCGTTCCACGACGCGAAGGTTCTCAGCGGAGCCCATGAATCGGCTTTTCGTCGAAAAGTTGGTGGTCTCGGCAACCAGCGTGTTGCCCTCCCAACGGCCGCGCGAGTCGCCCGTCCACTGGCGCATTGTCTGGGGCAGATGGGGACGTCCGTCCAGAGGAATGATGCGCACCTCGTGGATCGCTTCGAGGAAGAGAACGAGATGCTGCGGGAGTCTGCAGAATATGGTAATAGCCCAGCGGGCCGGCGGCGTTGATGTTCTGCACGCCAAGCCTTGGCATCCCGTAGGTAATGCAACGCATCGCATTGCTGAGGTCTTCGGGGCCCGCGGCACGGTTTTGCCCGGCCGCGTTCGGTGTGGGGCTTCGCGCGAGCCGTTGCTGACCCTCTGCCGTCAGAGGGTGGAATCTTGCCCATCCGCCGGGTTGACGATGAGCGACGTGCGATTCTCGATCTCTCTCTCGACCATCACGGTCGACGCTGCCGGTCGCGTTCGGATTCCTGAACCGATCGGCGTTCTCGAGAAGCCCGAGGAAGTAGCTGTCGCCGCCGGCGAAGTCGCTGTTGCTGTTGATATCGAACAGTCGCGCCGCGCGCTTTTTGAGCTCAGCGACCTCTTCGTCGGTCAGGAGCTGTCGCCCTTCCAACTGTTTCGGTCGCTCCAACGGAGTGGCGCTGATGTTCAGCCAGACGCCTTGCAAATCGGGCCTGCCGTCCGGCGTCATCGGCGGCGTCCACGGCTTCGACTGACCCGCGATCGTCACCGGCGCGGCGGCGAGGGCGACGACACTCAGGCACGCAAGAAACTTTCTATTTTTCACTTCTCGACTTCTTCTTCTTCTTCTTTTTCCTTTTTCCTTTTTCCTTTTTCCTTACTTTTTACTTCTCACAAACACTCCCGCCTCGATGGGCACGTTCACCCGCACTTCCTTCAGACTCGAAGGTATCTCGTCCGTCAGCCACCCGAAGGTCCAGCGGAACGGCATCTTGATGCCGGCGCCTGGCACCTCGCGATAGTCGGCGAAGTCAACCTGGGTCGGCGCGCGGCCAATCGGCGAGCTGCCGAAGCGCACCATCCTGCACGAGCAGGCCCGATTCCTTGTCGAAATACAGCGTCGTGACGAGACTCCGCGATCCGTTTCCCTGGACCACGTGCACGTCGCGACCCGTCGATCGTTGTCAGGCGGTCCGACTCGCAGCTGGCTGAGGACTTTCCTGATCTGCGCGGGAAAGGATAACTGTGCGTCGATCCTGGCGCCGTCCAATTCACTTCCTCCGAGGGCGTATTCCGGTACCACGGCCAGCGGCGCCGACACCCATCCGTTGCGGCCGTCGAAGACCCGGATGGCATCCTGCCGGCCGATGTCTTTGGCAAACCTGATGATCGTGGCGCGCTGATCCGGCGCTTTCGCGAAGATCTGAACCTGACCGCCGCCTCCAAATCCGCGGAAGCCCTCGCTCGTGCCGGTTGCGATATAGCTGGTGATTTTGGACAGCCGCTCGACGCCGCCAAGCGCCTGCAGATATTTGTCGAGAATCTGATCGGCTGTCGGCTCTCCTGGAAACGACTGCCGCGATGATGTCGTCAGCGGCCATAAGCGGTTCGCCGTACACCGTGTCGATCGGCGGCGTGGTGACGGGAATATCGCGCCCGCGATGACAGGTCCAGCAGGTCACGACCTGCCGTCCGCTGAAGTTGCTGCGATTGATTGCGGCGACCATCAGCGTCATTCTGCGCGCGGTCCGCTTTCTTGGGCGTGTCGGCCTCCCACTTCACGGTGTCGGTGCCGGCACCCGTACTGACACTCCGAGCAATCGAAGCCCAGGGCGGCGGACATGATGCCCATGGTGTCCATGAAGTCGTCCACGGGAATCCCTTTGAGCACCTGGATGTTCTTGAAGACCGTCTCGGATGCCGGCGGCCGATCCTGTGCGGCCAACGCGACGCTCAATACCCAGGCAGACGTTATGGCAGCGGCAACAGCGAGCTTCATGGTAGTCCCTTCCGAGCGAAAGTCTAACCCCTACCGAATCAATTGACACGCTGATTTGAAGGGTCTATCTTCCGCTCGGAGGGAAGCCGTTCAGATGCCTCACCGGTTTCCACGCTCGATTCTCATCATCGCGGCTGGAACTGCTTCCTGCCGTAGCGACGGTGCTCGGCCAGGCGCCTGGCGCGGGGTCGAGATACCGCGCGCCGCGCACCAGCCGACGGAAAGCCCAATTTCAACGGCATCTGGCAGGCCCTCAATACCGCCAACTGGGACATCGAGGCGCACTCCGCCGCACCGGGCTGATTATCAGAGCTTGGGGCGAGCAATGCCGTTCCCGGGGGTCTGGCGGTCGTCGAAGGCGAGATTCCCTACAGGCCCGAGGCGCTGGCGAAGAGGAACGAGAATTATCGCGAACCGGCTGAAGCTGGATCCGGAGAACAAGTGTTATCTGCCGGGTGTGCCGCGCGCGACCTACATGCCGTTTCCCTTCCAGATTCTCCAGAGCCAGAAGCACATCATGGTCGTTCACGAGTTCGCCGGCGCCGTTCGGACCATCTACATGGACGACCACAAAGAGGCTCCCGCCGACAGCTGGATGGGCTGGTCGAACGGAAGATGGGAGGGAGAGACGCTCGTCGTCGATACCACCGGTTTCAACGGTCAGACGTGGTTCGACAGAGCCGGCAATTTTCACAGCGATGCGCTGCACGTCGTGGAGCGATTCACGGCGCGCAGCCCGATACACTCATATACGAGGTCACCATCGAGGATCCAAAGACGTTCACACGGCCCTGGAAGATGAGCATGCCGCTCTACCGTCGCGTCGAGAGAAATGCACAGCTCATGGAGTTCAGGTGCGTGGAATTTGCAGAAGATCTGATCTACGGCCATCTTCGCAAACAGCCGAGGTAGCACACATGGCTCGACGAATGCTCGACGTCACACTCGCGGGGGCTGCGATCGCGCTGCTGGTGATCGTTCCGGCCTGGGGTCAACAGCCGTCGACTGCGGCTCGAAGCGACGACGCGGCGCGGCGTGGCAAGCCGTATACTCCGCCGCGCACGCCAGACGGCCAGCCGGACCTTCAGGGATTCTGGACCAACTCCACCTACACGCCGCTGCAGCGGCCCAAGAACGTCACCAAGGAGTTCTATACCCCCGAGGAGATGGCGGAGATTGAAAAGCAGGCGGCTGCAGCGAGAGCTGCCGAGACGGTGGCAGGGACGCCCGGTGACGTGCACTACGACGAGGGGCAGTTCGGGCTCAACCGCAGCCAGTCGACCTTCGCACGAAATCTGCGAACGTCGCTCATCGTCGATCCCCCGGACGGGCGAATCCCACCGTTGACGCGAGGAAGCTGTCAAGAGGGCCGCCGAGCTGGCGGCGGCGCGGAAACAGCGAGGGGTTCCGTTCGACAGGGTTCAGAACATGGACTTCGACGACCGCTGCATCATCATGGCAGGCACCGCACCGCCCATGCTGTCGCCGGGTTACATGAGCAACTATCAGATCGTGCAGGCGCCGGGATACGTGATGATTCTGGTCGAGCGCATCCACGATGCCCGCATCATCTCTCTCGACGGAGTCCGCACCCTCCGGCCAGCGTTCGGCAGTGGACCGGGGTCTCCCGCGGACGGTGGGAGGGCAATACGCTGGTGGTCGAGACACGAAATTTCAACAGCAAGCGCCCGGGCGTTGGCGACGGCCAGATGGCCGGCCTCGCGTTTACGGGCGCCACTGAGGACATGCGCGTGACTGAATGGTTCACGCGTGTCAGACGACAATACAATTCTCTACAGGTTCACGGTCGCAGATGAGAAGACCTGGACGCGGCCGTGGACGGCAGAGCTCCCGATGGTGAAGCTGGAGCCTCAAGGTCCGTTGTTCGAGCACGCGTGCCACGAGGGAAACTACGGTCTGTACAATACCCTCGCGGGCGCGCGCGCCGAAGAGAAGAGGGCGGCTGAAGCCGCTCCAAGAAGGAGTCGAAATGACGCTGCGTGTTGTCTGCGCCGCGATTCTCGCTTGTCACCCTTGCGCCGCTGCCGGCATCGTTGGTCAGGGCCCGCACCGCACGCCATGGGGAGATCCCGATCTGCAGGGACTGTGGACGAATGCCACCATCACGCCGTTCGAACGGCCGGGCGAGTTCAGTGGAAAGCCCGTTCTCACCGAACAGGAAGCCGCCGAGTACGAGAAGCCAGACCCTCCGGGCGCGCGATGCCGACAACAGGTCTGGAGGAACCGAGGCCGACCTCGGCCGCGCCTACAATCAGTTTTGGTACGATCGCGGGACAAAGGTCGTTGAAACGAGACGGACGTCGCTGGTGGTGGATCCGCCCGATGGACGAGTGCCCGCCCTGACGCCGAGGCGCAGCAGCGGGCCGACGCGCGTGTCGCGGCGAGACGGCGCAGCCCCGCCGACGGTCCCGAGGATCGGGGTCTCGCCGAGCGTTGCATCCTGTGGCCGACCGCAGGACCGCCGATGATTCCGAGCGGCTACAACAACAACTATCAGATTCTGCAGGCGCCCGGCTATGTCGTGATTCTCGTCGAGATGATCCACGACGTCCGCATCATTCCGCTGGACGGACGGCCGCACGCGCCGTCCAACATTCGTCAGTGGATGGGCGACTCCCGGGGTCGTTGGGACGGCAATACGCTTGTCGTCACGACGACGAATTTCACCGACAAGACGAACTACCGGGGCGCGAGCCCGAACCTGAGACTCGTCGAACGGTTCACCCGCACCGATGCCGATACAATCAACTACGAGTTCACCATGGACGATCCCTCGGCCTTTTCGAAATCGTGGACGGCAGCCATCCCGATGACAAAGACTGAAGGACCGATATTCGAGTACGCATGCCACGAGGGAAATTACGGCATGACGAATCTCCTGAGCGGCGCGCGCGCGGAAGAATCGAAGTAGGGCCCGGCTTTAGCCGGGCTACGGAGGAAAGATGCAAACAGGTCTGATGGTTGTGCTTGCTGTTATGAGTCTGCTGTGGGCCGTGGTCCCCCTGCGTGCGCATCATGCGTTTGCGGCGGAATTCGACGCGAAGAAACCGATCAAGCTGGAAGGAACGGTCACCAAGGTCGAGTGGATCAACCCACACGCCTGGATTCACATCGATGTGAAGCGGGCCGACGGGACCGTCGAACAGTGGATGATCGAGGGTGGCACCCCGAACACGCTGTTCAGGCGCGGCGTGAACAAGAATTCCCTGCCGTACGGCACGACGATCATCGTCGACGGTTATCAGGCGAAGGATGGAACCCTGAAAGGCAACGGCCGGGATATCACGTTTCCCGACGGCCGAAAGCTGTTTATCGGGTCCACGGGAACCGGCGCCCCGGGCGATCCGCAGCAAGCGCCGAAGTGATCGGTCCGATCATCGTCCATCGTCCATCGTCCATCGTCCATCGTCGATCGTCGGAGATTTGAGATGCGAAAACCGATCAAGGGCGCATTGGTTGCCGCTGGCGTGGCGGTCGGGCTTGCGGCGCTCCCGCTGGTTGTCATCCCGGGCGCGGGCCAGGCCCCTGCGACCTACAAGGCTCCTCGGTCGCCCTTCAAGGACGGCACGCCCGATCTGAACGGGATTTGGCAGGCCAACAACACGGCCAACTGGGATATCCAGGGCCATGCGGCGCGGCAGGGACCGATTCTCGAGCTCGGCGCAGCGTTCAGCGTGCCGGCCGGCCTCGGCGTCGTGGAAGGCGACGAGATTCCTTACCAGCCGTGGGCCGCAGCGAAAAAGAAGGAGAACGCTGCGAACTGGCTGAAGCTCGATCCGGAGATCAAGTGCTACATGCCCGGCGTGCCGCGCGCCACCTACATGCCTTATCCATTTCAGATCGTGCAGACACCGTCGCACATCCTCGTGGCGTACGAGTTTGCCAGCGCGAGCCGCACGATCTACATGAACAGCAAGGAAGAAAGCCCGGCCGACACCTGGATGGGCTGGTCTCGCGGACGCTGGGAGGGGGATACGCTGGTCGTCGATGTCAACGCGTTCAACGATCAGACCTGGTTCGACAGGGCAGGGAACTTCCACAGCGAAGCGCTGCACGTCGTCGAGCGCTATACTCCCGTCAGCCGCGACGTCCTTCAGTACGAGGCGACCATTGAGGATCCGAAGGTCTTTACACGACCCTGGAAGATGAGCATGCCGCTCTATCGTCGCGTCGACAAGAACGCGCAGCTCCTGGAATACAAATGCGTGGAGTTCGTCGAGGAGCTCATGTATGGACATCTTCGCAAGAAGACCAAGTAAGCGATACCGGTCCCTGGCGCTCCGTGTTCTGGCGGCTGGAATTGCCCTGGGCTCGTTCACTACCGTGACGGTTGTGGCCCAAAGCAGGCATCAGCCGTTGCCCCGCACAGCGTGGGGGGACCCTGACCTGCAAGGTATATGGTCGAATGCCACGATTACGCCTTTCGAGCGACCGACGACGCTGGCAGGAAAGCAGGTCCTCAGCGAAGAGGAAGCCGCTGAGCTCGAGAAGCTGACGCTGAAGACTGGCAACCAGGATCGGCGCGATGGTGCCGGGACCGATGCCGACGTGGCTCGTGCCTATAACGACTTCTGGTGGGATCGGGGAACGAAGGTCGTCTCGACGCGTCAGACCGCCCTGGTCGTCGACCCGCCCGACGGAAGGGTACCCGCGTTGACGCCGGAAGGGCAGAAACGCGCGACGGTCCGCGCCGCGCGCGGCTACGACTCGTGGGAGGATCGAAGCCTGTGGGAGCGGTGCATTACCCGCGGGCTGCCGATGGTGCCGGGTCCTTACAACAACAATTATCAGATTCTGCAGACGCCCGGCTACGTCGTGATTGTGCACGAGATGATTCACGACGCCCGGATCATCCCGCTCGATGGACGTCCGCATCTCGGTCAGAACGTCCGCCAGTGGTTTGGGGATTCGCGCGGCCGGTGGGAAGGCGACACGCTTGTCGTCGACACCACCAATTTCACCGACAAAGCGAATTTCCGGGGTTCCACCGAAGGGCTGCATCTCATCGAACGCTTCACGCGCACAAGCGCCGACACGGTCAAGTACGAATTTACGATCGACGATCCGGCGACGTTCACCAGGAACTGGACGGCGGCGATTCCAATGACACGAACCGACGAGCAGATTTACGAGTACGCCTGTCACGAGGGGAACTACGGGATGGTGAACCTTCTGAGCGGCGCGCGAGTGCAGGAGAAGGCCACCGAGAAAGCCGAAGAAAAGTAGCGAGGCTTCAAATGCGCACGACATCAGCTTTTCTGCTCGCTGGCATCAGCCTGCTATATGCTGCGGGACCCGTGCGCGCGCATCACGCGTTTGCGGCGGAATTCGATGTGAACAAGCCGCTGAAACTGGAGGGGACGCTGGTCAAGTGGGAGATGATCAATCCCCATTCGTGGTTTCACGTCGATGTAAAAGGCCCCGACGGTGCCGTCGTGACCTGGATGATCGAAGGGGGAAGCCCCAACCAGCTCATCCGCATGGGGGTGACCAAATACACAATCCCGGTCGGTACGGCGCTCATCATCGAAACCTACCTGGCCAAGGATGGAACCAACAAAGCCGTTGGAAGGAACTTCACGCTGCCGGACGGGCGCCGGCTTTTTCTCGGCGGCTCAGCGCCCGGCGCGAATCCCGAGAACAAGTAGACTCCGCTTACCAGCTACCAGCTACCAGCTAGCGGCTACCGGCTACCAGCTAGCACAACCCGCAACTTCTCGATGGGACGTTTGAGCGAACGGCCGCGGCGCCGCATGTCGCCCCAGACGTCGCCTACCTTTGCGATACGTTCGGGCATGTTGCGCAGCGTCAGGGAGGCCGGCGTCACTTCGCCGCGGGCGACCTCGTTCCACGTGCATGGCGCAGAAACGGGTGCGCCGCGTTTCGCGCGAACCGTATAGGCCGCCGCAAACGTGGCACTGTAGCCGTTTCTTCCGGTGTCGACATAGATCCGCCCCCGCCGATCGGCTTTATTGAACTCCTGTGTGAGGTGCTCCGGTGCGTGGCTCACCAACAGCGTCCCGACAGCGTTGGCGAAACGAGCGACCTGGCCCATTTGTGTCTTGCCGTCGAGGGGAACGACGATGTGAAAGCCTTTCGACCCCGATGTCTTGATCCACGAAGGCAGGGCGAGCTCCTCGAGCAGGTCGCGCAGCCCGATTGCCGCCGCGCGCAGAGAAGCGGGGTCGTCCTTCGACGGATCGAGATCGAACACACAGATGTCGGGATAGTAAAGATCGGGAATCCGTGACGTCCACACGTGCTGCGTGATCGTGTTCTGATTGGTGATCCAGAGCAGCGATCGAGTGTCGGTGACGATGGGATGATGGACGACGCCATCCTTCTTCGGGACTTCGACGCGCTGCAGCCACTCCGGGAACCCTTTCGAGACATCCTTTTGCCAGAACCCCTTCTTAGCGATTCCCGCCGGGTACCGTTCCATCGTGATCGGCCGTCCGCGCAAGTGCGGCAGGATGACGGGCGCCATCGCTTCGTAATAGGCGGCCAGATCGCCTTTGGTGATCCCGTCATCGGGGAACAGTACTTTCTCGGGATGTGTAATCACAGTTACGAGCTACCGGCTACCAGCTAGCTCCGCGAATCACTTCGCGCGGGTGCTTGTCGAAGCGAACTCCGAGCAGCCGCGGATGTCTCAGTTTGCCGTGCACGGTCCACTCGATGAACGCAACCTGCACGACGATTTCAGGGCGCACCCAATGCGCCCGGAGCTTCGGCAGGCCTTTCGCCTTCGTGAACGGCGATGCCGGCTGCTCGATGGCGTCGAGACGCTTTCGCAGCTCCAGAAGGAGCTTCGTGTCGAAGCCGGTGCCGATCTTGCCTGCAAACACGAAGTCACTTGCCTCGTAGTAGCCGACGAGCAACGCGCCGAGGCCGACGCGCGCGCCCTGCGGATCGGTAAACCCTCCGACGACGAGCTCTTGGGACGCCTCGCATTTCATCTTCAGCCAGTATTTCGAACGGCGATGCTCGTAGGGCGACCCCCTCCGCTTCGCGATCACCCCCTCCCAACCTTCCCGGCTTGCACGCTCCCATGGTTTCTCATCCTCCAGCAGCTCGACGCGCCGCAACGGGTGCTCAAAAGGCAGCTCGTGCAGCAGCGCACGTCGGTCTTCGACCGGCAGAGACGTGACGACTCGTCCGTTCAGCCACAGGATGTCGAACACGTGATACGCGCTTCGGCCGTCCCAGGTGACCTCGCCGTCGAGAATGACGTCTTCGATGGGAAGACGCTCGATCGCCCGGGCCACTTCCGGCAGCTGTTGTGGCAGTCTGTTCCGCGAGAACAGTTGGACGTCGGCACCGCGTTTGTACGCGAGCAGCCGGATGCCATCGAACTTGCGCTCGAACAGCCACTCTGCTCCACTGAAGCGCTCCTGTGTCAGCGTAGCGGCCATGGGGTCCAGCCAGTCGGGCATGACGGGGGCTGCAGGCATGGTTTCCATCGGCGGGGATTTCGACATTTTCAAGACGTTTCGTGCCTATACTTCAAACGCTCACGCCCTTTGAAAGAAAATCAGCGAGGAGTACGCATGCGGAACCGGCTCGCCGTCTTCGTCAAGGCGCTACTGATTTCGCTGGCGTTCCCGTCCTTTTCGGCAGCGCAGAAACCGCCGCTGACGGCCGGTCAGTTCGTCGCGCCCGACGATCCGGTGATGCAGCTCGTCGGCCGACTCGATCTTGAACGATACAAGGCCACAATCAGGAGTCTCACCCAATTTGGCGACCGACGCCAGGGAACGGACCGGAATCGCGCCGCCGTCGACTGGATCGAGGCGCAGCTGAAGAGCTACGGATGCGCGACCGAACGGCATCACTATGTCTACACGCCGCCGCCAAAGCCTGGCGGCGCCACCGGCCCGGTCCAATAACCCGGCGGCGCGCATAGAAGGGGGAAGCCGGCCTCGAGGCGTCAGAGGCCGGCGCGGCGTCAATACAGATCCCAACGCTCAGAAGGATCCGAAACTCCGGGAATTGAACTCGCAGCCGACCTCACCGGGCCCGAGACAACAGGTGTATTGCACCAAGGTCGGGAGCATCCGTCCGGACGAGATGTATATCGTCGGTGCGCACATGGATGGGCACGGATGGGGCGAGGCGGCCAACGACAACGCTTCGGGAACTGCGCTCGTCATGGAGCTTGCGCGAATCCTGAACGGGCCGGACGTCCGGACAGATCGATCGATTCGATTTGTTCTGTGGAACAACGAAGAGACCGGCTTGAGTGGCGCCGCGGCGTACGTGAAGGATCGCGCCGGATTGCAGGGCCTCGAGGATCCGGCGGGTTCGCGGCGCTATGCCGAACCCCGGTGGCTTGGAATGATTCAGCACGACATGATGCTCTGGGATCACGGGATGCCTCGTGCCGATGGCACCTTCAACCCGGAGCAGCGACCGGAGGCCGACGTGAACATCGAGTTTCAATCCAGCTCGAGATTCGCGGACGAAGCGATGAAGCTGGCGTTCTACTTCCGCGAAGCGAACGAGAAGTATGCGAGCGACTATCCGGCGGCGGTCGGCAATCACATGACCAACACCGACTCGACTCCGTTCATGAGCTTCACGCCGTCGATCAGCCTGCGGGAGAACGAGCGGGGAATGCATACAGGAGCGGGCTGGAATCCGCATTGGCACCAGCCCAGCGACGTCTACTCTGCCTTTGATGACAAGGATTTTCGACTTGGTTTGAACGCCGCTCAGACCACGCTTGGCGCGATTGCGGAGCTGGTTGGCGCCGCCTTGAAATGACACAGAGTGTCTATTGTTGCTACCAACAATAGATACGGCGGCGTGTCGTCTACTGATACACTGCAAAATCCGACAAATCCCACTTGACGGACAATCATAGAAACGTCATAAATAGGGCTATCACTAATTGGCAGCTCCCCAGCTCCGCAAGTGATCCTGCCGACCACAGGTTTGTTTGCGCATTCGTCTCCTCAAGAAGCTCGCCGAGGTGATCAACGACTTCGACCTGACTCACAGAGAGGTCGGTGAGATATTCGACTGCTCGCAACGCGAGGGCCGCATGCTCGTCCTGGAAGGATGGGCCGAGTTCCTAGATGAAGCATCCGCCGATCTGCCGGGCCGGTCACCAGGGAGCGAGACGTTCGAAAACGCTCAACTGAGCCAGTCGATCTGGATGTTCATCGATAGTCACCGCGAAGGGAAGAAAGACAAGCTCGCCTAAGCGCTTCGGTCCTCAGATTCACGAAGTGGGAACGTTTCGCCGTGCGAAACGTCCCTCGGACCAACATCGACTCCAGTACGGTGATGAAGCCCCGCGACATCCAGATTGGCGCGCGAGTTACGTTCTGAGGTGTCGGCGCCTTGACATCGGGGGCGCGCGGGGAGTAGAACGAGCGGAGGAATTCGCCTCTAAACGATGAGATTCAAGGTTCTTGTAGCCTGCGTGCTGGTGGCACTCTCCGTGGGCCGCGCGTTGTCGCAGGAGCAGCCGGCTACCGGTCAGGACCTTCCGAACCCTTATCAGCCGGCCGTTCGCAACTGGGGAACGCTGCCCGAGAACAGGACGTGGGGATCGACGGCGGGCATCGAAATCGGTCCTCGCAATGAAATCTGGGCGATCGAGCGGTGCGGTGCCAACAGCTGCGACGGCTCGGACCTGCCGACCGTTCACCTGCTGGATCTCGCCACAGGCCGGCCCACAAAGAGCATCGGCGCAGGGCTGTTCGTGTTTCCGCACGGTCTGCACGTCGATCGAGACGGCAACATCTGGGTCACCGATGCGCAGGGCAGCAAGGACGGCACGAAGGGGCACCAGGTGATCAAGCTGTCTCCGGACGGCAAGGTGTTGATGAGGCTCGGAACTGCCGGCGTTGCCGGAGGGGGACCTGCCCACTTCAACGAGCCTTCGGATGTGGTGACCGCGTCCAACGGCGACATCTTCGTCGTGGACGGCCATTCCGGCCAGAATCCGAAGGCGCCGCCGGATTACGTGACGCGCGTCATCAGGTTTTCGAGAAACGGTAAATTCATCAACGAGTGGGGCAAGCTCGGATCCGGACCGGGCGAGTTCAGAAATGCCCATGCGGTGGCGGTCGATTCGCGGGGACGGCTGTTTGTCGGCGATCGCGGAAACGGGCGGCTGCAGATATTCGATGCCGAGCGGTAAATTCATCGACGAGTGGAAGCAATTTGGCCGTCCGAGCGGCCTTTACATCGACAAAGACGATAGACTGTATGTCATCGACGCAGACTCGAGCGCGGCCAATAACCCGGGCTTGAAGAAGGGGATTCGTATCGGCAGCGCGAGGGATGGCAAGGTGACGCTGTTTGTTCCCGGCCATCAGACCGAGAATCCGGATGGCGCCGCCGGTGAAGGGATCGTCGCCGACCCGGCAGGCAACTTGTATGCGGCGGAAAACACCCTGCGAGGGGTGACGAAGTACGCCAAACGCTGAAGGGAGATCGCATGAGTAACGAAGGAAAGTCACGACGCGCGTTTCTCGTTGATTCCGTTTCCGGAGTCACCGGTCTCAGCACCGTCTGGCTGCTGTCCAATTACTCTGGCATTCTCGAGGCTGAAGAGTACGCACAACAGGCAGCGGCCAAGTGGACGACGACGCCGCGGCTTGGATTCTTCACCGAGGAGCAGGCCGCCGACATCGATGCGATGGCCTCGCAGATCATTCCGACCGACGACACGCCTGGCGCGCATGAGGCGCGAGTCGTGTTCTTCATCGACCGCGCGTTGGTGACATTCGCGCGCGATACAAGGCCCATTTATATTCAGGGCTTGAAGGATCTTCAGGCGAAGACGAAGGAGATGTTCCCGAGCGCGCCGAAATTCTCGGCGCTCAACTCGGCCGCAGCAGATTCAAATTGCTGACGGCCATCGAAAAGAGCCCGTTCTTCAACACCGTTCGGAATCACACGGTCATTGGTTTCTTCGCAAACCCGATTCACGGCGGCAATCACAACAAGGTCGGCTTCAAGCTGATTGGGTTCGACGACTCGCTCGAGTTCAAGCCACCGTTCGGTTATTACGATGCGAAACCGCAACCCCGCCGCCGATAGGCGCTGAAACTGGAGAATGCCAATGAGACAATTCACGCCGTCAACCGAGGTTGATTTCGTCGTCATCGGTTCCGGGGCTGCCGGTGGCATCATGGCCAAGCAGCTGTCGGTGGCAGGATTTTCGGTCGTCGTCCTCGAACAGGGAGGGTGGGGCAAGTACGGACACGAGCAGGATTACACCAAGGACGAGTGGTTGAACGACAACCCGAGCCCGGAAGACCGGCTGATGAGCGACCCCGGCGGGCGACAGCCGAACACCTTCCGCCGGACCGAGAAGGACAAAGCGGTCCCCGGCAACCACAGCTATGGTTGCGTCGTCGGTGGCGGAACGGTCACCTACGGAGGCAGCAGCTGGCGCCACCTGCCGTACGAGTTCCGCGAAGCTCTCCGCACGATCAGACGATCCCGTCAGGCACCGGCATGGCGGACTGGCCGATCACGTATGAAGAGCTGGAGCCGTACTACACGCAGGCCGAATGGGAGATGGGCATCTCGGGTCTCCGCGTCGATTCCCCGTTTTTTGCGCCGATGTCGAAGCCATATCCCGTTGCGCCGCTGCCGCTCAAGAGTTCGGGTGCGTTGTTCGAGGTTGCGGCTGCGAAACTCGGGTTGACCTCTGTCCCGAGCCCGATGGCGATTATTTCCGAGCCGTACATGGGCCGCGCCGCATGCGTGCATTGCGGCATGTGCTCCGGTTTCGGATGCCACGTGCGTGCGCGGTCGAGCTCGGCGGTGACAATGATTCCGATTGCCGAGAAGACAGGTCGATGTGAGATCCGGGCGAACTCGTACGTGCGCGAGATCTCGGTTGACGCCAACGGCAAGGTCACGGGCGTCATCTATTTCGATGCCCAGAAGCGTGAAGTGCAACAGCGCGCCAAGGCGGTCGTGTTGTCAGCGAACGCCTCGGAGAGTGCGCGCTTGCTGCTGCTCTCGACGTCGGCCCGCTTCCCCAACGGCCTCGCGAACTCGAACGGCA
Source organism: Vicinamibacterales bacterium (assembly GCA_963775345.1). GTDB lineage: Bacteria > Acidobacteriota > Vicinamibacteria > Vicinamibacterales > JAMQPK01 > JAMQPK01. The sequence goes on from CAVZIS010000006.1 coordinate 128,371, forward strand.
TCGTCGGACGCTATCTGATGCTTGGCGGGGGCGGTGGCGCGAGCGGTCTGTTCGAGCACCCGCTGAACGAATACAAGGGCATGATTTCCGCCGCCGGCATTCTCGACTGGGTTCACAGCGACCCGAAGCGAGGCTTCTATGGCGGCGGGCGGCTTGACCGCACGTGGCCATACGACTCCAATCGATTTCGGCATGGGCGGGCTGCAGCCGGGGAGTCCGCGCTGGGGGGCGGCGTACAAGAAGGCGCTGAAAGAAGAAGCCAACCACAAGATGACCGTAACGTGCTTCGTCACGCAGATGCCGCTCGCGACCAATCGAGTGGATCTCGATCCGGACCTGAAGGACGCCTGGGGCCTGCCGGCGATGCGTATCACTTCCCAGAGTCATCCCGACGACATCAAGAACATGGAGTTCTTCAGGCAGAAGTCACTCGAGGTTCTCGAAGCTGCAGGCGCGAAGAAGGTCTGGGCTGGTCAGGTCAACGACAGCCGTGGCGGCGCGCACAACCGGGGCACATGCCGGATGGGCAACGACCCGAAGACCTCGGTCGTGAACAAGTTCCATCGTGCACACGAGGTGCCGAACTTGTTCGTCGTTGATGGAAGCAATCTCGTCACCGGCGGACGCAACCATCCGACGATGACGATTCAGGCGCTGGCATTCCGCGCGGCGGAAAATATCGTTCGTGCAGCAAAAGCGGGAACACTCGAAAAGCTGTAGAGCCTCACAGGGCTGAGGGCTGAGGGTCGAGGGCTTACAGCCCTCAGCCCTCAGCCCTGCGCTCTCGCCTTCTCAGACACTTCAACCGACGCCCTCACGCCTCCTATGGAGGATTCTCATGCGTTGCAAGGTGATGTTTGTCATTCTTCTTGCGGCGCTCGCTTTCCCGGTGTCTGCGCAGACCCCTCCGGTGAAATCAGCGGGCTTGTCACCGACTCGAGCGGCTCAGTCCTTCCCGGCGTCAGGGTGACGCTGACGAACGCCGCCACCAACGCCATCCGCCTGACCCAGAGCAACGAGGCTGGCGTGTACGTGTTTCCGGCCGTGCCGCCCGGCACCTACTCGCTGAAGGTCGAGCTGGAAGGGTTCTCGACGGCCGAGCAAACGAACATCAACGTGCAGGTGGGCAGCGCGAACCGCTTCCCGTTCACGCTCGCAATCGGCCAGCTGACTGACGTCGTCAGTGTTGTGGCGGACACGCCCGTGATTCAGACGGAAAATGCCTCGATCGGCACCGTCATCGAGAACCGCAGCATCGTCGAGCTGCCGCTCAACGGCCGCAACTACCTGCAGCTGGCATCGCTGATTCCCGGCGCCACGACCAACGGGCCCGCGTCGGCCCAGGGGCAGCAGCGAATGGGCGGTCAGCGCAACAGCTTTTCGCTGAACGTCGCCGGCCAGCGCATCCACTTCAACCACTATTCGCTCGACGGCATCGAGAACACCGACCTGAACTTCAACAGCTACATGCTGCTGCCCTCGGTTGACGCGCTCGAGGAGTTCAAGGTCGAGTCGGGCATCTTCGGCGCCGAGTTCGGCCGCGCCGTCGCGCAGATCAACGCGAGCACGAAATCGGGGACGAACGCGTTCCATGGAACCGTGTTCGAGTTCGTGCGCAATGCGAAGATGGACGCGAAGAACTTCTTCGATCCGCAGGACAAGCCCATTCCGCCTTTTACGCGCAACCAGTACGGGACGACCGTGGGCGGTCCGGTCATCAGCAACAAGCTGTTCTTCATGTTCAACTGGGAAGGGCTGCGCGAGAAGAAGTCGCTGACGTCGAACGCGTCGCTTCCGCTGACCGCCTGGCGCACCGGCGATTTCTCGAACCTGCGCGACGCGAGTGGGAACCTCATCGTCATCTACGATCCGGCGACGGCGGTGTTCGATGCGGCCGGAAACGTCGTCCGGGCGCCGACCGCGTTCCCCGACAACAAGATTCCTGCCAACCGCATTCACCCGGCCTCGAGGAAGCTGGTCGACTACTACCCGACTCCCGAGCAGGAGCGGACCGGCGCGAACTACGTCAACAACGAGGCGCGCGAAGTCGACTCGGACCAGTACACGTATCGCTTCGATTACACCCAGAGCGCGACGATGAACTGGTTCTTCCGCCACAGCATTTCTCACGAGCTCGGATACGATCCCGTTCGCCATTCCGGACATGGGGAGCAACACCGACACCGACGTGCAGCAGATGGTGCTCGGCAACACGCAGACGATCGGCACGAACAAGCTCAACGACCTGCGGATCGGATACGGGCAGTTGAAGAACGCCCACATTTCGCCGCGCGCGAATGTGGAGAACGTCGTCAAGGAGCTGGGCATCAACATCCCGAGCGACAACCCGCTCTACTGGGGCGTGCCGAACATCGGCGTGACCGGCCTCTCCGGCCTCGGCGAGGAGAGCGACGCACCGTTCATCAACGACGACAAGACGATTCAGTTCGTCGACAACTTCTCGTGGATTCTCGGCGAACATTCGGTGAAGTTCGGCGGCGAGCTCCGGCGCGTCCTGTACGATCAAATCGGCGGCGTCGTCACGCGCGGCCGGTTCAATTTCGACGGCCGCTATACGCGGCAACCGCTGCTGCCGGCGGCGCAGCGGGGCGGCGCGGCGTTCGCGGACTTCCTGCTGGGACACTTCAACAACGCCGAGTCGCAGGTCGGCGCCCCTATCGCGGACTTCCGCTCGAACTACTACGCGGTCTACATCCAGGACAACTGGAAAGTGACGCCGAACCTCACGCTCGACTACGGCCTGCGGTGGGAATACGACCAGCCGTTCACTGACAAGTACGACAAGATCGTCAACATCGATTACAGGTGGGACAACTCTAGCTATCCGGTCTTCGTGCGGACGGGAACCGGCGATCCGTATGAAGGCAACCCGCCGTTCCAGCTCGCCTCGAACATTCCATACGTGCGCGACGGCCGCTTCGGCCGCGGCGCCTACAAGCCCGACTACAACGATTTCGCCCCACGGCTGGGCCTCGCGTGGTCGGTCAATCCCAAGACGGTTGTCCGCGCCGGCGGCGGCATCTATTACGTGCGAGACATCGGCAACGCCGTGTTCGACATCGTGCGCAACGCGCCGTTCACCATTCGCAACAGCGAGCCGGCCGAGACCTTCCGGCCGAATCTCAGCTTCGAGCAGCCGTTCGCGCGCACGGGATCGCCGACGTTCATCCTCGCGGCCGAATACGACATGCCTTCGTCCTACGTCGGGCAGTGGTCGCTGGGATTCCAGCGGGAGCTGCCGGGTTCGATATCGGCCGAGGTCACCTACTTCGGATCGGCGGGCGTGCACCTTCGCCGCCTCCAGACCTACAACAACACCGAGCCGAGCGCGCTGGCGAACACCAACCTCTCACGGCCGTTTCCCGATCTGGGCGGCATGCAGGTGATGAACGCGCCGAGCCACTCGAAGTACAACGCGCTCTATCTCAAGGCGCAGAAGCGGTTCTCGCACGGCATCAGCTTCCTGAGCTCGTTCTCCTACGGGAAATCGATCGACAACGGAAGCGGTGTCCGCACCTCCGTCGGAGACCCGCTCACGCCGTCGAACAACTACGACCTCGAGCTCGAGACCGGGCCGTCGGCCTTCGATTTCCGCAAGCGCTGGACGACGTCGTGGATCTGGGAATTGCCGTTCGGCCAGGACAGGCGTTACCTGAATCGCGGGGGCGTCGTCGACTTCGTGCTCGGCGGCTGGCAGCTCGGCGGCATCCTGACGCTGCAGGATGGGTTCCCGTTCACGTTGAGCTGCAGCACGGGCACCGTGCAGAACGGCGGCGGCATGTGTTACCCGGACCCCGCACCCGGCAGCCCGGATTGGCAGCTGCCGGCGAGCGAGCGGAGCCGGACGCGTTACTTCAATACGAGCGCATTCGTCGACCGCAATCCGGAGTACGGAACCGGGTTCCGCTATGGAACGGTGAAGCGGAATACGGTCGTGGGGCCCGGCATCAAGAGCTTCGACATGTCGTTCAACAAGAACTTCCAGATCTGCCGACGATCACCTGGAGTTCCGCGTCGAAGTGTTCAATCTGCCGAACGTGCCGATCTGGGGTCAGCCCGGCTCGCAGCTCGGCACGCCGAATTATGGCGTCATCACCAGCACGCGGATGGACTCGCGGCAGATCCAGCTCGGGTTGAAATACGTGTTCTGAGATGTCACTCATGTCGGAGTACGCTCTGCCGATCAACGGCGGAGCGTACTCCGATGCGCTGCTTGACCCTGTCGTCACCAGATACGCCCCAGCTCCAACCGGCGACCTGATCTCGGCCATGTCGCGAACGCGATCTGCTTGTGGGCATCACGAAGGCGTGCGAAAGGCTGGACCCCAGGAGCAGCAAATTGCCCTGGCTGTAAAGCTGGCGGTAGACTCCTTCAATGCCCGGTCCTGATCGTTTTCGACAGTTGGTCGAGCTGTCGCCAGACGGCATTCTTCTCAGTCAGGACGCGAGGATCGTGTTTCTGAACCCGGCGGCACTGCGACTGCTCGGTGCGAGTGAACCGGAACAGGTCGTCGGCAAACCACTCGCCGAGATCTTTCGCGCCGAGAGTCATGGGCTCGTGTCCGATTTTGTCCGACGCCTGGCATCGGGCGCGCCGGTCCTGCCCTTCGAAGAAAAGGTCGTCAGAGACGATGGCACCTCCACTGATGTGGAGGTCGTCGGCAGTTTCATCGAAGGCGGCGACGTTGCCGACGATCCAGATAGTCGTTCGCGATATCACCGAGCGCAAGAGAGCCGAGGCGGCTCTGCGCGAGAGCGAGGAGCGGCTCACGCTGGCTGTCGCCGGCGCGCAAGAAGGCGTGTGGGACTGGAATCTCGAAACGAACGCCGTTGTGTACTCCCTGCGGTGGAAGAAGATGCTCGGCTATACGGACGACGAAATCGAGCCAAATGTGAGTGCCTGGGAGCGTCTGGTGCATCCCGACGACCGGTCGCGCGCCGATCAGGCGAACGAAGCGGTTGCGCACGGCGAGCGCATGTACGAAGCGGAATTTCGACTTCGGCATAAAGATGGTCATTACGTCGATGTTCTGTCACGAGGCTTCCCGGTCCGCCGCGATCCGGGCGGGCCGGTGGTCCGGATCGTCGGCACGCATTTCGATCTGACCGATCGCCGGAAGGCCGAGGCGGAGCGATCGCACAGGGAGCTGCTCGCGCGCCTCGTCTTTGCTCAGGAGGATGAGCGACGGCGCATCGCTCGCGAGATGCACGATCAGCTTGGCGAGCAGCTGACTGCTCTGGGCCGGACGATCGGCGCCCTCAGGGAGATGTGCGCGACACAACCGGAGTTGAGCAAGGAGCTTTCTGCGTTAGAAGCGGTGTCGCAGCAGCTCGACCGCGACGTCGATCATCTCGTCTGGCAGCTCAGGCCGACGGCGCTCGACGATCTCGGTCTGCGGGCGGCCCTGGCAAACTACGTCCAGGACTGGTCGAAGCGTTACGGAATCTCTGCCGGCCTGCACACTCAAGGTCTTCTTGACGATCGCCTCGCTCCGGACGCCGAAACCACGCTGTACCGCATTGCTCAGGAGGCGCTCAACAACGTCGCCAAGCATTCGCGTGCCAGGAACGTCGACGTCATGCTCGAAAGACGATCTGATTGTGTGACCTTGATTATCGAGGATGACGGCGTAGGATTTGACTCCGAGAGTGAGACGGGCGCCGGCGAGGGATTCGGCCTGGTCGGAATGCAGGAGCGGGCCGCGTTGGTGGGGGCCACGCTGCAAGTCGAGTCGACGATTGGCCGAGGCACGACCATACTGGTACGAATGGCCGGCTCTCCCGTTGAGGATAGAGTGGGTCATGAGTGATGCACGCATTCCCATCCGCATTCTTCTCGCCGACGATCACGTCACGGTCCGACATGGGCTGAAGCTTCTGATCGACAGCCAGCAGGACATGGAGGTCGTGTCGGAAGCAAGTGATGGAAACAACGCCGTCAAACAGGCGACCGAGTGCGGGCCCGACGTGATCGTGATGGATATTTCGATGCCCGGCATGAACGGCCTGGTCGCCACGCGAAAACTGAAGCAGGTTCGGCGGAACGCGGCGATCGTCATCCTGACGCGGCACGCCGACGACGCCTATCTGCAGGAACTGCTCCGAGCGGGGGCATCGGGTTATGTCCTGAAGCAAAGCCCGCCGGCCGAATTGATCCAGGCGATCCGTGCCGTCGCTGCTGGCGGCCAGTACATTGATTCGACGCTCACTGCGCGTGTGACGTCACGATTTCTTTCGTACGACACTCACAAGACGGCCAAATCGACCGCGACCCTCAGTGAACGCGAGGCCGAAGTGCTGCGGCAGATCGCGGCAGGCTACAGCAACAAAGAGATTGCCGCACGACTCGCCCTGAGCGTCAAGACAGTCGAGGCGCACAAGGCGAATGCCATGCGAAAGCTCGATCTCAAAGGTCGGATCGAAATTGTGAAGTACGCCATCCTGCAGGGATGGTTGCACAATGCCTGACTGAGTGGGCTGCCGGTTAGGGATCTTCCCTAGGGCACTCTCACCATAATCCCGATGGCCTACCTCGACGAAACGCCCGTAGACTTGCGCGCGGTTGTCTCGGGGAGAAATCTCATGTGGAACCCCTCACCGGCCGTCTCTTTCACGATGCGGGCCGCCGGCCCTGTCGATCGCATATCAACCACACCAGCAGATTGGCAGTTATGGCAGGCAGCGGACGTCGTCGCCTTGCTGAGGTCACTGCCGCGGGTGAATCTGCTCCTCATCGGTGTCGATCGTGAGATGTGGCGTCCGCTGGAGAAGCGGTTGCTGGATCTCCGCGAGCCGCTTGTGGCATGGTCACCCGGTCGACAGTTGAGCCTGCCGGAAGTCACCCAGGTGGGAACGCTGATCCTCAACGATGTCGATGCGTTGTCATATGCCGACCAGCATCAGCTGCTCGACTGGTTGGAGCCGCCAGAAAGACGCATGCGGGTCATCAGCACGACGTCAGCTCCCTTGTTTGCACGCGTAGAGGCGGGAGCGTTTGTCGATACCCTCTACTACCGCTTGAACACAATCTGTCTGGAGGTGAATGGTCCCGGCAATTGAGACAGAGTCCTCACGTCGCGAGCACGGCGATCAGGACCCGGCAGACTTCCGCCAGTAGCGTTCTTCGATCTCCTCGATCTCTTCTTCGCTCAGCCCGAAATAGTGGCCGAACTCGTGGATGACGGTTTCGGCTACGCACTGTCGGATCTCATCCTCGTCCTGGCATGCGTCCTCGATCGGAAACTGGTAAATCGAAATCCGGTCAGGCAGCGTGTTCCCGTAACTGAAATCACGGCGGGTCAGGGGAGTGCCGTGATAAAGGCCGAAGAGCGTGTCGCCCTCGTCCATGCCCATTTCGGCCAGCAACTCCGGTGAGGGCTCATCCTCCACGACGACAGCCACATTGTTCATGGCGTCGCGGAATCGCCGTGGAATGGTTTCGAGCGCCTGGTTGACAAGCGTGGAAAACTGCTCTCTAGTCATGTTTTTTCAGTCGCAGGGCCGCATGGCCCTGCCCCCGCTCGAGGTGCGTTTCACGCATATCCTATGGCGATAGCGGTTGCGGCTCTGTACTTCGCGTATCTGGCGGGGATGGGCATTCTGCGGTGGAGGCTCATGCCCGCGGGCATCGCCCTTCTCATACTTGCCTCGGTCTTTTTTGTGGGCATGCCGCACATCATGCCTCTGGTTTATCTCCTGACGGCTTACTGGTTGCCGGCTCTTCTGGTTCGTGTCCCCAATGGCCGGCTCGAACAACGGCTTCTCGAATTCGACAGAATGTTATTCGGGCGCCGCGGCCTCGAGCTGTTCGCGACGAAGGCGTCTCGATGGCTTCTCGAATACTTCGAGGTGTCTTATCTCCTTTGCTACGCAGTTGTGCCTGCGGGATATGTCTGGCTCATCTCTGCGGGACATGAGGGAGCCACAGACGCGTTCTGGTCGACAGTGTTTCTGGCGTCCTTCGCGTGTTACGGCCTCCTCCCATGGTTCCCGACCCGTGCTCCTCGCGCGATCGAGCCGCCAATCCCCGGGCGGTCGATGGTTCGGTTGCTCAACCTTCGAATCCTCGATCGCGCCAGCATTCAGTGGAATACGTTCCCCAGCGGACACACGGCAGCATCCCTGGCGACCGCCCTTGCCGTCGGAAGTCATGTGCCTGTCGCCGGAGGTGTGTTGGGATGGATCGCCGTCAGCATCGCGATTGGCAGCGTTGTCGGTCGATACCACTACGCAGCGGATGCCATTGCCGGCGCCGCCGCCGCCGTTCTCGCCTTCATGGCCACATCCGCGATCGGACTGTGACGTCCGGTCGCTTGACTTCGACCTCGAGGGTCTTCGGCGGTATCAGCTTTGGTGGCCGCGCGTACGTGATCTGATACTGGCTGTTGAGCTCGTTTCCGATTGATATCAGCCGGTCGGAGATCGCCATACTGGTGAGCAGGTCGTCCCGCCGTCCACCGGTCATCTTCGTCCCGTCTGCCAGCGTCATCTCGAGCTCCTGAGCCGGCCGATCGGTGCGGACGGCGCCCGGTTTTGTCAACATGAGCGAATGCAGTGAAGCGCCAGACTCGCGAAGCTGATCGAGAACGTGGTCGTGGTGCTGCTCGCTGAACTCGGGCCCGCGTGAAGCGACGAGGACAATCGTGGGCCGCGCGGCCTTCCGGCGTTGCAGGCCGTTGCTGGCCTCGATGATCGCCTCGAGGATGTATGTCCCGCTTCCGGGGCGCGCGAAGACGAGGCCGAGTCCTTTCTCCAGCCGTGCCACGTCTCGCGTGTAGTCGACGAGCACCGTCGGACGCTCTCCCAGACCGATCAACGCAATGTCGTTCTTGCCTGCCATCTGTTTGATGAAGGCGAGCAGCCCTGTCCGAAGATCGAGGAGGTTCGGGTCGATCGCGGCGCTCGTGTCCACGAGCAATGCGATTTGCAGCGGCTCGGTCGCTGTGGACACGCGCAACACCTCGCGCGCTACGTCATCTTCGCGGACGGTGAATTCCTTTGCCGCCAGCCCCGTCACTGGTGCGTCGGATTTGTCGACAACGCCTGCGTAAATGGTTCGCTCCTGGGCCTGGGCCCATGCCGAGCCAGTGGAAAACGGGGCGGCTATCGCGATCATCAGAACCAGACGGGCAAGCAGTCGCATTTGTGTTTGCCTCCGAATTGGCAGGGCTGAAGCCCTGCGCTACCGGTGATGTCTTACCGGCAGGGCTGAAGCCCTGCGCTACTGGTGTTGTCCTGCGAGCCGCGGTTTGCGCGCGACTATCGGTAGCGCAGGAGTTGAGTCCTGCCTATGACAGTCTACGACGGAGGGTTCGAAAGGCGGCCAGCATTTCAGCATAGGAAAAATTCGCGTTCCGGCCGCTGGGGTTCGGAAGGACGAACACTTCGGCATCCTCGAACCGCTCCTGCTGCGCGCCGAGTCTCACCGGATGCCTGGTCGGGAAGACCCACCGGTAGACGGAGACGCCGACAAACGCGACGATCCGGGGCTTGAACCGGCGGACTTTGCGCCGCAGCGCCGCAATGCCGGCGAGGCACTCCTCGAGTCGCAGCGTGTCGATGCCCGGGGTTTCGCGCGCGACGAGGTTGGTGATGCCAAAGCCCCAATCCGGGAGGCGCTGGTCCGACCGCCAATCGATGGGCTCTGGAACGAGCCTCGATTCGGAGAGCAGCTTCCAGAACCGGTTCGAATAGCCGGCGAAATGATGGCCGGTCTGTGCGGAGCGAATGCCGGGGTTGATCCCGACAAACAGCACACGCACTCCGGGCTTAATGTGATCGCGAAGCTGCGGCACGCCTGAAAATTGAGGGTCGCCTCTAATGAACAGAGGCGGGTATCCGCTTCAGCACCTCACGGTTGTGTGCGATCAGCTTGTCCACGGTGCCGAGCTTGTGCCAATGGAGGATCTTCTCCACGTCGTAAAAATTCTGCTCGACGTCGGTCAGGACCGCTTGCAGCGAAGGATTCGATTTTGCTGCTTCGCGGAGCCTGCTCAATTTCTGATCGTGCTCGAGGAGGACGAGGTTCAGTTCCTTCAGGCGCTGCTGTCGAGGCGGCACGTTCGCCGGCGGGTTCACCAGGGCTTCGGCCATGATGCGGCCCATCGCGTTGTCTGGAGGCTTCACGCCCATCAGATACGTGAGTGTTGGAACGATATCGATCTGTTCCGAGTAAGGGAAGCGTCCGCCGGCCTTCACTCCAGGTCCCGCAACCACGACCGGCATCGGCCAGGCATCCTGCGCGAACGGCGGGTGGCCACCTTCGACGGTCTGGCCGTGGTCGCCCGTCACGAAGATCAGCGTGCTGTCGAACATCCCGAGCTTCTTCAGCTCTTCGATGAGTGTGCCGAGATGAGCGTCGGCCTTGGCGAGGGCTTGTCGATAGGGCGAGTTTTCCGCCCAGATGTTCGGCCGGCTGCGGCCGCCCATCGCTCCGGTATCCTGAAGGTGCACGCGCATGTACACGGGCTTCCAGCGGCGCAGCACCGTCAGCGTCCAGAACATGTTCTCGTCGTCATCGACCCGTTTGTTGTCGTGCGCCTTGTGAAACTCGTTTCCCCCGGCCTGAAAGGTGAAATGAAAATCTCCGTTGATGGCCTTGTAGGTCAGTTCGTTGGCGATGTGCGCCGTGAACCCAAGAGGGAAGAAGGCGCTTTGCACGAACTGCTGTCGAGGCTTCAGGAAAATCGTTCCCGACACGAGAATCGGGTTGGGGATCGAGGAGTCGTAATTCTCCGCCCACTCGCCGCTATGCGGGTGCTGCGGGACGACGCTGTAGGATTCGCGGAAGTATGCGCCCCGCGCCATCAGCGCCTTGAGGTTGGGCATGTCGACCCGCTCCGGCGCGAGGTAGCTGAGTCCGTCGATGACCAGAAGAATCGCGTGCTGCGGGCGGCCCGGCACCGGTGTCTGCGCTTGAGCGGAGGCACATACGAGCATAATTACGAGAACGACTCGCAGCAGCGTCAGCCAAGTTCCCCGTCGATTCATACATCCTCCTCGATGAGGAGGATGCTAACACGCTACTTGTTCAGCAGGATGATTTCATTCTGCAGTACCTCAAACGCCGGCCTGCAACTGAGGTTGCATAGCGCGTCCATACATTGACCGCACGCCCAGGTACAGCAACCAGCCTGCGGGACCAAACAGAAAGGTGCCAGTCAAACAGGGAAGCACGAGCAAGTGCGGAATTCCCCGATCGCGGACGTCCCGCGCTTCCCAGGTTCCGATCAGGAGATCGAACGCCAGATAATGAATCCAACCCGCCAGCAGCATCCACGGATTGCTGAACAGCAGGGCTACGTCAGCGAGTGACGAGAACCCGCCTTGCGCGCCGAAGAACCTCAGCGCGACGATAGCGCTGTAAATCGCCGCCAGCACCACAGGGACGGCGACCGCAACGGCCGTCAGCGTCTGCACCACAATGGCCAGCCCCATCATGCTGAACATCACACCGTCGAAGACGGTGCCGACGTTGAAGTGGCTGGTGGTCCCGCGCCATGCCTGCAGATCGATGATGACGATCTCGAGGATAAAGACGATCGTCGATACCCAGCTCACGATCCGCCGCGTCTTTCGCCACTCAGGCAAATACGTGTGGACCCAGGCGAGCGTGAGCGTGTAGATGGCGATGGAGGCCGAGAACTTCGCCGGCTTCATCCATGCAGGTGCCGCCAATCTGCCGCGGGTCGGCTACGAGCGCCACGCCGGTCACGGCGAGCAGCGCAAGCATGGCGAGACCCACGCCCGTCAGTCGAGCATCAGTTCGCCATAACGTCCGAATGGTATAGGTCAAAGGCTTCATCGTGTTCTCGTCTCTCTACCAGGCGAACCGGCATTGCCGGATGATCCGCAGCGTTCATCACGATGGGGTAAGATTTCCGCGTTGAAGCTTGCGACCTTTGAAGTCCCGACTCCCGCGGGTCCGCTCTGCCGCATCGGGGCCGCGATTGACGGAAGGCTCATCGATTTCGCGGCAGCCTACGCTGCCCACCTCGACCGTGCAGATCCGGGCAGCGACGCGCAGCGTCTCGCAGCCATGTTGTTTCCTCCCGACATGGTCGCCTTCATCGGGACCGGGGAGTTGGGGCGCAATGCGGCGCATCAGGCAATCGAAGCTGCAGCAGGAACTCGAGGAGGCATTCGGGGCACGTACCAGCTATGCGCTCAACGAAGTTCGGCTGCTTGCACCCATCACGCGCCCGAGGGTGATCCGTGATTTTCTGACGTTCGAAGGGCACATGCTCACCGCGGGCAGGGCACTCGGACGTCCTCAGATCCCGCCAGTGTGGTACGAAGTGCCGGCCTACTACAAAGGCGATCCCGACACTGTGTCGGGACCCGACGCGGTCATCGAATGGCCGGAATACTGTGAGAAGTTCGACTTCGAGCTCGAGCTTGCGATGGTCATCGGCCGCCGCGGGAAGAACATCTCGAAGAAGGATGCGCGAAGGCATATCGCCGGCTACACCATCTGGAACGACTGGAGCGCGCGGGATCAGCAGATGAGGGAAGGCCCGCTCGGCATGGGCCCGAGCAAGGGCAAAGATTTCGATACGGGCAACACGATCGGGCCGTATCTGGTGACAGCCGACGAGCTCGATGTCACCAACCTTCGGATGGTAGCCCGTGTGAACGGCGAAGTCTGGACCGACTCGACGAGCGGCGGGCGGCAGTTTTCGTTCGAGGATCTGATCGTCCACGTCTCGCAGAACGAGACGATTTATCCCGGTGAGCTGTGGGGGTCGGGCACCACGACCGGCGGCAGCGGGCTCGAGCTCGATCGATGGCTCCAGCCTGGAGACGTCGTCGAGTTCGAAATCGAGGGTATAGGCACGTTACGCAACCGAATTGAGAGGAGATAAGAAATGTACGTCGTCGCCGCGGAGTATTACGCAAAGGAGGGTAAAGAGAAGGAGATCATCGAGATCTTGAAGAAGATGATCCCCCTGTCGCGCGCAGAACCGGGTTGCCGGCTCTACATGGTGAACCAGTCGCCGGAGGATCCGCGCAAGCTGCTGCTCTACGAGCAGTACGTCAATGAGGACGGATACAAGGCGCACCAGGCAACGGATGCGTTCAAGGAGAACATCCTCGGCAAGGTCGTGCCGATGCTCGAGAGCCGCGTCCGGAATTTCTACGAGGTCGTCGAACCGTGATGTCAACCATAAGGCGCGCACTGTTCGTGGCGGTGCTGATCTCGACTTCCGCCTGGGCGCAGCAACCGCAACCTCAGCCGCCGACACCACCTACGCGGGGACGAGGTCCGCAGCCGCTCGGGCCGAATGGCACGCGAGATCCGTTCCCGAATCCGATTCCGGCCGACGACGGCGTGATCAAGGTCAACTTCGTCGAGTTCGCCACGCTTCCAGAGGTGAACGGGCTACCTGCTCGCCCGATGCTGATGTCGTACGAGCCAGGCACGAGGCGGATGTTCGTCAACGACATGCATGGCGCACTGTACTCGGTGAGCACCGACGGCAAGACCGTGACGCCGTACCTCGACCACAGCACCCCGCAGTGGGAGCTGCCGGTGCAGTTCGCGAATTTCGAGCGCGGATTCCAGAGCTTTGCGCTTCATCCCGAGTTCAATCAGCGCGGAGCGCGCGGTTACGGAAAGATCTACACCTACCTCGACACGAGCAATCAAACGGTGAAGCCCGACTGGGTGCCGCCGGGCGGAAAGATGACGCATCATGCTGTGCTTCTCGAATGGTCGGCGAAGAATCCCGCGGCCGCTTCCTACGACGGCGGCGCACCGCGCGAGCTGATGCGCTGGGAACGTCCGTTCGTCAACCACAACGGCGGACAACTCGCCTTCAATCCTCTGGCGCGACCTGGCAGCGAAGACTACGGCCTTCTCTATCTCGGAAATGCCGACGGCGGGGCCGGCGGCGATCCGATGAACCAGGCCCAGGACCTCGGCTCCACCTTCGGCAAGATCCTCCGCATCGATCCGCTCGGGAACAACAGTGCGAACGGTAAGTACGGAATTCCCAAAGACAATCCGTTCGCGAGCGACGACGATCCGAAAACGCTCGGCGAAATCTACGCATACGGCGCCAGAAATCCTCAGCGATTTGCGTGGGATTCCAAGACCGGCCGGATGTTCATGGGTGACATCGGTCAGGGCATCGTGGAGGAGGTTGGGCCGGTTACCAAGGGCGCAAATCTCGGATGGCGACTCTGGGAGGGCAGCTACCGCTTCGTCAACGGCCAGGAGGTTAGTCTCGACACCCCGCGGAGCGATCCGAAAGTCACCTATCCAGTTGTTGAATTTGGACAGCTCGATCCCCTCTTGTTGCCCAGCTCGGCCGCGACGTTGGGCTACGTGTATAGGCACAACCGAATCAAACAGCTATCCAATCTGCTGCTGTTCGGCGACAACCCTTCAGGTGAGATGTTTTACGTTCACGTGGACAAACTGCCGCCCAATGGCGGACAGGATGCGATCCGCCGCATCCTCTTCAACGACAAGGGACAGACGAAAACGCTGTTGCAACTCATTCAGGCAAGGAACATCGAGCAGGGTAAGAAGCCCGCGAATCGAGCGGATCTTCGTTTTGGCGAAGGCCCGGACGGCCGTCTTTTCATCCTCAACAAGAACGATGGGGTAATCAGGGAGATTGTTCCGTAAGGAAGGACTTTATGACTCTTGCCCGACCTCTTGCGCTGATCGTGCTCTTGGTGTTCCCGGTAATGGCCCAGGCGCCCAACGATCCGTTTCCTGCGCCGATTGCCGCCACCGAAGGTGTCATCAAGGTCAATTTCGTCGAGTTCGCGTCGCTGCCCGATCTTGGAGGACAGCAGCCTTCACGGCCGATGCTGCTCGTTGACGAGCCTGGCACGCGGACGGATGTTCGTCAACGACATGCGCGGTCCGCTGTATACCGTCAGCCGCGATGGCAAGGCGGTTGCGCTGTACCTTGATATCAACGCCATCGAACTGGGGTGTGAACGTCAACTCGACGGGCAATGAACGCGGGTTCCAGAGCTTTGCCTTTCATCCGCAGTTCGGCCGCTCGGGAACACCCGGCTACGGCAAGTTCTACACCTACACCGACACGGCGAACACGGCGGTTGCCGGAGACTTCAAGTCGCTCGGTAACACGCGGACGCACGACACGGTGCTGCTCGAATGGACCGCGAAGAATCCCGCCGCAGCGACATACGACGGTGGCGCGCCACGCGAGCTCATGCGCTGGGAACAGCCGTTCGGCAATCATAATGGCGGGCAGCTGGGCTTCAATCCTCTCGCCTCGACCGGCAGCGCCGATTACGGCTTGCTCTACATGGGCGCGGCCGATGGCGGCAGCGGCGGCGATCCCATGAATATGGCGCAGAACCTTGGTTCCGCTTTCGGCAAGATGCTGAGGATTGACCCTCTCGGCAAGAACAGCGCGAACGGCAAGTACGGAATTCCCAAAGACAATCCGTTCGTGAATGACAACGATCCCAATACGCTGGGTGAAATCTATGCTGTTGGCGTCCGCAACCCGCAACGCTTCGCGTGGGATTCACGCAACGGCAATCTGTTTCTCGCCGACATCGGCCAGAACATCGTCGAAGAGGTGAGCCTTGTCACCAAGGGCGCGAACCTCGGGTGGAACAAGTGGGAAGGAAGCTTCGGCTTCATCAGCCGCGCCGAAGTGAGCCTCTCGAACTCGCGCGGCGATTCGAAGATCACTTATCCCATCGTCGAGTACGGGCAGCTCGACCCGCTCCTGCAGCCGCAGTCGGCTGTGACGATGGGGGTGGTGTACAGGAAGAACGCGATCCCGCAGCTGACCAATCTCGTCCTGTTCGGGGACAACCCAAGCGGCGAGGTCTTTTATTTCAGCGCCGACAAGCTTCCGGCCGGCGGCCAGGACGCGATCCGCAGAATCCTCTTCAACCACAAAGGTGAAACGAAGACGCTGCTTCAGTTGATCAAGGAGAAGAACGTTGCGCAGGGGAAACCCCCGTCTACGCGCGCGGATCTTCGGTTTGGAGAAGGTCCCAACGGGGAGATCTTCCTGCTCAACAAGCGCGATGGAACGATACGGATGCTGACGAAGTAATCTCAACGGCGAGACGCGAAGACGGCGCCTTTGCGTTGCTCTCTTCTTCGTGGACCTTCGTGGATCTTCGTGTTCGTTACTGTGGCAGCCGGAGTTTTCCCGCTCGCGCGCAGTGCTCCGCGATCGTCAGGTAGTTCTGCACACTCTTGGCCCCAATCACATACGGATGTGGAGCGGCGGGCGCCCGTTTCGCCAGTGCGGCCATCTTCGCGTCCGAGCCGTCCCAGCTGGGGTGATTCGACAGAAAGATGTCGGCCCCCGCCTTCGCGGCGGCTTCCCGGAAGCGCTGTGCGGACTTGATATACGCGTCGAACCAGTACGCCGCCGGCCGGTCAGGCGTAATGGTGAAATTGAATCCCGTCCCTCCCCACAGTGCCGCAACGTGCGGCTTGCCGTTGTCCTTCACTGTGACCAGCGTCGACATGGTGCCCGGCGTGTGACCAGGGGTGTGGATAAACGTCAGCGTCGCGTCGCCGAGCGTCAGTCGCTGGCCGTCGGTGACGACGATGTCTCGCTTTGCCTTGGGCCATTTCTGAGTGTTCCGCTCCATCAGATCCCAGTCGGCGGCCGTCATCATCACGCGCGCGCCGTAACGCTCCTGCAGATACCACGCGCCTCCAACGTGATCCCTGTGTGCATGGCTGATCACGACGTACTTGATTTGAGCGGGATCGAGGCCCAGCTTTTTCAGCCCCCCGGCGACCTGTTCTTCCACCGAGTAGTCGTAGATCGCATCGATGATCACGATCCCGGCCGAAGTGGTAACGGCCCACGCGGAGTAACTCTGCTCGCCGACGTAGTACAGGTTGTCGAAGACCTTGATCGGCTCCCGCGCCCAGGTCGACCGATCGGGAGGCCCTTGCGGCTGCTGCGCCGCCGGCTGACCGGTCCTTGCCGGCCCCGTCCCTCTTGCCTGGGGCGGGTTGCAGAGATTGATCAGCGCCGTCGGATCGTTGGCTGCCAGTGCCTTCGCCGTCGCGACGTGCGAATCCGGCGTCTCCTGGGCCTGCGCCGAGAGCGACGTGAGCAGGACGACGACAACTAGACGCGAGACTGAACTCATTTTTCCGTTTTTCCTCACTCCACAATCAATTCGTTGTCGCGGTCACTGCGCCGATGCCTTTGTAGTTGAACTTCTGAAGCCGCTTTCCTTCATACGTCTCTACCGTGTAGATGTTTCCCTTCGAATCGAGCGATACGTTATGCACGGCGTAGAACTGCCCTGGATACCGTCCGCCATTGCCGAAGTGGCTGATCACCTGCAGCGGATCGCGAAGGATCGTCCAGACACGATGATTGGCGCCGTCGGCCACGAAGGCGTGGCGCTGGGCGGTGTCGCGTGAGAAGGCGATGTCGAAGACGACTCCGTCTCCGAGCGTGTTCTTGGCGATTTGCGCTTCCTTCACGAACGTGCCGTCTTTTCTGAAGACCTGGATGCGATCGTTGGCGCGATCGCAGACATACACGAGGCCATCGTTGGCGATTTGCGCGCAGTGCACGGTCCGGAACACCTGGGGCAGCGGCGCGGCCGGATCGTACGGGCCGGGGTCGGAGTCATCGGGCTTTTTCCCATAGGCGCCCCAATGCCGCTTGTAGGCGCCGGTGTCGGCGTCGAACACGATGACCCGGCGGTTGCCGTAGCCGTCGGCGACGTACACTTCGTTGGCTGCGGGATCCACTTCGGCTTCGGCAGCCCTGTTCAGGTTTGCCGTATCGGTGTTGCCTTTGCTTTGGCCGTTCTGCCCGATCTGCAACAGGAACTTTCCCTGCCGCGTGAACTTCAGCATGTGATGTCCCTGGTTTGTGGGGAGCCAGACGTTGTCTTTGCCGTCGATCGTGATGCCATGCATCGACGCCGGCCACTCATAGCCGGCGCCGGGGCCGCCCCACGAGGAAACGAGATTGCCGGCGGGATCGAACTCGAGAACCGGCGGCGCAACCTCGCAGCAGAGCTCGGAGATCCGGCGCTTGTCGCCCGGCTGCAGCGGGGGAGAGCCGCCCGGCTGCTGAATCCCGTTCGTGCCTGGCAGCATGCCGGCTTCCTTCGGGGCGACGTTGCCGCGATGCGTGATCCAGACGTGATCCCGCGAATCGACGCTGAGACCCACAACCGAGCCCATGACCCAGTTGTTCGGCAACGGTTTGGGCCACATCGGATCGACCTGATACACCGGCGCCTGCACAGTCTGCCGGCCTTGTGCGGAGATGGCATGTCTGCAGCGCCCACTGGCCGATCGCGAGGACCGCAATGACGGCAAGAAGCGCCACGCCTGTCTTTTAAGTCATGAGTTTTCATCCAGCGGACACTGAGAACCGCATCCGACACTCAATCGTTGACGATCGCAACCGCGCGTACCGGCGCGGCGGAAGCGCCGCGCCATTTCACGGGGAGGACACTGACCGTAAACGAATGATACGGCGCCGGAATTTCGTGCAGATTGCACATGTTCTCGAGATGATAATACTCGCGCTCGCGCATCACGCGATGCGCCTCCCAGAATTTTTTCCGCTCGAACATCTGCGCAACCGGTGGATCGAAGCCGATCGCGTCGATGCCCATGACCTTCACGCCCCGATCGAGGATGTAGTGCACCGATTCCTTCGTCATGCCGGGATGATCGGTCAGATACGCTTTCTCGAGCCGTTTCTTCGCGGCATCGGTGCGCAGCAGCACGATGTCGAGCTTCTTGATTCTATAGCCGCCGAGCTTCTTTTCAGCCGCCTCGATGTCGGGAACGGTAATCTCGTCCCCTGGCCCTTTGAACGTGAGATCGAGCACGACTCCATCACCGTAGCAGTATTCGATCGGAATGCCCTCGGCGCGCGGCGCGGTGGGGTTGACGTGCCCCCACGAGTCGATGTGCGTGCCGATGTGATCGCCGGTGACGATCATGCAGTGATTGGTGATTTCATCGACTCCGTACTGATCGGTGCCGACGCTTTTCGCCATCTGAGCTGTACGTTTCCATCTCGACGATGACCGGCTTCGCCACATTCGGATAGGTCATCATTCCCTGGAAGACTTCCATGCTCAGATCAATCAACCGCGGCCGCAATCTCCCAATCTCCAATCGTCCAATAATCTTCCAATCTTCCAATCCGCCAATCTTCCAATGCGCGATTCATTATTTCCCTTGCCAGCCGCCGTCGACGAAGAATGACTGACCCGTGAGATAGGCCGCTTCGTCGGAAGCGAGAAACGCGACAACCTGGCCGATCTCGCGCGGCGCTCCTGCGCGTCCCAGTGAGATCTGCGCCAGCACCTGAGGCAGGATGTCGGGTGCATTCATCACCCACGCGGTCATCGGCGTGTCGATCAAGCCCGGATGGACGCAGTTGACGCGAATGCCCTGCGGCGTCACTTCCGCCGACATGTTGCGTGTCAAGGCTTCGAGCGCCGAGCTTGGCGGGCGCGTAGTGCGTGCGGCCCGGAAGCACCTTCGCGGCCTGAATCGATCCGATATTGACGATGCTGCCTTTACGCTTGTCGCCGATCGCGCGCCGGCAGAAGACCTGCGAGCAGAGCCACGGACCCCGCAGGTTCACATCGACGAGCCGCGTCCACTGCTCGTCGGTCAGCTCGAGGAACGGAACGATGGTCTCGATGCCGGCGTTGTTCACGAGGATGTCGAGGCCGCCGAGCTCCTTCCATGCCTTGTCGATCATCGCTTCGACGTCGTCGCGCTTTGAGACATCGCCGATCGGCCGTCACCGCCTTGCGGCCCTTCGAGCGGATGGCCGCGGCAACCTCGTCGGCGGCTTTTCGAGCTCGCCGACGTCGTTGACAGCAACGTCGGCGCCCTCGTCGGCAAACACTTCGGCGATGCCGCGGCCGATACCGCGTCCTGCACCAGTGATGAACGCTTTTTTACCTTTTAGTCGCATGTTATTTGGGTTGGGCGAGAGCGCTTCTTCGTCCGCTCTCGCCTCGGAAACGTGGGCCGCGCCTCATGTGCGGAACGTATAGCCCAGCGACTGGCAGAACTTTCTGCTGATCTCAGCGGTCTGCCGCGGCGTGTACGGCATGTTCTCCGACCCGTCGAGCTCGTGCATGATGTTGGCGTTCGGGTTCGCCTTTTCCATCGTCTCGAGCACCGATTTCAAGTCGACTTTTCCTTCGCCCAGCGGACAGTAGCCGGCCATGTGCTCCCAGCCCTTGAAGTCCTTGAAGTGCATGTGGACGATGATGCTCGCGAAATCCTTGACGAGCTGCGCCGCGTCGGTGCCGCCTTTCTGAGCCTGGCCGATATCGGGCGCGAACTTCATATACCGCGTGTCGACGCGCCTGCATCACCGTGTAGGTTTCTTCGCGCGTCTCCACGGCAGTGCCGGTGTGCTGATGCAGTCCGGTGCCAAGTCCGGCGTCGTTGACCGCTTTGCCGTACTCGTTCAGCGCCGCAATGATGTTGGTCTTGTGGTCGGCGAAGTTGTAATTGGTGCGCGGGCCGTTGGCCGACTGCACGAGGAAGCTGCCGCCATACTTCTTGAGTATCTTCGCATAGCGCTGCAGCATCTCGATTTGGCGCTTTCCGCTGCGACGGGTCGGTCACGTTGACCGTCACATATGCCGATCTCAGCGGAATCGGATATTTCGTCAAGAAGTGCCTCGAGCGTTCCTTTCTTGTCCCAGTCTTCGAGAATGGACGCGAAGGTTTCGAAGCTGTGATAGCCGAGCTCGCTGCTGTCCTTGAGCGCGGGTTCGAGATTTTCGGGCGAGCGGGGCACGGCGCCCCAGATGAGCGTGGTGATGCCGATTTTCAGTCTTCGCGCCGGCGTTTGTGCGAATGGACGCGCCGGGAAGAGCAGCGGCCCCCAGCCCGGCAAGTATGGTCTTGCGTAAAGGTGCGGCGATTCATATCAGCATCCTTTCAATACTTCGGCGATTCTAGAGACGCCGCTCTGCTCGGGTGTCAAGGGCGCTATCGCGGTAAAGTAGTTTACTTTAACGGTAAGGTTCAGCGATATATAGAGACCACTTTCACGGATGTCAAGCACAGCGGTAGGGGTACACGAGTCACTTCAGACGGTAAGCCCGATTGAGAGCAAGTATGATCTCCCCCTTATGACGGTCGGACATGGGCGTCACCGATGGCTATCTGACGCCCGAACAGGTCGCAGGTGTTGCGCATGAAGGTCTCGCGCAGCTGCCCGTCGACGGCCGGCGGGTGCTGGTGCTCATTCCCGACGGCACGCGCACCATGCCGATGCCGCTGATGTTCGAGACGCTCGAGCGCGAGCTGGGCCCCGCGTGGCGGCGCTCGACTATCTCGTGGCGCTCGGGACGCACTCGCCGATGAACGACGCGCAGCTGACGGCGCTGATTGGGCGTCCGGTCGAGAATGGCCGCGCCGGGGCGCGGCGGATTTTCAATCACCGATGGGACGATCCCGCCACGTTCACGGAGCTCGGCTCGATTCCGGCTCGCGAGGTGGCGGATCTGACCCAGGGCCGCCTCCGCGAAGATGTGCCGGTCGCGCTGAACCGGTTGGCGACCGAATACGATCACGTGCTGATTTGCGGTCCGGTATTTCCCCACGAGGTCGCAGGATTCTCAGGGGGAACGAAGTATCTGTTTCCGGGAATTGCCGCGCCCGCCATCATCCACTTTACGCATTGGCTCGGCGCGCTCATCACGTCGTACGAAGTGATCGGCACGATCGACACGCCCGTTCGCGCGGTCATCGATCGAGCCGCGGCGCTTGCTCGACACGCCGATATCGCTGATGGCGCTCGTCGTCTCGCACGACGGCGTGGCGGGTCTGTTTTGCGGCGATGTGCACGACGCGTGGCGTCGGGCCGCGATGCTGTCGTCGCGGCGCCACATCGTCTGGGTGGACGAGCCCTACGATCGGGTGCTCGCGGTGATGCCCCGCATGTACGACGACCTCTGGACGGCCGCAAAAGGCACCTACAAGAGCGAGCCGGTCGTCTCGGACGGAGGCGAAGTCATCGTCTATGCGCCTCACGTCAAGGAAGTGAGCCACGTGCATGGCCGGGTGATCGACGAGATCGGGTACCACTGCCGCGATTACTTCCTTTCGCAGTGGGATCGGTTTCGAGGATATCCCGGCGGCATCCTCGCGCACTCCACTCACGTGAAAGGTCTCGGGCACCTTCGACGCGGCGCAGCGGTGTCGAAAGCCCGCGAATCACGGTGACCCTCGCGACAGGGATTCCGCGCGAGCGGTGCGAGCACGTCAATCTCGGTTATCAGGATCCTGAGACGTGTCGATGCGGCCGAATGGGCCGGAGATCCGCGAACGCTCGTCGTGCCGCGCGCTGGCGAACAGTTGTATCGGGTGGGCAAAGCGCCTGAATCACGCAATTGGTAGTTGCGAAGATTGGAAGATTGGAAAAAGAATGGTGTCAGATTGACCACTGCCGTTTGTTGATTGCGAGACTGCCGTAATCCATCAGTCTTCATTCATCAATCCAGCAACAATCTGGCAATCCTCCAATCCGCCAATCTGCCAATGGAGGATCATGTACAAGATCGGTGTCGTTGGACTTGGCGTCATGGGTGCGAATCTCGCGCGCAACATCGCCAGCAAAGGATTTCCCGTGGCCGGTTACGATCTCGATGCGGCGAAAACCCGCGCGTTTGCGTCGGCGCAGTCGAAGCGACTCGGGTATCGGCAGCGCCGATGCGCCCGAGCGCCTCATGGCTGTGCTCGAGCGGCCCCGCCGCGTGTTGATGATGGTGCCCGCCGGTCCTCCGGTCGACAGCGTCATCGCGCATCTTCGTCCTCACCTCGAGCGCGAGGACATCCTGATCGACGGCGGCAATTCGTTTTTCCGCGATACGGATCGACGCGCAGACGACCTGGCGACTGCTGGATTCCGCTTCGTCGGCATGGGCGTCTCAGGCGGAGAAGAAGGCGCGCTTCGCGGGCCGTCGATGATGCCTGGAGGGCCGCGAGAGGCATGGGACGCGCTCGTCGCCGATTCTCCGCGCGATGGCGGCGAAGGCCGAAGACGGCGATCCGTGCGTCGCCTACATGGGCCCGCGTGGCGCCGGCCACTACGTCAAGATGGTGCACAACGGGATCGAGTACGGCGACATGCAGTTGATCGCCGAGGTCTACGATGTGCTCAGCCGCGGCGCGGGTATGTCGGCGAGGGAAATCGCCGACATCTTCTCCGAATGGAACGAAGGGGAGCTGCGGTCGTATCTCATCGAGATCACGGCACGCGTGCTCGAGCGGATCGACCAGGAGACCGGCCGCCTCTTGTCGATCTCATCCTCGACGAGGCGCAGCAGAAAGGCACTGGCAAGTGGATGAGTCAGAACGCGTTCGATGTCGGCGCGCCGATTCCGACCGTCAATGCTGCGGTCGAAGCACGTCTGTTGTCGGCGTTGAAATCCGAGCGCGTCGCCGCAAGCAGCAGTGCTGCAAGGCCCGGCTCCCGTCGGTCGCAGATACCAGATCCCGCGATCCGACCGCGCTGGTGGCGATCGGCTTGTCACCTGCGCCCGCCACGCGCTTCATGCCTGCAAGATCATCTCCTACGCACAAGGCATGGCGCTGCTGCGTCAGGCATCGCACGAGTACAAGTACGACATCGACCTTGCCGAGGTGGCCAGAATCTGGCGGGCGGGCTGCATCATCCGTGCGGCGCTGCTCTCTGACGTTCGTGCCGCCTTCGCCCGAAATCCGGCGCTCGTCAATCTGATGCTGGATGAGCAGCTTCAGCACGCAGCGCTCGCGCGACGCACAGCAGGCGCTTCGGGTCGTTGTGCAGACTGCGGTCGCTGCCGGCATTCCCGTGCCGGCGCTGAGTGCATCGCTGGCGTACTACGATGCGTATCGCAGCGCGCGTCTGCCGGCAAATCTCACGCAGGCGCAGCGCGATTTCTTTGGCGCGCATACCTACCGGCGGCGTCGATCGTGACGGCGTCTTTCATACCGAGTGGGCTCCACGCATGAGCGAACCGCTGCAGGTTCCCGCCACAGGGCGATCTCGATTTTCTCGCGCTTGGCGCGCTGGTTCATCGTCTCGATTCGGGCGCCTACCCGTTTCACAAGGCCCAGTCGTGCGCCATTCATGTCAGCGGCGGGGAGTTCAACACGGCGGCAAACCTCGCGGATTGCTTTCGCATGCGCACGGGGATTGCGAGTGCGATGGTCGACTATCCCGGTTGGCGATCTCATCGCCGAGCGGGTGCGGGCGATGGGCGTGCGGCCTTTTTACAAGCGGTTCGCGCACGATGGCGCCCGCGGCCCGAACATGGCGGCTGTTTACAGCGATCGCGCCTACGGCGTCAGGGCGCCGGTCGTCTTCTACAATCGCTGCAACGAAGCGGCTGCGCTGTTGAAGCCGGGCGACTTCGACTGGAAAGGGATCTTCGCGGCCGGGAGTGCGATGGTTTCACAGCGGCGGCATCTTCGCTGCCCTGTCTGAAACGACTTCTGAGGTCATCATCGAGGCGATGCAGGCGGCCAAGAACAGCGGGGCGGTCGTGTCGTTCGATTTGAATTACCGGGAGAAGCTCTGGAACGCGTCCGGCGGGCCATAAGCGGGCGCTCGACGTGCTCGGGCGCATCATCAAATATGTCGACGTGCTGGTCGGGAATGAGGAGGACCTGCAGAAAGGGCTCGGGATTGCAGGGCCGGAGGTTGCGGCAAAGTCGGCGCTGGACTCGGGCGCCTTTCTCGCTATGATCGACCGGGTCATCGCCCGCCATCCGCAGATCAAGGTCCTCGCGACGACGCTTCGCGAGGTCCATTCCACCAACCGCCATAAGTGGAGCGCGGTGGCGTGGGTCAGCGGTAAGGCGCATGTCGCACCAACGTGCGAGCTGGATGTGTACGATCGCGTTGGCGGCGGTGACGGCTTCGCGTCGGGCCTGTTCTACGGCTTGCTGGCGGGCGAAACGCCGGAAGAGGCGCTGAAGCTCGGCTGGGCGCACGGCGCGCTGGTCACGACGTTTCCGGGGGACACGACGATGGCGACGCTGGAACATGTTCGTGCGTTCGCAAAAGGCGGCTCGGCGCGGATTCAACGTTGAATAAGGAGCGAGAGATGTCAGATCAGAATCTCGTGAATCGTCGCGAATTCGTCAAGACAGCCGGCAGCGCGGTCGCCGCCACGTCGTTGCTGGGCGCCGACTCCGTGTTCGGCCAGACGACGCCGGCGAAAAGACGCTACGCCATTATCGGAACCGGCGAGCGGGCGACCAGCATGTGGGGACGCCAAATCAGCGAGCGGTACTCCGACGTGATTCAGTTCGTCGGCCTCTGCCGACATCAACCCGAAGCGAGTCGAAGCGTCGAAGGCGCTCATGGGAGTCGACTGTCCGACCTTCACGAACTTCGACGAGATGCTCGACAAGGCAAAGCCCGACGTCGTGATGGTGACGACGAAGGATGCGCATCACAGCAGTACATCGTCAAGGCGCTCGATCGCGGCTTCGACGTGATGACCGAGAAGCCGATGGTCATCGACGAGAAGCAGTGTCAGGCGGTTCTCGACGCCGAGAAGACGCAACAACAAGAAAATCATCGTCACGTTCAACTACAGGTTCGCGCCGAAGCATCGCACGGTGAAAGAGATCCTCGATGTCAGGCGAGATCGGCCGCGTGCTGTCGGTCGATTTCGCGTGGTATCTCGACGTGTATCACGGCGCGGATTACTTCCGCCGGTGGCACGCCTACAAGAACGGCGGCGGCAGCCTGTGGGTGCACAAGGCGACCCATCATTTCGATCTGGTCAACTGGTGGCTCGGCGCCGATCCGGTTGAGGTCGTGGCGAACGGGCAGCTGCAGGTGTACGGGAAGAACGGAAAAATCCGCGCGGCAAATTGCCGCGTGTGCCCGCACAAGAAGGAGTGCCGTTTCTACTACGACATCGGTACCAACCCGACGCGCACCAAACTTTACGCGGAATGCGAGGATGCCGACGGCTACTTCCGCGACGGGTGCGTCTACCGCAACGACATCGACATCTACGACTCGATGCAGGCAATCGTGAAGTACTCGAACGGCGCGACGATGGCTTATTCGCTCGACGCGCACATGCCGTTCGAGGGGTACCGCGTGGCGTTCAACGGTGAGCTCGGCCGCCTCGAGATGCGTGACCACGAGCGGCAGCCGTGGGAGGTGCCGGCCGGCGACGAAACCGAAATCTATGTGACGAAGAGCTTCGGACTGCGCCGCCGCGTGACGTTTACACAGGGCGAGGGCGGCCACGGCGGTGGCGACGATTTCCTGCGCGATCAGATCTTCCGCAGGTCTCCGGCTCCTGAGCACATGCGGGTGCCAGACTCGCGCGCCGGGGCGATGTCGTGCCTGACCGGCATCGCCGCCCGCAAGAGCATCGAGGAGAAGCGAGCGATCAAGATCGCCGACCTCGTCAAACTCACCTGATGTCCGATCTGGCCAGGGTTCCTGCTGGCGCTGGTGTTATCGGCGCCGGCAGGAGCCGAGCCGCTCGACGCGAAGAGGGAAACCAGGGGGTTTGTGACTCCGCACAGCGGTCTTAGCTTTTCATGATTCTTACATTGCCACATTTTTGATTGACGAGTGACGATTGATTGGTAATTGGTGAGTGATGATTGGGATTCGCTCAAGCTAACTTTGCTCGACATTTCTCGCAGAGATACGTCGGTTTCTGGTTTCTTCGTGCGCACGCGGTTTTATGAGATGCGGTAAAGATTGCCGTGAACTCTGACGCCTCGGTACGGTCGCGTGTCACTCTTGCCTCGCTTAGCACCGAAATCCATCTGCCTCTTCGAGGACGATGCCGATCTTCGATATGAACTCGGCGTGAGACGGGGCTTTGCAAGCGGCCCGATAGTTCGCCGCAACCGAAGTGGCGGCGTCGAAGAGCTGTCCTCCAATCCGACGGCCTTCTAGAGTGTTTGGAAGCTTTCGAATCAGTTTGACCACGCTTTCGGCGAACAGTTGGGTTCGCTCCTTGAGCTCATCTGTCTGACTACGCATGCCCGACTGGAAGCAGAAGGTGTGCCACGCGTGCGGAGCTCAGAGGGCCCAGCAGGTTCGCGATTCGCAATAGAATTGCCATTCAGCAATTCGCAATTGGCAGTAAATTCGACAATCATCAATCAAAAATATGGCAATGTCTGCAACACGTACTCTTGGCAAATCGAATCTGGCTCTGACGCCTATCGGACTGGGCGCGTGGGCCATTGGCGGTGAATGGCGATTCGGGTGGGGACCGCAGGACGACGCGGAGTCGATTGCGACGATTCGACGCGCGGTCGAGCTGCGGGCTGAACTGGATTGACACCGCTGCCATTTACGGTCTCGGGCATTCTGAAGAAGTCGTCGGCCGTGCGCTCCGCGACGTTCCGCACACTCAGCGGCCGTACGTGTTCACCAAGTGCAGTCTTGTCTGGGACAACCAGAGCAACGTCTCTCACAGCCTTGGCGGCGCAGTCGATTCGCGAGGAAGTCGAAGCGAGCCTGCGCCGGCTCGAGGCCGAACGGATCGACCTCTATCAGATTCACTGGCCGGTATGGCCAGCCAGTCCGCCAGGACACGATCCTGGCTCGATCGAAGAGGCATGGACGACGCTGACGAGGTTGAGAGATGAGGGAAAGGTCGCCTTCATCGGCGTGTCGAATTTCGATGTCGATCAGACTGAAACGGATTCAGCGGATCGAGACGCCGACCAGCCTTCAGCCGCCGTATTCCATGCTCAGGCCCGAGATCGAGCAGGACATCCTGCCGTTCTGTCTGGAGCACAACATCGGCGTGATTCCGTACTCGCCGATGCAGTCGGGCCTGCTGTCCGGAAAGATGACGCGCGAGCGGATTGCCTCGCTGCCCGAAGGCGACTGGCGTCGCAACAACCGGTTCTATCAGGAGCCGATGCTCTCGCGGGCGTTCGCACTGGTGGAACAGCTGCAGAAGAATCGGCGCCCGTCATGGGCGTAGCGCCGGCGAGGTCGCCATCGCGTGGACGCTCCGCCAACCGGCGATCACGGCCACGATTGTGGGCGCGCGCAACCCGCGTCAGATTGACGAGCTGATCGGCGCCGCGACATTTCGGTTGAGCCCGCAGGAAATTGAAGAGCTCGGACGGAGCGTTCTAGCTTGCCGAAATGTCGAGATGCGCGGATTTACAGCGTCAGCCCGAAATGCCGCTCGGCGTTCCTGTAACAGACCTTCTCGACCAGTCCGCCGATCATTTTCTCGTCATCGGGCAGCTCACCGTTTTCCATTTCGCGTCCGAGAAGATTGCAGAGCACGCGGCGGAAGTACTCATGGCGCGGGATAGGACATGAAGGAGCGCGAGTCGGTGAGCATGCCGACGAAGTGGGCGAGCAGGCCGTTGTTGGAGAGCGCGTTGAGCTGCCACTCCATGGCTTCCTTCTGATCGAGGAACCACCAGCCGCTGCCGAACTGGATCTTGCCGGCGGCGCTGCCGTCCTGAAAGTTTCCGATCATCGTCGCAAACGCGTAGTTGTCGCGCGGGTTGAGGTTGTAGACGATCGTCTTCGGCAGCGCGTTCTCCTGATCGAGCCGATCGAGGTAGCGGCCGAGCGCCTCGACCTGCGGCAGATCGCCGATCGAATCGTAGCCGGTGTCGCGCCCCAGCGTCTTGAAGGCGCGGGTGCTGGCATTGCGGCGGGCGCCCAGATGAAGCTGCTTGGTCCAGCCTTTCTCGGCATCGAGATGGCCGAAGAACACCATCATGTACGAGGCGAAGGCCTCGCGTTCATCCGGGGTGGCCGCGTTCCCGCCGCGCGCTTTCGCGAAGATCGATTCGGCCTGCTCGATCGCTGCAATCCGCCGCGTAACACTGATCGAGACCGTGGTCGGACAGCCGGCCGCCGATGTCGTGAAACGCCTGATGGCGCTTGCGCAGAGCGTCGAGGAGATCGCGGAACCGCGCGATGTGAACATTGGCGGTCGCCGCGAGCTTGTCCACCCAGGCGTTGAAGACATCGGGCTGATGCGGGTCCATCACTCGATCGGCGCGGAACGTCGGGTAGACCTTCGTCGGCAGGCCGGAGGCGGCGATCGTCTCGTGATGGGTGAGCGGGTCCGCCGGATCGTCGGTCGTGCAGACCGCCTTCACGCAGAACTTGCCGAGAATGCCTTTCGCGCTGAGCTTCGGCGACTTGCAGCTGCTCGTTCGCGCGCGCCCACACCCTGTCGGCTGTCCGCTCGTCGAGCAGATCGTCGATGCCGAAGTAGCGCTTCAGCTCGAGATGCGTCCAGTGATACAGCGGGTTGCGCAGGCAGGAGGGCACGGTCTTCGCCCATGCCTGGAACTTTTCAGTACGGGTCCGCGTCGCCGGTGCAATAGCGCTCCGGCACGCCGCTCGCCCGCATCGCGCGCCACTTGTAGTGGTCGCCTTCGAGCCAGATTTCGAAGAGATTGGCGAACCGGCGATCCTCGGCCACATCGCGCGGCGGCAGATGGCAGTGATAGTCGATGATCGGCTGATGCGCCGCGTATGTGTGATACAGGCGCCGCGCGGCCTTGCTCTCGAGCAGGAAGTCGTCGTGGATGAAAGTCAAAGGTTTGAACTCAGTGGTTCTAGGTTCTAGGTGCTGCGGTTCTGCGGTTCTCGTTCCGGGTTCTAGATGCATGGTTCATTGTCAGCCGCGAACCCCAAGAACCCAGAACCAAGAACGAGAACCCAGAACCGCAGAACCCAGCACCAGGAACCACTGCTTACGACATCAACGCTTGCCGGCAGAACTCCACGCACTTGGCGAGCTCGGCCATGCGATCCGATCCAGGCGGCAACGGGATATTCGAACTCGATGGTGGCCTGCATCGGCCACTTGTTGTCGCGGATCAGCTGGAGCACTTCTTTGATCGGCGTGTCCCCTTGGCCGAACGGCACGTTCGGGCCTTCCTTCATTTTCCGATCCTTGACGTGGATGTGCGTGATGCGCGCATGATGCTGCTTGAGAAACGGAACGGGAGACGTATTGTTGCCGGCCACGAAATGACCGATATCGAGGTTCGCGCCGCTGTATTTTGCCTGGCTGAACGCCGTCTCCCAGTGAGCCGGCG
This sequence comes from Vicinamibacterales bacterium, assembly GCA_963775345.1. GTDB lineage: Bacteria > Acidobacteriota > Vicinamibacteria > Vicinamibacterales > JAMQPK01 > JAMQPK01. The sequence continues at coordinate 158,450 of CAVZIS010000006.1, forward strand.
ATGGTCGCGGCGTGACCGTGAAAGCCCACCATCAGTTTGTGCTTGTCGGCAAACTGCCCGATGCGCTGGGTGTGTTTGAGATCGATCTCACATGAAATGGCTCTGGCGCCGAGCGTCCGCGCGAGGTTGAAGCAGTAATCGACCTCGTCATCGGCCATGTTGTAGATGCCGTCGTATTTGACGATCTCGATCAGCACGCCCGCACTTTCATATTTCTGCCGAAACGCGCGAACACGATCCATCGAGACAGCGGTCCGCCATTTCCGCATCTCTTCGGGCGGCGACCTTCTGGCCCTTGGCGGCCGGCGATCCGAGAAAACTTTCGACCGGCTGCGATCGCAGCTCTAAGGCGTTGACGTTGAGCTTGAGACAACGGTCGAGCACCTCGTCTGGGTCCATTTCGCGGCCGCCGAAGTTGTACGGCACATTCATCCCAATCTGGACGCCGGCGAATTTCGAATTGGGCTTTGTCGCGCGTTGAGCCCAGCCGCGGTCAGCCGATGCCCAACAGGCCGGCAACCGGCAGCGCCGAGAGCGTCACCTTCCAAGCTCGCGCCGTGTAATTTTCATAGCGTCTCACTTTTCTACATTTTAACTTTACACTTTCCACTTTCCACAGCTACTCCCCAGGCCGCTCAGTATAATCCCGCCATGCTGTCCCGCAGCCTCACACTCATCCAGCTGTTCGTCGCAGGAATCGTGGTTGTTGGTGCCGCGCAGGTAACCCGCCCCTGGCCTCCGGGGCTTCAGCAGGTGGCAGAAGAATCCCCGCCGCTTCCCCCCGAGGAGGCGTTGAAGAGGTTTTATATGCCGCCCGGTTATCGGGTGGAGCTGGTGGCCAGCGAGCCGCTCGATTCTGGATCCCGTGATGATCGACTGGGATGGCGAGGGGCGTCTCTGGGTCGTTGAGATGTCGGGCTACATGCGCGACATTGACGCGACGGGCGAACACGCACCCGTTGGGAAGGTTGTCGTGCTCGAAGACACGAATCGTGACGGCCGCATGGACAAGCGCACCGTCTTTCAGGATGGCTTCGTCCTGGCGCGGTGGCTCAAGGTGCTCGACCGCGGCGTGCTGGTCGGGGAGCCGCCGAACCTGTGGTTGTTTCAGGATACGGATGGCGATCTTCGAGCCGATCGAAAGGAGCTCGTCACCGACGCCTATGGAAGGCGCGAGGCAAACGTCGAGCACACCGCAAACGGTCTATTGTGGGCGCTCGACAACAACATGTACACGTCGGAAGTCAACATCGACCTGCGGCTCAAAAACGGCAAGTTCGAGATTCGAAAGACGCTGTCACGGGGACAATGGGGGATTACGCAGGACGACGCCGGCCGCATTTACAGGAATACGAACGAATCGGCGCTGCACGTCGATCTGGTTCCCGCGCGATATTTCATGCGTCATGCGAACCTGCTCCGCACGCGCGGGAGCTACGAATCGCTGACCGGGCCCAACGGCGAGCTCAACGAGGTGTGGCCGATTCGCCCCACTCGGGGTGTCAATCGTGGCTACCAGTACGGAATTCTCCGGCCCGACGGCACGCTCGCGAAATACACCTCTGTGTGCGCGCCGATGGTCTATCGCGGCGACAGGCTGCCCTCGGAGTTGTACGGAAACATGTTCGTTGTCGATCCGACGGTAAACCTGGTCAGCCGGTTCATCTTGAACGACGGGCCCAACGGCCTTGTTGCCAGCAAGGCCTATCGTGACGTACGGGGCGAGTTCCTTGCCTCGACCGATGAACGTTTCCGTCCTGTCAATCTGTCTCTCGCTCCAGACGGCACGCTTTACGTCGTCGACATGTATCGCGGAATCATCGAGCACAAGGGATACATCGACGGAGTACCTGCGCGATTACATCATGACGCACAAGCTCGACCAGCCGGACTCCTACGGGCGGATCTATCGCATCGTGCACGACACGACGCGCCGCGATCTGACGCCGCTGTCGGCCAAGGCCACATCGACCGCAGCTCATTCAGCTGCTGTCGCATCCGAATGGCTGGCGTCGCGACATGGCGCAACGGCTGCTCGTCGAGCGAAACGACAAGTCGGTCGTGCCGGCGCTTCGGAAACTGGCGCAAGGCGCTACCGAGGTTCGGACGCGACTTCATGCGCTGTGGACGCTCGACGCGCTCGACGCGATCGAGCCCGATACGGTGATACAGGCACTCGGACACCAGAACCGGGACGTTCGCGTCTCGGCGCTTCGTCTTTCGGAGCGATGGATCGCCCAACCGAACCATCGGATTCAAGGTGAGGTCCTCAAGCGTCTCGACGATGCTGACTGGGCGGTGCGGCGTCAGCTGGCGGCGACGCTCGGTGAACTCCCGCCGGGTTCGAAGGAGACCGCCCTGGCCAACGCTTCTCGAGCGCTACGGCGACGATCCGGTCGCAATGGACGCGGCGATCAGCGGCATGCAGCGGCAGCGAGCTGGCCGTGCTCGAGCGCCTGCTGCAGGGAGCTGGGGAGACTCCTCAACGGTCCGCTGCTATCACCATGCTGGCTGCAACGATCGTCAGAGCCAGCAACGATGCAGCGGTGCAGGCGATGCTCGCCCGCGTTTCTGAAACGACACGAGCGGCCTGGCAGAGGACCGCGCTCCTGCAGTGGCGCCGAAGTCGCGCTGCTCGGCGCGACGATGCCCGGGACGCCGGCTCGGGGTGCGGTCGATCCGAACGCGCCGTGCGAGACTTGTCCCGGTGGACGTGGAGGTCCCGGCGGTGCGCGCGCGTTTCCTGGCGCGCTGGCCGGGGCGAATCCTCCGGCGCCGCCGGCGCGCGCGGGGGGGCCATTCGTGACGCTCAGCCGTGAGCCTGCGCTGATTGCTGTCGCCGCCGGAGACGGCGAGCTTGCCGAATCGCGCGGCCAAAGTGCTCGCGCGAATCGGCTGGCCCGGGAAACCTGGCGCGGGACCGGCTGCTGCGCCGCTGACGCCTGTCGAACAGAAGCGGTTTACAGCCGGCCAGGAAATCTACAAGAACCTCTGCGAAGGGTGCCACGGTGCCGATGGGCGCGAGCAACCGGGCGCAGCGCCCAACATCGCTGGCTCCGCAACAGTCATCGGTCCCGCCGGTGTGCCGATCCGCGTGCTGCTTCACGGCAAGGAGGGGCCGTCGGTCTCATGCCTGCGCACGGCGAGACGTTGAGCGATGAGGAGATCGCCGCTGTGCTCACGTATGTGCGTCGCGCGTGGGGACAGGCTGGTGCGCCGATAGATGCCGGCGGCGGTTCAGCAGATCAGGGCCGCCACAGCCGGTCGCAAGAGCGCGTGGACGCCCGAAGAGCTCGCGGCGATCAAATGAGAATCCAGCAGGAGGCCGACAGAAGCGCCACACTAAGCAGAAGGCGTCGCAACCACGTCGAGCGACCAAAGGTCGCGAGATACAGGGCGTGGGGGTGGGGCCCCACGACAAACCAATTAACGTCGCCCCCAACGACAACTAATTAATGCAGGTCGGCATCATCGGAACGGGCGCCATCGCGAACCTGCACGCCCGAGCCTATAAGAACATCGGCTACAGCATCCGCGCGTGCACCAACATGACCCAGGAGAAGGGCCGGAGGTTTGCTGCCGCGCACGGCGCCGAGTTCATCGAGCGTTACGAAGATCTCTGCGCTCATCCTGAGATCGATTTCGTTGACGTGTGCACATTTCCTTCGTTCCGTCTCGAAGCGGTGCGCGCGTGTGCCGCACATCGTAAGCCTGTACAGGTTCAAAAGCCGATGGCGACCAATGTCAAGACCGCCCGCGAGATGATCGACGTCGCGCGGGATGCGGGCATCGTTCTCGGCGTCGTGAGCCAGCACCGGTTTGACCGCGCGAGCCAGTTCCTGTCGAGTGCGCTTGGTCAGGGCCGGCTCGGAAAGCTGCTCCAGTGCGACGCGTATGTGAAGTGGCATCGCACCGATGAGTACTATGCCGGCCGGTAAAAGGAAGCTGGGCGACTGAGGGCGGCGGGGCGTTGATCAATCAAGGGATTCACCAGGTCGATTTGCTGCTGTGGTTTGCGGGACCCGTGCGCGACGTGTTCGCCATGTGGCAGCTGGGCGCCGCTCACAAGATCGAATCGGAAGACATCGTCAGTGCGGTCATGCGATATGCGGAGCGGCGCGACAGGTGTGATTCAGGCGTCGACGGCGTTTTGGCCCGGGTACAGCGAGCGCATCGAGCTGCACGGCACGAAAGGGACGGCGATTATCACAGGCGATCAGCTGACGCGCGTGGGATGTACAAGGACGACTCTGGCGAACCGCCGCCTTTGGCGTCCGGCGTCGCGTCGCGGCGCGTCCGATCCGATGGCGATCTCGGTCGAGTCGTTCGAACGGCAGTTCCTTGATTTCGGCGAAGCCATTCAAGTCCGGCCGGCCGGCCGCTCGTCTCGGGCGAAGAAGGGTACCGCGCGCTCGAGCTGGTTGATGCGATCTACCGATCGTGCCGGACCGGAGCGGTTATCGAGATCTGACCGACTTGATATCATTTGACGCCCAATGATTCGTCGTCGATCGCCGGCGAACGGCCGCCGACCTGCTGCCGAAAATCGATCGTCTTTTCGATCTCTCTGCGCAGAAGATTCACTCCATCGAGCGGACGTGGCGTCCCGAAGACGGCTCGCCGGTGTTCACCGTCGATGGCATCTATCGATCGCGCGGCTGGACGGAGTGGACGCAGGGATTTCAGTTCGGCGCGCCGCTGTTGCAGTTCGACGCGACAGGCGATCGAGAGTTTCTCGAGCTTGGCCGTGTCTCACACGCTGGAGCGGATGGCTCCGCATCTGACGCATGTGGGCGTTCACGATCACGGGTTCAATAATGTGAGCACCTACGGAAACCTCTGGCGCCTTGCGCGGGAAGGGAAGTTCGAGGCAGAAGCCGTGGGAGATGCGGTTTTACGCGCTGGCATTGAAAGTCACCGGCGCAGTGCAGGCACGCGCGTGGACGCCGTTGCCAGACGGAGGCTTCATCTACTCGTTCAACGGCGCGCACTCGCTGTTTGTCGACACGATTCGCACGCTTCGCGCGCTGGCGCTCTCGCATGTGCTCGGGCATCGGCTGCTGGAAGAGCAGGACGCGCCGGTGAATCTGCTGCAGCGTCTGCTCGATCACGCTCGCACAACGGCGACCTACAGCGTCTATTACGGGAAGGGACGAGACAAGTACGACGTGCGGGGACGAACGGCGCACGAAAGTCTGTTCAATGCGGCGAATGGCACCTATCGCGGACCAAGCTCGCAACAGGGCTATTCGCCCTTCTCCACATGGACGCGAGGGCTCGCGTGGGCCATGCTCGGATTCACCGAACAGCTCGAGTTCCTCGATTCTCTCGATCCAGAAATGACGAAAAACGAAAAAATGGGGTCTGACCCTCTTTATGAGGCGGCGTGTGCCACATGCGATTTCTATCTCGAGCATGCCGCAGCGGCCTCCGATGGGGTTCCGTACTGGGATACCGGCGCCCCGGGGCTTGCGCGCCTTGGAGACTGGGGTGCGCGGACTGCCGATCCGTTCAACGATCACGAGCCGGTGGACAGCTCGGCAGCCGCCATCGCGGCCCAAGGCCTGTTGCGGCTGGCGGCAGTGTCCAGACGACGAGGCGGCGACGGGTCCCGATACGAGCAGGCCGGCCTGCGCGTGCTCGACACATTATTGGATGAGGGCGGGCCGTATCTGAGCGCAGATCCCAGGCATCAGGGATTGCTGCTGCACTCGATTTATCACCGGCCGAATGGCTGGGATCACGTGCCTTCCGGGTCGCGCATTCCTCGGGGCGAGTCGAGCATGTGGGGCGACTATCACCTGCGCGAAGCCGCGCTCTACGTCAAGCGCGTCGCAGAAGGGGCCCCGTATCTGACGTTTTTCGGCCCTTGGACCTCACACTAAGCAGTAATCGTTCGCAAGCATCGCCGAGCGACCAAAGGTCGCGAGGCACAGGTCGTGGGGGTGGGGCCCCGCGACAGACTAAATAATGATTCGACGAGTCGCGCTCGTAACCGGCGGGACGCGCGGGATCGGACTGGGCATCGCTCGTGCGCTCGCTCGAGACGGATGGTCGCTGGCCTTGTGCGGCTTGCGCTCCCGCGACCAGGTCGAAGCATGTACTAAAGGAGTTGTCGGCGAACGGCGGTGAAGCCGAGTATTGGCCGGCTGACATCGGCAGCGCAAACGACAGAGCGCAGCTTCTCGCCTCTGTGTTCGCGCGTTATGGAACGCTTCACGCGCTGGTGAACAACGCCGGCAGAGCACCACGAGTCCGGGCCGATTTGCTCGCGGCTACCGAAGAAAGCTTCGAAGAGGTCCTGCGCACAAATCTGCAGGGCCCGTACTTTCTGACGCAGGCGGTTGCTCGTGTGCTCGCTCAGCGGCAGAACGCCAGCGGTGGCCCGGTGCGGCGCTATCGTGTTCGTCACATCGGTATCGGCTGAGATGGCCTCGCCACATCGCGGGGAGTACTGCGTGAGCAAGGCGGGGCTGTCGATGGCGGCAAAGCTGTTTGCGATCCGGCTCGCGCCTGACGGCATACCGGTCTACGAAGTGCGGCCGGGAATCATCGCGACCGACATGACCGCTGGCGTCAAGGAAGCGTACGACAAACGAATCGGTGAAGGGCTGGTGCCCGATGCGCGCTGGGGTCAGCCGGAAGACGTCGGGCGTGCGGTGGCCTCGCTGCTCCGCGGCGACATCAGGTACGCAACGGGTACTATCGTTCACGTCGACGGTGGTCTGTCCATTCCCAGGCTATGAGATCAATGGCCAAACGCACACGTACGGAAATTGTCCGAGAAATCGAAAGATGTGGTGTCGTCGCCATCATTCGTCTTCAGGATCCGACCGCCGTCCGTGGAGTGGTGGACGCGCTGGCGGAAGGAGGTCTTCGAGCGCTCGAAGTGACGATGACGGTTCCGCGGGCGATTGAACTGATCGGCGAGCTGGCGCCGACCCTGCCCGATGACTTCATCTTCGGCGCAGGGACGGTCCTCGACGCCGACACGGCGCATCAAGCGGCTCGCGCTGGCGCTCAATTCATCGTCAGCCCGGTCTTCAGGCCGGAGGTTATCGGTGCCGCACACGATGAGGGCATTCCGGCGATGCCGGGCTGCTTTACGCCAACAGAGATCTTGTCGGCCTGGGAAGCCGGCGCCGACCTCGTGAAAGTGTTCCCTGCAACCTCGGTCGGTCCCAGCTACCTCAAAGACATCAAGGGGCCTCTCCCTCAGATAAAACTCATGCCCACGGGGGGTGTGTCAATCGAGAACGCCGGCGACTGGCTGCGCGCGGGAGCGGTGGCGGTCGGCGTAGGATCTGCGCTCGTCGACACGAAGGCGATCGCGGCGAGACAGTTCGGCATCATCACCGACAACGCGCGCCGCATTGTCGCCAACGTTCGCGCAGCACGCGAGGCTCGCTGATGCCGAAGGTGGTGACGTTCGGCGAAATCATGCTCCGCCTCAGCCCGCCCGGGTTCGAGCGTTTCCTTCAGTCGCCGACGCTGGGCGCGACATTTGGAGGCGGCGAGGCAAACGTCGCGGTGAGCCTCGCCCAGCTCGGGCTCGACAGCTATTACGTCACGCGTTTGCCGAAGCACGATATCGGCGACGCGGCGATACGCGCGCTTCGCGCCGAAGGGGTGAAGACCGATTTCATCCTTCGAGGCGGCGATCGCATCGGGATTTATTTTGTCGAGGCCGGCGCAAGCCAGCGCGCGTCGAACGTCATTTATGACCGCGCAAACTCGGCGATCAGCCAGCTCGAGCCTGGCACTGTCGACTGGGCCAAGGTCTTTCAAGATGCCGCGTGGTTTCACGTCACCGGTATCACGCCAGCGCTCGGCGACAAAGCAGCCGCCTGTACTCGTGAAGCGATCGAGGCGGCGAAAAAGGCCGGGGCGAGCGTATCTGTCGATCTGAATTTCCGCAAGAAGCTCTGGTCGGAAGCGCAGGCGCAGAAGGTCATGCGCCCGCTGATGCGGCACGTCGATCTCGTCATCGCCAATGAAGAGGACATCCAATCGGTACTGGGGCTCGAGGTGGTCAACACCGACGTCACCGCGGGCGATCTGAATCTCGATGGCTTACAAGGCGGTTGCTCAACGACTTGCCTCGGAATTCGGCCCTTCGCTGGTTGCGATCACGCTCCGTGAAAGCATTTCTGCAAGTGACAACGGATGGAGCGCCGCCCTGTGGAACAACAGGAGTGGCCAGTTCATTCACAGCCAGCGATACGAGGTGAGGCTCGTCGATCGCATCGGCGGTGGCGACAGCTTTGCCGCCGGCGTCATATTTGGATTGATCACCGGCCGGGATCCGGAGACGTCGCTGCGTTTTGCCGTTGCCGCGAGCGCCCTCAAACAGACAATTCCCGGCGACTTCAATAGAGTGTCAGTGGCGGAGATCGATCGCCTGGCGCAAGGCGATGCTTCGGGACGCGTACAAAGGTAAGTTGTGAGGCCGTCGTTACGAGGATGGGGATGAACATACAAGCAATCACCACGGACAGTTGCATTGTTCGCAATACAGGGACCGGGAAGGGGCGAACGCTTCAGGTTGCGCCGGGGCGAACAGCCGCGAGGCACTTGCATTACGGACGGATCATCATGGCGGGTGGCGATCCCGCTGTCGGTTTTGCGACAAACGATCGCGAGACCGGGTTGATCGGCCTGAGGGGATCCGCTCAGGTCAAGGCAGAAGGACGCACGTATACGGTGAACCGATACGACGCGCTGTATGTTCCGCGGGATGCGACGGTCGAGGTCGTTGCGGGCCCGGAAGGCTGCGATCTTGCCGAAGTCGCTTCGCCGGTGGCCGGGCGGCATCCCGTGCAGTTTGTGTCGTTCGACGAGGTTCAGAGGAATCCCGGGCTGCACTTCTCTGCCGGGGGCCAGGGCTGCCACCGCGAGCTGAACATCCTGATAGGAAAGAACGTCGAAGCTGGACGCATCATGGCCGGGGTGACCTTTAGCGAGCCGGGAAACTGGACATCCTGGCCTCCGCATGAGCACGCCGTTCTTGCCGAGGAGGCCTATCTCTACATCGACATGCCGGCGCCAGCGTTTGGGGTGCAGCTTGTCTATACGAACAAGACAGATCCGGAAGTCGCGACCATCGTGCGTGAGGGAGATATCGTGCTGATGCCGGCAGGCTACCACCCCAATGTCGCGGCGCCAGGCGGTCGGATTAATTTCCTCTGGATGATGGCCGCCAACCGCGAAGACGCGGATCGCCTTTTCGGGGTCGTCAACGTCCAGCCGGAGTTTGCCGCGACTGGTTCCGGTCTTGACACGGGGAAGAAATGAATTGGACGACCATTCCCGCCGAGCGTGTCAGCGAGGGCATCGAGCGCCAGATGGTTGTCGGCGATAATCTGATGATCTGCCGCTTGAAGATCCAGCCTCGCGTCGTCACGCCAGTCCACGCTCATGTGCACGAGCAGATCACCATGGTCGAGCGTGGGCGCGTGTTGTATGTCGTGGATGGCGTGGAGCGGGTGGTGGCTGCCGGCGATGTGCTTCACTTCCCGCCGAATGTTCCCCACGGCGCGACGATGCTCGACGAGGAGGTCGTGCTGGTCGATGTCTTCACACCGAAGCGCGAGGATTTTCTGACAGAGAAGTAGGGCGCGACTTCAGTCGCGCCATATTATGAGCGGGCTCTTCGATCTGACCGGGAAGGTGGCCCTGGTGACGGGCGCATCACGCGGCCTCGGCGCGGCAATGGCGATCGCGCTCGCGGATGCCGGCGCGGACGTGGCGCTTCATGCGAGCGAGCAGCCGGCCGGGAAAACGGAGGCCGCGATCCTGAACAGGGGACGGCAGGCCCGATGCTTCACAGCGAACCTCGGCAGGCGCGAAGAAACCGCGAGGCTTGTTCCGGACGTGGTCTCGGCATTCGGCCGGCTCGACATCCTGGTCAACAACGCAGGGACCATCCATCGGAGAGCCGCGGCCGAACATCCTGATGACATGTGGGACGAAGTGATCGAGGTCAATCTCTCGAGCGTGTTTCGATTGAGTCGCGCGGCGGGAGCCCATATGCTCGATGAGGGTCGCGGCGGCAAGATCGTCAACGTTGCGTCGCTCCTGGCGTTTCAGGGGGGCATCACCGTTCCAGGGTATGCCGCCGCAAAGGGAGGGGTCGCGCAGCTCACGAAAGCGCTCGCGAATGAGTGGGCTGGACGGCGGATCAACGTCAACGCCATCGCGCCCGGATACATGAAGACAGACAATACCAGCGCGCTGCAGGCAGATCCCGTGCGCAGCCGTCAGATTGGGGAACGGATTCCCGCCGGTCGATGGGGAGAGCCTGAGGATCTCGCGGGCGCTGTTGTGTTTCTTGCGGCCCCCGCGTCAGACTACGTCAACGGGCACGTACTGGTTGTCGACGGCGGGTGGTTGGGGCGGTAAGGATGCGATCGGGATTGGGGATTAGGGATAGTCGAATGACGGTCCGGATAAAGCCGGACACGACGTACTGCCGGTAAGCGACATCGCCGAGGCGAACGTGAGCTCAGCGAGCCCGAGGTGGTTGCTTGCGAGCGGGAGCGAGCCAAGACATTAAGAAAAGAGACAGGTCGTGGGGGTAGGCCCCGCGACAGACTAGACAAGGAGCTCGCATGAGCGTTCAAGTCCCGGTTTCCGCGCGACCTGCCGTTGCGACCGGTGCAGTTGCCGCCGCCAAAGCGGGCTACTACCGATGGTACGTCTGCACGCTCCTCTTCTTTGCGTCGGTCATCAACTACATTGACCGGCAGGTCATCGGCATCCTCAAGCCGACCTTGCAGCAGCAGTTCGGCTGGAGCGAGCTCGATTACGGCGACATCGTCTTTTCGTTTCAGCTGGCGTACGCGATCGGATTCCTCTTCGCCGGCCGGCTCATGGATCGTCTCGGCACGCGCATCGGCTTCTCAATCGCCATCCTCATCTGGAGTCTCGCGGCGATGGCGCATGCGGCCGTCATGTGGATCGGTCCCGCGACCGCTGCAATTCTCGGAATGGCGGGATTGGCCTACACGACCTCGGTCGCAGGCTTCATTGCGGCGCGCTTTGCGCTGGGGCTCGGCGAGGCCGGCAACTTTCCCGGTGCGATCAAGACCGTCGCCGAATGGTTTCCACGAAAAGAGCGAGCCTTTGCGACGGGCATTTTCAACGCGGGCACCAATATCGGAGCGCTGCTCACACCGCTGATCGTGCCGGTGATTACGCTGACCTACGGATGGGAGTGGGCGTTCATCATCACCGGCGCGATCGGCTTCATCTGGCTTGCGTTCTGGTGGGTTCTGTATCGATCGCCGGAAGAACACAAGCATGTCAGCGAGGCCGAGCTCTCTTACATACGCAGCGATCCGCCGGAGCCAGGGACGAAGATGTCGTGGGCCACGATTCTTCCGCACCGGCAGGCATGGACCTTCGCCGCGGCAAAGTTCATGACGGATCCAATCTGGTGGCTGTACCTCTTCTGGATACCCGATTTCCTCTACCGCAACCATGGTCTGAGCCTCACGACGATGGGCCCGCCGATCGTTGCGATTTACTTGATCGGTGACGTGGGAAGCGTAGCGGGGGGCTGGCTGTCGTCCACGTTGATCAAGCGTGGATGGACGGTAAACGCTGCGCGCAAGACCGCGATGCTCGTGTGCGCGCTGGCGGTTGTGCCGATCATCTTCGCCGCTCGGACGACGGACCTGTGGGTGGCCGTGGGGCTGATCGGCTTGGCCGCCGCTGCGCATCAGGGCTGGTCGTGCAACGTGTACACCCTCACCTCTGACATGTTCCCCAAACAGGCGGTCGGATCGGTCGTCGGATTCGGTGGCACTGCCGGCGCGATCGGCGGGATGCTGATTGCGAAGGTGACGGCATATGTGCTCCAGTTCACCGGCAGCTATGTGCCGGTGTTCATCATCGCGGCATCGGCCTATCTGCTGGCGCTGCTGGTCGTGCATCTGCTGTCGCCGCGACTGGAGCCAGCAGTCATCAAGTAGGGTCAGACCCCATTTTTACGAAAAACGAAAAAATGGGGTCTGACCCCTATTCTCATCGGCGCAGTTACCGACGAGTTCTCGCCCACCGACCTGGAGCGCGCGCTCGATGCGATGGCCGATCTGGGGATGACCTTCGCCGAGTTGCGGGTCGTCTTCGGCAGAAACGTCATCGACCTGAGCGACTCCGAAATCGATCGGGCGCGTAAGATGGTCGAAGCTCGCGGAATGCACGTATTGTCGATCGCGTCGCCGGTGCTCAAATGCACTCTGCCCGATGCTCCGCCGGTCGCGCCTTACATTCAGCAGGATGTCTTCGGATCCGATTACACGTTCGCGGATCAGCCACGACTCGCGGCGCGCGCGTTTGAACTCGCCGCGCGCATGGGCGCCCGGATCATTCGTGTCTTCTCGTACTGGCGAACGGTCGATCCGGAGAAGTGTTTCGATCGCGTTGCATCTGCCGTGCGCAGTCTTGCCGAGGAAGCCGATCAGCGCGGGCTCGTCATCGGCATCGAGAACGAGCACGCATGCAACATCGCGACGGCCGGGGAAACAGCTCGGCTGCTCGTGGCTGTCAATCATCCGTCTCTGCAGGTCATCTGGGATCCGGCCAACGCGTATGTCGCGGGTGAGACCCCGTTTCCCGATGGCTACGCCCGTCTGCCGATCTCGCGCATTGCGCACGTGCACGCCAAGGACTGCCACGTGAGCGATCACTCTCCGGTCTTTGGCCCGCTCGGCGAAATGGGCATCGACTGGCGGGGACAGCTGGCAGCCCTTCAGCGTGATCGCTATCACGGAGGGATCAGCCTCGAGACTCACTGGACCGGTCCCGGCGGCGACAAGTTTCAGGGCAGCGTCATTTGCGGACGACGGCTTCGCGACATGGTCCGTGGAGTGGCCTAATTCTCATGCTGGACATCCAAACACTGCATCACGCAGCCATATCGGTGAGCGATCTTTCTCGCGCGAAGGAATTCTATGGCGGCGTGCTTGGCCTGGAAGAGATCGCCCGGCCCCCGTTTCCGTTCGATGGTGCGTGGTATCGCGTCGGCGACCGGGAGCTGCACCTCATCGTCTCGCGGGATCCAACGTTTCGAGCCGGCAAGCACGTGACTCTCGAGGACGGTCATTTCGCGCTGCGGGTCAGCAGCTTCCGCGCTGCCCTCGAGCATCTCGAGTCAAAGGGGTGCCGCGTCAGCGACGACGAACCCGGCCGGTCGATGCGCGTGAACCCGTCGAGCATCACCGGGTATCCTCAGATTCACCTCCTCGACCCCGATCGCAACATCGTCGAGATCAACGCAGAGAGGCGGGACTAGACGCTACGTCGTTCCTTCCAACCCGCTCGTCTCAGGACCGAGCCAGATGATGACGAGACCCACCAGATAGAACACTGTGAGGACCGATCCGGCCATGGGAAAGCTGCCGCCAAAGAAACCCATCAGAGTGGCCGTTTGAAGACCTCCGACGGCGGCAAGAATGCGCCCGAAGTTGTACGCGAACCCCTGGCCGGTGGCACGAACGGCGGTTGGAAACAGCTCAGGCAGGTAGAGCGGGAACAACCCGTAGAATCCTGCGGTGATCCCGCCTGCGAGGAACATGCAGGCAAGAAAGAATGCGTTGAATTCGCTGTTGGCCTGATACAGCAGCAGACATGAGGCAATCGAGCCGGCACAGAGCGCCGCAGTAGGTGGCGCGTCTTCCGAATCTGCCGGCGCCAACTCCCGCGACGATCGGGAAGACGATCGCTCCGAGAGCCGACGCGATCTGGGTGTACTCTCTCGAGAACCGCCGGGGATCGGGCTCCAGCTGGAATGCCCAGCGTGGCGCCCACTGAATCGATCCCCACGTGCCGAGCAGCGCCACGCCGGCCAGGCACGCTCCGATGAGCATGTGGCGGATGACGACCCGTTGCTGATGTGAGGCGAGGCTTCCTGCCGATATCGCCCGATCGAGGTACCGCCGCACGGGGAACAGAAATCCCCACAGCGCGACCGCCACGCCAATCACTGTGATCGCTGCGGCGGCTGCGGGACCCGTTCCGGCCGGCGACCAACTCCAGATGATGGCGATTGACGACAGGCATCCCACCGTGACGCCGATGAGGTCGCTGTTCGACCAGTGAGAGGTCGCGCCGCGCGCTTTCTCGTGCTCCCACTTCCTGGACTCGGGCACGAACAACCGGATGAAGAAGATGAGAAGCGCAGGCAGTGCACCGCTAATCATCAGGAACCGCCATCCGGAATTCGCGAGCAGGCTGCCCACGACGGAGGCAGAGATTCCGGCTCCGAGAAGGAGCGCTTCGATGCTCGCGATGAAGCTGTGCAGGCCGATGCTCAGCACGCCGACCATGAGAAATCCGAGATTTGCCGCGGCGCCGATCAGTCCTGCAATGAGCGCGCGTGATTTGTTCGGCCAGATCTCGTTGACCAGCGCGACGCCCAGCGACCATTCGCCCCCCATGCCAAGCGACGCGACAAACCGCAGTGCCGCGATGTGCCAGGCCTCGGTCGCAAATCCGCAAAGGCCGGTGAACACCGCGTAAGTGAAAATGCTGAGCGACATCGCACGCACGCGGCCGATGCGATCGCCGAGCCACCCGAACAGCACGCCACCGGTCGCGGCCCCCACGAGGAAGACGGCGATGATCGCGCCAAACCATTGCGTGGCGTCAGTCGCCGCGGCGGGGCCCAGCAGTTCCGCGAGTGCCGGTCCGCCGATGAGGGGGAACAGCCCCATCTCGAACCCGTCGAACAGCCATCCCAGCAATGCCGCGGTCAGAGCTGTCCAGCGTCCGAAGCTCGTTTCGGCAGACTGAGTCGCGTCGGCGGCGACGGCCTTCGGGACTGTGTCGAGGACAGCTGGTTGTTTCATTCTTCAGTTGGTCGTGGGGCCCCACCCCCACGACCTGTACCTCGCAGCCCTCGGCTGCTCGGCCATGATTTGCGACAGTTGTCTGCGTCAGTGCGATCGACCGTGGCCACAATCCCCACAACCTGCCACCTCGCGCCCGGCGCCCGCCTTCGCGCTGCTTCCGGCGAGGTCACGCCAGAGTTCGCCCCATACTACCGAACGATGGCGGACCTCGGCGTAATCTCGAGACCGCTCAGTGCACCAAACGCGAGGCGATTATAGAATGAGCAGTCCGTTATCCAACGATTTCTCGACGCAGGAGGCCAGGTGATGCCGGCAGTGCATAGTGCGGTGGCGGTCGACGCAGGCGTGCGCCGGGACGTCTTGCCCGCGCGCGAGGTGCGCGACCTTCCAGAGCCGCCAGGCAACTACTGGCGGCTGGTCGGACCCGGCATCGTGGCAGGAGGCGTGGGGCTGTCGTCCGGCGAGTTCGTGTTGTGGCCTTTCATCTCGTCACAGGTCGGCCTCGTTCTGCTATGGGGCGCGTTCATCGGCGTCGTGACGCAGTTCTTTCTCAACATGGAAGTCGAGCGCTACACCCTGGCGACCGGGGAGACAGCGGTAACCGGATTCAACCGATTCTGGAAGCATTGGGGGACGGTCTTCGCGATCCTCGTCTACTTTGCGAATCTCTGGCCGGGATGGGCCATCAGCTCCGCCACGCTCGCGACGTACTTGTTCGGCGGCAGCGCACCAATGATTGGCGATGGTCAGCCTTCTCGTCATCGGGGTGTCGCTCACCTTCGCGCCCGTCATCTATGTGGCGCTCGAGCGGTTGATTTTCGTGAAGGTGGCAGCGGTCCTCATCCTCGTCCTGCTTGGGGTCGCGTTCGCCATTGAGCCCCGGTCGTGGGAGGCTCTTCCGGCCGGTCTCTTCGGCTTCGGAACCATTCCCGAAGGCCTCAGCGTCGCGCTCGTCTTCGGGGCGGTCGCATTTGCCGGATCGGGCGGTGGACAGAACCTCTGTCAGAGCAACTGGATCCGCGACAAGGGGTTCGGGATGGGCCAGTACGTGCCGCGGCTCGTGAGTCCTGTCACAGGCACGGTAGAGACGAAGTCGTCAAGCGTGACCAGCTACATTTTCGAGCCGACGCCTGCCAATATGTCGCGGTGGCGACGCTGGTGGCGCTTTGCGAATGTCGAGCAGCTGTTCAGCTTCGTCCTCGTCACGATCATCACGATCGGATTTACGTCGATGCTCGCGCACTCAACCTTGTTCGGCCAGCCGAACCTGCCGAACAACGCGTCGTTCCTGCAAATCGAAGCGCAGCGCCTCGACGCAACGGTCGGGCGGTGGTTTGGCGTGTTGTTTCTGGCCATCGGTGCGTTTTCGCTGTTCGGATCGGCGATGGGCATCATCGATTACACGAGCCGTCTCGCCGCCGACATTCTGAAAACGACATACCTGCCGCATGCGCCGACTTCTGAAAGCCGGCTTTACTTCTGGCTCGTCTGGGGGATGGTTGCGCTCGGATGCGGCATCCTGCTGTCTGGTCTGTCACAGCCGCTGACACTGCTGGTTATTTCAGCGTCGACCGGCGGGACGATGATGTTCATGTATTCGATACTGCTGATCGCGCTCAATCGGAAAATGCTGCCGGCAGCCATTCGAATCAGTCCCTTCCGGACTGCGACGCTCGTCTGGTCGACGTTGATGTTCGGGTTTCTCGCGGCGCTGACTATTTACACGCAAGTGCAACTGCTGTTGAGATGATGAGTGGTTCTGGGTTATGGGTGCTGCGGTTCTGGGTTGGGCGGAGGATTCAGTACGCCGGCATCACTTAACAAAGGATGCGCTCGGGAAATTCAGGCGCCACCTCGAACCTGGAACCGGAACGTGGAACGAGGAACCTGGAATCTGGAACCGAGAAAGAACATGAAAGCACTCTTACTGACTGACTACAAGAAACTCTCGGTCACCGATATGCCCGTGCCGGAGGTAGGCGATGACGCGGTACTCGTCCGCGTGCGCGCGTGTGGCATCTGCGGCAGCGACATCCATGGCTACGATGGATCGACAGGCCGTCGCATTCCGCCGCTCGTCATGGGTCACGAGGCTGCCGGAGTAATAGAGCGGGTGGGACGCATGGTCGACGCGTTCAAGCCGGGCGATCGCGTGACATTCGACTCGACCGTCTCGTGCGGTCGATGCGAATTCTGCCGGCAAGGGAAGATCAACCTCTGCGACAACCGCACGGTGCTTGGAGTATCGTGCGGCGATTACCGGCGGCACGGCGCCTTCGCAGAATACGTGTCGGTGCCCGCGCGAATCCTTTACAAACTGCCCGACAACCTCCCGTTCGAGCGTGCCGCGCTGATCGAAGCTGTCTCGATTGCGGTTCATGCGGTCGGGCGCCAGGTGCCGAAACCGGACGACACCGTGATCGTCGTGGGCTCGGGAATGATCGGACTCCTGGTCATTCAGGTTCTCAAGAACAGGGGCTGCCGTGACATCATCGCTGTCGATCTGGACGCTGAAAAACTGACGCTGGCCAAGCGCCTCGGCGCGGCGCGAGCGTTGAATCCGAAGGAAGGCGATGTGCCCGAAGCGGTTCGCTCGCTGACGGGCGGCCGGGGAGCCGATTCGTCGTTCGAAGTCGTTGGCCATACCGACACGGTGCTGACCGCGATTCGGAGCCTTCGCAAAGGTGGAACGGTAGTGCTGATTGGCAATCTGTCACCCAAGGTGGAGCTGCCATTGCAGGAGGTGGTTGCGCGCGAGATCTCTGTCCTCGGCTCGTGTGCGTCGAGCGGTGAGTATCCCGAGTGCATCGAGCTTCTCTCCAACAGGCGCGTGGACGTCGATCCGCTGATAAGTCTCAAGGCGTCGCTCGATGAAGCGCCGGCGCTTTTCGAACGGCTCTACCGGGGCGACAAAGACCTGATGAAGGTCATCCTTCAGCCCTAGACAGATGCCACATCCATTCGACTTGAGCGGCAAGGTGGCGATCGTCACCGGCGCCAGCCGCGGTCTCGGCCAGACGTTCGCCAGGGCGCTGGCGCACGCCGGCGCGGATCTGGTCATCACCAGCAGAACTATCCCGTCGCTGCATCAATTTCAAGAAGAGATCGAAGCGCTGGGGCGACGCGCTGTCGCGCTCGAGCTCGATGTGCGCGACGAGAGCAGCATTCGCCGAATGGTCACCGATGCGGCGAGGGCATACCCTCGGCTCGACATCCTCGTGAACAACGCCGGCTGCAACGTGCGGAAGAAGGCGGTCGACGTGACATGGGAAGACTGGAATCTGATCCTCGATACGAATCTGCGCGGTGCGTTCTTCGTCGCGCAGTCTGTGGCAAGAGAGATGATTCCGCACGGCCGCGGCCGAATCATCAATATCGGTTCGGTGACATCGGTGATGGGGTACGCGGGGCTCGGCCCGTACGGCGCGAGTCGCGGAGGCATTCGCCAATTGACGATGAGCCTTGCCGCCGATTGGGGGCCGCACGGAATTACCGTGAACTGTCTGGCGCCCGGGTGGTTCAGGACCGATCAGAACAAAGTGATGTACGAAGATCCCGACTGGGTCTCCTATCTGGTCGAGCGCATTCCGCTGGGGCGCCCTGGGCGTCCCGAGGATCTCGGAGGACCAGTCGTCTTTCTCGCGTCGGACGCGAGCGAATACATCACCGGTCAGACGCTTCTCGTGGATGGCGGGATCTCAACGGGAGCGATACGCGCCTTGCCACGGCCCGGCTGAGAATGCCGGGGCGAGAGAAGCGGCGTCGAATCCCGGAGAAACGCGATCTCCTTGTTTACGTCTCGGCGACCCGGCGTTTTCGGCGGTGATTTCGTCTCCGTGTCTCTCTGGTCTCCGCGTCGAGACGTGTTCTTTCGTCAGGGAGGGTTGATGCGCAGCGTGTCGGTGTTGACCATGGGCCTTACGTGTTTCGGGCTGGTGCTCGTATCGTCGGCGCAAGCGCCTTCGCCAGGCACCACGGCCTACGAGAACCGCTGCGCCGGTTGTCACGGCAGCGACATGACCGGTGGGACGGGCCCGTCCATCCTGACCTACGTGCGCTATCACGTCGACAAGGAAATCATCGAGATTCTTCGAAAGGGGCATCACCAGGTTCCGGCGCAGATCGCTGATGACGAGCTTCGGCAGATGCTCTCCGCGATGCGGAAGCTCGCGGGGACGAACCAAGCCATGGCGACCGGTGGATATACAGGCAGTCGGGGCGCCGGGCCGTCTCCCTCGACCTTCCCTCCCTCAGAGCCGAGACCGGAAGCGCCCGGCATTGGCGGTGTCGAGCCCACGACCATCAGGATGGCAGACGGGAGCTCCCGCACGGGCGTTCTGCTGGGGCAGTCGTTGCTCGGAGCCACACTGCTCGAAGGTACGAACACACGATTCACCTTGCTCGCGCGCGAAGCCGACGTCTACCGCGAGAAGGCTATTGCGTCGAAGCGTGATTGGCTCTTCTATGACGGCTCGCACACCGGCAATCGATACAGCACGCTCGATCAAATCAACAGATCGAACGTCCAGCGACTCGCGCCAGTCTGGATGTTCCCGATGCCCGAATCACGGCCGCAAGCGACCCCGGTTGTCGTCGACGGGGTGATGTACGTCCCGGGTTGGAACGAGCTGTACGCGCTCGATGCGACCACGGGTCGTGCGCTCTGGTCGTACAAAGAGCCGCGGCATCCAGGAATCGTCAGCGAGGCGGGAATCGGCGTGAATCGCGGGGCGGCTATCGTCGGCGATCGTGTGTTCATGACCACCGACCACGCCCACCTGCTGGGATTCAACCGCTTCACCGGCGAGCGTCTCTGGGAGGCGGAGCTGGGGTCGTATTTCGAATCGTACAGCGCGACTTCTCCGCCGCTGCCTGTGGGCGATCTCCTCGTGGTAGGGGTGGCTGGCGGCGAGGAAGGAGCACGCGGTTTTCTCGACGCTTACAGGGCGGCGACAGGCGAGCGTGTCTGGCGTTTTTACACGATTCCAAAACGGGGCGAGAAGGGATCGGAAACCTGGATCGGGCAGGCGCTCGAGCACGGTTGCGGCGCGACCTGGATGCCGGGTTCCTATGATTCCGAGCTGGACCTGATTTACTGGGCCATCGGCAACCCATGCCCGGATTTCGCGGGAGAAGAACGGATCGGCGACAACCTTTACACGTCGAGCGTTGTGGCGCTGGCGGCCAAGACCGGAGAGCTGAGGTGGTACTACCAGTTCACGCCGCACGATACGCATGATTGGGATGCCGTTCAGCCGATGGTGCTTGCTGATGAGGTGTGGGAAGGTAAGCCGCGGAAGCTCCTGTTTCACGGCGACCGCAACGGGATCTTCTACGTCCTCGACCGCACTAATGGGCAGGTTCTCCGCACCGGGAATCTTTCGACGAAGGTGACCTGGGTCAAAGGTTTCGCACCTGACGGCAAACCCATCGTCGACCCCGGATCTGTTTCCACCAAAGAAGGAATTGCCGCGTGCCCGGGTGGCGGCGGCGGCGCGAATTTCCATGCTGTGTCGTACAACGCCGTGACGAAGCTGTTTTACGTCCGCGTCAGCGACAGCTGCTCGATTTACACGTCGCATCACGATCCGCTCGGCGTCAGCGGCAACCGCTGGTTCGGGCGCGGGCCGGCATCCGACAAGGCACGACAGGCGCTCGCTGACCTCACCAGGGGATATGCGACTGGCCCGTATGTCCGGGCGATGGATCCCTTCTCAGCGAAGAAAGTGTGGGACATCCCCAACCCCGGCGGCGAACCCGGAATCCTTTCGACCGCCAGCGGCCTCGTGTTTCTTCCTGGAGACGGCGGCCTGCTGGTGCTGGACGGCACAACTGGCAAAGTGCTTCACAGCGTCAACCTCGGCCGCATCTCCGCCGCCGCCCCGATGACCTATATGGTGGGGAGCAAGCAGTACATCGCGTTGCACGTCATGGAGATGTTGGCGGTCTTTGCCCTGCCCTAGAACGAAAGGGACTCCCGGTCCCTTTTCCGGCCGGAATCTTGCGTATGTACGTCCGGAGGAGGAGTGTGCTTATGAAAATCCGCGACGTCATGACGCCTAACCCGAGAACAGTGTCGCCGGACGATACGGTCCAGGCTGCCGCTCGAATCATGCAATCCGAAGATACGGGTGCGGTGCCCGTAGTCAACGACGGTCGGGTAATCGCCGTCGTCACCGATCGCGACATCGTTGTGCGGGTGGTTGCCGAAGGCGCTCCGTTGTCGAGTCCGGTTCGGAACATCGCAACTCAGCACGTCATTTGCGCGACGCCGGACATGTCCACGCGGGAAGCAAACGACCTGATGAGCGAGCATCAGATTCGCCGTTTGCCCGTTGTTGAAAACGATCGGCTGGTGGGTATCGTCTCGATCGGCGACCTTGCCGTGAAGGAGGGCAAGGACAGCCGCACTGGCGATACGCTTCAGAGCATCTCGGAAGGCGTCAAGGAAAAAGTATAAGATACCGGCACCGATGAGATGCGGAAAGGCGACGGTTGCGCTCGTGATGGGCGTGGCCGTCGCGTTGCTGCCGCCGAACGCGGCTGTGGCGCAAGCGCCCGCGGCCAACTATCGAGTCGATCCGTCCTGGCCGAAACCCCTGCCAAACCGATGGGTCCTCGGTGGACTGGGTGGAGTCTGCGTTGATGCCTCGGATCACGTATTCATTCTTCACAGACAGGACGTTCCCCAAGCTGAGCTGAAGTCGGGCCAGCTTGCGCCACTGATTATCGAGTTCGACACATCAGGTGCGGTGGTGAACTCGTGGGGCGATCCGGCGCTTCTCGACGAACGGCTTCACAGTTGCCATGTCGACGCGAACACCGACATCTGGATTGCCAGTTCGCCGTCAGGAATGATTCAGAAGTACTCCCACGACGGGCGCAAGATGCTCATGCAGATCGGAAAGAAAGGCGCCGTCGATTCTTCTGACGGCACCGTCAAAGGGCGGCCGCTCAACTCGAATGCCCCCTTGTTCTTCATGCCGTCCAGCATCTACGTGGACCGTGCGAACGGCGACGTCTTCGTGGCCGATGGCGAGAGCCGTGGCGGCAACCGCCGTGTCGCCGTGATTGGTCGCTCAGGAGCGTTCATTCGCCAATGGCAGCCGGAGCGCATGGAGACAGTCCACTGTCTGACGGGCTCGAACGACGGATTGATTTATGTGTGCGACCGGCAACGCGGCCACATTCAGGTCTACGACAAAGCCGGACGGTTCTCGAAGAACATCGAGCTGAAGCGGCAAAGCATGTCGCCGCCAGACGATCGAGCGGCCGCCGGAACTGGCGGTTCGGCTGATGCGTTCGGATTTTCACCGGACGCAGAACAGCGATGGATGTTCGTCATCAATCAGGCTGGTTCGCGTATTGAAGTTGTCGATCGTCAAACCGGGGCTGTCGTATCGAGTTTCGGCCGAGCCGGAAATTTGCCGGGGGAGTTCGATCAACCTCACGGGCTCGCAGTGGACTCGAAGGGCAATGTCTACGTTGCCGAGAATCGCGGTCGAAGAGTTCAAAAGTTTGTTCCCGCCTCAGGGTTTTAGCACCTTCTGACCGGCCTGTCGAAAATTCCTCTTGACGTGCTATTTGTTTAGCACTAGTGTTATAAAAATAACATGTCGAAACCAGAACGCAATCCTGCCGGGCTGACCCGCCGCGAGCGGCAAATCATGGACATCCTCTACAAGCGCGGCCGGGCGACGGCCGGGGAAGTGATGGCCGACCTGCCTGGAAAGCCGCACTACTCGACCGTTCGGACGCAGCTGCGCGTCCTGGAGGGAAAAGGGCACATCAGTCACGAAGAGCAGGGTCTCCGGTACGTCTATGTGCCTGCTGTTCCGCGGAGGGCCGCTCGAAAGTCGGCTCTCCGACATCTGGTCGAGACGTTTTTCGATGGGTCGGCCGAGCAGGTCGTGGCGGCCGTGCTTGGCGGTGAGGGTTCGAAGATATCGGAGGAGGAACTGAATCGAATTGCGGAGCTGGTCGCGAAAGCAAGGAAAGAAGGAAGCCGATGAAGATCTCCTTAATCGTGCTCGGCGGCCTGGCGGCGTCTCTTCTTCTGCGACGCCGGTCGGCGGCGCTGCGCCATTGGGTGCTCGCGGTTGCGTCGGTTGCGCGGCAGCCGTGCCCCTCATCGAAGGCATCGTGCCGGCATGGAGGTTGCCGATCGCCGCGCCGACTGCGTTCGAGCCATATATCGGCGCGTCACCGGAGACGGCCGTCGGGGGGCCGACCGCGACCCGGCGTAGCTTCGCCAAAGCGATGCTCGCTCGGAGGCGACCCGCTACAGGGCCGGGCTTCGACCTCGATTTGACCGGCACCTCATTCCCTTATGGATAACCGGAACGTTGATGGGCCTCGGTGTGCTCCTTGTCGGGATTCTTCGGATCCGATGGCTCGCATCGCGGGCGCGACTTGTCACGCGCGGAAGATGGAGCGAGCTGGCGGGAGAGATATCGCAGCGCGTATGGCCTTCGACGAAGCGTCATGTTGCTCGAAAGCGATCACCCGTCTCTCCTCGTCACCTGGGGATTCAGGGAGCCGAAGATAATCCTGCCAGCCGCAGCTGCCGCATGGTCGGACGACCGTATCCGTATCGTGCTGACGCACGAGCTCGCGCATATCCGCCGTGGAGACTGGGTCGTGCAGATCGTCGCCGAGTTGCTGCGCGCCGTCGTACTGGTTCAACCCGTTGCTGTGGATCGCCTGCAAAAGATTGCGCATCGAGAGCGAACATGCGTGCGATGACGAGGTGATGAACTACGGTGTGGACGGGGCCGATTACGCCTCCCATCTCATCGCGGTCGCGCGCGCATTGAATCAGCGTCGTTCTGCGTGGTTTCCAGCGCCAGCCATGGCGCGACCGTCCAGCCTCGAAAGGAGAGTTCGTGCCATGTTGAACGATCGCCTCAATCGCACACCGATATCCGGCTCAAGACGAGCCGGGGTTTTTGCTGCACTGCTGACGATGACCGTCGCCGTTGCAGCCGCTCAGAACGCATACTTCAGTCTCAGCGGAACCGTTTCCGACGATTCGGGACGGGGCGTTCCCGGGACGACGCTGATCCTTGTGAACGAGCAGCGCCAGATGAAATACGAGATCAAGTCCAACGAACTCGGGCGGTTCGAGTTCGTAGGGATTGCCGGACAGGGGAGTATGGCCTTCTGGTGCGCGCGCTCGGGTTCAAGGAGATCAAAGATGTCATCGTCGTTGCGGGCCGGAATCTGCAGCGGAACGTCGCGCTCAAGATTGGGTCGCTCCAGGAAACAATATTTGTCAGCTTCGACCCGACGGAGAAGGTCGCCGACAATCGCCCGTCACCGGCGCCGCGGATCAAAGAGGTGCCCATGCCAGCGCCGAAGGAATGCGTCCCATCTTCAACCGGTGGCCGTATCGTCCCACCCAAGAAGATTCGCGACGTCGCTCCGATCTACCCGGTGGCGCTGCGCGGTACGGGACCGGCGGCACCGTGGTCATGGAAGCGCGCCTCGGCCTGGACGGCTACGTCGGCGACATCCAGGTCGACCAATGAAGCGCATCCGGAGCTGACGCAGTCGGCGATCGCTGCGGTCCGCGACTGGCGCTTCACGCAAACCTTGCTCAATTGCCAGCCGGTAGAAGTGACGATGACCATCACCACGAGCTTCCGGGAGATGCAAGGGGCCGCGCCCGCAGCTCCGCGCCGGTAGCGAAGTACATTCCTGTGCGGCGGGCCGTTTAAAGATTGGCAGATTGGAAGATTGGAAGATTGAATCTGCCAATCCGCCAATCTTCCAATTCTCTAGCGCATTAAGGCGGGTTCTTCGTACTGCTCGGCCAGCCGAAACTCCGGATATTGCTTCAAGTACCGCTCGACCCGTTCCTGTGTTTTGAACGCGTCTGCCATGAAGGCGAACGCTTCCGCGATGCGATCGTCAGGCTGAGCGCAGCTCAGGCGCAGGAATCCCTTGCCGGCATCTCCGAAGCACTCGCCTCCGAGGCACGCGACACCTCGCCCGTCGTCGGCGCCTTCGAGCAGATACAGCGCCAGGCCGTGAGAGGTGATTCCCAGCCGGTTGCAGATCGCTGCGACCGACGGGAACGCGTAAAACGTTCCTCCCGGCATCAGGCAGGACACGCCGTCGATTTTGTTCAGCCCGTCGACCAGCAGCTCGACCTTCTTTTGAAATTCCTTCATTTTCGCGTCACGATAGCCGAGCTCGTCGCGCATGGCGGCGATGCCCGCCATCTGTGTGAACGGCGACACGCACGAGAGCGCGCTGTTGGTGAGCTTGCCGAACATCTCGATGATGTCGGGGCTGCTGACCGCGAAGCCGAGGCGCCACCCGCTCATGCTGAACGACTTGCTGAACGTGTAGGCGGCGACCGCCTGTTCGAGCATGCCGGGCAACTCGAGCAATGAGTGGTGCCGGCCCCGCCAGACCATGCGGTCGTACGGTTCGTCGCTGAAAATCGCAATGTCTTTTCCGCGCACCAGATCGGCGAGACCCTCGAGATCGTCGAAGGTGGCGACGCCGCCGGTCGGGTTATGCGGGCTGTTCAGAAAAATCGCCCGCGGCGACTTGTCCTCGGCGATAAACCGCCGCACATCTTCGAGGCTCGGCCTGAAGTCGTGCGACGCCTTCAGTCGCGAGAGGACAACGCGCGCATCGCGCCGGAAGATGTTCGGCGGGTAGGTCGGGAAGTGAGGACTGAACACGAGGACCCCGTCGCCAGGATTGAGAAACGCCTCGCAGAACAGCTGCTCGAAATTTTTCGCGCCCGGGCCGGCGACCACGTGAGCAGCGGAGACATTCAACCCGTATTCGCGATTGACGTACTCGGCCGCCGCTTTGCGGAATTCCATGATGCCGAGCGACGGACCGTAGCGGCTGTGCCCATCACGAATCGCCTGCACGCCGGCCTCGATCGCCTTCGGTGGCGTCGAAAACGGGCTGTCGCCGATTTCCAGCTCGATGACGTCCTTCCCGGCGGCAATGAGACGCTTGGCAATAGCCAGAACACTGAAGGCGGACTCGACGTCGACTGAAGAGGCAAATTGCTGACTGAATGCATGCAGGCCATCGTCGGGCGACGAAATCGAAATCAGAACTGTGCGCTGGTAAGATCCGCCGCGATGCATCGCCGAGCGCTACAGCTGATTCGCGATCTGGAGCTGCAGCCACATCCCGGAGGGCGGCCACTACTCGAAGTCCATCGATCTGCCGGCGGTGACGACGATTTATTTCCTGCTTGCGCGGGGCTGAGATCAGCCGGTGGCATCGCGTGCGATCCGAGGAAGATCTGGCATTTCTACGAAGGCGCGCCGCTCGAGCTGCTGCAGCTCAGCCCGGATGGCCGCGACCTCGAGCGTATCGTGCTCGGGCCGCATGTCAGATCGGCAGCGGCCGGTTACACTGCGTGCCGGCCTGCCACTGGCAGGCCGCGAGATCGCGCGGCGAGTTCACTCTGGTCGGCTGCACAGTCGCGCCGGCCTTTCAATTTGCCGACTTCTCCCTGTTGAAGGACTTCTCCTGCGCTGGCGGAAGCCGTTCGCAGGAATCACCCGGCCGTCGCCCAATTCGTGTAGGCTAGTTCGTATGAAATTCACAATCTTCGCTCTTATCGCCGTCGTCGGAATGTCGGCGTGACGTCCTTTGCTCAGCAGGTGACGAAGGAGTCGCGCGAGGGTATCAAGAACTTCGCACGCGTGGAGACCACCGTCGCCTGCGCCGGTGCGATTACTACCGACGCGATGCCGGAAATCAGGAAGATGGGCTTCGTGTCGGTGATCAATCTGCGCGAGGCGCAGGAGCCTGGCGCGGACGTCGAGAAGCACGAAGCGGCCGCGAAGGCCGCAGGCCTCCGCTACTATCACGTGCCATTCAACGGCGCAAAGCCGGATCCGAAAGTGGCGGATCAGTTCGTCAAGGTGATTTCGTCCAAGCGAAGCAGCGCCGGCGTTCATTCACTGTGGGAGCGCCAACCGCGCCTCGGCCATGTGGCTGATCAAGCGGCTCGTCGTCGATCGCTGGGAAGTCGACCGTGCGGTGGCTGAAGCCGAAGCGCTTGGCTTGACGAACCCGGCGCTGAAACAATGGGCGATTGAGTACGCTCGCCCGGATCGATAGCTCGCGCGTCAGGGCAGAGAGCTGAGGGCTAAGAGCGGCTAACGTAATCCCTAATCCCCAGTCCCTAGTCCCTCTGTATCTTTACACTCGTAATGGTGATCGGCTTCACCGGCCGATCGTTCGGCTTGCTCGTGGGCGTGCTGCCGATTTTCTGCACCACGTCCATCCCTTCGACGACCTCGCCGAAGATGCTGTGCTTGTTGTCGAGCCATGGTGTCGCAGCCAGCGTGATGAAGAACTGACTGCCGTTGGTGTTGGGCCCGGCGTTGGCCATCGACAGCAGCCCCGGCTTCGAGTGCCGGAGCTTCGGGCTGAACTCGTCGGCGAATTGGTAGCCCGGGACCGCCGGTCCCCGTCCCTAGCGGATCGCCGCCCTGGATCATGAACCCGTCGATGACGCGATGGAAGACGAGTCCATCGTAGAACGGCCTTTCGCTTTCTGTCCGGTCCTGGGATCGGTGAATTCCTTCGATCCTTCCGCAAGCCCCGCGAAGTTTGCGACCGTGTTCGGCACGTCCTGGTCGAAAAGGCGGACTTTGAAATTTCCCTCGCTCGTCGTAAACAGCGCATGCATCATCGACCCATCATATACAATCGCGCACGTCGGAGGTCTGTCATGCTGGATCGACGTGCGATTTCTCCTCAGCGGACTTAGCTCTCTACGCGGCTTCCGCGCGACGGCTGCTTGCCGCGACCGCGCTCTGCAGAACCCCACGTTTCCCAAATCTCCATTCACGCTCGGCGTAGGCTCCGGCGATCCCAGCCCAGATGGCGTCGTGCTGTGGACGCGGCTCGCGCTCGATCCGCTGAACGGCGGCGGGATGCCTCGCCACGCCGATCGAGGTGCAGTGGCAGATCGCCGACGGACGATCGTCTGACGCAGGATCGTTCAGTCGGGCAGAACGCTCGCGTCGCCCGACTGGGGGCACTCAGTTCACGTCGAAGTGTCACGGACTGCAGCCTCATCGCTGGTACTGGTACCAGTTTCGTGCCGGCAACGAGTCGAGCGACGGTCGGCCGCACGCGCACGTTGCCTCGTGTGCCCAGTCGCCAGTCGATCGGCTCCGGTTCGCGATCGTTTCATGCCAGCAGTACGAACAGGGCTATTACACCGCCTACAACACATGGCTGATGAAGATCTGGATCTGGTGATGCACCTGGGTGACTACATTTACGAGAACGCCGGCACCGACAATCGGCGTGCGCAAGCACGTCGGCGGCGAGTTGATGACTGTCGAGGATTATCGGAACCGTTACGCGCAGTACCGCAGCGATCCGGCTCTTCAAGCCACTCACGCCGCGTTTCCGTTCATCGTCGTCGTGGGACGATCACGAGGTCGACAACAATTACGCGGGACTTCATCAGGAGGCCGGAGCGCCGCTGGAGCAGTTCGCGCTGCGACGCGCAGCCGGGTACAAGGCCTACTACGAGCACATGCCGTTGCGCCGGGACGCTCGATTCCACGCGGCGCGCTTCTGCAGCTCTACCGGCCTTTCAGCTATGGCACTCTTGCCAGCATCTTCATGCTCGATACGCGGCAGTACCGCACCGATCAGCCGTGTGGTGACAAGTGCAGCTGCCTTGCGCGGGCGCCGCGCGATCCCGAGCGCGACGATCCTCGGCACGGCACAGGAAAAATGGCTGACGGAAAGGCTCCAGCGCTCGCGAGGTGGATGGAATCTGGTGGCTCAACAGGTTCCTGTTGCGAGGCTCGACAGGATGCCAGGCCCCGAACGCCGATATTCGATGGACAAATGGGACGGGTATGCAGGCGAGCCAGTCACGCCTGCTCCATTTTCTCGGCACGCGCAAGCCCTCCAATCCCATCCTGCTCGCGGGCGATGTTCACAACAACTGGGTGAACGATCTGCGCATGAACGAGGACGATCCGAAAGCGCCCTGTCGTCGCAACCGAATTCGTCGGGCACGTCGATCACCTCAGGGGGTGATGGTTCGGAGATGTCGCCAGCTCATGCAGGCGATGGCGTCTGAGAACGAGTGCGTGAGATTCTGCAACAATCAGCGGGGTTACGTCAGATTCGAGCTGAAGCCGAACGAGCTGCGCGCCGATTTTCGTGTCGTGGAATACGTGACCCGCCCCGGATGCTCCCATCAAGACACGCGCCTCTTTCGTCGTCGAAGACGGCCAACCAGGAGCCAAGCCCGCCTAGAGCAGCGCTGAGACAATTCTGCGTCCACTCGTCCTCGAGCGTCGTCGTGTGCGACCGGCTGTCCCGGCGCGGCGATACCAGTAACTTGCGTTGCCGAGGTCGCCTTCTTTCCTGTGCAGGTATGCATGGATCCACGAGCCTGTCTCGTCGTGGATGTCCTGCGCGATCGTGTGCGCCGCGCTCCAGTTTCCTCGCGCGTCTTCCCACATTGCTCGCAGACGGCAGTGAGAGATTTTCTGGAACGTGCGCCTTTTCCAGTGTCGAACGGAATTCATCGAGCGTCATTTTCCTTTCTAACAGCGGTCAATTTTACATGTCAGAAACTGTCGAATTGCCGTGATTCAAGTCACGGTGATCCTTTTTGGAGACGATTCGACGAATTCGTGAACACAAAATTGTAGCAACGACATACAAAATTCACGGTACTGCACTTGCTACCTCAGACGCCAGGCGTGAGGTGCGAGTCATGAACCGTTGGATTCTGTTGACGATCGTTATCCTGATGCCGGCCACTGCGTCGGCGCAGACCGACACCGGGCGCTCCATGTTCTGGGATGTCACAAAGAGCGTTGTGTTCGACCCGACCACGTATGCGCCGGCGGCCCTTGCTTATACATCTCTGAAGATGGACTGGGATTCAGTCCCAGGCGCTGTTCCGGAACGGATGGGTCGAGCAGAACCATCGTTTCACGTTCACAGGCCGGCCCAATGACAAGCCGGTCAGCTACGCCGATGGCAACCAGAAAGATCCGCCAGATGGCGTTGCTGCATCTGCAGGAATCGGTCATCAATAATGTCTCGGCCAATGTCTTCGAGCGAGTCCTGTCGCAGAAATATCCGCAGCACCGCAAGCTGTTCAAGACGCTGAGCTGGGTCGAACGTATTGCGTTTGCGTCCTATGTGTCTTATGTGGCGTCGGCCAACCACTTCAAGCAGGCTGAGCGCAACCGTCAACTGGCGCTGCAGTACGGATATCGCTAGTACGCTGCGTAGGGCGGGTCTTGCATTCCAAGACCCGCCCCACCGCGATGGGCACAGGTCAGCGGCGCAGGCGGGCGTAGAGCTCTTGAGCCTCCCCTACCCCCAGTAACAAGGTCAGCCCGAAGAACGTCAGGCCGAACGGCACAAGCACGAGCGCGGCTTCGGCGATCGGGTGAGCCGCCGTGACCGTCAGTTTTACTGTCCAGGCGACTGCTGCCGCGAGGGCCGCCGCACCCCAGAGCCGCGTGCTCAATGAGAGGGGGAGGCCCGTTTCACCGATGCGGCGGTTCAGGGTCCGTCGGAGGAGAATCAGTTCCAACCACCCGGCGACACTGGCGGCTGTGGTCAACCCGACCGTTCCCCAGAGCCGTTCGATCCCAAGCGCGGGTGGTAGAACGATCGCGGCGAAATACCCGAGACCGGTCGCCACACCGACGTGGACGAGCGCGTAGCGCAGCGGCGTTCTTGTATCGCGCAGCGCGTAATAGGTGGAGGAGTACAGACGGGCGAGCGTCGTTGCGAGCAGGCCAATCGACGATCCCGCCAGGATGCCCCAGACATAGACCGCGTCTTCAGTGCCTGAATCGTCCCGTCTGAAACAGCGCCGCAGACACCACATCGCCGAGCGCGAGAGAAGGCGACCGCTGACGGGACGACAAAAAATGCGATTTGGCGGAGGCCGCTGTTCACACGCGTGCGCAGGAGATGTATCGCATCGGTCCCGACATCGCCTGACATCGCGGGGAGAGCCGCTGCTGAGACCGAAAGGCCGAAGAGGCTCACAGGCAGCGTATACAGCAGCTGCGCGTTGGCAAGACCCGTTACCGCACCGGTCGGGAGCAGGCTGGCCAGCACCTCGTCGATATAGGCGCTGATCTGGACAACGCCGCGGCTGACGAAGACGGGGACGAAGTTGCGCAGCGCCGTTCGCACGTGATCGGAAAGGTCGAGCCTGAATCGAAGATCGGGAACGAGTGTCAGCACTGCCGGCAGCTGCGCGAACAGCTGCAGCGACACTGCCCACGACCGCACCCCATCCCAGGATTATCGCGAGCGAGGGAAGAGGAACCCTCGGCCCCCACCACAGGAGTGCGGCGATCATCGAGATATTCCAGATCACGGGCGCGAGATACGAGAGAAGAAAGCGCCGATGGCTGTTGAGGATGGCGAGGCACCACGCCGACAGCACGAGCAGGCCCGCACCCGGGAACAGTATCCGGGTGATCGCGATCGTCAGGTCACGCTTCTCACCCTGGAATCCCGGAGCGATCAGCATGACCAGCAGCGGCGCGCTCCACACGCCGGCGAGCACGATCACCGAAGTAATCAGCGAGAGCAGTGCCAGCGACCGCTCCTGCGACGCGCGTGGCCTCGCGGTCGTCCTTTCTGGCAGCGAGCGCCGCATAGACCGGAATGAACGACGCCGACAATGCGCCCTCGCCGAACAGATTCTGAAGAAAATTGGGAATACGGAACGCCGCCATGAAGGCATCCGCGGCAGTCGGACTGCAGTCCGAAGTAGTGAGCGAAAGCCCGCTGTCGAACGAGGCCGGTGACGCGGCTGCAGAAGATGCCCAGCGCAACGAGGGCGGATGAACGATCCACGAGGAGATGATACTGGAAGACCGCGCCTCGGTCTGAGTGAAAGCCGGACAGAGCTCTCGAGCGCGTATCGGTAGTTGCCGAACTGCAGGGCGATACCGAAATCGCGGTCTCTCAAGAGGCGAATAACCTGCTGAAGCTCATCTTTTGAAGCTGAGGAGATGCGAAGCTGGTCCCCCTGGATGGTGGTCTGAACCTTCTTTAATTTCTGGTCTTTCAGGTACTTGATGATTTCACGCGCGGCGTCACCGGAGATGCCCTGCTGAAGCGTCACGACCCGTCGAATCGTCGAGCCGGCGGCGGCCTCGACGTCGCCCAGTTTCAGGTTTTTGACAGGGACGCTGCGACGCACCAGCCGGGTCTGCAGGATGTCCCACAAGGCGTCCATCTTCATGTTGTCGTCGGCAACCAGCGTGAGGGTGTTCTGCGCCTTGTTGAGCTCGATGGCGGCCATTGACCCTTTGAAGTCGTACCGTTGGGCGATTTCCTTACGGGCCTGGTTGATCGCGTTGTCCACTTCCTGCAAATCTACCGAGGATGTCACATCAAAAGATGAGGCGGCGGGCATCGATTAATCGTACTATAATTGGACAGGGCCGACCCCTCCGGCCGGCGCTCGCACAGCTATTAGCAGTAACCCGGAGAGCGGCACGCGCAATAGCTGGTATTCGTCAGGTGGTAGCCGGTCAGTTGGTGTCGAGCCGACTGGCCGGTACTGGTGGCCGGAGGCTGATCGGCAATGGCCAGCAGGTTGTTTGAAAGGATGAAGATGGCAGACGCCGGTGAAGGACTCATAGACGCACAGAACCGCATTCAGGAGCGGATGGACGAGCGCGAAGAAGAGCGTGCGCGCCTGGCGCGACGTCAGGCCGATCACGACCCCGAGCAGGTAAGGCGCGCCGAGTCGCTGCGCCTGGCCTATACCGAACTGAGCCGGCAGCTTCGAGACGACGACACATTCAGCGCGCCGGCAGCAGCTGTCGAACGCGCTGGCCGAGCTCGAGCGACAGCTCAAGGCAATCGGCGCACACACGCACTAAATCAGCACTCACCAGCCTCGCGCGCTCGACACCACCGCCACCGCAGGGGTAGCATGAGGTGATCGCTTGCGAAAACCTTCACAAGCGGTCTCGACGCGATCGTCCGCGGGCTCGGCGTCGAGCAGAAGGACGCAATGCTGAACAGCTGGCTGCTGATTCTTCTATTGCGTGATGTCGCCGTCGGATTCGGCGGCGTGTCCGTCCTTCTCTCCCGGGTTCTCGGTCCCAGCAATCCGACGCCCGAGAAGATGGCGCCATACGAGTGCGGCATGCCGCCGGTTGGCGACGCGCGAGAGCGGCAGTCGATCAAGTTCTACGTGGTCGCCATGATTTTCCTGTTGTTCGACATCGAGGTGGCGTTCCTTTATCCATGGGCGTTGGCACTTCGCTCGTTGGGTTGGGGCGGTTACCTCAGGTGCTGCTGTTCACCGCAGTTCTCGGCGCCGGTTACGTGTATGTGTGGAAGAAAGGTGCGTTGGATTGGAGCCGGAATTAGTCGATCGGCCATCGTCGATCGTCGATCGTCATGACGATCTACCCGTCCTGACGACGACGGTCGAGAAGATGGTGCAGTGGGCGCGCCGCTCGTCGATCTGGCCGGTGACGTTCGGCCTTGCGTGCTGCGCGATCGAGATGATGGCGATGAGCTGCGCGCGATACGACATCGCCCGGTTCGGCGCCGAAGTGTTTCGCGGGTCGCCGCGACAGTCCGATCTGATGATCGTCGCCGGCCGCCTCTCGCGAAAGATGGCTCCGGCGCTCCGGCGTGTCTACGACCAGATGCCCGAGCCGAAATGGGTCATCTCGATGGGCGCCTGTGCGTCGATCGGCGGCGTCTTCGATAACTACGCGCTCGTGCAGGGTGTCGACCAGATTGTTCCAGTCGACGTGTACGTCCCTGGATGCCCGCCGCGTCCCGAATCGCTCATCTACGGAATCGTTCAGCTTCAGAAAAAGATCGCGAGCCAGCGCGCATGATCGAGACGCTTCGAGCGCTGCTCCCGCACGTGGCGGTGGAGCAGGGGCAGGGCTTCGGATCAGCCGACCATCCAGCGTACCCGCTCGGTCATCTCCTTGAAGTCGCGCGCGCGCTTCGCGATCGATCGGAGCTCGGGTTCATCCTGCTCGGCCGACGTGACGGCCGTTGACTGGTGGCCGCGCGAGCCGCGATTTGAAGTCGTGTATCACCTGGCATCGATGACCCGGCGGCTCAGGCTGAAAGTCCGCGTCGAGGCGCAGGTGGCGCGCCTGCCGACGGTGCAGAGTGTCTGGCCGGCGGCCGGGTGGCTCGAACGCGAGGTCTGGGACATGTTCGGCATCGTCTTCGAGGACCACGGCGACCTTCGCCGGTTGCTGATGCCCGAGGACTGGGAAGGATATCCACTCCTGAAGGACTTTCCCGTACAGGTCAGGTTGAAGCCGCGCTACTCGCAGCCGTTGCAGGTGACCGAAGAGGAGTTTCAGGCGAACCTGGCAAGAGACAGAGCCGCGCGCGCGGACGCGCCGCGAAGAGTCGGGTCGTGATGCCGTCCCGGGAGAAGGCCGTCGAAGAGATGCTGCGCGAAGCGGCTCGTCTGCACGAGCAGGCCGCCCGCGAGTCGGCAGGAGCGGTCGTGGCGGCAGTCGATGTGCTGACGACGGCGTTCGACGGCGGAGGGAAGGTGCTGATTTTCGGCAATGGCGGCAGTGCTGCCGACGCACAGCACCTGGCGTGCGAGCTCGTCGGCCGGTTCCTTCAGGGATCGGAAGGCGCTGCCGGCCGTGGCGTTGACAACCGACACGAGCACGTTGACCGCCGTCGCAAATGACTACGGATTCGATCGAGTGTTCGTTCGGCAGATCGAAGCGCTGGGCAGAACCGGAGATGTCGCTGTGGGTATCTCGACGAGCGGTTCGTCCGGCAACGTGTTGGCCGGACTCCAGCTCGCGAAGATCGCGCGGCTTGAGGACGATCGCGTTCACTGGAGGCCATGGCGGTCCCATCGGCCCGGCAGCCGATGTGCATGTGAACGTGGCTCACAGCGTGACTCCGCGCATCCAGGAAGTGCACCGTACATTGATTCACGCGGTCTGCGATCTCATCGAATCGCGGCTCGACACAGCCAATCGCTGACACGAATCGTCAATCCACCGTTACCATCGCTAGACGACAATGCCGGAGCTGCGCACCGAAACGATGACCGTCAACATGGGGCCGCAACATCCGAGCACCCATGGCGTGCTTCGGCTGGTGCTCGAGCTGGACGGCGAGACGGTCGTGTCTGGCGGCGCCGACGATCGGATATCTGCATACAGGCATCGAGAAGACTGCCGAGCAGAAGAAATTTCAGCAGGTCATCCCGCTCGTCGAGAGAATGGATTATCTGAGCGCGCAATCCAACGCCTACGCCTACTGTCTCTCGGTCGAGAAGCTCCTCGGGCTCGACGTTCCCGACCGCGTCAAGTGGATTCGCGTGCTGCTCGCCGAGCTGCAGCGCATCAACAGCCATCTGGTATGGCTCGGAACGCACGCCATGGAAGTGGGTGCCGTGTCGGTGATGCTCTACTGCTTCCGGGAGCGCGAGCTGCTTGCTCGACATCAACGAGCGAATCGCCGGGTTCCGGATGTTTCCGAGCTACATCCGCATCGGGGGGCTGCGCGAAGACCTCCCGCGTGGTTTTCACGAGGTCGTGAAGCAGTTCCTGGAAGGGTTTCCGGCCAAGATGAGCGAATACGAAGGGCTGCTCACCAGGAACGACATCTACCGGATGCGCACGCGCGGCGTCGGGAAGCTCACCACGCAGGATTGCATCGACCTCGGCCTGACGGGGCCCATCGGTCGCGCGTCGGGCTGGAACTACGACGTGCGCAAGATGTTTCCCTATGGCGGATACGAGACCTTCGACTTTCAGGTGCCGGTGCTCTCAGAGGGCGACGTCTACGATCGGTACCTGCTCCGTATCGCCGAGATGCGGGAGAGCGTCGGGATCTGCCATCAGGCTCTGGCGCGCATCTCGCCAACCGGGGCGTTTGCCGCCGAGGCGCCGACCGTCGTGCCGCCGCCGAAGGATCGCGTCTATACCGAAATGGAAGCGCTCATTCAGCATTTCCTGATTTATTCGCAGGGTTTTACGGTATCGGCCGGCGAAGCGTACGTGCCGGTCGAAGGGCCGCGCGGCGAGCAGGGATTCTACGTGGTGGCCGATGGGACAAATCGGCCCTGGCGTGTGAAGGCGCGCTCACCGTCGCTGCTCGCGTGTCAGGCGTTGCCGAAGATGATCGTCGGCGGTCTCATTGCCGATGTCATCGCCGTCATCGGCTCGATCGACGTCGTCATGGGCGACGTGGACAGATGAGCGCGCGAGCGGCTGAGAGCGGGGCGGGGGGACTCGCCGATTGGACATGACATTTCATCCGCAGATTGATTACCGGGAGTTGCATCGATCGAAGCGGCGCATGCCGATCGATGACGGAAAGCCGTTCGTATATACGCCGGAAAATCGCGAACGGCTCGAGACGATCGCCAAGCGCTATCCGACCGGACCGGCCGGCCGCCGGTCCGCGATCCTGCCGGCGCTCTATCTCGTGCAGCGGCAGCTCGGCTACGTGTCGCTGAGTGCGATCGCAGCACGTGGCAACTGCGATCGGGTGCACGGCTGCTGAAGTCGAGGACGTCGTCTCTTTTTACACGATGTTCTACACGCGCCCGGTCGGGAAGTATGTCATTCAGGTGTGCCGGACGCTGCCGTGCGCGTTGCGCGGGGCGGAGAGGGTCACCGAGGAACTGATGGACGCCCTTGGTACGGAACCCAATGGCACTGATCCGTCGCGGACGTTCACCTTGATGGAAGTCGAATGTCTGGGGGCGTGCGATCGCGCTCCGCTGGTGATGGTGAACGACAGCTGGCACGAATGCCTCGCGCCGGAAGATGCGAAGAATCTCGCTGCCGGTCTCCTGGCGCGCGGGGAGGAAGGCCTGACGGGTTGCCATCATCAGAATCCTGAGCGGGTGTCCGAGAATCCCGAACCCGGCACCCGGGAACACGGCACCCAGGAACCTGGAACCCATTCTCACAACAGTTCGTTCGCGAGCCCCACGCACATGCGCTCGACTTCTATCTGAAACACGACGGCTATCAAGGGTTGCGGAAGGCGCTCGCGATGAAGCCGGAGCAGGTGATTGACATCGTCAAAGCCTCCGGGCTCAAAGGCCGCGGAGGTGCGGGGTTCCCGGCGGGCATGAAATGGCAGTTCGTCGTGAAGGACACGCCCAAGCCGAAGTACATCGTCTGCAATGCTGACGAAAGCGAGCCCGGGACGTTCAAAGATCATCTCCTCATGGAGCGCAACCCCCATCTGCTGTTCGAGGGGTGCATGATCGCGTGCCACGCGATCGGTGCGAAGGTGGCGTACATCTACATCCGGGGAGAGTTCTTTCACGTGCAGCAGGTCCTCGAGCAGCAGCTCGAGGGCGCATACGCCAAGGGTTTCGTGGGCAGGAACGTGATGGGCCTTGGGTTCGATTTCGACATCCATATCCATCGCGGCGCCGGCGCGTACGAAGCCGGAGAAGAAACGGCGCTGCTCGAATCGCTCGAAGGCAAACGGGCTCAGCCGCGGCTGAAGCCGCCATTTCCTGCGAGCGCCGGGCTTTACGGATCACCGACCGCCGTCAACAACGTCGAGACGCTTTGCAACGTGCCGTCGATCATGCGCCATGGCGCGGAGTGGTACGCGTCGCTGGGGCCCGAGAAGAACGGCGGGCCGAAGCTCTATTGCATCAGCGGACACGTCCGGAGGCCGGGTGTCTACGAAGATTCGATGAAGATCACGCTGCGCGAGCTCATCTACGGTGTTGCCGGCGGTGTCCGGGACGGTCGCGCATTGAAGGCCGTCATTCCCGGCGGCTCTTCGGTGCCGATCCTGCTGCCGCATCAGCTCGACATCGAGGCGAGCTTCGATGGTGTCGCAAGAGCCGGGTCGCTTCTCGGCTCGGCGGGAATCATCGTGCTCGATGACACCACGTGCATGGTGTGGCTGGCGGAGAACCTGCTGCGCTTCTATCGCCACGAATCGTGCGGCAAGTGCACACCGTGCCGCGAAGGAACCCAATGGCTGTTGAATATTCTTGAAAAAATCGAGCGGGGCGAGGGTGAAATGAGAGATCTCGCTCTGCTCGAGAACGTCGCCGGTCTCATTGCGGGCAAGACGCTGTGCGCCTTCGGTGACGCCGCCGCGACACCGGCGTTGACGACATTGAAGAATTTCAGCGCCGAGTACGAAGCGCACGTGCGCGAAGGAACGCTGCACGGTCCCGGCGCCATGGCGTCGCCGCCGTGCGGCGCCGGTGCGTTCACACTAGCCGGTTGCACGGAACAACACCCGGCCTGCGGCACGCAGGGCGGGTCCTGTTCTTCGGGGATCTGCCGATTGTCAATTCTATGTTGACGTCCGTCGCGTTCGCTCAGCTCGTCATTCTCGGATTCGTGTTCTTCATGCTCCTGAGCTCGGCCGCCGCCATGGTGTATGTCGAGCGGAAGGTGGCTGCACGAATTCAGCAGCGGATGGGTCCGACGCTGGTGGGCCCCTACGGACTGCTGCAGCCGCTGGCCGACATCATCAAGCTGGCGATGAAAGAGGATCTCCGTCCGAAAGCGGCCGATCCCGTTCTCTTCGCACTCGCCCCCGTCATCTCGGCGGCCACTGCGTTTGCGGCATTTGCCGTCGTGCCGTTCGGTGCCGAGACAACCTTCTTCGGCCTGCTGGACGAACCCGTTCCCCTGGGTGTCGCCGATATCAACGTCGCGGTCCTGTGGGTGTTTGCCGTGGCCTCGATGGGCGTCTACGGCATCGTGCTTGCTGGCTGGAGCTCGAACAGCAAGTACTCGCTGCTCGGCGCATTACGCTCGTCGGCGCAGATGATCAGCTACGAACTGTCCTATGGAATGGCGCTCGCTGCAGTACCTGGTGCTCGCGGGGTCGATGTCTCTCCGCGAGATCGTCGATGCTCAGGCAGGAACGTGGTTCGGGTTCATCCCACGGTGGTTCGTGGTTCTGCAGCCGATCGGGTTTTTCATTTTCATGACCGCCGGCGTTGCCGAAACCAATCGTGCGCCGTTCGACTTTCCCGAAGCGGAGCAGGAGCTCGTGGCGGGGTATCACACCGAGTACAGCAGCATGAGCTTCGCCATGTTCTTCATGGCCGAGTACATCAACATGGTGACCGTCTCAGCCGTCGCCAGCAATCTGTATCTTGGCGGCTGGCACGGGCCTTTGCTGCCTGTCTGGCTCGGGTGGATCTGGTTCCTGCTGAAGGTCGCATTTCTCCTCTTTTTCTACGTGTGGATGCGCTGGACGCTTCCGCGGTATCGCTACGACCAGCTGATGGCATTCGGCTGGAAATTCCTGTTGCCGTTATCGGTGATCAACCTGCTCGCGACGGCCGCCGGGGTGCTGTACGTTGGCGCATGATCTGACGTTGTTTTACGTGTTTGCCGCCTTCGGCGGTCGTGACGAGCTTGCTCGTCGTCTCGCAATCGAATCCGGTGTACAGCGTCATGCTGTTGATAGGGTCGTTTCTCGCGCTTGCGGCGCTCTATGTTCTCCTCGCCGCACCCTTTGTCGCCGTCATTCAGATCATCGTGTACGCCGGCGCCATCATGGTGCTCTTCCTGTTCGTGGTGATGCTGTTGAACGCGCCGAAGGAGGAGGCAGGGCCGTCGGGCATCCTCGACTCCGGCTCTACACGGGCGTTCGGCGCGCTGCTCACCCTGATATTCGTTGCCGAGCTGGTCTGGGCGGTCATGCCGCTCGAGCGCCGCGAGCGGTCCGGAGCCGAGCGGCGAGCGCGACACGGCATGGTCCGTGAGCGAGATCGGACAGATTATTTTTCGTGACTACGCCTTCGCGTTCGAAGTCACATCGGTGCTGATCCTGGTCGCCATGGTCGGTGCTATCGCGCTGGCGGCACGGCACCGGACAGAGTCCTGACGATGGCTGCGCTGGACCACTACCTGATTCTTTCGGGAGTGCTGTTCGCGATCGGTACGGCAGGCGTGCTGCTGCGGCGCAATCTCATCACCATGCTGCTGTCGATCGAAGTCGATGCTGAACGCGGTCAACCTCAGCTTCATCGCCTTTGGCCACTTCCTCGGCTCGGCTGACGGGCAAATCATCGTGTTCTTCGTCATCACGGTCGCTGCGGCGGAGGCGACGGTCGGGCTTGCTCTCGTCATCGCGTTGTTCAGGCACGTCGAGACGCTCAATCCCGACGCGTTCACGGCGTCTGAGAGGGTAGCTGCCGCGATGCTGTTCTGGATTCCGCTCCTTCCGCTGATTGGGTTCCTCATCAATAGTCTCGGTGCGCGGCGACTCCCGCCAACGGCCGTCTGGGGCCATTGCCTCCCTCACGATGGCGGTGGCGTTCGGTGCATCGGTCGGAGCCGTACGCGCGCTCGTGTCGCTGCCGGCCGGATCTCGTGAGATCGCCGAGACGCTGCTTC
Organism: Vicinamibacterales bacterium; assembly: GCA_963775345.1. Lineage (GTDB taxonomy): Bacteria > Acidobacteriota > Vicinamibacteria > Vicinamibacterales > JAMQPK01 > JAMQPK01. The sequence continues at coordinate 198,690 of CAVZIS010000006.1, forward strand.
ACCTGGATCGGATCGGCCGATTTCCAGGTGCCGCTCGGCTTGAGACTCGACCCGCTGTCGGCGCTGATGATTCTCGTCGTCACCGGCATCGGGTTCCTGATTCACGTGTACTCCACGGCGTACATGATCGACGAAGAGCCGTCGGAGTACGCGCGGTACTTCGCGTACCTGAATCTGTTTGCCGCCTTCATGCTTCTCCTGGTGCTCGGCGACAGCTTTGTCGTGATGTTCGTGGGCTGGGAAGGCGTGGGGCTTTGCTCGTACCTGCTGATTGGATTCTGGTATCAGAAGGCGTGTCGCCGCCGACGCCGGCAAGAAGGCGTTCATCGTCAATCGCGTCGGCGACGTGGCGTTCATCCTCGGTGTGTTGCTGGCGTTTTCGTACTTCGGCACCCTGAATTTTCGCGAGCTCAACGCAGCACATCGCGCCGCTTCCAATAGAGACGGAGTTTGGAGTGGTGTCGGCGATTGCGCTGCTCCTGTTCATCGGCGCAACCGGCAAGTCGGCGCAGATTCCGCTCTACGTCTGGCTGCCCGACGCGATGGAGGGCCCGACGCCCGTCTCGGCGCTTATCCACGCGGCGACGATGGTGACGGCCGGAGTGTACTTGATCGGTCGAAATGCGGAGCTGTATGCGCATGCTCCCGAGGTACTGGCGATCGTGGCCGTCGTCGGGAGCAGCCACCGCGCTCTGGGCGGGCGCGATCGGCCTCGTGCAGAACGACATCAAGCGCGTGCTGGCGTACTCGACGGTGTCGCAGCTCGGCTACATGTTCATGGCGATGGGTGTGGGCGCGTACACCGCCGGCATTTTCCATCTCTTTACACATGCGTTCTTCAAAGCGCTGTTGTTCCTCGGCTCCGGCGCGGTCATTCACGCGCTGGCGGGCGAGCAGGATCTGCGACGCATGGGCGGGCTCAAGAAGGATCTCCCCATTACCTACTGGACGTTCGTCGTGGGCGCATTGGCGATTGCCGGCGTGCCTTTCTTGTCAGGGTTCTTCAGCAAGGATGAGATTCTGTATCGCACGTTTGCGAGCGGCCACACGCTGCTTGTGGATGGTCGGCGCGGTCACGTCGCTGCTGACGGCGTTCTACATGTTCCGGCTCGTGTTCCTCGCATTCCACGGCCAACCGCGGCACGGTCACGCGCATCCTCACGACGCGCCTGCCGCGATGGCGGTACCGCTGGTTGTGCTGGCCTTGGCTCTGTCGTTCGCGGGCTATCTTGGATTTCCGGCGGCGCTCGGCGGGTCGCAAATTTCATCGAGCACTTCCTCGAGCCAAGCCTGGCGGTTCATGCCGCTGGAAGGGGGCGCAGCTGCCGAGCACGCCGACCACGCCCTGGAACAGCTCCTCATGGTCGTGTCGTCGGTCATTGCTCTCGCTGGGCATAGCGCTCGCGCTCGTACTCTCTATCTCAAGCGTCCGGAAATACCCGACGTGCTTGCCACGCGGTTTCCGGGATTGTATCGATTCCTCTGCACAAAGGCTATATCGATGAGATTTACGACACCGTCTCGTGCAGCCGATCAAGGCGTTGTCCGAGCAGGTGCTCTGGAAGGGCGATGCGAGGGTCATCGATGGCGCGGTGCACGGCACAGGCACCATCGTCGTCGAGATCGGGGCTGTCGTTCGCATGATTCAGACAGGTTCGATGCGCACCTACGCCGTGTCGGTGCTGCTCGGCGTCGTGCTGATCGTGGGTTACTACCTGTGGGCGATGATTCCCTTTCTCACGGCGCTCGTCGTTGTCCCGCTGGCAGGCATCGGGATCATCGCGATGATCGACAGCTCGCCGCGAAGCGGTTATTCACCGTGCCGCGCTGGCGGTGTCGCTCGTGGTCTTCGGCCTCACGCTGCTGGTGTGGGCGCGGTTCGACGCGCGGTTCAGCCGACTTTCAGTTTGTCGAGCGCTACGCGTGGATTCCAGCGCTCGGAATCGAATACTTCGTCGGCGTCGATGGCATCAGCCTGTTCCTGGTCGTCCTGACGGGATTCCTGACGCCGCTGGCGTTGCTGTCGTCGTGGGACTCGATTCAGACGCGGTGTGAAGGCATTTGCGATGCTCCTTCTCGCGCTCGAGGCCGCGATGATCGGCGTGTTCATCTCGCTCGATCTGTTTCTCTTCTATGTGTTCTGGGACGCGATGCTCGTCCCGATGTACTTCCTCATCGGCATCTGGGGATACGACCGCCGCGTGTTCGCCGCCATCAAGTTCATGCTCTACACGCATGGCCGGCAGCGTCCTCATGCTGCTGGCCATCCTGGCGCTCGGGTATTACCACAGCGTCGCGAACAACACGCCGAGCTTCGATCTTCTCAAGCTCTACGAGCTGCAGTTGCCGGGATGGCTGCAGTTCTGGGGATTTCTCGCGTTTGCGCTGGCGTTTGCGATCAAGGTGCCGATCTTCCCATTCCACACCTGGCTGCCCGACGCGCACGTGGAGGCGCCGACCGCGGGCTCTGTCATTCTGGCCGGCGTGCTGCTGAAGATGGGCACGTACGGCCTGGTGCGCTTTGCGTTTCCTCTGTTTCCCGACGCCGCGTTGTTCTTCGCGCCTTACCTCGGAGTGGCGGCGGTTATCGGAATCGTCTACGGCGCGCTGGTCGCGATGGTGCAGCCCGATCTGAAGAAGCTCGTCGCGTACTCGAGCGTCAGCCACCTGGGGTTTGTCGCTCTCGGCATTTCGGCGATGAACATTCAGGGCGTTCAGGGCGCGGTGTATCAGATGCTGGCTCACGGCGTGAGCACGGGAGCGCTCTTTCTGATTGTCGGCATGCTGTCCGATCGGCGGCACACGCGGCTGATTGCCGAGTTCGGGGGGTTGAAGAAGGTTCTGCCGAAGATGTCGTCGGCGTTTCTCGATTATCACGCTCGCGTCGATCGGGTTGCCGGGATTGAACGGCTTCGTCGGAGAGCTGCTGATCCTCGTCGGGGCGTTCAGGTGGGATCCACGGCTGGCGTCGGTCGCAGCGTGCGGCGTGCTGCTTGTCGGCCGTCTACATGCTGTGGATGTTTCAGCGTGTCAATTACGGCCCGGTCAGCAACGAGGAGAACGCGAAGCTGCGGGATCTGACCACGCGTGAGCGCTTCACGCTTTGGCCCGCGGTTGCGATGGTCATGTTCATGGGTGTCTTTCCGATGGTGTTTCTGAAACCCATGGAGCCGGCCGTTGCGCGCCTGGTGGAACACGTGAGGCGGAACGAAGGACAGACCGTAGGGATTAGGGATTGGGGATTGGGGATGAGTTCTGTCCGCGGACGCGTGACCGGGACCGCGCTGAACCCATCCCTGATCGCCAATCCCTAATCCCTAGTCCCCAATCCCCAGTGACGATATGTCTTCGTACGTAGCGATCGTCCCGCTGGTGTGCGTGTGGCTGGGCGGCGTTGCCGCGATGCTCGCCGAGGCATTCCGTTCGCCGGGCGAACGGATGCCGATCGCCGGATTGGGGATTATCGGCCTGCTGACCGCGGGCGCCTCCGCCATTCTGCTCTGGAATCGCGGCGCCGCAAGTTTCGGCGTCGTGACCGCCGACAACTTCGGTCTCTTCGTCGTGCTGGTCCTTGTGCTGGTTGGCGTCCTCACGCTGGCGCTGTCGGCTCAGGTGGTCGAGCGCGATGGCATCAACGCCGGCGAGTACTACGCCATCACCCTCTTTGCCCTCGGCGGCATGATGCTGATGGCGATTGCCAGCGATCTGCTGCTGATCTTTCTCGCTCTCGAAATCCTGTCGCTCGGCGTTTACATTCTGACGGCAATCCGGCGCGACTCGAGGGAAGGCGCCGAAGCGGCGTTCAAGTACTTCCTGCTGGGCGGATTTTCCAGCGCGTTTTTTCTTACGGCATCGCCTTTACCTATGGCATCGCGGGAACGCACGAAGCTCGAATCGGATTGTGGTCGTGATGTCCGGCCAGCCTGCCGGAAACGAGGTGCTGACCTATCTCGCCGTCGTGCTGCTTCTGGTCGGCTTTGCGTTCAAGGTGTCGGCTGTGCCGTTTCACATGTGGACGCCCGATGCGTATCAGGGCGCGCCAGCCAGTCGTGACCGCGTTCATGTCGGCCGGTGTGAAGGCAGCCGCGTTTGCGGCATTCGTCCGCGTGTTCCTGTCGGCGTTTGGAAGCCTGCAGCCGCAGTGGGAGCCGATTGTCTGGATGCTTTCGGCGGCGTCGATGATTCTCGGCGTCGTCGCAGGCGTCGTCCAGCGGAACGTGCGCCGAATGCTGGCGTATTCGAGCATCGCCCACGCCGGTTATCTGTCTGATGGCGATGACCGCGGCCGGCAACGATATCGGCAAGGGAGCGATCCTCTTCTACCTGCTGGTCTACGGGCTCACCAGCGTAGGAGCGTTTGGCGTCACGGCTCTTGTCGCCTCCCGCGATCGCACCAACGACGACTTGAGCGATTACGCCGGGCTCGCCGCGGCGCCAGCCGCTGCTGGCCCTGCTGTTGACGATCTTCCTTCTCTCGCTCGGCGGCTTTCCGCCGACCGCCGGGTTTATCGGCAAGTGGTACCTGTTCAGCGCCGCCGTCACGGCCGGTGACTATGCGCTTGGCAATCATCGGCGTGCTCTCGAGCGTGGTATCGGTGTATTTCTATCTTCGCGTGGTGGTGATGATGTACATGTCCGATGAGACATCGACCGCGCCGGTGACGCAGCCCTCGGCCGCGTCGGTGTTTGCGCTCGCAGTGCCAACGGTTGCCACGTTCTACCTGGGCATCCTGCCCGCCAGGGTCCTGGATCTCGCGATCCAGTCGATCGCGACGATTCTCTGAAGTAACGCGAGAAATGGCGTTACAGTAGATCCATGCGCTACCTGGTGACCGCGCGCGTCAAGCCGGGCAAGAGGAGGCGCTGGCTCGCGCCATCGAGGACGGGACGTTGGGTGCGGGATCCATCGCAGGCGGTGAGTACTATCGCAACATGGAATGCGCGCGGCGATTGCGAGACGGCTCCGTCAAGTGGGTCGAGGTCTGCTATTGCCCGACGCCGCTGCAGGAAGAGCGACCTTACTGGGAACGGTACTTCGATTTGATCAAAGTGCAGAACGCTCACGCCAGGTCCCGATGCAGGGATCTCAATGGCGAGGAGCCGTGGGCGTGCTCCGACTGCGATTGCACCGGGAAACTGGAATCCCGCCTCGCAACCTGGGGCTCGCTGTTCCTCGAGACTCTTTAAGTATTCTGTTCTTTCGGCGATGCGTTCCGAGTCCCGCGTCTTTGCGTCGGGACCTGGAAGGCGATAACATTTGACTGCTTTCTTCCAATGTCCGGAGAGCCCAAGCACGACAGCTCGTTGTCTGCGTCCGATCCTCCGCGATACCGTCCGCGCGAGCGTTTCTGGCCCTATGCGGATCTTCCCGAGCACCTCACCGACGAGGAGATCGCGAAGCTCGATCCCGATCTGCACGCCGAATTGTTCGGGACGCCGCCCAGACCGCTGTCAATCACGATTGTATTTCCGGTGCTCGATACGCCGGATTATCCGCGTGCGGTAGAGCTTGCCAAAGCGTCGGCGGAGTACAGAGAAACCGGCAGCGGGTCCGCCTTCCGCCATCGCGCGCGGTTCTGGCCATCGGATGCGATGAAGCTGCGCGAGCTTGTTCGATCTGGTGGGACGCTATGATGCCTGCGAAGTCCTGGTCGACGATCGTCCGCTGCCCTACGCGCGCGAATTGTGGCTTCCGCTCATTTGGTTTCTGATTCCAGGTAAACCGGAAGTGGCGTTCAGGATTTCGGCGAATACCGGAGAGCTGAGTTTTGCGGGGGATTGAAGGGCGCGGAGTGAAGCAAGGTCGCCCGGCCCCCTTGGGAGGGGCCGGGCGAACTTGCGGGTTAGGCCTTGGTGACGTTCCCGGCCTGTGGTCCTTTGGGTCCGTCGACGATTTCGAACTCGACGGCTTGTCCTTCTTCAAGGGACCGGAAGCCGGCACCCTGAATAGCGGAGTAGTGCACGAAGACGTCGCTGCCGCCTTCGCGCTCGATGAACCCATAACCCTTGGCGTTGTTGAACCACTTGACCTTGCCTGTGATACGCATCGTTTCTCTTCCTTACTTACGTGCGGCGCGAGTACCGCGAACTCAAAAAAAAAGACCGCAACGGTGCGGCCTTCCGTTGACGGCGCTATCCTCGCCAGCGCCGCGAAAATAATAGTAATTTGTTACGCTGTCCGTCAACTCTGTGGGAATTCCACATAATGCCCAGAGCGTTACTGAGCGTCTCCGATAAGACCGGCCTCCTTCCATTTGCCCAGGGCCCTGTCCGACCGGGGGTTCGAGCTGGTATCGACGGGAGGCACCGCCCGTGCCCTCGAGCAGGCGGGCGTGCCCGTTCAGGAGCATATCGGCCGTGACCGGCTTTCCCGAGATCATGGATGGCAGGGTCAAGACCCTCCACCCCTCCGTCCACGGCGGCCATCCTGGCACGGCGTAGCCCGGGCTGACGACATGGCAACGCTCGTGCGTCACCACATCACTCCCATCGACCTCGTCGTCGTCAACCTGTATCCGTTCGTGAAGGCGGCCGCGAACCCCGGCATCGTTTTCGGTGAGCTGCTCGAGGAAATCGACATCGGCGGGCCCAGCATGGTGCGGTCGGCCGCCAAGAACTTCCAGGATGTGCTCGTCGTCGTCGACCCGGCCGACTACGACCGGTGTCCTGATGAGCTGGGGCGGGCCGAAGGGCCGGCGTCGGACATTTCGCTTCGAGCTCGCCAGGAAGGCTTTCGCTCACACGGCTGCGTACGATACCGGCATCGCGGCCACGCTCTGGGGAATTTCGCCCACGGTCCTGAAGAGAGCAGCGCCTTTATCCGATCGGCTGAGCCGCCGCTCGCTCCGCCTCAACTCGCAATTGAGCCTCAGCAGGATCAAGGAGCTCCGATACGGTGAGAATCCGCATCAGCCGGCAGCGTGGTACGCGGTCAGGACTCCGGATTCGGCTTCGGCGCCGCCAAGGTGCTCCAGGGGAAAGAGCTTTCGTTTACGAATCTGCTGGATCTCGACGCGGCTGCGCGGATCGCGATGGAGTTCACCGAGCCGGCCGCGGCTGTGGTCAAGCACACCAATCCCTGTGGTGCGGCGGTCGGAAGACGATCGATCAGGCGTACGTGCGCGCGCGCGAGGCCGACAGCCTCGCCGCGTTCGGCGGCATCATCGGGCTCAATCGCGCCGATCGACGCGGCAACCGCGCGGGCGCTGGTGTCAACCTTCATCGAAGCGGTGATCGCGCCTGGCGTGGCGGACGATGCGCTGCCCGTTCTTGCCACCAAATCAAATCTGCGAGTCGTCGTTGCGGACGTGACGAGCCGGGAGACGATCTCGCAGGCCAGCGCGACCTCCGATCGATTCTCGGCGCGATTCTGGTGCAGCGGCGCGACGAGGTCGTCGAGGCGCGTTCAGCGTGGAGCGGGCCGAATGGCGGCAGCGTCCGGTCTGAACGTTGTCACCAGACGTGCTCCCAGCGAATCGGAGTGGGCAGCGCTCCGGTTCGCATGGCGCATCTGCGCCCACGTCAAGTCGAACGCCGTGATTTTCAGCGACTCGGTCGCGAACTCTCGCGATCGGTGCCGGCCAGATGAGCCGTGTCGATGCCGTGCAGGTGGCGGTGATGAAGGCGCGGCAATGCGGGTGGAAATCCTGCTCAGCGGATCGGTCGCCGCATCGGATGCGTTTTTCCCGTTCCGCGACGGCCTCGATGCCATTGCCAGGGCCGGAGCGACAGCGGTCGTTCAGCCCGGCGGATCGGTGCGCGACAGCGAAGTGATCGCCGCGGCCGACGAACATGGCATCGCGATGGTGTTTACAGGCAGGCGGCACTTCCGCCATTGAAATCACGAAGATCCAACACGAGGATCCACGAAGGGAAACACGAGGATCCACGAAGATTTTGAAGATCCACGAAGAATTGGACCTTCGTGGATCTTCCTGCTCTTCGTGGACCTTCGTGTTTCGTGTTACTTGCAGTGGGTAGCGTTGTCCAGGCGAAGGTGCGAAGGCAGCGAGCGGACCATTGCGGTGTACTTCGGATATCGATCGACACCGTCAGTCGGCGCGACGATCAATTCCTCGTTCGCCAGGAACGTCAGCTTGTAGCTGGTCCAGTACTCAGCGAATCCGCCCTTTACGCCAAGACGGCGTAGGCAGTCGATGGTGGCGATCGACTGAGTGTCCGGCGCGAGCCTCTGATACCAGGTCACTTGCTGCCACACGTGAACGGCGAGCAATGGCCCCGGCGATCATGACGACCGGCGCCCCGCCTGCGAGCCTGCGACCATCAGGCTGCCGGCAGGCCACGCAACCGACAGACCGGCATACCAGGGAATCAAATATCGATACGATTGGGTGTCGACGTACGCTCCGCTGACGAGAAACAGCACGGGAACAAAGACGACGAAGACCGGAAAGAAGTCTGTGGCGAGTGCCGCATCCTGTGCGCGTAACGTGCAGACGCGGCCGAGTCGCGCGCGATGTGACCAAACGGAAGCCGCAAGCGCGGCAAGTCCCGGCGCGACTGCAATGAGTGGAATGGGAAGACGTTCGGTCGTCGCAATCTTGAAGCCGCCGAGGATCGGAACGACGTTGCCGAGGATGTCGGGCGCGGCACTCGCAAGCTGACGCAGGTTCGCATTACGAGCGGGCGACCGTGCCGGCTCGACCGTGATGGAATAGAGCAGCACGGGAAGATATCCAATGAAGAACCCGAGTGCCGCTGGCCAGCAGCGGCTGAACCACGCACTCACCTGGCTTCGCGTCGGTCGTCGAGTCAGGTGGATGGCGAACGCCAGGCCGGCCAGTCCGACAGCGATCCTGAGCATCTTCTGTGGCGCCGTTGCGCTCACCGAGACGGGGCCAAGCCCCAGGGAGAAGCCGCCCGTGAGAAACGCAACAAGACCCAGAGCCACATAAATCACTGCAATCGCAGCGAGCTGCCAGCGCCAACCTGCTCCTGCGGCCGCCTAGTCTGCGTTCTGCCACGACTCGACTTCGCAACGCGAAGATCAGCGCAATCGGAAAGAGATACACGATGAAAAGCTGATGGACCCACAAACCAAGGCCCGTGACCACACCGGCCGCAAAGAGCAGCCTCTTCCTGGCTCCGTGCTCTGCGTTCCTTGTTCCTGCAGCTTCTTCGAGGCGTAAGCCGAGCAGAAGCAGGATTGTGCCGAGCAGCATGATGACGATGTATTCGGCGCTGGCGTCGAGGCTCCAGAAGACGAGCGCCGGCGGCGAGAAGACCAGCATCAAAGAGGCCGCGACGGCGAGCAGCCGTGAACGAGATCGTGCTCAGCAGCACGAAGTTCAACGTCACGTATGCGGCGAAACACATCAGCGTGACACTCTTCAACACGGCCACTCCGGAGCCGAACACCGCGAATGCTCCTGCAGCCGCGTAAACTTCTGGCACGCCTTTGAACGCCTGCCCCCAGAAGAACGCGGGAAATTCCCCGGCCAACACATGCCTGGCCATCAGCCCCTCGACGGCTTCGTCGGAGTCGAATGGAATTTTGCCGGTGATGAGAAAAGGCAGCCGCGCGGCAACGGCGAGCGCCGCGAAGAGCACAGCGCGAAAAGCGTGCGCGGGTCTTTTCTTTAGCTCCCGTCCCCGTTTCATCTGTTTCGGGCCTGGCGGCGTAGGGCAGCGTCATGAAGACGAGGAACAGCATCAGGAACTCTGAATCGCCGAAGTTGTACTCCGCCAGACCCGGCCGCGAACATGGCGAAGATGCAGGCGAGCGCCGTTGCAGCGAGGAATCGGGACTCCGGAAGTTTCAAGCGGCGGATCATGTCGATCACCAGCACGACGATCATCCAGATCCAGGCAGCCAGCGCCGGCAGACCCACGTTCGGCGGCGATCTGCATGGGCACGTTATGGAGATGCGGGTTCACGTGATAGGCCTCGCCTGGCTTGAGAAACTCCTTGTATTGCGCGCTGACGCGGGTCGGTCCCACCCCGGTCAGACGGATGCGCCGCAACCATCCGGCCGCCGACCTTGAGCATCGTCACACGATCGACTCTGGTCGGATCGCGCGAGTCGAACATCGACATGAAACGGTCGGTGACCTGCGGCGGCGCGAGCACGAAAAACAGCGCGGCCAGAACCGGCATGACCGCCATGAGCCGAAGATCCTTCAAGCAGCAGGAGAAATGCGATTCCGGCGCATGCACCAATCAGTGCACTCCGGGTGAACGTGAGCCCGAGCACCACGAGGAGCGCCGGCATCATGAGCGAGGCCAGATGCGATCGCGAGTGAAGAGGATGCGGGCCGTGGCCGCGCAAGTCACCAGCATGACGAGGCCGGAGTAGGTCATGTAGTGTCCGAGAGCGCCCTGCGGGCGCCGGCCGAGATTGTCGTACTGCAGCACGCCGAACTGGATGATGCCGTATAGCGCGCTCAGCGCGCCGACCGTGATGATCACTTGAACGACAAACGGTGCTTTCGATCCGCGGGCGAACTCGTACACCATCGGCACCACGAGGAACAGCACAAGCTGTTTGGAGTCGACGAAGCTCGCGTTCGGATCGTCGGAAAAGGCAGCCGACGCCAACGTCGCAATCGCATAGGCCGCGAGCGGATAGAAGGAACGAGGGACCTCCATGCGTCTCAGCGAAATCACCCAGAGCAGCCACATCAGGAGCGCGAACCGAGGAAGATGTTGGCCGCCGCAATGGAGAACTGCAGTGCCGCCACGAAGGCGAGCAGGCCGAGATAGCCGAAGCGCGGCAACCAGTCACGGTTCATGAGGGATCCTGTATGGCCGGGCTCGGGCCAGCCAGCGCGCGCTCGGAAAGCGGCGCCACCGATTCAGCTGAAATTCCACTCAAACACCGGAAATCTCCCGGCTCGCAGCGCCGCTGGTTGCATGGCCGGCACGGCAGACCCATCAACTTCCGCCGCAGCCGAGATGAGGGATGCACTCCTGTAACGGCTGCGATCTCGACGGGCAGGGTCGGCCCATACAAACCCACCACACGCGCGGCGGTCGTCCCGGCGACGTGGAGCGGGCCGCTGTCGCCGCCAATGTAGAGCGCGGCACGCCCGATCAGCGCACGCAACTCCGCGAGATTGAACTCGCCGCACTGTACCACCGCTTGCCGCTTGGCTTTGTGAGAGCCGCGATCGTGCGTTCTGCCGCAATGCTCGAGGCCGCATCCGCATCCGACGGACCTGACGTGAGGATGATGCGCCGCGTGGATCCTTCTGTGCCAGCCTGCATACCAGCTCGACAAACGATGAAGCCGGCCAGCGGCGAAACGGATTTCCTGCGCTGACGTGGATGACGATCAGCGGATCGGCAACACCGACGCCCGCGGCAGCAAGCCGGGTGTCCACGGCTGCGACCGCTGCCGGGTCCTCGGGCATCTCGGGCGCATCCATTTCCGGATCAGGCGGTGCGATGCCCAGGGGCAGAAGCACATCCCACTGGCTCACCACGGAATGGCGAGGACGGAGAGCGCGGGGCCTCGGTACCCGTATCGTGTACATCCAGCTCCGGCCCGTCACCTCGTAGCCGATGCGCATCGGCGCGCCGCTTGCCCAGGTGATCAACGAGCTCCGCGGTCCCCCGTGAAAATCGATGGCGAGATCGTAGCGCTAGCGTCGAAGCCGGCGAATCAGCGCGAGATCGGCGAGCAGCCGCCCCGGCGCCTGAGGACTGGTGATGACGATCACTTCGTCAAGGTGCGGGTTTGAGCGGACGACCGGCGCCGCTTCCTCTTCGACGATATACGTGATGTGCGCCTGGGGATAATGCCGGCGGACAGCGCGGATGGCGGGAGTCGTGAACACGACGTCGCCGATGAGCCGCAACCGGACCAGAAGAATCCTCAATCCGTCTATTTCTCGATCGTCGCCTCGTCGATGAGCATGACCGGTATATCGTCCTTGATCGGATACACCCGATGGCAGGTATTGCACTTGAGCCCGGTGCCGTTATGCACGAGAACGACGGGGGTTTTGCAGTTCGGGCACGCGAGAATCTCGAGGAGCTCAGCGTCGAGCGCCATGGCTATACGGCCCTCCATGGGAAACGCCCAAAACTATAGCAGAAAGGGTACAATCGAAAGTCGCATGAAAGTAACCCTGCTTGTAGCACTGACGCTTCTCGTCTGTGGTTCAGCGGCCTCCGCGCAGACCAAGCCGGCGCCGACTGAGTCCGCCGGAGGCGCCTACTATGAATTCATGATCGGGCTGCACCTGGAAAGCCAGGGCGACAACGCCGGCGCGAGCGCGGCCTACCAGCGAGCGGAGCGCCTCGATCCCCAGTCGGCCGAAATTCCGGCTGCTCTCGCAGAGCTCTATGTCCGCATGAATCGCCCCGCCGATGCCATCGAGGCCGGAGAGCGTGCCGTCAAAGCAAATCCCGCGAATCCCGAAGCGAACTGGGTTCTCGGAACGCTGTATGCGCGCATGGCCGACATGCCGAATACGCGCGAGCCGGATCGGCGGAACTACATGCATCGAGCGATTGCGAATCTCGAAAAAGCCAATCGCAATGCGCATCCGGCGGTGACGATCATTCTCGCGCGTTTGTATCTCGCAGACCGTCAGTACGAAAAGGCGGTGGCGCTACTCGCGCCGTTCGTGAACGAACAGCCGGAGGAGGCCGAGGCGGTCGCACTGCTGGCTGACGCGTACCAGGCGACCGACCGCGATGCCGAAGCGATCTCGCTGCTCGAAAAGTCCGTCGAAGAGTCGCCGGAGTTGTTCGCAACGCTCGGACAGGTGTATCAGGATGCCGGACGGTGGGAGGACGCGGCTCGGGCGTATCAGGGAGCGGTCGAACAGCGGCCGCAGAGTCTGTCACTTCGGGTGCAGTGGGCCACGTCCTTGCTCAACGCGGGAGATAGTCAGCGGGCGCGCGAAGTGCTCGAAGAGGGATCGGCCGGCAATTCACGCAATTCGCGTGCGCTGTACCTTTTGTCCGAAGCGCAGCGCCGCTTGCGGGACTATGCTGCCGCCGAAGTGAATGCGCGGCGTCTGATCGCCCTCGATCTGAAAGCGCTCGGCGGTCCCCGTCAGCTCGCACAAATCTTCCGCGATCAGCGCGAGCACCAGAAGGTCGTCGGCGCTTCTCGAACCGATCATGACCCCCCGCCTCAAGGCGGCCGATGCGGCCGACCTGACGAGCGACACGTTCCGCGCCACGTACTTCGACCTGGCCACCGCCTACGAAGAATTGCGCCAGTTCGACAAGGCCATCGCGCTCCTCACGCAGGCGCGGACGCTTGTCGCCCACGCAGCCGATGGTCGATATTCGGCTCGCGCGATCGCAGCAGGAAGCTGGGCAAAGCCGAAGATGCCGTCAGGACGCTGCAGGCAGCGGTCGCCAGGTTCCCCAAAGAGCCGGGTGTGATGCTGTCGCTCGCTTCTGCGCTCGAGCGTGATGGAAAGTACAGAGAGGCCGAAGGGCTCTTCAGGCAGATGATTGCCGCCGATCCGAACAATGCCGACGCGCTCAACTCGCTCGGTTATATGCTGGCCGAGCGCGGGCAGCGTCTGGACGAGGCGGTCGCGCTGGTGGAGCGCGCGCTTGCGATCGACCCGGACAATGGAGCGTATCTCGACAGTCTGGGCTGGGCCTACTACAAGCAGAACCGTTTCGAGCAGGCGGAGAAAGCCGCTGCGCGATGCAGCCAAGCAACTGCCGACCGTCTCAGTCATTCAGGATCACCTTGGAGATCTTCTGAACAAGCGCGGCCTCTTCCAGGAAGCCATCGATGCGTGGCAGATGGCGCTCGATGGCGATGGCGAATCGATCTCGCGCTCCGAGGTCGACGACAAGATCAAATCGGCGCGCCAGAAGCTTGGTCGAAAAAAGTAGGCTCGGCCTCGCGATCCTATCCTCTCCACGACGTTCTGACGGCGTGCGGTCCGCGCCGGATTGCCTTGCCAGCCGGGCCAGGCACGCCGCTTCCCGATTACGCGGCGGCGTTCTCCAGCGCGCGCGGCGGCATGCGACGGCGGTCCGAACGTTTGCAGGCCGAGCTGGCCTTGTCTGGCCGGGCGGCGGGACAGCGGATGCGCGGTCGCGTGCACGCCGGGTTGATTCCCGGTGCGTTGCGCCTCGAAGGCGTCGCGCCATTCGGCAGCCCGGTCTTCATTCTGGTCGCCGAAGGAGTGCGAGGTACGCTGCTGTTGCTTCGCGACCGCCGTGTGCTTGAGGATGCCCCGCCGGAAGAGATCCTGAATGCGCTCGTCGGCATCAGGCTGGGCGCCCGATGATCTTGCGGGCGATGTTGAGCGGGTGCGTGAGGGCGGCGGCCGAGCCGGCCTCGGGCCGCGCGATATGGCGCGCGATTGGATCGCCGTCGATCTCGCAGCCGGTGGAACGGTTTACCTCCAGCGTCAGGTGCGGAACCTGGCGAATCGTTGCCGGCCGCTATGGCGGGCTGGAAATCGACTACACGGCTTTCCAGGGCGAACGGCCGTCGCAGGTGGTGCTTCGCGGAACTGATCTCGAACCTCGCCGATCGCGCTCGAACCAGGTCGAGGTCAACGGCGAATCTGCCGCGTGATCAGCTGGTGTCGGTGAAAGTTCCACCTGGCCTGTCTCCGTTGACCCTGGAGGAGTTGCGGCGCGCCGGCCCGATCGGCGAATAGCGCGACACGATGACATCCTTCACTCTGCGCGCCTTCGCCAAGATCAATCTGTCTCTTCGCCTCAGAGCACGTTCGCGAAGACGGCTTTCACGAAGTGCAGACGATTCTGCAGGCGATTGACGTTTACGATCGGCTGACATTCGAGACGCGTCGCGGGCCCTTCGAGCTTCGCTGCGGGACACCTGGCGTGCCCCTCGATCGCACGAATCTCGTCTGGAAGGCCGCTCAACTGCTGTGGACTGCCGCGGGCCGTGATGGTGAACCTCGCGATGCCAGCGTGACACTCGAGAAGAACATCCCCGATGCAGGCGGGTCTGGGTGGCGGCAGCAGCGATGGCGCGGCGACCCTTCTCGGCCTCCTCCGCGCGTGGAAGCTTCGAATACCTGAGGGAGATCTTGCGGCGATCGCGGCGAGGCTTGGCTCGGACGTGCCGTATTTTCTCGTCGGAGGCACTGCGCTCGGTCTCGGTCGCGGCGAAGAGGTTTACCCGCTCGATCGACCTGCCTCGCATGTGGGTCGTGCTGGTCACGCCGAAGTTTGGCATCGTCACGAAGGACGCCTATGCCTGGTGGGACGCGGAACATGGGACCGGACCCCTGTTTCGATTGCGAATTCTTTTACACACAAGAAAATGGGTCTGACCCGTTTCTTCAGCGCGCTCGCCCTCGGCAATGATCTCGAGACGCCCGTGATGGCTCGGTCATCCCGCTATCGCGGACCTCAAGAGCCGGCTCGAGGCAGCACGGCGCGCTCACGGCGGCCATGTCGGGCAGCGGTTCCACCGTGTTCGGCGCTCTTTCGCTCGGAAGCGTCGGCCGGAAGGGCAGCCAGGGCGATAAGGCGGCCGGATGCCGACGACGCGGTGCGCGCGGTTCCTTCCCCGCCGACGAGCCTGAACTTGCCCGTAAGTCCTTCCATCGTATAAACTCTTCGTTTGCGCTGCGGTGGTTGGGCCACGCCTTGAAGGACTTCCTCGATAATGCGCGTTTCGTAGATCGTTGGGGCGTGGCCAAGCGGTAAGGCGCGGGACTTTGGATCCCGTATTCGGTGGTTCGAATCCACCCGCCCCAGCCAGTTTTTCCGCTGCACCTCTGAAAATGGACAGACCTGCAGGGTACGGCGAACTCAAACTGTTCTCTGGGAGCGCCCATCCCGAGCTGGCTCGCGAGATTGCGCAGTATCTCGCGCTGCCGATGGGGCAGTGCCGTTTGCGGCGGTTTCCGGATTCGGAAGTGTCGTTTCAGATCGACGAGAACATCCGCGGGACCGATGTGTTCATCGTGCAGCCGACCTGCGCGCCGGTCGATGAGCACATCATGGAAATGCTGATCATGATCGACGCGTTCCGTCGATCGTCAGCGGCGCGGATCACGGCGGTGATTCCGTATTACGGCTACGCGCGTCAGGATCGCAAGGACAAGCCGCGGGTGCCGATCTCCGCCAAGCTCGTCGCGAACATCCTGAGCGCCTCCGGCGTGGATCGTGTGCTCACGATGGATCTGCACAAGGCGCAGATTCAGGGGTTCTTTGATATTCCGGTCGATCACCTGTTTGCGGCGCCGGTGATTATCGATCACCTGGCGAGGCAGGACTTTCCGAAGCTGACGATCGTGGCGCCCGACGCCGGCGGCGCCGAACGCGCGCGGGCTTATGCGAAGCGGCTCGGCGGCGAGCTCGCCGTGATCGACAAACGGCGGACCGATGATGGCACGGCCGAGGTGATGAACGTGGTCGGCGACGTCGAAGGGCGCACCTGCATCATCCAGGACGACATCATCGACACCGCCGGAACGATCGTGAAGGCCGCCAACGCGCTGAAGGACAACGGCGCGGCGCGGGTCTTCGCGTGCGCCGTGCACGGCGTGCTGTCGGGCCTGGCGTTCGATCGGATCGACAAGGCGCCACTCGAGAAGCTGATCGTCACCAACACGATTCCGCTGAACGGTGAGCGCGGCAAACACGGCAAGATCGTGTCGCTTTCGGTGGCCAAGCTGTTGAGCCAGGCGATCCGGAGCATTCACGAAGAGTCTCGGTGTCTTCGCTGTTTGTCTAGGGTTGGAGTGGGATTAGGGATTGGGATGGGGATTAGGTGGAGGTTCAGCGACGGCATGTTGCACTGAGCAGCAAGCTGTCTCAACACTCTCGCGACCGAAGGTCGCGAAGCAGGCCGCGGGGTGGGGCCCCGCGGCGATCAAGAGACGAGACATGGAAGCCACACTCGACGCGGTCGAACGCAATCAAAGAGGCAAGAACGAAGCCCGGCGGCTGCGCGCAACCGGCCGGATCCCCGCGGTCGTCTACGGCGACCGCGAAGGCGGCAAGGCGATCGCCGTTGATCCGAAAATCCTCGCGCGGATTCTGCGCACCGAGCAGGGCGCCAACACCCTGATCGCGCTGAATCTCCCGGGCGGCGGCGACGCCCGCGTGCTGGTGAAGGAGTATCAGCTCGACCCGGTTACCCGCGACCTGCTCCACGCCGATTTTTATCGCGTGGCGATGGACAAGGTCATCCGGGTGCAGGTCACGGTCGTCGCGCAGGGTGAGCCGAAGGGGGTCAAACAACAGGGCGGCGTGCTCGATATCGTTCACCGTCAGATCGAAATCGAGTGCCTCCCGGCCGACATCCCGAATCACATCGAAGTCGATGTGACCGAGATGATGGTGGGCCAGAGCATCCGTGTACGCGACATCGCGACCAACCGAAATGGAAGTCTCTGAGCGATCCCGACATGATGATCCTGCACGTCATCATTCCGAAGGTCGAAGAGGTTCCGGCCGCGACGGATGCGGCAGCAGCGGCCGCAGCGCCGGCGGCGGCGGCGGCTGAGCCCGAAGTCATCAAGAAGGGCAAGAAGGAAGAAGCCGAGGCTGCCGAGGCAGCGCCTCCGGCTGCGGCCAAGAAAGAGAAGAAAGTAACGTCGCAGCCAGGGATTAGGGATTGGGCGATAGGGATTGGGATTGGCCCTGAAGTTGATTGTCGGACTCGGCAATCCCGGAGAGCAGAGTACTCGGATACCCGGCACAATCTGGGCTTTCAGGTCGTCGAGGAGCTCGCGCGCCGCTATCGCGTCAAGCTTCGGAACGACGCGAAGCGAAAGGCTCGAGTCGCGAAGATCGGCGACATCGGCGACGGCGTGCTGGTCGCGCAGCCGACGACGTTCATGAATCTGAGCGGATGGGCGGTGCGCGACGTGGCGTCGTTTCACAAGGTCGCGCCGCCGGATCTGCTCGTCGTCGTCGATGATGCGGATCTGCCGCTGGGTCGGTTACGCATCCGCAGACGGGGATCGGCAGGCGGACACAACGGGTTGAAGTCGATCATCCAGGAGCTCGGCACGATTGAGTTCCCGAGATTGCGAATCGGCGTAGGGCGGCAGGCCGGCGAGCTCAAGAACCACGTGTTGGGTCGTTTCGATGCCGAGGAAGAGGGCTCTAGTCGGCGCGGCAGTAGAAAGGGCAGCTGATGCTGCCGAGTTGTTCGCCAGGGAGGACATCCTGGCGGCGATGAACAGGTTCAATGCGGCTCAGGCCGCCGAAGATCAGGCATGAGGCCTGAAACTGCCGGGTGCCATAGGGCAGGATCCGCCCAAAACGTGGTCCGTACGCCTATCGAACCCTTGTCACGCAGAGCGTGACCTCCCGTGGCGCCCCGAGGCTGATCGAGGGGCGGGAGTCCAGAAGGAGACGATCGTGAGTCAAGTCAGACAGTACGAGCTTATCTACGTCGTGTCATCCGACGCGACCGAGCAGCAGATCGCGGATCTCCACACACAGGTCGAAGAGATCACCCGCCGGTATTCGGGGACTCTCGACAGAACCGAGAACTGGGGACGGCGCAAGCTCGCCTACGAGATCGGTCCGCACAAGGAAGCCACCTACGTGCTGCGAAGTGATTTCCGGGTCAGGCGAGCTGATGAAGGAGATCGATCGCCGCCTTCGCGTGAGCGATCAGGTGATCCGCCATCTGACCGTGCGCGTCGACGAGGAGAACCGCATCATCGACCGTACGCGCACGCTGCGAAAAGAAGACTCGCGGCGCCGGCGGATCGCCCGCGGCCTGCCGCCAGAGCGCCAGCCGGGAGAAGGGCCCCAGCGGCAGGAAGACGATGACGATCGCTTCGGAGTAGAGGCAGACGAAGCTGCTCTAAGGGTTCCGGGTTCCAAGTTCCGGTTCCACGTTCGGGAACTTGGAACCGGAACCTGGAACCTGGAACCGGAACCGGAACCAACTGGAAGGTGAGATATGCGAGAAGGACGAGGACGCTCATCATCGGAAGCCGCGGCGGACGCGGTGGCGACAAGAAGGACGACAAGAAGCGCACGTTGTTCCGGCGAAGGAAGGTGTGCAAGTTCTGTGCGGACAAGATCGACGACATCAACTACAAGGATGTGAAGCTGCTCGGACCGTTCGTGCCGGAGCGCGGCAAGATTCTGCCGCGGCAGGATCTCGGGCACCTGCGCGACGCATCAGCGCAAGCTGCATACGGCAATCAAGCGAGCCCGTCAGCTGGCGTTGATTCCGTACGTGACGGAATAGGCTCTGGGCTGTTGGCGTGAGGCTCGTGAGGGCGGTCCACGGCCGACAGCCCAAAGCCTGAAGCCATCTGAGAGGTACGCAATGGAAGTCATTCTGCGAGACCACGTCGAAAACGTCGGGAAGCGCGGCGAGGTCGTGAAAGTCGCCGACGGCTACGCGCGCAATTATCTGCTGCCGCGAAAGCTGGCTCTGGTCGCGACGCCCGGCAACTTGAAGCAGATCCAGCGCGAGCGCGTGAAGCTCGACGCAAAAGAAGCGGAAGAGAAAGCCGGCGGCCGAAGCGATTGCGGCTCCAGATGGGCGCCATCCAGGTCGTCATCAGCCGAAAAATCGGTGAAACCGAAGTGCTGTACGGATCGGTGACCTCGGCCGACATCGCCGAGGCGCTCGGGAAACTTGGCTACGAGACCGACAAGCGGAAGATTGGGTCTGCGGGAGCCTATCAAGAAACTTGGCGAAGTGATCGTTCCCCTGAAGCTCCACCGCGAAGTGTCGTGCAGATGCCGGTCAAGGTCGTCGCCGAAGGCAAGCCCGAAGCGACACCGCGGCGTTGAAGCCGAACGCTGAACCTGAGCCGAAAAAGGGCTGAGCGCAAGGAGCTGAGGGCGCAGGGATGGCCGAAGCGGTTGCAGTCGATCGTACGCTGCCGCACAACCTCGAAGCCGAGCGATCCGTGCTCGGCGCCATTCTCATCCACAACGACGCATTCAATCAGGCGGCCGAGGTCCTCGGTCCGCACGATTTCTACCGGGACGCCCACCGCCGGATCTTCGAAAAGATGATCCAGCTCAACGAGCGCGGAAATGCGATCGATTTCATGACGCTGAAAGAAGAGCTTTCCCGGTCGGGGGAGCTCGACGAAGTCGGAGGCCCCGCCTACATCGCGGCGCTCGTGGACGGACTCCCCCACGCCACCAACGTCGAGTACTACGCCCGCATCGTGCGCGAGAAGGCGACGCTTCGCAATCTCATCTTTTCGGCCAACAAGATCCTGGCCACCGCGTACGAAGCGGAGCTCGAGCCCAATCAGATTCTCGACCAGGCGGAGCAATCGATTTTCGCGATCGCAGAGGATCGCGTGCGCGCCGGATTCGTTTCGATGCGACAGCTTGCCCATTCGAGCTTTGCCGCCATCGAACTGGCGCATGAACGAAAACAGCTCATTACCGGCGTTCCCTCGGGCTTTGCCGATCTCGACGAAATGACGGCCGGATTTCAGGCGGCCGACCTCGTCATCATCGCGGCGCGTCCGTCGGTAGGCAAGACCGCGCTCGCGCTGAACATCGCGCAGCATGTCGGCACGAAAACAGGCCGGACCGTGGGGATTTTCAGCCTGGAAATGTCGAAGGAACAGCTGTTTCTTCGCATGTTGACCTCCGAGGCGCACATAGACAGCCATCGACTGCGAACGGGGTTCCTGGTCGAGAGCGACTGGGGCCGGCTGTCGCACGCGCTCGGCACGCTGAGCGAGGCCAGGATCTTCATCGACGACACGCCCGCCATCGGCGTGCTGGAAATGCGGGCGAAGTCGCGCCGGCTGATGGCCGAGCACGGACTCGATTTGCTCGTCGTCGATTACATCCAGTTGATGCAGGGGCGCGGCCGCTTCGAGAACCGGACGCTCGAGCTGGCGGCGATCTCGCGGTCGCTGAAGGTCCTCGCGAAAGAGCTGAATGTGCCGGTCATCATCCTCTCGCAGCTGAGCCGCGCGCCGGAATCGCGCTCGGATCATCGCCCGATGCTCTCCGACCTCCGCGAGTCCGGTGCGCTCGAACAGGATGCCGATGTCGTCATGCTGTTGTTCCGCCCCGATCAGTATCCAGACGTCAAGCCCGAGGATGAGAATATCGCCGAAATCAACATCGCGAAGCAGCGTAACGGCCCGACCGGCCTCATCCGGCTGGCGTTCCTGAAATCCGAAACGAGGTTCGGAAATCTCGAACAGCGTCAGTGAGCATCCGCTGCACGTTCGCCCACGTCGATCTCGCCGCGCTTCAATCGAACTTTCGGGCGATCGAGAGTTTCCTCGCCGCAGATGGCACGCTTCACCCCGAGCACCAGGCCGCGGGGCCGAAACGGCCTGGCATCATCGGAGTCGTCAAAGCGAACGCCTACGGGCATGGAGCGCACTGCTGTTGCGCTTGCGCTGCAGGACGCCGGTGCGACGATTCTCGCGTGCGCCGATATCGAGGAGGCGTGTCGTCCTCCGGAAGGCAGGCGTTCGCTGCTGAGATCCTCATTTTCGGCGCGCTGAGCGTGAGCGATCTCGACGGAGTGTTCGATTACACCCTCCTCCCGACGATTTCCACGCCCGGGGCAGGCCGCTCGCTGCAGGCCGCGGCCGCCAGACACCGGGTGAAGCTGGCGTGTCATCTGAAAGTCGATACGGGGATGAATCGCCTCGGTCTGCGCTTCGACAACCTCGAGCAGACGCTCCCGGAGCTGATTGCGAGCCCGAATCTCGAAATCACTTCGGTCTATACCCATTTCGCGACAGCCGACGACCCCGACTGTCCGCTGTTTCAAGTCCAGCGCGAGCGGTTCGAGCGGGTGCTCGACAGACTCCCGCACCTTGGCATCCGTCCACGACTGCGTCACGCGGCCAACAGCGCCGCCACCCTGCGCGACGCTCGTGTTTGGTACGACCTCGTGCGGCCGGGACTGATGATGTACGGAGTGGTGCCTCCGCCGCTCGCGTCCACCATTCCACTGAAGCCGGTGCTGTCTCTGAGAAGCCGGGTCGTCGCGGTAAAAGGGGTGAGGGCAGGGGAGACCGTCGGTTACGGTGCAAGCTGGGCGGTGCCCGGGCCGGGACGCATCGCTGTCGTTCCAGCCGGGTACGCCGACGGTCTGGATCGCCGGATGGCGGGCTCGAGCTCTGTCCTGATTCGCGGAAGGCGCGCGCCGGTGGTGGGTGCGGTCAACATGGACATGATCACGGTGGACGTCTCCGACGTGCAGGTGGAGACAGGCGACGAAGTCGTCATCATCGGGGAACAGGGCGACGACCGCATCGACGTCCGCGAAATCGCAGCCGCGATCGGGACGAATCCTTACGAAGTCCTGTGCCGCGTCGGGACGCGCATCGAACGTATCTACCAGGACTGACGATCTCAACGCCGGGATCGCAAAGATCGCAGAGCTTTGTCGGGCCGTGTCTTTTCGAAAATTACACTTTGCGATCTCCGCGAGCCTCCGCGTTGAACTCGTTGTACTATCGCGGCAATGAAGGCACCCAAAACCATCTTCGTCTGCCAGGAATGCGGTGGACAGCAGCAGAAATGGCTCGGGCGCTGTCCCGATTGCGGCGCATGGAATTCGCTTCGTCGAGGAGCAGCCGGCTTTGCCATCAGCGCCGGCGACACTACAATCATCGGTATAGCTCCGTTTCGGGCGGTGCTTCGGCAAGGCTTTACAGCGATATTCAGACGTCGGATGCACCCAGGATTCCATCTGGAATCGCGGAGTTCGATCGTGTGCTCGGGGGAGGTATCGTCCCTGGAGCGCTGGTGCTGCTCGGCGGCGAGCCGGGAATCGGAAAATCGACGCTGCTGCTGCAAGTGGCCGCGCACGTCGCGCGCCAGGCCGGCCCGGTGCTTTACTGTTCGGGTGAGGAATCTGAGCATCAGATCAAGCTCCGGGGCGAGCGGCTGGCGGTCGATCGGGCTCCGCTCTACCTGCTTGCCGAAACCTGCCTCGAGCGCATTTTCGACGAAATCGAGCGGCTGAAGCCGTCCCTCGTCATCGTCGATTCAATTCAGACGATTTTCTCCGCGCGATTCCAATCTGCTCCGGGCAGCATCGGCCAGGTTCGTGAGGTCGCGACACACCTGCTCTTTGCCGCGAAAGGGCGCAATGTTCCGATCGTCCTCGTCGGGCATGTCACCAAGGACGGCAATCTTGCAGGTCCGAAAGCTCTGGAGCACGTGGTCGACACCGTGCTGTATTTCGAAGGTGAACGCCACCATGCGCATCGTGTCGTGCGGGCGTTCAAGAATCGGTTCGGCGCGGCGAGCGAGCTGGGTGTCTTCGAGATGACCGGCACGGGTCTGCGGGAAGTGCCAAACCCCTCGCAGTTGTTCCTCGCGGAGCGATCGATCGGCAAGCCGGGATCCGCCGTGCTGTGTTGCCTCGAGGGTTCGCGGCCGATACTTGTGGAGGTACAGGCGCTCGTCAGCAGCAGCACGTTTGGGAACGCCCGTCGGATGGCAAGCGGGATCGATCAGCAGCGGCTCTCACTTTTACTGGCTGTACTGGAGAAGCGGGCCGGTCTCAACCTGCTCGGTGACGATGTCTACGTAAACGTGGCGGGGGGTATGAGCTGTCGAAGAGCCTGCCGCAGATCTCGGAGTTGTGGCCGCTGTGGCGTCGAGTGTAAACAACCGGGCAATCGGTGGCAGCAGTGCTGTCTTCGGCGAAGTGGGTCTGGGCGGAGAGGTTCGTGCGATTACCCAGGCCGCCCTGAGATTGCGCGAGGCAGCGCGTATGGGTTTTGAACGCTGTATCGTCCCTCAGGCCAATACGGATCTTTCGAAGGGCGATCGTCCCGCAAACTGCGAGCTAATCGGCGTGAGAACGGTGGACGAGGCTTTGCAAGCGCTACTACAATGACCGGGCCTATGAGGTGGGGCCTCGTCGCGCGCATCGGGTTTATCGCCGCCGTCGCGTATTCTGCGTCGACGCTCCGGCCTCTCGGCGCCTCGATTCCCCTTAATGTCGCGCTCGGCGTGTCGATCGCGGCCCTCATCATTTTCCTCGAGCATCACCTTCGCCAGACCCCCGTCGCGAACATCGTTGGCGCGACAATCGGCTGCGCAGCCGGACTGCTGCTGGCTCGCCTGCTCGGAGATGCGCACGTGTGGGCCGGCGCCACGAGTCTGGGCGTTGTCTTTCTTCGCACCTTGCTACTGATCGTGCTTCCGTATATCGGCCTTGTGCTTGGCGCAAAGTGTGGAGAGTGGCTGACGCCGGAGCGCCTTGCCGGCCTCTTCCGTCCGCGATCCCAGCCGCAGCGCCGATACAGGATTCTCGACACCAGCGTCATTATCGACGGCCGCATTGCCGATATCTGTGAGACCGGATTCGTCGATGGCACTCTCGTCGTCCCCCAATTCGTTCTGAAGGAGCTGCAGCAGGTGGCCGATTCGGCCGACTCGCTGCGGCGCGCCCGGGGCCGCCGCGGCCTCGACATTCTCCAGCGCATTCAGAAGATGGCGGGGCTCGATGTCTCCATCTCGGACGCCGATTTCCCCGACGTCAGGGAAGTGGACCTCAAGCTGATCGAGCTCGCCCGGTCACTGCACGGCAAGATCGTCACCAACGACTTCAACCTCAACAAGGTGGCGCAGCTCCGCGGCGTGGAGGTGCTCAACATCAACGAGCTCGCCAATTCGCTCAAGCCGGTCGTGCTGCCGGGCGAGACCATGAAGGTGTTCATCCTGAAGGAAGGCAAGGAGTACAACCAGGGTGTCGCCTACCTGGATGACGGAACGATGGTCGTCGTCGACAACGCGCGACCGGTTATTGGCAAGACCATCGACGTCGTCGTGACCAGCGTGCTCCAGACGACGGCCGGTAAGATGATTTTCGGTCGATTCATCGACGCCAACGCGCAACCCACCCCAATCGAACGGGACGGCGCCCGCCGGGCAAGACAATAGGACAATCCACCATTGGAAGATTGGAAGATTGGAAGATTGGAAGATTGGAAGATTGGGAGATTGGGAGATTTATTCCGTAATCTATCAATCTGCTAATCTTCCAATCTTCTGATGAAGATTCCCCCGTTCGACTGGTGGCGGACCGTTTTCTTCCTCGTTCCAACGATTTCCGCCTACACCATTCTGCTCGGCACCTTGTCGATCCTGTCCACGCTTGTCGATCGCCGGGGCCACGCGGCCCACTGGTGCGCCCGCGCCTGGTCCTGGCTGATCCTGGCCACCACAGGAGTCGAAGTGAGCGTGACCGGCCTCGATCGTGTGGATCCAGGTCGGACCTATGTGTTCGTCTCGAATCACCAGAGCATCTATGACATTCCGGTCATCTTCGCGTCGATCCCGTTTCAGCTGCGGATCATCGCGAAGGAATCGCTGGGCCGGTTCCCATTTCTGGGATGGCATCTGAGGCGCGCGGGACACCTGCTCGTCGATCGGACCAACCCCGATCGGCAGCGCATTCTGGACCAGTGGCGCCGCCTGCTGTCCGATCGGATCTCTCTGATCATTTTTCCGGAGGGAACGCGGAGCGCCGATGGGCATGTCGGACGCTTCAAAGCGGGCAGCTTTCTTCTGGCGCTGGAGGCCGGGCTGACGATCGTTCCCCTCTCGATCTCGGGCAGCCGTGACGTGATGACCAAAGGCAGGCTTGCGACGCGCCCCGGCCACGTGACGCTGACGGTTCACGACCCGGTGATGACGCCGCGAATTGAATCACCGGCCATCGCCGATGCACGCGATCTCGCCATTCGCATCGAAGGTATCGTGCGGAGTACCCGCGCCGCTACTTGTGATCCTGATTGACGATCACGGTGACGTCATCGGTCCTGCTCAGGGCGCCGTCCCACGCGGTCAGCCGGAAGATGTAGGTTCCGGTAGCGCTGACGGTTGCTGTCGTCGACGCCGCGCTCGCCGTTCCGAATACGACCGTTCCCGGACCGCTCACCTTCGTCCACGCCACGATGAGCTTTGCCGGGGGCACTGGTTTGCCGTCATCCGATGCAGTGCCGGTCAGCGTCACGCTGGATGGCAGCCAGACAGTCTTGTCGGCGCCCGCATTGACGACTGGCGGCTGATTCACGGTGCTTGCGACAGTGATGTTGAACGTCATCGAAAGAATGGCTGCTGAACTGGCTGGGGCGTCGACCGTACTCGTCGCATTCCGTGCCCACACTCGGATGGCGTAACTGGAGCCCGGCGACGTCGGTGTCCAGGTGAAGGTACTGCTCGTGGACCACTGTTGGCCGACAATCGAGGTTGTGCCATTGCCGATCCACCACTTGAATTGATACGGTTTGACGCCGCCGCTTGCTATCGCGGAGAAGACGATACTGCTCCCAACTGGCTGAGGCGACAACTTGTTTGACGTGAGTCCGGTGACCGTCAGCGGCGCGTTCGGTGCACTGACCACTTCGTTGGAATACGGGCTGGTCGCTCCGGCGGTGTTATAGACGCGGAGCGCGAGATAGTACGTAATGGCGGGATTTGGCTTTGAGAACACGAACGACGTCACTTTCCCCACGTCGATGGTCGGTACTGTACGCACCTGACGCCGTCCCATAAGAAAGAAAATACCCGGCAACGGGCTCGGGACTCGGATCCCAGCCAAGCTTGACCGTCTGGGCTTGTGCGGACTGAACGAGGGCGCCAACACACATCGACACCACGAACACGACGTTCCTCATCAGTGACCCTCCGAAAAGAGGCCCCGCGCATCTCAGCACCGATTGATTGTTTGATGGGGCCGGGGCGCAGCTACAGGCAAGGTCTCTGCCAACGGATTGCCCCTGACAATAGCTCGACACGCTCAAAAAGAGGGTAATAATTTCATGAGGCGGTAAAAATTGGCTGTCACGTCTGCCGACCTATAATCTCGCCATGTTCGTCTCCGCGATCATTGCCGCTGCGGGCCGCGGGACGCGCGTGGGCGCCGCTGGTCCAAAACAGTTGCTGGCCCTGGGCGATCGAACGATCCTTCAGCGCAGCTTCGACACGATCGATGCCCATGACGGCATTCACGAAATCGTCATCGCACTTCCTCCGGATCTGGCATTTACACCGCCGTCATTTCTGATTTCGTCGAAAAAACCTGTCAGAGTGGTTGATGGCGGCCTGCGGCGGCAGGACTCCGTCGCGAACGCCTTCGCCCGGGTCTCCGGCCGGGCTGACGTCATCGTGATTCACGATGCCGCCCGCCCTTTTGCATCGCCGGGCCTCTTCTCTCGTGTCATCGACGCAGCGGCCCAGGGAGGGGCAGCCATTGCGGCGCTGCAGGCCAACGACACCGTGAAGGAAGCCACAGCGTCAGCCGGCGTGCGCATCGTCGCACGCACGATTGCGCGAGAGTCCATCTACCTTGCGCAGACACCCCAGGCGTTCACGAGAGAAGTCCTCGAGGATGCGATTACCCACGGACGCGCCGGAACGAGCACCGCAACCGACGAGGCCTCTCTGGCCGAGCAGGCAGGTCACCCCGTGCGTTTGGTCGAGGGCGAGTCGACCAACATCAAGATCACGACCGAACAGGACTTCAGCGTCTCAAAGGCCCTGATTGGAATCAGCGCCTCGCCACGAGGGGCCGATCAGAGCTTTCCGAGCAAGTCGGTCGTAAGGGTCGGTACCGGGTACGACCTTCATCCCCTCGAGCCCGGCAAGCCGCTCGTCATCGGCGGCGTTCGGATTCCACACGAAGCCGGACTTGCAGGCCATTCAGATGCCGATGTCCTCTGCCATGCGGTGACCGATGCGATTCTCGGAGCGGCCGGGGCCGGAGACATCGGCCAGCATTTTCCAGATACCGACCCGAAATGGATGGGCGCAAACAGCCTCGACCTGCTCGCGCACGCCGGCGAAATCGTTCGAGCGGCCGGATATGCCATCTCAAACGTCGATGCCGTCGTGATTGCCGAACGTCCCAAGCTGCTTCCTCACGTTCCAGCGATGCGCGCCAATCTCGCGGGTGCCATGGGAATCGATGCGTCCTCGGTGAGCGTCAAAGGCAAGACGAACGAGAAAATCGATGCCCTCGGACGTAATGAAGCGATTGCCGTGCACGCGGTCGCATTGCTGACGCGTGCCTGACGGCTTCAGGCTCCCGGGTTCGAACTGTGCAGCCCTATGAGAGTCAGATTCGCACCAAGCCCCACAGGCCATCTCCACGTCGGCAACGTGCGCACGGCGCTGTTCAACTGGTTGCTTGCCCGCGGCCGGAACGGCACGTTCATCCTGCGAATCGAGGACACCGACGCTGATCGTTCGAGCGTCGAGTCAGATGCGACCATTCTGGAGGACTTACGATGGCTCGGCCTCGACTGGGATGAGGGTCCCGGCGTCGGAGGCCCGGTTGGACCGTACCGGTCGTCCGAGCGACTGGGCAAGTATCAGGCGCGCGTTCGCGTCCTCCTCGAGGAGGGGCGTGCCTACTATTGCTTCTGCACGGCCGAACAGCTCGAGGCCGAGCGGCGGGACGCCCTCGCGCGAAGCCTCACGCCGAAGTATTCGCGGCGCTGTGCCGGGATCGATCCCGTCGAGGCAAAGGCCCGGGTGCGGGCCGGCGAGCCGGCAGCGATCCGCTTCCGGACTCCCGAGAATCGCGAGATCGTGTTCCAGGACCTGGTGCGAGGCGAGATTCGCTTCCACACCGACATCATTGGCGATCAGGTGCTGCTGCGTTCAGATGGCTTCCCGGCGTACAACTTTGCCGTGGTCGTCGATGATGGGTTGATGGGGGTGACACATGTGGTGCGGGGTGAAGATCACATCTCGAACACGCCGAGACAGCTGTTGATTTATGAGGCGCTCGGGCTCACGCCGCCCGATTTCGGCCACGTCGCCATGGTCATGGGACCAGACCACACGAAGCTTTCGAAGCGGCACGGGGCAGTCTCGGTGGACGAGTTTCGCGAGAAGGGATATCTCCCCGAAGCGCTTCTCAATTACCTGGCCCTGCTGAGCTGGTCTCCCGGCGAGGGCAGGGAGATCGTGTCGATCGCGGAAATGGCGAAACGCTTCTCTCTCAGCGACGTTGGCCACAGTGCGAGCGTCTTCGACGAAGAGAAGCTCGCGTGGGTCAACCGCCACTACTTGAAGGACGCCGATCCCGCCAGGCTTGCGAGCCTGGCGGCGCCCTATCTCGAGCGAGCGGGCTACATCATAAAACCGCCGGATGCAGAAGGGCTCGCGTACGTTGCGAGCATCGCACCGGTCTTCAGCACGTCGGTCGATCGACTCGAGCAGGTGCCACAACGCCTTCGTCAGCTTTTCGAGTTTTTGCCCGAATCGACTGTTGCGGAGCCGGACATCCGATCCGAGCTCGAGACCCGCGAGGCACGAAGCGTGATACTGGTACTGGCCGGGGAGCTCGAATCGGCGCCGAGGCTCTTCGACAGGCAGAGCTTTCGAGCCCTCGCCGATCGCGTCAAGCAGAAGACGGGGCTGAAAGGGCGTGCGTCTGTTCCATCCGATCCGCCTCGCCCTGACCGCCGCGGCCGACGGACCCGAGCTCGACCTGCTCGTGCCCGCAATCGATCGCGGCGCGGAGTTGAAGGCTTCGAGCGGTCTGGCACCGATCGTCGGATGTCGCGAGCGTGCGCGGCAGTTTGCGGGATCTCTCGGTCTCAGATCACTAGTTCCCTAGTTCCCTAGATCCCTAGTTGTCCATGCTCATTTACGGTATCAACGCGGTAACCGAAGCGCTGCGCTCGGGCCGAATCCTGTCGATGCGCGCCGGCCGTCGCAACGATCAACGCTTGCAGAGACTGCTGGCGCTCGCGGAGCAGACCAGCGTCCCCGTCCGGCGTGTTTCCGAGGAAGAGCTCGATCGGGAATCGGGCGGAGCGTCTCACCAGGGGGTGATTGCGAACGTCAGCGACCAACGTACCTACGACCTCGACAGCCTGATCCGGGACGCGCAGGCGACACCGCCGGCGCTTCTCGTCGTCCTCGATGGAATTGAGGATCCGCATAACTTCGGGGCGATTCTCCGCAGCGTCGATGCGGTCGGCGCGCACGGCGTCGTACGTCAGACGCGGCACTCGGCGCCGATCACCGGGGCAACGAGCAAGGCGTCGGCCGGCGCGCTCTCGCACGTGAAGATTGCCAATGTGGTCAACATCGCGCGTGCGGTCGCGGAGCTGAAGGAAGCAGGCATCTGGACCGTAGCACTCGCCGCGGACGCGCCGCGCACGTACGATAAAATGGATTTCACCCTTCCGGTCGCCGTGATTCTCGGCGCGGAAGGCACGGGAGTGCGTCGGCTGGTGCGGGAGCGTTGCGACTTTCTGGCCGCTATCCCTATGAAAGGTCAGGTAGATAGCCTGAATGTCTCGGTCGCGGCCGGGGTCGTGCTGTTCGAGGCTCGCAGACAGCGGCAGTCCTGACTTGCTTTTCTCCGTGGCATACTTTCGTGCTAAACTCAGCTTTTTGTCTGGCTGGCGTAGCTCAGCCCGGTAGAGCAGCTGATTTGTAATCAGCCGGTCGGGGGTTCAAATCCCTTCGCCAGCTCCATGTGGCTCAGGCGCCGCCGGTTATCGAGACGGCCTCAGGATTAAGCAACGTTAGAGGTGCAGGAATCGGTCTGCAGGGATCACCCATTCAGCAAAAGGGCGCGTAGCGGCGCCGGGCCTCCGGGCCCGCAAGCGGAGCGACGCGAACGGGGCGGGGACCCCCACGAGCAATAAAAGGGGAGGTGGCGGAGCGGTCAATCGCAGCAGACTGTAAATCTGCCGCCCTAGCGGCTACGGAGGTTCGAACCCTCCCCTCCCCACCACTTCGAGTGACATCCCGAATGGCCAGAGGGATGAGGGAAGAGGGCAGAGAAAGACGCGAAGCGGGGCGAGCGCCGTGCGCGAGTGAGGGCGAAGGCGGGAGTAACTCAGTGGTAGAGTCACAGCCTTCCAAGCTGTTGGTCGCGGGTTCGATCCCCGTCTCCCGCTCCAGCCTTCGCCCGCTTGCGCGGGCTACGGCTGGCAAGCCAGCGAGGCAGAGTTGGATTGGAAGCCGGTGAGTGTGATGTCGGCCGACTTGTCGGCCGAATGCGGGTGCCAGAGGCGCGAAGGCCGATGTAGCTCAGTTGGCAGAGCGCGTCCTTGGTAAGGACGAGGTCACCAGTTCAATCCTGGTCATCGGCTCCATCCTTCGCCGCTGGCTCAGACGAGCTTCGGATGCAAGCCAGCTGCGGAGGTTGGCAACGGCGATAGGCGAAGGCGATAGACACAACAGCAACGGAGAGACGCAGGCATGGCGAAAGAAAAATTTGATCGTTCGAAACCACACGTGAACGTCGGCACCATCGGTCACATCGACCATGGCAAAACTACGCTCACCGCAGCGTTGACCAAGGTTTCCGCCGGCAAGGGCTGGGCGAAGTTCATCCCGTACGACGAGGTCGCGAAAGCCTCCGAGTCTCAGGGTCGCCGCGACGAAACGAAGATCCTGACGATCGCGACGAGCCACGTCGAGTATTCGACGTCGAAGCGGCACTACGCGCACGTCGACTGCCCGGGTCACGCCGACTACATCAAGAACATGATCACGGGCGCCGCGCAGATGGACGGCGCCATCCTGGTCGTGTCGGCCACCGACGGCCCGATGCCGCAGACCCGCGAGCACGTGCTGCTGGCGCGCCAGGTGAACGTGCCGTATCTCGTCGTCGCGCTCAACAAGGTTGACGCCGTCGACGACCCCGAGCTGCTCGATCTCGTCGAGCTCGAGGTGCGCGAGCTCCTGAAGTCGTATGGTTTCCCGGGCGACGACCTGCCCGTCGTGCGGGTCTCGGCGCTGAAGGCGCTGAAGGGAGATGCAGACGGCAGAGGCCGGCATCGTCAAGCTGATGGACGCGCTCGATGAGTACATTCCGCATGCCCCAGCGCGAAGTCGACAAGCCGTTCCTGATGCCAATCGAGGACGTCTTCTCGATCTCCGGCCGCGGGACCGTCGTCACGGGCCGCATCGAGCGCGGCAAGGTGAAGGTGGGCGAGGAAATCGAGATCATCGGGTTCGGTCCGACCAAGAAGAAAATCGTGACCGGCGTCGAGATGTTCCGAAAGCTGCTCGACGAGGGGGTGGCGGGCGACAACGTCGGCGTGCTGCTGCGCGGCACGGAAAAGGAAGAGGTCGAGCGCGGCCAGGTGCTCGCCAAGGGCGGGTCGATCACGCCGCACACGAAGTTCAAGGCGACGGTGTACGTCCTCTCGAAGGAAGAGGGCGGGCGCCACACGCCGTTCTTCAACGGCTATCGCCCGCAGTTCTACATCCGGACGACCGACGTGACCGGATCGCTCCACTTGCCTGAAGGCGTGGAGATGGTGATGCCGGGCGACAACACCGACATCAATGGCGAGTTGATCACCCCGGTCGCCATCGAGAAGGGCTCTCGCTTCGCGATCCGCGAAGGGGGCCGCACGGTCGGCGCGGGAACGATTACCGAGATTGTGGCGTAATGCGCGACATCATTGCTCTGGCGTGCACCGAATGTAAGCGCCGGAACTACAGCACGACGAAGAATCGGAAGAAGTCGTCCGAGCGCCTCGAGTTCAGCAAGTACTGCAGATACTGCAGGAAGCACACGGGGCACAAGGAGACGAAGTAACTGACGCAGGCTTCGCTGAAAGGGAAGAGAGCTAGAGGGCAAATGGCCAGAGATGCGTTTGCTGCTTGCCTCATCGCTCTGTCCCTCAGCCCTGCAAGCGTAAGAGGGTAAAGGCCAGTAGCTCAATTGGTAGAGCACCGGTCTCCAAAACCGGGGGCTGGGGGTTCGAGACCCTCCTGGCCTGCCAACCTTCGCTGCAGAGACGGTGCGAGTTGCGGCTTCGGCAAGCCAGTGGCTTGGCCTTCAGACCCGCGAAGGTGAGCTGGCAACAGAACCCGGAACCGAGAACGGGAACGCGGAATGAGTGAATGGCATCGAACGTGGTGACAGAAAACATCGGAGAAGCGCGGGAAAACGTCAGCGGCTGGTGGAATCGCGGCCGCGTGTTCCTGGTCGAAGTCCGCAACGAGCTGAAGCGCGTCACGTGGCCGTCGAGGAAGGAAGTCTACGCGGCGACCGTCGTGGTCATCCTGTTCTCGATCGTGCTGGGCACGTTTCTCTGGATTGTCGACCTGATTCTGGACCGCGCGGTGTTCACGTTGTTTCAGCGGTTCAGCCAGTAGTGAGAGTAATGACTGACGTCTCGACCAAGCAGTGGTACATCGTCCACACCTATTCGGGCTTTGAGAAGAAGGTCGCCGAGTCGCTCGCGCAGCGCGTGCAGGCGTACGGGCTGCAGGACGAAATCGGCGAGATCCTGATTCCGACCGAAGATGTCGTCGAGATGCGCGCCGGGCGGAAGGTCGTGACGCCGAAGCGGTTCTTTCCGGGCTACATCCTTGTCGAGATGAACATGTCCGACAACGCGTGGCACGTGGTGAAGAACACGCCGAAGGTGACCGGGTTCGTGGGCGCGGGCGTCAAGCCGACGCCGCTCAGCAAGGAAGAGGTCGAGCAGATTCTCGACCAGGTGAAGGAGGCGGCCGAGAAGCCGAAGCCGAAGTACATGTTCGAAAAGGGCGAGCAGGTGCGGATCAACGAAGGGCCGTTCACCAGCTTCAACGGCGTCGTGGACGAGGTGAACCTCGACAAGAACACGCTGAAGGTGATGGTGACGATCTTCGGCCGCTCGACGCCCGTCGAACTGGATTTCCTGCAGGTGGAAAAGATCTAGGGATGAGTGACTAGGGATTAGGGATTGGGGATTAGGGATTAGTTCAACGACGAAATGTTGCACTGAGCAGATGGGCGTTCGCAGAACATTGTCGAGCGAACACGAAGGTCGCGAGGTACAGGTCGTGGGGGTGGGGCCCCACGACAGACTAAGAAAAGACTTATGGCGAAGAAAGTACAGGCAATGGTGAAGCTCCAGATTGCCGCGGGCAAGGCGACGCCCGCGCCGCCGGTCGGGACCGCGCTCGGTCCGCACGGCGTCAACATCATGGACTTCTGCAAGAACTTCAACGCGAAGACCGCCGGCCAGGAAGGCTTGATCATCCCGGCCGTCGTGACGATTTATGCCGACCGGTCGTACTCGTTCATCACGAAGACGCCGCCGGCGTCGATTCTGCTCAAGCGGGCGGCGAACATCGCCAAAGGGATCGGCCGAGCCCAACAAGAGCAAGGTGGGCACGGTCACGCAGAAGCAGGTTGAAGAGATCGCCAAGATCAAGCTGCCCGATCTGAACGCCGAGTCGCTCGAAGCGGCCGTCAAGACGGTCGCCGGTACGGCGCGTTCGATGGGGCTGGATGTGATTCAGTAGGGATTCGTGATCAGGGATTAGGGATTAGGAAGATCAGGGAGTCAGCGACGGAATGCCGCACTAAGCAGATCGTTGCCAAGTCAATGTCGAGCGGCCAAAGGCCGCGAAGGCACAGGTCGCGGGGGTGGGGCCCCGCGACAAACTAAGAAAAGTGGGAGAGTCGCTGCGACTCGTTTGCACCACAGGAGGTCAGAAGTGGGTAAGAAATTCGAAGCCGCCAAGAAGCAGGTTCCTGAGCATCCGCTGAGCATCGAGGATGCAATCCCCCTGCTCCAGAAAGTCAAATTCGCGAAGTTCGACGAGACCGTCGAGTTGACCGCGCGTCTCGGCGTCGATCCGAAGCACGCCGATCAGATGGTCCGCGGCACGGTCGTGCTGCCGCACGGGCTCGGCAAGAGCAAGAAGGTGCTCGTCATTGCCGCCGGCGAGAAGCAGAAGGAAGCGCAGGACGCCGGCGCCGATCACATCGCGCGGCGAAGAAGTCGTCGAAAAGATCAACGGCGGCTGGATGGATTTCGACGCCGTCGTCGCGACGCCCGACATGATGCGCGCCGTCGGACGTCTCGGCAAGGTGCTCGGCCCGCGCGGTCTGATGCCGAACCCGAAGACCGGCACCGTCACGTTCGAGATCGCCAACGCCGTCAGGGAAATCAAGGCCGGCAAGGTGGAGTTCCGCGTCGACAAGACCGGCATCATTCACGCGCCGGTGGGCAAGACGTCGTTTTCGGCCGATTTGCTGATCGCCAACACGCACGCGCTGGTCGACAGCATCGTCAAGGCCAAGCCGGCGGCGGCAAAGGGCAAATATCTGAAGAGCGTCACGCTGTCATCGACGATGGGACCTGGCATCCGCATCGACACGGTGCATCACGATGTCGCTGTGAAGCACTAGCGACGGATTGGGGATTAGGGATTGGGGATTAGGGATTAGTTCAGCGACGCGTGCCGCACTAAGCAGCAAGGTCGTCGCGAGAATGCGCCGAGCGACCGAAGGTCGCGAGGTACAGGTCGCGGGGGTGGGGCCCCACGACACACTAAGAAAGAGAAACATATGGCTGTCACACGAGCGGAAAAACAGGAAGAGCTGTCCCAGCTCGAGAGCGCTTTCAAGGGCACCGACAGCGCGATTCTCGTCGACTACAAGGGCCTCAACGTCCCGCAGGTCACCGACCTGCGCCGCGAGCTGCGAAAGGCGAAGGCCAGCTACAAGGTCGTCAAGAACACGATCGCGAAGCGCGCCATCAAGGGCACGGCGTTCGAAGGTCTCAGCGAGCACTTCGCGGCACGACGGCCATCGCCTACACGGCAAACGATCCGGTGCGCTGGCCAAGACGCTGACGACGTTCGCGAAGACTGCGCCGTCGCTGCAAGATCAAGGCGGCGGTCGTGCAGGGGCGCGCGATCAAGCCGGCGGAGGTGACCGACCTCGCCGCGCTGCCGGGCAAGCCCGAGCTGTACGCGAAGCTGCTGTTCCTGCTGAGCGCGCCGATGGTGCAGCTGGTCAGCGTGCTGAATGCCGCGCCGCGGGACTTTGTCGGCGTGCTCGCCGCGTATGAAAAGAAGAAGGGCGGCGAGATGCTAGGGATTAGGGATTAGGGATTAGGGATTGGGGCAGTCGACTTCGCGGGTGGTTGTGGCACTAAGCAGATTGTCGTCGCAAGCATAGCCGAGCGGCCGAAGGTCGCGAAGGCACAGGCCATGGGGGTGGGGCCCCATGGCGATTGAGAAAAGGAAAAACACAAATGGCCGAATTGAATCAGCAGCAGGTGATCGATTACATCAAGGGCATCAGCGTGCTCGAGCTGTCGCAGCTCGTGAAGGCGCTCGAGTCCGAGCTCGGCGTCTCGGCGGCGGCAGCGATGCCGATGGCGATGCCGGGCGGCGGAGCCGGCGGCGGCGCGGCTGCGGCGGCGCCTGCCGAAGAGAAGACCGAGTTCAACGTCAACCTCGTCGAGCTTCCCGGCCGAAAAGAAGATCAACATCATCAAGGTCGTCCGCGAAGTGACCAGCCTCGGACTCAAGGAAGCGAAAGACCTCGTTGAGTCGGTGCCCAAGCCGATCAAGGAGGGTGTGCAACAAGGACGAGGCCGAAGCCATCCGGAAGAAATTCGACGAAGTCGGCGCGAAGGTCGAGATCAAGTAGATGCGGCTTCGCGGTCGGGACTTGAGGACTCTGGACTTGGGGCTTCGGCCTGACGGCCGGAGTCCAGAACCGGTGCCGTCGCTTTTTCCTGCTACCGCTTTTGGCCCGGGTCTGCGGCTGGCCTGTGACTGGTCCAGAGCCTGAAGCCCGGAGCCGAGGAGTCCTATAGATGTACAGCCTTCCCAAGAACGTCTACCGCGAGCGGATCGACTTTTCGAAGATCAAGACGACGGTTCCCATTCCGAACCTGATCGAGATTCAGAAGAAGTCGTACGAGCGTTTTCTGCAGATGAACCGGCTGGCCTCCGAGCGTGAAGACGCCGGGCTGCAGTCGGTGTTCAAGTCGGTCTTTCCGATCAGCGATTTCCGCGAGAACTCGTCGCTCGAGTTCATCGAGTACTCCATCGGCAACTGGGAGTGCAAGTGCGGCAAGCTGCAGGGACTGCACCACCTGCGGAAGCCGTGCGCCGGCTGCGGCAACGTGCTCATCGCCGATCCGTACGGCGATCGGGAAGTGCTCTGCCCGCGCTGCGGCCGCCCGAACATCGTCGAGGGCGACGTCTGCGACATCTGCGGCAACACCGTCGCGCTCAAGCTGAAGTACGACGTCGACGAGTGCCAGGAGCGCGGCATGACCTTCGCCGTGCCGCTGAAGGTCACGATCCGCCTGGTCGTGTGGAACAAGGACCCGGAGACCGGGCGCGAAGACCATCCGCGACATCAAGGAGCAGGAGGTCTACTTCGGCGACATCCCGCTGATGACCGAGAACGGCACGTTCATCATCAACGGCACCGAGCGCGTCATCGTGTCGCAGCTCCATCGCTCGCCGGGCGCGTTCTTCCACTCCGAAGACAAGACGCTGTTCGTCGCGCAGATCATTCCGTACCGCGGCTCGTGGGTCGAGTTCGAGTACGACGCGAAGAACCTGCTGTATGTCCGCATCGACCGGAAGCGCAAGTTCCTGGCGACCGTCTTCCTCCGCGCACTCGGCCTGCGCGGCGCCGACGAGATCATCCGGAGCTTCTACACCGTCGACAAGATCTACCTGCGGAAGGACTCGAAGTTCTGGGCGGTCAGCGAGAGCCTCGTCGGGCTGCGCGCGGCCAAGGACATCACGATTCCGAAGTCGGACATCGACGATTCAGGCGGGCAAGAAGATCACCAACGCCGCCATCGCGGCGCTGCGCAAGGCGAACGTCGAAGCCATCGAGATCTCGGACGCCGAGCTCGAGGGCGCGTTTGCCGCCGCCGACATCGTGAACCCGGCGACCGGCGAGGTCATCCTCGAGGCCAACGAAGAGATCACGCCGCGCGTCATCTCGATGGCGCAGGAGAACAACATCGATCGCATCGAGGTGTTCTTCCCCGAGCAAGACGAGGTCGGCCCGATCATCTCGGCGACGCTCAAGAAAGACCCGATTCACACGCACGAAGAGTCGCTCATCGAGATCTACCGCCGCCTGCGCCCGGGCGATCCCCCGACGCTCGACAGCTCGCGGTCGCTCTTCGAGAACATGTTCTTCAACCCGCAGAAGTACGACTTCTCGCGCGTCGGCCGCCTGAAGCTGAACACCAAGCTCGGCCTCAACACGCCGCTCGACGAGAAGATCCTGCACCCGCAGGACTTCTACGAGGTCATCAAGTACCTGCTGAAGCTGCGCAAGAACCCGGTCAACGTGGACGACATCGACCACCTCGGCAACCGGCGCGTGCGCTCGGTCGGCGAGCTGCTCGAGAACCAGTTCCGCATCGGCCTCGTCCGGATGGAGCGTGCGATCAAGGAAAAGATGTCGGTCTACCAGGAAATGGCGACCGCCATGCCGCACGACCTGATCAACGCGAAGCCGGTCATGGCCGCGATTCGCGAGTTCTTCGGGTCGTCGCAGCTGTCGCAGTTCATGGACCAGACCAACCCGCTGTCGGAGATCACGCACAAGCGGCGTCTGTCGGCCCTCGGTCCCGGCGGTCTGTCGCGCGAGCGCGCCGGGTTCGAGGTCCGCGACGTCCATCCGACGCACTACGGGCGCATCTGCCCGATTGAGACGCCGGAAGGTCCGAACATCGGCCTCATCTCGTCGCTGTCGTGCTACGCGCGCATCAACGAGTTCGGCTTCATCGAGTCGCCGTATCGAAAGGTGAAGGAAGGGCGTGTCGCCGACTACGTGCTCATCACCAACGGCGGCGGCACGAAGTTCAAGACCGGCGAGATCGTCGAGCAGAACGAGGTGCTCGAGGAGAACGCCGCGTCGAAGGGCCGGAAGAAGCGCGCGGCCGAGTTCGAGCCGCACTCCTTCTATCTGTCCGCGTGGGAAGAGGACCAGTACATCATCGCGCAGGCCAACGCGGAGCTCGACGCCGAACGGCCGGTTCGTCGGCGAGCGCATCAACTGCCGCCAGGCCGGGCAACTTCATCCTGGCCCCGCGCGACAACGTGCAGTTCATCGACGTCTCGCCGAAGCAGCTCGTCTCGGTCGCGGCTTCGCTGATCCCGTTCCTCGAGAACGACGATGCGAACCGCGCGCTGATGGGATCGAACATGCAGCGCCAGGCCGTGCCGCTGTTGAGGGCGCGGGCGCCGTTTGTCGGAACCGGCATGGAGCACATCACCGCGCGCGACTCGGGCGCGGTGGCCGTGGCCCGCCGTGCCGGCACCATCGACTACGTCGACTCGCTCCGCATCGTCGTCCGCGTCGAGGGCGAGAGCGAAGACCCGACGGTGAGCAAGGAGATGGGCGCCGACATCTACAACCTGACGAAGTTCAAGCGCTCGAACCAGAACACGTGCATCAGCCAGAAGCCGATCGTGCGTGTCGGTCAGAAGGTGCACAAGGGCCAGGTCATGGCCGACGGTCCCTGCACCGAGCTGGGCGAGCTCGCGCTCGGCCGCAACGTGCTCGTGGCCTTCATGCCGTGGCGCGGCTACAACTTCGAAGACGCGATTCTCGTGTCGGAGCGGATGGTGAAGGACGACTACTACACCTCCATCCACATCGAAGAGTTCGAGATCGAAGCGCGCGATACGAAGCTCGGGCCCGAGGAAATCACCCGGGACATTCCGAACGTGTCGGAAAGGTTCCTGCGCGATCTCGACGAGAGCGGCATCATCCGCATCGGCGCCTACGTCAAGCCGGGAGACATTCTCGTCGGCAAGGTCACGCCGAAAGGCGAGACGCAGCTCACGCCGGAAGAGAAGCTCCTCCGCGCGATCTTCGGCGAGAAGGCCGGCGACGTGCGCGATGCGTCGCTCATCTGCCCGCCGGGCATCGAGGGGATCATCGTCGGCGTGAAGATCTTCTCGCGAAAGGGCATCGAGAAGGACGATCGAGCCAAGGCGATCGAGGCCGAAGAGCTCGAGATGATGGAGAAGAACCTGCAGGACGAGATTCGCATTCTTCACGACGAAGTGAAGAAGCGCGTCGTGCAGATGCTGAACGGCCAGACGCTGCGCAGCGACCTGTTCGACGAGTACGGCCGCGAGCGCATGCTGAAGAAGGGCACCGTGCTGACGCCCGAGATTCTTCAGGACATGCCCTACGACGCGATGGTTCGCCTGCGAATCAGCGCCGACGATCCGCGGCTCGAAGACGACCTCCGCGCGCTCGAAGAGAGAACCGAGCGGCAGGTCGAAGTCATCCGTCAGCTGTTCGAGGAGAAGAAGGAGAAGATTCGCCGCGGCGACGAGCTGCCTCCGGGCGTCATCAAGCTCGTCAAGGTGTACGTGGCGATGAAGCGCAAGCTGTCGGTCGGCGACAAGATGGCCGGCCGCCACGGCAACAAGGGCGTCATCGCGCGCATTCTTCCCGAGGAAGACATGCCGCATCTGCCGGACGGCACGCCGGTGGAGATCGTGCTGAATCCGCTCGGCGTTCCGTCGCGTATGAACGTCGGCCAGATTCTCGAGACGCACCTCGGCTGGGCCGCGCACGCGCTTGGCCTCTACTTCGCCACGCCCGTCTTCGACGGCGCGACCGAGCCGGAGATCAAGAGCTGGCTCGACCAGGCGGGGCTGCCGAAGAGCGGCAAGACGAAGCTCTACGACGGCATGACCGGGCATGGAGTTCGAGCAGGACGTGACCGTCGGCTACATCTACATGCTCAAGCTCTCGCACCTGGTCGACGACAAGATTCACGCGCGATCGATCGGACCCTACTCGCTCATCACCCAGCAGCCGCTGGGCGGCAAGGCGCAGTTCGGCGGACAGCGGTTCGGAGAAATGGAAGTGTGGGCGCTCGAAGCGTACGGCTCGGCGCACATCCTCCAGGAGCTCCTCACCGCCAAGTCGGACGACGTCACGGGCCGAGCGAAGATTTACGAGGCCATCGTGAAAGGCGATGCGTCGTTCACGGCCGGGCTGCCTGAATCGTTCAACGTGTTGATCCGCGAGCTTCAGTCGCTGTGCCTCGACGTGGAGCTGCTGAAGACGAAGAAGAAACCTGCTGAGCCGGTGGCTGCTAGCACCCGCCCCGGCCTTGGAAGAGGTGTAACCGGGGATTAGGGACCGGGATTAGGGATGAGGGACGGTCGTCAGATCGAATCCCCAATCCCGATCCCATCGAAGAGACATGAGACCAAGTTTCACGATCGTGGTTCGCTGACTTCCGATTTCGACGCCATCCGCATCAGTCTGGCGTCGCCGGAAAAGATCATGTCGTGGTCGCACGGCGAGGTGACCAAGCCGGAGACGATCAACTACCGCACGTTCAAGCCGGAACGCGACGGTCTGTTCTGCGCGAAGATCTTCGGGCCGATTACCGACTGGGAGTGCTTGTGCGGCAAGTACAAGCGCATGAAGCACCGCGGCGTCATCTGCGACAAGTGCGGCGTCGAAGTCACGCAGGCCAAGGTTCGCCGCGAGCGCCTCGGCCACATCACGCTCGCCACGCCGGTGAGCCACGTGTGGTTCTTCAAGGGGCTGCCGAGCCGCATCGGCCACCTGCTCGACATCTCGCTCCGCGAGCTCGAGCGCGTCCTGTACTTCGAGGCCTACGTCGTCGTCGATCCGCTCGACAGCGATCTCAAGCAGAACCAGCTGCTCACCGAAGAGCAGTACCGCAAGGCGCGCGAGGAGTGGGGACACAAGTTCCGCGCTCAGATGGGCGCCGAGGCGATCAAGGAGCTGCTGAAGCGCGTCAACGTCGACAAGCTCGCCGACGAGCTGCGCGTGAAAATGCGCTCGGAAGCCGTCGGCGCAGAAGAAGCTGAAGTTCGCCAAGCGGCTGAAGGTCGTCGACTCGTTCCGCAAGTCGACGAACCGTCCGGAGTGGATGATTCTGGACGTCATTCCGGTCATTCCGCCGGAGCTGCGTCCGCTCGTTCCGCTCGACGGCGGGCGGTTCGCGACCTCCGACCTGAACGATCTCTATCGACGCGTCATCAACCGGAACAACCGGTTGAAGAAGCTCATCGAGCTGAAGGCGCCCGACGTCATCATCCGCAACGAGAAGCGCATGCTTCAGGAAGCGGTCGATGCGCTGTTCGACAACGGCCGTCGCGGCCGCGTGCTGCGCGGCGCGAACAACCGTCCGCTCAAGTCGCTGTCCGATACGTTGAAGGGCAAGCAGGGGCGGTTCCGTCAGAACCTGCTCGGCAAGCGCGTCGACTACTCGGGACGTTCGGTCATCGTCGTCGGGCCCGGAGCTCAAGCTCCATCAGTGCGGCCTGCCGAAGAAGATGGCGCTCGAGCTGTTCAAGCCGTTCATCTACAACAAGCTCGAAGAGCGCGGGCTCGTGGCGACCATCAAGCAGGCGAAGGAGATGGTCGAGCAGCAGAAGCCCGAAGTGTGGGACATCCTCGAGGAAGTCATCAAGGAGCACCCGGTTCTGCTGAACCGCGCGCCGACGCTGCATCGCCTCGGCATTCAGGCGTTCGAGCCGGTGCTCGTCGAAGGCAAGGCCATCCGGATCCATCCGCTGGTCTGCACCGCGTTCAACGCGGACTTCGACGGCGACCAGATGGCGGTGCACATTCCGCTGTCGCCAGAGGCGCAGATCGAGGCCTCGGTGCTCATGCTGTCGTCGAACAACATCCTGTCGCCGTCCAACGGCGCGCCGATCGCGGTGCCGTCGCAGGACATCGTGCTTGGCTGCTACTACCTGACGAAGGCGAAGCCCGGCGCCAAGGGCGAGGGTCGCGCGTTCGGCAACACCGACGACGTGATCATCGCGCTCGAAGCGGGCGAGCTCGAGACGCTGTCGCCGATCCGGCTGCGCTACACGGGCGAGCTGCAGGACATGACGACGGCGCGCGACGATCAGGCGGTGCTGCACACCGAAGTGCAGACCGTCGAGAACAAGATCATCAACACGACCGTCGGACGCGTCATCTTGAACGACGCGATTCCCGAAGGGATGCCGTTCGTCAACGGGCTCCTGAAGAAGAAGGGGCTGCAGCAGCTCGTGCAGTCGTGCTACCTGCGCTACGGCCTCGAGAAGACCGTCGAGACGCTCGACAGCTTGAAGCAGCTGGGCTTCACCTACGCGACCAGGTCGGGTCTGTCGATCGGCATCGACGACCTGATCATCCCGGCCGAGAAGCCGGTGCTGGTGAACCGCGCGCGCGACGAGGTGATCAAGGTCGAGCAGCAGTACCTGGAAGGCGCGATCACCAACGGCGAGCGTTACAACAAGGTGATCGCCATCTGGTCGGACGTCACCGAGAAGATCGCGGACGAGATGTTCAGCGAGATGCAGGAGACCGAGCAGGCCGGACGGAACTTCAACCCGGTCTACATCATGGCGGACTCGGGCGCTCGAGGATCGAAGCAGCAGATCCGCCAGCTGGCGGGCATGCGCGGATTGATGGCCAAGCCGTCGGGCGAGATCATCGAGACGCCGATCACCTCGAACTTCCGCGAAGGCCTCACCGTGCTGCAGTACTTCATCTCGACGCACGGCGCGCGCAAGGGTCTTGCGGACACGGCGTTGAAGACGGCGGACTCGGGATACCTGACGCGGCGCCTCGTCGACGTGGCGCAGGACGTCATCATCTCCGAGCCGGATTGCGGCACCCTCGACGGCATCGAGGCGCGGGCGATCATCGAGAGCGGCGAGGTCATCGAACCCTTGCGCGATCGCATCATCGGCCGCGTGACGCTCGAGAAGCTGGTGGATCCGTTCAGCGGCGACATCATCATCGAGGCGAACCAGGAGATCGACGAGGAGCTCGCGTCGGCGATTCAGGATGCGGGCATCGAAAAGGTCAAGATGCGCTCCGTGCTCACGTGCGCGTCACGCCGCGGCGTGTGCGCGAAGTGCTACGGGCGCGACCTGGCGACCGGCAAGCTGGTCGAGCTCGGATCGGCGGTCGGCGTCATCGCCGCGCAGTCGATCGGCGAGCCCGGCACGCAGCTCACGATGCGCACGTTCCACATCGGCGGAACCGCGTCGCGGGTGTCCGAGCAGTCGACGGTCGAAGCGAAGAATCCCGGGACGGTGCGGTTCCAGGGCATCCAGGCGGTCGAGGCGAAGGACGGCAGCCTCGTCGTCATGAACCGCAACGGGTCGCTGGTCGTTCAGGATCAGAAGG
Organism: Vicinamibacterales bacterium; assembly: GCA_963775345.1. Lineage (GTDB taxonomy): Bacteria > Acidobacteriota > Vicinamibacteria > Vicinamibacterales > JAMQPK01 > JAMQPK01. The sequence goes on from CAVZIS010000006.1 coordinate 242,516, forward strand.
GCCGCGACCGCGAGCGCTATCCGATCGTCTACGGCGCGAAACTGCGCGTGCACGATGGGCAGCAGGTCGAGTCGGGCCACGTGCTGGTCGAGTGGGATCCGTACACGTTCTCGATCCTCACCGAAGAGCCGGGCCAGGTGCGCTTCAAGGACATCCTCGAGGGTCTCACGGTTCACGAGGAAGTCGACGAAGTCACGGGTCTGTCGCGATTGATCATCATGGACTCGCCGGACGAGAAGAAGCAGCCGGCGATCGAGATCCGCGCCCTCGACGCGCAGGGACATCCGACGTCGAAGATCACGCGGAAATACCACATGCCGTCGCACTCGCATCTGATGGTGAGCGATGGCGAGACGGTCTTCGCCGGCGACGTGCTGGCGAAGATTCCGCGCGAGACGACCAAGACGAAGGACATCACCGGCGGTCTTCCGCGCGTGGTCGAGCTGTTCGAGGCGCGCAAGCCGCGCGAGACGGCCGTCATCTCGGAGATCGACGGCGTGGTGAAGCACGGCGCGGTCGTGAAGGGTCAGCGCAAGATCATGATCGTTCCCGACGAGCCGGGCGCGGAGCCGCGTGAGTACGCGCTGCCGCGCGGCGTGCACGTCAACGTGCAGGAAGGGGAGCGCGTCCGGGCCGGCGAGGCGCTGATGGACGGCCCGAGCAATCCGCACGACATCCTGAACGTCCTTGGCGAGAAGGAGCTGCAGAAGTATCTCGTCAACGAAATCCAGGAGGTCTACCGGCTGCAGGGCGTCAACATCAACGACAAGCACATCGAGGTCATCTCGCGTCAGATGATGCGGTGGGTGAAGATCGAGGACGTCGGCGACACGGAGTTCCTCATCGACGAGCAGGTGGACAAGTTCCGCTTCCTCGAAGAGAACGAGCGTGTGCTGAACGACAGCGGACGTCCGGCGACCGGCCGGCCGCTGCTGCTCGGCATCACGAAAGCGTCGCTCTCGACCGATTCGTTCATCTCGGCTGCGTCGTTCCAGGAAACGACGCGCGTGCTCACCGAAGCGTCGATTTCCGGCCGCATCGACTACCTGCGCGGCCTGAAGGAGAACGTGACGATGGGCCGGCTGATTCCGGCGGGTACCGGCTTCGAGTTCTACCGAGGCGTTCGGATTCCGCCGGACGAGCCGCCACCGCCGCCGGCTCCGCCGCAGCCGACCGAGGAGGATATGGAGCTGGATCGGGAGATGGAGTATCTCATCGAGCCGGAGGAGGCACTCGGCGGGGGAGGGACGATCGAGTAAGTCGGCGGTCGTAAGTCGGCAGTCGCGAGTCGCAAGTTGAGGCGGGCCTTTGAAACAGGCCCGCCTTTTTTCTTTGATCGACTTGCGGCATATCATCATGCCTTGCGATGAATGGGATGGTGATATGCATCTGAGCCGTCATCACATGGCATTGGTGGCATTCGTGGCGTTCGCGGCAACGTCGCACTATCGATCCGATTCTGCTGCGGCGAGGCAGATGTCGACAGACGAGCGAATGATTCGGGAGGCGCGCGCGCGCTCGAACGCCGCCATCGCCGCTCATGACCCCGCGGCAATGGCCCGACTGTGGACTGACGATGTGCTCGTCGTCAGATCGACAGGTTCCCAGGTTGCCGGTCGCGAACGCAATCAAGAGCGCATGGCGCAGCAGTTTGCCACGCGCCCCGACACGATCTACGTCCGTCAGCCATCGGCGATCGATGTGTACCTGCCATGGGCGATGGCATCGGAGCGCGGTGAGTGGACAGCCCGATGGACCGAGCCGGACGGAGCCGTCGATATGGCAGGAACGTACATGGCCCAGTGGCACCGGGTCGATGGGGTGTGGTTGGTCCGGGCCGAGCTCTACGTGCCCACGCGTTGCTCGGGCAGCAAGTACTGCAGCCAGCGACCATAGCGGGAGATAAGAATAGGTAGTAGATCGTGAACGATCGCGCCGAGGACGAACTGTCGTCGATTGTCATCGCGGGCGCGCGTGTGCTCTCCAAGACGTTGGGAACTGAGGTCGGTCTCGGAGACGCCGTTCGTCTCTCCGACGAAGGCCGCCGCAATGTCCTTAGTACCGTGCCAACCCTCCAGTACGATCAGGAGCGGATTCAGTCTCGTGCGGCTCCAACGCGATCACATCACGGCCGCGGGCTGGCGTATCGTGCTGCTCGCCAGCCTTGGCGGCACGCTCGAGTTCTACGACTTCGTCATTTTCGGCATCTTCGCCCGCGATATCGCCGAGGCGATCTTTCCGGCCGGCCTGCCGCTCACGTCGTTGATGGCGTCGTTCGCGGCGTTTGCCGCCGGCTATCTCGCTCGGCCGATCGGCGGCATCGTGCTCAGCCACTACGGCGATCGCTACGGCCGGCGGCGGGTGTTCCTGTGGTCTGTCTTCGTGATGTCCGGGGCGACGTTCGCCATGGGCCTGGTTCCATCGCACGCGCGGTGGGGCGTCGCGGCCAGCGCATTGATGGTCGCGCTGCGAATCGTGCAAGGCTTCTGTCTTGGGGGCGAGCTGCCCGGTGCCCTCACCTATGTCGTCGAGACCGCTCCGCGGACGGCGCCGTTTGTGTGCAGCGTCGTCTTTGCCTGCGTCACGCTGGGGGTCGCCGCAGCGACAGGGGTCAGTCTGACGCTCCGCACGCTGCTGCCTCCCGAAGAAGTGCCCGTTCTTGCGTGGCGTATCGCGTTCATCCTTGGCGGTCTCGGAGGCATCCTGAGCTTCGTGCTGCGACGGTCGCTCGAAGAGTCGCCCGAGTTTCTGCGCATGCGCAGCCTGGCCTCGCGGCTGCCGTTTCGCGAGCTGCTGCGAACGCATGCGACACCGGTCCTGATCGGCTGCGCCATGCTCGCCGGCACGGCCTGCTTCAACGGTCTCTTCTTTTCGCACCTGCCGGCCCACCTGTCGGGTGTGCTGGGATACGACCCGCGCCACGCCGTCTATTCGCAGACGATCGGCGTGATCGCCTCCTCGTTGGCTATTCTCGCGACCGGTTGGCTGGGCGAGCGCATTGCACCCCGTCACCTGCTGCGATTGGGTGCGACGCTGCTGGTGGTTCTCGCCTATCCGTTCTATTCGGCGCTTGCCGCGCGCGCAGTCAACCTGACCCTGCTCGTCACACTGGCAGGACTGGTCGCCGGCCTCAGCAACGGCTCATTCGCGTACTTGTTGACGGATTTGTTTCCCACCCGTATCCGCTTCACGGGCGTCGCGCTGGTCTTCAACGTCAGCTTCACTATTTTCAGCGGTACCGCTCCGCTTCTGGCCACGGTTCTGATCCGGGAGATGAACACGGTAAAGGCGCCGGCACTCCTGATGATAGGCGCCGGCTTGCTTGCGTTCGGAGGGAGTTTCTGGCTGGGCCACGGCGGCGGGCATGTGTCGGCCGGAGACCGCCCGCCAACCAGATTGCGAGAGCCGACCGGGGCTCGGATGTGAAGGGATGACCTCTCCGGGCTCGTGCGAAATCATCCTTCTATTCCGGTGTGCTCGGATTGGTCGAAGAGCCATCTAGCAAGCGGCTGCACCCGGGCGGCGGGCGCGTGAACGGCCGTGCCGTGTAGAATCTGGGCGGGTTCGCATGATGAAGAGCATGGCGATCTTGGGACTGGTGGCGGGCGTACTGCTTGGGCAAGCGACAACAGCGCACGAAATCACGGTTCTCAGTGCGGGCGCCGTCGAACCGGGGTTGAGACCGGCTTCGGTGGTGTTTGAGAAACGGACGGGTCACGCTGTGAAGATCTCATTTGCTCCGGCGCCGCAGATACGCACGCGGATCACCGGGGGAGAGATGTGGGACGTCGTGATAGCTCCGCCCGCCGTCCTCGACGAGTTCGCCAAGGCCGGCAAGATTGAGAACGAACGCGTCACGCTCGGACGAGTGGGGATCGGTGTGGCCGTGCGCGCCGGAGCGCCCGTGCCGGACATCTCGAATGTCGAGGCCCTCAAGCGCTCGGTGCTGGCCGCGGAATCGGTGGTAATCACTCGCGGCTCGAGCGGCGTGTATTTCGAGGCGCTCCTCAAGAAGCTGGGCCTCTATGAGCAGGTCGAGGGCAAGATCACTCGCTATGATGATGGCGCGTCAGCCATCGGGCACGTGCTGAAAGGCAATGGCAAGGAGGTGAGCTTCGGCCAACTCACCGAGATTCGACTCTACGGCGACAAGGGCCTGCGGCTTATCGGCCCGTTGCCGGCGGAAGTGCAGAACTATACGTCGTACGCCGGGGTCCCGATGACCGCCCGAGCCAACGCGGAGGTGGCCAGGGCTTTTCTACGCCACCTCGGCAGCTCTGACGGCCAGGAGCCGTTCGCCGCCGCCGGGATCGAACGGTGACGGCAGCCTCCTCAGGAGACGCCTTCCTGGCGCAACGGGAGTCTCGTGAATGGTCCGCGATTTTTCAGCGTGATGCGAGGTAGCCGATCGCGACGAGCAAGGTGAGCGCAGTGCCCAGGAGGGCCGTCTGTGCCTTCCATGGCTGGCCCTTCATCAACCAGAACGGCAATGAGAGTGTCAGCGATCCAAGGAAGGCGAGGTTCAACAGAATCTCGCCTGTCACGAGCCAGCCGGCGCGCCTGGCGGCGATGCCCAGCATCGAAAAGATCAAAGTGGCGCCGATCATGACACCCGCTCCAATCAACGAGTCGCGCGTTGTATAGCGCGATTTGGCAGGCTCGCATATCCGCAGAGACTTGAGCATCATCGGTCCTCCACTCGGCGTCAGTGGGGCTGTCGCGCGCCGCACATCGGTCGACAACCACGCATCGATCGCACCCGAAACGATGTCGATCACCTGCTGAGGGTTCAGCGCACCTTGCCCTACCGTGGCGAGGAACTCTTCGCCGTAGCGGTCGCGCCACGCACGCGGATAGAGGCGAAGGAGCCGTTCGACAACGGGCATGACCGATGTTCACCCCTCCGCGAGCCGTGCACGTCCGACACGCGCGACCTCGCGCAGGTTCTCCAAACGGTGACGGAGCACGCGCTCGCCCGCGGTCGTCAGGCGGTAGGGTCGTCGCCGGTCCTCGGCGGGCAGCGGTTCAATCCACTTGCGTGCCTCCAACCGAGCGATCGCGCCGTAGAGCGTGCCAGGGCCAAGTTTCTGACCAGACACCGCCTCGATGTCGTGCGTCATCGCGTAGCCATGCTTCGGACCGTCGGCAAGTGAGATCAGGATGTAGAGTGCTGGTTCCGAGAACCGCCCGAGGCTGGCCAGCAGGTCATTCCGGTGCGTGATCCCCTTGCGCATGGTTGGGTGGCGTTCAATACTACGTAATACGTAATACTACGCACTGCGTAGTATTGTCAAGTGCCCGGAATATCCTGTTTCCGGTTTGGTAGAATCGCTCGACGGGCCACGACGAACTGGCCAACGAGGGACACCATCATGTTCAAAAGGAAGCTCGCTTGCACGTTTTGTCGCAGAGGCGAGGCAGAGGTCGCAAAGCTGGTCGCGGGTCCACGCGTCTACATCTGTGATCGCTGCACTGCTGAAGTTGTTCGAATCATGAATGATTCCCCACACACGGAGGCGGTACCGAAGGCCTCGAGCGGTGGGTCATTGATGGCGATCGTGGAACGGATTCAAAACTCCTGGCGTCGTGGCATCCGCAGAAACTGTTCGGCTGTTTCGCTGGCGATGCTGCTCATTGCACAGTCGACCGGCCTTTCGGGACAGGCGCAGAACTCAAAGAGGTTTCTCACAGGCCCTCTGACGATTGAGGACCAGGGAAGCTTCTTCATCGGCGGCATCCCGAAGGTCACCACCCACGCTTCGCCTGCTCCACCACCGGCGTCTGGCGCCGCTCCCGCGCCGCCTGCTGCGGTTGCGGCCGCTCCGCATCAAATCACTATCGGCCAGATGTATGTGCAGTTCCAGATTCCGGCCAAAAAGTACCGGTCCGGATGGCCGGTCATCATGGTGCACGGATCCAGTCACACAGGAGCGTGTCTGGAGTCGACGCCAGACGGTCGTGAGGGCTGGTATCCCTATTTCGTGCGGAAAGGAGTTCCCAGCTACGTCGTGGATCAGTCCGGCCGTGGCCGCTCCGGCTTCGATCAGTCCGTGATTCACGAGGCCGAAGCAAGAATTGAGAGCGGTGAGGTCAAAACCGCGACCGATCTGATTCCGGTCTTTGGACGGATTACCGACGATGGCGCGTGGACGTCGTGGTTCGGCCATCTGGTCCCGGCAGAGTCGACAATCCTCACGGGTACATTGATTCCACATGCAGACAGCGCCGATCCCAACCCCAACCCCGACTCATACCGGCACGTTGCGCCGATGTTCCCGATCGAGGCCGTGGACCGCAAGGTACTGTCGCGCGAGGAAGCACTCGGACCTGCACCCAGTGGACCGCTGGGGCCCTATGCGCTCGATTACTACAAACAGTTGGTCCCCAACGCGGAGGTCACGCTCCCGGGCTCAACGTGCAGCACCTGTAATCCGACGGCCCTTGCTCCGGCCCATACCTGGACGCCCAGGAACCTGGCGGCGTTGGTTGAAAGGCTCGGGGGTGCCATCGTCGTCACTCACTCACAGTCTGGAATCATGGGTCATCACATGGCCCGCATTCTGAAAGAACGGGGTCATCTCGGCTTGCTGAAAGGATTGATCACACTCGAGGGTTCGTGCTCGTTGCCCAACAGCGGGCTCACGGCATCAGACTTCGACAATATCCCTTACATGGCGCTCAAGGGAGATTACGCGGCGACCAGCACCGTGTGCCACGACACCGTGAACGCCATCAATGCCAGGCGCGCTGACAAGCTCGGAACTGCAAAGGCCGAGTATCTCAAGCTCGACGAGATGGGAATGCTCGGTGTGACCCACATGATGATGTTGGACAAGAAGAACCTCGAAATCGCGGATGTGATTCTAGGGTGGGTCGAGCGGAACGTGCATCGCAAGTAAGGTTCCATATGACGAGCCTTGGAAGATCGGCAATTATCAGCTCACTCCTGGTGCTTCCCTTTGTTGTCTTGGAACTGGTGAATAGAGGCAGCTTTCCGCTCCCGCTATTTGTCGCGATGTGGCTGCTGGGCTTCTCCTTCATGTTCATCGCTACGCCCCTCGCACGGGTCGTTCGCGATCGTAACATTCAGATCGTCCGACCCCTCAGCCTTGTATCGCGAGCGATCTGTCTGATCCTCATCGTATTCTTCTGGGTTGGTCTGGTATTGGACCAGATGCCCTGTTTTCTTGGGGTTCCAAACTGCGACTGAACGGGGGACTGATGGCGGCAACCGAGACGTGGCTTCGCGGACCGGTCGAGGGTGTGCCATCGCTTCTTCAACCAGTCGCTCACGCATTGCTGCAGGCCCGAGAGGAAACCCGTGCACTCTTGCACGACTTCCCGCCGGATCTCTGTGGAATTGCCCCGGTGGCCTCGCTTCAGTCGGGTTTCACCTTCAACACGTGTCCGGGGTCGTCGACAGGCTGTTCACCTATGCGCGCGGTGAGTCTCTTTCCGATCAGCAACGCGGATCCCTCGCAGCCGAGGGGACCGTTTCCACGCAGGCGAGCATCGATGATCTGCTCGACGCCTTTGACGCAAGGGTAGAGAACGCCCTGAACCAGTTGCGCGGGACGGATGTCCAGACCTTAACTGCGGCACGCACGGTTGGGAGGAAGCAGCTGCCTTCCACGGTGCTCGGGTTGCTGTTTCACGCGGCTGAACACGTGCAGCGGCACGTGGGCCAGCTACTGGTCACAGTTCGCGTGCAAATGCACGTCACGAGCGCCGGCTCGATGGTTGAATGGTGAGTCAACAGGCTGTTGCAGATGATCTCTCCCGGTTTCTGCAGGCGCAGGAGCGGGACTACAATCGCGCGCTGGCGGAGATCCGAAGCGGCCGGAAGCGCACGCACTGGATGTGGTACATCTTTCCGCAGTTCGCGGGCCTTGGCGTCAGCCCTCTTGCGCAGAAGTACGCCATTGGGAGCCTGTCAGAGGCGAAGGCGTACATCACGCATCCGATACTCGGGTCCAGGCTCATCGAATGCGCGGAGGCTGCGCTGGCCGTTGAAGGACGGTCGGCAACCGAAATGTTCGGCGCTCCGGATGACCTGAAACTGCGATCCTGCGCGACGCTGTTCGACATGGTGTCGCCGCCGGGATCGGTCTTCGAGCGTCTACTCGCTAAGTATTACGACGGTGTTCGAGACCCACTGACGCTCGACGCGGTGCGCGAGCGACAACTTAAGGGCAAGACGTAGCGTCTCTCGCTGACAGGAGTGCACCATGCAGATGAACCCCTATCTCAGCTTCAAGGGACAGTGCGAGGGTGCGTTCACGTTCTACGAGCAATGTCTCGGCGGCCAACTCGGGGCGATCTTCCGTTACGCCGGGAGTCCGATGGCCGATCAGGTCCCGGCGGACTGGCAGGACAAGGTCATGCATGCCAGTTTCACAGTTGGCGGCCAGGTGTTGATGGGTGGCGATGTTGCGCCCGATCGCTACGAGGAGCCACGGGGGTTCTCGCTCTCGCTCCATATCGAGAACATGGCTGACGCCGAGCGTATTTTTCACGAACTGGCCAGGGACGGCAGGGTCATGGTGCCACTCGAGAAGACGTTCTGGGCCGAGCGTTTTGGCATGGTCGTGGATCGCTTTGGGATACCGTGGCTCATCAACTGCGAGGCGTCTAATCAACCTCCCGAAGCGGACCAGGCGAGCTGATTCCTCCGCGCAAACTGGTGTACCGCATGCTAGGGCGCTCCCCATCTCCACTCGGGATCGTCGCTGTAGCGGCCTCAGCCGGGGCGTTTTACGTATCGACGGGGCTCGGTACTCTCTGGCCGCTCACATGGGCCGCTCCGATCCCCGTTCTCATCATGGCATTCCGGCGTTCGTGGCGCCGAGCCGCCCTCGCAGCGAAGCGGGCAGCCAACGTTGCCGCCTCCAAATGGAGCCGACGCGCCACATGGTCGGTGCGATTCTGGCGGCGGCACGCGGCTCATTTTGGCGCGTTAGACTGCCGCATGGACATACGTGGACTTGAAGTCGACGACTTGCCCTTACCTTCCGGGATGCGGGCGCGCCATAGGAGCAAACGCGAGGTCGAGCAACTAGTGGTGCGACTTCATCTTCAACCCACAAGGGCGTGCCATGGTCCTTCGTGGATTCCAAAACGAGCGGGCGCCTGATATAAAAGGTGCGCTCGAACGGGCCGATCATCAAGCGTGGAGGAACCGATGAAGCGTCTGGCTGTGTATGTCCTCACGACCTGTGTTCTCGTCGGCTTCGTGCATCAGCGCCGTGTCGCCAGCCAGCTGAACACGGTCAAAGAGCTCGCGCCGGGCGTGTACTTCCACGAAGGCGATCTGCGCGGGAAGGGACACTGCAACAACGGCTGGGTGATCTTCGACGACTACGTGCTCGTGCTCGACGCCAATTTTCCCTCGGGCGCGCAGGAGATTATCCCGAAGATCAAGGCGCAGACGAACAAGCCGATCCGGTTCGCCTTCGACACGCACCACCACGGGGATCACGCCTACGGCAACCAGGTCTGGGCGGACCTCGGCGCCGTGCCGGTCGCACACGAAAACGTCGTCGCCGAGATGCGGAAGTACGAGACCGGGTTCTTCGGCGGCAAGCCCGGACGCTGGGAGGAAGCGGCGAAGCAGCGCGAGGATCTCAGAACGACGCGGCTCAAGCCGCCATCACTGCTCTATCGGGACCTGATGATTTTCGATGACGGCAGGCACCGCGTCGAGCTGCGCTACTTCGGCGTCGGACACACGCACGGTGACGGCTTCGCGTGGCTTCCCAGAGAGCGGATCCTCTTCACCGGCGACGCCGCCGTCAACGGTCCGTTCAACTACATGGCCGACGGCGACAGCGGCACGTGGATCGAAACGCTCGCCAGCGCCCAGAAGCTCGGAGCAACCATCGTCGCGCCGGGTCACGGGCCGTCTGGAGACGCCCGCGTGCTCGAAGCCCAGCGGCAGTATTTCGTGGCGCTGCGAGCCGAGGTGGCAAAGAGAAAAGGGCTGGCGCCCGAACGCGTGCAGGCCGACGTTCCAGCCATGCGCGACGCCCTCCTCAAACAGCACGCTACGTACATCGATACGAGCACCAAATCAATTGCCGGATTCGAAGCCCAGGCGGCGCAGGTTTACAAAGAGCTCACCGGCCGCGAGTTTCCGAAAAGAGCGGCGATGGAGGACGCCCGACGGGCGCACGAGCACCATCACGGCATCGCGGCGATTCAGTAAACGTCTCTGACGCTTCGCGGATGCTGAAGTGGGTTTGGCAAAACTTGTCCAGAGAGTAGACATCGGCTTGCAACCGGCGGGCGGCCGGCGCGATCATGAGCCGCCGCGGCTGAAACCGCACGTTATGCCGCGTACGATTTTGCGCGAGATGGAACAAATTCCGAATACGCTCGAACGCCAATATAGTGAATTGATCGCCGGGACGGCTCTCTTCTATCCCTGCTGCGGTCAAGACTTGGCACTCTCGCTCCATCTGTTTGGATCCACGGTCGACAATTTCTACTTCGTCGATATTCGAAAACCTCTCCGCCCCAGCAATGACGACATGGAGAAACACCATAGATCAACACCTCGCCGCGTTCGTCGCTGAGTTGTACGCCGATGGAATCGCGCACGATGCGGCGCAATCGGACCGACTCCTCACGTATCGAAATCTCGAACCCGCTACTGCCGAACTACTGAGTCTCATTGTGCGGATCGCCGGTGCCCGCGACGTGGTCGAGATCGGCACAGCCAATGGATATTCGACGGTGTGGCTTGCCGATGCTGTCGCCAATACCGGCGGGCACGTCGTGAGCCTCGACATCGTCACCAATGACGTTGCGCGCGTCAACCTTGCCCGCGGCGACGCCGTTCACGGCAGCCTCGCCAAACGGGTCGAATTTCGACAGGAGGACGGCGGTACGTATCTGGCGCGACTCGCTGACTGTAGTGTCGATCTGCTCTTCCTCGATGCGGAGCGGGTCCAGTATCCAGGTTGGTGGCCGCATCCAGTTCGCGTGTTGCGGCCTGGCGGCGTACTCGCGATCGACAATGTGTTGTCGCATGCTGACGAGGTCGCTCCCTTCTTGACGCTGCTGGCTCGCGAACCGACGTTGGTTGGAACCACGGTAGCGGTGGGCAAGGGCCTGCACCTGGCGTGGAACAGCGGGGAGCGCAGCATGGTAGCCTACACGCGCGACCGCAGCTCAGCGATCCCTTAACCGAACAATCTTGGAGTCAAGACAGATGGGAAGACCGGCACTGATCGCGCTCGTCGGGCTGCAAGCAGTCACAGGGGATACAGCCGCTTACCCGGGCGCCGGCGCCGGACTCCAGATCTTCTGGGACACAAAACGTCCGACAGACTGATGAGGGTTGCGCAGTCCGCTTTCGTAGAAGCCAGGAGGTAGTGATGCGCAGAATGGCTACCGTCGGCATATCGATCTTCGTCGTCGGCGTCATCATGCAGATTGGCGCTGGTTCTCAACGCCAGTCTCCCAGCCAGTCGGACGTCAAGAAACGCTTCATCGGTACGTGGCGTCTTGTTTCGATCGAATCCAGCACTCCAAACCCGAATCGTGGCGCACGCCCAACAGGTCTGATCTATTACGATTCGACCGGTCACATGGCGGTGCAGATCATGCCCGATAGGACAAGGCCATCATGGACCGGCTCGCCGACACCCGATCAAGCGAAAGAAGCAATTACTGGCTTCACGGCGTACTTCGGCACCTATACAGTCGACGAACGCACACAACTCGTCAGCCACCACCGCGAGGGAAGCCTGGTACCAGGCCCTGTCGATTTTGTGAGGAAGTACGAATTTGCTCAAGGCGACCGGTTGATTCTCACGCCGGTCAATCGTACTACCCGCTTGACGTGGGAGCTCATCAAATAAGGAGCAACGGGGAGCCCACAATACTGAAGGAGAGGTATTCGATGAGGACCAGATGTTCTCTCATGGCGCTCATCGGCGTGATCTTGATGATCGTGTCAGGAGATCGCAGTGGGAAAATCGCCGCGCAGCAGCCACCGGCAAATCCGCTTCCAGGGGTCAGGCTCTCGTTGGACGAGCTGAGGCAGCAGTTCTTTCAGGTCAGTGCTGGTCGTCGACTCAAGCCGCGCCTGTGGCCGAATAACAGCCGAGTGGCCGTCGCGTTGAGCTTCGATGTGGACAACGCAACCGTCGCTTTGTCGCAGGGTAATGTCGCGGCAGGAGATCTCTCTCGCGGCGAGTACCGGTGCCATCGAGGGGTTGCCGCGAATCTTGCGATTGGTCGACAAGCACAACATTCCAGCCTCTTTCTTTGTTCCGGCGGTGTCTGCGGCGCTTCATCCACAAATGATCGCTGACATCCTTTCCAGGAAACGACATGAAATCGGCGTCCATGGCTGGATCCACGAACAGCTTCTGGTTTTAAACAACGAGGTTGAGGAACAGCGCCTTCTCAGTCAGGCGATCGAGTACCTGACCAAAGCTATTGGCAAACGGCCAGTTGGCTACCGCGCGCCGTCCTGGGCGTTCAGTCGGTACACGATGAAGCAGGTGAAGGAGGCTGGGTTCCTGTACGACAGCAGTCTGATGGCCAGTGACGACGCCTATGAAATTCTGCTCAATGGGCAACCGACTGGCGTAATCGAGCTCCCCATCGAGTGGATACTTGATGACAGTCCGTACTTCGGGGCGACCGCGAACGGGTCGTTACCTTCCGCCGAACTGGCCTTACAGACCTTTCAGTCAGAGTTCGATGTGGCTTACGAAGAAAGAGGACTCTTTGTCCTGACCATGCACCCGCATCTCATTGGTCATCGTTCGCGTATCGTCATGCTGGACCGCTTGATTGCTCACATGAAATCAAAGCCGGGCGTCTGGTTTGCCACACATGAGCAGGTGGCAACCTACGTCAAAACGGGTGGGACGTCGGCGCCTTAAACCGCCGGTTAACCCTCGGGCACCTTTTGGAATATCGCGGTCAGGTTCAAGTCCATGGCCTTATCATACGCTCGCATGGACACGAGGCCTTACCACGCGCCGCGTCGGGCGCCAGGTTTCGAGGCAGTGTGGTGACGTGGCTCGCGGCGTGGATGCTCTGTCCAGATGAGGCGAGGAGAGATTTCATGAGAGTGAACAAGTCCTGGCTCAGCGTGCTCATGGGGGTCTTGGTCGTTGCCACAGGCGCGGCCCAGGCTCCCGTTGTCGGCGTCGCCGACCCGGAATCGTTGTTCACGAGCTCCGATCCAAAGCTCAACGCAAACAAGCAGGTCGTGCTCCACATCGTTCGCGATCTCCTGGAAGCCAATCACTGGGAGCTCGCCGGCAAGTACCTCACGAAGGAGTACATTCAGCACAACCCGAACGTCGCCTCGGGTCTCGATCCTGTTCTGAAATTTTTCGGGAGCCGAACGCCCACGCCCATCCCGGACCGGAAGAGCTGGAAAACCAAAGTGGTATCTGTCATCGCGGAAGGGGATCTGGTCGCGGTCGCGTTCGCGCGCGAGTATCGCGATCCACGGGATCCCGGCAGGACCTATACCACCACATGGTTCGACATGTGGCGAATCAAGGATGGCAAAGCAGACGAGCATTGGGATCCAGCGACGATCGCTGCTCCGAGCGCACCGCCTGCGGGCCGCTAGTATGATGAGCCTCAAAACTCCGCAGATTGATCGTCGAGGGTTCCTTCTCACACCTTTTGCGGTGGCGGTTGGCCACGCCGCGCAAACACTTCCCCTTGAAACACTGACTCAATGGTTGAACGCCTCGCGTCAGGTTCGTGAGCGTGCGTTGCAGCCTTGCCTCGATCGGATTCGAACCATGGATCCGTCCATACAGGCCTGGGTCCAGGTGCTCCCGCAGAGGCCCACAGGGGATGGAATGCTCTCCGAGATCCCTTTCGGCGCGAAAGACATCATGGAGACGCGGGGCCTGTCCACCGAATATGGATCGCCAATCTACAAAGGACGGATCGGAACGGCCGATGCGGCGATTGTTCGTCAACTGCGTCAACGCGGAGCGATTCTGCTCGGAAAGACCCACACGACGTCGTTCGCGTACCGCACGCCCGCTCCAACGCACAACCCGCGAAACCTGGAACACACCCCCGGTGGAAGCTCCAGCGGATCGGCGGCCGCTGTTGCCGCTGGTATGGTGCCGATCGCGCTGGGAACCCAGACCAGGGGATCGGTGCTGCGGCCTGCGTCCTACTGCGGCGTGACGGGCTTCAAGGCGAAGCTACGGTCTCTTCTCCATGGAAGGCGTGCTTCCTTTCGCGAAGAGTCTGGACACGCTTGGGTTCTTCACCCACACACCAGCCGATATGCTCGCGCTCTGGGATTCGCTGGGGCACGCCGTGGGCCGGACAGAGGACTTCGCGTTGGGAGCGCCGGACCCGATGCCTCAAGTTGAGCCTGCCATGGCGTCTGCGTTTCAGGCCGCACTTTCACGGTTGCGCAGCGCCGGCATGTCCGTCAGGTCGATTGACATCGCCGACATGCTCACCAGGCTTGACGAAGCGGCCACGACCATCATGTTCTATGAGGGCGCGCGGTTCCATCAGCAGCGCTATAAGGAGCACGGGGCGAGACTCGCAGACATGGCGAACCTTGTTCGCGAAGGCCTGATGATTTCCGTGAGCCGCTATGACGAGGCGAGGCGGTACGTCGCGGAGTGCAAGTCCAGAATGACGGAGCTGTACAAGGCCACACCGGTGGTCCTCGTGCCATCCGCTACGGGGCCGGCTCCGCGCGGCCTGGCATCGACGGGAGATCCGAGAATGAACGCGCCGTGGACCGCCTTAGGGACGCCAGCGATCTCCATCCCTATGCCCGTCGCGGGCGGGCTGCCCCTCGGGCTGCAGCTCACCGCAGATCACGGTGAAGATGCGAGAGTCATTCGCACTGCTGTGCGGCTGCAGGCCCTGCTCGGCTGAGCGCCTGCGTTCGCATTACAGTTCCATAGGTGCCGTTCTGAGACGGTCATGCCGCAAGTGAAGGGAGCTCGATAATGAAACGAGGCCCGGCGACGCACAGCTGTTGGCGTACAGGAGTCTTTGTCACCGCCCTGGTCGCGACAAGCTTCCTTCGGCTCGTTCCCGCGCAGGTGCCCGTGCAGGATGAGCGGCCGGCGGGATCGGCGTTGCGTCCGGCGGTGATGGGGCCTTCGGGCGGCGTGTCGACAGGTCACCCTCTCACGACGGCTGTCGCGTTTGGAATCCTGCTGAAGGGCGGGAATGCGTTCGACGCGGGAGTGGCGTCGCTGCTCGCCGGAGGCGTGGTCGAGCAGGACCTCTACAGTCTCGGCGGCGAAGCGTTGGTGCTCGTGTATCCGAAAAGGGAAGCCAAAGTGACGTCGATCGTCGGACAAGGCTGGGCCCCGCGTGCGGTGGACGTGGACTGGTACCTCACGCGTCAGAAGACCCTCCAGGGAGAAGGGCTCGATCCTGCCGTCGTGCCCGGAGCGCTGCACGCCGCGCTCACGGTGCTGGAGCGATGGGGCACGATGAGCTTCGAAGCGGTGGCGGCGCCCGCGATCGGCTATGCGGAGCACGGCTTCCCCATGCGGCCGAGTACGGCACGTGCCATTCAGAATGAGCTCCAGTTCTTCGAGCGCTGGCCGGGGAACAAGACGTACTGGCTCAAGCCCGATGGATCGCTTTACAAGGCTGGTGAGACCATCAAGCTGCCGGCGACCGCGAGAACGCTGCGCCGCATGGTCGAGGCCGAACGTGGCGCGCGAGGTCGCGGCCGCTCCGCCGGCATCATCGCCGCGCGCGATCGTTTCTACAAAGGGGACATTGCCCGCGAGATGGTCGCGTTCCTCCGAAAGCACAACGCGCCGTTCGACGAAACCGACTTTTCAGAGTACTTCGCGCGGATCGAGGAACCGGCGAGGACGACCTATCGCGGTTACACCGTTTACAAGCACGGGTTCGGCAGTCAAGGTCCCGTCTTGCTCCAGACGCTCAATATTCTGGAGCAGTTCGATCTCCACGCGATGGGCTACGCCAGCGCCGACTACCTTCATCATATTGTCGAAGCGATGAAGCTCGCATACGCGGATCGCGATTCGTACTACGCGGATCCGGCGTTTGTGAGGACCCCCTCCGAAGGGCTGCTGTCGAAGGCGTATGCGAACGAGCGTGCAATGCTCATCGATCCGAAGCGCGCGTCGACGACCTTTGTCGCCGGTGATCCGTTGCGGTTCGATTCCCAGGTGAAAGAGTGGCCGTACTGGAAGGCCGATACTCGCGAGGGCGAAACGACGGCGCGCGCGGCAACCAATCCGGTGCTCCCGTCTTCACTCGGGCAGGACTCCACGGGCGTGTCGAAGGACACCACGCATATGGCCGTCATCGACAAAGACGGCAACATCTTTGACGTGACACCAAGTGGTGGATGGGTACCCGGGGCCGTGATCCTCGGTGACACGGGCATCGGCATGAGCGTTCGTGGCGAACAGTTCTGGCTCGACAAAACGAGAGCGAACCAGATTCGTCCACGCGCCCGTCCGCGCTACACGTTGACGCCGAGTCTGGTCTTCAAAGGCGACACGCCGATGATGGCGCTCGGCTCGCCTGGCGGAGACAACCAGGATCAGACGATCCTGCAGGCCTTCTTGAGCGTGGTGGAGTTCTGGGACACCTGGTATCCGAACCTGCATGCCGCGCTCGAGCGGCCGCGTGTGCAGACGCTGCATTTCTATGGTTCGTTCTGGCCCCACTCTGCAGGGTTCAACAGGCTCAACGTGGAGGCGACAGTCCCCGATGCTGTGTACGAAGAGCTCAGGGCGCGTGGCCACAATGTGAGCCGGTTGCGGCCCTTTGGCATGGGCGGCTGCGCGACAGCCGTGATGATCGACCCGGCGTCCGGCAACCGGTTCGCCGCGGCGGATCCGCGCCGCGACTGCTACGCGATGGCGTACTGATGCGAGTCGTCACGGCGTCGCTGTTCATCGCTCTAGCGGTCCTGCCGTCGACCGTGCTGGCCCAGGCGAGCGGCGCGCGGCCGAACATCATCTTCATCATGAGCGACGACCACGCGGCGCACGCCATCGGCGCGTACGGCTCGCGCGTGAATCAGACACCGAGTCTCGATCGGCTGGCGAAGGAGGGAGCGCTCCTGACGAGCGTCTTTGCGACCAACTCGATCTGTACGCCAAGCCGAGCCGCAATCCTGACCGGGCAGTACTCGCACATCAACGGCGTGAGAATGTTCAACCGCTTCGACAGCTCGCGCATGACCGTCGCGCGGATGTTGCAGCAGAGCGGCTACTACACTGGAATGGTCGGAAAGTGGCACCTTGGAAGCGATCCCGTCGGATTTGACCGCTGGGAGATTCTTCCCGGACAAGGGACGTATCGGGATCCGGTGTTCTACACGGCCACCGGTGAAAAGACGTATGCCGGCCGTTACGTCACGGACGTGATCACCGACCTTGCCGTCGAGTTCCTGGATCGCCGCCCGCGTGACAGACCTTTTTTCCTGATGATGCATCACAAGGCTCCGCACCGGCCCTGGGAGCCCAGCGAGAGCCACGCCGCACGCTTCGCCGGATTGCGCATTCCGGAACCGGTGACCTTCTGGGACTCCTATGAGACACGTACGGATGCACTCCACGAGAACATGCAACGCGTCGCATCCGACCTGACCAACCGCGACTTGAAGCTCACACCACCGCCTGATCTGACGGGGCAGGAGCTCACGAAGTGGCTCGCGACCAAGCCAGACAAGGTGACGACAGTTCGCGATGGCAAGACCGTGACTCTGACGGGAGAGGCGCTCACGCGGTGGAAGTATCAGCGTTACATGCAGGACTATCTTGCGACCGTTCAGTCCGTGGACGACAGCGTCGGTCGATTGCTCGACGTTCTGGACAAGACGGGCCTCGCGAGGAACACCCTGGTCGTCTACACAAGCGATCAAGGGTTCTTTCTTGGCGACCATGGCCTCTTCGACAAGCGCTTCATGTACGAAGAGTCGATCCGGATGCCGTTCCTCGTCCGCTGGCCGGCGAGCATCAAACCAGGCACGAAGAGTGACGCCATCGCACTGAACATCGACTTTGCGCCCACGTTTCTGGAGACTGCCGGCCTGCCGATCCCAGCCGAAATGCAGGGACGCAGCCTGCTGTCCGGTGCTACGGGACCGCACGCCAGCCGATTGGCGCACAGCGATGTATTACCGCTACTACCACGATCCCGGCGACCACAATACGAGGGCGCACTACGGAATCCGCACGCGCACTCACAAGCTGATCTATTTCTGGAAGAAAGATCAGTGGGAACTGTTCGACCTGATTAACGATCCGCACGAACTCCACAACCTGTACGGCGAACCCAGTCAGGAGGCCCTGAGCGCCAGCCCTGAAGGTGGAGCTCGCGCGACTGAAGCGAGAGGTGCGAGACGACGATCAGGTTGCCGACGAGCAGTTGCCAAACGGAGTGGACGGCCCGG
This sequence comes from Vicinamibacterales bacterium, assembly GCA_963775345.1. Classification (GTDB taxonomy): domain Bacteria; phylum Acidobacteriota; class Vicinamibacteria; order Vicinamibacterales; family JAMQPK01; genus JAMQPK01. The sequence goes on from CAVZIS010000006.1 coordinate 260,934, forward strand.
TGGCAAAACTGAGAGGGAAGTGACGTGGCTTATCCGTCCAGGCGCGCGTTCCTGTCGAATCTCGTGACAGCCGCGATGGGTCCTGCCTTCCTGGGCCCGCGCACGTCTGCCCAGAGTCTGCCGGCTCGTGTCGATGCGGCGGCGTTGCGACAGCGGATTGAGGCACTCAGTCTGTTCGGCAGACCTTCGGGCGGCAGCTTCAGTGATGGTGTGAGCCGCGTCGCCTTCTCGGATGCTGATGTCGCCGGCCGGCGGTACACGATCGACTTGATGCGCGCGGCTGGTCTTGACCCCCGCGTGGACCCTGCCGGAAATATCTTCGGCCGCCGCGCCGGCACAGACGCGTCCCTGCCGCCCATCCTGTTCGGTTCGCATATCGATTCCGTGCCCAACGGCGGCAACTTCGATGGTGACCTGGGATCGCTCGCCGCGATCGGGGCGCTCGAGGCGTTGGCGGCCGCAAAGGTGCGTACGCGCCACCCGCTGGAGATGGTCGTGTGGTCGGCAGAAGAAGGCGTAGCCTTCAGCCGTGGGCTCAATGGCAGCCGGATCGTTGCGGGCGACCTCAAACCGTCAGACATGGACCAGGTCTGGAACGGGATGACCCGCGCGGACGCCATAAGGAAGATCGGCGGCGATCCGGGCCATGTCACCGAGGCCATTCGACCGCGCGGCGCACACCATTGCTACCTCGAGCTTCACATTGAACAGGGAGGTACTCTGGAACGCGAAGGCATTCCAGTGGGGGTAGTGGAAGGCATCGTGGCGATCGATCGCCACGATGTGACGATCACCGGCTTTGCCAATCACGCAGGCACCACGCCAATGCCGGATCGACAGGATGCGCTGCTCGCGGCCTCGCATCTCACGATCGCCGTACGCCAAATCATCAGTTCGGAACCGGGCCGACAGGTCGGCACTGTCGGACGGCTGGATGTGACCCCCAACGCGCCGAACGTGATTCCTGGCATCGTACGGCTCACGATCGAATTACGTGATCTCTCGGCGGAAAAGTTGAAGCGACTCGGCGAACGCGTTCGCCTGCGCGCGGCTGAAATCGCCAGAGATACGAATACGTCGATCGAGTTCACGGCGAGTAGTCACAATGCGCCCGCGAACGCGGCCGTGGAAGTGCAACGCGCGATCGAGCGGACCGCAGGACAACTCGGCCTGGCCAGCCAGCGATTGCCGAGCGGTGCCGGCCACGACGCCCAGATGATGGCGCAGCTCTCGCCGATGGGCATGATCTTCGTGCCGAGCGTCCGAGGTATCAGCCACTCACCGCTCGAGCTGACGCGATGGGATGACTGCGCACGAGGTGCTGACGTCTTGCTCGGCGCGGTGTTGGAAATGGATCGAGTGTAGGCGCAGGAGGGGAACATGCGACAGTTGACCATGACTGCGTTCGCGCTGCTCCTGGCTGCAGCGACAGGGCAGGGTGTCAGGACTCAGGGTATCGCGTCGAGTGGATCATCGGGCGCTCTTGTAACACAGGCAGAATATGACCGATGGCAAACGGAGCTCTCGAATTGGGGGCGGTGGGGGAACAACGACGAGTTGGGAACGCTGAATTTGATCACACCTTCAAAGCGAAAGGCGGCAGCGATGCTCGTCAGGGAGGGGGTGACCGTGTCTCTTGCGTCGGATGCGCAAACAGAGAAGGCTGTCGACCTGCCTTGCCCTGTCGAGTGGGCGATGCTGACCGCGTCAGAGACAGGGGCGACCGATCGTGTCGGATTCCCGTGCATTCACGGAGCCGGCACGACCCATCTCGATTCGTTCGCCCACAGGTTTTTTGGCGGCAGGATGTGGAACGGTTACCCGGTGCTCGGGCTCGTCACACGCGAGGGCGGTGCGGCGCGTAACTCCGTGCTCACAATGAAGAGCGGGATCGTGACCCGCGCGGTGTTGTACGACATTCCCAGATTGAAGGGTGTCCCGTATCTCGAGCCAGGTACGCGCATCTTTCCTGCCGATCTGGAGGCCTGGGAACAAAAGAGTGGAGTGCGCGTTGGTGCAGGCGATGCGCTCCTGCTCCGGTGGGGTCGCTGGGCACGGCGGGCGGCACTTGGACCGTGGCCGATCGATGAAGGGGCTGCGGGGTTGGACGTTTCGGTTATTCCATGGCTGAAACGGCGTGATATCGCTTTGCTGGGCTGGGAAACGCCAGGGTACGTGCCGCAGCCCCCCGGAGACCTGCCGCGCCTGGCTGTGCACGACTTCGTGCTGACGATTCTGGGTGTGCACCTCCTTGATCGCGCCGACTTCGAGATGCTGAGCGAGGCTGCGGCCGCTCGCAGGCGATGGGAGTTCATGTTGACGGTGGCGCCGTTGCCGATACCGAAGGGAACGGGTTCACCAGTCAACCCGATTGCCATGTTTTGAGCGCAGTGGTCCGTCGTACGAGCTTCGACAACAACAGTGACGGGCTACGCGCTTCGACGTGTTCACGTCGAGCCTGAACGTCTACCCGGGCCTGGCCATCGCGAGTGCCTGCTCACGGGACAGGTCCATCTGATGCACCTGTTTGGCATGCTCCTGTGCCCGCATGACGAGTTCGTCTTCGGTTTCACCCTTGACGACGAAACCACATGGACAATTGATCACCTTCTGCATGACGTCTCCTCCTGCCCCGGCAATATACTTGGGCGGTCTTGGCAGAACCTTGCCGAGAGCTTGGCAAAGCCTTGTCCACGCTTAGAATCTATCTCACCGGCCAGCTATTGCTCGAGTATGGCGACCAGGTCGTCACCGAACGCGATCTGCCCGGCAGGCAGGGGCGCCTGGCTCTTGCATTCCTGACAGCGAATCGCACCCGACCGCCCAGCCGGAGCCAGTTGGTCGAAGTCCTTTGGCCCGACCATCCGCCGCAGGATGCCGAAACGGCCCTGAGTGCCATCCTCAGCAGGCTGCGCACAGCGCTGAAGAGGACGGGCGAAACGACAATCGATGCCCATTCCCGCTCCATTGCCATCCGATGGCCATCACAGACCTGGATTGACATCGAGGAGGCGGCTGGCGCGATCGACGAAGCGGAAGGGGCGCTGCGCGCGGGGGATTCGGCAAAGGCGTGGGGCTTTGCGAACGTCGTCGTGAGCATCGCCCGCCGGCCGTTCCTGCAGGACTTTGAGGCGGCCTGGATCGAGGCTCATCGCGCGGCTCAAGGCACGCTCCTGACCCGTGGCCTCCAATGCCTTGCTGCTGCGAGCGAATCGAGCGGCGCCCTGTCCCTCGCTCTCCAGTACAGGAACGAGATTCTGGATCTCGAGCCATTTCGGGAGACCGCTTATCAGGAGCTGATGCGCCAGCACGCCGCGATGGGCAACCGTGCCGAGGCGCTCCGAGTGTTTGAGCGGTGCCGCAATCTGCTCCGCGATGAGCTTGGCGCGAGCCCTTCGCAGCAGACAGAAGCGCTGTTTCTGGAGATCCTGCGTGCGGGCGGATGCTGATCAGGTCATGGTTCCATGATGCTCACGAGTCTAAGCCGGGCGTGCGTTCACGGATCGGCAGTGTTGCTGCTGCTTTCGGCTGGCGTTCACACGCAGCAGAAGGAAGTACGTCTTCGCGCAGCGCGTGTGCTCGATGGAACGGGGCAGGTACTCGAGAACCGGACGATCGTGGTGAGGGGCTCGACGATCGCCGCGATCGAATCGTCCGCCTCCGAACCGGTCGACGTCGACCTCGGATCATCGACGCTGCTCCCCGGCCTGATCGACGTGCACTCGCACATCGGATGGCACTTTGGCCCGAGCGGCCGCCTTGACCGCGCCCAGACGCCCGCGCAGGACGTGCTCTACGCGGCCGAAAATGCGTACCTCACGCTCATGGCCGGATTCACGACCATCCAAAGTCCCGGCCAGGCAGTCGACGTCCACATGCGCGACGCGATCGCGCGCGGTACGCTTCCAGGACCGCGCATCCTGACGTCGATCGTGCAGATTACCGCGAACAGCGGAACGCCCGCGGAGCTTCGCCAGCGAGTCCGCGATCTCAAGGCCCAGCGCGCCGACGTCATCAAGATCTTCGCCGCTGTTGCCCATAAAGGCGTCGAGCTGGTCATGACGCGCGAGCAGCTGGAGGCGCTTTGCGGTGAGGCGCGGGCGCAAGGGCTGCGCACCATGGTGCACGCGCAAACGACCGAGTCGATAACCGCCGCGGTCAATGCCGGCTGCATGCAGATCGAGCACGGCACAGACGCAGACGACTCGGCGCTCAAGCTGATGGCAGCGCGGGGAGTGTATTTCGATCCGCACGTCGGTGTTCTGCTGCAGAACTATCTGCGCAACCGGCACAAATTTCTCGGCGTCGCGGACTATACCGAGGAGAGCTTCGTTGCCATGGAACATGCGATGAGGCTCAACGCGGTGATGATCAGGAAGGCAGTCGCGACGCCCGGACTGAAACTGGTGATGGGATCGGATGCGGTGGCGGGCGCTCACGGGCGCAACGCCGACGAGCTCGTCGAGCGCGTGCGGCAGGGGAAACAGACGCCGATGAGTGCCGTCATTTCAGCAACCTCGCTCGCGGCCGAATCGCTGAGCCTCGAAAAGACGATTGGGAGGATCGCGCCCGGCTACCAGGCCGACATCATCGCGGTGGATGACGACCCCACGGCCGATATCACAGCGCTGACGAGGGTTTCGTTTGTGATGCGCGGCGGGAGAGTCTACAAGCGCTGAGCGAGGACCTCAATTTCCGCCTGACAGCATGCTAGGATGACGGACCAGTGTCATTGGCAGGGGCCGTACCACTCTGTTGCCCGTCTCTCGCTCGCGTCTCTGTTCGTGGCTGGCGTATCCGGCTGCGCTGCGAGGCCTCGGCCCGAGATCGCGCCGACCTTGCCGCCGGCGCACTCGGTCGGCATCGAGATGATCGGTGAGTTGAAAGACTTCGCCGAAGCGCTGGGAGGACAGGCGACTGAAAACTTCTTACGCCACTCCGATCGTCTTACGGCCGACAATCGCTGCTATTTCACGGGGAAGTTCCAGCTTCCCGAGTTCTACAGCACTCTCAGAATGGTTCGCGAGGATGAAGGCGGCTGCGTAGCGCGCTCCAGGGAGTTCGACGTCTTTTTCTATCCCGTACAGGCGGTGGCAAGTGGTGAGGAGACGGTAACGGTTTCGCTCGCCGAGGCGCCGACAGAGCGCCTTCTGGTCGTGGTGCCCCACGAGGATTTCCACAATCAACCCGAAGCACGAAAGGCGCCGACCGAGGTGTCTGAGGCGGCTGCAACCCTGATGGGCTTCCTCACGGCGAGCGCATTCGCGAAAGAACGATTCGGTGCGGATTCGACGACATCCCGTCTTCTCGACCGCGATGCCGGCCTCTTCCTTCGCAAATCGTTCATCGTGAATGCTCACTACGAGAAGGTCAGCGCTCTCTACCGGGAGTTTCGATCTGGAGCGCTCACGCAGGCAGAGACCCTCGAGCGCAAGGCTGGACTGTTCGCCGATCTCCAGCGCGCGTGTTCGGAGATCTTGCCCGACCCTGTGTCGTTCAACAAGTGTCCGGCGGCCATGAACAACGCTGGGCTGGCATTCGATCGAACCTACACGCGCAACTATCCGATGCTTCACGATCTTTATAGACGGTTAGGGAGCGATACGGCGACACTTGTGCCGACGCTGAAGCGTCTCTTGGAGAACTGGCCGCTCTCGGCCGCCGGGGCGGCCGATCTGTTGAAGGCCGAATAGGCTTCGGCCCTGCTGTGGCCGCAATCGGATTCACCGCGCTTGCGCTGACAGCCTTCGCCGCCAATTCGGTGCTCTGCCGTCTAGCCCTGCAACAAGGTTCGGTCGATCCCGGTACCTTTACGACGATTCGACTGCTATCCGGTGCTGCGATGCTTCTTGTCATCAACGGCAGCCTGCGGCGACTTCTGCCGCAGTTTACAGGCTCGTGGAGTCCGGCGGTGACGCTCGCTCTGTATGCCTTGCCTTTTGCGTTTGCTTACACGAGCTTGAGTGCGGGAACCGGCGCCTTGATTTTGTTCGGTGCGGTGCAAATCACGATGCTCGTTGGCGCGCATCGATCGGGCGAACGACTCCACACGCCGCAATGGTGTGGCCTGTGTCTCGCGTTCATTGGCCTGGTGTACCTCGGTCGCACCCGGGGTGACCGCTCCGTCACTGAGGGGCGCTGCGCTCATGGTGATCGCCGGTTGTTCGTGGGGTTTGTATTCGTTGGGCGGTCGTGGTACACACGATCCTTTACTGCAGACGACGAGCAACTTCGTGCGATCGGTGCCGTTGGTCTTAATAGGCGGTCTTCTTTGGCTGCCGGTCTCGCACGTCGAGCCGGCGGGTGCCTTACTCGCGATAACGTCGGGAGCCATCGCATCGGGTCTCGGCTATGTCGCCTGGTTCGCAGCCCTCCGCCGCCTCACTGCAATCCGTGCCGCGATTGTGCAGCTCGCGGTACCTGTCATTGCCGCCCTCGGCGGCGTCCTCGTTCTTGCGGAGCCGATCTCCGTACGCCTGGTCATCGCTGCCGTTCTCGTGCTTGGAGGCATCGCGCTGGCAATCGTGAGCCGCGGCGTGATATCAAGGCCTCTGTCGCCAACAACGTGAAGCGAGGAACACTATGAAGCTTCTTGTGATAACCGTCGCTTGTGTCGGATCGTTGATGCCTTCGTTTGCTGCTGCGCAGCAACCCGAGATCGCGACGTCGGTCGCCTTCACCGAGGGTCCTGCCGCCGATCGAGATGGCAACGTGTACTTCACCGAGCTCGTCTTCCAGCGCATCATGAAGTTGACTCCGGCGGGCGTGTTGTCGGTGTTCCGCGAGCAGAGCAACAACGCCAACGGGTTGCTGATCGATCCGGAAGGACGATTGATCGCATGCGAGGGCGCCGGCTCTCAGCGAATGGGCGTCTCCCAGACATTCAAGCCGCAGGTGACGCGAACGGATCTGCGAACGGGCAAGATCGAAGTGCTGGCCGACAACTATCAAGGCAAGCCCTTCGTCGGCCCGAACGATGTGACGATCGATTCAAAGGGCCGCTTGTACTTCACCGATTTGACGGGAGGCGCAGTGTATCGGCTGGATGGTCCCGGCCGGCTCGCCCGCATTCTTGCGGCGCCTGACATCCAGCGGCCCAATGGAATCCAGATCTCTCCAGACGACAAGACGCTGTACCTGATCGAAGCCAATCAGACGCAGGGTGGCGCACGACTGATCCGCGCCTACGATCTTCGCCCGGACGGAACGGTCACCAACATGCGGGTCCATTACAACTTCTATCCCGGGCGCAGCGCCGACGGAATGAGCATCGACTCCCAGGGCAATCTTTATGCCTCGGCGGGGATGGGGCAGCTGCGCGGTACATCCGAAACGCTCGACACAAAAACGGGTGTCTACGTGATCTCGCCTCAGGGCAAGCTCCTGAAATTCATCCCGATTCCGGAGGACTACATCACCAACAATGCGTTCGGCGGTCCCGACATGAAGACGCTTTATGTCACTGCAGGAAAGACTCTGTACAAGCTGCAAACCGATGTCGCCGGTCTGCCGAGATAGACAGTCGGTCGTGCCCTGAGGCTCACCGAATGAGCTCCGACAGGATGCCGCCAATCCTGTGGCGGAACACCGCGTCGGCAATCGTATCAAATTGCGTCGGCTCAGCATTCACGATGACGACGCGAGCTCCGCCGGCCTTGGCGCGGGGAACAGCGCCAGCGATGGGATAGACCTGCAGGGTTGTTCCAACTGCCAGAAGCAAATCAGCTTCCGCGGCTGCCGCCATCGCCCGGTCGATGACCGAAGGCACCAGCGGCTGACCGAACGAGATCGTTGCGCTCTTGAGAATTCCGCCGCACCTGTCGCAGGCGGGATCGTCCTCTCCGGCGCGCACTCGGGCCAGCACGGCCTGCATCGGCCGGCGGGTCTCACAGTTCATGCAGACGACCTCGTGAACTGTTCCGTGGACTTCGATGACCTTGGCCGGCGAATTCCCCGCCCGCTGGTGGAGACCGTCGATGTTCTGGGTGATCAACGCGTGAAGTGTCCCGGTCTGCTCGAGCTTTGCCAGCGTCAGGTGGCCCGCGTTTGGTACGGCGTGCCAGGCCGGGTGAGCGAGACGTTGCTGCCATGCGAGTTTGCGGACCTCCGGGTCCGACATGTAGTAGTGAATATTTGAAAGCTGCTCAGCCTTGGGGTTCTTTGTCCACACACCTTGCGGACCACGGAAATCGGGAATCCCCGACTCGGTGGAGATGCCGGCGCCGGTCAGGGCGACGATTCGCGTGGACGCAGAAATCCAGTCTCTTACCAGGCCGATCTGGTCGATCATTTAATCAGTCTGACACGACGGCAGGCTCGCTGGTCTGACGGTATACTCCAGGCGTTCTGGGAGGTGCATATGCAAGGACTTACCTTTCTTGTGGTCGGAGCGTCGATCGCGTTGGCGTCGGCAGCATGCGGCAGGCCCGCTGGAACGCTCGAGGCGGCCGAAGAGACCCTGGGCGCGGCGAATGTGCGATCGATCGAGTACTCGGGGACAGGAAAATGGTTCCAGTTCGGCCAGGCTCCGAGTCCAACGCTTCCGTGGCCGCCGTTTGACGTCAGCAGCTTCAGAGCCGCGATCAACTACGAGACGCCAAGCGCCCGTGTGGAAATGGTGCGCAAGCAGACGCTCGAACCGCCTCGCGTGCGGCCAGCCCCGGTGGAACAGCGTCCAGTTCAGTTCGTGAGCGGAACGTCGGCGTGGAACCTCGCAGTTCCTGCAGGCGCTGCGCCGGGCAGCGCGCCCGTGCCGCAGCCGCAACCGGCTGCCGTCGACGAACGGATGCTGGAGATCTGGGTGACCCCACACGGGTTCTTGAAAGCCGCGAGGGCCAACAACGCCACATCCGAGCCGGCGAACGGTGGCTCAACTGTGACCTTCACCGCCGGCGGAAGAAAGTACATCGGTTCGATCAACGCGCAGAATCACGTCGAGAAGGTCCAAACGTGGCTTGACACCCCTGTGCTCGGCGACACGCTGGTCGAGACGGCTTACTCCGACTACAAGGATTTCGGCGGCGTGACGTTCCCGGCGCGGATCGCGCGAACCCAGGGCGGGCATCCGGTCCTGGAGATTACCGTCTCTGAAGTGAAGGTGAACCCTGCTGTGGAGATTCCCGTGCCGGAGCAGGCAAAGGCCTTGACACCGTCTCCGGTGCAGGTGAACGTGCAGACGCTCGCCCCTGGCGTGTACTACATGACCGGCACGAACGCGCACACCATTGCGATCGATCAGAGCGATCACATCGTGGCCGTCGAGGCGCCGACCAACGAAGCGCGGTCGCTGGCAGTGATTGCGAAAATCAAGGAGACGATACCAGGCAAGCCGATCCGCCACGTCATCAACAGCCACGTCCACTTCGACCATGCGGGCGGTCTTCGAACCTACGTGGACGAAGGCGCGACCGTCGTCACTCACCAGCTGAACAGACCCTATTTCGAGCAGGCATGGGCCGCGCCGCGGACGCTGAACCCCGATCGGCTGGCGCAGTCGAAAAGGGACGTGAAGTTCGAGATGGTCAGCGACAGGCTCGTGCTGACGGACAAGAACAGGAATATCGAGATTCACTCGATCGCGAACAGCGGACACAACGACGCGTTCCTCATGGTGTATCTGCCAAAAGAGAAGATCCTGATTGAAGGCGATGCCTTCACTCCGGGCCCGGCGGATGCGCCGCCGCCCGCGGTGCCGAATCCCTATGCCGTGAATCTGAATCAGAACATCGATCGGCTGAAGCTCGATGTGCGGCAGATTGCCGCGCTGCATGGGCCGCGCGTCGCGACGCTGGCGGATTTGCGCACCGCCATCGGTGTGAAATCCGGTACGTCGAACTAGAAAGTGGCCTCGTGAACCGCTGCGAGTGGGCGCGTACGCCGCTTTCAATCGCGTACCACGACGCCGAGTGGGGGTCGCCGGTTCACGATGATCGTACCTTGTTTGAGTTCCTGACACTCGAAGGGGCGCAAGCCGGGTTGAGCTGGGAAACCATTCTCAAGAAACGTGAAGCGTATCGCACCGCTTTTGCTGGCTTCGATCCAGCGAAGATCAGGCGGTTCGGCCACGATCGCGTGGACCGCCTCATGCGAAACTCGGGGATCGTGAGAAACCGGCTGAAAATCAGCAGTGCGGTTTCAAACGCGAAGTCGTTCATCGCCGTGCAACGCGAGTTCGGCAATTTCGATGCGTACGTCTGGGCGTTCGTCGGGGGACGGCCGCGCGTGAACCAGTGGCGCTCGCTTCGGGAAATTCCCGCACGCACGGCCGAGTCCGACGCGCTGAGCCGCGACCTGTCGAAGCGCGGGTTCAAGTTCGTCGGCTCCACAATCTGCTATGCATTCATGCAGGCGGTCGGCATGGTCGATGACCATACGATCGGCTGTTTTCGTCGCGCCGGGGCTGCCGGTGTGAACAGGTGAGAGCACGGTGGGACGTTATGTCTGACATCAGCCGACGCGATTTCGTTCGTGGGGCAGTGGTGGCGGGGGTCTCGCTCGGCGGCACGCGCGCAGGCGAGGCTGGTCAGGCGCCCGCGATGGTCACCACGTCGGTCAAGCCGGTCGTCATTGCGTCGGGCAATGGCAACCGATTCAGGAATGGCGGCAATTCAACCTGCGTTCAGGAAGCGTTCCGGCGTCTGACAAACGGAAGCGATGTGCTCGATGCCCTCATCGCCGGGGTCAATATCGTCGAGCTCGATCCGGAAGACACGAGCGTAGGATTCGGCGGCCTCCCCAATGCCGATGGTGTCGTCCAGCTCGATGCCTGCTGCATGCACGGTCCAAAGAGACGCGCCGGGGGTGTCGCGGCCCTCGAAGGCGTTCGCACGCCATCGCTCGTGGCCAGGGCGGTTATGGAACATACCGACCATCACCTCCTGGTTGGAAGCGGAGCGCAGACGTTCGCGCGCAATATGGGATTCACGATCGAGGCTGATCTGAACACACCACGCTCACGACAGCTGTGGCTCGAGTGGAAGCGAAGAACCGATCCGCTGCACTATCTCGATCCAGACAAGCGAGCCGACGCCGGACTGGATGCGGCGCTCCAGATGGCGGCTGAGGGTTTGATCGATCGCGACCACCTTTATGGAACCATCAATTGCGACGGGATTTCTCCCAGGGGAGAGCTTGCGGGGGTGACGACCACCAGCGGCCTGGCCTGGAAGATATCCGGCAGAGTCGGCGATTCACCAATTCTCGGAGCCGGTTTGTATGTCGACGGCAACGTGGGCGCCGCGGGATCGACGGGTCGCGGCGAGGCAAACCTCTACGGTCTCTGCTCGTTTCTCATTGTTGAAAACATGCGGCGGGGCATGCATCCAAAAGATGCCGGCCTGGACGCTCTGAAACGCATCAAGGTGGCAACGTCGGAGAAGCGATTGCTGAACAGCCGGGGTGAGCCAAACTTCAACGTGAACTTCTACGTCCTCAACGCGAAGGGTGAGCATGCGGGAGTGGCTCTCTACGCGGCGGAGACTTCCACTTACGCCGTGTGCACCGAGAACGGAGCGGAGAACCGGCCAATCGAGCCGTTGCTCCAGGGAAGTGCGGCCTGAGCCCGAAACGACGCCATGGCGACGCAGCAGATCGAGATTCGGCATGAAGCGATAACCTCTCCGGCTGCGAAGCAGTTGATTCTTGCCTTGAACGCCGAACTATCGGCTCTCTATCCGGAGCCAGGCGCGAACCACTTTCGACTGGATGCCGCCGAGGTCGCTCCCGGGCGTGGAGCGTTTTTCGTGGCGTACCAGGACGGGCGGCCCGTGGCGTGCGGCGCGATCCGGCTGCTGAGCCCGGAGAAGGCCGAGGTGAAGCGCATGTATGTCGAGCCCGCGTCGCGCGGGCTTCACCTGGGACGCCGCGTGCTAGACGTCCTCGAGGACGAGGCCCGCAGGCTCGGCACGCGCGAGCTTGTGCTCGAGACCGGAGAACGACAGCTCGACGCGATCGCCCTTTATTCACGTGCGGGCTTTGTACGGATCGAGGCGTTCGGAGAGTATGAGAGATCGCCGTTGAGCATCTGCATGCGAAAAGCACTCTGACGCGTGCTGCTCGCGTAAGGAGCATTTGATGCGTACAGCCATCATTTTCATGACCGGGCTGGCCGTTGGAATCACGATCCAATCGACTTTGGCGCAGGAAGGTCGCGTTCGAGGGCTCAACCACGTTGCGATCAGCGTCGAAGACTATGCTGGTGCGTTAGACTTCTATGCGCGCAGGATGGGATTTCGCGAGGCGTTCTCGTTTCTCGAACCGGATGGCGCCCCGTACTTCACGTACTTTCAGATCAGCCGCGACACCTTTGTGGAGGTGATGCAGGCAACTCCGACGCGACCAGCAGGCTGCCCGCACTTTGGCGTGGAGGTCGAGAACCTCGATTCCACGATCGGACAACTCAGGCAGCGGGGCGTCGAGATTCGAGGACCTTCGGTGAGCCCGCGGACCAGGTCTCGCAGTGCGGTTGCAACGGGGCCCGGCGGTGTCCATATCGAGCTTTTCGAATTCGGTCCTGAGTCGCTCCACCGGAAGGTGATGGACGCATGGAAGTGAGCGATCGGATGAGACTGCCACAATTCATCTGCACGGCTGTTCTCGTGGTTTCATCGACCATGATTGGTGCGCAGGAGCCGGAGCTCGTGGAATTCATCTTCGAGTCGGCTCCCTTTGCGAGCGCTCATGCCTCGACCATCGCCGAGACACGAGATGGCCTGGTCGCCGCATGGTTTGGCGGATCGCGCGAAGGAGCCACCGATGTCGGCATCTGGCTGTCACGACGTGTGAGCGGGACGTGGACGGCGCCGGTCGAGGTTGCCACTGGAGCCCAGGCGGACGGGACACGGCATCCCACCTGGAATCCTGTCCTCTTCGAGCTCCGTCCAGGCGAGCTGACGCTCTTTTACAAAGTTGGTCCAAACCCGCGCGCGTGGTGGGGGATGAGGCGCACGTCCAGTGACGGAGGGCGGACCTGGGGCGCTGCCCGGCGATTACCGGACGGCTTTCTGGGGCCGATCAAGAACAAGCCCGTGCGGCTGTCAGACGGAACGATTCTCGCGCCGAGCAGCACCGAAACGCCCGAGACACCCAGCACATGGCGGGTGCACTTCGAGCGCAGCACCGATGGTGGCGCAACCTGGCAGATCGTGCGCCCACCGCCCTCGGCAGACGGAGCTTCGATCGAAGCGATCCAGCCGAGCGTTCTCGTGCATGCGGACGGTAGATTGCAGGCCATCGGCCGCACGCGTTCGGGCCGGCTGTTCGAAACGTGGTCAGCCGATCGCGGACAGACGTGGAGCGCGCTGACGCTCACAACACTGCCGAATCCAAGTGCGGGGACCGACGCCATCACGCTGAAGGACGGCCGTCATCTTCTGGTGTACAACCACACACCAAAGGGCAGAACACCGCTCAACGTCGCGGTCACACGCGACGGCAAGGTATGGGAAACCGTGCACGTTCTCGAAAGCGAACCGGGCGAATATTCGTATCCTGCCGTCATTCAGACGGCCGATGGCCTCGTCCACATCACCTACACGTGGAAACGTCTTCGCGTGAAACATGTCGTGATCGATCCAGCCAGGTTCAAAACTGCCTCGCCCAGGTGAGGGATTCAGGGCCACGCGTAGGCAAACGGACCGATAGCCATGTATTGCCCCGAATGGTCGTACTCGATGCCGTGAGACACTCGAAAGCGAGTGGTTGCTCCGAGGTCGCCGCGTTTGAGGATGATGCCCTCTGGAAGAACGACACTTGGGTGCGCTTCGATGCCGGTCACGGGGTTCCGGATTGGACCGCATTCGACTTCGACGTAATCACCGCATCTCATGCGGGTCTTGACCCCATTGAAAGCGAGATCGTACACGACGGCGTAAGGCCCGTGTACTTTCGGCCACGTCCAGCCAAGCACCCCCCATGGCCCGCCGACTTTACCGCCGAGTAGCGTTTCAATTGCCGAGCGCTGCGCGGAATCCGCGCGCTCATCAATCAGGATCAGCCCCTCGCCATTCCCTTCGTGTATCGCGCCGGGCCAGTTGACGTAGACCGAGAACGCCAGTCCGTCCAGCCTCGTTTCACCAAACCAACCGTCCTCGACCTGCCAGGTCCAACCGCCCTCGCATTTGCCCTTGGTCGGTCGCGCGTTGAAATTACAGGGACAACCCCAGTCGCAGTTGCATGAGACGAGCACTTGTCCGCTGAGCCGCCAGCTCTCTGCCATCTTGATCCCGTTGGTCAGCGCGGACGATAAACGGGCGCTCGAGCCTTGTCAAGGCAGCCGACATTGAATTCGTTCATCTGCGGCGGTAGACTCGGCCCTTTGGCCGCTCGACGAAGGGTTGTTGTGCGTTGACACTCAGGTCGTACCTTCTTTCTTTCCCCGAGCGAATGATCCGGTCCACGCTCGGCCTGGGCGCCGGAGTCGCGCGGGAGGTGGGAGCGATCGCTCTTCCGGCGGGGATCCGCCGGAGCCAGTTGTATCAGAACGTCGTGGATACGACGCTTCGTTACCTGATCGAGGTGGTCGGCGGCGCAGAAGGTGTCTACACCGACGAGCTCTCGCTCGCCGATAACTTTCTGGCCCGGAGGACTGCGGGCAACGCGGTCGAAGTGCTCGGCATCGTCGCGTTTCGCGCATCGCCTGTGTGGGTCCTGGCGGCATTGGCGGATCTGTGCGGCGCCGGTCGGCATTTGATCCCGGAAATGGCCGACGCACTCAAAGCGCAGGGCTTGCTCGAGAAGGATACGCAATTCACCAGCGTTGATCAGCTGCTGGACGGACTGGAGCGGACTTCGTCTCGACTGGCTGCGACGGTCAATACGCCGCCACTCGACGTCGCGAGCCTCCGTCAGGAGTGGGAGGGCATCCGCGACGAGGCCAGGCGCCTGCAGCCCGGGAATCTTCCGTCTCGAGAGACGATCAGCGACATGTGGGCGAAACTCAAGACGGAATCCGCCCGGCAGGGCCGGTCCGTCTTCGAGACCTCATCGATGATGGCGTTATCCGCGGTCCGCACGTTCCCGGAGCGCGTGCGCTGGCTGTACGCGTCTGCACGCGTTGGCGCAACGCGTACGGGCCAGATTTTTGCTTCAGCTCTGCTCGATCACTACAGGCAGACGCTCACGGAAATGCGGGAGACAGGATACTTGAAATACTCCGCCAGACAGTTGCGTCCATATTTTCGCGCGGCCGCGAATCAATTCTCCCCGAGGCGACGCACATTGACCGAGCGTGTGCTCGAGAAGTTTCATCTCATGCGCAGTGCCTGACGAGTCAATCCGTTATCCCGTCATGTTCAAGGTCATGCAGATCGATCACGTTGAGCTTTTCGTACCCGACAGATACGCCGCGGCGCGCTGGTATCAACAGGTGCTCGGATTGCGGATCCTGCCGGACTACGAGGGATGGGCGGTTGACGGCGGGCCACTCATGATTTCGAGCGACGATGGAGGCACCAAGCTCGCGCTGTTCGAGGGGCAACCCGTGCCCTCGCCACAGACTGCCGCGTTTCGTCGAGTGGCATTTCGTGTGACGGCCGCGGGATTCGCCGAGTTCCTGGTGAGACTTCCGGAGCTCGCGCTCACCGACGCCAGCCGCCGTCCGGTGACCAGGTCGTCGGTTGTCGATCATCAAAAGGCGTATTCGATCTACTTCTCCGATCCGTATGAGCACCAGTTGGAAATCACGACCTACGATTACCCGGAAACATCGGCGCACCTCGGCAGGTCGGCAAACGACTGAGTCATGCTTGCGCGAGCGTTTTTCGCAGTCCTCGTTCTGCCTGGAACGGTCGCATTTCTCGTCCCGCTGGTGTTTTTTCGATCGACACAGGGCCGTTTCAGCGGACTGGGCATCCTGCCTCTGGCTGCCGGGTCAACGCTTCTGCTCTGGTGCGTGCGCGAATTCTACGTCGTCGGCAAAGGCACGCTCCGATTTACCTCAGCGTGATGCTGATATTGCTCGGATGGACGCTGGGATTTCAGTCGCGCTCGATGGCGATCTACGCGGTGATCGTGCCGTTGGCGTTTCATCTGCGCGTGATATCGTTCGAAGAACCGTGGCTGGCACGAAGATATGGTGACCAATGGATTGCATACCAGCGTAAAGTCCCTCGCTGGCTTCCGTTCGCCCGCAACAGCAGAGGAGGATGACATGCCGAAGTTCATGATCAAGGCGTCGTATGCGGCAGAGGGAATTCGAGGACTGCTCAAGGAGGGCGGAACCGGAAGACGGGCGGCGGTGCAGAAGGTCGTCGAGAGCGTTGGCGGCAAGATGGAAGCATTTTATTTCGCCTACGGCGATTCGGATGCGTATGTGATCGTCGATGTCCCGGACGCGGCGACCGGGATTGCGCTCAGCCTCGCGGTCAACGCATCGGGTGCCGTCCGTCGTCTCCACGATTCCTCTCATCACACCGGAGGAAATGGACGCGGCGTCGAAGAAATCGATGCCGTATCGAGCGCCTGGCGCGTAAGGCCAGGAAACTCCGGCGGCTGTTTTGACACGACCCGAGGCGGGGCGTAGGATGCTGCGTCGCCATTCAGGCGACAGACTGCTATTGAAATGAGGCGGCGATGAAACAGATACTCCACGTCTGCCTCGCTCTTATCATTTGCGCGACAGGCGCGACTTACGCGCAGCAGAAGGCCGAAATCCACCAGGTGGTCGCGACGACCTACTTCAACACGTTCTCCCGCGCGCACCAGGTGTTGAAGCGCATTCGCCCGGGAGATACGGTTTCAACGAAAACGACTCGACGCAAGCGGTCGCGACGAGAAAGGCGTCCAGGTCGGGCGGCCCAGCAATCCTCTGACCGGCGCGTTTCTACGTCGAAGGGAGCAGAGCCTGGCGATACGCTCGTCGTCCGGTTTACCAGGGTGCAGGATGAATCGCAACTGGGGGTGGACGTCGTATCGCCTGGGTCTGTACTCGCTGACACCAGAATCGATCGAGGGCATTTATCCCAATCGCTACAAAGAGGGAGCCATCATTCCGGAGCGCGTCAACGTCGTTCCCTGGGATATCGACATCCAACGACAGACGGTTCGATTGAGAGAACCGTCGAGCAGCGCGATCAAGCTGGAGTTTCCGGCCAAAGCCGATGCTCGGATGCGTGGGTGTGGCGCCGGCCGGAGACTTTGCGCCAACTTCGAGTCCAGCAGGCGTCATACGGCGGCAACCTCGACTACAACGAAATCGGCGAAGGGAGCGACGGTGTTGCTTCCTGTCTATCATCCAGGCGCTCTGCTCTTCATCGGCGACGGGCATGCGCTGCAAGGTGATGGGGAACCCACGGGGACCGGCGTTGAAACGTCAATGGACGTCGAGTTCACGGTTGACCTGCGCAAGAAAGGCGGACTGACGGGGCCGCGCGTGGAGACTGCCGAACACATCATCAGCATCGGCAGTCAGCCGGAGTTCGTCAGCTCTCTGAACCGCGGGCTGCAGATGGCCACGAGCGATATGGTCGCGTGGCTCACGACCGAGTACAAGCTCGAGCCGTGGGCGGCTCATCTGCTCATCGGCTATCAGGGACGTTACGACGTCGTCACCGTCGCGGGCTCGATGGCACTGAAGATTCCGAAGAAGGTTCTGCCTCAGCGATAGATCCGCGCCCTGGACTGTGCAACCTGCCGGACACAAAGCCGGCTCATTGTCTGTATGCTAATAGCAATGGACGTGCTCTTCCCCGGATTCGAGTTCCCGATAGAGGGATGGAAGCACGACGGCAGCGTGTCGTCCGGCAAGGACATGCTGTACCGTGGCTTGAAGCACGTTCTCGTCCGCACCTTCCTGGAGGCGGAACAGTCGGAGGCGTACGGGACACATTATTTTCTCAACGAGGCTGGCGTGACGACCGTTGCGATCCAGAAATTACGTCACGTCGATGGAACCTATCACTACTATGTTTTCGCAGAGAGGGATGAGATGCTGAGGAAGAAGCCAGCAGCCTTTCCCAATCTGGCCGTCTAGGACATTCCGAGGAGACGTGCATGTGCCGGAATATCAAGACTCTCGCAAATTTTGAGCCGCCTGCCACGCCCGATGAGATCCGCGCATCGGCTCTTCAGTTCGTCCGCAAGCTGAGCGGCATGAATCGACCGTCCCGTGCCAACGAAGTGGCGTTCAACCGTGCGATAGGGGAAGTCACTGCAGCTGCCGAGAGGCTGATTGCTTCACTGACCACCAGCGCGCCGCCCCGAAACCGCGCCGAGGAAGCGCACAAGGCGCAGGAACGCGGGCGCGCGAGGTTTGCGGCCGTTTCGGGTTAAGCGCGACGCGATCACCAGGGAAGGCGACTCTGCTAGAATCGCGTCTCACACGGCCAACGCAGGAGGAGCATCGTTGCGCGGATCTCGCATCGCTTTCACGATTTTCGTGTCGCTGAGCACGTCAGCCGCCATAGACGCGCACTTCAAACTGCTGGAGCCCGCGTCGTGGCTGGTCTCCAACGATCGCGGCGATCCCCAGAAGGCGGCGCCCTGCGGCGGAGATGCGAAAGACAAAGGCACGCCAAGCAACATCGTCGGCAAAGCTGTCGGGGGCCAGAAGCTGCGTGTGCGCGTGCTCGAAACCATCTATCATCCCGGCCACTATCGCGTCGCGCTTGCGGTGAATTCGCGCGACGAATTGCCGCCCGGATCCGGTGACCACGACGAGGGAGACGGAGAAAGGCCCGCGGTCGGTTTGGGCGGTCGTGCAAAGCCCGCCGCAGAAACCGGTTTTCGCCGATGGTCTGTTCCCGCATTACACGCGGCCGGCACAGCCGCAGACCTTCGAAGCCGAGATCCCGCTGCCGAACATCAGCTGCAAGAAATGCACGCTGCAGATCGTTCAGTGGATGGCCGAGCACGGCTACAACAACCCGGGCGGATATACGTATCACCACTGCGCGGATCTGGAGATCACCGCGGATCCAGCGAAGCCGCTCGACGAGGGATGGCCTGCGTCCGGCAAGTGAGCCGCTAGCCGAGGCGTTATCGTTTCTTACCGCCCTTGCGCATCGGCTCGTGATTCTCAGACCGTCCGTACCCGCCGCCGCCGGGTTTTTCGCCGCCGTGATGAACCTTGTTGACCGTGGCCCAGGCCCGCCGTTCAGCCTCGCGCTTCTGGCACGCCCTGAGCTTCATAGCCCTTTCTCGATGTGTTCGGCCTGACGCTTTTGTTTGTCGGTGTATTTATCCTTGTCTCCTCTGGGCATCGCGAGACCTCCTGAGATAATTGGGCGCAAGGACCGTGCCGGGTTGACCATGGGAAAAAGCAGACTAGAAGCCTTCAGCGACGGCGTGCTTGCGATCATCATCACCATCATGGTGTTGGAATTGAGGGTGCCCTCACGGCGAAAACCTTCACGCGCTCGCGCCGTTGATTCCCGTATTCCTCGAGCTACGTGCTGAGCTTCGTGTATGTCGGGATCTACTGGACCAATCATCACCATCTGCTGCACACGTTGAAGAGAATCACGGGCCCGATCCTGTGGGCGAATCTTCATTTGCTGTTCTGGCTGTCGTTGATTCCGTTCGTGACCGGCTGGATGGGTGAGAACCATTTCGCGGCAACACCCACTGCGCTGTATGGCGTCGTGATGCTGATGAACGCGATCGCATATACGATTCTGCAGTCCCTCATCATCGCCTCGCAGGGACACGATTCGCTGCTGAAGCGCGCCGTCGGCAATACCTGGAAGGAGAAAGTGTCAACGGCGCTGTACGTGACGGCGATTCCAGCGGCCTTCTTGTCCCCGTGGATTTCGCAGGCGTTCTTCGTCCTGGTTGCCCTGCATTTGGCTTGTTCCGGATCGCCGGATCGAGAAGGTGCTCGCCGACCAGAGAGCCGTAGTAGACTTCGGGCCATCCAGCTTAGTCGGAAGGCGCAACTTGAGTTGCGCCCTACATTCGAAGGAGGCGCAATGAAGGATTCCGCGGGCAGGCTTCATCCTGGTTGGCGTGCATCGCCGCCGCGATATTGGCGTCTTCACCGTCGCTGCAGGGACAGGCGGGCGGAAACGGGCAGGCTGGGCCCGGGCACGGCCCCGGAGGCGCTCCGGGAAAGGCGACGCCGACGCCGATCGACGCCGGACGCCCATGGGGCTGGGCCGTCAAAGCGTTCATGGACGATCCGAACCAGGAGCTTTACAACACGACCAAGCGCAAGCTGCTCGACGGAAAGCAGGTGTTCAGCCAGACGATCACGCAGTTCGACATCAAGGCGTACTGCGACGGTGCGCAGAAGTACGATTTCTCGCGATTTGAAATGCAGCACAGCACGCTGCGATTCGACGAAGTCGAGAAGATGATCGCGGCGTGTCCCAGAGTCCCCGCGACGCCGATTCTTCGCATTCCGGATGCGACCGAGACCAACGTGCAGCGAGCGGTCGACGTCGGCGTCCTCGGCATCATCGTTCCTACGGTCGACGATGCACTGGAGGCACGCTCGGCGGCGATGTTCGCGCGCTTCCCTCCGATCGCGCGGCGAAGCACCGGCGGCGGACAGGCTGGCAGCATCTGGAGTCCGGTCATTCAGAAGCCCAGGACGTTCCGCCAGACCATCAACGACAACATGCTCGTCATCGTGATGATCGAAACACAGGAAGCCGTCAAGAATGCGCTGGAGATCGCGTCGCAACCTGGAGTCGACGTCGTGATTATCGGCAACGCCGATTTCGAATCGTTCTCCGGCTTCCCGCCGACCAGTCCCGGATATCTCGATCTGCAGACCAGAGTTCGCAATGCCACGTACCTCGCCGGAAAGTTCTGGGGCAACGCGAACGCAGGGTTCTCGGTCGGCAACCCGCTCGCGGCGGATTCGCGGTTTCACATGGGGGTCCCGCCGAAATAGTCGACGTCGAATCGTCTAGTCGACAGTCGCGAGTCGTATGACTAAGCAGAAGATGCCGCAACCAAGGCCGAGCCGCCGAAGGCGGCGAAGGCACAGGTCGTGGGGGTGGGGCCCCACGACAACTAAAGAAGAGAGGTCATCATGAGGCATGCGTATCTCGCGTCAGCGGTCCTGGTGGCGGTGCTATGGATCGGATCGGCGGCGGTCGCGCAGACGCCCGGGCACTCGCACCGGCGAACTGGTTCTCAATCCAATCGCCGCCGACTTCGGGGACGGGCGTCAGCAATGTCGCGTTGATCAATCGGGATGAGATCCGCGTTCTGCGCGTCGACGTCGCGCCGAACGGGGTCCGCAACGTCCATGCTCACAACGACATGCAATATCACTTGTTCATTCCGACATCCGCCGGCATGCAGTTCGAAGCCGCGCCCGGAGAAGCCGATCGACATGGCCGCGTGGCAGGCGCAGTTCGTCAAGCGGCGGGACGCAGCACGGCTTCCGCAATACGGGCAGCACCACGGTCACGATCATGGAGATCTTCGTGAAAAAATGAGAGTGGGCGCGGTGTTCCTCGCCCTGTTCTTCATGGCGGTTCTGCCGCGGGCCGTTGCGGTGAGCACGTGAGAAAACAAGCGGGCGTCATTCCGTTTCGCGGCACCGGAAAGAAGCTGGAGATTTGCCTCATCCGGAGAAAGGGCTCGAAGAAGTGGGGCATCCCGAAAGGGTTCATCGAGAGTGGCGACACGTCGAAGGACGCTGCGCTCAAGGAGGCCCTCGAGGAGGCGGGCTTGAAAGGGCGGCTCGTCGGCGATCCGGTCGGTCGCTACGAATATCGAAAATGGGGGACGCTGCTGGACGTCACGGTCTATCTTATGGAGGTGAAGGAAGAAGAAGACGACTGGGATGAAGCCGACGTGCGCGAGCGGGCGTGGACATCGCTGAACGATGCGGCCGAGAAGCTCGAACAGCACCCGGTTCAGCCGTTGATCGACCAGGCACGAGAGAGGTTGGCATGATCGTGCGACGTTCCCTTCTCACGCTGGCAAGCCTTCTCATCTGTTGCAATGGCTTCGCGCAGACCGTGAAGACGTCCCCCGACCGGGCGCTCGCGCGAGAGATTCTCGAAGAGTTGGTCGAGCTGCCCACGACAGCGGCCGAAGGCACCTCACGCGCGGCGCAGGCGATGGCCGGGCGGTTGGTTGCGGCAGGCTTCCCGGAGGAGGACGTCCGGGTGCTCGGACCGGATGCGCAAACCGCGAACCTCGTCGCCCGGTTGCGCGGACGGGATCCGCGCGCGCGGCCGATTCTGATGATGGCCCACATCGATGTGGTGCCGGCCCGGCGAGAGGACTGGTCGGTCGATCCGTGGACGTTCAGCGAGCGCGACGGGTGGTTCTACGGTCGCGGCACGCACGATAACAAGGCCGGCGCCGCGATGCTCGTGGCGAATTTCATCCGGCTCAAGCGCGAAGGCTGGCGCCCCGAACGGGACCTCATCATTCTCCTTACCGGCGACGAGGAGACGACCCAGCGCAGCGTACAGTGGCTGCTCGCCGAGCACCGGTCCCTCATCGACGCCGAGCTGGCCTTCAACACAGACGGCGGCGGGGTGATGACGAGAAATAGTCGTCCCGCGGTCTTCGAGGTTCAGGCGAGCGAGAAAATCTACGCTGACTATCAGCTCGAAGTGACCGATCCGGGCGGCCACAGCTCGCTTGCCAGACCCGACAATCCGATCTACATCCTGTCGGCAGCGCTCACCCGAATCGGCGAGCATCGGTTTCCGCTGCACGTCAATGACGTGACTCGCATGTTCCTGGAGCGATCGGCGGCCAGGGAGGCCGGTCAAACGGCGCTCGATATGCGCGCCGTCGCCGCAGTTCCTCCCGATCTCGCCGCGGCCGCGCGCCTTTCGCGGTCGCCGTTCTACAATGCCAATCTCCGCACGACCTGTGTGGCGACTCGCGTTGACGCCGGTCACGCGAACAACGCGCTTCCACAACTGGCGCGGGCGGTAATCAATTGCCGGATCCTGCCGGGACTGCCGGGAGCCGACGTGGAAGCGATCATCCGGCAGCTCGCCGGTCCCAGGGTCAAGGTGACTGTCCTCGAGGCTCCGGTGAGCAGCCCGCCATCGCCTGTCACGCCGGCTCTGTTGAGCCGGCTGGAGGGGCTTGCGGCTCCCTACTGGCCCGGCGTGCCGGTCATTCCAACGATGAGCACCGGCGCGACCGACGGAATGTTCACGCGCAGCAATGGCATTCCCACTTATGGCGTGTCGGCACTCGACACAGATCCCGAAGATGTCCGCGCGCATGGAAAAGACGAGCGGGTGGGTGTCGAGTCGTTTCACAACGCGACGCAGTTCTGGTTTCAACTGGCAAAGGCGTTTGGAGGGACTCCATGATTCCTCAGATGACAAGTGCGATGGCCTTCGTGCTGCTGGTCCTGTTGAACGTGCCGCTTTTCAGTCAGCAGGCTCCGGTTGGATACGACGACACGCCGATGCAACCGAACGGAAAGTGGCGCGTTCATGACGGCAGACGTCCACAGCCGTCTGTCGTCACGCCTGGAGTGACCAATGAGAGACCTGCCCCCGCGCCCTCGGACGCCGTGGTGCTCCTTGGCAGTGGTGACGATCTCAGCGCGTGGCAGATGACCGACGGCTCGCCGGCGACCTGGTCGATGAAAGGGGGCGTGCTATCGACCGGTAAAGGCATGCTGCAGACCAGGCGGGAGTTCACTGATTTCCAGCTGCACGTCGAGTTTGCGACACCCGTCGAAGTCAAAGGCGACAGCCAGGGGCGTGGTAACAGCGGGGTGTTTCTCCTGGGGAAGTTCGAAATTCAGGTGCTCGACAGTTATCACAACCTCACGTATCCAGACGGCCAGGCTGCAGCGATGTACGGCCAGCATCCACCGCAGGTGAACGCCTCGCGGCGTCCGGGGGAGTGGCAGACCTACGACATCATTTTTACAGCGCCTCGATTCAACGCGAACGCGGTACTGGAGAAACCAGCCGTTGTCACCGTGCTTCACAACGGTGTGCTCGTGCACAATGGAACCGAATTCTGGGGGCCAACGCGTCACCGGAGCGTGTCGCCGTACACGGCCGACATGGCCAATGGTCCGATTGCGCTGCAGGATCACGGCAATCCGGTTCGTTACCGCAATATCTGGATTCGGGAGTTGCCTGCTAGCCGGTAGCGGTAGCTGGTAGCTGGTAGCCGGTAGCTGGTAGCCTGGTAGCCGCTAGCTTGCTAGCTGACGGCAGGCTACGAACTCTTCACACGCAAAAGGCTACGATCCTAGCGCTCGATGACAGTTGTAATTTCTGCCATGTAAAACGACGGATCGCTTGGCACTTCCTCAGGGCGCGACAGCATGAGAGTTGCAAGTCAGTCGAACCAGCATGGCCGACCATGAATCGTTTCGAAATCTGAAGGTGTGGCAACGATCGATGACCTTGGTAGAAGAGATTTATCGCGTTACCCGTGGCTTTCCACGCGCCGAGCAATTTGGTCTGACGTCTCAAATCAGGAAGGCAAGCGTTTCCATAGCGTCCAACATCGGCGAAGGGAAACGGCGAAAGCGGCAACGCGCATTCTTACATCATCTGGACATCGCTCTCGGTTCCCAGGGCGAAGTGGAAGTCCAGCTCGAAATCGCCAACCGGGTTGGGTTTCTGGCGACTTCGGACTACGAACGGATTCAAGGAATCGTTGAGGAAGTTGGTCGAATGCTTAATGGGCTGATTGGATCACTGCAGCCCGACGAATCGTAGGTATCGGCCACGAGTTGCTACTGGCTACCGGCTACCCAGCTAAGCCCCGGCTACAACCTACCGGCTACGCGCTACCAGCTACAACCTACCGGCTCTCCCTACAAGCTACTAGCTACCGGCTACCGGCTACTGTAAAGTATCGCCCCGGAGGATTGCCATGAGACCGTTGCTGACTCTTTTCGCGCTTCTGATTGCGCAGCCCGCATTCGCGCAGCTCGCACCGCATAACGAGGCCGGCGTCACGTTCGGGCACGTCCACCTGAGCGTCGCGGATCCCAAGCTCCATCATCAGCTGTGGGTCGAGCAGTTCGGTGGAGTGGTGTCCACCAAGGGCACGTTCACCGTCGTCAGGCTGCCGAACATGATGATCGCGTTCCGCGGCACGAAGCCGACAGGTGGAACCGAGAACACCGCGATGAATCATTTCGGTCTGAAGGTCCCCAACCTTGCCGCGGCGCTCGCGAAATGGAAGGCCGCAGGATATGAGGTGCAACGCGAGTTCAAGGGAAGCGAGGGATTCCCGAACGCGTTTCTGATTGCTCCCGACGGATTGCGATTTGAGTTGCAGGAGGACACCACGCTGAAGGTGCCGGCGGTCGCCTATCACCTGCACTTCATGGTTCCAGAGCCGGCGAAGCTCAGGGACTGGTACGTCGATACCTACGGCTTGAAGGCGGGCAAGAGCGGGAACTTTGAAGTGGCCGAGGCGCCGGGAATGCGGCTGATTTTTGCCGCCTCCAAGGAAGCGCCGACAGGCGGCACCCGGGGCACGACCGTCGATCACATCGGGTTCGAGATCCGCAACCTTGCAGACTTCCTGAAGAAGCTCGAGGCCAAAGGCATCAAGCTCGAAACCGCGTACCGCGAGGTTCCAGCGATCGGCCTCAACATCTCGTACCTGTACGATCCGTTGAACGTGTACATCGAGATGACGGAGGGATACACAGGGTACTGACGCAGTAGAGTAGAAAGTAGAAAGTAGGAGTAAAAAGTGAGAAGTGGGGCGACGGTGATGGATGCTGTCGCCCCGTTTCATTTCCGAGTCCCATGTTCAATCGATCTCGGACGCTCGAGCGCATCAGCGAGGGTCGAACCGATCTGGTGTTCGACTACCTGTCTGATGGTCACGTGGCAGCGTCTGTCGACAAGCGCGGCGTGTCGCTGATTGAGTGGTGCGCGTACTATGGCGATGTCAGCGCAATCAAGTTTCTCCTGGCGAACGGAGAGAAGCTCACGTCGCTCGGCGCGGATCTTGGCCTTGGAGGCGCTGTCTTTCACGGTCACGTGCAGCTCAGCGAATATCTCATCGAGGCCGGCGCCGACGTGAACTACAGCAGCGTCGAGACGGGGGAAACGGCCCTGCACGCTGCGCTGTGCAAGACAGACCGGGCCGAGTTCGATGCGATCATCAAGATCCTGCTGGCCGGCGGCGCCGATCCGAACCGGGCGACCAAACCAGGCGTTGCGACCGACGCGTTCATGCGGGATATTCGCACCCGCGCGGAAACTCCGCTGCATCGAGCGGCTGCCTTCGGCAGCGAAGCTGCGATCCGGATGCTGCTCGAGGCAGGCGCCAGAAAGGACGCGAAGGACATGAACGGCGATTCGCCGCTGACCTGGGCGAGCTGGCACCTGAGGCCGAGGCCGATCCTGCGACTCCTTTGCTATGACGGATTCCACGTGAGCTGAATCGAAGGAGCTGCCTGAATCATGATGCCGACGATTACCGTGACCTGGCAGTAACTATGATGAACAAGCTGGCTGTTGCCGTCATCACCGCAGCGTTGAGTCTTGCGCAACCCTTCGCGCAGACACGGAGCTCCAGGACACTCGACATTTACATCGTCGATGTGGAAGGCGGGAACGCGACGCTGTTTGTCACGCCTGCCGGCGAATCGGTTCTGATCGATACAGGCAACGGCGGGCCGGCCGCGGTCAGGGATGCCGATCGGATCATGGCCGCCGTCAAGGAGGCGGGCATCACCCAGATCGATGCCCTGATCACGTCGCACTGGCACGGGGATCACATGGGCGCGATGGCCGAGCTGGCGGGCCGCATCCCCGTCCGTCACTATCTTGATCACGGTCCGAACGTGCAGCCTGCGGCAGCGGTCGACGAATTTCTGCAGAAAACGTATCCGAGCTCTGGTCGCAAAGGCGAAGCACACGGTGGTGAAGGCCGGCGATACCGTGCCGTTGAAGGATGTGCAGTGGCGAATCGTGACATCCGGCCGAGGAACCATCACGAAGCCGTTGCCTGGAGCAGGCCAGCCGAATCCCCATTGCGCGGGGTTCAAGCCGCACACCGTCAATCCCGTTTCCGGTCAGCCGATCGGAAATACGGAAGACGAGCATTCCGTGGGATCGCACGTCACCTTCGGACAGTTTCGCGCGCTCTATCTGGCCGATTTCCCATGGAACAAGGAATTCGAGCTGATGTGCCCCGTCCAACAGGCTGGGCACGCTCGATTTCCTGCTCGTCTCGCGTCATGGGCAGCACAGTTCGAACTCCGAAGCGCTGGTTCACGCGCTGCGGCCGCGCGTCGGTGCAATCAACAACGGAATTCGAAAGGGAGGACAGCCGGAGACGATGCGCGTGCTGCATTCGAGCCCGGGACTCGAGGATCTATGGCAGCTTCATGTGGCGCAGTTGAGTGGACCTGAATACGACATTCCGGCCATGTTCGTCGCGAACATCGTTGAGGACCCGCAGCACAGCCCGGCGTATTGGATCAAGGTGTCGGCGCTACCGAACGGCTCTTTCACCGTGACGAACACTCGCAACGGATTTACGAAAACCTACGTGCCGCTATGCCGCGGCCGCGTGAGATTTTCGAGCCAGTAGATGGCTGTTCGCGTGAAACAAGTTGTTGCACGGTTGTAAGCCCTGCTTTACCGTTAAAGCGATGAATTCCCGAGTGGTCCGGCTCGCGTATGTCGCGATCATCACTGGATTGGCGTTGTCCGTGCAGCGTGGTCCACACGGCTCCGGCGCAACCGGCGACCGACGCCGACATTTCGCGGTCGGAACGACGCTCATCGAACTCACGATCGTCGCGACAGACGAGAAGGGCCAGCCGGTCACCGATCTCAAGCAGGACGAAATTGAGATCGTGCGAACACGGCAAACCGCGCGCCGGTCGAGTTTTTCAGATTCGATGGTCGCGCTTCGCGCCCGGAAGCACGTCGAGCAGACCGCACTCGAACCGCTCGCACCGGGCATCTTCACGAACGGCCCGAATACAATCCAGGGCCGGCCGCGAACGTCACCGCGATAGTCATCGACTCGCTCAACACACTTCCTGAGGATCAGGTTGCCGTGCGCGCGCAGGTGATGCAGATATCTCCGCGCGCTCGCCCCGAACACACGAGTCGCGGTGTACGCCATGGGGACGAGGTTGAGAGTCCTCCACGACTTCACAGCTGAGATCGGAAGCTCTGCGCGAGCGGCTCGGCAAAACTCACGACCGAGTACAACATTCAGGCGCTGGCCCGCAGACGAGCTGGTCCGATTGCAGGAAATGGAAGCTGAACACCTCAACAGCGCCGTCGACGACACGATCCTGACGGAGCAGTCGACGAGGACGCGCAGGCCGAAGCCGAGCGTCGAGAAGGCGCTGGCCGAGAACGAAAGGTCAGATGGCGAGGGCTGGAGGAGTATTTCAACGAACAGCTTCACATGCGGCGGATGAACCAGACCATGGCTTCTCTCGAAGCGCTCGGCAATCATCTCGCCGGCATCCCGGGTCGGAAGAACCTGGTGTGGATCACCGGCGGCGTTCCCATTGTTGACCGGGCGCGCGCGACCGATGGGTCGAACAGCTTACGAGTCGCAGATACGGGAACTGGCGCAGCGTCTCGCGACTCAGGGCATCGCCGTCTACCCGGTCGCAGGCCTCCGGCGCTCCAGGTGGGATTGCTCGGAACGACCACCAGTCGCGGAGGGCTCCAGCCGCGGACAAGCTGAAAAACAGCAGCTGCGGCCGATGACGCAGGGAAAATGATTTGCGCATCTGTGGGCACGATGGACGTACTGGCCGACGTCACGGGAGGGCGGTCGTTCAGGAACACAAACGAGCTGACCGCCGGCGTCAGAGCTGCCGCAACCGATATGCGCGCGGCTCGTACACGGTCGGCTTCTACGTGCCTGACAATTCTGACAACCGGTGGCACGAGTTCGATGTTCGCGTGACGGCGTCCCGGTGTGCGCATTCTGCATCGCAAGGGATACATGGCGCTTGCGCCAGTCAGGCAGCCGCTGAACTGGTCACAGGAGGAGTGGGAGGCGGCGATGCAGAATCCTCTCGGATCGACGGCGATTCGTCTCGATGCCCGCGCCGACGCTCGTCGCAAATGGCATGAACCTGGTGCTGCAGATCGCGTCTGACGATCTCTACTTCAAACGGGTGAACGACCAGCCGCGTGACCGAGCTCGAAATCGGTCTCGGCGAGCGAAACGCGAAGGAATGGACGCGCGTGCGCCGGGACGGCGCGACGATTACGATCAAACAGGATCCGCAGAAAACGGCCATCGCGCCCATCGTGCGATTCGCGAAAATGTGGACGATGAATCCGGACACGACTGCCTGTCGTGTCATCGTGCGCGATCGCCTGTCAGGCCGTTTTGGCGTGCTCGATATGCCGCTCGCCGGGATTCGGTAGCACGAGTGTCCCATCCACACTTTTGCGTTCCTCGCATCTTTACCGGTAAAGTAACCCCCTCAGGAGAATCTATGACGCGCTCCGCCCGAGCTCGCGGGGTGCTGCTGGCGCTCGCCCTGTGCGCTCAGGCTGTCATCGCGCAGCAGACGGCAGCCCTACACCACATGGGATCAATACGGCGGGTCATCGGACTCGATGCAGTATTCCGCGCTTGCGCAGATCAACAGGAACAACGTCAAACAACTCGAGCGCGCCTGGTTCTATCCGGTGCCCGGCGAGCCGGATCGCCTGCTCTTCAATCCGCTCATCGTCGACAACGTCATGTACGTGTCGGGTGTGCGCGGCGTCGTTGTTGCGCTGGATGCGGCAACCGGGCAAAGAGCTGTGGATGTCGACGCTGCGCGCGACCGAGCGCGGCCTGGCGTATTGGGAGAGCAAAGACCGCTCCGATCGTCGGCTCATCCTGACGGCGAACAACGGCATCCGCGAAATCGATGCGCGCACGGGGCGGCAGATTCTATCTTTCGGCAATAAAGGGTTCGTCGATATGCGGGTCGGCAGCCCGCGCCGCAACGGCGGGCCGAACAACAGCCCCGGCCGCGTCTTCGAGAATCTCATCATCGTCGGATCGAACGTCGGCGAAGGCTACGGCTCACCTCCAGGCGACATCCGCGCCTACGATGTGATCACCGGCCAGCTGGTGTGGACGTTTCACACGATTCCGCGTCCCGGGGAATACGGATACGAAACGTGGCCGCCGGAGGCCTACAAGTACGCAGGCGGTGCGAACACATGGGGCGACCTGACGGTCGACGAGAGGAACGGCATCGTCTTTGTGCCGACCGGATCGCCGACACACGATCTCTACGGTGGCGATCGCGCCGGCGACAATCTGTTCGGCAATTGCCTGCTTGCACTCGATGCGCGCACGGGCAAACGGTTGTGGCACTTTCAGATCGTTCATCACGATCTGTGGGACTACGACAATGCCGCCGCGCCAAAGCTGCTGACGGTACCGTCAAGACGGCAAGCCCATCGAAATCGTCGCGCAGGCTGGAAAAACCGGCTTCCTCTACGTCTTCGAACGAAAAACGGGCACGGCCCCTCTGGCCGATCGAAGAACGGCCGGTGCCAAAGAGCGAAGTGCCGGGTGAGTTCTCATCGCCGACTCAGCCGATTCCGACCAAGCCGCCGCCATTCGCACGGCAGTCGCTCACACCGGAAGAGGTCAATCCCTACGTCAGCGTCGAGGAACAGGAAAAGCTGAAGCAGTTGGTGCGCGAGGCGGCGAATGAGGGCGTGTTCACACCCTCGAGCCATCTGCGACCGCACATCCAGTTCCCGGGCGCGTGGGGCGGCGCGAACTGGGGCAGCACCGCAGGCGATCCCGCAACCGGAATGCTGTACGTGCGGAGCCTTGAAATGATCAGCTACCGGAAAATGTCGCTCGTCGATGCCGGGTGGAGGTCGCGGCGGGCGAGGGCAGGGCGCGCCGCTCGCGCCGCGCGAAGCAGCAGGGGCAGAGGGTCTACATGGAGCGCTGCGCCGGCTGCCATGGTCCCGGCCAGATGCCGATGCGATCCGATAAAGCTGCTCGGCGCGCAAGGAATCCGTGGGGTCGTCAGGCAAGGCGTTAATCAGATGCCGGCGTTCCCCGAATCATCGGTCTCGACCGATGCGCTCGATGCCCTCGAGGCGTATCTCCTGTCGCTGCCGACGACCGATGAAGAGGCGGGCAACCCGTCCGAGATTCGTCTCCCGCAGAATCCGAACCGCTATCAGGGGCCGCCGACGCGATATGGCGGATCGTTCTCAGCCGGCTGGTACACGAGCAACGGTTATCCCGTGTCTGGCCCGCCGTGGACGCAGCTGGTCGCCTACGATCTGAACGCAGGAACGATCAAGTGGCGCGTGCCCGATGGGAATGCGCCGGGTCTTGCCGACAAAGGGATCATGGGGACCGGCACGGTGCGACCGAGGAACGGTCCGGTCGTGACGGCAGGCGGGCTCGTGTTCATCGCGAACTCGCAGGATCGTTTTCTGCGCGCGTTCGACAAAGACACGGGCAAAGTGATCTGGGAGCACGAGCTCGAAGCCAATCCCGAAGGGATTCCGGCTGTGTATCAGGTCAACGGACGCCAATACATCGCCTTCGCCGTCGGCGCGTCATGGGGAACTGGCGGCGACCCGGTCTGGAAAAATCCGCTCCATCGACGGGAAGGAAAAATGGAAGCCCAGGGCTATCATGTGTTCGCGCTTACCCGAACGAAGCGATTAAGGAAATCACGCCGAGCGAACAACGGTCGAGAATACAGGTCTGGGGGTGGGGCCCCGCGGCAAACTAAGAAAGAACACATATGAAAACGCAGAATGACGATTGCCGCACTGTTTGCCGTTTGCATGGCGACGCTGATCGCACAGCAGCAACAGCCGCCTTCATTTCCGCGCGCGGCTGATGCGCTCGAGCGCGTCACGTGGCGCACGCGCACGCTCGTCGCCAACGACCGACTCACCAACTGGGATTTCGCTATTCCGGGGATGGGCCTCACGTTTCTCGAATCGGTCGTGAGGGCCGATGCGGCGCTCGTTGCCGTTTGTCGAAGCGGCGAGCGCCCAGCGCGTGAGCCCGCAGTTTCAGAAGAACCTCGATCACAACCTCACGGCCGACGAGATTGCCGCGGTGAGAAGCGGTATGGGCGAGAACGTCCGCGTCGAGCGCGTACCGCGTCAGCCACGCTGCCTGCTGATCGCCGCTACCCGGCGGAGAGTGTTCCAGCTTGCGAAAGCGTTGGGCGCGACGACGATTGTCGTGCCCGCCGGCAGTCAGCTCGCCGACCTGGATACGCTCGCAGAGGAGTTCACCATCAACGTTGCCGTGATGGACAGCTTCGCCGGAGACGCTGAAAGCGATGGAAGGAAGGAGCAGGCGGCTTGGTGTCGGCATCGACACTGGCGCGTGGGCGCAGGACGGAGATCTCGCCGCGTGAAGGCGTTGCGCGCGTGCGGGACAGGCTGCTTTACGTCAACCTGCGCGATCGGTCGGGTCGCGGCGCGAGCGCCCGGAACGTTCCGCTCGGCAAAGGCGTGGGGAATCTGGCGGACTTCTTCAACGAGCTGCAGCGCCTGGACGTCCGCGGCGTGGCGATGACGCTCGATACTACCGGCGTCGTGAACACGCCAGCTGATTTGTTTCCTGCCGTCGCCGCGTTCGAGGCCGCCGTGCAGCCCGCGTACGCCACCAACTTCATCGAGTTTTCCAGAACGCGCCCGATTCGGTTCGATGTCGTGACGCCTTCGCGCGGCGAGACGTTGTCGCCGGCTGAAATCGAGAAACGCGCCGCCGAGACGCGCGCGAAGATCGATGCTGCCATTCCCAACAAGCCGTACTGCCACGCCGAAGAAGGTGACGAAAACTGCTGGTGATCGAGAGTCTCGAGGGCATGTCGCACAACACCATTCCGCACACCAACGTCATGATCAAGCGGATGGGGGAAAAGACTGGTGCATGGACGACGGTGTTCAGCAACGATCTGACCAACCTTCGCTATCCGAAGGTCAAGGAATATGACGCGATTTTCCTCAACAGCATCGTCGGCGAGTTCCTCCCTGACCCGGCGCTGCGTGCAGATCTCGTTCGCTATGTCAACGAAGGCGGTGGCATTGGCGGCATTCACGGCACGCCGTGGGCGTCGCGGAATTGGGACGAGTTTGCCGAGATGATTGGCGCGCAGAGCGCGCCGCATCGAATCGAGAACGGCATTCTGAAGGTGTACGACAAGGAGAACGCAATCGTGCGGCCGTTCAACTACGAGAACCTGCCTTTCCGCGAGGAGTACTACCGGTTCGAGCACGACGGCAACGGCCGCCTCCGTTGGGACAAGGTCCGCGTGCTGCTCATCGTCGATCTGGACGAGAAGGTGCCGGCGAACACCGACAAGCCCTGGACGGGGTACAAGCGCCCGGACAAGGTCTATCCCGGTGGCATGGATCCGCGAGTACGGCAAGGGCCGCGTGTTCTACAACTCGATGGGCCACATGACGGAGACATTCATGAAGCCGGAGATCGTCGGTCACTTCCTCGCTGGCATGCAGTACATTCTCGGAGACCTGCTCCGCCGAAGCCACACCGAATCCGCTTCGGTAGGGCGCGACTTTCACGCTGGTAGGGCGCGACTTCAGTCGCGCGCCAAAAGTAGTGTCCGGCCTCAGCCGGACCGTGGTATGAAGGGCGGCAATGATAAGCCATTGCCGCCCTTTGTTTTTTGTCCTGCGTCATCGCTGCAATCGGCCCAGCGCTGATGGCGCAGACATCTCCCGGAATCGACTGGCCAGCTGATCGAGCGCGAGACGATGGAGCACTTTCAGGCCGTGCTCAGGTTCGACACGAGCGATCCGCCAGGCAATGAGAGGCCGGCGGCCGAGTACCTGAAGCAAGTGCTCGAGCGCGAGGGTATCGCCACAACAGTCTTCGAGCTCGAGCCCAATCGCCTCAACGTCGTCGCGCGTTTGAAAGGAAACGGATCGAAGCGACCGCTCCTCATCATGGGTCATACCGACGTCGTCAACGTCGATCCCGCCAAGTGGACGTTCCCGCCTTTCAGCGCCACACGCAACGGAGGGTATGTGTACGGCCGCGGCACCGTTGACGACAAAGACAACGTGGCCGCCGCACTCATGACGATGCTGCTGCTGAAGCGGTCGGCAGTCCCGCTTGCTCGCGATGTGATCTTCCTTGCCGAGGCGGGAGAAGAAGGCACGACGCGCGTCGGCATTCAGTTCATGGTGGCAGCAGCACTTCTCCGAGATAGACGCGGAATACTGTCTCGCCGAAGGAGGAAGTGTCCTCCGCAGAGGCGGGCAGGTGCGCTACGCGCGGGTTCAGACTGCCGAAAAGATTCCGCGGGGGATGCAGCTCGACGGCCACGGGCGTTGCCGGTCACGGATCGGTTCCGCTCGAAACAAACGCCGTGCTCAAGCTCGCCCAGGCCGTTGCCGCGGTTGCCACCTGGAAGCCTCCTATCCAGCTGAACGAGACGACACGCACATATTTCACGCGCCTTGCCGCGATCTCAGCGCCTGCGGAGGCCATGCGCTATCGCGCGATCATCGGGACCGATCCGAAAGCTGCAGCAGAAGCGGTTGACCACTTCGCCAGGAACGAGCCGGCACTTGCGTCAACGGTTCGGAGCTCGATTTCTCCGACGATCATTCAAGGTGGATACCGCGTCAATGTGATTCCATCGGAAGCCAAAGCCACACTCGACGTACGACTCATGTCTGGGCAGGATCCCGACGTGTTCCTGAACGAGGTCCGAAAAGTCGTCAACGACCCCGCGATCCGGGTCGAGTGGATCAAGCGCGACGTGCGACCGGCCACGTCCAGCGCCAGGCTCGATTCCGAGGTCTTCAAGATTCTGGAATCGGCGTTCGCCCGGCTCTACGACACCACTGTTCTGCCGACGATGAGCACGGGCGCTACCGATATGGCGTATCTGCGCGAGAAGGGTATCCAGTGCTACGGAATCGGCCCCGCAACCGATGCCGAGGACGGGCCCAAGGGCTTCGGCGCGCACAGCGATCAGGAACGGATTCTCGAGAGCGAGCTCCACCGATTCGTCCGGTTTCATTTTGAGGTCGTCCGGGATCTTGCGCGTGTGCCCTGATCCCGGTCTCTTCGCGCGGGGCTAGCTATAGCGGTAAAGTAGGTTAACTTTACCGGTCAAGCTTCTTATTTTTTCTTGACAGTCCTTCGGCGGTCTCGGTAAGGTACCGCCCTCTCCGCAGCACATACCGCCAAGAAGGGGGAGGCTATGAGGTATTTCAGGCTGCTGGTCTTAGCCTTGTCGCTGTTCGCCGTCAATGCGTCAGCGCAGACAACTTCCGGTTCCTTGTCGGGTACGGTCGTCGATGCGCAGGACCAGGTTGTTCCTGGCGCCGATGTCATCCTCACCAACGAGCAGACGCAGGAAGTACGGCGAGCAGTGACCAACGAAGTCGGACTGTTCGCGTTTCCGGCTCTGGTGCCCGGTCCCTACACCGTGCGCGTCGAGCTCAGCGGCTTCCGGCCGATCGAGCAGCGCAGCAACATGGTGCTGGCCAACAATCGTCTCGCGCTGCCGCCGCTGCGGCTCGAGGTGGGGTCGCTCGCCGAGGCGGTGACCGTCAGCGCCGTCGGCGAAGTCGTTGCCACGACCCAGACATCGCACCAGGCGCTTCTGGATCTCAAACAGGTCGAGAACCTGTCGATTCGCGGTCGTGATCCGATCTCGTTTCTGAAGATTCTGCCGGGCGTGGCGCTGCTCGCCAACGACCAGGAAACCTTTGGTGGCAGCTTCGCGACACCGGTGCCGAACATCCAGGGCGGTCGGGGGCAAACGATTTACGTCGATGGCATCAACGGCGGCGACGGCGGCGGCGGCGGCGAACTTCAGCAACGCGACCAACGTGGACGCGATCGCCGAGATCAACGTGCAGATGAGCGCGTATACCGCTGAGTACGGTTTGAAGGGTGGCGCTCAGGTCAACATCATCACCAAGCACGGCGGCGCCGAGTACCACGGCACCGGGTATACTGGTACAAACGCCATGAAATGTGGAACGCGACGAATTTCTTCAACAACCGCGCCGGTCTTCCGAAGCCGAACTATCGCTATTCGACGCTGGGAGGCACACTGGGCGGTCCTATCCCCAAAGTGCCCGGGGCGAACGGGAAGCTCTTCTTCTTCTATTCAGTCGACGACACCAAGTTGAAAGACGCGAACATCCTGCGGCGCTACACCTTCCCGACCTCGCGGGAGCGGGCCGGCGACTTTTCGCAGACGAGAAGGCCGGATGGGACGTTGATTCAGGTGATCGATCCATTGACCGGACTGCAGTTCCCCGGCAATGTGATTCCAGCAAACCGGCTGGATCAGCGTGGCGTGGCGCTGCTGAATCTGTTGCCGCTGCCCAACACGACCGGCGAGCCGGGATACAACTTCGTCAATCAGGAGCCGAGCATCGACCATCCGCGACGCCAGCAGATGGTTCGAGTCGATTACCGTCCGACCGAGAACAGACTCGCTTTCTGTGAAATATTCGCACTGGTTTACCAAGAGCGTTGGTTGGAACGTTGCAGGAGCCTCGTCGCGATGGGGGCTCGTGCGGCAACGCTACGATTTCTTTGTCAATGCGGTCAAAGCCGATTACACCCGCGTGATCAACTCATCGACCGTGATCGAGTTCGCTGGTGGCTTCTCCGATCAGGTCGAAGACGGGCCGCCGGAGGATGACACGGCGCTGCGCGGCATTCAGCGGTCGACCTACCCGCAAATTGCGCGGCTCGGGCAGTTCGCGTCACAACACAATCCGCTCGGCCTCATCCCGGTCGTGCGGTTTGGTGCGCTGCCCAGCGGCTCTGGCACGAACGATTGCGGGGGAGCTCAGGTGAATCCGTGCTCCGACATCTTCTACGATGGGCGCTGGCCGATCACGGGCGACGATATCAATTTCAACCTGGCGCTCAACTTGACGCACACTCGCGGACCGCACACGTACAAGATGGGGGTCATGCGCGAGGACGAGCTCTTCGGGCAGGCGCGCTCGGGCGTCTTCGGCGGCGAGTTCAACTTTGCGCATGACAACAACGATCCGCTGAGCACGCAATATGCGTATGCGAACGCTGTACTGGGCCATATGCGCAACTACACCGAGTCGATGGGCCGCGTACCCGACGACCGGCGGCAGCGGGCGTGGGCCTGGTTTGTCCAGGACACCTGGAAGGTCAATCCGAAGCTGACGCTCGACATCGGCGTCCGCATGTATAGATGGGCGGCCCCTAACACGATGGCCGGTGAGGCCTCGGCATTCACCTTCGAGCGGTTCGATCCGACGTGGGGTGGCAATCCGCCGGTGTTCTTCCGGCCGGTGACGACCCCACAGGGCCGTCGTGCGCAGAACCCGAACACGGGGCAAATCCTGCCGCAGACCTACATCGGGCAGATCGTGCCAGGGACCGGCTACACCTGCGGCGTCATCACGCCGGATGCGCCGTGCAAGATCAACGGCTTCGTCACGCAGCGCGATGGCAACTATCTGGAGAACGGCGACGAGGGCTTCATCGAACCTCCGCCGATTCAGTTCGACCCCCGTTTCGGTCTGGCCTGGTCACCGAATCCGAAAACGGTCGTGCGCGTGGCCGGCGGCTCGTTTCATGACAGCTATGCAGGCAACAGCCAACAGCAAGGCGGTGGAAACGCCGCATTCCGCTACAACAGAGAGATCCTCTTCACCGATCTGGATTCGTACCTGACCGGAACGTCGGCGACGGCGCTGGTGCCGAATACCAGCGGGCCCGTGCGGACCGACAACCAGCGGACGAACAACTATCGCTTCACAGCCGCGATTCAGCGCGAGATCGGCCGCAACGTCGTCGTCGATGCAGCGTATGTCGGCTCGCGGACGAAGTATGTCACCCGGGAGCGGAACGAGAACCAGATTCCAAATGGTGCGCGGTTTCTGCCGCAGAACCGTGACACGACCATCGCCGCGTCGCCGGCCAACCCCGGCGCGCTGCCCGACGCGTTCCTGAGGCCCATCCTCGGCTTCAACGACATCGAGATCAGCACTCCGACCGGCTGGCAGTCCTACGACTCGCTGCAGATGCAGGTCACCCGGCGGTTCACCGGTCGATTCGAGATGGCCGGCAGCTACACCTGGGCACGCGGCTATGAAGACACCTACGGGAACAACGACGTTTACGTGACCTTGCCGAATATCGATCAGCGGAGGGACATCCAGGAGCACGTGCTCGTGGCGTCCTATCAGTTCGAGCTGCCGCCGGCAAGTCCGGCGTTCGGCGGGAACAAAGCCGTCCGCTGGGTCTTTGATAACTGGCGGATCTCGGGCATCAGGTACTTTTGGCAGCGGTGGTCGAGGCACCATCGGCACCACCAGTGGAACCCTCACGGGCATCGTCCCCTACAGCCCGGGCTTCGAGTTCACTGGCGGCGGCGAGCAGTGCGGCCTGTACGATGTCGTCGGCGAGCTCGAGCTGCCGCGGGGCGAGCGGTCGATCGACCGGTGGTTCAACGCCGACGCGATCAAACCGCTGACGGCGCGGGGCCAGGTGGGTAACGACTGCCGCCAGTGGAAGTTCACGCAGCCCGGGTGGCACAACCACGATCTCTCGTTCTTCAAGGACATCCGGATCAAAAACACCCAGCAGCTTCAATATCGCCTGGAGATCTATAACCTGTTCAACCAGGTATCGTTCCAGGACATCGACAATACGCCCAGCTTCAACGCGACCACGGGCGCCCAGACAGACACGAATTTCGGCAAGGTCACCGCGGCGCGAAACGAGCGGCGTATGCAGATGTCAATCAGGTACATCTTCTGACACTGCTTTTGTAAGGAAGAAGGAACAAGGAAAAAGGAATAGTTACTGAACGCTCGCGACGAACAGATCGAAATCGTTCTTCTTGTCGGAGGCGTCCGTCGGATGCCTGGACGAGAACGCGACGATGGCGCCTGCGGCGTCGAGCGCCGGACCCCCGCTGGGTTCCATCCAGCCTTCATCGGGATCCTCGCTCACGCGCAGGCTCGCCCCGGCTTTGCGGTCGAACACGAACACATCCCACAGCAGATTGAAGTCGTCACCCTGGACGAGATTCGAGGCTTCGGATTGAAACGCCACGACTCGGCCGTCGGCCGAGATGACGGGATTGACGCTGGCGCCGTTCCCGTCGCGGCGCTTCCAGCTTCGGCTGATGACCTGTGATTTCCTGGTGATTCTGTCCATGAGGACCACATTGGGGATCTTTCCCTCTCGCGCGACGTACGCGATGTATTGGCCGTCCGCGCTGATCGCCGGATCCCACCCATCCGCGATGCGTTCGGTCCGTTGCGTTTGCCGGTCCCGCACGTAGATCGAGCCCCCAGCGGAGAACGCAAGGTAGCGGCCATCGTGATCCAGGCTCGGAGTGACCGGCAGCCCGTGAGCCGCGGGTTCGGTTCCCTTACCGAGAGGAGAGAGCGTGCCGCTGTCGATTTCCCACACGAAGATATCTTTTGCCTCATCCGACGTAAACGCCGCGACGCGTCCGCTCGAACTGATTGAGGGCTGACGTCCTTCTCCCAGAATGCGCGTGGTTTCCTCACGCCGGTCTCGCAAGGCAATGTGGGCGCCGGTCTCGTAGATGACGAAGCGTCCGTCGCCGCTGATCGCCGGGTGCGAGCTGTCCGACGACTGGTAACGGTCGAACCGCCGGCTTTCCAGCGTGACACGATTGTCGCGGCGATCCAGCACGTAGACATCACGGCAGGTGTCGACGTCGGCCGGCGCCAGCTGTGAGAATGTCGTGAACGCCACATACCGGCCGTCGGCGCTCACCGCAGCCGATGGAGGGTCGACGTGAGATCTCCTGGGATCTCTCTGCTCGATCGTGAGCATCGAGCTCAGTGCGAGCGCAACAGTGATGCCTCGCATGCTGGCTACCGTCTGCTGAGCGCCAGAACCTCTCCAGTGACCTTTTGCCCGACCCGGAGCGCTCGCTTCGTTTCGAACACGTGCCGGTCGTCGGAAATGGAGCGCACTCCCGTGTCGGGGAGCCGTGCCTGGGATTTGAGGTCGACCTCGTCGAGCTGCTCGATGACGTGCTCGATCTCGTGCGCGATCAACTCCACGTTGTCGTGGAGCGGGAAGATCTGGATGAACGCATGAAGACGTCCTCCCGGGTGCCGCCTGATGTCGGTTTGTGCTCTGATATCAGATCGCCATGGCGCCGATGCAATCTGCAATTCGACCGTCAAGTGCGGCTCGCCTGCTATTCGCAGACACTGCCGGCGGAATGTTGCAGATTGACGCAGCATGTCCTCGAGGAGCGGACGGTACATGGGAGACACGGTCAGGTTTGCCGGGAGCGACAACTGCCGCGGCACCGCCTCGGTCGCCACGTACTCGCGCACGGACGTGAGAGACGTGAGGCCACGACCGAGCTCTGTCACGCCCGATTGAGCGAATGCCGGCGTGGTGCCAAGGATGACGACATATGACGCGGCTGCAACGGCCGCATCGAGCACATCAAGTTTCATGACCGTTAGACGCGACTCCTTTCGTCAACGTTGCCCTGCCTTCTGTTTGTAATTACGCCTCCACGCCGTACCGGTGAATGGATGATCGGGGGTTCAACCCATGTGCCATCACAAATTGCGTGAAATGTCGTGGTTCCAACATTCCCGCGTCCGTTTCTGGGATTGAGCGTCCGGAAGTGTTCGAGCGGGACCGAGGTGGCGTTACAATGCGAGCTCACACACGCAAGACGGTGCTGATAGCGAAATTGTTTCAGCGCTTGTTGATTTGCTTGATCCCGACCTTCGCGGCAGTGTCGGCGGCCGTCAGGAAGTAAGATTCGGCCGTGGATCGGCCTATTGGCGTATTCGATTCAGGAGTGGGAGGTCTCTCGGTGCTGCGAGCCATCTGCGCGGAGCTGCCAGGCGAAGACCTGATTTACGTGGCCGATTCGGGATCCGCTCCATATGGCGACCGCAACGGGGATTTCGTCGCTGAACGTGCGACGCTCCTGACCCGGTTTCTCATCGAACAAGGAGTCAAGTCGGTCGTGGTCGCCTGTAACACCGCGACGTCGTTTGCCGTGGCGTCACTTCGCGCCCGTTTTGATGTTCCAATTGTCGCGATCGAGCCGGCGGTCAAACCTGCCGCAACGATGAACCCGCTCTCGCGTCGTCGGTGTGCTGGCGACGACGGGGACGCTGTCCGGCCCCAACATGGCAAAGCTGCTTGCCGGCTACGGACCAGATGTCAGGTTCCTCATTCAACCCTGCCCCGGGTTGGCCGATCAGGTCGACAAAGGACAGCTCGACTCCGATGAGACGCGCTCGATGGTGAAACGCTACGTGCGCCCGCTCGTCGACCAGGGCGCAGACATCCTGGTCCTCGGATGCACTCATTATCCGTTCGTGACCGCGCTGATACAGGAGATTGCCGGATCGGAGGTCGAGGTGATCGATCCTGCCACAGCGGTCGCGCGTCACCTTCGCAGACGGCTCGAAGCGGGTAGGCTGCTGCGCTCTGCGTCCACCGCTGGATCAGTGAAGTTCTGGACGACGGGTGCAGTCGATGCCGTGACCCCGATCGTGGGACAACTGTGGGGCAATCCCGTGGAGGTCTTCGCATTATGACGAAGGTGCTGGCAGCGTTCCTGTTGGCGTCGCAAACGGTCGCGGCTCCCGGGACAGAGATCCTCTGGGATCGCTACGGCGTCCCGCACATCTACGCGGCCGATCGCGAGTCGATGTTCTTCGCACACGGCTGGGCGCAGATGCGAAACCATGCGGATCTCCTGCTCCGGCT
The DNA here is from genome assembly GCA_963775345.1 of Vicinamibacterales bacterium. Lineage (GTDB taxonomy): Bacteria > Acidobacteriota > Vicinamibacteria > Vicinamibacterales > JAMQPK01 > JAMQPK01. The sequence continues at coordinate 302,565 of CAVZIS010000006.1, forward strand.
GTACGGAGAATCGCGAGGCAGGGCGGCGGAATACTGGGGCGGTGAGGCGAATCTCGAGCTCGATCGATGGGTTCAGCTGAACGGCGTTCCCGAGCGCGCCAGAAGCTGGTACGACGCCCAGGATCTGCACTTTCGCAAGATATCTCGACGAGTTCGCCCGCGGCATCAACGAATTTGCCGCAAAGAACCCGAACGCGGTCAGTCCTGCAGTACCGAGTGGTGCTGCCCGTCTCGGGAGTGGATGTCGTTCAGCACCCGCTGCGGGCGGTCCATTACGGCTATATGGGCTCGCGCGCGCGAATGAACACTGAAGTCTCGCAACTGTTGCGAAGAACGGGCCGCGAAGCCGACGCGGGGCATCGGGGTCCCCGCAACTGAAGAGGAGATCAGCTGCGGGATCGAACACGTGGGCCATCGGACCTGCGCGATCCGCGAGCGGCAACGCGATGCTCATCATCAATCCGCACCTTGCGTGGGGCAACACGTTCTACCGGTACATGCAGGTTCATCTGGTCGGCCCCGACTTCGACCAGGTTGGTGCGCCTCAAGTCGGCTTTCCTGTTGCAGTCGTCGGCTTCAACCGCCACTACCGGCTGGGGACGCACGGTCAACACGATCGACACGGTCGACTTCTACCGGTTGACCGTCAGGGACGGGGAATACATGTTCGACGGTGCGCTCGCCGCCCGTTCGATCGCGAGACTCGAACGCTGAAGATTCGGCAGGCGGACGGCACGCTGCGGGAAGAGCGGCTCGAGATTCGCCGCAGCGTCCACGGGCCGGTCGTGTTCGACGAGAACGGCGTCACGATTGCGATGCGTGTCGCAGGGCTCGACCGGCCGAAGATGCTCGAGCAGTGGTTCCGCATGGGCGAAGCACGGACACTCGAAGAATTTCAGTCGGCGTCTGCGGATGATGTCGGTCCCCATGTGGCACGCCAATTACGCCGACGACAAGGGCCACATCATGTTCGTGTTCGACGGGCTGGTGCCCAAGGCGCCGCATCCACGATTATCAGTACTGGTCGAGAGTGGTCCCAGGTGACACGTCGGACACGTTGTGGACCGATTATCTGTCGTTCGACGAGCTGCCAAAGTCGATCGATCCCGCGAGCGGGTGGCATCAGAATGCCAACGAGCCGCCCTGGTTGATGACGCTTGCCTCAGGTCGATCGCTCGAAGTATCCGGCATATGTCGCGCCGACCGGCGAGACGCTGCCACAGATGCGGACGCTTCGCTCGCTGCGGATGATTACCGAAGGACCGCAAGATCGACCTTCGAACAGCTGATTGCGAAAAAGCACTCGACGAGAATGGAGCTCGCCGACAGGGTGCTTCCCGATCTTCTGAAGGCGGCGGACGGAACAGAAGCGGCGCGCGTGCTCGCAAACTGGGATCGTCACACCGATGTCGACAGCCGCGGCGCCGTCCTTTTTCAGATGTTCGTCGACCGTTATTTCTCCGCCGCCAGCGGCGGCATGGCGGACAAGCTTCGAGTGAAGTACGACCCCGATCGACCGCTCGAATCAGCCCACGGACTCGCCGATCCGGCCTCGGCCGCCGCCGCGTTGTCCGCCGCCGCGGACGAATGCCGGGCCCGGTACGGTGCGCTCGACGTGAAGTGGGGCGATGTCTTCCGCTTTGCCAGTGGAAACGCCGATTTGCCAGGCAACGGCGGGCCGGGAGGGTCGGGTCTGTTTCGGACCATCGCGTTTACGCGACGCGAAGGGTAACAAGTACTATGCGGCGAGCGGCGAGACGATTGTCTGTGCCATCGAGTTCGCCCGGAGGCAGCGGGCGCAATGCCTGCTGGGGTATGGCAATGCCACGCAGCCGGGCTCGCCCCATCTGGAGGATCAGCTGCCGCTGATGGTGCAGAAAAAGCTCTTGCCTGTTCATCGCGAAAAGAAAGAAATTGAAGCCAATCTGGAACTGCGCGAAGGCTTTTAAGGAGGCCGTATGAAGGTCGTCCGCGTGCTCGGAGTCTGGGTCGTCCTCGTGCTATCCGCGCAGGCGCAAGAGAATGGGAATCCTGGTCCTTCGACGTGCGGCAGGCTGGCAACGATGCGGCTGGCGAATGCGACCGTGACTTCTGCGAGCCAGGTAGCCGCCGGGTGCATTTACTGCGCCAGGCGGGGCCCGCGCGATGAGCATCGCTTCCCGCCTTTTGCCGTGTCGCGCTAACGGCGAAACCCACTGCCCGATTCAGATATCAAGATTGAAGTGTGGCTGCCGTCTTCCGGCTGGAACGGAAAATTTCAGGCGGTGGGAAACGGTGGATGGGGCGGCACGATTGCGTACGGACCCATGGGCGCTGCTTTGACGCGCGGCTATGCGACTGCCAGCACGGACACCGGCCATTCGACGCCAGGGGCCTCGTTTTCGGTGGGCCATCCGGAGAAGCTCGTTGATTACGCCCATCGATCCCTGCACGAGATGGCGGTTCACGCCAAGACGATCGTCGACGCCCATTACGGCACGGAGCGCGACGCGCCGCGATGTGGAACGGCTGCTCGACGGGCGGAAATCAGGGGCTGACGCTGGCATCCATGTACCCGGCCGACTTCGACGCGATCATCGCGGGCGCGTCGCCGGACCCGCGCGCGCGGCTGCATGGCGTCAGGCTGCTGGCGCATCGAATTGTTCATCGATCGGCCGGGAGCTACATTCCGCCCGAGAAGTATCCGGCGATTCACAGGGCGGTCATGGACGCGTGCGATGCAGCGCGACGGCGTGAAAGACGGCGTGCTCGAGAACCCTCGCAGCTGCCGTTTCGATCCGAAGGTGCTGCAGTGCAAAGATGCCGACGGCCCGTCCTGCCTGACCGTCGAACAGGTCGAAACGGCACGGGCGCTGTATTCGGATGTCAAGCATCCGCGGACCGGGACGAGTCTTATACTCGCCGTTGCTGGTGCCCGGGTCGGAGCTGAACTGGGGATCGCTGGCAGGACCACAGCCGTTTGGCAACGCGGCCGAAGCGTTCAAGTATCTCGTGGCCAAGGATCCGGCGTGGGAGCCATCGCGGTTCAACGGGGATGCGGACCTGGTCCTGTTGGACACGATGGCGGCAGTGCTGAATACGCCGAGCCCCAACCTCAAACCGTTCTTCGCGGGAGGCGGTAAGCTTCTGATGTATCACGGGTGGAACGATCAGCAGGTGCCGGCATCGAGCAGCGTCAACTACTTCACACGCGTCGTCGACGCTGTTGGCGGCAGATGCCGTGGGAAAATCCATTCAGCTCTACATGGTGCCGGGGATGAACCATTGTCAGGGCGGAGTCGGCACCGACACGTTCGACAAGGTTGGCGCCATCGAGCAGTGGATGGCGCAGGGCGTGCGCCCGAGCAGATCATCGCCTCACATTCCACGCGACGGAAAGATCGACCGTACGCGCCCGCTGTGCCCGTATCCGCAGGTTGCCGTTTACAAGGGGTCCGGCAGCACAGACGAAGCCTCGAATTTCTCGTGCAGAGAGGCTCCGATGAAGAACGAAAGTCGCTGCATTCAGTCTCGGCATTGTCGTCGCCGGCAGCGATCGTTAGCCGAGTCACTACGCGCAGGCGCCGCAGCCCTTCGATCTCGTGATCCGCAACGGGCGCATCTTCGATGGAACCGGCAGTCCCTGGTACCGCGCTGACGTCGGCATCCGCGGCGACGCTCATCGTCCGCATCGCGCCGGCGATTGCCGAGCCCGCGACGCATGTGATCGATGCCGGCGGCCAGGCGGTGACGCCCGGGTTCATCGACATTCACAACCACGCGCGCGAGAACATCTTCCAGCTTCCGTCGGCGGACAATTACATCCGGCAAGGTGTGACGACGATCATCGAAGGGCCCGACGGCGGATCGCCTGTTCCGTTCGCGCCGTTCCTTGCCAAGCTCGACGCGCTGCAGAAGTCGATCAACATCGGAAGCTTCATCGGACAGGGATCCGTACGCGCGGCGGTGCTCGGGAACGGTGAACAGACGGCCGACGCCGGCGGAGCTCGACAAGATGCGATCGATTGTCGAGGAAGGCGATGAAAGCCGGCGCGTTCGGCCTCAGCACCGGTCTCTTCTACGTGCCAGGCGCGTTTACGCCGATCGAAGAGGTGATCGAGCTGCGCGAAGTCGCGGGCCGATACGGCGGGATTCACATCTCACACATGCGCGACGAAGCGTTCGGCGTGCTCGACAGCGTGCGCGAAACCATTCGCATCGGCGAGGAGGGCGGGCTGCCGACGCAGGTGACCCACCACAAGATCGTCGGGCCGAAGAACTACGGCAAGAGCGTCGAGACCCTGAAGCTTCTCGAAGCCGCGCGCGCTCGAGGAGTTGACGCGACGAGCGACCAGTACCCCTACACCGCGTCGAGCAATGCCTTCGTCGCGTCGATGATGCCCCAATGGGCGCAGGAAGGCGGTCGCGAGACAAATGCTCGGCCGCCTGAAAAATCCCGCGACGCGAAAGGAGATCGGCGCCGAGACCGTTCGCATCATTCGAGAAGAACGTGGCGGCGGCGATCCGAAGAACGTTTTCCTCGCTCATTGCGACTTCGACGCGTCGATGGCGGGGAAAAACCTGGCGGATGTCGCGCGACTGCGCGGGCTGGAGCCGACGATCGAGAACGGCGCCGAAGCCGCCATGTGGGTGGTCGAGCAGGGAAGCTGCCAGGGCGTCTATCACGCGATGAGCGAGCAGGATCTCGAGCGCATCATGCGCCACCCTGCGACGATGATCGCGTCCGACGGCTGGGTGCAGATTTTCGGAGAAGGCGTGCCGCATCCGAGAAGCTACGGCACGTTCGCGCGCGTGCTGGGCGTGTACGTGCGCGAGCGGAACACGATCACGCTCGAAGACGCGATTCGCAAGATGACCTCGTTCCCCGCGCAGCGCCTGCGGTTGAACGATCGAGGCATTCTGCGGCCGGGGATGAAAGCCGACATCGCGATCTTCGATCCGGCGAAGCGTGCGCGACATGGCGACCTTCGAGAAGCCGCATCAGTATGCTGACAGGCTTCTCTTCCGTTATCGTGAACGGCCAGGTTGTATTCGATGGCCACCAGATGACCCCTGCCCGGCCCGGGAAAGGTGCTGTACGGAGGGGAAATGGTGAACCATCGTCGAGTCGTCGATCGTCCATCGTCCATCGTCCATCGTCGAAAGTCAGGAGGGCATATGAAAGTTCGGCGCCTGTCGTATGTATTCGTTGCCTTCGTCGGAATCGCGCTGCTCGTTGCCTCATGGAATCCGATGAGCGCGCGCCAGGCAGGCGGAGCAACCGTAGCGGTAGACAACGATGATCTGGGCGGCAGTGGTCACCGGCCCGAAAGGGCCGGAAGCGGGCGTTTGGGTCATCGCGGAAACAACAGACCTGCCGACGAAATTCGTGAAGATCGTCGTCACGAACGATCGCGGACAGTATCTGATCCCCGATCTCCCGAAGGCCAATTACAGCGTCTGGGTTCGCGGCTACGGGTTGATCGACTCGCCCAAAACGCAGACGGTGGCCGGCAAGGTGATGAACCTCACGGCTGTGGTCGCTCCAAACCCTCACGCAGCGGCGCAGTATTACCCGGCTGGCTACTGGCTCTCCCTGATGAAAATTCCGGACAAGAGCGAGTTCCCAGGTACCGGTGATACCGGCAACGGGATCGCGACGGGTATGCGGAGCCAGGCGCAGTGGCTGCGCAGCGTGAAATCGGGCGGGTGCACCGCCTGCCATCAGATCGGCAACAAGGCGATGCGCGAGATCCCGAAGGTGCTCGGGAACTTCTCGTCTTCGGTTGCCGCCTGGGACCGGCGCGATTCAATCGGGTCAGGCGGGCGGCGGGATGAGCGCAGGACTCAACAACTTCGGCCGCCGCCGCGTGCTCGAGATGTTCGCCGATTGGACCGATCGAATCGCCGCCGGCGAGGTGCCACCGGCGCCGCCGCGCCCGCGTGGTCTCGAACGCAATATCGTCATCACGCAATGGGACTGGGCCGATCCGAAATCGTACTTGCACGACTCGGTATCGACCGATCGCCGGAATCCGCGCATCAACGCGAACGGATTGATCTACGGCGCGCTCGAGCTCAGCTCCGATTACGTTCCAGTGCTCGATCCCATTCGCCACACGGTCACCCGGGTTCCGTTGTCTGTGCGCGATCCGAAGACGCCGCCGACCAACCCGGCAATGCCGGCACCGTCTCCATACTGGGACGACGAGGTCGATCTGGACGAGCAAGAACAACGTGCACAATCCGATGCTCGACGAGAAAGGGCGTCTGTGGCTGACGTCTGCCGTAAGGCCGTCCGACAATCCAGACCTCTGCAAGGCTGGATCGACGCATCCGTCGGCGAAAGTGTTTCCGGTCAACAACGCGAGCCGCCATCTGCAGATGTACGACCCGCAGACGAAAAAGCTGACGCACATCGGCACGTGCTACTCCACGCATCACCTGATGTTTGGTGAAGACGCCAACCGCACGCTGTGGACGAGCGGAGGCGGGCAGGTATTGGGCTGGCTGAACACGAAGATGTTCGACCAGACCGGCGATGAGGTTGCATCGCAGGGCTGGACGCCGTTGATCGTTGATACCAACGGGAATGGCAAGCGAGATGCCTGGACTGAGCCTGATCAGCCGCTCGATCCCACAAAGGATCGGCGCATCAGCGCGCCGTTTTACGCAGTCTCCCCGGCGCCGGACGGTTCGATCTGGGGGATCGTCGCTCGGGTTCCCGGGCGCCATCATGCGGGTCATTCCCGGCCCGAATCCATCGGAGACGGCGCTGACGGAAATCTACGAGCTGCCGGCGATCGACCGATCCGAAGGCCGACGTGCTTGGATTCTCGCCGCGCGGCGGCGACGTCGATCGCAACGGAATCATGTGGTCAGCTCTTTCGAGCGGGCACATGGCGAGCTTCGATCGGCGAAAGTGCAAGGGACCGTTGAACGGTCCGAAGGCAACGGGGCAGCACTGCCGCGAAGGGTGGACCCTGTATCCCGAGCCCTTGCCGCAATTCAAAGGCGTGACAGACAATGGCAGCACCGAGGGCAGCTACTACACGTGGGTCGATCAGTTCGACACGTCTGGCCTTGGCGCGAACACCCCGATCAACACGGGCAATGCATCAGAAGGTCTGCTTGCGCTGAAAGAGGGCAACTGGGTCGTGATGCGCGTCCCGTATCCGCTCGGGTTCTACACGAAATGGATGGATGGCCGCATCGACGATCCCGCGCGCGGATGGAAGGGCAGAGGCCTGTGGGCGACCATCAGCACGCGCGCGCCGTTCCATATGGAGACCGGAAAGGGCACGACCAGCAAGGTGATGCACTTCCAGTTGAGGCCGGATCCGCTGGCGAAGTAAGTCGACAGTCGCTAGTCGACAGTCGCTAGTCGACAGTCGTCGATGATTGAGATTCGGGATGCCCGCGAGGCAGATGCCGAAGCCATCGCGGGCATCCTGAACCGGATCATCGCCAGACGGACGTATACAGCGTTCGACACGCCGGTCACGATCGAAGCAGGAGCGCCGCTTCATTCGCGACTTTCCTCCTCGAGGAATTTTCCTGGTTGCCGTCGACGGCGCGACCCGTCAGGTCGTCGGGTTTCAGGACATCTCGCCATTTGCCGATTTCACTCATGCTTTCGATCACGTTGGCGTCATCGGCACCTACGTCGACCTCGATTGCCTGAGACAGGGCATTGCCAGGCAGCTCTTTTCGGCCACCTTTGACGCGGCCCGGCGCAAGGGATACGAGAAGATTTTCAGCTACGTCCGTGCGGACAACGATGCGGGCCTGCAAACGTATCTGCGCCAGGGGTTTCGCATCGTGGGCACGGCGGAACGTCACGCGAAGATCGACGGTCGGTACATCGACGAAATCGTGATCGAAAAGATGATCTTGCCGACTGTCGACTAGCGACTGTCGACTGTCGACTGTCGACTTTGGAACGGCCTGACCGGTTACAATGAGGGCGCCGCAAATGTTGTGGTGGCACTGGCTGGTCATCGGACTGATCCTCGTCGCGCTCGAGATGGCGGCCTCGGGCGGCTTCTACGTCATCTTCTTCGGTATCGCCGCCCTCGCCATTGCGGGCCTGCACGTTCTCGATGTCGCGGGCCCGGTGTGGGTGCAGTTGCTCCTGTTTTCGCTGATCTCGGTCGGCTCCCTTCTTTTTTTCCGCACGCCGTCTTCTGAAATGGTTGCAGCTCGATCAGGTCGGGCCGGATGTCGATTCGCTCGTCGGCGACACGGCGTTGCCCCTTGAAGATATTCCCGCCGGGGGCGTCGGCCGGGCTGAGCTGCGCGGCACTGTCTGGTCGGCACGCAACCGGGATTCGAAGACGATCGAGCGCGGCCAGCGCTGCAGAGTGGTTGAAGTTGATCGCCTCATGATTATTTCTCAAACCGGAAAGCGAGCGCCCATGAACGGTAGTCTCCTCGCCCTGCTGATCCTTGCGATTCTCGTGCTGATCGTTGTGGCGAAGACCGCTGTGGTCGTCCCGCAGCAGAGCGCCTACGTCGTCGAGCGCCTCGGCCGGTTTCACGGGATTCTCAACGCGGGGTTCCACGTCCTGTTGCCGTTCGTCGACGTGCTTCGCTACCGGCACTCCTTGAAGGAGACGGCCGTCGATATTCCGGCGCAGGTGTGCATCACGCGCGACAACGTGCAGGTCGGCGTCGACGGCGTGCTCTATCTCAAGGTGCTGAACCCCGAGCGCGCGTCCTACGGCATCTCCGATTACATGTTTGCGATCAGCCAGCTCGCCCAGACAACGCTTCGCAGTGAGGTTGGAAAGATCGATCTCGACAGAACGTTCGAGGAGCGCACGAACATCAACACCGCCGTGGTGAGCGAGCTCGACAAGGCTTCGGAGGCCTGGGGCGTGAAGGTACTGCGTTATGAAATCAAGAACATCACGCCGCCCGCCGACATTCTCGCGGCGATGGAGAAACAGATGCGGGCCGAGCGCGAGAAGCGCGCGGTGATTCTCACTTCCGAAGGCACGCGCGACGCGGCGATCAACACCGCCGAAGGCATGAAGCAGGAAGTAATCAAGCAGTCCGAGGCGCGCAAGCTGCAGCAGATCAACGAGGCGGAAGGCGAAGCCGCCGCGATCACTTCGGTCGCGACCGCAACTGCGGAAGGTATCCGCCGCGTGGCCGAGGCCATCAAGCTGCCGGGCGGCTACGAAGCGGTGCAGTTGCGCGTCGCCGAGCAGTACATCGGGGAATTCGGCGAGTTGGCTAAAAAGGGAAACACGATCGTGCTCCCGGCCAATGTCGCCGACGTGGGTGCGATGATGGCGCTCGCGATGAAAATGATTGGACGAGACAGCACTCCAGAGTCGAAAGTCCAAAGTCCAAAGGGCTAGCCGGGAGCTGGTAGCTCGGGCAGGAGTCGAACATGGCGAACGAACGGACCGTGCTCGATCACGGGTGCAACCGGCAAACAGGGTGGGGCGACCTCGCGCGCGTTACGGGGTAAAGGCTTCAGCATCCGTGCGATGACGCGTAAGCCGGAAAGCGATGCGGCAAAGGCGATCGCGCGCGACACTGGCGCAGAAATCGTTCAGGGAGATTTGAACGATCCGGCATCGTTGAAGAAGGCGCTGACCGGGATGTGGGGTGTCTTTGCCGTTCAAAACACGTGGGAGGCAGGAGTCGCCGGCGAGGAAGAGCAGGGCAAACGGATTGCCCAGCGTGCCCGAGAGGCGGGCGTCCAGCACTACGTCTATACGTTCGGTTGGATCGGCGCATCGGAACACGGGCATTCCACATTTCGACAACAAATTCCGGATTGAAGAAACGGTCCGCGGGCTCAAGTTCCCCTCGCACGTGATTCTCCGGCCGGTATTCTTCATGGAGAATCTTCCAACGCCGTGGTTCGTGAACGGCGACAATCTCTACGCGGCATTGCGACCGACGACGAGGCTCCAGATGATCGCGGTCGACGATATCGGTCAGTACGGTGCGCGCGCCTTCACCGACGCCGCGAAGCTGAACCGCCGGGAGATCGACATCGCCGGCGACGAACGGACGATGCCCGAGGCGGCCGCTGCGCTCAGCAGCGCGCTGGGACGTTCGATCACGTTCGTGCAGATTCCAGTTTCCGAGGTTCGCAAGAACAGCGAAGATTTTGCCGTGATGCTCGAATGGTTCGAGCGTGTGGGCTACAACGTCGACATCGCAGGCCTTGCGCGTGAGTTCGGCATTCGCCCGACCTCGCTCGACGCCTGGGCAGCCAACCTGAAGGTGTGACATGAAGATGCGGATCATTTCCGTTCTCCTGTTCGGCACGATTGTGTCTGTCGGTGCGCAGGAGCGGATTGATCACGATGTGTACTGGAAGATCCGGCAGGAGGCGACCACCAACTCCCAGATTCTGAAGACCGTCCAGATGCTCACCGACCTGTATGGGCCGCGGCCGACGGGCTCGCCCAACCTGAAGGCAGCAGGAGACTGGGCAATCCAGCAGATGGCGTCGTGGGGATTGCAGAATGGACGGCTCGAGCCGTGGGACTGGAGTCAATCCAGGCTGGCTCAACGAGCGCCTCTCTGCCCACATCGTCTCGCCGGTCAAAGATCATCTCGTCGCAGAAGCGCTGGGATGGACGCCCGGGACCGACGGACCTGTGAGAGCCGAAGCGGTTCAGATCACGCTGCCGGTCCGTCCCACGAAAGAGCAGCTCACAGCGCATCTGGAAGCGCTCAGGAACACGGTGAAAGGCAAGATCGTGCTCGTCGGTGCGCACCAGCGTGTGCTGGTGACATTCAACGATGCACCGGAACGTCGCGACGATCGCGACGTGCTGCAGATTCTCGCCGGGCCTCCGCCTGGGGGACCGGCGCAGGGCCCCGCCCGAGGGACGCCGCCCGCCCAACAACAGCAGCCGCCGGGGCCCCAGGTGCTGACGAACACTCAGATCGCCGAACAGCTTTACCAGTTCCTGAAGGACAACGGCGTCCCTGTCCGCATCAACGATGCCGCGCGCGATCACGGTCAGATCCGCGCCTTTGCGAACAGTACCTACGATCCTGGGAAAGCCGTGCCGACGGTCGTGCTCCGCAACGAAGACTATGGCCGGATTTCGCGTCTGCTCGCTGATGGCCGGCCGGTAGAGCTCGAGTTCGATATCGTCAATCGTCTCTACCCCGAGGGGCGGACGAGTTACAACACGATCGCTGAAATCCCGGGTACCTCCGACGAGGTCGTGATGCTCGGCGGCCATCTGGATTCGTGGCACGCTGCGACGGGCGCCACCGACAATGCCATCGGGTGCGCGGTCGTCATGGAGGCCGCGCGAATCCTCAAGGCCATCGGCGTGACGCCTCGCCGCACGATTCGCGTGGCGTTGTGGAGCGGCGAGGAGCAGGGACTGCGTGGATCGCGTGCGTATGTCGCGCAGCAGTTCGGCACCTTCGAAGATCCCAAGCCTGCATACTCGAAATTCGCCGGCTACGTGAACATCGACTCCGGCACCGGCCGGGCGCGATCGCTGACCGTGTTCGGGCCAGCAGCAGCCGCAACCGCCGTCGGTGAGGTGGTCGCACCCTTCAAGGACCTTGGTGTGCTCGGCGCAACCAATACCCGAAGCCGCCAGGGCGGCTCGTCCGACCATGCGGCCTTCAACGAAGCCGGACTGCCGGGCATCAACGTGCTGCAGGACCCGATCGAGTACGACACCGCCACGTGGCACACCAATCTCGACACGTATGAGCGCGTCGTCGAAGAAGACGTGATCAAGTCCGCCATCGTCGTCGCGGCGACGGTTTACCATCTCGCGATGCGGCCGGACCCATTGCCCCGATTCTCAAAGGATGAGATGCCGCGCCGTCCCGGGCAGCGATAATGCCGCGAGTAGCGCGGAGCGGGGCGGTGGGGCGCCCGCGACTGACTCATGACAGCGGACGTCTCGCAACTTCTGGCGATTCTCGATCAGGCGTACAACCGGCCATCCTGGCACGGCACGAACCTCCGCGGTTCCGTCCGGCGGGTCTCCGCCAGGCAAGCTGCCTGGCGGCCCGGAACGAAGCGTCACAACATCTGGGAGATCGTGGTGCACGCGGCGTATTGGAAGTACGCTGCCTCGCGGCGCTTCACCGGCGGCAGCCGCGGATCGTTTCCTCTGAAAGGGTCCAACTGGTTCGTGCGCCCGATAGCCGCTGCTCGCGCTACGGAGGAAATGTGGCGCGAGGATGTCGCGCTGCTCGATCGGATGCACGAAACGCTGAGAGATGCGGTCATGCACCTGTCTTCCACCGATCTGAACAAAACGCCGCCTGGCACGAAGGTCAGCAATTTCACGCTGCTTGCAGGAGCAGCCGCACATGACCTCTATCACGCCGGCCAGATTCAATTGTTGAAGCGCCTGATGGTTAGCCAGTAGCCGATCGCCAGTAGCCGGTAGCCGGAGGACTAGCTACCAACTAGCGGCTACCAGCTACGAGCTAGCCTTTAGCGGTAAACTAGGCGCGTTTTCCCTCAAAAAAAGAGGTCCTCATGAGAGCTGGTTTCTGCGCCGTGATCTTCACCGTGGTGGCGGGCACCATTGCCGGCTATGCGCAGCAGGGACAAAAGCCGCCGCAAATTCCTTCTATCTCGCAGCGTCCCAGCGGTGCAAGCCTCGGCACGATCCGCATTGGCGCTGCCGATAACAACATCTGGTTCGGCTGGCGTGTCGCGATGCCGGCCAATGCCATAAAAGGCATGACGCTGTCCGATGTGCTCGCGAGAGCTGACGCGCCGCTTGGACTCGCCGCCGTCGAGGTGCCTAGCGCGCTCACAATGAGCTTCGAGGTGCCTAAACCGCTCGATCACCGTCTCCAGAGCGGCGAGCGGGACGCCCTCAACTACCGGCTCCGGGAGTTGAATCAACAGATTCTCGCGTATCGCGTCGAGAACCTCCCCCCGGATGATGCGACACGCCGCAAGGTTTTCGATCTTGCGAAAGGCCTCAACGCGCCGGGCAACCCGCCGCTCGTCATCGTGCCGGCAGACGTTGCGAATCTCGGCGCCATCGACGCGCTCGCCGAGGAGCTTGGGGTGACGGTCGCGCTCGACAGCCGCTCGGATCCGAAGATCGCCATGGCGGCGCTTCAGGGCCGGAGCAACCGGATTGGGATTGCCGCAGACCTGGGGGCCTGGATGCAGGCAGGCATCAGGCCGGCGGACGGACTTGCAGCGGTGAAGGACAGGCTGCTTCACGTCAGAGTGTCGGATCGCAGCGCGCTCGGCGCCAAGAGCCGCCCCGTTGCGCTCGGGGAGGGTACGGGAGGGCTCGGCGAATTTTTTGTCTCGGTGTACAAAGCCGGCATCAAACCGTCGTTCACGATTGAGTCGCTTGGCGTCACCGAAGCCGACATGGTGCGAAACCTGACCGCATTCGAGCGCGTCATGTGGCCGGCCATGGCCGAACGGGTGCGAGTGATGCTCACCACGCCGGCAGGACGGATTCGCGGCGGTGACAGCCTGCCGGCCGACATGCGGGCGCAGATCGATGCGGCGGCGCCACGGGCGGCCAATGTCACGCCCAGGCGCCCGCGCAAGCTGCTCGTGACCGACATCCAGATGTACTCCGGCCACGGGACTATTCCTCATGGGAATCTCATGCTGGAGCTGATGGCGAAGTACACGGGCGCCTTCGAGGCGATTTTCAGCAACGATCTCGAACTGCTGAAGTATCCGAAAATCAAGGAGTTTGACGCTGTCTTTCTGAACAACGTCTGCGGCATGGTCCACAACGATCCGGACGTGCGCGAAGGCATCATGCGGTTCGTGCGCGAAGGGGGCGGCATTGGTGGGAATCACGCCGTGACCTACGCCAACAACAACTGGCCCGAGTTCTCAGACATGATGGGCGGCTGGTCGGGCTCCCATCACGTGGAGAAGCAGATGATCAAGATCGACGACCCGGGCAACCCGCTCATGAAGCCGTTCGGCACCGAGAGCTTCGAGCACACCGACGAGTTCTACATCTTTCCAACCCATTCACCGTACTCGCGTGAGAAATCTCACGTGTTGATGAGCATCGACGTCGAAAAATCCGATCGCGCCACTGCCGGCCGCTTCTGTGTGCTCTGCACGCGGCCCGACCAGGACTACGGCGTGGCGTGGGTCAAGCCGTATGGCAAGGGGCGGACGTACTTCACGCCGCTCGGTCACACGACGATCATGTATACCGACAAACGGTGGACGCAGCACATTCTGGCGGCGATTCAGTACATGCTCGGAGATGTGACGATCGACGACACGCCGGGTTCGAAGGCGAAGAAAACGAACTAGAGAATCGTCCATCGTCGATCGTCCATCGTCCATCGTCCATCGTCGGACCTGAAACAAGAGATGAGAGCGTTCCGAATTCTCGCCGTCGTTGGTCTGGCCGCTGTGACGGTGAGTGGTCAGGCTCCGCCTCCGGCGTCACTTCCGCCAGCGGCGTTCGATCCGACTGAGAAATCCATCGAAGCGCTGCAGAGTGCGATGCAGGCGGGCGTGGTGACGTCCCGGCAACTTGTCGATCTCTACCTCGCGAGAATCGCCGCATACGACCAACGCGGACCGGCTCTGAACTCGATCGTCAGTGTCAATCCTCTCGCGCGCGATGCGGCGGCCGCCCTCGATGCGGAACGCGCGGCGAAAGGTCCGCGGGGTCCGCTTCACGGCATTCCCGTCGTCGTGAAGGATAACTACGAGACGATTGAGATGCCGACCTCTGCCGGCTCGATCGCGCTCGAAGGATTTCATCCGGCTCGCGACGCGTTCCAGGTGCAGCGCTTGAAGGCGGCCGGTGCCGTCATCCTGGCAAAGACCAACATGCACGAGCTCGCTTCCGGGATCACGAACGTAGGCACGCGCTACGGGCAGACGAAGAATCCCTATGATCTCGATCGCAATCCGGGAGGCTCGAGCGGCGGGACCGGCGCAGCCGTCGCGGCGAGCTTTGCGGCGGGGGGCATGGGCAGCGACACGTGCGGCTCGATTCGCAACCCCGCCTCGCACAACAACCTGGTAGGTCTGCGCGGAACCCAGGGCCTCTCCAGCCGCAGCGGCATCGTGCCTCTGTCGAGCACGCAGGATATCGGCGGCCCGATCGCGCGCAACATCGTCGATCTCGCGATACATGCTCGACGCGACCGTCGGACCAGACCCGGCGGACCCGTCGACTGCTTCGGCCACGGGACATATTCCAAAGTCATATCGCGCGGGTCTGGCGTCGGACGCCATTAAAGGTGCCCGCCTCGGAGTCGTTCGCAGCCTGTTCGGCTCCGCTATCGAGGACGAAGAAGTCTCCTCGATCGTCCGTGGAACACTCGCGGAGCTCGAGAAAGCGGGCGCGGAAGTGACCGACGTGGCGATCCCGGGCCTCGAGGACCTGCTTCGCGACAGCTCGATGATCAATTCTGATTTCAAGTTCGATTTCGCGGAATATCTCGCAAAGTCTGAAAATCCGCCCGTAAAGTCGCTGGCCGACATTCTGGAACGAGGCCTGTTTCATGCCGCTCTTGAATCGCAGTTCCGGACGAGAAACGCGGTCGAGCAGCGTGAGAGCGAGCCGTCACGGCGCGCTCGCGTCAAACGGACGGCAATTCGTCAAGCCGTGGAGGCGGTCCTTGCCGAGCATCGGCTGACGGCCCTGGTGTACCCGACGCTGCGACGGAAGCCCGCTCGAATCGGCGATCTGCAGCGATTCGGAAATTGTCAGTTGAGCGCGCATTCGGGCCTGCCGGCGCTCGCCATTCCAGCCGGCTTCAGCCTGACGGCGTGCCCCTTGGCCTGGACCTGCTCGGAAGCGCATTCACCGAGCAGGATCTGCTTGCACTTGGTTACAGCATCGAGCAGACACTGAAGCTGCGACGCGCGCCCTTCAGTACCCCCAGTCTGGCCGGCGGCAAGCCCCCGGAACCTCGCACTGCGACAATCCTGCCCGGCGATCCGGATCGCGTGGCTGTCGATCTCGCCTATCACGAGACAACGTCGCAGCTGCGCTATACCCTGCGCGGCGATTCGACTGGTCTTGGACGCATCTCGGCAATCTGGCTTCATAGCGGCACGATGGAGAAACCCGGCGCCGCCCGGCATCAGCTTTTTCGCGAGGGTCAGCCATTGGACGGCGCGCTCGTTCTCGCCTACGTCGATCGTCAGGATATCGCCCAGGGCCGAATGCTCGCGCGCTTCTTCCAGCGATCCAGTCCGGGGAGTTCGCGCGATGTCCCGCTGTCGATGGAGATGGTGCGCTTCGCGAGGACGTCATTTGTCATGGGAACACCTGAAGGGCGCATCGAGCCGTTGATGCTGCGTTTCAGCACGAAACGCCGCGAGCTGTTCCTCGCCGAAACCCCTGCGCACAAGTCGACTGTGCAGGCGTTTTCCATCGATCGCACCGAGGTCACCAACGCGGCGTTCAAGCGCTTCATCGACGCTCATCCCGAATGGTCGCGCGATCGCCTTCCGAAGGACCGCCACAACGGCGAGTACCTGAAGACCTGGACGCGGAGACACATATCCCGCCGGTGAGGCCGACCTGCCCGTCACCTTTGTGACGTGGGATGCGGCCTCGGCGTACTGTCAATCGCTCGGCAAGCGCCTGCCGAAAGAGGTGGAGTGGGAGCTTGCCGCCGGAGGCGGAGAGCCGGCGGAGTTCCCATGGGGAGATGAGAACCCCGACGTAGTCGAAAGCCAATTTCTCGCCGGACCGGCCTGGGGAAACCGGCGCCCGTCGCGACCTATCCTTCATTTCATGGTCTCTTCGACATGGCCGGCAACGTGTGGGAGTTCGTCGAAGAACGGTGGGTCCCCGACTACTCCGGAACGAAACCGGCTTCATCGGACCGGCGAGTGATTCGGGGCGGCAGCTTCGGCGGATCTCCCGTGAATCTTCGAGTTCGCTATCGCGACAGCCATCCCGATCTCGGGAGCCGGTCCCCACGTCGGGTTCAGGTGCGCCCGATCAGAGGAGGTGAACGGAAAATGATGACTCGTCTTTTCGCCGTTTTCTTCTTCTTGGGCTCCGCTCCTGCGCTCGTGCGCGCGCAATCCTGGCAGCCGCCGGGCGACGCCCAGCGCTGTCCTTCCAAGTGGGGGGCAGCCGATGAGCGCGGCTCGGGCAACCACATGAAGCCGGAGACGGTGCTGCGTGCGGCGCGCCTGATTCGAACCGGCGAAGTCTTCGAGCTGGGGCGAATCCTCAGGCCTGACATGCCGTTTTCGCCGGGCCGCCGCTTCCAGATGGAAGTCAAGCGCACCAACATGAATCCGGGGCCGAATCGGCGCGGCAGCAACGAGGAGATCGTCTTTACGGAGCTTGGTCAGGTTGGCGCGCAATTCGACGGGTTTGCCCATCAGACGATCGGCGACAGCCTGTACAACTGCAACAAGCTCGACGCGATTTCGACCAGAAGCGGCTTCACGAAGCTGGGCATCGAAAACGTCGGAGCGCTGATGACCCGTGGAGTGCTGATCGACGTCGCAGCGCTCAAGGGTGTCGAGATGCTGTCGGATACCTATCCGATCACGGTGGACGACTTGCAGCGCGCGCTCCAACGGCAGAAGCTCACGTTACAGCCGGGCGACGCCGTGATCGTCAACACCGGCTGGGGAAGTTTGTGGGACAAGGACGGCGCGAGGTACCTGAAGACCAATCCGGGTCTGACGACCGCTGCCGCCGAGTGGCTGGCGAAGCAGGACCCGATGTTGATCGGCATCGATAACGGTCCGGTCGGCGTCACGCCGGATCCGGATCCGCAGTTGAGCAACCCGGTCCATCAGATTGCGCTCGTCGTCCACGGCATTCACCTGCTCGAAAACCTCAAGCTCGACGAGCTGGCCGGCAAGCAGGTGTACGAGTTCGCGCTGATCGTTCAGCCGCTCAAGATTCTGGGCGCCACCGGCTCGACTGTCGCGCCGATCGCGGTGCGGTAACACGAAGATCCACGAAGAGCACGAAGATCCACGAAGAGCACGAAGATCCACGAAGAGCACGAAGATCGACGAAAGCCGTTCAACGCATCAGAGGCACAGCCAGTGCGTCGACTTTGTTGGCCGCGAAGTCTTGTAGGGCGGGTCTTGCCAATTCAGTGCAAGACCCGCCCTACGGAAGTCGCGGAGCTACACATTCCCGGCGTCCCAGCGTCCCGGCGATGAATATCTCCGTGGCCCTGTGCCTCTGTGGCAAAGACAGAAACTGCTAGAGTATCAGCATCGTTTTCAGGAGCTTGATCATGCAGACCTCTCTGTCGACGCGGCTGCTTCTGGCTGCGTGTGCCGTGGTTGCGCTGCTGCCGGTTGGCCATGTCGGTGTGAGCGGTCAGAGCGGTCCGCGCTTTTACACGACATGGCGCCAGCCCGGAGGCAGCATCGAGGGCGCGCAGTATTCGGCACTCAGGCAGATTAACAAGAGCAACGTCAACCAGCTCGAGCTCAAATGGTTCTACCCGGCGCCTGGTCCCGTCGGCAGATTCGCCTTCAGCCCGCTCGTGGTGGACGATGTGATGTACGTGGTGGGGAAGGACAGCGCCGTCTTCGCGCTGGACGCGGCGACGGGCAAGGAAATCTGGAAGTACGAAACCGAGGGAACACCCACCAACCGCGGCTTCAACTACTGGGAAAGCAAGGACCGCTCTGACCGGCGCATCATCTTCGCGGCCAGCAGCTACCTGCATCAGCTCGACGCAAAAACGGGAAAGTTGGTCACCAGCTTTGGGACCAACGGTCTGGTGAACCTGCGTGAAGGCCTCGGACGAACTCCCACACCCACTGGGGGAGCCCAGTCGGGCTCGCCAGGACACGTATTCGAGAACCTCCTGGTCCTCGGCTCGGCGCCAGGTGAGGGCTACAACTCACCGCCTGGCGATCTTCGCGCGTTCGACATCCTGACCGGAAAACTCGTCTGGACGTTCCACACGATTCCTCGCCCGGGAGAGTTCGGCTACGACACCTGGCCGCCCGACGCCTGGAAGACCGCTGGCGGCGCAAACACCTGGGCCGAGTTTTCGATCGACGAGAAACGCGGCATCGGATACTTCCCGCTCGGATCGCCGACCTTCGATCTGTGGGGTGGCGATCGGAAGGGCGACAATCTGTTCGGCAACACGCTGCTCGCGCTCGATCTTCGTACCGGCAAGCGAGTCTGGCACTACCAGCTGCTGCATCATGATCTGTGGGACTACGATCTCGTGACCGGTCCCAAGCTGCTGACGGTGAAGCACGACGGCAAGCCTGTTGACATCGTCGCGCAGGCGACCAAGTTCGGGCTGTTGTACGTGTTCGATCGCGTCACGGGCAAGCCGATCTGGCCGATCGAAGAGCGGCCGGTGCCGCAGAGCGACGTTCCCGGAGAGCACTCGTCACCGACGCAGCCGTTTCCCAGCAGGCCCGAGCCGTTCTCACGACTGAAGTTCACCGAGGCGGACGTGAACCCGTACCTCGACGAGAAAGAGCGGCAGCGCGTCCTCGACATCCTGCGCACCGCGCGCAATGAAGGGATTTTCACGCCGTTGAGCATCACGAAGGACCAGATCTCGGTGCCTGGCGAGCTTGGCGGCGCGAACTGGGGCGGCGCGGCCGCCGATCCCGAAACCGGCATGCTTTACGTAAGGTCGGCTGATCAACCGGCCTACCACACGCCGTTGCGCCCGGTGACGCCAGGCCCGGCGATCGATGCCATGACGCCTCAACCGCGCTACACGGGCCGTCTGGGATCGATGTTTTTCGCCGGGAACGGGCTCAATGCCATCAGCCCGCCGTGGGCGCAGATCACCGCCTACGATCTCAATACGGGCGACATCAAGTGGCGGGCTCCGCTCGGCGTCGTCCCTTCGCTTGCCGCCAGAGGGATCACCAACACCGGCAACAACTATCGTGTGCATCGGAACGGTCCGGTCGTGACGGCGGGCGGCTTGATCTTCATCGCGCACTTTGCCGATCGGACCGTGCGCGCGTTCGACAAAGACAATGGAAAGATCCTGTGGGAGAAGAAGCTCGAGCCGAACTTCGCCGGGATTCCCGCGGTGTATGAAGTGAACGGTAAGCAGTACGTCGCGTTCTACGGCAGCGACTTCGAGAAGCCCGGCGACGGAAACATCGCATGGGAAGGCGGGGCGGAGGGGTCTCAGGGATACTACGTGTTCGCGCTGCCGCAAGTAAGGAAGTAGTAAGGAAACAGTAAGGAAAAGGGAAGAAGGAAGAAGGAAAGTGTCACGGTCGAACAACGACTGCGAACATCTACTTTATTCCTTTTTACTTTTTACGTTTTTCCTTTCTGTGGCGACCGTCGCTCGCATTGCCGCGCAAAGCGAAGAATGGCCGCAATTCCGCGGTCCCACCGGCCAGGGGCACTCCGTCGAGCGCGGGTTGCCCGTCGAGTGGAGCGAGTCGACCAACATTCTCTGGAAGACCGCTATTCGGGGAAGGGGCTGGTCGTCTCCCGTCGTGGCCGGCGGCCGGGTGTGGATCACAACCGCGATCAACGATGCGGGCGGCGCCTCGCTGAGATTGCTTGCGTTCGATGTCGACAAGGGAACCGAGCTCGCCAACCTGGAAGTATTTCGCCTGCGCAGCGCGAATCTTCTCAATCCAAAAAACAGTCATGCTTCGCCGACGCCGATTGTCGAGGGCAACCGTGTATACGTGCATTTCGGCGCCGAAGGCACGGCCGCGGTCGATGCCGCGTCAGGGTGCGATTGTCTGGACAGCCAGGTTCCCGTATGCGTCGCAACACGGCGCCGGCGGGTCTCCCGCGCTCTACAAGGACCTGCTGATTTTCAGCGGTGACGGTCACTACGAAGCGTTCGTCGTCGCGCTCGACAAGCAGACGGGAAAAGTGCGCTGGAAAACAGAACGCCGGAAGCCCTTCGATCAGGCGTACACGACCCCTCTGGTCATTCGTGTCGGCGACCGCGATCAACTGGTAAGCGTGGGCGCATATCGCGCAGCTGCCTACGATCCGCTGACGGGCAGGGAGATCTGGTTTGCCCGGTACGACGACGGGTTTTCCAATGTTCCGCGACCCGTGTTCGGTCACAATCTCGTGTACATCGCCACTGGATTTCAGCAGCCGACGCTGATCGCCGTCCGGCCTGATGGGACTGGCGATGTTACCGGCTCGCACATCGCCTGGTCGATGACGCGCGGTGCGCCGTTCACGCCTTCGCCAATATTGGTTGGAGACGAGCTTTACGTGATTAGCGACCTCGGCGTGCTCACCTGCGTGGACGCGAGGACGGGAAAGGTGCACTGGCAGCAGCGCGTTGGCGGCAATCACTCGGCCTCGCCGGTCTTTGCCGACGGACGAATTTATTTTTTGAGCGAAGAAGGGGTCGCGACCGTCATAGCGCCCGGAAAGACGTTCCAGAAGCTCGCCACAAATGAGCTCGACGGCGCCATGCTTGCCTCGATGGCCGTGTCGCAGCGGATCCATCTTCATCCGCAGCCACACGCACCTGTATCGGATTGGGAGTTCCAAGTAGGAGGCGGTCATGCAAAGACTACCTGCCCGGGCTCGGAAATTTGTCGTCTCCGTCGCGCTGCTGGCAATCCCCTTTGCGACGGCCGAGTCGCAGACCTCTCGGCCGGAGGTCGAAGCGCTCATTGAACGAGCGAAGTCGTTCGAGCTGAAAACTCCGTATGTTCCACCGCCAGGCGATCCGCTTTCACACCATGCCTCGGGTTTCGCCAAGATCATGTGCTCGGCGGTGTTCATCACAGGGCTGGATCCGGAATTTGCCGCGGAAAGCGTCGGCGATTTCATCGCCCCATATGCCGAGCGCTCGAAATTCCGGAAGCCAGTCATCGATCCCACAAGCAAAACTGTTCACATCACGTTGTCGAACGGTGTCACTCGAACCGCAAAGCATTTCGGAAGCCAGGGATGCATCACGCTCCCGGAGGGTAAAACAGCCCTCAACTTCACGCCGGTCGCGGTCAAGAGCCGGCTCCCTGATCCCTCGACACAGGATTGGCCTATGGGTGATCGCGTGTCGAACCCGCCTCTGCCTGCCGGAGTCGATCTGAAAAAGGTCGGCGAGGCGGTTCGGGCAGCCTTTGAGCCGGCGAGCGCCCTGACGGCGGCATTCGTGGTCACATGGCGCGGCCGCATCATCGGCGAGCGGTATGGCGAGGGCATAACGGCAAACACGCCGTTGGAAGGCTGGTCGATGGCGAAGAGCCTCACGGCGACCCTGCTGGGCCTTCTCGTCAAAGACGGTGTTTACGATCTCTGGCAGCAGGCGCCGATTCCAGAATGGCAGAGTCCCGGCGATCCACGCGCAAGCATTCGGATCGCAGATATTCTCCGAATGTCGAGCGGCATTCGGATCAAGGCGCCGCAGGATCCGGACTTCGATGCCAGCGGGTCCTTATCCCGATCACGTTTATCTGTACACGGGCGGGATGAACGCCTTTACCTACGCCGCTACGCGCCCGCAGCAGTGGCCGCCAAACACAGTCGGTCGATACCGAAATACCGATCCCGTCTTAATCAACTATCTGATCCGGCTTGCTGTCGAGAAGCGGGGCGAGGAATATCTTTCGTTTCCACAGCGCAGACTGTTCGACAAGCTCGGGATTAGGACGATGGTGATCGAAACGGATCCGTTTGGGAACTTTCTGGCTCAAGGCGCCGAGCTCGCATCCGCTCGCGACTGGGCGCGTCTCGGGAACCTGTATCTGCAGGACGGTGTGTGGAACGGCGAGCGGCTGCTGCCGGAAGGCTATGCAGAATTCGTCAGTACGCTGGCACCTGCCTGGGTAGCCGACAAACGGCCGATCTACGGCGCCTTCTTCTGGATCAATGGGACTGGAGCTTTGCCGGTGCCGAGAGAGGCCTACTACATGTCCGGCGCCGGAGGCCAGACGACGCTGATTATTCCGTCTCACGATCTCGTCGTCGTACGGATGGGCCACTATAAGGGAGCGAGACCGGGCGGTGGAGCGTCAGAGAGCTTCAGGAACGCTCTCGAGCTTCTTATGGATGCCGTGCCTGCCAGGCAAAATTGAAGCTGGCATAGAATTGCCGATCCACACGGAGGCAGCTATGAAGTGGTTCTTCGCATTCGTGGCAGCAGTGCTCGTTCCGGCCACAGTGTTCGCCCAGGCGGCGGCCCCACCGCCGACGCCGACCGATATCAAACCCGGCAGCATTACCTGTGAGGATGTTCCATATCCGTATGCGGTGTCGTATCTGCCGATGACGCTCTACGGGCAGGACATCCGCATGGCCTACATGGATGTGCCGCCGCAGGGTCAGCCGAACGGCCGCACCGTCGTGCTGTTCCACGGGATGAATTTCGCCGGATTCTACTGGGGCGGGCCGATCGACGCGCTCCGCAAAGAAGGCTTCCGCGTCGTCGTGCCTGATCAGATTGGGTTCGGTCGATCGTCGAAGCCGATCATTCCTTACAACTTTCACGACATGGCGCGAAACACGAGTCTTTTGCTTCAGCATCTGAAAATCGCGAAGGCCTCGATCGTCGGCCACTCGATGGGTGGCATGCTTGCCGCTCGATTTGCCACTCAGTATCCCTGACGTGGCCGAGCGCGTCGTCATCTACAACCCGATCGGTCTTCTGGATCCGCGATTCGAACGGCCATGGGGCAGCGTCGACGAGGCCTACAAGAGAAATCTTGGCACGACCTATCAGCAGATTCACGCGGGCATCTTCCGATATTTCTCGCACAACCCGTCGGCGTGGAAACCGGAGTTCGACAAATACCCGCGGATTCGGTATGCCTGGACGCTGAGCGCCGACTGGCCACGCTACGCGATGGTGCAGGCGCTGCTCGGCCAGATGACGTATCTCGATCCGGTCGTCCACGACTGGGCGCACATCAAGGCGCCAACGTTGGCGTTTGGGGGCGCGGAAGACAGCCTGGCCGGCCCGGCCAAGGTGTTTCAGGACGCGTATGAAGCACATCGCCGACACCGTTCCGAACGGCAACGGCCGACTGCATCTGATCCCGGGCCTTGGGCACGTGCCGCATTTCGAGGCGCCGGAGAAAACATATCCGCCGCTCATCGCGTTCCTGAAGGAAGGATTGTCCGGGTCCGCGACGCGATAATGGCGGCATCGTCGGTTCACGACGCCGTTGTCGACTGTCCTGAACGAGTTGCTCGATGGCGCGGCCGAGGACTCGGGATGGGTGCTGAATCCGAAGGATCCTGGGTTGTTGCGCTCGCTGGCTGATGTGTCGGCTGCTGCAGGCATCGCGCGATTCCGGCGGGTGGCCGCTCTTCGATCGCTGCGCACGTCGACCATCTGCGTTATGGTCTCAGCCTTCTGAACCGCTGGAGCCGAGGTCGAAGAATCCGTTCTCGGATGCCGACTGGACCGCGAGCTGGAAGCGCGTGACGGTGTCCGAAGCAGAATGGGCTGCCTTGCGCAGTAACCTGGAGTCAGAGGCGCGCAGGTGGCAGTCCGCTGTTCGGCAGCCGCGCGACTTGACCGATGACGAGCTGAAGGGCTATCTCGCCAGTGCGGCTCACCTGGCATATCACCTCGGCGCGATTCGACAGATAAACGCGGCCGCCCGAGGGCCCGCCGAAAAGCCGAAGGAGTAAATTCGACGTCATGAATCTGAACAAGGCTACGGCGTTGATTACAGGCGGGTCCAGCGGCATCGGTCTCGCCATCGCTCAGTCTCTTATCAGTGCCGGGTCACAGGTGGCGATCACCGGGCGCGATCAGGGACGAGCTGTCTGCCGCTGCGAAGTCAATCGGGGCTCACGGAATTCAGGCCGACGTGAGCAATGAAGACGACGTCAAGCGAACCTATCGCGAGTTGTTCCAGAAGTTCGAGCCATCTCGACATTCTCGTCAACAGCGCGGGCTTCGGCGTGCGAAGACCGCTGGTCGAGATGGATCGAGCGAAGTTCGAGGCGGTCTTCCAGACCAACGTCACCGGCACGATGCTCATGTCCCGCGAAGCGGCGAAGCACTTCATCGAGCGCAAGAGCGGGAACATCATCAACCTGGGCATCGACCGCGGCGCTGCGCGGCGCGGCGAACGGCACGGCGTACTACGCCAGCAAGTTCGCGGTCCGCGGCATGACGGAATGCTGGCGGGCGGAGCTTCGGCAGTACAACATCCGCGTGTTTCTCATCAACCCGAGCGAAGTGCTGACCAACTTCGCGACCAACGCGGGATTCACTCAGGACGACGACAATCCCACGAAGCTGCAGGCCGAGGACATCGCGCACGTGGTCAGGGCGGCTCTCGAGATGAACGATCGTGGCTTCACGACAGAGCTCACCGTATTTGCGACCAATCCGAAAGACTAGTCGATCCTTTGACTTTGAAGCCGCGCCGCGTGCTGGAAACTGCGCTCTACTGCGACGATCTTGCGCGGACGTGTGCCTTTTACAAAGAACTGTTGGCGGCCGAGCCGATGCTCGACGCCGAACCGGGTCGTCGCCTTCGATGCGGGCGAGGGGACGGTCCTGCTCCTGTTTCAGCGCGGTGAGTCTTCAAGCCTCTCGAAACAGCCGGCGGCCTGGTGCCCGGGCATCACAGCACCGGACCTGCCCACTTCGCCTTTGCGATCGACGCCGGGGACCGTCCCGCCGTGGATCGATCGTCTCGAATGCGCTCCGCTGTTCCGATTGAAAGTCGTGTGACATGGGCGCGCGGCGGTCAAAGCATCTATTTCCGCGATCCCGACGGCCGTTCGGTCGAGCTGGCGACGCCCGGGACATGGGCCAGCTACTAACGCAGCGGTTCCAGGTTCCAAGTTCCAGGTTCCGGGTGCTGGCGGTTCTCGCGTTCCGGGTTCTGGTTCTGGGTTCGTCGACTGGAGCGGCCGATATAATCGGACAAACAAGGAGAGTGCCGTGTTAATCAGCCCCGAGCTCGCAAAAGCCTTCAATACCCAGATCGGTCATGAATTCGGCGCCAGCCTGCAGTACATCAGCATCGCGGCGCATTTCTACCAGCGTCAGCTGACCCTTCTCGCCAAGCTGTTCGGCGATCAGGCCGAAGAGGAGACGCGGCACGCCATGAAGTTCGTCAAGTACCTGCAGGACACCAAAGGCGGACTGCGGATCCCGTGCGATCCCGGCGCCGAAGGCGACATTCGCTATCGGCAGAGGACGCCGCGCAGGCAGCGTTGAACTGGGAGCGGGAGGTCACCGAGCCAGATCACCTCGCTCATGGAGCTGGCGGTGAAGGAGGGTGACTATCTTGCCCAGAGCTTCCTCCAGTGGTTCATCGACGAACAGCTCGAGGAGGTCGTCAAGATGGAGCGCATGCTCGGCGTCATCAAGCAGTCCGGCGAGCGAGAACCTGTTGATGGTCGAAGCCTACCTGGTGCACATCGAGAAGGCGCATTGATCGAGCAGCACTATCTCGAGGACTGTGTTCTTCAGCTGCGCACGCTGAAGACGCAGGCGGAAAAGGCGGTCGTCGCAGGTCGATGACGCGCAGTTCTTCCACACGCTCGACCCGGAGGCCAACAGCATCGCTCTGATCATGAAACACATGGCGGGCAACATGCGCTCGCGCTGGACGGACTTTCTCACGACCGACGGCGAAAAGCCGGATCGCGACCGCGACAGCGAGTTCGAGACGACCTCGGGTGACACCCGTGAATCGGTCATGGCGCGATGGGAAGACGGTTGGGGGCGCATGCTGAACGCACTGACGTCGCTCCGTCCGGACGATTTGAGCAAAACCGTCGCGATCCGTGGAGAGCCGCACACGGTGGTGCAGGCGATCAACCGGCAGTTTTCGCATTACTCCGCGCACGTCGGACAGATTGTGCTGCTTGCCAAACACCTCGCGGGTTCGCGCTGGCAGACTTTGAGCATGCCCAGGCGCAGACGTTGACCATTCTCCTCGGCAAGGGCGACCGCCCGATTCATCTGCTTGCGAAATACGGCAACCGCCACGGTCTGGTGGCCGGCGCGACCGGTACCGGCAAGACCGTGTCCCTCATGGTGATCGCCGAAGGATTTTCACGGATGGGTGTGCCAGTCTTCTTGCCCGACGTGAAAGGTGATGTGGCCGGCCTTGCTCTTCCCGGCACTGGCGGCGAGAAGATTCGCGAGCGCGTGGCGTCGATAGGCATCGAGGGCTACACGCCGGAACCGAACCCCGTGGTGTTTTGGGATTTTTACGGTAAATCGGGTCATCCGGTGCGCACCACGGTCAGCGAGCTCGGCCCGACGTTGCTCGGTCGAATTCTCGATCTCAGCGATCCGCAGCTGGGCGCTCTCGAGATTGCCTTCAAGCTTGCCGACGATCGCGGTCTGCTGCTGCTCGACCTGGACGATCTCCGGGCCCTTCTCACGTTCGTGGCCGACAACCGCAAGGAGATTTCCTCGAGTTACGGGCTCGTGAGCGCGCAGTCGATTGCGGCCATTCAGCGCGGTCTTCTATCGCTCGAGCGCGAAGGCGCCGAAGCGCTGTTCGGCGAGCCCGCTCTGGAGTTGGCGGACCTTCTTCGGACCGATCTCAGCGGACGCGGCATCATCAACGTGCTCGCCGCGGATCAGCTGATTCTCAAGCCGAGGCTGTTTTCGAGCTTTCCTTCTGTGGCTGTTGTCGGAGCTCTTCGAGAACCTGCCCGAGGTTGGCGATCTCGACAAGCCGAAGCTCGTGTTCATCTTCGACGAAGCGCATCTGCTGTTCGACGATGCGCCGGCGGCGCTGCGCGATCGCGTCGAGCAGGTGGTCCGTATCATCCGTTCAAAAGGGGTGGGGGTCTATTTCTGCTCGCAGTTTCCAGACGACGTGCCCGACGAGATTCTCGGCCAGCTTGGAAATCGCATACAGCATGCGTTGCGGGCGTTTACTCCTCGCGATCAGAAGGCCGTTCGTACCGCCGCCGAAACTTTCGTCTCCAACCCGAAGCTCAACGTCGCTAAGGCCATCTCGACGCTCGGCGTCGGAGAGGCGCTCGTGTCGACGCTGCAGGAAAACGGTATACCAATGCCGGTGGAGCGCACGCTGATGGCGCCGCCGCGCAGCCGCATCGGCGCCGATTACTGCCGAAGAGCGGGTGGCGGTTCGCGCGAGGAGCCCGATCGGTGCGAAGTACGACACCGCTCTCAATCGCGAGTCCGCCTACGAAGTGTTGCAGCAAGCCGGCAGCGCCGTCGGGGCACTTCAGAGGCCTGCCGCCCCGACGCGGCGCCGCCGCCGGCGCCGCGCGGAAGCCGGCAATAAAATGAACGATTTTCTCTGGGGCACCAAACGGCGTCAGGGAATGGTAGAGACGATGGCCAAGCAAGCCGCGCGCACAGTGGGGAGCACGCTCGGGCGGCAGATCCTTCGCGGGATGCTGGGCGGTATTTTCGGCGGTCGCCGGAAGTAGGTCTGCCGCATGATGCAGATTCTTGTCTACGGCGACTCGCTGACCTGGGGGATCATTCCGAACACGCGGCAGCGGCTTCCTTTCGCAGAGCGCTGGCCGGGGGTGATGGAGGGTGAGCTGCTTCGTCTTGGACGTCCTGCGCGGGTCATCGAAGATTGTCTGAATGGCCGCCGCACCGTCTGGGAGGATCCATTCAAGCCCGGCAGGAACGGTCTTGCGGGTCTCGAGCAGCGGATCGAAGTCAATTCCCCGCTCGCACTCGTCATCCTGATGCTTGGAACCAACGATTTTCAGGCGACCCATAGCAACGCCGCCTGGCAGTCCGCTCTTGGGATTGCGTCGCTGGTCCATGCGATTCGACGCTCGCCAATCGAGCCGGGCATGCCGGTGCCACCTATCATGGTCGTCTCGCCGCCCCGTCCCGGGATTCCCTCAGGATCGATGGAGCAGAAGTTTGGCGGCGCTTATGAGCGGTCCGCAGGTCTCGGCGGCGTGTATCGACAAATGGCCACCGACCTCGATTGTCACTTCTTCGATGCCGGGCTCGTGACAACCGTCAGCAAGGTCGATGGCGTGCATCTCGATCCCGATCAGCATCTGGCGCTCGGCCGCAAAATTGCTCCCGTGGCGAGCGCACTGCTATGAGTCCTGTCGAACTTGACACGGAGCGGTTGAGGCTGCGCATGTGGCGCGAGAGCGATCTCGACGCCTACGCGGACATGTGCGCCGATCCGATGGTGATGCGTTATCTCGGAGCCGGGAACCGTCATGACGCGATCTGACGCCTGGCGCAGCATGGCGTTCTTCATCGGCCATTGGCACATGCGCGGCTACGGACACTGGGCTGTGGAGGAAAAGGCGACTGGCCGGATGATCGGCCGCATCGGATTTCTCAATCCCGAAGGATGGCCCGCGTTCGAGATCGGCTGGACGCTCGCGCGGCACGCATGGGGCAGGGGATATGCCATCGAAGGGGCAAAAGCCGCGCTTCGATATGCGTTCGAGCATCTCGATAAGCGTCACGTCATCAGCCTTATTCATCCCGAGAACGTTCGATCGATGAGGGTTGCCGAGCGTCTCGGCGAGAAGCTGGAAGGGCGGACGCGGCTGCTCGGTCAATGGGACGTGATAATTTACGGAATAGACCGTCCATGATGGACCGTTCGGGTTAACACGAAGGTCCACGAAGGAACGATCTTCGTGTTCGTAGGCTGAGACAGTAACGACAGGGAGGCATATCGTGGCAGACAGCGCTCGCCAGCAGTTGATCGATGGGCTCAACGAGGATCTGAAGGGAGAGTTTCAGGCCATCATCATGTACAGGCTCTACGCCAGCATGGTGCAGGGGCCGTACCGGCAGGAGCTTCGGACCTTCTTCGCCAACGAGATTCCCGAAGAGCTTGCCCATGCGCAGATGCTCGCCGACAAGATCTCCGCGCTTGGAGGCACCCCCGCTTCAACGCCGGCTCCCGTGAAAGTGGTGTCGGACGCGAAAGCCATGCTCGAAGCGGCGCTTCAGGCCGAGCTCGAAACGATCGAGCGCTACGTGAAGCGGCGAAAGCAGGCGGAAGATGTCGGGGAGCCCGGTCTCGCGGCGGAGTTCGACACGCTTCTGTCCGATGAGTCCAACCATCGCGACGAGCTGCGTCAGATGCTGGCCCGCTGGCCTTGACTAGCTGGTAGCCGGTAGCCGGTAGTGATAGCTGGTAGCCGGTAGCCTGTAGCTTCCAGCCGGAAGGAGGAAGCGCACCAGGCCGCCAAGGGCTAAGAGCTAAGGGCGGCGGCCGGCAGGGCTAAAGCCCTGCGCTCCGGCTACGAGCTACCAGCTACTGGCCAGCGGCTACCTGCTACCGGCCAGCGGCTACCAGCGGGAAAAAGAGACTGGAAAATGTGGTTGCCGGTTTTCCTTCTGCTCGCAGGGTTCTCGGACGCATCCCAATCCCCGGTGCGAATCTCGCTTCCGGCTGGCGTCGCCGGAGTGTCATTCGGAACGGCGCAACGCTATAAGGACGCGGCGGGCAAAGAGATGTGCGCCATCGCACAGCCTCTTCCAGAGCCTCCGGCCTTCGAACGCGGTGTCACAGAAGTGTCGTATGGGATTGGTCTGCAGCCGCTGGTGGTGAAGAGCGCATCAACACAAGTCATCGCGCCGGGTGAGCAGGCGTACTCCAGCGGACGCCATGTAACGCCTTTACGCCGGTGAAAGGCGGATTCAGCCAAACATTGCTCGGCAGCACGATTAGCCGGCTCGACAAGAAGCCGCTTCAGTCAGGCTCCTACATTCTCCGCATCACGGTAGACGGGCAGACCGCCGACATCCCGTTCACGATCAAGTAGTGTTCAGAGCGTCCCGTGAAGTAGCATAACTTCGCAGGAACGCCAGGAAGCGCAGCACGCTCTTCTCCGTTCAACTTCATGCCGAACGTGTGGCCGGGGACCGCTCGAGTCTTCTGTCCGGGCGGCATGAAACCTGTCGGCGCGAAGTCTTCCCGAAGACGCGCCGGGTCAAACATCTCTTCAAGTGTCGTCAGCGAACCGTCGTGGAGGTAGCGGCCTCGATACCACACGCCTTTGAATGACGGTACTTTGTAATAACCGGTGCCTTTCCTGGTCTTCATCGCAAGGTTCGGATCGGTCCCGACCGAAATGCGCATGATATCCAGAAACTTGAAATGCTCGGGCGGTGGCGTGAACCCCTGCGCGAGCGTCAGGCGATTATTGGTGTAGAGCGGTGGCGTGTGACAGCCGGCTGCAACCTTCGCGCTGGAAGATCTCTCGCCCGCCGCAGCGGTTGCGCCGTTCTTGTTCGGATTCGGCGGCGGTTGCAGGGAGTAAATGAACATCGTCAGCGCGTAAAGCGCCTCGTCAGGCGCGCGGAAAGGGACACGCCGCTGCTGGTCGGTAAGCATGCGATGCGGGCCGAAATCGGAAGAGTCGCTGTAGCTTACCAGCGCCGCGTAGCGCATCACATCGCCGGGCCCTCGATGTTGGTGTGTCGCCGTGTGATCGATGTATTTACGATCCTTAAGCCCGATGAGATCGGGAATTTTCGTGGGGTAAAAGGCGCTGCCATTCCAACGCGGAAACAGTCCGGGCGCTGCCGCCGAACCGAACAGCGGTCCCAACTGCGGCGGCTTCATCGTTTTGATGGATTCGTGAATATCGTCCTTGATCCAGGGCACAGCCCACGATCGCCAGAGTGTCATCGGTCCGTCATCGCCTGCGAGCTCAACCGGTGACGCTCCCCACCGGCCCATCCTGAATCGTCCGATCGGGGAGGCCGCCTCGCTGGGAGGCGCGCCGCGCAACAGCGTGCCGTCCGGCATCAACCGGGTGTGGCAGGCGGCGCAGTTCGAGAGGCCCACCGCAACTCCGCCGGACGTGGGGATCCACCGCAGATCAGGCAGTGTGCCGTCAGCTGCGCGCCTTTGACACTCGGCGCCGGCGAATCCTTCGGGACTGCGAGCCAGCGCCACGATTTTCGGATCGATGATCCGAAACGCTGGAATGTCGTATTCGTCGAATACGCGCCGGCCGGCACCAATCCAGTCGGCTTCGCTTTTCAACGTCTCGGGCTCAATGAGCGGCTTGGGACCGACCGACTGCAACATGTCCCAATAACCCGCCGGTTCGTGGCCTGGATAATAAACAGGATAGGTTCGAAGGTTGTCGATTGGCGCGCGGTGGTATCCGCCACCGAAAAATGCCCGGGCCGAACGTTGAGATCCGGCAATAGGCGTCGCCCATTCGCGTAACGCCGTTTCGTCCCAGGTGACGGGCGCCTTCGCCGTGGTTTGCGCGAGGAGCATCGCGGTGCCGAGCACGATAGCGATCAGGGCATTTCGCATGGAATTCTCCCGACTCACACAGGCAGTTACGTCCCTCGTCTCCGAGCCGCTTGACCCATCCAATGCATGACATATGATGCTCCCAACTCATCCGTCAGCAGGAGACCGAACATGAAGCGTCTGCCGCGTCCCTTCTTCTCGTCACCTCGGTATTCATCGGATTCACGATCGCGCGATTGGCGGCCAGCAGGCGCAGCCGGGGCCGCCGGCGTCTACACCGCAGCGCAGGCGCAGGCCGGGCAGAGGGCGTACGCGCAGCAGTGCGCCGGATGCCACGGCCAGGATTTCCGCGGATCGGCCGACGCGCCGGCGCTCGAGGCGCCGACTTCCGCGACGAAGTGGGGACCGCGAGCGGCCAACGAGCTCTTCACCTATCTCGTCCAGACGATGCCGCCGACCAATCCTGGCGCACTGGGCGAAGAGGGACGCTCGCCGTCACCGCGTATCTGCTCCAGATCAACGGCGCGCCTGCCGGGCAGCAGCCGCTGACGCCGCGCGTCGAAACGCCGCTCAGCGCGCTGATGACCGGTCAGGCGCCGCAAGCGCCGCCCGCGCGTGGCGAGGTGGCGGAGCGGGCGGTCGCGGCGCCGCGCTGCCCGCCGGTGCTCGGCGCGGGCACCGCCGCGCGCGGCCGCGGTGGAGAGGCGAATCGCGGCGTCACCGTCGCGGGCGAAGTGAAGAACTACGTGCCGGTGACGCCCGAGATGCTCAGGAACCCGCCGCCCGGCGACTGGCTCATCTTCCGCCGCAACTATTAGGGTCACAGCCACAGCCCGCTCAATCAGATCACGCCCGCCAACGTGAAGAACCTGCAGCTGCAGTGGGTGTGGGCGATGAACGATTCGGGCGCCAACCAGACGACGCCGATCGTGCACAACGGCATCATCTATCTGGCGACGCCCGAGCAACATCGTCCAGGCGCTCGATGGCAAAACCGGGAGTCTCATCTGGGAGACGCGCGCGGGTCCGGATCAGGCGCCGGGATACGGCGGCATCCGCAGCATCGCCATCGCCGACGACAAGATTTTCCTGCCGGCCAGCAACGCGCACATGGTGGCGATGAGCGCGCGCAACGGCGAGATTCTCTGGTAGACGCCACGCTGCGCCCGAAGCGACGCGCGTCAATACGAGCGGTGCGGTCGTCATCGGCGACAAGGTGCTGCAGGGGCTGACTGGATGCACGCGGTTCGATGGCGTCGGCTGCTTCATCAGCGCGTACGACACTCAAGACGGGCAAGCAGGCCTGGCGGTTCTATACCGTCCCGCGGCAGGGGGAGCCGGGCAGCGAGACATGGGGCAAGCTGCCGATGACGTTCCGCGGCGGCGGCGATACCTGGATTGCCGGAAGCTACGATCCCGATCTCAACCTCACCTACTGGGGCGTCGCGCAGGCGAAGCCGTGGAATTTCCTGAGCCGGAAGCTCACGCTTCTCGACAAGACGCTCTACGCCAACTCGACCGTGGCGCTGAATCCCGATACCGGCAAGCTGGCGTGGCATTACCAGCACGCGCCGGCGGAGTCGTTCGACCTCGACGAAGTGTTCGAGCGCGTGCTGGTCGACATCGGCGATCAGAAGGTGTCGTTCAGCGCCGGCAAGACCGGCGTGCTCTGGAAGATCGATCGGCGCACGGGCCAGTTTCTCGGCCACAAGGAGATGGTCTATCAGAACGTCTGGGATCGCATCGATCCGAAGACCGGCGTTCCGAGCTATCGCCCCGACATCCTCGAGATGTCGATCGGCAAGCCCATCTTCATCTGCCCGAGCACGGCGGGCGGCAAGAACTGGCAGGCCATGACCTACTACCAGCCCGGCGGATTGCTGATCGCGCCGCTCAGCCAGTCGTGCATGGACTTCACCGCGCGCGAACGTGGCGCTGACCGAAGGCGGAGGCGGATCGGCGCCGATCGCGTGTTCAAGCACACGCCCGGCAGCAACGAGCAGACCGGCAAGCTCGCCGCCTACGACGTCCGGACGATGCAGGAAGTGTGGAAGTACGAGCAGCGCGCGCCGTTTCTGACGGCCGCGCTCTCGACGGCGAGCGGGCTCGTGTTCATCGGCGATCTCGATCGCTATGTCCGCGCGCTCGACGCGAAGACCGGCCAGATTCTGTGGCAGACGCGGCTGGGCACGTCGGCGCAGGGATATCCGGTCGAGCTTCAGCGTCGACGGCCGGCAGTACATCGCCGTGATGTCGGGGCTCGGCGGCGGCAGTCCGCGCAACGTGCCGGCGGCGATCGTGCCCGACATCAAGATTCCGCAGAGCGGCCAGGCGCTGTACGTGTTCGCGCTTCCGCAGTAAGTGAGCTGCCGGAACGTCGCCAGAGCTGTTGGCAGCAGCTCGCAGCAGGGCAAGATGGCAGAGGGCAGAGGGCGGCACATGCTCTTTGCTCTCTGCCCTTTGCTCTTTCTGGAGGCATTCATGAGCATCAGAGCACTTATCGCCGGCGTCCTCGTGTGCAGCGCCGTCTCTACGGCCAAGCCGGCTCGACGGTGACGCCGGACGACTACAAGCGTGGCGCACGGAGCTGCGCAACTGGGGACGCTGGGGACCGAACGATCAGAAGGGGACAGCCAATCTGATCACTGCGCAGAAGGTGCTGGAGGCGGCGCGCCTGGTGCGCAGCGGCATCGTCGTCTCGATGGCAGGCGCGGTGCCGCAGGCAGAAGCCGCCGACGTCGGCCCGAATCAGGTGTTTCGCCGCACGACGAACAGCATCGGACCGAACAGCACGACCGACACCTATCAGGTCAGCTACCACGGCCTCTCGCTCGGCCATACCGATGCGTTCTGCCATTTCTTCATGGACGGGCAGATGTACAACGGCTACTCGGTCGAAGGAGAACATCACGCCCGAGACCGGCTGCAAGCAGGGCAGCATCATGGGCCGCCGCGACGGCATCGTCACGCGCGGCGTGCTCTACGACATGCCGCAGATGAAGGGCGTCGAATGGATCGAGCCGGGCACGCCGATCACCCGCGCCGATCTCGAGGCGTGGGAGAAGCGATCGGCGTGCGCGTTGGTCCGGGCGACGTGATCGTGCTTTACGTCGGCCGCTGGAAGCGCCGCGCGGCGATGGGCCCATGGTCCGGACAGGTCGCCGGCTATTACGCCGACACGATCCCGTTCTTCAAAGAGCGCGATATTTCGTTTGCCGCGCACGACATGAACATCGACTGGAACCCGCGTCCTGGCTGGGGCGCCGAGCAGGGCATTCCCGGCAATCCGACCATCATGCGCTGCTCGGCTGGCTGGGCGCGGGGATTGTCGAAAATCTCGATCTCGAGAACCTCGGCAGACCGCGCGCAAGCTGAAGCGGTACGAGTTCATGATGACGTTCGCGCCGATCCCTGTGGAGGGAGGCACCGGATCGCCGGTGAATCCAATCGCAGTTTTTTCCGACACAGAGGCACAGAGAGAAAATTTCAAATCGTCTTTTCTCTCTGCCTCACGTCGAAAATTCTCAATCGGCCTGATGATTGCAACTCGAGGGCGCTGTGGAATCAGAGCGCCTCAATAATCTGTCATACCGCATCATTGAAGCAGCTATCGAAATCCATCGCGCACTTGGTCCCGGGTTACTCGAGAGCTGGTACCGGACGTGCATGGTTTACGAGCTGCGAGCCAGAGAGGCTTGACTGTCCTTTCTGAACAGGCGATCCCGGTTCGCTACAAGCATCTCATTCTCGACGGCGGTTACCGAATCGACCTGATGGTGGAGGAGACGTCCTTGTCGAGTTGAATCGGTCGAGAGCGTCTATGTCAGTCCATGCCGCGCATTTGATATCCTATCTGCGGCACACCAACAAACCTCTGGGTCTCTTAATCAATTTCAACGTCGAAGTGCTCGCGTAGGGGCGTGACAAGATTATCAAGAATGGCTTCTAACTCTGCGCCTCTGTGTCTCAGTGTCGGGACAGAAAAAAAGGGTGGCCTCGCTCGATGGTTCGCTTCAGCAGACTAGCCCGGCTCGATCGCAGCAAGAACCAGGATCTACTCGGACATCGACATACTCTCTATCGCGGCACGTGCCTTGAGGCGGCGATGAACTCTACGCTCCGGGTCTCGATCCACCACCGGTCGCGCGGATGCAAACCCGTCACACAATCCAACCGAGGAGGGCACACGTGGCACTCTCCCCCGGCGCCCGACTCGGTCCGTATGAGGTCCTCAGCGCGCTCGGGGCAGGTGGAATGGGCGAGGTCTACAAAGCCCGCGACACGCGCCTGGATCGTACGGTGGCGATCAAGGTCCTGCCGAGTGAGGTCGCCGGCGATCCACAATTCTGCGGGCGCGGTTCGACCGCGAGGCGCGCGTCATCTCGCATCTCACGCATCCACACATCTGCACGCTGTACGACATCGGCGAGCACGCGGGCACGGCGTTTCTCGTCATGGAGTTGCTCGAGGGCGAGACGCTCGCCGATCGCCTGACGCGGGCCGAATCCAAGGCTACCGGCCTGCCTCGCGCGGAGGCGTTGGCAATCGCGACCCAGATTGCAGACGCCCTGGCAGCAGCTCATCGTGCCGGGGTCGTGCATCGCGATCTCAAACCGGCAAACGTCGTCCTGACCAAATCGGGCGCCAAGCTGCTCGATTTCGGCCTCGCGAAAACGGCGGTCCCGGCAGTCACGGCCGGCAGCGTGTCGATGCTGCCGACGGCCTCGCCCCAGACGCTCACGGCGCACGGCATGATCCTGGGGACGTTCCAGTACATGGCGCCCGAGCAGATCGAAGGTGCCGAGGCCGACGCGCGCACTGACATCTTCGCGTTTGGTTGCCTGCTGCACGAGATGCTGACAGGGCAGAAGGCGTTCGAGGGCAAGACGCACGCGAGTCTCATCGCGGCCATCCTCGAGCGCGAGCCGCCTGCGGTCACGACTCTGCAGCCGCTCGCGCCCGCGCTCGTCGATGCAATTGTCCGAAAGTGTCTGGCAAAGAAGGCCGACGATCGATGGCAGAACGCGGCTGACCTGGCGAGCGCGCTGCGTTGGGCGGTCGATGCACCATCGAGAGTTGCGCCCGTCACGAACGCTCGGTACGCGGCTGCGCGATCGCGACGCATCGTCGGTATCACAGCCGCTGTTGACTGCCTTGCTCGTTGTGTCTGCGGCCGGTGCGATCGCCTGGCGCTACGCGTCGAATCCGATGACGCCGGTGGCGTCGATCCGATTTGAAATCGTACCGGCGCCGGACGTGCTGCTGAGCCCGTCGCCGGCGACTTCGGCCGCGCAACTCGCACTATCAGCAGATGGGCGCCGTCTGGTGTTCGTCGCCACCCCGAAGTACGGCGTGTCTCAA
Source organism: Vicinamibacterales bacterium (assembly GCA_963775345.1). Lineage (GTDB taxonomy): Bacteria > Acidobacteriota > Vicinamibacteria > Vicinamibacterales > JAMQPK01 > JAMQPK01. The sequence goes on from CAVZIS010000006.1 coordinate 339,991, forward strand.
CTCTGGGTGCGCGCGCTGGATAGCGTGCAGGCTCGGCCGTTGGCCGGGACCGAAGGCGCGTCGTTCCCGTTCTGGTCGCCCGACAGCCGCTTCGTCGCATTTTTCGCAGGCGGAAAACTCAGGAAGGTCGACACCATGGGCGGCGCGCCGGAGCCGCTCTGTGATGCGGTAGGCGGCCGGGGCGGAGCGTGGAGCCCTGATGGGACGATTCTCTTCAGCACGCCGAGAAGTCCAGTGTTGCAAATCGCCGAAAACGGGGGCGCCTGTCCGACCTGCGACGACGCTCAATCGCGACCAGGGCGCCACGGGTCACACCTGGCCGCACTTGCTGCCAGACGGCCGACACTATCTCTTCTACCAGATCAGTCCCAAGCCCGCATATCAGGGTATCTACGTGGCGTCGCTGGACTCCGCCGAAACAATCCGCGTTCTCGGCAGCACAGGCGCCGGCTTTTACGGTTCCGGCTACCTCCTGTTCATGCGGGACGGTATCTTGTTCGCGCAGGCGTTCGACGATCGGACGTTCCAGACGCGAGGCGAAGCCGTGCGTATCGCGGATGGCGTCGGCTACTTCAGCGCGGGGATTGGCTATACTGCCGTCACCGTGTCACCGGCCGGTGTGCTCGCGTACGGACCGAGCGTGGCGATGACCACCAGCCTCCAATGGCGCGATCGCGACGGAGCGGCGATAGGGTCGGCGATCGCGCCGGCGGTGTATCGTTCGCCGCGGCTCTCCTTCGATCAGAAGCGCGTCGTGGCCACGAAGTGGGAGCCAGAAACCGGACAGAACGACATCTGGGTGCTCGAGCTGGCCCTGCGCAATCAACAGCGCCAGACATTCGATCGGCTGAACGACTGGTTTCCTGTCTGGTTGCCCGACAGCAGCCGGATTTTCTTCGGATCGAACCGCGCTGGCTCTGCGACGAGAATCGTTCGAAAAACTTTGAGCGGGCCGGAGGAACCTTTTGCGGGTGGTGAAGACAACGATAACATGGCGGTGTACCCCAACGACACGTCGATCGATGGCCGGTTCCTCAGCTACACCCAGTTATCGCCCAACGGGTACGATCTCCACATCGCGCCGCTCTCCGGGGATGCGAAAAAGACCTCGTTTCTTGCCTCGCCGGCCAATGAGGTCCAGGCTCGCTTTGCGCCGAACGGCCGGTGGCTCGCGTATGCCTCCGATGAATCGGGCAAGTTCGAGGTGTACGTTCGTCCGTTTCCTGCGGCGAGCGGACAACGGCTGATATCGGTCGCCGGCGGCATGCAGCCCGAGTGGCGACGCGACGGAAACGAGCTTTTCTATATCTCGGCGGACAGGAAGCTGATGGCGGTGCCCGTCACGACCGAGGGAACGACGTTCTCCTCCGGCGTGCCGCGCGCGTTGTTCGATGTTCAAATGCCCGAGCAGGCCCCTCCCTACCCGACGGATTACGCGGTCGCGATGGATGGCCAGCGGTTCCTCGTCAACACCGTCGTCGATCAGCCAGTGCGTCCAGCGCTGAACGTGATCGTCAATTGGGCGGCTGAACTCAAGAAGTGAGGCGCCCGGCTCGGTCCGTATGAAGTGGTCAGCGCAGGCGCACAACGCCGGGGACCCCGTCGAATCCTTCGTCGAAGCTCATGATACGTTGCACGCCGTGCAGATCCATGACCGCTAGATGGAGCGCGTCTCGAGCCGATAGGCGCGTGGAGCCGAGCACGATGGTTTTCGCCCGCTCGACACTCGCGCGGTCGACAGTGAACACGTCATCGACCATGCCGAGCAGAGCGTCGAATGCCGGCTGTATTGCGTCGCGCCGGCTGATGGCGACGTAACGATGCAGGATCTCCTGGAACACCTCCGCGTCCGTGACGAGGCGCTCTCGCGCGGCGATGGTCGACTCGAGGAGCTGTTGAGCATCGGCCTTATGCGGATGGGCGGCGCCAACCAGGTACATCGGGATATTCGAATCGACGAAGATCATCGCCCGGTCGTGCCGAGATAGCCGCGCTCGACCTCTGCGAGCATCTGATCGATCTCAGCAGTCGGAAACGTGTGGCGGGCGGCGGCGCGAATGACCTCCAATTTCTTGGCCGCACCGGTCCCGGGCGTGCGCGCACGGGCGGCGCGAAGCGCCTGGCGCACCCACTCGGCAACAGTCATGCGGTTGGCGCGGGCCACTCTCTGAATTTCACGCAATTCCGGTTCGTCGAACAGGACCTGGAGCCGCTTACTCATTTGATGAGTATATCTAACTCATCATCATAAGTGAAGAAAGAGCCAGGTTCACTCCTCCCGCGCCTCGCGCACCGGCGGGCGCCCGCACCGACCCGCGCGCGGCGTTCCGCCTGACAGCCGCGCCACGAGGTGTTCAGCGCGTGGGAACAGTGGGTCCATACGCCGAGATGCCCGAAGAATTCACGTCACTCAGAAACACGGCCTGGCGCCGCCCGCCTCTATAATCTACGTACGCTGTGGCCCTGACCGCCGGTACCCGCCTGGGCCCGTACGGGATCGTCTCTGCCCTGGTTCGGGCGGAATGGGCGAGGTCTTCAGAGCACGCGACACGCGTCTCGAAGAAACCGTAACGCCCAAGGCGCTTGCGGGCATCGCCACTATCGTCGCCGTCGCGATTGTGCCGTCCCCACCAAAGCATGCTTCGGATATCGCGTCATCCGATCACCGTTTTGACTGGGTTGTGCGGGGCGACGGCGACTGTTGACTCCCGGTAGACGTCGAAGCCGTCATTTGCGCTTCGACGCGCTAAGATACCCGTGTGGAGGGTGACGACCGCGCCCTGAAGATTCTCGACGAAATCGCGAACGCCCCGCGCGAGTCTGGTTCTGTAACGCTGTCGCGGGACTATCTCGACGCAATTCGGTGCGTCGAGTCACTGCCGCAGAACCAGTCGGGGGCTGACAAGGGATGGATCGCCCGCGCCCTGGAGCAGTCGAGTCGATTTCCAGCCAGGGCCGTCCTGAAGCGTTGAGGTGGACGATTTCGCCGCGCTCGCACGTGCGCTTCATGAACGGGACACTCGATTCGTCGTCATAGGGGTCTGGGGGGCGAATTTCTTCGCTCCTGCCGCGGGCGCGGTGTTCACGACGGCGGACCGCGACCTTTTCCTGCCGCTCGATGCCGAGAATGTCATGCGAGCCTGGGACGCCTGCGAGGGCTCTGGGTTGTCATTGTGGTCGGGAAGCGAACCGCTCGACACGCCGCATGATCGCTTCACCGCCGATGCCGTCGTAGCGCGGCGCGCCCTGGTGCGTGCGAGCCGTGCGGAGCTGCAGGTAGACCTGTCGCTCGTGATGGCAGGATTCGATTTCGAGACTGTCTGGACCGAGCGCCGCGTGTTCCTCGTCGACGGCGTCGAAATTCCAGTTGCCCGCCTGGCGCACATCGTCGAATCGAAAGCGGCGGCCGGCCGCGAGAAGGATCGGCTGTTTCTGGCGACACACGCCGACGCATTGCGACAGCTGCTCGGAGATTCGAAGAACCCTCCGACGTAAGCACGCGTCCGCGGCGTCGCGCACCTCTTCGAGGAATCGCTGGTCAGCGGCGTCCAACGGCCGCAACGTGTTTTTTCGGCCGGCTCCGCGATGGGAAACGCTTTTTGATAATCAGGGACGCCGCGACCGAAGGCAACGACGCCGAGCCGGTTAAGATATAGCTAGTGATATACTTAGAGATATATATGGGCCGTCCGCTCATGATTCAGGAAGACGACGACCGCCGAATCGAACGGCTCAAGCGCGTGCTCGGTATCGACACGAAAGTAGATGTGCTTCGTGCGGGGATGGATCTGCTGGAAGCGGAAGCCGAACGCCGGGCCCGTGCGGCGCGATGGCGACAGGCGGCCGGCCGTGTGGCAGCCACGAGCCACCGAATGAACACCGAGCTTCGCGCGCACTCGAGGCGCCGGTGGCTGACGCGCGATCGCTAGATGGTTCCCGCACGGTGGCACCTCTATATGGTCGATCTCGGGCCGCGGGTCGGGACAAAGCCAGGTAAGCAGCGGCCATGTCTGGCTGTCCAGCCGACCGAGTTCGGGGAAGGGGGTCTCGACAGCACGGTCGTGCTTCCCCTGACCACGCACGTGACCTCCGGCGATGTGTTTCCCCTCCGCGTGCGACTGCCCCGAGGCACGTGCGGCCTGGCACGTGACAGCGAGGTGCTGGTCGATCAGATTCTTGCCTGGGACAACGATCTGTTCCGCTGCGATATGGGTCTTCTGCCGGATGCGCTTCAGCGCGATGTGCAGGCTGCCCTCAAAGAGTTTCTCGACCTGTAGCCGTCAAGCCGTCACGTAGCGGTAGCACCCAGAACCTCTCGTGTGACGATAAGGCCTCTCTAGCCATATAACTCTGGCATAATCGTATGTATGAAGAAGACGCTCCATATTGACGAGAGCCTCTTGCAGGACGCCAAGTCAGCGTGTGGCGCAAAGACAGATACCGACACCGTTCGGCAGGGTCTCGAGGCGCTGGTCCGCCGCGGTGCGTACGAGCGCCTTCGCGCTCTTCGCGGCTCCGAGCCACGCGCACGCGAGATCCGCCGGCGCCGTGAACGCGCCTTATCTCGCAAACACTCGGCTGCATGATCGTCCTGGTCGACACCTCCGTCTGGATTCATTTCCTGTCGAATCGCGCGCCGTATGCGGCTGAACTGGACGAGCTCTTGAGCCGCGACGAAGTGAGCGGCCATGATTTCGTCTACGGAGAGCTTCTCCTGGGGAATACGGGCGGACGCAAGCATCTGCTGGCAGATTACCTACAGATGGATCACGCACCCGTTGTTCCTCACGCTGATGTCGTCGCTTTTGTGCGCGACCGACGGTTACACGCGCGGGGTATCGGCTGGGTCGATGCGCACCTGCTGGCGTCCGCGCTCGTTGGGCGCTTGAAACTGTGGACCGGCGATCCGCGCCTGGCGGCGGTGGCTCAGGAGCTGGGCATCGCGTACGACTGAGCGATCGGCAGGATTGGGAACTGATAGACTGTGCGCTCAGTTTCCACCCACCAATCGTCGCGCGGATGTAATCCCGTCACAGAATTCAACCGAGGAGGGCATGCGTGGCACTCTCCCCCGGCGGCAGGCTTGGTCCGTATGAAGTTCTGAGCGCACTCGGTGCGGGCGGAATGGGGACAGAAGACCAGGTCCTGATGGTGGCCGGCTACACGCTGGCAGGCGGCTCATTCGTTGCGGGCAAGCCACGGTTATGGTCCCGAACACACCTCTTCGATACTGGTCTGAGTCAGAACTTTGGTCTTGCTCCTGACAGTCAACGATTCGCCGTGCTGATGCCCGGCGGAGGGCCCCGAACCGGGAGCTCCCCAACTGCAGACGATGCTTGTCTTGAATTTCTTCGACGAAGTGCGACGGCGAGTGGCCGCTGGACGGGAATGAGCGGCAAGAAGCCAGAACGTGCGCGCGACCTATAATTCGGTGGTCGAATGAGATGACCGCTCCCGACGCACGATCGGTGCTCGCCTCCGACACCTCTGCAGCCGCCGAAGAGGTACAGGTCCGCCGCTGGCGTGCCATGACCGTCGCCGACAAGGCTCGGCTCGTGACGGGGCTGTCGCAGACAGCCGACGCGATGGCGCTCGCGGGCATCCGCCATCGGCATCCCACCGCATCGGCGCGCGAGTGTTTTCTCCGTTTAGCCGCCCTCAAGCTGGGCGTGGAGCTGGCCGTTCGCGCGTATCCTGAAATCGCCAATCTCGCCGACCCGCTGTGACGCAGGAAGTGGCCGACCCGCTTCGGGTGGCCGCACGAGTGGCCACGGTGCTCGAAGCCCTCGGCTTGCCATACTCGATCGGCGGCTCCGTAGCGAGCTCGTTCAGCGGTGAACCTCGGGCCACGCTCGATATCGACATGCTCGTGTCACTCGACGAATCGCACGTCGGGGCGCTCATCGCGGCGCTCCAGGATGAGTTCTATGTCGATCGCGATGCGCTCGCGCGCGCTGCACGCGACCACTCGTGCACCAATCTGATTCACCTGGGCACATCGGTGAAGGTCGATCTGTTTGTCGCGGAAGACATCCTGCTGCAGAAGTTGCGCTGGTATCGGCTTGGCGGCGATGTGTCCGATCGGCAGTGGCGCGACGTGTTGGGCATTGTTCGAGTGCAAGGTGTGCGGCTTGACCGTGAGTATCTCGACGAGGGTGCCAGGCGATTGGGCGTGGAGGCGCTGTTGGCGCGGGCACTGCACGAGGGTGCGGCCTAGTCGGTTCACGTCACAGGCGCCCACTCAGATGTAATCCGGCCGCGGCGACTTCCAGCCTCTATAATCCAGATACTCAATGGCGCTTACCTCCGGCACCCGCGTGGGCCCGTACGAGATCGTCTCCGCCTTGGGATCGGGCGGGATGGGCGAGGTCTACAAGGCCCGCGATACGCGCCTCGATCGACCGGTCGCCATCAAGGTGCTGCCGAGTGAGGTTGCCTCTGATCCCGATCTGCGGGCACGCTTCGAGCGCGAGGCCCGCGCGGTCGCCGCGCTGGACCATCCGCACATCTGCGGCATCTATGACGTCGGCGAGAGTCACGGCACGCACTACCTGGTCATGCCGCATCTCGAGGGCCAGACGCTGGCCGCTCGGCTCGAGAAAGGACCGCTCCCGCTCGATCAGGCCCTGAAAATCGCCACCGAGATCGCCGACGCGCTCGACAAGGCACACCGCCAGGGCATCATCCATCGCGATTTGAAACCCGCGAACATCATGTTGACGAAGGCGGGGTCGAAGCTGCTCGACTTCGGCCTCGCGAAGTTGCGAGGGACGACGGGACCCATTTCGATGTCGGACATGTCACGGCTCGCCACCCGCGCGCCAGAAACTGCGCACGGGATGATTCTCGGCACCGTGCAGTACATGGCGCCCGAGCAGGTCGAGGGCAAGGACGCCGACGCGCGCAGTGACATCTGGGCGCTCGGTGCCGTGATCTACGAGATGGTCACGGGCACACGGCCATTCCAAGGCGACACGCCCGCGAGCGTCATCGGCGCCATCCTCAAGGACGAGCCGCCTCCAGTTTCCTCCCGGCAGCCGTTGTCACCGCCGATGCTCGATCGCGTCGTCGCAGGGTGTTTCGAGAAGGACCCGGATGCTCGATGGCGATCGGCTGGCGATCTTCTGCTGATGCTCAAATGGGTTGGCGATGGTCGGGTCGTTTCGACCGCGGCCTTGCCGCGTCGATCGTCTGGACTTCGTGTGTGGCTGCCGCTCGCAGCAGCCGGCGTGCTGCTTATCGGCGTTCTCACGCTGCTGCCCGGATGGTGGGCACATCGTGGTGAAACGCCGCCCGCCGTGATTCAGCTTTCAGTGCTGCCGCCGCCGGGCACCACGCTCTCGAGTCCTCCGGCCTCTATCGTCGCACCGCAGCTTGCGATATCGCCCGACGGGCAGCGAGTCGCCTTTGTGGCAGAAGCGCCGCGCGGACGGCCAAGCCTGTGGGTCCGAACGCTGGGCGACTCGGAAGCGCAGCTGCTTCGTGGAACCGAGGACGCGATTTATCCCTTCTGGAAGCCCGACAGCCGATCTCTCGGATTTTTCGCGCAGGGGAAGCTGAAAACGATCGAGATCGGAGGAGGGCAACCTCGAACCTTAAGCGATGCGCCGCTCGATTCACGGGGAGGTACCTGGGGCCCGGACGACACGATCCTATTCGCTCCAAATGCGATGAGCGGCATTTTCCGGATCGCCGCGAAAGAGGGCACGGCTTCGCAGGTGACGAAGTTCGATGCGTCGCGCGCCGAGAATTCGCATCGGTTCCCTTCGTTTCTGCCCGATGGAAAGCACTTCTTGTACACGACCCGAAGCGAGCGTCAGGAGCACTGGGGCGTCTCGATCGCCTCCCTGGATTCGCCAGTGGGAACGCCTTTGATCGATCGAACCGAGTGGAGCGCACAGTTTGCACCGCCCGGCTACATTCTTTTCGTACGAGCCGGAACCTTGATGGCGCAACCGTTCGATCTCGATCGCATGTCGACAACCGCGGAAGCTGTCGAGATTGCCAGCGACATCGGGGTGACCGCCACAGGCTATGCAGCGTTCTCGGCATCACACACCGTCATTGTGCACGCGAGGCATATCGGACTCCCGGGTGAGCTACGGTGGTTCGATCGGTCCGGTAACCATACAGGATCGGTCGGCACAACCGCCGAGTACCTCGATTTCGAGCTTTCGCCGGACGAGCGGACTGTTGCTGTCAGCCCTGTGGATCCCAAACTCAAATCGGCAGATGTCTGGTTACTTGATCTCGCGCGCAACGTTCCAACGAAATTTACCCGTGACCCCCAGAACGACGCCAGCGCGTTGTGGTCGCCCGATGGCGGAAGCATTGTCTTCAGGAGCAACCGCCATGGATACTCGGAGCTCTACCGAAGACGATCGAGCGGGACCGAAGCTGAGCTGGCCATTCTGAGTAAAGAGGCTAATGTAGTAGGCAGCGATTGGTCATTGGACGGCAAATCCATCGTGTACACAAAGACTTCGTCAAGCTCCGGATTTGATATCTGGGTGTTGCCCACTGACGGCGACATGAAACCGCGGCTCGTCGTGCGTAGTGCTCTGAATGCCATGCACGGCCGCCTGTCACCCAATGGACGATGGCTGGCCTACGCGTCAGACGAATCCGGCGAGCTGCAGGTATATGTCCAGCCGTTTCCAACGACAGGGGATAAGCGGACGATTTCGCCGGACGGTGGATCCGAGCCGCGATGGCGGCGCGATGGCAACGAGCTCTTCTATCTCGCGCCCAGCAACAAGCTAATGAGCGTCCCGATACCTGGAGGCAGCGCGTTCGACTTCGGTACACCCAGGGCACTATTCGACGTCCACGTGCCGCTGACGGGAAATCCCTACCGCTCAAATTACACGGTCACCGCCAACGGTCAGCGATTCCTCATCAACACGCGGATCGAAGACACTCCGTCGCCCATCAACATCATCCTCAACTGGACTTCGCTCCTCAATAAGTGAAACGGTTGGCTTTGCGATCGACAAGAGCGCCTTATCGACTCCCCAGTCGCTCCAGCACCGCGGGGTTCACCACGTTGATTGGACGCCCCCCGGCGTACGCCACGATCTGATCGAAGACATCGGCAAACTGGATTTCGTATTCGTCTCTTGTGACATAGCCGATGTGCGGCGTGCAGACGACGGTGTCCATCGTGAGCAGCGGGTGGTTTGGATCGCGCAGCGGCTCTTCTTCGTAGACGTCGACCGCGGCCAGCCGGGGGCGTCCCTCACGCAGCGCGCGCACGAGAGCGCCCGGCTCGATGAGTTGAGCGCGGCTGGTGTTGATCAACAGGGCGGTCGGCTTCATCCGCGAGAGGTCCGCCGCGGTAACGATGCCCCTGGTTTCCTGGACCAGTCGCAGGTGCAGCGACACGATGTCGCACTGTTCGTAGAATGTGTCCTTGCCCGGCGCGACGTCGTAACCGTCAGCCTTCGCACGCGCCAGGGACAGTTCACGCGCCCACACCACCACCTTCATCCCGAACGCCTTTCCGTAGCCTGCAACGGTGCTGCCGATTCGTCCGTAGCCGTGGATTCCCAGGGTCCTGCCGCGCAGGGTGTTCCCGACGCCAATCTGCCAGTGCCCTGCCTGCAACGAGCGCATCTGCTGCGGAATCTGTCGCATGGCGGCCAGGATCAGCCCCCACGTGAGTTCCGCCGCTGCGTAGGACGGGGTGCCGGCGTGCTGGTCCGACGACACAATCACGCCGCGCCGGGTGCAGGCGTCGATATCGATGTGCGGATATACGCTGCGCTGGCTGATCAGTCTGAGCTTGTCCAAATGGTCGAGCAGCGGAGCTTGGATCTGCGTCCGCTCGCGGATGAGCACGAGTGCCTCCGTGTCTTTCAGGCGCTCGGCAAGCGCGTCGGTGTCCTGCACATGATCATTCCAGACTTCGACCCGATGCCCGTCCAACTTCCGGAAACACGAAAGCGTCCTCAGTGTGTCGAAGTAGTCGTCGAGAATCGTGATCTTCATGACCCAGTTCCAAGACGGGGTGCCACCGGCGGCCGGTCGAGTTCAGCAGAATTCCACGCCGCTGCCTTCGGAGGTCAAGGAAAGCTTAGCTTTCTACTCAACGATAGAGAACACCTCACGATAGCCCGACTCCACGAGCGGCGCCATCTTCTGATAGTTCGCCTGCCATTCCTTGTCACCGAACAGCTTGGGCACGTTGCTTTCAAAGGTCGCCAGAGTGGGCGCGGTGATCTCCAAAACCAGCGTGTAGAACGGCCCGGTGACATCGGTGAGGACGCGGGTGGAAAACTGCTGACCAGCCATCACGCGATTGTGGACAGCCAGCCCTTCCTTCATGAGAGCGACGGCCTCGCGGGCTTTTCCGAATTTCAGTCGAAACACGTTGCGGATGACGATCATGACGGCTCCTCTCGTCGGGCGGAATTGCCTTTTGGTAGACCATCCTAATTCAGATCAGGGTCATGCCGACCGACGTGCCGCTGATCGGAAATCCTGCGCTCCTCAACAAGTGATCAACACCCTGCGCACTTCAGTTCGATTGATCGCCGAAACTCCGAGTCGTTAGCGTATAGTCGACTGAATTCGCAGTGTCGCTGAAAGCCGGCGCCCGCTTGGGACCGTACGAGATCCGCACGCCGCTCGCCGCGGGCGGAATGGGCGAAGTCTACAAAGCCCGCGACACGCGTCTCGATCGAACGGCTGCGTTCAAAATTCTGCTCACATTCGTTGCCGCGCTGCTGGCGGGGACGTTCACGCCTGTCTCCGCTCAAAAAGCAATTGACCTCGATTCGGCGACCATCGCCGAGGTCAACGCTGCGTTCAACGCCGGCACGCTCACGGCCGAGAAGCTGACGCAGATGTGCCTGGCGCGCATCGAGGCCTACGACAGGAAGGGTCCGCGCCTTCGCGCAGTGATTACCGTGAATCCCAAGGCGCTCGAAACAGCCCGAGCGCTCGATGGGGAGCGCAAGACCAAAGGACCGCGCTCACCGCTGCATGGCATCCCCGTCGTGCTGAAGGACAATTTCGACACCGCAGACATGGCAACCACCGGCGGCTCCGTTCTGCTCGAGGGCTCCGTCCCCAGTGATGATGCGTTCCTGGTAAAGAAACTTCGGGCGGCCGGGGCCATCATCGTCGCCAAAGCCAACATGTCCGAGTTTGCCTCCGGTTCCGCCCACAGCTCGCTGGGCGGGCAAATCCTGAATCCGCACGATCTGACGCGCACGCCATTGGGCTCGTCCGGCGGCACCGGCGTTGCTATTGCGTCGGCATATGCAATCGTGGGACTGGGCAGCGACACTGGTGGCTCGATTCGCAGTCCGTCCACGGCGAACGGCATTGTCGGTCTCAAGCCTACGCACGGATTGCTCAGCCGCGACGGCATCATCCCGCTCGCGCTGACCTTCGACACCGGCGGCCCGATGGCGCGCAGCGTCTACGACGTCGCGGCCGCGCTCGGCGTGATGACGGGCGTAGACGCTGCCGATGCGGCGACAAAAAAGAGCGAGGGCCGTTTTGAAACCGACTATACGAAGTATCTCAAGGCGGACGCCCTGAAGGGCGCTCGCATCGGCATCGCACGCGACTTTCTCGGCCAGGACCCCGAGGCGGACTGGGTCGTGGACTCAGCGCTCGACGCCATGCGACGCGAAGGGGCGACGGTGGTGGATGTGCGGCTTCCCAAATGGCTCCTCGACGCAAAGGGTGAGTTCTACAACGCCATCCGGTATCCGGAATTCAGAGCGCAGATTGCCAACTATCTCGCTACCATCGGCCCTGGCTACCCGAAGACCCTCGATCAGCTCATCGAACGCGCCACCCGCATGAACGCTCTGCGTGCCGATGGCGCAGGTCCGAACCCGGGCCGGTGGGGAGTGATGAGGCGCGAGGCTGGGAGCGGAACGCTGGACGACTACCGCTACACGTCGGTCCGTGATCACGCGCTGCCGATGGTGCGTGCAGTCATCGATGGCATCTTCGCTGCGGAAAAGCTCGACGCTATCGTCTATCCGACATCGCCGCGCCGGCCGCCGCTCATCACAGCGCCGCCCGAGGTCCCCGGGGGCGGGCCCGCGTCCCCTACCAACATCGCCAACCTCACGGGCTTCCCCGATCTCATCGTGCCGGCGGGATTCACGGGAGATGATCTGCCGGTGGGACTCTCGTTCCTGGGTCCGGCCTTCAGTGAAGGGAAGCTGCTGGCGCTCGGTTACAGCTTCGAGAAGGCCACACGCGCGCGACGACTGCCAGTGCACACGCCGCGACTGCAAGACGAGAGCATCACGGTCCCATAGGGTTCAACAACCGCTTTCAGGTTCCCGGTTCCAAGTTCCAAGTTCCAAGTTCCGGTTCGGGTTCCGCGTTCCGGGTCCCTCTCCTGCCGCATCATTGAAGCCGCGCCGGGCCAAAAAAAGGGGCAGGGAAGCTTGCTCCCCGCCCCTTCGTGGATCTTCGTGCTCTTCGTGGACCTTCGTGTCCTTCGTGGATCTTCGTGTTTAGAACTTGAAATTCATCGCCAGTCTCGGGAACCGCCCCAGCATGATCGTCGTCGCGTTGCCGAGGCTGCCGCCGACGCTGTTGTTGGCGGCGCGGATCGCGTTCTGGTTGAGCACGTTGAAGATGTCGAACTGGAACGTCAGCACCTTGTTGTTGTGCCTGAAGTTCTTCTTCACGTTGATGTCGAGCTGGTTCCACCGATCGTAGAAGATCGATCCCGGCGGGTTCAAAATGAACGTCTGCGCCTGCGTGCGCTGGCCGTTCGGGAATCGCGCGGCCTCCGGCGCCCACGTAATGACGCGCTCCTGACCACCGTAGCTCTGCAGGATCGCGCCGAAGTCGATGCCGTACGGGAACGTGTAGTTTCCCGCGAACTTGAACTCCTGCAGGAACGGGAAGTCGAATTGCGTCTGATCGCAGTAGCGACCGCCCAGCGGCGCGTCCACTCCCGTCGTGGCGCTCGTCGGGTTGAACTGGCCTGTCGTCGTCGGGCCGTTCGGGTCGTCGTCGTTGTCGCACCACCGCTGGAGTGTGTGCTCGGCCGTCCAGCTTCCAAACAGCATCGCGCCGCCCGGGAGCCTGGTGTTGAACGACAACTCGAATCCCGTGTACAAGCGTGTCGTTGGTCGTATCGCTGCGATCGACGACGCCGACGTTGAAGACGCCCAGCTTCGCGGGATTCAGGTTGTAGACCGGAACCATTTCACCGGCTTTCAGGACAGCCGCGACATCCGGGTCTCTCGAAACGTCGGGCATCGGCGTTTCGAAGCGCGTGTAGTCGTGACAGCGTGATGTTCGTCCGATCCTGGAACGCCAGATCCGCGATCTTGCGCTTGTAGAACATCGCGCCTACTGCCAGCCGCGGCGTCATCTGATGCTGCACGCCCGCCGTGAACTCGTCATTGTATTGACGTGCGAGGTTCAGCGGCCTGCGGTCGGGGCGGTCGGGGTTGGCGAACGCCCCGCCGCTCGGGCTGAGGCCGATCTCGTTATCCTGCGCGACGCCGTCGCAGTCGGTCGGAAGGACGCGAATGCCAGGGCATAGGCCCGCGGCCCCGGACGGGTTATTGCTGCCTGCAACCAGATTGCGGTCGAGCCATGTCCGCATCTCGCTGCGCTCGCCGGCCCTGCCGTACGCATTGGCCGCGATGTCGCCGTCGTAGTTCCGGTAGTACTTGCTCCAGCTCGTCTTCAGCGCCGTGCGGCCGTCGCCGAAGAGGTCGTACACCGCGCTGAACCGCGGCGAGTAGTCGGCGCCGAAATCAATCAGCCCCTTCTCCTCTTCGATGAATCGCGCCGGTGCAAACCGGCCGGCCGCCATGCTGCTCTCATACATGCCTGTTTCGACCCACTGGACACGAAGGCCGGGGTTGATCGTCAGGCGCTGGATCGTCCAGCTGTCCTGCGCGAAAATGCCGATGTCGTAGGCGACATACGCAGGCTGGATGACCGGATTGTTGAAGACTTCCACCGTCGTGGGCTGATTGTTCACGTAGCGCTGCTGAAGGTGGCCGTTGCGCGTGTTCTTCCGCTGCCGTCCCGGCCCCCAGTCGTTCTCGATGCCCACTTTGATGTTGTGAGACCCGGTCACGTACGACGCGGCAAACTTCGCCTCGTTGTGGACGCTTTCCTGCCGCTGCTCGCGGGTGGCATTCCACGTCGTGCAGCCGTTTGGCGCGGGCAGGTACGCATAGATGCACTTGTCGGGAAAGTTGCGATTGAGCGCCGTATCGCTCGTGGGCGCCGTCGCATACCATTCCGGGGTAAACGGAAAGTCGTGTGCCGTTCCTGCCGGCGTGCCGGACGGACTGCCGCCTCTCCAGTAGAACTGCGACCACGACCAGCCGGCTTCGACCAGCCATCGGTTGGTGACCGGCGCGGTCAATTTCATGTTGCCGATCGAGTGATGTGCGTTCTTCGGGTCCCGCTGTTCGCCGGCGCGCGGGTCTGTGCCGGCGCCGATCGAGTGACCCTTCTTGTGCCACCACCGCTCGAGGAATCCGGCAATCTTGTACTTCTCGGCGGCCTGCCACGTGAGACGGGTCGTCAGGCTGCGCACGTAGAGATCGTTGGTCGCTTTGTAGGTTGTGCCGTCGGGAGCCGTCACGAACTTCGGCACGTTGGCAATAGTCGTCTCGGTCGACTGATGCCGCGCCGAGAAGATCCACCACAACTTGTCTCTCAGAATCGGACCGCCCAGCGATCCGGTGAAGGCCTCGAGGTGATCGATCCCGTTGGCGACGCTCAAGCTGCGCGCACGCAGCTCGTCATCGATGTTATCGGCGACCCATGTGCCCTTGGTTCCACCCATGAAGGCCGAGCCGCTGAAGTTGTTGCCGCCGTCCTTCAGAATGCTGTTCAACCTGATGCCGCCGCCGCCCGTGTCCGCCGGAATGGCGGCCGTGCTGACCGTCATCTCCGACTGGATGGTGTCGTCCAGGAAGCTCAGCGATGTCCCCTCGTAGCTCTGGATCGACATGCCTTCGACGAGCTGATCGCCGTCGAGACCACCGAGCCCGCGCGCGCGCAGGCCCACCTGTTCGGTCGTCTGCACGCCGCCCATGTCGGGCGTTCCAGGGCGCACCCCCGGGACGATGACGGCCAGCCCCATGACGTTGCGTGAAATCGGCAGCGAGTCGATGACATCGCGCGAGATGACCTGCGTGCGCGTTGCCTGCTGCACGTCGACCTGCGGCGCAGTGCCGGAGACGTTGATCGTCTCTTCAATCGAGCCGACCCTCATCTCGGCATTCACGGTTGCGGTGAAGTTCGACGGGAGAGTGATGCCTTCGCGCACCACGGTACCGAAGCCGGCGAGCGAGAAGGTGAGCTTGTAAGTGCCGGGCCGCATTTCAACGAACCGGTATCGTCCCTGGTTGTCGGTCACCGTTGTCATGGACCCTTCAATCATCACGGGACTGGTGACTTCAACGCTGACGCCTGGAAGCACGCCGCCCGAGTCGTCCGTGAGCAGTCCAACAATCGCGCTCTGAGCCGAGGAAACCGCCGGCACCATGAGAAGCATGGCCAGACCGAGCAGGATCCCCAGACCGAGTCTCTGCTTCATAACTCCTACCTCCGTAGTCGAGCTCATTGGAAAGGGTTGTGACCGGAAATTCTAGCGCGTCGCTTTTTGAAGTCAAACTAAACTGTCGTGTTTTCGCGAGCTTTACCGGTAACGGAATTTTGGATTTTATACGGTTTTTTGGGTTGGCCAGGCGGGGTGTCGTGATGGGTTTCTATTCCCAGTATGTGCTACCTCGACTTATCGACTGTGTGATGAGCCATGAGGAAGCGATGCGGTTGCGGGCAGCGCACGTGCCTCCCGCGGCCGGTATCGTGCTCGAGGTCGGCATCGGCTCCGGCCTGAACCTTCCGTTCTACACGAGGGCCGTAACCCGTCTGTACGGAGTGGATCCGTCAGCCGAGCTTCTTGCGATGGCCAGGCCGAAAGCAGACGGCGTCGGGTTTCCCGTCGAATGGCTGCAGCAGAAAGCCAACCACCTTCCGCTGAGCGATGACAGCGTCGACACCGGCGTCGTGACGTGGTCGTTGTGTTCGGTCGACGATCCCGCGGCGACACTCAGCGAGGTGCGACGCGTGCTCAAGTCCGGCGGCGCACTCATCTTTGTCGAGCACGGCCTGTCGCCTGACATCAGCGTTCGAACATGGCAGAATCGCCTCACGCCGGTCTGGCGTCATGTCGCCGGCGGCTGCCATCTCAATCGCAGGATCGATGATCTGATTCGCGATGCAGGTTTCCAAATCACCGAGTTACGCAAGGGTTATGTTCCGGGTCCCAGGGTCGGGGCTTACATGTATGCGGGAGTGGGGAAGAAAGGAAAAAGGAAGAAGGAACAAGGAAAAAAGTAGAAAGTGAAAAGGAAAAAGGAAAAAGGAAAAGTGAAAAAAAGATTGGGAAGGCGGCGAGTGCGATGGCGACGATTCGACTGGCAAACGAGGAAGACGCGGCTGCCATAGCGGCGATTTATGCGCCGTATTGCGAAACCAGCGCGATCTCGTTCGAGATGGTCGCCCCATCACCGGAAGAGATGGCGAAGCGGATCCGCGCGATAGGCGCGATCCGGCCGTGGTTGGTGCTCGAGGACGCCGCGACCCTGGCCGGCTACGCGTACGCCTCACCCCATCACGAGCGAGCTGCCTATCAGTGGTCTGTCAGCACGGCGATCTACGTGAGCAGTGCGCAACAGCGGCGTGGTGCCGGGCGGGCGCTCTATACGACGCTTTTCGAAGTGCTCCGCCTGCTCGGTTACTTCAGGGCGACCGCCGGCATCACGTTGCCCAACCCCGCGAGCGTTGGCCTGCACGAAGCGTTTGGATTCACTCGGGTCGGCGTGTATCGTCACATCGGCCACAAGCTCGGGGCCTGGCATGACGTCGCCTGGTTCGAGGCCGAAATCCAGCCGGTGACACAGAATCCTGCACCGCCACGTTCGATTGCATCTCTGACGGAGGGAGCGGACTGGCGGGCGGCAGTCACCAAAGGGCTCGCGTGGTATGTCGAACATCCCTGATGAGTTATCGGACTTCGTGCAGTCCGCTCTCATGCGGAGTGTGCCTCGCACCGAGGTCGAGACCGTTCTTCTGAAGGCAGGGTGGACGAAAGAGCAGACACGGAGCGCGCTGGCGGCCTTCGCCGATACGGATTTTCCGATTCCAGTTCCAAGACCCCGCCCGTATCTCGACGCACGCGAAGCGTTCATGTACCTCGTGATGTTTTCCACACTGTATGTGAGCGCCTATCACCTTGGCAGCCTGCTCTTCGACATCATCAATACGACATTTCCCGATCCAGCGGATCCCTCCAGATCTGCTCAGTACGAGCGGCTGTCGATGCGCTGGTCGATTGCGTCGCTGATCGTGGCGTTTCCCGTCTTTCTCTACACGTCGTGGCTGGTGGCGCGCGACCTGACGGCCGATCCGAACAAGCGGCACTCGAAAGTGAGGCGCTGGCTCACCTATCTGACGTTGTTCGTCGCGTCGACCGTGCTCGTTGGCGACGTCATCACCTTGGTGTACAACCTGCTCGGCGGGGAGATCACGACGCGATTCCTCCTGAAGGTGCTCGTCGTCGCCTTCATCGCCGGCACCGTTTTTTGGTATTACCTGTCCGACATCAGGACCACTGAGAGGGATTAGGGACTAGGGATTAGGGATTGGGGATTGGGGATCAGGGATTAGTTCAGCGACGGGTCCGGTTGAAACCGGACACATCGTAATGCTGCACTAAGCGGAAAGTCGTTACGAGATTGCACCGAGCGCGAAGCGCGAGGTGGCAGGCTGCGGGGGTGGGGCCCCGCAGCGAAACGCAAACAACGTCGCGAGATACGGGTCGCGGGGGTGGGGCCCCGCGACAACTGAAAAAACAATGCGAAATACCGTCATCGTTGTCGCCGTTCTCGCCGTGCTCGGTGCGCTCGGGGGCGGCTTCTATCTCGTGGGCCCGCCCGCCGAAGAACGTGCCCGCCGGCTCGACGCGCGGCGCGAAAGCGATTTGCAGAGACTCCGGTTGGCGGCCGATTTGTACTGGACGCGCAACAGACGCCTTCCGGCCACGCTGGACGAGCTGGCAAAGGAAGCGGGGACCCACGTCTTCTCTCGCGACCCGGAGACGGCCGAGACCTACGAGTACGCGGTGAAAGGCGCGAACTCGTACGAGCTGTGCGCGAGGTTTTCCCGCGAGTCGGAACTGCGCGGGGATTTCTGGTCTCATGCGTCAGGGAGGCACTGTTACGCGATTACCTGCCAGGGAAATAAAGCCGTAGGGAAGGGGAAAAGGAAAAAGGAAAAAAAGGAAAAAGTAAGAAGGAAAAGAAAGGGAAGAGTGTCACGTTTGCATCTGACGCTGATTGCGATTGCCGTCAGCGCTCTACAATTTTCGATGATTGGACAAGCGCCGTCATTTTCGGTGGTCGAAGCGACCATTCCCGACATGCAGTCGGCGATGCGGCAGCAGCGCACGACCTCGCGCGCCATCGTTGAGCAGTATCTGGATCGCATCGCGACCTACGAGGCCGGTCTCAACGCCATCATCACTCTGAATCCGAAGGCGCTCGAGGAGGCGGACGCCCGTGACCGGGAGCGACGCCAGGGGAAGGTTCGCGGGCCACTGCACGGCATCCCTATTGCGCTCAAGGACAACATCCACACGACCGACATGCCGACGACGGGAGGTGCGCAGGCCTTCGATCGATTCGTCCCTCCGTACGAGGCGACGCTGACACGGCATCTGCGCGAGGCGGGCGCCATCATCATTGCGAAAACCAACATGACCGAGCTCGCCAACTGGGTGGCGTCCGGCATGCCGGCCAACTACAACTCGCTCGTCGGCTACGGGCTCAACCCGTACGATCCGCGACGGGATCCGCGCCCGGGGACCGATGATGGACGGCCTGCTCTCAGCACCGGCGGGTCGAGCTCGGGTACGGGCACCGCCGCGAACTTCTGGGCAGCCAACGTCGGCACCGAGACGTCCGGATCGATCCTCAGCCCTGCCAACTGGAACAATCTCGTGGGCATCAAGCCGACCGTGGGCCGAATCAGCCGTCATGGAGTGATTCCGATCACTGCAGATCAGGACACCCCGGGGCCCATGGCCCGGACGGTGATCGATGCGGCGATCCTTCTCGGCGTGCTCGAAGGGCGAAACCCGGATCCCGACGATCCCGCAACGCGATTGTGCCCGCGCGTGCCGGACGGGGATTACGCGAAGTTCCTCGATCAAAAGGCGCTGGCCGGTGCGCGAATCGGCATCCCGCGAAGCGCCTTCTACGAGTTGCTGTCCGCAGACCGCGCACGGGTGATGGCCGACGCCATCGACGTGCTGAAGCAGAACGGCGCAATCGTCGTCGATCCCGTGTCGTTGTCTGCGGAGTTGCCTCCTGCGTGCTCGGGGCCGCCCGGTGCCAAAGGCGCGGACGAGAAGTGCTCTGTTGTGATGAAGTACGGCATGAAGCGCGACTTCGACAAATGGCTTGCCTCGCTCGGGCCAGGGGCGCCGGTGAAGACGCTGACAGAGTTGCGAAGATGGAACACCGACCACCAGTCCTCTGGTGCGCTCAAATACGGTCAGGCACAGCTCGACAATTCCGATGAGATGGACCTCTATCGCGACAGAGCCCGATACCTTGCCGATCGAGAGCGCGACCTGAGATTGAGCGCGACCGAAGGCATCGATGCGGTCTTCAACGGTCATAAGCTCGATGCGCTGTTTGTGCCGGCCATGAACTACGACATGGCTGCCCGCGCCGGGTACCCTACGGTGATCGTGCCGTTCGGCTTTGTGCCGAATGCGCCGACACCGGCGTTTCCGGATGGATTCGCGGCGAAGCCCGCGCCTTTTGGCGTCAGCTTCACGGGAACCTCATGCAGCGAGCCACGGCTGATCGCGCTGGCGTACGCGTTCGAGCAGGCGACCAAACGTCGCGTGCCGCCCGCAGATTTTCCGTGACCCTGCGAACCGAAGAGATGGATATTGAACAGGGAAACACGAGCTCAGGAGGGCCTATGAAGAGAGTCGCGCTGATACTGACCGTACTTTGGGGCGTGACTGCAGTGGCGCCGTTCACCGGCGCAAGGGTGCGTTTGGTCGCAGCGCAGGCGCCATCATCGGCAGACGCCGCGAAGCGGGCGGCATTTCTGAAGCTGGTCGAGCGGCCGGCGGTGGATCCGAAGCCCGAGGTGCGTCCTGTGACCGCGAACGGGCTGCGGTTGGTCGTCGAGCAAATTTCGTTCTCGGTTGAGGGAACCAACCGCGTGACGGGCCTCTTGATCAAAAGCCTCGACGGGAGCGGTCGCAAGCCGGTCGTCATTCAACTGCACGGGACCGGCGGAAACAAAGAGCAGCTGCGTCCACGGTTGACGCTGCTGGCCAATAGAGGCTTCGTCGCAGTTGCCATCGACGGGCGGTACCACGGCGAGCGCGCAGGGAACGCGCCTGGACTTTCGACACCGTACTCGACGGCGATCTTCGATTCGTACAAGACCGGTCGCGAACACCCGTTCTTCTACGACACCGTTCTCGATGTCAGGCGGCTGATCGATTATCTCGAAACGAGGCCTGACGTCGACCCGGCCCGCATCGGCCTCGGAGGCTTTTCGAAGGGCGGTATCGAGACCTATCTTGCGGCAGCCGTCGAACCCCGGATTGCGGCAGCCGTGGCCGGTCATGGCGTCCAAAGCTTCGGCTGGGCGCTCGATCATGGAGCGTGGGATTCGCGCGCCTGGACGATACGCGACGTCATCGAAGCGACCGCCGACGAAACGAAGACGCCCGTCACCGCAGCGTTTGTGCGGCAGTTCTACGACCGTGTGGCTCCCGGTATCTACAACGAGTACGACGGTCCCGCGATGTTGCCGTTGATCGCGCCGCGCCCGCTGCTCGTCATCAACGGTGATTCCGATCCGCGCACCCCGCTTGCCGGGGTCAAGGAGAGCGCCGCTGCCGCAGAACGCGCGTACAAGGCGGCCGGCGCTGCGGACAAATTCGTCCTGAAGATTTTGCCGAACGTCGGTCACGAGCAGACACCCGAGTACGAGCAGGCGTTGGTGGAGTGGTTTGCGCGCTGGCTGAAACCGTAGATCGTCCATCGTCCATCGTCCATCGTCCATCGTCTCGATCGTATGCCTAGAACCGTCACCGTCGAAATCGTTCAGGTCGGCCCGTCGACCAGTCAGGCCTCGGCGCGGACGCATTCGTTGCTCGTCGACCGGCCGGTGGAGAAGGGCGGGGAGGACCGCGGTCTGCTCGGAGGCGAGCTGCTGCTGATCTCCCTCGGCGGATGTTTCATGAGCACCCTGCTGGCCGCGGTGAGAACACGCGACTCCGACGTCTCTGACGTCCGCGTCTCGGTCGCCGGTACAGTTGGCGGTGTGCCGGAGCGGTTTGAATCAATGGCGCTGCAGGTCTCGGCGAAGTACAGCGATGCTGAATTGATGCGCAAGCTCGTCGCGATGGCCGAGCGCGGGTGCCTCGTCACCAACACGCTTAAAGATGCCGTGCTGATTTCGGTGGAGATTGAGCCGTCGAAATGAGATACGGTCGACTGTTCGCCCTTGCCTGCCGCGCCCTGGCGGCAGCGGTCGGGCTCGCCGGCGTCACTACGGCTGCGCAAACGCCGAAGGGCGTGCAGCGGGTTGCGTGGTTGCAGGGTTGCTGGGAGCTGACAACCCCCGAGCGCGTTGTCGAAGAGCAGTGGATGGCGCCGCGTGCTGGCAGCATGATGGGCATGAGCCGCACCGTGCGCGGAGGCAAACTCGCGGCCTACGAGATGGTGGTGATTCGAGAGGAAGGCCAGGGACTGGCGTACGAAGCGCATCCATCCGGCCAGCCTGTCGCGACGTTCCTGTCCACGGCAATCAGCGGATCACGAGTCGTGTTCGAGAATCCGTCGCACGACTTTCCCCAGCAGGTTGGGTATGAGCTGAAAGAGGCGACGCTCGTAGGGTGGATCGCCGGCACGCAGAATGGAAAACCGCGCCGGGTGGAGTTTCCCTACAGGCGCGGTCGCTGCGCCGGCCTGTAGTTATGCCGCCATCGACGGCCGCTGGACGATCGACGCAGGACGATCGACGACAGCCGATCGACGATCGACCATGGACGATGAACGGTCGACGATGGACGCTGGACGCTGGACGATCGACGATGGACGATGGACGATGGCCGATCGCCGATCAACCGTCCATCCGGGAGACTCGTACCCGCACGAGACACACGCCAGATACACCCTGTTGGCCTCGAAGTGCATGTAGTCTTCGTGCCCGCGGATTGCACAGAGAACGCGTTGCAGAGAAACCATCTCGCCATATAAGACGCTGGTCGGGCACCTGAAGTTCCGTATCCCGAGGTTCCTATCCGCAATACACTGATTCGGTGGAGGTTGCCATTCGCGAAGCGCTGCCGGATGAATCGCCGGCGCTGTTGCGCCTGATGCACGCCGCCTTCGAGGAATACTCCGGTGTGCTCGATCCGCCCTCGGCAGCGCACACAGAGACGTTGGAATCCGTGAACAGGCGCCTGTCCAGGGGCGGCGCTGTACTTGCCCTGTTGAACGATGACCCTGTAGGGTTCGCATTCTATGAGCCACAGGGCACACATCTGTACTTCTGTCGTCTTTCCGTGCTGCCGGCTTTCCGCAGGCGAGGCATCGGACGTGCGTTGATCGAGCACGTCGAGTCACGCGCTCGGGAGACCGGCTTCTCTGGCGTGCGGCTCGGCGTACGCGCTCAGTTGCCTCAGATGCAGGCGACATACGAACGCCTGGGATATCAGGTGACGAAGTACATGACGCACGAGGGGTACGAGAAGCCCACCTACATGTTCATGGAGAAGGCGGTAGCTGGTAGCCGGTAGCCGGTAGCGAGGGTATCCGGCCACCGGCTACCAGCTACCAGCTACCAGCTAGTATGCTAGTCGCATCATGACATTTGCCGGCGTCATCCCCATCCTGCCGACTCCCTTTCACGATGACGAGACCCTCGATCTCGATTCATGGAAGACGTTACTGGAGTTCATGGTCGGGCTGGGAGTAGAGGGTGTGACGATTCTCGGTGTGCTTGGCGAATCGAATCGATTGAGCGATCGAGAACGTGAGCGGCTAGTCGAAACTGCTGTCGACACCGTGCAACAGCGCATCCCGATTATCGTGGGCACGAGCCACGCAGGCACACATGCCGCCACGTACCTTTCGCGCAGGGCGCAAGATCTGGGAGCGAGTGCGGTGATGGTGACCGCCGCAAAAGAGCCCGTGCCCAACGACGATCGAATTCTCGAGCTCTATCGCCGGATTGGCGACGAAGTCTCTATCCCCATCGTCCTGCAGGATCACCCGACGTCGAGCGAGGTTCATCTCCCGGTCGCCCTTATCCTGCGGGTGCTCGAGAAGGTGCCGTCGATTGCCTGCGTGAAAGAAGAAGCGGTTCCGACGGCGCCAAAGATCCGGCAGCTGCGCGATGCCTCGATCGGCCGGCGCATCGCAATACTCACCGGGCTCGGCGCTCTCTATGCTCCGTTCGAGCTCGAGGCGGGCTCCGATGGCTTCAACACCGGCTTCGCGTTTCCGGAGATTCTGCAGGAGATGGTGGCGGCCGCGCGGGATGGCGACTGGGCGAGGGTCCATGCGATCTATTCGCGGTTCGCGGCGCTGATCGTTCTCGAGCAACAGCCCGGTTTGGCAATCCGCAAGGAGCTGTTTCGAAGGAGGGGCCTGCTCGAGTCGGCTCGCGTGAGACATCCCGGCGGCACCGTATCGCCGATGCAGTCGAAACAGATCGATGCGCTGCTCAGTCTGACGCTCGCCGGCACGGACATCACTCGTCCGATCGCTTCTGATAACGTGCCTTCGTTTCCGCATTCGGCGGGTACAGCCCGGTCAGCTTCTCGCCTCGCTCAATCTCCCTGACGACCCACGCTTCGAAACGTTCCTGTTCCGGAGCGGTGGCGAGGACGTCCTCGAGCATGGCCTGCGGAATCACGACCGCGCCGTCATCGTCGCTGACGATGATGTCGTTCGGAAAGACCGCCACGCCGCCGCAACCGATCGGTTCCTGCCAGTTGACGAACGTGAGACCGGCAACTGACGGCGGAGCGGCGCATCCCTGACACCAGACTGGAAGTCCGGTCGCCAGCACGCCCGCCACATCCCGCACGACGCCGTCGGTCACGAGCGCGCTTACCCCCCGCTTCTTGATTCGAGCGCAGAGAATGTCGCCAAAGATCCCGGCGTCGGTGATGCGCATCGCGTCGATCACGGCAATGCATCCTTCTGGCATTTCTTCGATGGCCGCTCGCGTCGAACGTGGCGACGACCAGGATTCAGGCGTCGCCAGATCTTCGCGTGCCGGGACGAAGCGCATCGTAAATACCGGACCTGCGACACGCGGCTGACCTGACCGAAGCGGCCGCGTGCCTCGAATCCAGACGTTCCGCAGCCCCTTCTTGAGCAGGATTGTCGTGATGGTAGCCGTCGACACGGCAGAGAGTGTTTCGATCCCTTTCGCATCCAGCGTCATTGATTGAGTCCTCTTGGCAGGGCTGAAGCCCTGCGCTACTGCGTTGTGCTGAAGCCCTGCGCTACCGCATCCGCTTCCCGCTACCAGAGTCCCAGCAGCTTCCACCACGCGAGCCCGACGGTCCCCCAGATCGCCAGGTGCACGAACGAGATGAGGAATCCGACCTTCCACCAGGGCCCGACCGACACATATCCGGTCGAATACAGAATCGGACCTGGTGTCGTGCCGAAATGGGTGAGACACGCCGACAGGTTCACGTAGATCGCCAGGGAAAACACGACGAGCTCCGGTGGCGCGCCCGCTGCGACCAGCATCGTCGAGAAGGGAAGGAACATCGCCACCATATGCGTCGTGTTGCTCGCGAAAAAATAGTGCGCATAAAAGTACACGATGACGATGGCCGTCATGAGAGCCGGCCAGGCCCAGCCGCCGAACGCGCCCGAGGCGGCGGTGGCGAATGCCGTCGTGAGGCCGTACTCGTTGATGGCCTCGCCCATTCGAACGACACCCCCGAACCAGATGAACACGTCCCACGCCGTGTGTTCGTGGACGATGTCGGTCCAGGTGAGCGTTCCGCTCAGAAGAAGGAGAATCACGCCCAGCAGTGCGACCGTGACGGTCGCGATGCCATGCAGCGACGCGCTTGCCCAGAGACCGCACACGAGAACGAACACCGCGATGACTTTCATCTCGGCGACGCTCAGCGGGCCGAGCGCCGTCAGCTCTTCGCGGGCCATCGTTGCAGCCTCCGGTGTGCGCCGGATGCCCGGCGGACACAGCAGGTAGACGAACCACGGAATCACCACCAGCGAGACCAACCCCGGCACGATCGACACCTGCAGCCACCGCGACCACGACATCGAGACGTCGAACGCTTTCAGCGCGAGCCCGGCCGCGATTGGATTGCTCACCTGTCCGGTGAGGTACATGGCACACGCCAGCATGTCGCCCTGATAGAGAACGAGCATGAGGTAGGTCCCGAGCAGTCCCGCCGTGGGTCCAGGGGTCGACTGATAGATGCCCGACAGCGTTCTGCCGATCGGCATCAGGATTCCGCCGATACGCGCCGAGTTGCCTGGGATGACCGAGGCAAGCACGACATCACATGCAACAAGCGAATAGCCGAGACCCAGCGAGGTATGACCAATCGATCGGATGAACCAAAGCGCCAGCCGTCGAGCGAGTCCGCTGTTGATGACCGCTCGCGAAAACAGGAACGCCGCAATCACGAGCCAGACTGCGGCGTTGCTGTAGCCGGCCAGCGCCTGGGCGGGTGTCAGGACACCCGTCAGCATCGTGATGGTGATGCCAATCAAGACGGCGGCTCCACCAGGCAGCGGCCGGAGCATCAGCGCCAGTACTGTACAGACGAAGATCGCGAACATCCGCCAACCCTGGACGGTCACCGATGCGGGCCGTGGAATTACATATAGGATTCCCAGCGCGACGACCGAAAGGATGAGCACCGAGAGCACTGGGGGAATTGCCGGAGCGTCGGTTGGCTTCGGGTGCGTGAGCGTGTCTGGCACGAGTTCCATCAATTCATGAGGCAATGAGTTCCATCAATGGCCTGAAAAGAATTACTGATTTGCACGCTGCCATTGCAATGACTATATTCGGGTCAAGCCAGCATCCGTCTATGATGGTGAATCTTAGGCGATCCAACCGCCTCGCCTTCTCTGCGGCCATTTGGGCGCTTCTGGTGATCCCCGCCGCGGCTCAGTTCAATACTGGAGAGATTGTCGGCGTTGTACGCGACAGCTCCGGAAGCCTGTTGCCCGGAGCCACGGTGACGGCCCGGCACCTCGCGAACAATTTCGTCATCGAACGCACGACGGATTCCGCCGGACGCTTTTTCCTTCCATCCCTACAAACGGGGCACTGGGATATTGCGGCTTCGTTGCCCGGGTTTTCGCCTCACACGCATAAGGGGGTTGTGGTCGAGATCGGTCGAACGCTTCATCTCGAGTTCACGCTGGGCGTCGGCGGGATCAGTGAAGAGATCACGGTCGCCGGGAATGCTCAGTTGTTGCAAACGACAACCGCGGAGATTAGCGATGTGATCGAAAACCGCGAGGTCGTTCAGCTTCCTCTCAACGGACGGAACTTCATCGCCCTGGCGCAACTGAGCGACGCTGTGGTGCTTCCACCCGGGGGCACGCGGGGCGAGGCGTTACAGCAGGCGGGACCCTTGCCGAATGTGGGAGGACAGCGGTCCGGTCACAACATCTACCTGCTCGATGGGGCGAAGGTGACCGACGAGTTGTTCAACAATCTGGTGATCAACCCGTCGGTTGATTCGATACAAGAGTTCACGATAAAGAAGTCGCTCTACCCGGCGGAATTCGGTGGAAAAGCCTCGGCACTGATTAACGTGTCGACCAAATCGGGGGCGAATATCTTTCACGGCAGCGCCTTCGAGTTCCACCGCAACGACGCGTTCGATTCAGCCAACTATTTTCAGCCAAAAGGGGAGCGGACTCCTCCCCTCCGCCAGAACCAGTTCGGCGCGACGCTCGGCGGTCCGCTTCTGCGAAATCGGTCCTTCTTTTTTGCCAGCTTTGAGGGGCTGCGGATGAAGCGCTCTCTGACACAGACTTTCTCCGTGCCAACAATAGGGGCGCGCGCCGGTGACTTCGCCGGCCTGGGTCCGATCTGCGATCCCTTGACGATCCCGACGACGGGGATTTGTGCGCCGTTCCCGAACAACTTGCTTCCGGCCAGCCGCATCGATCCACTCGCGACAGCTTTGCTCCAGCACGTGCCGCTGCCGACCTCCGGCGCATCGCTTCAGAACCTGACTTCCGTGGAGCAGCAGGACCGCGATCTCAATCAGTTCAGCGCGCGTGTTGACCATCGCCTGGGGGTGAGCGACGAGTTGTTCAGTCGTTTCAGCACGTTCGACGCGGAGGAGCTCCAGCCGTTCGGCACCAGTGCGCTTCAGGAAACGCTCGTCCCCGGGTTTGGGCGTTCATTGACGACGAAAGCAAGAAGCCTGGTGGCGAGCCACACGCATGTCTTCGGCACCGCTCTCCTCAACGAGTTGCGCGCCGGATGGATGACGGTGGAAGGCGGTCAAATCAGCCTGAACCGCGGCAACCCGTTCGCACAGCAGGTAGGCCTCCTGGGCGTGACGAGCGACGTTCGCGACATGGGCTTCCCTCAGATTTCGACGGGCGGTCTCTACAACACGTTCGGCGATCCAACGGTTTTCACGACGCGCGACAACCAGCATTTCGAGCTCTTCAACAACGTGACGCTGGATCGTGGAGCGCACCGGCTGAAGTTTGGCGCCTATTACTTTCATTTACAGTTGCGCCCTGAGCAGCCCGACAACGCGCGGGGTGCGTTTACCTACACCGGACAGTTCACCGGGAACGCGTTTGCCGACTTCCTCCTGGGTTACCCGACGTCGGCCGTGTCCGGCATCGGTCGCGGCGACGAGGACGGCCGGACGAACTGGTTGCACCTCTACGCGCAAGACGATTGGCGGGCTCGCAATAACCTGACCTTCAATCTCGGCCTGCGTTACGAGTTCAACCAGCACATGTACGACGTGAACAATCGATTGTCGTCGATCGACTTGTCGGTGCCCGGGGGGCGGTTTGTCATCGCGGCTGACGACAGCGGCACAATTGATTCGAGCGCGGGCGAGCTGCTGCCTTTGATCCCGCTTCCGTATGTGACGTCAGAATCGATTGGCTGGGGACGCGGCCTGTTGGATCCAAGCACAGTGCGCCTGGCGCCGCGGTTGGGCTTCGCTCTCACCCTGGACGACTCACGCGCGGTGATTCGCGGGGGCTATGGCATTTTCCTCAATCAATGGGCCTATAGCGTTCAGACAGCGTTCGCGCGCAATCTGCCGTTCTTTTTCACCAAGCAGGTCGATGTACCAGCTGACGTGCGCGTCCCCACGCACCAGACCCGAAACATGCTGACGAGCGACGCCACGGGGACGGTCGGCGGCAGCATCATGGACCATGAATACAACGTCGAGTACAGCCAGACGTGGAGCGGCGGACTCCAATACCAGCTCCGGCCGACGACCATGGCGGAGATCTCATACATGGGGACGTGGACGCTCGGAGCCGACAATGCCACGATTCACAACGTACCCGAGCCCGGCCCCGGCGCGCTGCAGGCTCGCAGACCGATCCCGCAGTTGAGCCGGATCAACGCGATCCGCTTCGACGGAAAGTCCATCTATCACGGCGTGACGTTCAGGCTGGAGCGCCGACTTGCCGACAGTTTCGCCTACAACATCAGCTACACGCTCTCACACTCGAAAGACGACGCGTCGAGCCCCGGCGCCACCGAGTCGGAGGCAAACGTGCCGCAGAATGTGCGGAACATCTTCGACGAGACCGGCGAGTGGGCGCTTTCGAGCTTCGATCATCGCAACCAGTTCATCGCGAGCGGGGTCTACCAGTTTCCGTTCTTCAGCGGCGCGGGCGGCATGAAAGAGAGCGTGTTGGCCGGCTGGCGTGCCAACGCGATCCTGACCGTGCAGGCGGGCGCACCATTCACCGTCAACCTCGGCGTTGATCGCGCCAACATCGGAGCCGGGCCGGCGCAGCGCCCGGATCAGCTTCGAGACCCGAATCTCTCGGGGGACCAGCGCTCGCCCGAGCGCTGGTTCGACACGTCGGCGTTTGCGCTCCAGCCGCAGTACATGTTTGGAAGCGCCCCTCGGAACAGCGTGCTCGGACCTGGTTATGCGAACGTGGACTTCGCGTTGGCCAAGACGTGGGCGATGCGAGGCACATCTCAGCTCGAGATCCGATGGGAAATCTTCAATCTGTTGAACAGAGCCAACTTCGATCTACCAAACCGGACGTTCGGAAATCCGAACTTCGGCCGCATCTTCAGCGCGAAGAATCCACGTGAGATGCAGATAGGCGTGCGTTTCGCTTTCTAGCCTGAGGCGTGAGCCAGCTGAGGCGAGCGTGGATGTCGGAGGGCCTTCAATACGGTGGTGGGACCCCGCGGAGGCTCGTGGCGGGGCAGCCACGCTTGCCAATTGAACAGCTCGATCACACCTTCGGCGACCGCTAGAAAGTGTTCCAGCTGCAATAGATCCATTCTCCGTTCCCGTTGGACTGCAATCCCCGAACGCAGTTGATATCGGAATCGCCAGCCCACGATCCAAATCGTTGGTCGTCAACCCCCAGCAAGAGTGCTTATGACCCAAGAAGAATTACTGATTGGCGCCGGCTATTTGCCCGCCATAGACTCCGGCAATAGTTCCGGTCTTTGCGCCGCGAGTTCGTCGTCACGCGTCGCCTGCTCAGATAGATCGTGATCACTGAGGTGATGTTGATGATTCTGTTGCTGTCTGAAACCGACGTGGCGGGCATCCTGTCGATGACCGACGGGATTCGAGTGGTGGAGCAGGCATTTCGACACCATACCGTGAACCGCGGTGCGGTTATTCCGCGAATCAGTACCGAGATACCGGGGACGGGTGGAGCTTTTCGCGTGATGCCGGCAGTACTGCCTGAGATGGGATTTTTTGGTTTGAAAACGCTGACTGGATACCCCGGTCGTCGACTTCCTGGTGAAACCTACTTTGCGATTCTGTTGTTCAGCTGCGACACCGGTGCGCTGCGCGCCATCATCGCCGCCAACAGGCTGACTGGGATTAGGACCGGCGCCGCAACGGGCGTCGCGGCCAAATATTTGTCTCGCGCCGACTCGTCGGTGCTCGGAATCATCGGTGCCGGCGTTCAAGCTCGCTATCAGGTCTCGGCTCTTAAAGAGGTGAGGCCGTTGACGGAGGTGCGAATCTTCGATATCGACTCGGCGAAAGCCGAAGTGTTTGCGAGTGAAATCGAATTGGAGCTGCAGATTGCTGCGTGCGCTGTCGCGGATGCACGCGAAGCCGTGACTGGATGCGACCTGGTGGTGACAGCTACCGCCGCTAAAGCTCCGGTGTTTGACGGTCAGTGGCTCGATGATGGCTCACACGTGAGTGGAGTGGGGTCGAACTCTCCGAACAAGAAAGAACTCGACACGTGTGTTTTCCAGAGGAGCAGGATCGTCGTCGATTTCAGGGATCAGGCGCTTCAAGAAGCCGGAGATCTTCAGCAAGCTCTCCAAATGGAGGCTATTCAAGAAGACGCGATCTATGCCGAACTTGGTGAAGTGATTACCGGGACGAAGCCCGGACGACAGAACGACGACGAGATCACCCTATTTAAGTCGGTTGGAATGGCGATTGAAGACATCGCGACGGCCACGTTCGTCTACCAGCAGGCGCTCGCAGCTGGAGTTGGTGCACGCGTCGAGTTAGAGGGCGCCGGCGCGCCTGTTGCTGCTCCGCTGAGCTTGCCGCATCTGGTCGTTCCAGCCCGATGAACTGAATTTGGTAGCCCGAAAGGAGCACCACAATGCCTCGGTACAGCAAGTTGTTCGTAACGGCGCCCGGCGTGCTTCCGATGATTCTCGTCAGATTGTCGCTAGTGTTGTTGGGCCTGCTCGCAACGGTAACCGTCGCTGAAACGGGCCAAGGAGGAGATTCGGCAGTCCGGGGACGTGTTGTGGACGATCAACAAGCCGCTGTCCCAGGTGCGGCGATTGTCGTCACCAATCAAGAGACTGGTGCCGTCAGGGAAACCGTCTCTGGAGGGGACGGCTCATATTTCGTGACGAGCCTTCCCCCGGCCCCATACCGCATTACGGTTGAGCTCGCAGGCTTCAGGTCACTCACGCGGGACAACGTGGTCTTGCGGCTTGGAGAAACCTCGACTGTGGATCTCCAGCTCGCATTGAGTGGAATTGCGGAGAGCGTGACGGTGACGGGAGAGGCAGCGCAGGTCGACCTCACGTCGTCGCAAGGGGGAGGGAGCATTGCGCCGGGAGAGCTGCAGGACTTACCGTCGGCGAATCGGGGATATGTGTCGTTGGTGGCATTGCTGCCCGGGGTCCAGTACGTTGCTGATTCGGGTGGAGACCCCTCGGTCAACATCAACGGCCAGCATGATAGCCAAGTCACCTACGTGCTCGACGGCGGCAATAACAACGATGACTCACAAGGCGGCGCCGGCGGCGCTCAGACTCGTGTCAACATTGAATCGGTTCAAGAGTTTCAAGTCATCACCAACCAGTTCGACGCTGAACATGGCCGCTCAACCGGCGGAATCGTGAACGCGATCACCAAGAGCGGCACAAACAATTTCCGTGGGAGCGGCTTCGGCTTCTTCACGGATGCGAACTATACTGCCATGGATCCCTTTGTAAAGGGGTCCGATGGCAGGATCGCAAAGCCAGATTCGCGGAAATATCAGTGGGGAGGCACCTTTGGCGGCCCGATCGTAAGGGACAAGACTCATTTCTTCTTGAGTCTCGAGCGGGTTGAGCTCGACTTCGCGAAAACGTTTGTGTATCCGACGAGGCCCGGGCTGAGTCACTCGTCGGTCGAAGATATTACTTTCACGAACCTTCTGGGGCGCGTGGACCATCAGTTGAATCCCGACAACACACTCTCGTTTCGGTGGGTGCAGGAGCCAGCGCCGAACCGCGGTCAGATGAACGGCAGGGTGACGGAGACGGCAAAAAATCACGAGATTGACAAGGATATTGCTGCAAATGCGTCGTACAACGTGGTCCTCAGCAACACCCGTGTGAACAGCATGCGGGCCTCGTTTACACGAGAGGATATCAAGCGGGGACCCGAGACTGACTCGTACTGGGAGAACCAATACAGCGGTCCAAGGGATGGAACGGCCTTGCAGAGCGAGCTGCCGATGCTTCGTTTCCTCAGTTTCGACGACCAGAATACTCAGCAAGGACAAGACAAGATCTTGGACAATTACTCCTTCGACAATACGTTCAGTTGGTTCGTGCCTGGGAAACGAGGCGACCATGATCTGAAGTTCGGTGCGCAATATGTGCTTGGAACGCACGACTACGTAGAGGCTGGCAGTTCCAACGGGATTTTTACGTTTGCTGGCGACGCAGCGTTCAGCGCTGCCAACCCGTCAACCTATCCCGAGCGTCTGACAATTCGTGTGCCGGGGGCGCAACTTTTCATCCCGTTCTCTCATGCCCTGGGCCTCTTCGCGCAGGACAAATGGCGTCTGACCCCAAAACTCACGATGAGTCTGGGACTCCGCTGGGACATCGACGTCATCCCAATCTCATCGGGGGATTTCAATCCTCTCTTTTCTGATCGGGACGATTATCCAGTCGATAAGAACAACTTCCAGCCGCGCGTGGGATTTGCCTACAACCTCGACGGAAAGTCGGTCCTCCGTGGCGGAGCAGGGATTTTTCACTCGAGAATGTGGTTCAATCACTTCCAAAACGCCATGACGCAAGGGGTATACACGAGTTCCTTCATCGCCAACTTCCCGGTCAGCGGGCCAGACCCCGGACCGAGTCGGGGACAGTTCCCGACCGACCCACTGCTCGTCAATGGGCCTTTTGTGAATCGCGATCTGCTGCAAACGCTCGTTCCTTACCCCATCCGTAACTCCGCTGCCGTGGTCCTGGACAACCCTGACCGTATCAACCCCTCGACGCGTCAGGTTTCGCTCGGGTACGAACGCCAACTGCGATCAATGTTGTCGTTCGGGGCCGACTACGTACACAATTGGGGGAAAAATGAGGGCATCCAATACGATTTGAATCCGGCTGTGCGGGCAAGCATAGCCCGGACGGCACCGATCGTTCGCACGGATTTGCTGGGGATTGCTAATCAATTGGGAATCTCACCATTTCTCAACTCGGTCAGGGTCGGCGAGTACATTGGTGAATCCCAGTACGATGGCCTTAACCTCCAGTTGGAAAAGCGATTTGCGAATGCGTGGCAAGGGCGCGTATCGTACACGCTGGGTTATGTCCGCGGGAACACCGGTGGTGCGCCAATTCCCGTCAATAACTTCCAGGTGCTCGGCGAGCGGAATCTTGATCTGAACTATGGCCCGAACGATGCCGACCGCCGTCACATCCTCAGCATTAGTGGCCGATTTGAGGTGCCAGGGATTCAGGGCCTGAACATCAGCGGCGTGTTCCGAGCGATGACTGGGCGGCCGTTCACCATTCACGACAGTAATTTCGATCTCGATCGAAACGGCATTCTCTTTGACCCACTTCCGGCCGGGGAATATAGCGGCACGGGAGTCAATGCTTGGACGGTCGAAAACAAGGGCGGCCGCAACGGCGCGGTTGGGCATGGCTACGCCAATCTTGATGCGCGCATCAGTTACCGTTTTCGTGTCGCAACGGAGAGAACTCTCGATGTGTTTGGTGAGATCTTCAACGTCACGAACGAACCGAACTACGCCAACCCCACTGGCGACCGCCGCTCGCCGGACTTCCTGGTTCCAACCGACTTCGAAGGCGGCGGAGCGGTTCCACGGCAAGGACAGATTGGTATTCGGCTCGGCTTCTGACAGTCCAACTCGAGATGGAGGATTTATGAGATTGCGACAGTTCACGCGTGCGCTCATGCTCGTTGCGCTGGGGACGTTCACAGTTCTGAGCGTCCATGCCCGAGCCATCGACCCCTATCTGCTGGTGATGGGCAACAAGCTCAAGCCCAACAAGGCGACCCACCAGGAGAAGCTCTACATCTCGAACGAGCAGTCCAACACGCTGACGGTCGTGGATGTCGCGACCAACAAGGTCATCAACACGATCGTGATCGGAGAAACTCCGCACGGCCTTGCTGCCGCACCATCGGGGGAGCTTCTGTATGCCGGGAGCGAGGGAGATGGCTCGGTCAGAGTCATCGACACGATCACCGACAAGGTCGTGAAGACGTATCCTTTCTTCGGCTACGAGCCCAACGAGTTCGACATCTCGGAAGACGGACGGTATCTCGTCGTCCCCTCTGTACATGGGCTACTACCAGATATTCGACACCCAGAAGGAAGAAATCGTGGAGTACGTTCACACCAAGGGGGTGCCGCACAACACGATCGTCGCGGAGGGCAACGCGTATCTGTTTCCGACATTCACAAACGAAGGGCATTTGAAACGGCAAGCAGGGCTGCCGACTACCCAGCCGCGTGAGATCACCATCGTGTCATTGAAAACCCTCAAAGTCGTCGGGGCCATCCCGATTCCAGCTGCGTCGCGGCCGCCCACCATCAGTCCCGACGGCAAGCGCCTCTACGTGCAAACTGGAGGTCCTACCGTTTACGGCAACCTGATGGGGTTCCTCGTCATCGACATTCCGTCGAGGAAGGTGATCTCGCAGGCTGAGCACATGCTGACCCCCGAGGAAAAGGCGGGGCCGGGACGGTCGCACGGGATAACGGTCGCGGCTGGCGGCCGGGAAGTCTGGTCTGCGGATGTGAACCACAAGGCGACGTTCGTATTCGACGTCACCGTGCTTCCACCCAAGCAGATCGCGCGAATTCCGATGGATGGGCAACCTTACTGGGCGACATCGTCATTGGACGGCAATATCGTGTACGTCGCGGCTTCTCCGGATCACTTCGTCGTTGCGTACGATGCCGCGACGAAAAAGCAGATTGCACGGTTTGATCTTCCCAAAATGGGACCGAAGCGGATGCTTGCCGTGAACGTGCCGCGCAAAGCGTCGACGACGACCACGACGTCGCGATGACCGATCTCGGAGTGCACTGAAGCGATCGGCCCCCTGGCAGAGTAGGGAATGATTCGAAGGACGTTTCTGGGGTATGGGCTCATGCTCCTCGGTCGGAGCCGGCGGGTGTGGGCCCAGGCCGCCAGCGAGTCGGTGCGCTACAGCCCGCTGGCCTCGTCAGTCCGAATTCCACTCAGTGACTTGACTGCTCCACTGAGCCCTGTACCGTTCACGGCCGAAGCCGTTCTCCCGCCCGCGGCGTCTGTGCCCGGTCAGCGTGTGCGGTTGAGCGGGATGCTCTTCCGCAAGTCGACCGGCGATGACACCGCGGAGCGGTTCACCGCCCTCTGCACGATCTGCCCTCATGAATCCTGCCTGGTCAAGTTCGTTGATGACCCGACAATGGCGTCTGAGCTGAGCGAGGGCGCCACCTCGAGTCCGGTCTTTTCCTGTGGGTGCCATCACAGCGCCTTCCATGGCGTGGACGGGAACAAGATCAACGGTCCGACGCACCGCGGCTTGTACCGCTTTCGAGTGACCGATGTCAGTGAAGGAGCCGTCGTGATCGGCGAAGTGGAAGAGGCTTTGCTCCTCGCATGATAGTCAGGATAGCGGTACTCGTTCTCTCCACGCTGATCATTCCGGCTTCTGTCTCGCACTCGGTCTTCGATTGGCCGGGGCGGGGCGTGCTGCCCAGCAGCGAGCGAACGCACCCGCACACGTTTCAAATCAATCGCGCCTGGCTGAAATTACCTGGGAAATGGAAGCTGGGAGACGCCTCCAGCGTCGCAGTCGATGCACGGGATCATGTCTGGGTGCTTCATCGCCCGCGAACCCTTCCCACCGACCAGATCGCGAGCACCGCGCCGCCCGTGCTGGAGTTCGATGCGGCCGATAACTTCATTCAAGGCTGGGGCGGACCGGGGAATGGATACCAGTGGCCGGAGAGGGAGCACGGCCTCTATGTGGACTACAGGAACCACGGGCTGGTGGATCGGAGCCAACTAATTGCCCGCGACAGCAAGCTTCCTGGACTCAAGCCCGTCGCAGATGACCAGCTCGTCAAGTTCACCACAACTGGCAAATTTGTGATGCAGGTCGGCCGGAGTAATGCGAGCGGTGGTAACAGCGATACACGCAATCTACACAGGACCCGCAGACGTATCTGTGTATCGGAAGACGAACGAGGTGTTCGTGGCAGATGGGTACGGCAACCACCGCGTGATTGTTTTCGATGCAGAGACCGGCGTATTCAAACGGGCATGGGGCGCCTTTGGCAACAAACCGATAGATGACGACCACTGTCCTGCGTAAATCGCTCCTCCAACCACAAAAGATGGGAGCTCTGGTCCTCAACAGTTCGCCATTGTCCACGCGGTTCGCGTGTCGAATGATGGGTTGGTCTACGTCGCCGATCGAGAAGAGAACAGACGGGTCCAAGTGTTCAGCATCGAGTGGTAAGTTCATCGATCAGGTCTTTGTGGGCCGCCAGCCAGAGACCGGAGGGGCGTCCGTCGTCGCCTTCTCGTCGGCCCCGCAGCAGCAGTTTCTCTACGTCGGAGGTGGTTCGCTTAGATAACAGTTCTCGATCACAAGACACTCGCGCCCAGAAGCGTCCTTTGGCGGCAAAGGAGTCTTGTGTGGATCCACCACATGGCGGTCGACACGAAAGGTAACGTTTACGTAGCAGCGCTTAGTCAAGGCATCAAAGGTACTTTTCAGAGGGTTTTCAGCGGCTCTGAACCAATAACCCTTCCTCTCCTTATAAGCCCAGAAGAATTACTGATTGGCGTGCGACTCCCAGAGATAACTAGACTCGGGTTCAATCCCAGGACGAATTCAAGAATTGAAGGAAGGAGTGGCCAATGAGTCTCGTCAGGTTTTCAGGTACGGCGGTCGGTCTGCTGATGGCCGCAACGCTAGCGGAAGCGCAGCAAGGCGGGGGCTCCGCCATTCAGGGTCGGGCGGTAGACCAGCAACAGGCTGTTCTTCCCGGAGTGACGATCGTGATCACACACCAAGAAACTGGGACATTTCGTGAAACGGCCACTGGGCCCGAAGGCACGTACTTCATTACCGGCCTTCCTCCTGGCCCTTACCGTGTCACGGCCGATCTTGCAGGGTTTCAAGAGACTTACCCGTGAGAACGTTCGCCTCCAGCTGGGAGCCA
This sequence comes from Vicinamibacterales bacterium, assembly GCA_963775345.1. Taxonomy (GTDB): domain Bacteria; phylum Acidobacteriota; class Vicinamibacteria; order Vicinamibacterales; family JAMQPK01; genus JAMQPK01. The sequence continues at coordinate 377,235 of CAVZIS010000006.1, forward strand.
CGCAGACGCTTGAGCTGACGCTCGAAGTCGGGGCAGTAGCGGAGACTGTGACAGTCTCAGGTCAGGCGGCTCTGGTCGACCTCACTTCCGCCCAGGTCGGAGGGACCTTGGAACCGCTGAGTTAACGGAACTACCTACGCCCTCCCGCAACATCGTCGGCTTCGTCGCGATGTTACCTGGAGTTCAGCTCAACCCCGATCCAGGGTCCGATCGGTTAACGTCAACGGACAACGCGATAGCAAGTCAATTTTGTGCTCGACGGTGGGAACAACACTGACGACGTCGCAGGATCCCCTGGAGGCTCGCAGGCACGGGCGCCATTGGAGGCAATTCAAGAAATGCAAGTGGTGACCAACCAGTTCGACGTGGAATTCGGCCGAACGACCGGCGGCATCGTGAACGCAATCACAAAGGCTGGGACCAACGTCGTGCGCGGGTCCGCGTTCGGCCACTTCACCAACTCAGGCATGACGGTGCCAACGATCTTCGTTGAGCAATCGGGAGGGCGTCTCGAGGAGGCGGATACGGCCAAGCGCCAATGGGGGGGCACGGTCGGCGGGCCAATTGTGCGTGACAAACTTCACTTCTTCTCAAGTTTCGAGCGGTAGTCCTGGGCACTGGTATATCGAATGTGTTCCCGACGAGACCGGAGTTGAGCTTCTCCGAGACACAGGGCAACAATGCGTACAACGTCCTAGTTCGCGTGGATCACCAGATAAACGCGAATAACACCTATAGTGTCCGGTACCTAACCGAACGTCAGCCGAATCGCAACCTGATACCGGCTCCCGCGCCACGCTCACCACCTCGATTACGAGCTGGACTACGACACGACTGCCGTTGTCGCCCATAACTGGGTCCTTGGCAACACGCAGTTAAATACGTTCCGGGTTTCGTTCGTGCAGGAAGACATCGAGCGCGGAGCCGAACCTGGGACCTTTCTGGAAACCCGTCGAAAGGATCTCGAGCCTCCCGTGCTCCGGTTCCTCAGCTTTGACGAGCAAGGGCATGTCAACGGCCAGCCGCAAAGCAAAGGCCCAGGGATTGATGACTCGTTCAGCTGTTCGTGCCAGGGAAGCCGGCGACCACGATCTGAAGTTCGGATTTCAGTACTCGTATGCCAAGAACGACCTGTCCGAACAGGGCAGCATGAACGGTGTCTTCACGTTCCCCGGCGATCGCCCCTTCAATGCCGCTGATCCTTCGACCTACCCGGAACGACTGTCGATTCGCGTACTGGATACCGCCGTAGCCGTCCATACAAATTCGTTGGGTACTTCGGTCAGGACAAATGGCGATCGACGAGTAAACTGACGCTGAGCCTTGGCTTGCGCTACGACGTCGACATCGTTCCGTTCCTTCAACCTGAATCCTCTTCTCGGATCCGAGCGAATATCCGGTCGACAAGAACAATTTCCAACCGCGCGCCGGCTTTGCCTACAACATGGATGGAAGATCGGTCATTCGCGGCGGCGCCGGCCGCTATTATGAAAAACTCATGATTGGTCTTTACCAGCCCCTTGCCCTGAACGGCGTATTCGGCGATTCGTTCATCGTGAACTTCCCGGTCAGGTACGCCAGACCCAGGACCGAGTCAGGGGCGCGTAGTTCATACCGATCCGATGCTTGTAAACGGCCCCGTCGTGAACCGGGAGCTGCTTAGTCAGCTTTACCCTTCGGGCACAGTAGTCCGCAACACGAGCACTGTTCAGATGGATTCCCCTGATCGCCAGCTTTCGAGATTGACTCAGGTGTCATTTGGCTATGAGCGCCAGCTTGGGCAAACATTGTCTCTTGGGCTGGATTACGTCCAGAACCGGGCCGCGGTTGGCTTGCCTACAACCTGAATCCCGGTCTCCGCGTTGACACCAGCCGAACGGGGCCGATAGTTCGCACGGATTTGTTGGGGCTAGCTCAGCAATTAGGGATTCCGCCATTTGCAAACAACGTGTATTTGAGAGCGGACTATACCGGCGGAACGCAGGGACGACGGACTCAATCTCCAATTCGAGCGGCGCTTTGCCGGATTCTGGGGGAGCCCGCGTCAGCTACACGTTGGGCAATGCCCAGGGCAACAACGATGGAAACCCTGCGCCAGTTAACAATCTCCAGGTTTTGGAGGAGCGCAATCTCGATCTGAACTGGGGTCCGTTAGATACACTCAACAGGCGGCACAATTTGGTGCTGAGCGGTCGCCTGGAAGTGCCACAACTTAAAGGGGTGACTGTCAGCAGCGTATTCCGAATTATGAGTGGCAGGCCACTCAGTATCACGAACTCTAATGTGGATGCGGATCGGAACGGCATTCTTTTCGACCCGTTACCAGCCGGTACCTACACTGGCGTGGGCAACAACGCGATTACGGTGAAGAACAAGGGCGGGCGCAACGGCGCTTACGGCCCGAACTATGCTCAACTTGATCTCCGGATTGGCTACCGTTTGAGGGCGGGTGGAAGCAGAACGCTCGACGCGTTCGGCGAGGTCTATAACCTTACCAACGAAACAAACTTTTTAAACCCATCTGGCGATCAAAGATTGCCGGAATTCCTGGTGCCGACTGCTCTCTTCGCCGGTGGGTTTCCCAGGCAACTGCAACTCGGCCTCCGGTTTCTGGGATTTTGATTGAAGGAGCATACTGAGGACGAATCATTTCGTTGAGAAGCTGAACATCCTGTACAGCCGCTCAGATACCATGTCGATTGTTGGTGTGACGACCAACAAGGTCATCAGGACAATCGAGGTTGTCAAGCAACGGAAGGTATGGCCACGCCCAAAGTCGCGCTATCTGATGCCGTTCTCGACGAAGGAAGATGGTGGTCTGACAGTGGTTGACACGAACCGCGACGACGTCGTGAAGAAGTGCGGAGGCATGGAGCTTCGCCCCCACGAGGGCGATACTTCCGAGGGGCACGCAGCCCACTTCGGCTCGCTGATATGCGTTAGAGTCCCGCGCATAGCAAGGGAACCAATGCCAGACTCAAGAGGGGCAAGTTTATGCGGTCCTTTGCCACAAGAAACAACCTTCGAGTTCGGGGTTGGTGGGTGCGCTCGGGCTGCTCTGTGCGACGCTGATGCGGTCGCGCAGGCGGCGCCCAAGGCGCGCCGCAGGAGGCGCTGCCCGCAGACGATCGAATTCAATCGGGACATCCGGCCGATCCTCTCGGACAAGTGCTTCCAGTGCCACGGGCCGGGGACGCAGCATGGCGACCCTGCGGTTCGACCTGGAAGACGGGGCCAAGCACGCGCTGCGCGGCGGACGGTTTGCCATCGTGCCGGGCGACCCGGACAAGAGTCAGATGATCCAGCGCATCACCGCGACCAATCCGGCCGTGCGGATGCCGCGGAGTCAGGAGGGCAGGCGCGCCGGGGCAGCCGCTCACCGAGCGGGAAATCGCGCTGCTGCGGCGATGGATCGAGCAAGGCGCCACCTGGCAGAAACATTGGTCGTTCATTCCGCCGACGCGCCCGGCGCTGCCCACGGTGAAAGATGCGAAGTGGGTGCGGAATCCGATCGACGCCTTCGTGCTGCAGCGGCTGGAGCGCGAAGGCCTGAGGCCCTCGCCGGAAGCGGACCGGGCGACGCTGCTGCGGCGGGTCACGCTCGATTTGACGGGGCTGCCGCCGACGCCCGCCGAACTCGATGCGTTCCTGGCGGACAAATCGCCGAACGCGTACGAGAAGGTCGTGGATCGCTTGCTGCGGTCGCCGCGGTACGGGGAGCGCATGGCGTTCCCGTGGCTGGACGCGGCCCGATACGCCGACAGCAACGGCTACCAGATCGACGGCGCAGCGATTCATGTGGCGGTGGCGCGATTGGGTGATCGAGGCGTTCAATCGCAACATGCCGTACGACCAGTTCACGGTCGAGCAGCTGGCGGGCGACCTGTTGCCGAACGCGACGCTGGATCAGCGGATCGCGACCGGGTTCAATCGCAATCACCGCGGCAATGCCGAGGGCGGCATCATTGCGGAAGAGTATGCGGTGGAATACGTCGTCGATCGCGTCGACACGACCGCGACCGTGTTCCTGGGCCTGACGCTGGGTGTGCGCGGTGCCACAACCACAAGTACGACCCGGTCACGCAGAAAGAGTTTTATCAGCTCTTTGCGTACTTCAATAACGTGCCCGAGCACGGGAGGGCCCGCCGAATCGGCAACTCGCCGCCGTTTATCGCCGCGCCGACGCCCGAGCAACAGGCGCAGTTGAAGCAGCTCGATGATCAGCTGGCGGCGGCCAACGACGCATTTGCCAAGCTGCAGCCGGACTTGGCGCAGGGCGCAGCGGGAATGGGAACGGTCGCTGGACGGTCACGCCGATGTCGTGGGCCCCGGCTCGCGGGCTGGTCGCGCACTATCCGCTCGACGGCGACCTGAAGCGCTCCGATTTCCGTGCCTCCGCACCCGAGACCGAGACTCGCCCGCTTCCTGCAACGCAAGCACTAGCCGGCAACGTCGGCGACCGCGACGGCGCACCGAAGCGCCCACCGCTCGCAGGCCAGAACGAAGTGCGCTTTGTGCCCGGTCCGCTCGGCCAGGCGGCGAGCTTCGATGGCAAGGGCTTCATTCAAGGCGGCGACATCGTTGGGTTTGGCAGCCATATCGACGAGCCGCACCGTGGCTTACGACGACCCGTACACGATGGCCGCGTGGATCTATCCCACGGCGGCGACTGGCGCGATTGTCACCAAGGTCGAGGATGATGCGGCCAAGGTCGACGAGCCAGACCCCATCGGACACGGGCTGAACCTGAAAGATGGAAGGTTCATTACAACTACGTGGCCGACAGTTGATGAAGGGATCCGCCTCAGACCGAGAAGACGGTCAGTCTGAACCAGTGGCATCACGTCACGCTGACCTACGACGGCTCGCGCTGGGCGAGCGGTTTCAAGGTCTACGTGGACGGTGAACAGTGGAAGTGGGGAAAGATTCTCCTGGATGACATGAACAACCCCGCTCCGCAGGCGCGAGGCGGGAGCCTCTGCGGATCGGCGCCGGCGGCGGGCCGGAGAACCGGTTCCAGGGCAGGATCGACGAGGTGCGGATCTACAACCGGGCGCTGTCACGCGGCGGAGGCCGCGGATGCTGGCCGATCTCACACCGGTGACCGAGATCGCGGCGCTGGCTGAGAACCAGCGGAGCTCCGGCCCAGGCCGACAAGATTCGCGATTACTTCCTCGAACACGCGGCGCCGGCGAACATCCGCAGACGCCTGGACGCAGTTGATGAGGCGCCAGGAACGACGGGATGAGTTCTATGACGGCCTCCCACGGTCATGGTGATGCAGGAGATGCCGACGCCGCGCGAGTCGCACGTGCTGATCCGTGGGCGTACGACAAGCCGGGCGAAAAGGTCACGCCCGGCGCTGCCGGCGGTGTTGGCGTCGTCGCCCACGGCGTATCCGCCGAATCGGCTGGGGCTGGCCCGGTGGCTGGTCGATCCGTCCAATCCGCTGATGGCGCGCGTGACGGTGAACCGGTTCTGGCAGATGTACTTCGGGGTCGGGATCGTGAAGACCGCCGAGGATTTCGGGTCGCAGGGCGAGGCGCCTTCGCATCCGGAGCTGCTGGATTGGCTCGCGACCGAATTTATTCGGACCGGCTGGAATGTGAAAGCCCTTCAGAAGACGATCGTGATGAGTGCGACGTACCGGCAGGCGTCGAGCATACCGCCGGACATGCTGGCGAAGGATCCCGAGAACCGGCTGCTCGCGCGCGGGCCGAACGTGCGGCTCTCGGCCGAAATCGATCCGCGACCAGGCGTTGGCCTCGCGGGGCTGTTGGTGGACAAAGTCGGAGGTCCGTCGGTCAAGCCCTACCAGCCGGAAGGGCTCTGGAATGAGGTGGGCGGCGGGTCGACGTTACGTGCAGGACCATGGAGACAGCCTGTATCGCCGCAGCATGTATCTCTTCTGGAAGCGCACCGTTCCGCCGCCGACGATGGCGAACTTCGACGCCTCGAGCCGCGAGAGCGCATGTGGTCAAGCCCGTGGTGACCAATACGCCGCTTGCAGGCGCTCAATCTGATGAACGATGTGACGTATCGTCGAAGCGGCGCGGGTGTTTGCGCAGCGCGTGATGAAGGAGGGCGGCACGACGCCCGCTGGAGCGCATCGCCTACGCGTTTCGCCTGGCCACGGCCCGGCAGCCGAAACCGGCGGAGAGCGCGATTCTGCTGGATGCGTTCGGGCAGAACCTTGAAGTGTTCAAGACGAAGCCGGACGCGGCGCTGAAGTATGTGAGCCACGGCGAGTATCCGCGGGACGACCGCTGGACGTCGAGCGAGTTGGCCGCGTACACCAGTGTGACTAGCCTGATTCTCAACCTCAACGAAACGGTCATGAAGGAGTAGCGATGGATCCGCGCTTGGACGCATCGCCTGAATCTGACTCGGCGGCATTTCCTTCGGCCGGGCCGGCGTGATCGGCGCTGCTGCGCTGGCGGAGCTGCTCCAGAGCCGATCTGCTGGCGCAGACCCCGCCCAGAGCGCGACCGGCGGGCTGCCGGAGTCTGCCGCACTTCGCGCCGAAAGCCAAGCGGGTGATTTATCTGTTCCAGGGGGCGGGCCGTCGCAGATCGATCTGTTTGATTACAAGCCGCAGCTCGACGAAACGGCAGGGCACCGATCTGCCCGATTCGATCCGCGACGGGCAGCGCTTGACCGGCATGACCGCGGGCCAGACGAGCTTTCCCGGTGGCGCCGCTCGATTTTTCAGTTCGCGCAACACGGGCAATCGGGCGCCTGGGTCAGCGAACTGATGCCGCACACCGCCAAGATGGTGGACGACTTGTGCTTCATCAAGTCGATGCATACCGAGCAGATCAATCACGATCCGGCGGTGACATTCGCGCAGACGGGCTTTCAGCTCGCGGGCCGGCCGAGCCTGGGAGCGTGGGTGACTTACGGGCTGGGGACGATGAACCAGGACCTGCCGGCCTTTGTCGTGATGATTACCGGGCAGCGGCCAATCGCTTGGCGGAGCGGCAGTGGGGCACCGGGTTTCATTCCGAGCCGGTATCAGGGGATCAAGCTGCGGTCGGTGGGCGATCCGGTGCTGTACATCTCGGACCCGGCGGGCTTCGAGCAAATCGCAACGGGCGCGCTTCATCGAGGATCTGGCGAAACTGAACCAGCTCGAATTCGAGGCGGTGAACAATCCCGAGATCAGCACTCGAATCGCGCAGTATGAAATGGCGTTCCGGATGCAGACGTCGGTGCCCGAGTTGACCGATCTGTCGAAGGAACCGGAGCACACCTTCGAGCTGTACGGTCCGGATTCGCGAAAGCCCGGGACGTTCGCGGCGAATTGTCTGATGGCCCGGCGGCTCGCCGAGCGCGGCGTGCGCTTTATTCAGCTGTATCATCGCGCGTGGGACCATCACAGCAACCTGCCGAAGGACATCCGGACGGCGTCGCCAGCAGATCGATCAGCCGAGCGCCGGCGCTGATCCAGGATTTGAAGGAACGGGGCATGCTGGACGAGACGCTGGTGATCTGGGGCGGGAGAATTCGGGCGCACGGTGTACTCGCAGGGCAAACTGACCGCCGACGATTATGGCCGCGACCATCACCCGCGTGCTTCACGATCTGGATGGCAGGCGGCGGCATCAAGCCCGGGATCACGATCGGCGCCACCGACGACTACGGCTACAACATCGCGCAAGATCCCGTGCACATTCATGATTTGAATGCCACGATCCTGCGGTGCCTGGGGATCGATCACACGCGCCTGACCTACAAGTATCAAGGGCGGCATTTCCGCCTCACGGACGTCGAAGGGCATGTGGTTCAGAAAGCGTTGACTTTTGATGCCGCCGCCGGCCCTGCGCTAAGGTGATCGTTCCGATCTATGCTGGGCTTTTCAGGCGGATAATGCGAAAGGGAGAATTCCATGAAGCTACGACATTTGATGCTCGTTCTTGCGGTTCCAGTGCTGGCGACCGTCGCCTTGACGGCGCAGCATGAATCATCACACGAGAAGCTCTACATCCTTCATAGCCGCTCCAACACCATGTCGGTCGTTGATGTTGCGACCAACACGATTATCAAAACCGTGGAAGTGGGGAAGCAGCCGCACGGGATTTCCACGCCCAAATCTCGGGCGCTCCTCTACGTCTCGACTGAAGGCGATGGTGGTCTGACCGTGGTCGACACGAGCCGCGACGAAGTTGTGAAGAAGTATGGGGGCATGGGCCTTCGTCCGCAGGAGGGCGATATCACTCCAGACGGACGCTTTCTCTATCTGCCCTCATATAGTGGCTACTGGCAAGTCTTCGATACTCAGAGGGAGGAGATCGTCGAACGCATTTTCACCAAGGGGCTGGGACACAACACACTTATCTCGCCGGACGGACGGCATGCTTATCTGTTCCCGATAGCGCCGGGGCCCGGGCACTGGCAGTTAGGGTTGGGTTTGCCCACGACACAGCCGAGAGAAATTACCGTTGTCGACACGGGCACGCACAAGGTCGTGGGGACCATTCCGTAGAGAACGCATCGCGGCCGCCGGCCTTCAGCACTGATGGCAAGCGGATCTATTCGCAGACTGATAACTTGCTGGGGTTCGTTGTGGTGGACGTCGCATCGCGCAAAGTGATCTCGAAGGCCACCTATGAATTGACTCCGGATGAACAGGCTGTCCGCAGCCGGTCGCACGGTATCGCTGCACTGGCTGGCGGAAAGAAGTGTGGTCGAATGATGTGAACCACAACGTGACATTCGTGTTCGACGTTACTGTCGATCCGCCAAAGCAAATTGCACGGCTCGCGTTGGGTGCGTCGCCATATTGGGTCGCCAGCTCGAAGGATGGGAAGACCGTCTATGTGTCGTGTCCGACTGATGACGTCGTCATCGCCTTCGACGCCGCCACGAAGACAGAAAAAAAGCGATTCAGCCTCCCGGGCATGGGGCCGAAACGCATAATCGTCGTGGATACCCCCCGGTTGTCCCGACAAGAATCGATCCGGATCCTGAAAACTCCTTGGGATCTGTCGGACATAGGTCCAGGAACCTATCCCGATGCCCGGTAAGCCTCATCGCTCATGCGAGAACGGCAGGCTCGGCGGCAGGCCGACGGCCACGGCAGATGGACATGAACCTGAAAGGGAACTGGGAGGAGGTAGTCGCAGAGATTAACTCAGCGCGTGACCGTGACAACAAATTTCAAGGAACGGCTGGCGCTCGATATGCCTGATCGTCGCGAGCCTCTTACCTGGCCCTGGGGATGCGGGTCTTTCGTCCCCCTCGTTGGAGCGACGCGACATAAGATCCCGGCCTTGACGCGGGTCTGTCTGACGGCCCTCAGGACGGAACGTGGCACGGGAGACTCTGTCGAATGCGGAAGCCACCCGACCCAATTGAACTGCTTGACGACATCGATGAACCGTTGTGCCGAATCCGAGACATAGCCGTGGTCGCGGTACACCATGAATGTCCGGCGCGCCATATCGATCCCTTTAACGGGAATCCCGACAGCGTCCCGGCAGCGAGTCCTGCAGGACCGTCACCCGCGGGACGATCGCCAGCCCGATATCCTGCTGCACGAAGTGCTTGACATTCTCGAAGCTCCACAGCTCTGCGGCGATGTTGCAATGCATGCCGTGTGCCTCGAATAAACGAAGGATCTTCTGCTCGGTAGTCGAGCACGATATGCACCACGAAAGGTTCGGTACCGATATTTTTGATCTCGACCCGCTCGCGCGCGGTGAGTGGATGGCGCGGCGAGGCGATCAGAGTCATCTCATCCGAGTACACGATTACTGATTTGAGCTCATGAAAGACTGGTTGGTCTTCACGAAACCCACATCGATTTCACGGTCCATGACCTGACGCGGGATTTCATCCAGCCGACTACGATAAATACCGACTTTGATTCCTGGAAATTGATGGAAGTACCGGCGCAGCGGACCAGGCAGCAGATACACTGCCGCTGACTCGTAAGCGCCAATAGTCAGATTGCCGAAATTCAGGTTGTGTATTTCTCCTACTTGACGCATTGCGTCGTCACGGAGTTTCAAAATACGCCGGGCGTAATCGACCAACGCGCGGCCTGCCCGTGAGCGGATACCCGGCATGTCGCGGGCAAACAACGGTACACCAATCGACTCCTCCAGTTTCTTGACAATCTGGCTCACCGCGGGCTGGGTGCGGTACACCCGTTCGGCCGCACGCGTAAAGCTGCCCTCTTCGACCACGGCGAGAAAGTGTTCAAGCTGCAGCAAATCCATAGATCCTCCGTTGCCGGGGCCAACTACCAGGGCGCAGACTGTTGCCGAAGTCGTAGCTTCCTGCCAAAGAGCGCCTCCGTGCAACAAGATTTTTCTTATGTCTCGATAAGCCTTAACGCGGCTTCTTGGTTTTCTCGTATTCCTCGTTCAATGCCGGTGACAGCGGATACATGTTGCGGAACCTGTATTTCTACGAGCAGAAGCTCACGCTGATAGGCTTCGCGCCTCTCTGCCTCGCTGGCACTCTTCAGCACGGCATCGAGCATTTCTGGCGGGAAGAACAGGACACCCTCGTCCTCACCGACGATCACGTCTCCGGGCAGCACTGTCGCGGTCCCGATGCGGACGGGAGTGTTGAACTCTACGCCCACCCACGCGGTAGTCGTTGCATGGAAGAACTTGGCGAGTACTGGGAAGCCCTTGAATGCATCGGCTTGCAGCTCCGCAAAGTCGCGGCTGCCACCATCGATCACGGCGCCGGTGACACCTCGCGGCTTGATGCCGGTCGCCGCCATAGCGCCGAAGAAATTGTGGCCATCGACGCCTCCTAACTCAGCGACCACGACATCGCCAGGCTGCGCTTCCTCTGCGACGCGCGCATAATAGCGGCGGTCCCAGTCGCCTTCCTTCGCCAGCGTTTCGGCCGCTTGGATCAGGTCCGGTCGCGGCGGGAGGAATCGCGTGCTCAGCGCGCGCCCCACAACGCGCTCACCGGGTCTCGTATTGGTGAACCCGCGAGCGTAGTTCGGGCGATAGTCGCCGAGCGTCCCGAATATGCTCTCGAGCGGCAGCGTCTGAGCTGATCGAGTTGGGCTTGGGTCGCGCGGGGCCGAATGGACCGAAGAACATCCATGATTGCTGAGTACGATGTTCGGTTCGTGCAAACCGTGCTGGCGCTGGCAGTATGGCGAAAAATCTGGTCAAATGGTTTCTGCGCTTGCCAGCGAAGGGCCCATGAACATCATCACGAGCGCCAGAGTTTTCCAGACCGAGTTTCGTATACGCTCGGATATGCTCGCGGCAACACTGGCGGTGAGCCGGCTCCAGTCAACAACTTCCAGATGCTGGCAGAGAGGAATCTGGATCTGAACTAGGGCCGAAACGATGCCGATCGCCGTCATATGTTGAGCGTAAACGGCCGGTTCGAAGTGCCAAGATACCGGCTTCAACATCAGCGGGGTGTTTCGCGCGATGACGGGTCAGCCGTTCACCATCCACGACACCAACTTCGATGTGAATCGGAACGGGATTCTCTTCGACCCGCTCCCGGCCGGCACTTATAGTGGGACGGGGAAGGGGCGATGACGGTGGAGAACGAGGGGGGACGCAATGGTGCGACGGGACCTGGTTATCGCCAGTTTGATCTGCGCGCCAGCTACCGCATGCGGCTCGGGTCGGTGAGAACGCTGGATCTTTTCGCCGAGATATTCAACGTGACCGACGAGCCGAACTTTGCCAATCCGACCGGCGATCGTCGCTCGCCGGAGTTCTTGAATCCCACGGCTCTGTTAGGCGGCGGGGTTCCGCGGCAAGGGCAGTTTGGTGTGCGATTGGGTTTCTAATGCGGTGAGTAGAATAGAGCATGGGACTTTAAAGGATGGAGGACGTATGAGACTGAGACAGTTCACGATTGTGCTCATGCTCGTTGTGCTGGCGACGTTCACGTTCTGACGGTCCGTGCCCGAGCCATCGACCCCTATCTGCTGGTGATGGGCAACAAACTAGCCCCGAACAAGGCGACCCACCAGGAGAAGCTCTACATCTCGAACGAGCGGTCCAACACGTTGACGGTCGTGGATGTCGCGACCAACAAAGTCATCAACACGATTGATAGGTGCGAGGGAAGCACTCCGCATGGCCTTGCTGCCCCACCATCAGGAGAGCTTCTGTACGCTGGGAGCGAGGGAGATGGCTCGGTGAGGGTCATCGACACCATCACCGACAAGGTCATCAAGACGTATCCTTTCTTCGGCTATGAGCCCAACGAGTTCGACATCTCGGAAGACGGCGGTATCTCGTCGTCCCCTCGTACATGGGCTACTACCAGATATTCGATACCCAGAAGGAAGAGATCGTTGAATACGTTCACACCAAGGGGGTGCCGCACAACACGATCGTCGCAGAGGGCAACGCGTATCTGTTTCCGACATTCACAAACGAAGGGCATTTGAAGCGGCAAGCAGGGTTGCCGACCACGCAGCCGCGTGAGATCACCATCGTGTCATTGAAAACCCTCAAAGTCGTCGGGGCCATTCCGATTCCAGCTGCGTCGCGGCCGCCCACCATCAGTCCCGACGGCAAGCGGCTCTACGTGCAAACGGGAGGTCCGACCGTGTACGGGAACCTGATGGGGTTCCTCGTCATCGACATTCCGTCGAGGAAGGTGATCTCGCAGGCCGAGCACATGCTGACCCCCGAGGAAAAAGCAGGGCCAGGACGGTCGCACGGGATAACGGTCGCGGCTGGCGGCCGAGAAGTCTGGTCGGCGGATGTGAACCACAAGGCGACGTTCGTGTTCGACGTCACCGTGCTTCCACCCAAGCAAATCGCGAGAATTCCGATGGATGGGCAGCCTTACTGGGCCACCATCTCACTGGACGGCAATACCGTGTACGTCGCGGCTTCTCCGGATCATTCGTCATCGCGTACGATGCCGCGACGAAAAAGCAGAATGCACGGTTTGATCTTCCCAAAATGGGACCGAAGCGGATGCTTGCCGTGAACGTGCCGCGCAAAGCGTCGACGACGACCACGACGTCGCGATGACCGATCTCGGAGTGCACTGAAGCGATCGGCCCCTGGCAGAGTAGGGAATGATTCGAAGGACGTTTCTGGGGTATGGGCTCATGCTCCTCGGTCGGAGCCGGCGGGTGTGGGCCCAGGCTCGCCAGCGAGTCGGTGCGCTACAGCCCGCTGGCCTCGTCGGTCCGGATTCCACTCAGTGACTTGACTGCTCCACTGGAGCCCTGTACCGTTCACGGCCGAAGCCGTCTTGCCGCCCGCGGCGCTGTGCCCGGTCAGCGTGTGCGGTTGAGCGGGATGCTCTTCCGCAAGTCGACCGGCGATGACAGCCGCGGAGCGGTTCAGCGCCCTCTGCACGATCTGCCCTCATGAATCCTGCCTGGTCAAGTTCGTTGATGACCCGACAACGGCGTCTGAGCTGAGCGAGGGCGCCACCTCGGGTCCGGTCTTTTCCTGTGGGTGCCATCGCAGCGCCTTCCATGGCGTGGACGGGACCAAGATCAACGGTCCGACGCACCGCGGCTTGTACCGCTTTCGAGTGACCGATGTCAGTGAAGGAGCCGTCGTGATCGGCGAAGTGGAAGAGGCTTTGCTCCTCGCATGATAGTCAGGATAGCGGTACTCGTTCTCTCCACGCTAATCATTCCGGCGTCTGTCTCGCACCCGGTCTTCGAGTTGGCCGGGGCGTGGCGTGCTGCCCAGCAGCGAGCGGACGCACCGCCAACGTTTCAAGTCGATCGCGCCTGGCTGAAATTACCCGGGAAATGGAAGCTGGGAGACGCCTCCAGCGTCGCAGTCGATGCACGGGATCATGTCTGGGTGCTTCACCGCCCACGAACCCTTCCCCCCGACCAGATCGCGAGCGCCGCGCCGCCCGTGCTGGAGTTCGATGCGGCCGGTAACTTCATTCAAGGCTGGGGTGGACCGGGGAATGGATACCAGTGGCCGGAGAGGGAGCACGGCCTCTATGTGGACTACAGGGACCACGTGTGGATCGGAGGCAACAATTGCCCCGGCAGCAAGCTTCCTGGACTCAAGCCCGTCGCAGATGACCAGCTCGTCAAGTTCACCACAACTGGCAAATTTGTGATGCAGGTCGGCCGGAGTAATGCGAGCGGTGGTAACAGCGATACACGCAATCTACACAGACCCGCGGACGTATCTGTGTATCGGAAGACGAACGAGGTGTTCGTGGCAGATGGGTACGGCAACCACCGCGTGATTGTTTTCGATGCAGAGACCGGCGTATTCAAACGGGCCTGGGGCGCGTTTGGCAACAAACCGATAGATGACGACCACTGTCCCGCGGCCCCCGCTCCTCCAATCACCAAAGATGGGAGCCCTGGTCCTCAACAGTTCGCTATTGTCCACGCGGTTCGCGTGTCGAATGATGGGCTGGTCTACGTCGCCGATCGAGAGAACAGACGGGTCCAGGTGTTCAGCATCGAGGGCAAGTTCATCGATCAGGTCTTCGTGGGCCGCCAGCCAGAGACCGGAGGGGCGTCCGTCGTCGCCTTCTCGTCGGACCCGCAGCAGCAGTTTCTCTACGTCGGAGGCGGTTCGCTGATAACAGTTCTCGATCGCAAGACACTCGCGCCCAGAAGCGCCTTTGGCGGCAAAGGAGTCTTGGTTGGAATCCACCACATGGCGGTCGACACCAAAGGCAACGTTTTCGTTGCGGCGCTCGGCCAAGGCATCCAAAAACTTGTTCCTGACGGCCGTTGATGTAGATCCTCACCATCTCACGATATGAACGTCATTGACGCTTGAGAGGCCGCATGCTACAAGTGGCCGCTCCATAACAATTAGACAGTCTATCGGCGTCCGCCGTCGGTGGGGCACTTGAACACCATGGCGCCCACAGATTTCGCAAGGAGGTCCCAATGTCCCGATCCGCATGGTTACCGGCGGCGCTCGGCGTGGTCCTGGCAACGGCGATTGTGGGCGCGCAAGGTGGCGGATCCGCCCTTCAAGGCCGCGTGACCGACGAGCAGCAGGCCGTCCTTCCCGGTGTCACCATCACCGTCACCCATCAGGAGAGCGGAACGTTTCGCGAAACGGTCTCGGGTCAGGACGGTGCGTACTTCGTGCCGGGCCTTGTTCCCGGGCGCTATCGTGTCGCGGCCGATCTCGCGGGATTCAAGAAATTCCTGCGCGAAGACGTGAATCTGCTTCTGGGAAACACGCAGACGCTCGATCTTCGGCTCGAGGTCGGCGGCGTGACCGAGACGGTCACGGTGACCGAGGAGGCGCCGGCCGTCGACCTGACCTCGGCGCGCGTCGGCGGAAACGTGGCATCGCGTGAGCTGCTCGATCTGCCATCTCCCACCCGCAACTTCATTTCGTTCGTGGCCATGGTGCCGGGCGTGCAGCTGAATCCGAGCGCTGAAGGATCCGATTCGATCAGCGTCAACGGTCAGAGCAGCAATCAGGTCACCTTCGTGCTGGACGGCGGCAACAACACCGACGACAACTCTGCCTCGCCATCGGGTGCGCAGGCGCGAACGCCGCTCGAGACAGTCGAAGAATTCCAGGTCCAGACCAATCAGTTCGACGTCGAGTTCGGGCGAACGACCGGCGGCGTCGTCAATGCCATCACCAAGCGGGGGACCAACGCGTTCAGAGGCTCGGCCTTCGGGTACCTGACGAACTCGGCGATGACAGCGCCGACAATCCTGGCCGAGCTGGCGGGCGAAGGCGAATCGGATACCGACAAGCATCAGTATGGCGTCACCTTTGGCGGTCCCATCATCCGCGACAAGCTGCATTTCTTCGGGAGCTTCGAGCGGTATGTCGTCGGCACGGGTCTCACCAATGTGTTTCCGACCAGACCGGAGCTCAACTGGAGCGCGAAGGAGGGGTTGAACGGCAGAAATTATATGGTTCGCGTCGACCATCAGATCAACGCGAACAACACATATACGGCGCGATATCTGACCGAACGCCAGCCCAATCGCGACCTGTTGACCGGCGAGCGCGCGACGCTCAGCACTGGGAACTACGAGCTGGACACCGACCAGACTGCAAGCGTGGCATATAACCGCGTGATCGGCACGAGGGCGCTGAATACGGTCCGGGCGTCAATCGAGACCGAAGACATCCAGCGCGGGGCCGAGCCAGGCACTTTTCTTGAAACGAACCGGAAAGATCTGGAGGCTCCCGTCCTCCGGTTCCTGAGCTTTGACGAGCAGGGGCACACCAACGGCCAGCATCGCAACGCCCAGGCGCCAGGCATTGATGACACGTTCAGTTTGTTCGTGCCGGGCAAAGCGGGCGATCACGATCTGAAATTCGGATTCCAGTATTTGTACGCCAAGAACGAGCTGTCCGAGCAAGGCAGCATGAACGGCGTGTTCTCGTTCCCCGGCGATCGCCCGTTCAATGCCGCTGATCCTTCGACCTACCCCGAACGTCTGTCGATTCGCGTGCCGGTTCCCGCCGGCGTGACGTCGTTCACCCATTCGTTCGGGTATTACGCTCAGGACAAGTGGCGGATCACACCGAAGCTGACGCTGAACTTTGGACTGCGCTACGACGTCGACATCTTTCCGTTCCTTCAGCCGCTGAATCCTCTTCTCGAATCCGGCGAATATCCGGTAGACATGAACAATTTCCAGCCGCGCGCCGGCTTTGCCTACAACATCGATGGACGATCGGTGATTCGCGGCGGCGTCGGCCGCTATTACGAGAAATTCTTCATCGGTCAGGGCTCGCCGCTTCAGGAAACGGGCGTGTTATGGCAGATCCCTGATCGTCAACTTCCCCGTGAGTCAGCCCGACCCCGGTCCGAGCAACGGACGGCTTCCGACCGATCCGATGCTCGTGAATGGCCCCGTCGTGAATCGCGCACTGCTCAATCAGCTCTATCCCGCGGACGTTCTGACGCGGAACACGGGGACCGTGCAGATGGATTCGCCCGATCGGCAGATGCCGAGCTCGACGCAGTTCTCGACCGGCTACGAGCGCCAGCTCGGAGCGACGATGTCCTTCGGGCGTCGACTACATCCACAACGAAGGCCGTAACTGGATCGGTTACGACTTGAATCCCGCTCTGCGGGTCAATACCACCCGAACGGGAGCGGTGAACCGCACCGATCTGTTGGGGCTTGCAAACACGCTCGGGATTTCTCCTTTCGCGAACTCGGTCAATCTTCGGTTCGACTACACTGGCAAAACCAGGTACGATGGCCTCAACCTTCAGTTGGAGCGGCGGTTCGCGGGGTTCTGGAGCGCCCGGGCCGGTTACACGCTCGGCTACGCCCGCGGCAACAACAGCGGCGCCGCATTGGCCAATAACAATTTTCAGCTGCTGGCCGAGAAGAATCTCGACCTGAATGAAGGGCCGCTGGATACCGATCGGCGCCACAATCTTATTCTGAACACCCGCGTGGAAGTGCCGCAGCTGCAAGGGCTTGACCGTCAGCGCGCTGTTCAGGTACATGAGCGGCAGACCGTTCAGCATCATCGACACGAACGTCGACCCGGACAGGAACGGAATCCTGTTCGATCCGCTGCCGGCCGGCGAATACAGCGGCGTCGGTGAGACAGCGATCACGGTGAACAACAAGGGAGGTCGTAACGGCGCCTATGGACCCGATTACGCGCAACTGGATGCCCGGGTGGGGTATCGTCTTCGCATGCCCGGCTCGCGAACGCTCGACGTGTTCCTCGAGTGCTTCAATGTGACCAACAGATCGAATTTCACGAATCCGTCGGGAGACAGAAGGCTGCCGAACCTTCCTCGTCAACAACGGGTTGGTCGCGGGCGGGTTCCCGCGACAACTGCAGGTCGGGACCCGGCTCGGCTTTTAGGAGGAATCTATGAGATTGCGATATGTCGATGCTTGTGCTCGGGCTAGTAGTGACTCGCGACCTTCGCGTCGACCGCCCAGAATGCCGCGGTTCACGAGAAGCTCTATGTCTCGCTCCAAGGCTTCGAGAAGGAGAGCCTGGCGGTCGTCGACACGGCGACCAACAAGGTCATCAAGACCCTGTCGGCCGGGGCGCACCCGCACGGCATGGCCTCGCCCCAGTCCCAGTCAATCCTCTATGTCGCAAGTGAGACCGAAGGCACCATAACGACGGTCGACACCACCCGGGACCAGGTCATCAAGACGCTGGATGTCGGCTTTGGCGTGGAACCTCAGGAGGGCGATATCACCCCGGATGGCCGCTTCCTGTATTGGCCCTCGTACGCCGGCTACTACCAGGTCTTCGATACCCAGAAGGAAGAGATCATCGAATACATCCACACCCTGGGCATCGGGCATAACACCGTGATGTCGCCCGATGGGCGATTTGTCTATCTGCTTCCCATCGCCGGCGGCGCCGGGTCACTGGCGGCGGCCTTCGCTGGGTCTGCCGCGGACGCAGCCGAAGGAAGTGACCGTCGTCGATGCGAAAACCCATAAGGCCGTGGGGACGATTCCTCTCGGCTCGGGACCAAGGCCCGGGACCATCAGCCCCGACGGCAAGCGGATCTACATGAACGTGGACAACCTGCTGGGATTCCTCGTCATCGATACCGCCGCGCGAAAGGTGATCTCGAAGGCGACCTACACGCTGACGCCGGATGAACAGGCCGTGCAGAGCCGGTCCCACGGGATCGCGGTTGCGAATGATGGCAAGGAAGTGTGGTCGACTGACGTCGTCCACAGCCTGGTCTTCGCATTTGACGTCACGGTGACTCCGCCGAAGCAGATCGCACGGTTCCCGGTGGGGCGGCAGCCGTATTGGATTGTCACCATCGAAGGACACCAAGACCGTTTACGTGGCCAATCCGAGCAGTGACGAGGTGATCATCTTTGATGTGGCCACCAAGAAGGAAAAGGCGCGCATCCAATTTCCACCGAAGTCGCATCCCACGCGCATGCTGATGGTGGCCGCTCCGCGCACAGCGCGACCACAACTCTCGATGACGACAGTACACTGAGGACTGGCGGCTCCGAGGACTGGACAATGCTTCGGCGGGTGTTCGTTCGTCTACGGGCTCATGCTCGTCGGCTTTGGCCGACGGGTATGGGCCCAGTTAGTCGAACCGGTCAGTCAAATACTTTCCGCTGACACATCCGATTCGCATCCCGCTCGCCGAGGTGAAGACGCCGTGGCAACCCGTGCCGTTTACTGCCGAAGCGATGGCGCCTGCCACCTCGACCACTGCAAGACGGCGAGTGCTCATCAGCGGGGTGTTGTTTCGACGATCAGAGTCGGACGACAACGCAACAAAAAACCTGAGCGCGCTTTGCCTCACCTGTCCGCATGAGCAATGTAAGGTCGATCTCGTCACCGATCCCGCCCAACTGGCTCAGATGATCGGCCGGCCGGCGACGCATCCGCTCTTCGAATGCGCCTGTCATCAGAGCGTCTTCGATGCGTTGCAGGATGGTGAGCGGATATCGGGCGAAACGCCGCGCGGCTTGTACCGCTTTCGAATCACCAATGTCAGCGACAGTGCGGTCGAGATCGGTGAAATCGAAGAAATAGCGCTATTTGAGGTGTGACCGTATACTGATGACAGTAGCGGACTTGGGCAGGCCTGAAAGGCCTGCGCTACCGATGTCGGCTTCTAATCGGGCAGGCCTAAAAGGCCTGCGCTACCGAGGTCCTTCACCGGTAGCGCAGGGCTTCAGCCCTGCCGCCGATCTGCGGTAGCGCGGGGCTTCAGCCCTGCCATCAGGCCGAACGCGATAAGGAGCAATCCGATGCGGCGAGTACTTGTTCCCGGCGGTGTTCTTGTTCATCATCGCTCTCGCGATAACCCTGCCTTCCGGTGTTGCCGTATCCGCCGCAGTGCCCGAGACGCCCACTTTCAACAAGGACGTTCTGTCGATTCTTCAAAAGAACTGTCAGGAGTGTCATCGGCCCGGCGCGATTGCCCCGATGTCCTTCATGACCTACCAGGAGACCCGCCCATACGCCCGGGCGATCTCCAAGGCGGTCGTCAGCAGGACGATGCCGCCGTGGTTTGCAGATCCGACGGTTGGTCATTTTGAGAACACCAAGCTGCTGAGCGATGAACAGATCGCTACGTTGGTCGCGTGGGCCGACAAGGGCGCGGTTGAGGGCGATGCGAAGGACAAGCCTGCGCCTGTCGATTTTGCCGACGGATGGACGATTGGCAAGCCCGACATCATCGTGCAGATGCCGAAGACCATCGAGCTTCCGGCGACCGGCATCATCGATCAGTCAAATGTGCTCGTCTACGCGCATTTCGAAAAGGACATGTGGGTGAAAGCCGCCCAGGTGCTGCCCGGCAACGCGAAGGTCGTGCATCACATGAAGGCGTGGATCCGTCCGCCCGGTTCCGCGTGGATGGCGGATGCTCCCGAAGGGGTTCTCTACAATCCACCGCGTGGCGCGGGAGGACCGGCGCCGCAACCGGTCGCACTGTCGGCGACGGGATATAAACCCGCTCAGGACATTCTTGCGAAGTACAACCCCGGTGTTGCGGGCCAGGAGTTCACAACGGGAAACGCCGCCAAATTCATCGCCGCCGGCTCCGACATCGTCTTCGAGGCGCACTATACGACGACGGGGAAACCCGAAACAGATAGATCGTCGGTCGGCATCGTGCTGGCCGATGGACCACCGACGCAACGGCATCTCACGACGACGGCGATCAGCGAGAGGAATTTCGAGATTCCGGCGGGCGATCCGCACTATGAAATCAGAGGCGAAGTCACCGTCGAGGAGCCCGCGAAGCTCGTCTGGATCCAGCCGCACATGCACTATCGCGGCACGTACTACGAGTTGAAGGTCGTGTACCCGGATGGTAAGGAAACGATGATCGTGCGCGTTCCGAACTACCGGTTCGATTGGCAATTGGGTTACGAGCTGGCCGAGCCGGTGGATTTGCCGAAGGGCTCGAAGCTGATGACCGTTTCGTACTACGACAATTCATCAGCCAACAGATTCAATCCCGATCCCGCCAGGAACGTGCGGTACGGTGCCCAGAGCTGGGATGAGATGAATGTCAGCTTCATCGGTATTTTGATCGACGCGAAAGGAGACCCCGGGAGAGCGTTCCGCCGACGAGGGGCGCCGGTTCGCCAGGAGGTGGAGTAGACCGATCCGAGAATAGCGGTTCTAGGTTCTGCGTGCTGGGTTCCTGGTTTCTGGGTTCTGTCGGCGCCGTCGCGCGAGCCGCTAACCCGAACCGTAGAACCCCGACCCGCCGAACCCTGAACCCCGAACCGTAGAACCCCGAACCGGCGAACCCCGAGCCGGCGAACCCAGCACTCCAGAACCCAGCACTCAGAACCAGTGAACCGTATGCTAGGATGCCGCCCACTTATGAGAACCATGAGAGTTGCGGTGCTTGCGGCGCTGTTCATGACCACGCTTACCGCGCGCCAGGCGATTCCGCAGGCGACGGGTCCGAACGTCGCACGCGATTTGCGTGGGGCGGTCGATATCCACGTTCATTCCGACCCCGACAAGGTTCCGCGCTCCCTGGACGGGCTCGAAGCGGCCCGGCTGGCCAAAGAGAAAGGCATGCGCGCGATCGTACTGAAGAGCCACTACGATCCGACAGCGGGTCTGGCTCTGCTGGCCCGCAAGCAGGCGCCCGGCATCGAGGTGTTCGGCGGAATCGATCTGAATCTTCCCGTCGGCGGCATGAACGTTCATGCGGTCGAGAACATGGTCCAGACCAACGGCCACTGGGGGCGGGTCGTGTGGATGTCTACGTTCGATTCCGAGAATCAGGCTCGCGCGGGCAAGACGCCGCGTCCGTTCGTGCGCGTCTCGGCAAACGGCGAGCTGCTGCCGGAGACGAAGGCAGTCATCGCGGCGATCGCCAAGCACAACCTGGTCATGGCGAGCGGTCACGTCTCGGCTGCAGAGACGCTGATGATGTTCGAAGAAGCCCGCAAGCTCGGCGTCCGCGGCATGGTCGCCACTCACGGAATGTCCCCGCCGACCTCGCTCACGGTGGAACAAGCCAGGAAGGCGACAGCGCTCGGCGCATTCATCGAGTTCTGTGGCGGAACGCTCGAAACGCCCACCGGGCAAGCCAAGGTCGATCGCTTCGCGGATGACATCCGTCAGGTTGGCGTCGATCACGCGATTATCTCTTCGGATCTCGGTCAGGGAGGCAATCCGCTGCCTGCCGACGGGCTCGCGACATTCATCGACGCGCTGCGAAAGAAAGGCTTTACCGATCAGGAGCTCGATCGGATCGCGAAGCAGAACCCTGCCAGGCTTCTCGGTCTTCCATAGGTTCCCGGTTCCCGGTTCCGGGTTCCGGATTCCAGATTCGAGGAGAGTTGCTGATGAGGCGAAGGATATTCCTGCTTTGCGTTGTCGTCGCAGTGTCGGCTGGCATGAGCGCGGCGCAGCATGCTGTCGATCGCCTTGTCCTGTATGCAGCGCTCGGTTCAGATCTGGCGACCTATGATGTAGACCTCGCTCATGCGGCGCTGGCCAGGCGATCGAGCGTCACGCTGCCGTTTGCGGTCCAGTATGCGTGGCCGCATCCGTCGAAGAAATTCCTGTATGTCGCCTGGAGCAACGGCATGCAGGGCGATCGTCACGGCATCACGGTCTATCGAGTTGATGCCGCTGGAGCCCTCGCGCCCCATGGACCATCGATCGAGATTCGCCATCGGCCCGTGCATCTGACTCTGGACGCCAACGCGACGCATGTGCTCGTCGCCTACAACAACCCGAGCGGCCTGAGCGTGCACAGCCTCAACGCCGACGGCACGCTCGGCAGCGAAGTCAAACAACCCGGATCGATCGATGGCGGGATCTACGCGCATCAGATCCGCGTGCATCCATCGAACAAGATGGTCGTCATGGTCACGCGCGGGAACGGCCCGACGCCAGCCGCCCGGAGGATCCGGGCGCGCTCAAGATTTTCGGCTACAACGATGGAATTCTCGAAAGCCGTCAGTCCATCGCCCCCAACGGCGGATTCGGATATCAGCCCCGGCACGTCGACTTTCACCCGTCGCAGCCGTGGATGTATCTCAACCTCGAACGGCAGAATCAGCTGCAGGTTTATCGCACCGTCCGCGGGGAATCCGTAGAGCCCGCTGCGCTCTTTACAAGGGACACGCTCGACAATCAGGCTGCCAGCAAGCCCGCTCAAATGACCGGCGCCATTCACGTGCATCCAAACGGGCGGTTCGTCTATGTCAGCAATCGCGCCAGCGGCACGATCGACGTCGGGGCAAAGCCAATCTGGGAGGGCGGTGAAAACACCATCGGTGTCTACGCCGTGGATCAGAAAACGGGCGAGCCGACGAGAATCCAGAACATCGACAGCGGCGGGATGCATGCGCGAACGTTCGCGCTCGATGATGGCGGCCGCATTCTCGTTGCTGCGAATCAGAACGCCGTGACCAGGCGTGACGGTGCGACCGAAACCAGAGTGCCTGCGTCGCTCGCGGCGTTCCGTATCGCGGCGGACGGCAAGCTGTCGTTTGTGCGGAAGTACGATGTGGAAACGGGGCAGGGGCGGAGTCTCATGTGGGTCGGACTCCTGACGCTGAACTAGGAACTAGGGATTAGGGATTAGGGATTGGGGATTAGGTGAATGATGCTGAAACGTTTGTGGTTCGCTGGGGTCTCGGTGCTCGCCCTCGCTGCGGTTACCATTCCGGTCATGGCTCAAGATCGGATGCCGCCGATTCCGGCGGAGAAGCAGACTCCCGAGCAGCGCAAGGCGGCTGAGGCGTTTCGCGCCAGCCGGAAGCAGGATGTCTTCGGGCCGTTCGTACCGTTGTCCCGCAGTCCCGAAGTCATGCTGCGGACGATGGCGATGGGGGATTACCTCCGGTATCGGACGGTGTTTCCGACCAGGCTCAACGAGCTCATCATCCTCATCACGGCGCGCCACTTCACGCAGCAATATGAATGGTACGTGCACTATCCGATTGCACTCAAAGAGGGGCTGAGCCGGGAGATCGCCGACGCGATCGCCGATGGCCGCCGACCGGCAGGCATGCCGTCGGACGAAGAGCTCATTTACGACTTTTGCACCGAGCTGCTGCACAACCACAGCGTGAGCGATGCGACCTACGCTCGCGCCGTTGCGAGATTCGGGGAGAAGGGAACGATTGAAATGGTCGGCGTGACCGGCTACTACACGTTTCAGTCGATGGTGTTGAACACGGCGCGGACGCCCGTCCCACGAGGTGCGCCCGCGCTCGCGCCGTTCCCGAAGTAGGTTCCGGAGCCCGGAGCCTGACGTCTAAACGAGCTTACACATCCATCCAGTACCTGCGTCGCAATACCACAGAACGCCGTTGCGATCCATGTCGAGCCCGTGCGGGACGGGGTCTTCTTTGCTCAGCTGAATCCTCGACAGCACCGCGCCGTCCTTCGTATCGATCTTGAAGATTGCGCGATCGTCCGAGTTGATCACCCACAGCGCGCCTTTGTCGATGGCCATCCCGTGCGTTCGCGGTGTGCTGCCGGGGCCCGGAATGCTTCGGACGATAGCGCCGGTCTCTGGCTCCATGAGGAACACCTTGTTGGCCGCCGGCACCGCCATCCAGTATTGCCCATCGATCCATTTCAGGCCGTGTGCGCCAGAGGGCGTATCGCCGCGCTCGGCGCTCATGCGGCCGTATAACCCTGAACCGGGGGTGACAAAAGTTTTGAGTGTCTTGCCGGTCTTTGGATCGACCTTCAGCGTCTTGGGTGGATCCTGAGCGTTCTTTCCCTTCGTCGATCCGATCCACAGCGCCCCGTTGCCGTAGGTGATGCCGCTCGAGTGCAACCCTTCTGTGAGGATCTCTCTCAGGATGGTGCCGTCTTCCGGCTTCACAAGGAATGCCTTGTTGGTCGGCTGGTCGACCTGGTCGAGCACCCAGAGACCTTCGGGCACGAACTGCAGGTCGTTCGGTTGCGTGCTCGCCGGAATCTTGTAGAGCTTCTCGACCCGTTTGGTGACTGTTGGAACCTCCTGCGCGAACGTCAGCCGCGACGCGGCCGCGGCACCTGCAACGCCTGCGAGAAACGCGCGCCGCGAAACTGGTCGATCTGTCGCCATACGGCCTCCTGTCAGAACCATGGAGGCGGGTCTTGCTGAGAGACCCGCCCTACTCAAGACGAAGTGCAAGGCCCGCCCTGCGCGATATGCCCGGGAAGTATAGCGCTATACTCCACGCATGTCGCGATATGCAACCTACTGGTCCTTGTTCATGGTTGCCGTCGGTCTCCTGATTTGCAATCCGCCGGCAGCGGGGCAGCACGGCGCGAAAAACGGCGAGTGGCGCGCATACGCCGGCGAGCCGGGCAGCACGAAATACTCACCGCTCGATCAAATCAGCAGAGACAACGCGAAAAACCTCAGGGTCGCGTGGCGCTTCAAGGCGGACAACCTCGGTCCGCTGCCCGACTACAACATGCAGGCCGTTCCCCTCATGGTGGGTGGAGTTCTCTATTCGCAGGCCGGGTCACGCCGTGCTGTTGTTGCCCTGGATCCAGCGACGGGCGAGATGCTGTGGATGTGGCGGATGGACGAAGGCGAGCGGGGCCGCAACGCTCCGCGTCAGGGATCCGGACGCGGCCTTGCCTACTGGACAGACGGCAAGGGCGACGATCGCATCTACACGATCACGCCGGGCTACCACCTGGTTGCCCTGAGCGCGAAGACCGGTGTTCCCGTTTCATCGTTCGGCAGTAGCGGTGTCGTCGACCTGAAGACCGAGCTCGACCAGACGATCGATCCGATCACCGGCGAGATCGGCCTCAACTCGCCGCCCGTCATCGCCAACAACGTGCTCGTCGTCGGCGCGGCGCATTTGTCGGGAGCGGCGCCGAAGACCAAAGAGCACATCAAAGGCTACATACGCGGCTACGACGTGCGGACCGGTAAGCGTTTGTGGATCTTTCATACGATTCCGCAACCAGGAGAATTCGGCAACGACACGTGGCTGAACGACTCCTGGGCCTATACGGGGAACGCCGGTAACTGGGCTCCTATCACGATCGACGAGCAGCTCAACCGCGTGTATCTCACGATTGAGGACGGGACCGGCGACTACTACGGGGGGCATCGACCGGGCAATAACCTCTTCACTGCCAGCATCGTCTGCGTCGATCTCAACACGGGCAAGCGCTACTGGCATTATCAGCTCGTCCACCATGACATCTGGGACTGGGACATCCCCGCCCCGGCGGTGCTGATGGACATCACCGTCGGCGGCAAACCCATCAAGGCCGTTGCCGTCATCACCAAGCAGGCGTGGGTGTACACCTTCGATCGCGTGACAGGGGCGCCGGTGTGGCCAATCGAGGAACGGCCCGTGCCCGCAGGGCAAGGTGCCGAGCGAGTGGTACGCGCCGACACAGCCGCATCCCTCTAAGCCCGCGCCCTTCGACCGGCAGGGCATTACAGAGAACGACGTCGTTGACTGGACTCCTGAAATCAAGGCGGAGGCCCTGCGCGTGCTGAGCCTTCATAAGCATGGTCCCAGCCCGTTCGTACCGCCGGCGGCGGTCGGCGAAGACTTCAAATTCGGAAGCCTGCAGGTGCCCGGGAACAACGGCGGAGCAAACTGGGAAGGTGGCACATTCGATCCCGAGACCGGGATCCTCTACGTTTTCTCATCCACGCAGCCGAGCCGGCGTGCTCTCATCAACGATCCAAAAGCTTCGAACATGAACTTCATCGAGGGACGCGGCCGCAATCCTCATGGCGTCGGTGATATCCCGGCTGGCACACCGGTTCCTCCACCAACGGTTTTCGGCCTGCCGCTGATCAAGCCGCCATACGGGCGCATCACGGCGATCAACATGAATACCGGCGAACATGTCTGGCAAGTGCCGAACGGCGGTACACCCGACAACATCGCCAACCATGAAAAGCTGAAGGGCATCGAGATCCCACGGACCGGACGTCCGGGACGAACAGGGACGATGGTCACAAAGACGCTGCTGTGGGCGGGAGAGCGAGGGCCCCTTGTGAACGTCAACGGCCAGGAGGGATCGTGGTTTCGTGCGTATGACAAAGCAACGGGCGCGATCGTGGCCGAGATTCTCGTGCCCGCGAACGTGAGCAACGTCCCGATGACCTACATGCACAACAACAAGCAATACATCATCGTGGCCGTGTCGGCGACCGGCCATCCGTCAGAGCTCGTGGCGTTGACGCTGCCGTAGCACTCGTTATTGCGCAACTGAAGGTGCGCGTGGGGCGGTAACATCAAATCGATGCAATCGATGTTTCGAAGACTGCCGTTGGTCTGCCTCGTCGGGCTGGTGGCAGCCGTCGCACTCACCCGTGCGCAGGCGCCAAGTCCCGAGATCACGTTCAAGGTCGAGGTGAACTACGTCGAAGAGGATGTCCGCGTTGTCGACGCGAGCGGCCGCTTCGTCCGCGGATTGAAACAGGAGGATTTTCAGATTTCAGAAGATGGAAAGCCGCAGAGGATTCAGACGTTCGGCATGGTCGACATTCCCGTCAGACCCGCGCGCCCGCCGCTCTATCTCGGGCCGGAGGCGATCCCCATCGATCCCGACGTGTCATCGAACAGGCAGGCACTCGATGGGCGGCTCTACCTGATTGTGCTGGACGATTACCACGTCGCGCCTTTGAGGACGCAGAACGCCAGGAACCTCGCGCGACGGTTTGTTCTCGAAAAGCTGGGCCCCGACGACCAGGCCGCCGTCGTGGTCACCAGCGGGCTGCTCGACGCGACACAGGAGTTCACGTCCAATCGCCGGCTGCTCCTCGAGGCCATCGAACGCTTCACCGGCCAGAAAGTCCCTCTGCGGCCGTCGAGAAGCTGACGCGCCGCGCGCGGGAAGAGGTGGGCGAGCGCGCGAGACTCCAGGAAGGTCAGCAGCCCAAAGACACCATCACGCTGCAGGTCGACGACCCGTACGCCACCGAGCGCACCTTCAAAGCGCGCGCCTCCTTGAACTCGTTGCGCCGCATCGCCGAGTGGATGGCGGCCGTGCAGGGGAGACGGAAGGCGGTCGTCTTCATCAGCGAGGGCGTCGATTTCAATATCTACGACATCTTCGTCGGGGCCGATCGGACGGCGTTTCAAATGGAGAACTTCAACCTGATGCAGGAGGAGACCTGGGAAGCCATTTCGGCCGCCTCTCGCAGCAACGTCCAGATCTATCCGATCGACCCGCGCGGTCTCTACACCATGGCTCCCGAGCAGATTGAGCTTCAAGGGATGCCCCTCGGCGGCGGCATGCGACTCGGTCCCAACACGCTGCAGCAGGAGCTGCAGACCTCGCAAATGAATCTTCGACAGCTTGCGGAGCAGACCGGCGGAGTTGCCGCGGTAGGCGCTGCCGATCTCGACCGGGCTCTGGACCGCATCGTCGATGAGAACAGCTCGTACTATGTCCTCGGCTACTACTCGAGCAACGAGCGGCGCGACGGACGGCTCCGGAACATCGCCGTGAAAGTTGCGGGGTATCCCGACGCGCAGGTGAGCTACCGCAAGCGCTATGCCGCGCCGCGCGGGCGCGCGTCGCGATCGACGGCAGAACGCAAGGGAACTGACGCTGCCGCCGGGTTGACCGCCGAGCTCATGCAGGCGATGGCGACGCCGCTGCCGAGAACGGGCTTGCAGCTGCGAGTCACAGCGGTTCCGCGAAAAGGCGTCGTCGACAGATCGAGCAGTCTCGATGTCCTCATCGATATCGCTGGCAGGGATCTCACGTTTGTACGCAAAGGCGATGTGTTCGCCAACCGCCTTTCGTTCTCAGTTGGCGTGTTCAACAAGGAAGGCAAGGCTGTCATCACCGAGCGTCCGGATGCGGCGCTGAATCTCCGACCCGAGACCCATGCGCGGGTCGCCGAGCATGGCGTACGGGTGTTGGTGCCGCTTTCAATCCGCCCGGGGCGCTATCAGCTTCGAGTAGCGGCCCAGGACAGTTCAAAGACCCGTCAGGGAACCGTACATCTCGATCTGGACGTGCTCGACTTCACACAGCCGGCGCTCGCACTCAGCGGCATCGCGTTGGCCTCGTCGGCCGATCGTTCGATGTACATTCCGCCCCGGCCCGGATTCGATCCGTTTGACGGCTTCCTGGCCGGCACGCTGACGACGCTCCGTGAATTTCCCGCCAGGAGTGAAGTGGCCGCGTTCGTGGAAGTGTACGTGAACCGGCCTGCGCCGGTACATCGTCTCGATATCACGTCGACGGTGAGAACCGATGACGGTCGCATCGTATTTGCCGACAGCGAAGAGCGATCGACCGAAGACTTGCACGGAACGGCAGGTGCGTTCGGCTACGCCGTGCGTGTTCCGATCGCCGACTGGGCTCCCGGACGATACACGCTCACGATCGACGCGAAAGCCCGTCTGGAGACTGGGAGCCAGGTTTCGCGAGTGATCGAATTTCGCGTTATTTGATTCTGAACGTTCCGTCCGGTCGTTTTTCGCGATGAGCTGCATGGCAGCTGCTGCAGATCTTGTTGAGGCGTTCCTGCGCGAGGGTGGCTGCGCTCGGGGAGTGCAGATCGATCACTGCGAGCGCCTTCGAAATGTTTGCCGCCTCCGCCAGCGCTTCGCGGGACAACGCGATCGCGCCCTTCGTTTTCTTCTCCTCCCAGAACGCGAGGACGTTCGCAAGGATCTCCTCGAGGCGCGCCGCCTCGTCGCGGGCTTTCATCGTCGTCTCGAAGAGAAGGACGCGCTCGAGATCTGCGCGCGCAACCTCTTCGATGTTGTTCCGGAGGCTGGTGTCGAGCGCGTTCAGCTCGCGCATCGCCTTGGCGTAATCCTGCTCGGTCTTCAGGGGCGCCGATCCCTGCTGCGCCGACACTCCGCTCACAAGAGTCAGAATGATTATCACGGAGCGCATAATGCGCATTGTACAGTCGTGCCGGCCCACACAGAAACAGGAGAGAGGAGCTTAGGAGCCCGAACGCCCATAACCGTTCATCACAGAGACCACCGAGCAACGACATCGACTTCGCGCCGTCGGCCGCTCGCGGCCCACGAAGTCGATGCACGACTTCACAGAGTCTTCTGACGCAATCCACGGAGCGCATCACATAGCCTTCGTGCTTCGTCCTTCGTGGACCTTCGTGTGGGTTTCTGTATCCGCCGTGGCCTCTGTGGTTTGGTTCAAGTCAGAAAAACTTGCGCGATTCGCTGAACTGCTGCTAAAAGCATCTCCATGAAACAGACGGCGGTCATTGTTCGTGGTGGTCGTGTCCCTGCTCCCGGCACTGCTCGGGGCGCAACAGAAACCGGCACCGAAACCCGCACAGAAGCCAACAGAGAAACCAAAGACGGCCGACGTTGTGACACCCGGCGTTGCCGAGCAAAGCGCACCCGAGGCGATTACCAAAATCGTTCAGACGTGGCTCGAAGCCTGGAACAGACTCGATGGTTCGGAAGCCGCCACCGAGCGGTTCGTCGATCTGTACTCGCCGGACGCGCGTCATGACACGGGCCCTTCGAACAAGCCGATCGGTCCTGAATTTTTCGCTGCACCCGACGGCATCCGGAAGCTCGCGGAGGACTTCGGAAAGTCGCACACGGAGCTCGCTTATCGCCTCGAGACGGCCACGGCCAATGAAAGAGCGTTCGAGCTCATTTATCACACCGACGGGCCGTGGGGCGGCAAGGCGATTGCCGTTCCTTATACCGGCGCCTACACCGTGCGGGCCACCAAACGCCGATACTTCTATCCCGGTGTGGCGGTCTTTTATTTGAACAAGGCCGGGAAGATTACCTATGCGCGCTTCTACTCCGGGCGCGATCAGGTCGCCGAAGTCAGACCGTAAGGCAAAAAGGCCTGATTTTCTGGAAAATGGCCCTGTCTGATACAAGTTGACACAATCCGCCCGGGTCCAGTTCTGTTACCGTAAAGTCATCTTTTGACCGGTAACCCACGCGACGTGGAGGCTCCGCTATGAGATTCACTGGGGCGTCAATATTGGTGACCGCAATGGGTCTGGCGTTGAGCATCACGACCCTGGCGCAGCAGAAACCGCAACCGCCGAAAACCCCGGAAGCGATGAGCGATTTCGATAAAGCTCACGAGGCGTGCCTTCACAAAAGACAAAGCCGAAGAAGCGAGCCGTCTCACCGAGGAAGCCGCGCGCATTCTTCCGGCCGGACCAGGAGCGGCCGGTGAGGTTCGGCGGAATAACTACATAGACGACTACGTGTTCGACCGGATGAAGCGCGATGGAATCCGTCACGCGCCGCTCTCCTCCGATCAGGAGTTTCTCCGCCGGGCGTATGTCGATGCGACGGGCACGCTGCCGACCGCCGACGAAGTTCGCGCATTTGTCGCCAGCACCGATCCGGCCAAGCGAAACAAGCTGGTGGACAAGCTGGTTGAGAGCGAGGAGTTCGCCGAGCAGTTCTCGTGGCTGTGGGGCGACATGCTGAACCAGCAGGATCCCGCCTACAACTACTGGATCAAGGAATTCCTGCGCGCCGATCGTCCCTACAACGAAGTCGTCACCGACATGATGTCGGGCGTCGCAAAGACGCACACGACGATCCCCGCGCTCGGGCTGTTTTCCGATGCATATGTCGGCACAAACAGCAGTCCCATGAACATGGACGACTACCGCGGGCTCAACCGGCTGGATACGCTGGATTACTTCGCGATCGCGTCATCGCGCGTGTTGCTTGGCATGAACACGTCGTGCATTTCCTGCCACGACGGCGCAGGGCATCTCGAGCCGGTGAACCTGTATCTCTCCGAGAAGACGCGTGAAGAGTTCTGGAAGAGCGCCGCGTTCCACGGAAAGATGCGGATGATCGGCCGGTGGGACGATCGCAGCAAGAACAACACGAGCGCCGATCTGCACCTCGACGAGCTGGCGACGGCGCAGGCCTACAACACCAGCGGCGACTGGCCCTGGCCGACCGCGTCGATGAACCTGCAGCCGCGCGATGGCCGCACCTACGAGCCGGCGTTCCTGCTGACTGGCGAGAAGCCGAGACCTGGCGAGAACCCGCGGCTGGCCTACGCGCGGATGGTCACGAGCCACCCGCAGTTCCGGCGCGCGGCGGTGAACATCATGTGGGGCAAGCTGATGACCGTTGGGTTCGTCGAGCCTTACGACGGCTTCGACCTGGCCCGGCTCGATCCGAAGAATCCGCCGCCTGCGCCATGGACGCTGCAGCCGACCAACGCGGAGTTGCTGCAGGCGCTGGCCGACGATTTCGGCAAGAACAACTTCAGCCTCCAGCACGTCGCGAAAACGATCATGAAGTCGAGCGCGTATCAGCTCTCATCTCACTATGACGGCGAGTGGAAGGCCGCCTACGTGCCGTATTACGCGCGCCGCCTGGTCCGCGTCATGACCGGACCCGAGCTCGATCGACGCGCTGACGGCTGCAACGGGGAAGCCGGGCGATTTCGACAGCAGCGGCAAGAAGGTCGCGCGCGTCAAGCAGCTTCCTGGCCCCGGGTCGGTCAGGGAGGCCGAGTTGAAGAACATTCTGCAGAGCTTTTTCCAGAGCAATCGGCAGACACCGGCGCCGGTCGGGAATCGCGCCTCGACGCTGCAGGCGCTGCTGCTGATGAGCAGCAAGGCGGTCAACAACCGCGTGCTCGCGCAGGACGGCAGCCGCGTGCAGAAGCTGCTCGAGTCGGGGAAGACCAACGAGGAGATCATCGAAGAGCTGTACCTGTCGAGCTTGTCCCGGTGGCCGACGCCGGCGGAAAAGCAGCGTCATCCTCGAGTTCATGGAACCCGATCGAAAAGCCGGCGCGGAAAATCTTCAGTGGGTGCTCGTCAACAGTCAGGAATTTGCGTTGAACCACTGACAGCGCCGAGCGCGAGTCAGAACTGCTTCGAGCGCCAGGTGGTCGCTCGGCAAGCGGGAGCGAGCCGAGATCATTAAGAGAAGAGATCAACATGGAACGACGACTGAAAGACATCATCCCCACCCGGCGAGACGTGCTGAAGCTGGGCGGCATCGCGCTGGCCGGCACGTGGGTGGACCGAATCATGTCGCCCACGAAAGTGTACGCGACGGGCAAGGCCAACCCGCGCGGCTGTGCCCGATTCTCGATTGTCGTCGAGATGGGTGGCGCCATCAGCCCCATGGACTGCTGGGACTTCAAGGAAACGAAGTACACGCCGAAGGATCTCGATGTCGTCAAGATCAAATCGGACCTGTGGGTCTCGCGGAAGCTGTTCCCGAAGCTGACCGAAACCAGGCAGTGGGACAAGGTGGCCATCGTCCGCTCGATGCGCGCCTCGGAGCTGATTCATTTCAACGGCCAGTACCACACCCAGACGGGCCGATCGCTGAATCCGGCCATCGCGAAGGAAATTCCGGCGTTCGGATCGGTTATCGCCGCCGAGCTCGACAAGGAGCGGCGCGAGACGGATCGGTTTCCGACCTACGTCAGCACCGGTATGACGCGCGCGAGCGCCGGTTCGATTGGTTCGGGTCTGTTCCCGGCACGATTTACCGGGCTGGACCTCGATCCCACGACGATTTTCGAGGCGTTCGGCGGGAATGCCGAGGGCGTCGATTCGGTGATGGCCGAGCGATGGAAGATGCTCAGCGCGGTTGCGCAGGCGTCGGAGGCCGAGCGGAAGTCGATTGGCGAAGTGACCTCCGATTATCACGGCTACTACAAGGAAGCGTACGGTCTGCTGAACGACGAACGGTGGACCAGCGTCTTCAAGGCATCCGACGAGGACAAGGAGCGGTACGGCGGCGCAAACGATCTCTATGCGATGGGGCTGATCCTCGCGCGCAACCTGATCGATGCCGATGCCGGTACCCGCTTCGTCTACGTCAATGACGGGGCGGGCTGGGATCATCACAGCTACATCTTCGACCACACCAAGCCGCGCAATCACTACATCAGCTGCGCGCGCTTCGACAAGGGCATTACCGCGCTCTTCGAGGACCTGCAGAAGATCCCGAGCAAACACACGCCGGGCAAGACGCTCTTCGACGAAACGATGGTCGTCTGCACGAGCGAGTTCGGCCGCACGCCGTTCATCAACAACGTCGCAGGCCGCGATCACTGGCGGACGTCCTATGCGACTTTCTATGCCGGCGGCGGCGTGAAGGGTGGCCGCATGATCGGCGCGACAGGACCCGACGGCGGCACCACGATAGACAACGGATGGGCGCACAAGGAACAGCCGCACATGGACAACACCGTCGCGTCGATCTACTCGGCGCTCGGAATCGACTGGCGGAAGGTTGCCGAGCACACGCCGTCGGGCCGGGCGTACGAATACACCCAGACGGCGCCGCTCACCGCCAACGAGTTCTTCAGCGACGACGAAATCGCAGAGTTGTTTGTGTAGCCGGACGCTCGAGGCGATTCGATGAAGCAGTGGGTGCTGGCAGCGGGACGATGCGGCGATTGCGGCCGGATTCGTATCTGGCGGCGCAGAGCCAGGAGCCGCCTGCAGGAATGGCGCTCGTCCCGGCCGGTGAATACTGGCAGGGCCGCGTCTACCGGACGCTCATCGAAGAGCTCGACATGCATGCCCGCGCGCGGATCGACGACCTCCCCGCGCACGTGGTCTACGTCGATGCCTTCTTCATCGACAACAACGAAGTCACCAATGCCGAGTACCAGAAGTTCGCAGAAGCGACGGGCCGCGCGAAGCCCTGGCACTGGCGTCGCGGCAACATTCCGGCAGGCAAGGAGAAGATTCCCGGTTTACAACGTGAGCTGGGATGATGCGACGGCGTATTGCGCGTGGGCTGGCAAACGTCTGCCCACCGAGTCGGAATGGGAGAAGGCCGCGCGAGGCGGCACCGATCGCCTGCGATATCCCTGGGGCGATCAGTTGCTGGCGCCGCTGCCAGGCACGCAGGGGCGGCGGGCCTAGCTGGCTCAACAGGCGCCGCGCCGGCTCCCAATCGCGACGATCCCGGCACCGCCATCCCTGAGCCCAATGCCGCTGCGCCTAACCGTGACGATCCGGGCACGGCAACGCCAGGCCGCTCGCAGCCTGCGCGAGGCGTGCCGCCTCCAGCTGCGCAGGGCGGAGGTCGGCGCGGCGGAGGGGTCGGCACCAAGATGGCGCATTACGGCGTGGCCGACGGTCCGATGCCGGTCGGGTCGTTTCCGCCGAATGCGTATCGGCATTTTCGACATGGTCGGGAATATCGGCGAATGGGTTCAGGATTGGTACGCTGTGAACTACTACAGCGTGAGTCCCGAACGAAACCCGCAGGGACCGCCGACCGGCCAGTACCGTGTGATCCGCGGCGACACATGGGCGGCCACCGACGAGCGCAATCTTGCGGTGAATTACAGACAGTTCGGCTGGCAGACTACTCAGGCACCAACGATTGGGTTCCGATGCGCGCGCTCAGCGGCCGGCGCGGGAACAACGGCCGCCGCGCGCTAACCAGGTTTTCTAGATCCTCGATCAATGAAGAAGTCCGCCTTTGAGGCACTGGTCGGTCTCTGTGTCTTCGCGGCGGTGGCACTCGCTCAGCAGAAGCCGGCGTACCCGACCCCGCGCAGCCCAAGCCTGCGGCTCCGGCAGTCAAGCGTGCTGCCGCGACCGGCCCGCAGGAGCTCGTGCGCGAGTGGTTTCGCCGGTGGAACGCGCTCGATGGATCGGACGCGACGGCGAAGCGCTTCATCGATCTGTATCAGCCGACGGCGATTCATCAGACAGAGCCATCGGAAAAGCAGATCGGTCCTGTCTATTACGAGGGCCATGAGGCGGTGCGCAAGCTCGTGGATGACTTCACGAAGACCGCGACGCAGATCGCCTTTCACATCGACAAGGTCGCCTCGGGTGCGAAGAGCGTCGAGTTGTTTTTCATGAGCGAGGGACCCTGGGATGGTCCTGCCGTCGGTGTGCAGTACACCGGCGTCTACACCGATCGGGCCACGAAGAAGCGGCACTCGTTCCCCGGGTTTGCCGTGTTTCACATCGAGAACGGCAAGATTCAGACACGCGCGTTTCTACACGACGCGGGACGAGAACATAGGCGAATAAGCACTTCACGAAGGTGATGCTCGATTGCGGCAAACCGGACTCCTGGAGTTTTCGGCGCGATGGGTGGAACGGCTTTCTAGATGGAGGCGAAATATGCGGTGGAAACTCGGTCGGGCGGGTCTTCTCGTGGCGGCTTTGATGCTGCTGCCGGCGTCTCGCCGCGGCGCAAAGCCAGTTCACGGGGCAGATCCGTGACGAAAGCGGTGCCGTGCTGCCGGGCGTCACCGTCGAGGTGTCGAGCCCCGTGATGATCGAACAGATGAAGTCGGCCGTCAGCGATTCCCAGGGCCGATATTCCGTCATCGATTTGCGCCCGGGCGTCTACAAGCTGAGCTACTCGCTGCCGGGGTTCTCGACGGCCGTCCGTGAAGGGGTGGAGCTGCCGGCGAACTTCGTTGCGACGATCAACATCGACATGAAGGTCGGCGCCCTCGAGGAGTCGATTACCGTGTCGGGCACCACGCCGCTCGTCGACGTGCAGCAGGCGGCGAAGACGCAGGTGCTGACGCGCGATCTGCTCGACGGGCTGCCGCTCGTCCGACAGTTCACGAACATGGGCATCGTCGTCCCGGGCATCCGCACCGGCGCGCCCGATGTGGGCGGCAACCGCATGGTCGTGCAGAACAAGATGC
This sequence comes from Vicinamibacterales bacterium, assembly GCA_963775345.1. Classification (GTDB taxonomy): domain Bacteria; phylum Acidobacteriota; class Vicinamibacteria; order Vicinamibacterales; family JAMQPK01; genus JAMQPK01. The sequence goes on from CAVZIS010000006.1 coordinate 413,726, forward strand.
AGGCGCGTGGGACCGGCGACAAGGAAAACAACATCACCGTTGATGGGCTTCGCATCATCGGCGCGCTCGATCAGGGCGCGACCGTGCCGTATTCCAACGATGGGATGAACGAGGAAGTGGCGATTACCTTCGGAGCCGGAAGCGCCGAGCATGCGCGAGGCGGCGTGACGATCAGCTCGATCCCGCGTGAAGGCGGCAACACCGTGAGCGGCGCCGTCTTCCTCGGCGGCTCCGACGGCGACTGGCAGGCGAACAACGCCGATCCCGAGGAGTTGAAGAACGTGCAGGCGCCCGCCGGCGCGGGCCACATTCGCAACTTCAACGGGTCGATGGGCGGTCCGGTGCTGAAGAATCGGTTGTGGTGGTTCCTGTCGGTGCGCCATGTCGACAGCACGCGGCTGAACGTCAACAGCATCAACATGCTCGGACAGCGGGCGTATACCGAGGACCAGTACCTTCGCAACGTGACACCGCGCGTCACCTGGCAGGTCAGCCAGAAGAACAAGTTCGCGGTGGGCTGGGATCGTACGTGGAAGCAGTTCGGCCACGATCAAGGCGGCGAGGGCATCGACGAGAGCGCGACGCAGACGCGGTCGCCGCGCCATGGTCCCGTACGGGACCGGCAACGTCAAGTGGACGACCACGCTGACCAGCCGATGGCTGCTCGAAGCCGGCTTCAGCAGTTCTCAGTCGAGCTACGTGGCGACGCCGCAGCCGTGGCGGATTTTTCCGCGCGGGTCGGCGGAGTGGCTCGCAAGCGCCAGAAAGGAGACGCGATCTCCTTGTGAGCGCGACCAGGCTGCGACCTCGCTGCTGGATGCCGGATGTGGAACAACAATCAGGAAAGCATGCGCAACGGCCTGCGCCAGGCCACGTCCTTCGCCGCGTCGTTCGTCACCGGCTCGCACAACGTGAAGTTCGGGGTGCAGCATGATTTCGGGCCAGAGGTCGAAGGCCAGGATCGCCCCGCGGACCTGAGGCAGATTTACCGCACCATCGCCGGTGTCGCCGTGCCGTATCAAGTCGTCATCGAGAACACGCCGCGGCAGTTCAACGCGAATATGGACTACGACTCGGCGATCTATGCTCAGGACAGCTGGACGTATCAAGCGGCTCACTCTCAACGGCGGCTTGAGAATCGAGTGGTTCAAGTCGACCAACGTCGATAACTATCGCCGACGCAGGACGTTTCGTGCCCGCGCGTTTCTTCCCCGAATACGAGATGCCGATGGATTGGGACGGCCTGCCGGCGCCTCGATTTGCGGCGGCCTACGATCTCTTTGGAGATGGCCGAACCGCCGTCAAGGCCAACATTGGTCTGTATCGCGAGACGTGGAGCTCGGAGATCATGCGCGAGTACACGGCCGCGCGTGCCGCGTCTGATTCGACGTTCGACTGGGTCGATCGCAATCGGGATGATATCGCGCAGGAAGCGGAGTTCCTGCCGAACGGCTGCATCACCTGCGGGTCGAACAGGAACTTCGGGTCGATCGTCAACAGCCGGATTACCGCTGACGACCGCAAGCGGGCGCACAACTGGGAAAGGGGACTTTCCATTCAGCACCAGGTGCTCAGCAACGTGTCCATTACGGCTGGCGCGTACTGGCGGAGCTGGTACAACATCGACGATACCGACAACACGCTGGTCAGACGCGAGGACTGGTTGAATTCGGGCGGTGGCGTCGAGTTCTTCGTGACCAATCCATTGGACCGTTCGCAGCTGCTCAAGGCGTACGAGCTGCGTCAGGCCGTCCGCGGCCAGGCGTTCACGGTTGACCTGACGAGCGACGGCGGACAGTCGCTGTACAACGGGTACGAAGTGACGGGTACCGCGCGCCTGGCACGTGGCGCGGTCCTGTTCGGCGGCTGGACGATGGAGCACAACCGGACGAGAAATTGCAACTCACTGGCTGACAATCCGAATACGACACGCAACGACTACTATCGTGGTTTCACGACGGCGATCGGACTCCAGACCGATCCGGACGGCACACTCTGGTGCGATCAGACGAGCTACAGCCATCCCGTTCACGCACGACTTCAAGCTGTCGGGCAGCACGCCGACTCTGCTCGGGATCGATGTCGGCTTCCTGATGCAGAATCTGGCTGGATCGATGCGGTCGCTCACTTACGCGCTGGTCGAACAATCAGTTCCCTGGCGGCACGGCAACGGGCACGGCCCAGACGATCCTCGTCAACCGTCCGGGCACGATGTATCTGCCGCGCTTCTTCCAGCTCGACGTCACGATCAAGAAGAACTTCCGGTTTGGCAGAGGACGCAGTCTGAGCTTCCAGCTCGACTACTTCAACGTGACCAACAGCAACTCCATTCTGGGCATGACCAACACAGTCGTCAATCAGGACGGCGGCGGCCCGAACCTCGGCAACGTCACCAGCTTCCTGGACGGACGGATGCCGCGGATCGCGATGCAGTACAAGTTCTGAACACGAAGTCACGAAGGGCGCGACGATTCACGAAGATCGCGAAAGTCCACGAAGGTAGACCACGGCGGCGAAATGGGGTCGGGTGCATTTTGAGTCCATTCGAATGCACCCGGCCCCTTTTCGCATTCGGGAGTGTCACTGGTAGGGCTGCAGACGTAGGAGGATGCTCTCGGTGTTCGTCAGATGGCCATCTGTGTGATTGCAGCATTCTGTGTGCTCAATGCGGGCTGCGGTGGCGAAAGCGGCGTCCGGCGCCGGAAGCGCCACCGCCTCAGCCAGCAGAAGCTCCGACCGGCCGCCTGACCGGAACAATCTCGGTTTCAGGACGAGATTCCCGCGCTTCCCACGCGCCCTATCAATAAGGATACGCAGGTTTGCGGCAAGGGCGTCCGTCGCCTCCGAGGAGTTGATGGTCGCTAATCCGGTGGGCTGAAAAATGCCGTCATCATCGTCGAGGGGGTCCGCTGGTGGCAGGGCAATGCCCGCCGCGAAGCCCGTGATCGACCAGGCCGGATGCGAGTACGTGCCGCATGTCCAGGTCATGCCGGTCAACGCCGAGCTTTCGATCGTCAACAGTGACCCGGTTCTCCATAACATCCATGTGTACCGGGGCGATGCGGACCTCTTCAATGTCGCGCAGCCGATTAAAGGGCAGACCAATTCGCGCATGATCGACAAGCCCGGTTTTATCTACGCGGAATGCGACGTTCATGGCTGGATGCGCGGCCACATCGCCGTGGTCGACAGTCCTTACTACGCGATGACCGACGAGGAAGGCCGGTTTGAGATTGGTGACTTGCCGCCCGGCTCTTACACCGTCAGAGATCTGGCACGAGTATCTGGGAGAGCAGACGCAGACCGTGAATGTCACCGCTGATGCCGGTGCGACGCTGAACGTGGATCTCAAAGATGCATTGTCGAAGAAGATCCCACCGAATAGGTCGACAGCGGTCAAACCGGCGGCTCCTCCACGGTGCGGCCGCCCCAACGGCTTTCGAGTGGTGAGGTGACCGTGAACATGGTCTCTCAAGGCGGCACCTTCGCCTACGAGCCCGGAGACGTCACTGTGAAGGTCGGCACGACCGTCAAAGTGGGTGAACAACTCGGACAACCGGCACACGGCTACCGACGATCCGAAGTTCGAAAAAGCTCCGGGCCAGGCGATATTGCCCGCCGGAGCGGCCGCGTGGTCGACGCCTTTTATCGCAAACGGCCAGGAGACTTCGCACACCTTCACAACGCCGGGCAAGTATCGGTACTTTTGTCGCAATCACGGGCAGTTCGGCATGGTCGCAACCATCACAGTCGTCCCCTGACCAAATGATCAACAGACTTCTGACAACAACGTCAACGACCCTCCTTGGACTTCAGCCTGCTCTTCGCGCAAACGCGCGCCTGCACCGACGAAATTCAAGAACATCAAGGTGCTCACCGATCTGAGCGACGCGCAGATCAACCGGGAGATGCAGGCGTGGACGAAGGCCATCGGTGAAAAGTGCCCCTACTGCCATGAAGGAACTGACTACGCGTCGGATGCGAATCCCAGGAAGGACGTCGCCCGCAAGATGGCGCAGATGCTCGGCGAGATGAACAAGAACTACCTCGATGGCAAGGCGGACGTGCATGCTGTGCCATCGGGGAGTGGCGGTTCCTGAGATTCGATGACCCCCGGTGCGATGGACGGCCGAACATCTATCGCGCCTGGAAGAGCGCTATGGCATCGATCGCGCTCCTTTGCAGCGCATTCTCGAGCAGGCGCGCGACGAACAATCCCGTTTCGAGGAGCTGGCCGCGAGACATTCGTGCGAGCTGCCCGCCTGGGCGGAGCTCGCCCGCAGCCCTGGAAGATCGGCGCTCGCGCGGCCTGGACGCCGTCGATCGCGTGATCGCCGAGACCAGTGGAGCTCGATGATTCCGGTGTTCGGAGGGATCAGCAAAAGCGACTGTGTTGCAGTCCTGCGCGGCCTCAAAGAGGAGTTCGCGCGTGCGCTCGAGATGCGGGCGGAGTGTGCGCGATCCCTTGTGGCGATTGCCGAGGCCTACGAGAAGAGGGTTACACCGGAAGCGAGCTCGTCGATAGCGCGGTAAGGAGAGCAGTGGCGCACCTCCGGGAGCATTCGCGAATCCCCGAAGGCGTGGCAGTCGAGTACGTTCGAGCACCTGGCCGGGCTGTGCGGGATTGTGTCGGCCGTGGATGCCGGCGAGAGTCGCCGGTTTCCCGATTTGAGCTCGATGTTCAAGAGCGGGTCCGGCATGGCACTCGACGAGATCGCGAACCGGGTTCAGCAAACCGCTCTGGGTCTCTGGCCTCCTCATGACAGGGAATAGCAGGCGAGGAGCGAAGCCGCTCCCTCTCATCGCAGTCGTCGCAGCGGGGGCTGGCGATCTGGTTCGCGCCGATGCCGGAGGGCGTCAATCCTCGCGCCTGGCACCTGCTCGCGATCTTCGTGGCGACGATCGTCGGATTCATCGCGCAGCCTCTGCCGGTCAGCGCAGTGGCAGTCATCGGGATCACCGTGAGCGTCATGACCGGGACGCTGACGATGCAGCAGGCGCTGAGCGGGTTTGGTAGCCCGTGGTCTGGCTGATCGTCGCGGCCTTCTTCATCGCCAGCGGATTTCGTGCGGACGGGCCTTGGGACGCGGATCGCCTATCTCTTCATGCTCGCTCTCGGTCGAAGAAGCCTCGGGCTCGCCTACAGCCTGATCGCGACCGACCTCGTGCTCGCGCCTGGAATTCCAAGCAACACTGCGCGTGCCGGTGGAGTGATGTTCCCGATCCTCAAGTCTCTCGGGAAGAGCGTTCGACAGTGATGCGGACGAGGGAACATCGCGGACGGATCAGCGCCTTCCTGACGTTCGCCGCCTTTCAGGGGACGGTCATCACCAGCGCCATGTTCATGACCGCCATCGCGGTCAATCCGCTGGTGGTGGGAATGGCTCGAGGCGTCGGCGTCGAGATCACGTGGGCGACCTGGGCGCTGGCCGCGTCGGTCCCGGGCGCCATCAGCCTGCTCGTGGTCCCATATCTCATTTACAGGCTGTATCCGCCGGAGATCACGGAAACGCCGGCGCCGGCGCGATCGCCAAAGACGGGCTCGAGCGGATGGGGCCCATGAAGACAAGCGAGTGGATCATGCTCGGCGTCTTTGTCCTGATGCTGATCCTCTGGGCGTTCTCGGCGCTTGGCGTGGACGCGACCGCGGCGGCGCTGGTCGGGGTCGTGCTTCTGCTCCTCACAGGAGTGCTGACGTGGGACGATCTCCTCCGCGAGCGAGATGCCTGGAACACCATGATCTGGTTCGCGACGCTCCTGATGATGGCGGGCTTCCTCACCGAGCTCGGCCTGATGAAGTGGTTCAACGGGACGGTGGGAGGCGTCTTCGCCGGGCTGAGCTGGATGCCGACGCTCCTCGGCCTTGCGCTGATCTATTTCTACACGCACTACTTTTTTGCCGGTAATTCGTCGCACGCCGGTGCGATGTATGTGCCGTTCCTGAGCCTCGCCATCGCCGTTGGCGCACCTCCCATGCTGGCGGCGTTGATATCTCGGGTACTTCAGCAGTCTGTTTGCGAGCCTGACTCACTACGGAACTGCGCCCGCTCCAATCTTCTTCGGCTCGGGGAACGTGCCATTGCGCGATATGGTGGACGCTCGGCGCCCTCATCAGCGCCGTCAACATCGCCATCTGGCTCGGCGTCGGAGCGGTATGGTGGAACGTGCTGGGAATTCGGTGACCGATTCGTTCGGCCTTTCACGCGGCCTGACCAACTACGGCGACCGCGACTTCGCACGCTACCTGCGGCTGTCGTTCGCGCGATCGATGGGCTATTCCTCGGAGATGCTCGCTCGTCCGGTCATCGGGATCGCGTCGACCTACAGCGAATTCAACAATTGCCATCGTTACGTGCCCGAACTGGTCGCGGCGGTGAAGCGGGGCGTTCTCGCGGCCGGAGGCCTGCCGCTCGAATTTCCGACGATCTCCACCGGCGAGGTATTCCTCAATCCGACGAGCCTCTTCTTCCGCAACCTGATGGCGATGGATACCGAAGAGATGATTCGCGGCCAGCCGATGGACGCGGTCGTGCTTGATTGGGGGCTGCGACAAGACCGTGCCGGCCCAGCTCATGGGAGCGGTTTCGGCCAATGTTCCGGCGATCCAGCTCGTTACCGGACCGATGATGACGAGCCGTTGGCGCGACGAGCGCCTTGGCGCATGCACCGATTGCCGGCGTTTCTGGGCCCGCTATCGTGCCGGCGGCCTCGACGCGGCTGAAATTGCAGAGGTCGAGGCCAACCTTGCCACCACGGCCGGCACCTGTGCCGTGATGGGAACTGCCAGCACGATGGCGGCCATTGCCGAAGCGCTGGGCATGATGCTGCCCGGCACGGCCGCAATCCCTGCCGTGCATGCCGATCGCCTCCGCGCCGCCGAGGCCTCGGGAACTGCAGCGATGCAGCTTGCCTTGAGGAGGATCTCGCCGGATCAGATCGTCACGCGGAAATCGATCGAGAATGCTTTGCGGGTCCTTCTGGCGATCGGCGGTTCCACCAACGCGATCATCCACCTGACGGCGATCGCCGGCCGCGCCGGCATCGAAGTCAATCTCAGAAAGTTGAACGAGTTGTCCGACACGACGCCGGTGATCGTCGACCTGAAGCCGACCGGCTCGTTTTACATGGAAGATCTGTACGCGGCTGGCGGTCTTGGCGCCGTGCTCCGCGAACTGAAGCCCCTTCTCCACCTTGATTGTCTGACGGTGACGGGCGGGACGCTTGGAGAGCGGCTTGCGTCCGACGGCGGGTATGTCGATCGATCGATTGTGAGGAGCTTGACGGATCCTCTTCAACCGCATGGCGGCCTCGTCGCTCTCTTCGGCAGTCTTGCCCCTCGCGGGGCGATTCTCAAGCGAGCGGCAGCCGACCCGGCGCTCTTCGAGCGAGAGGGCCGGGCCGTTGTGTTCGGCTCGCCCGAGGATCTTGCGAAGCGAATCGACGATCCAGCGCTCGACGTCACTGCCGAAGACTTTCTCGTGCTGCAGAACGCCGGACCTGTCAGCCCCACGGCGATGCCTGAGGCCGGGTATCTGCCCATTCCCGCGAAGCTCGCGCGAGCGGGAGTCACCGACATGGTTCGAATCTCCGATGCGCGTATGAGTGGCACTGCCTATGGCACGATCGTGCTGCACGTGAGCCCCGATGCGGCATCCGGAGGGCCGTTGCAGCTCGTTCGCAACGGAGACCGGCTTCGCCTCTCCGTCGCGAAACCGGAAAATTGACCTGCTCGTCGAGGATTCAGAGCTCGCCAGAAGGCGCGCGGCTGCACCGGCCCCGCCAGCGCCGCCCGAAAGAGGCTACGCCAATCTCTATTACCGTGAAGTGCTGCAGGCAGACCAGGGATGCGATTTCGCCTTCCTTCGCGGAACGCGGCGCAAGGCCACCGAGTAAAGGGATCAGAGTGCAGCCGCGCATAGTCGTGGTCTCACCCGTACCCGATGCCGTCGCGGAGCGCGCGCGCACCGAGTTCGGCGCTGTGCTGTCGCAGGACCGCAACATGACGGCGGAGGACTTGCTGACGAGCGTTCGGAATCACCCGGTCGAAGGTGTCTTTCTCACCTCCAGGATGAGACTCGAGGCAGCGACCGTCGAGGCGTTGCCAGACAGCGTGCGAATCGTCGCAACGTGCAGCGTCGGCTACGACCATATCGACCTGGCCGCCTGTGCCGCGCGCGGCCTGACGGTCACGAACACGCCTGAGGTGCTCACCGCTGCAACCGCGGACCTCACCTTCATGTTGTTGCTTTGTGCCTGCCGCCGGGCAGCCGAGTATCACACCATCATGACAGCGGGTTGGGGAGAGCGGTTTGGATTGAACCATATGCTCGGCGTACAGGTCAGCGGAAAGGCTCTCGGGATTATCGGACTGGGTCGTATCGGGAGAGCTGTGGCGCAGCGCGCCCGCGGCTTCGAGATGCGTGTGCTCTATCACGACGTCCATCGCCTGCCGGCGGAACTGGAGCAGGGCGCCGAGTTCTACCCGGACCTCCGGCAGATGCTGCCCCGTTGCGACATCATTAGCCTGCATGCTCCCGGCGGCACAGGGACAAGCGCGATCATGAACCGCGAGACGATCGCGCTTCTGCCGCGCGGTGCCGTCCTGGTCAATGCGGCCCGGGGTGACCTGGTTGACGAGGATGCACTCGTTGATGCTTTGACGTCAGGACAGCTGTTCGCTGCGGGATTGGACGTGTTCCGTTCGGAGCCGAACTACGACCTCCGGCTGCGCAACTTGTCGAACGTCTTCATGACGCCCCATATGGGGAGTGCCACCATCGAGACCCGCAGTGCGATGGGATTCCGCGCCCTCGACAACATCGCGGCGGTACTCGGCGGGCGGCCGCCGATCGATCCGGTCACTTCAGCTGGTAGCCGGTAGCTGGTAGCTGGTAGCGCAGGGCTTCAGCCCTGCCACATTTACTTCAACGCGCCTGCGGCCTCGTCATAGATTCGCTGCACTGCAACGGGTCCATTGCGATCAGCGGCCGTCCAGGCGGCGAAGGGTCCCCAGTCAATCGTCTTCTGCGCGAGCTTCAACGCTGGCGCCGGTCTGTCTGACGCGTGTTACCTCGGCGATGACATACTCCAGCGATCGCTCGAAGGCCGCGAGTTCGGTGGTGAGCTTTGACGGATCGTCGATGGCACCGTGGCCGGGGATCACCGTGTCGGCGTTCACTTTGCGGAGCTCCTTGACCGTGCGCAGCCATTCCGAAGGAACGGCCGCCCGCATGTTGGGAAAAATTCGGGTCGAGAACGCCTCGCTGGCGAAGAGGATCCTGTCCTTTGGCAGATACACCTGCAGGTCGGTTCCGGTGTGGGCGCGTCCGCTGAACAGGACGTGAATCTCCGTGTCGGCCATTTTCAGGCGCGTGATGCCGACGGTCAGCGGGTACTTGATATAGGTGACAGTCGGAGGAAAAGCGCTGTTGCCGCCGGTATGATCGCCGTGCTCCGAACAGATGACCACGTAGCGAATGGGTTGGGTCGTGAGGGCGCCGATGCCCTTCACCATCCTCGCGGTAGCGGCCTCATCTCTCTGGCCATCCGCGACGAGCACTCCATCTCCGGTGATGACGATGAGGTCGTTGGTGTTGTACAGACCGCTTGGATGAAGATCCGACCAGACGTACACGTGGTCGTTCAGCTTCGTAAGATGAGGCAGCTTCTGTGCAGCCGGCAATGTGACAGCCAGGCAGAGGCTCAAGCCAACCGCATAGAGGTGTTTCATATGACACGTATGTTATCTCAACACAGAGACTCGGAGACGCGACGCGGCCGGTAGGCCGGCAACCAAACTCAAACACGAAGATCCACGAAGCCGGATCAAGATCACGAAGAAAGGCGCGTCTGACGTCACTGTTGTCCGGCTTCGTGGATCCTCGTTCCTTCGTGGACCTTCGTGTTGCACCCGGCAACCGCTAAGATTCTTGTTAGAAAAAAAGCAAACGCTATTCGTCTCGCTCGAGACCTGTCCCGCTCTTCCTCGCCAGGCGCTTTCTGAATCGATCGAACAGATCGCCGCGGTTGTGTTCGGTGCGTGTTGGCACGTCTGGCAGCGGTTCCGGAGCAGGCTCGGGATCGAGATCGGCCCATCTGATGGATGCCAGCGCAGCGTCCAGCGTCGTTTCGAGCCTGCTCGTCACCACCCGCCCTTCTTCCGATTTCGCGTGGCAGTAGAAGCGCGCATGAGGGGCGGCTCCTGGTCCGGCGTCGAGGATGATGACAGTCACCTCCTGCATACACCCGTCACTCCGGAGTCTGTAGCACTCGAAGGTGTGCTTTTCGCAGACTTCGGAAAACCCGGCTCCTTCGAGCTGCCTGAGCTTTTCGATGGCCTCGATCATTTGTAGATCTTCCGTGCGCGCTCGGCTCTCACGTCTGCCATGTAGATTGCGCCCGAGGGGTCGAGGCAGATCAAGTGCGGACGCCCGAGGTTCTCGATCACATCGAGAACCTTCCCGCTCCTCGAGACGGTAATCTTGCCGGCGTCGGCATCCGACACATACAGCGTGTCATCCTTCGCGATCGCCATTCCATACGGCGCTCCGAGGTTCGTCCACATCTCGATGAAGATACCGTCCATATCGAACACCTGCACGCGCGAGTTGTTGCGGTCTCCGACGACGACGCGGTTCCTGGAGTCGATGGCGATTGTGTGTGGCGTATTGAACTGGCTCTGTGCGGTGCCCCTGCTGCCCCACGCTTTGATGAAGCGCCCGTCCCTGGCGTACTTCACCACTCTCGCATTGCCGTAACCGTCGGTGATGAAGAAGTCGCCATTTGGCGCGAACGCGACGTCGGTGGGGCGATTGAATGTTTCAGGGCTTTCGCCGCTGACGCCCCGCCTGCCGAGCGTCATCAGGATCTTGTTGTTCTGCCTTGGATCCATCTTATAGATGACGTTGTCCTGTCCGTCGACCGTCCACAGGTGGCCTTCGCGGTCGATGCGAATGCCGTGGGGCCATGTGTAAAGGCCCTGGCCGAACTGCGCGACGAGCCTGCCTCGCGAAAACGCAAAGATGGGGATCTCTTCACGCCGAATGACATAGATCGTGCCGCTCGCGTCACTGGTCACTGCCGAAGTAACGCCCCATTTCGCACCGGGCGGCATCGACGCCCAGTCGTCGGAGACCTTCCATTGTCCCGATTGCGATCTGACCTCGGACGCATCGGGCCTCGGGTATTCTCGTGCCTCCTGTCCCGCGCCGCGTGCGCCTCGACCTCGGCCTGCTGCCGGCGAGGGCGCTTGAGCGGCAACGCTCGCGACACACAGAGCGAGGACAAGGAGCGCGTACGCCTTTTTCATGGGAGCCACCTCAACAGATCACTTTGGCAGCAGGAATTGCGGAAGTTTATCAAGTATCATGGCGTCATGGATCGTCTGATTCGCTCGTATGCGGCAGCGTTCTTGGCAATAGCGGCTGTTTCGATCGCGTCGTGCCGCCCGGCTGATCCACCACCGGCGCCACAGGCGCAGCCGGCCCCCACCCCGCCGGCCGATCCCTATCAGGCCGAGATCGGCAAGTTTCAACAGGACCGCGAGGCGGCGCTCAAGACCGACACCGGGTGGCTGACGATCGCAGGATTGTGGTTCCTGACCGAAGCCGAAACGACATTCGGGTCGGATCCTCTGAACGACATCGTGCTGCCCGATAGCGCACCTCCGCGTGCAGGTGTCTTCCTGATGCGCGATGGCAAGGTGAGCGTGAAAGCCGCCGAGGGCGTCATGTTTCAGCTCGAGGGCAAGACGCTGATTGCTGCCGATCTGAGACCCGATGCAGAAGGGCCCGCCCGATCGCCTCACTCTGGGCGATCTGCAGTTGTGGGTGCACAACAGCGGCGACAGACTGTCGATTCGCGTGCGCGACAAGAACAACCCGCTGCGCAAGGCCTTCACCGGTACGAAGTGGTTCCCAGTCAATGCCGCTTATCGCGTCGAAGGTACGTTCACACCGTACGAGAAACCGAAGGTCATCGAGGTGCCGAACATTCTCGGCGACATCGACAGGATGCCCATCCCGGGGATCGTCACTTTCACGCTCAACGGGCAGGAGCACAAGCTCGAGCCGGTGGCCGAACCAGGCGATCCCCAGTTCTGGTTCATCTTTCGCGACCTGACCAGCCAGAAGGAGACGTATCCGGCCGCGCGCTTTCTTTACGCTCCCGCGCCAGTGAACGGCAGGATGATTCTCGACTTCAACAAAGCGCAGAATCCTCCGTGCGCGTACAACCCCTACACCACCTGTCCGCTGCCCTCCGAACAGAATCGGCTTCGAACGAGGATTGAGGCCGGAGAGAAGCGGTACGAGGGCCACTCGTAAGGAGAAAGGGAAAGAGGAAAAACGAATAGCACGCGTGTCACGCGGCATTTTTCCTTTTTCCATTTTCCTTCTTCCTTACACGATCACTTACACTCCCCAAGTGCTGTTCGCCCGGGAGCTGAAAAACGCGGCGTTCATCGTCGCGGGCGTGCTGTCGGCGGGGATGGGGCTGAAGGGGTTCCTGATCCCGAGCGGGTTCATCGACGGGGGCGTGACCGGCGTGTCGCTGCTTCTGGCGACAATTACCCAGCTGCCTCTCCCATTCTGGCTGCCGCTCATCAACGTCCCGTTTCTCACAATTGGCTACCGGCAGCTCGGCCTCGCCTTCGCCGTCCGAAGCTCGTTGGCCATCGTCATCCTCGCGACGGTTGTCGGTCTGGTTGCGTTCCCGAGCGTTACCCGCGATCTCGTGTTGACCGCTGTCTTCGGAGGACTTTTCCTGGGCGCAGGCATCGGCCTTGCCATGAGAGGAGGTGCCGTCCTCGACGGTACCGAGGTCGCCGCACTCCTCATCAGCAGACGCACCGTTCTGTTGAGGGTGGGTGACGTCATTCTTGCATTCAACGTCGTCCTGTTCACGGTCGCGATGGCGCTGCTCGGCGTCGAGGCGGCGCTGTACTCGATCGTCACCTACCTCGCGGCCGCGAGAACCGTGGACTTCGTCGTGCATGGCATCGAGGAATACACGGCCATGACGATCGTGTCGAACAAGAGCGAGGCCATTCGCGAAGCCATTACCGGAGTGCTCGGGCGCGGCCTCACCATCTACAAGGGCCACGGAGGCCTGACGAAAACGGAGCACGATATCCTGTATTGCGTCGTCACGAGGCTCGAAATCGGCAAAATCAAGACCATTGCCCGCGGCATCGACGAAAGCGCCTTTATCGTCTCGCACGCCCTGTCCGATGTGGAAGGCGGAGTAGTCAAGAGGACGGGGCTGCATTAGAATTCCGCATCACCAAATCACTTATCCCCAATCGCCAGATTGGAAAGGGGAACCTCGTGATCGAGAGAGACCTCGCTCAGCGCCAGGCCGTTGCTGCGACCGCCGCACAAGGGGCGCACGCTGCTCGACATGAACGCGTACCAGTGGACGGTGCTCTTCGCCGCGTGGCTGGGATGGGGCTTCGATATTTTCGACAGTCTTCTGTTCAACTACGTCGCGCCGAACGCCGTGCCCGTGCTTCTCGATATCCCGCTCGGCACCGCGGCAGCCCGTGCGGCCACATTGCAGTGGACTGGAATCCTTACTGCGCTTCTTCTGGTCGGCTGGGCTATCGGGGGTATTTTCTTCGGTCGTGTCGCCGACCGCCTGGGCCGGACGCGCACGTTGCTCCTGACGATGATGATGTATGCGATCGGAACGGCGGCATGCGCGTTTGCGCCGAATATGGCCACGCTCGTGTTCTTCCGTATCATCGCGTCGCTCGGGATCGGCGGCGAATGGGCGGCTGGCGCGGCCATGGTGGCCGAGGTGGTCCCGGAAAAGCGCCGCGTCGAAGCCGGCGCGCTCTTGTACACGGCCGCGCCGCTTGGCCTCTTCCTCGCGACGATCGTGACCTATCAGGTGCAAGGCGTGTACTTCGCCGGGAGTCCCGAGGTCGCGTGGCGTTACGTGTTCCTGTTCGGCCTGCTTCCCGCCGCGGTCGCCTTCCTGGTTCGGTTGTTCATCAAGGAGCCCGAGCGGTGGCAGAAAGCCACGAGCCATGCCGCCCCACCGAGGCTGGCGGAGCTCTTCTCGCCGCAGTACCGGGCGATCACCATCAGCGGCCTGTCGATGGCGGTCGTGGCCCTGATCACCTGGTGGAGCTGCAACGCGTTCATCTCGGTCGTCTCGACCGGCCTTGCCGCCGAAGCGGCCGCCGGGCTCCCTCCCGCCCAGGCAACCGCGCTCATCGAAAGCTGGAAGCAGACGGCAGGTAACTGGTTCAATATTGGCGGCTTGATCGGAACGTTGCTCACGGTGCCTGCGTCGAAATTCCTTGGCCGGCGCGTGATGTTCTCGATCTATTTTCTGGCGTCCGGTCTGTCGGTGCTCGCGGCCTTCGGCCTTCCGATGGAACCGCGAACGCGGCTCTTCATGTACTTCCCGATTGGGTTGTCGGTCTTCGGTGTGTTCGGCGCCTTTACGTACTATCTGCCCGAGCTCTATCCAACGCGCCTGCGCGGTACCGGTGCGGGGTTCTGCTACAACGCCGGCAGATTGATCGCAGCTCCAGGCCCGTTTCTGGTCGGGGCGATCGCGTCACGCGGCGCGGGCGCGCTTGGCGGCGCTCTGGAGGTGTTGTTCTACGTCGGGATTTGTCCCGCTGCTGGGCCTGCTCGTCATGCCGTGGGTGATGGAAACAAAGGGGAAAGCCCTGGCGGATTGAATCCGCAAGCAGGAGTCGAGACAACCTCGTTGAGTCAGCATAGAGATTCGTTAGCCACACACGTGAAAGGGGCCTGACCCCTACTAAGGAGGGAGCTAATGGATCGCCGTGAAGTTCATGCGTCTGACAGGCAGCGGGATGGCCGCCGGTGCGCTCGCCGAGACGCTCGTGTCGGCGCAAGTGGCCAGAAACCCGAGTACCGCGAAACCTGCCGCGTCGACGTCGAAGGTGAAGTTCAAGGTCGGCACCCAGCACGGCGATTCGGACGCAATTCTGAAGGCGATGGCCGCTTTCGGCTGCAACAACATCTGCGGCAGCATGCCGTCGGCGAAGCTCGACGAAAAATGGTCGGTCGAGGCGTTGACCAAGCATCGCGAAAAGCGTCGAGTCCTACGGCATCTCGCTCGACATGATGCCGATCACGATGACGTCGGCCTCGATCGATCGCGCGCAGATGCCTGCGATCTTCCTGGGCCAGAGCCCCGAGCGCGACCGCAACATCGACGACATCTGCACGCAGATCCGCAACTGCGCAAAGGCCGGGATTTTCCAGGTGAAGTACAACTTCACCATCATCGGCATTCCACGATCCGGTCGTGCGAAGGGGCGCGGTCCTTCGACCTACAGTGAGTTCGTGCTTGCCAATGACAAGAACAAGGACACGCCGACGATCGCCGGCAAAGTCAGTGAAGACCAATACTGGGAACGGATCACGTACTTCCTCGAGCGGGTCGTGCCCGTCGCCGGAAGAGTACAAGGTGAAGATGGGCTGCCATCCGCAGGATCCCGGAGTGCCGAGAGGTACCGCGGTATCGAGGCGGTGCCGCTCGCGACGCCGGCCGGGTTGAAGCGGTTCGTCTCGATCAAGGAAAGCCCGTATCACGGCCTGAACTTCTGTCAGGGCACCGTGTCGGAGCAGCTCGAGAAGCCGGGCGAGCAGATCTACGATGTGATCCGCAGCCTCAGGGAACAAGATCTTCAACGTGCACTTCCGCAACATCGAGGGAGGCTACCTGAATTTCCGTGAGACATTCATCGACAACGGCAGCGTCGACATGCTGAAGGCGGCGCGGGCGTACAAGGAAATCGGCTACGACGGCATGCTGATGCCGGATCACGTGCCGAACGGTCGAGGGCGACGAAGACCACATGCAGGGGTTTGCGTTCGCGATCGGATACATCAAGGCGATCATCGCGGCTGTCAGCGCGGAAGCGTAGATCAGGCAGGTCCAAAGGCGGACCGACTACGACCTCAACGCAGAGGGCGCAGAGGTCGCAGAGACTTGAAGGAAGAATCTCTGCGTTCTCGGCGTGCTCTGCGTTGAAGCCGTAGCTACCGTGGCCATGGAGGCCTCGGCCTTCCGGTCTGCCGATGTCAGGGATTCGAGGGCGGAGCCAAGGCCCGGGTTGTGAGGAATTCCGGCGAGCGAGAGCCCCATCTCGACGCCGCAGAGCGTGCCGGCCAGCATCAGATCGTTGAAGGCGCCGAGGTGGCCGATTCGAAAGACCTTGCCTGCCAGCTTGCCGAGTCCTGTTCCGAGCGACATGTCAAAGTTCTCGAGAATGACCTTCCGCAGCTGGTCGGCGTTGTGACCCTCCGGCGTGTAGACGCCGGTCAGCGAGTTCGAGTATTCCGCAGGATCCTCGGCCACCATGCTCAGCCCCCAGGCGCGGACGGCCGCGCGAGTGGCCTCGCCATGCCGGGCGTGCCGCGCCAGCACGTTGTCGAGCCCTTCCTCGTCGAGCATCCGCAGCGCCTCGCGCAGCCCGTAGAGCAGATTGGTTGCCGGCGTGTACGGAAAGAACCCGGAGTTGTTCGCCTTGAGCATCTCCTGCCAGTCCCAGTACGGACGTCGGCATCCTGGCTTGGCGGCGGCGGCCAGCGCCTTCTCGGAAATCGCGTTGAAGCCGAGACCTGGAGGCACCATCAGGCCCTTCTGTGAGCCGCACACGGTGACGTCGATTTCCCAATCGTCGTGACGCAAGTCGATGGAGGCCAGCGACGAAATCGCGTCGACGATGAGCAGCGCAGGGTGGCCGCCCCTGTTCATGGCGCGCCGAAGATCGGCGATGCGGCTCACGACGCCGGTCGACGTCTCGTTGTGGACGACGACGACGGCCTTCAACTGCCGCGTCGAGTCGTCCTTCAGCTTTTGCTCGAGAGTGTCCGGCGAGGCGCCCCGACGCCAGGTGCCCGGCACGTAGTCGACACTCACGCCCAGCCGCTCGGCGACCTGGCGCCACGCGATGTGCGAGAACCAGCCTGTTTCGAAGATCAGGATGCGGTCACCGGGCGACAGGGTGTTGGCGAGCGCCGCTTCGGCGGCTCCGGTCCCCGAGGCGGGAAATACGACCACGCGCCCGCTTGTCCGGAAGACGCCGCGAAGTCGATCGAGCACCTCGTGGCCGAGCTCGGCGAACTCGGGTCCGCGATGGTCGATCGTCGCCAGGGAGATTTCGCTGCAGCACACGATCGGGAACGTTCGTGGGCCCGGGAATCTGCAGAAAATGACGGCCTGTGTGCATCATATGTCGCCCTCAATACTTAGTTGGTCTTGGCGGCTGGACCCAACGCCGTCATGAACGTGCTCCACGGCACCGGTTTTCCGTGAACCGGCGCGACGGTCCCGACGTCGAGCTTCATCCGCTGCACTTGATTGTAGAAGCTGCGCATCGACGGAATCTGGGCCTGGCTTCGGCGCCTCATGCGTGTCGAACAGATCCGCCTCGAATGCGATTCGTTCTGCGGGCAGATACGCCATCAACATGCCGGCCACGTGCTGCAGCGGCTGCACGTAATAGACGCGCAGAATCCGGCTGTTGTCGGTGATCACGAAGTTTTCCTGAATGGCTTCGTAGTTGTAGCCTTCGGCCACTTCGGTCGGCGGCCAGAGCGCGAGGATGTCGGGCTTGACCGTTCTCGCCTTGTAGGTCAGCACATCGCGGTTGATGAATTTCAAATTGATCGCGTGCAGCACGACCGTCGCGCCGATGTGGTTGTAGGTCCGCAGGCCGCCGATGTGATCGAAATGCGGATGCGACATGATCAGCCAGCGGATCGGCTTGTTCGGGGCGAGCTTGGCAACCTGTTCGATGACCGCCAGGCTGCGCTCTTCGCTTCCGGGCGCTTCGAACACCGCGACGAAATCGCGGAACTCGATCATGTAGCTGTTGGCGGGACCGCCGCCGAGCAGGTACACGCCGTCGGCCATTTTCTCGGTCGTCACCAGCGCCGGATTCGGCGGTTGCGCCTGCTTCACCGATTCCGGCACGGGAACCGGATCGTCGCAGACGTTCCCCTGGACGTTCGCAAACTTTCCGCCGTAGGCGTTGTGGCCCGTGCTCTCCGAATAGAACTGCCAGTTGTCGTCCCATCCCTGATGCGAGTGCCAGTTGATGGGCCACCGCGAAGGGCCGGCGGGACGAACTCGGTCGACTCGTGCTCGATATTGAAATCACCCAGCACGTTCTCGTTCACCGTCGTCTTCAACCGCGTGATGATGTTCTGGCTGTTGATGGTCGCGTCGACGCGATATTTGCCCAGCATCGTAATGCCGACAACGTGCACTTTCTCCGGGTTGACGACGTTGCCGTCGCGACCCTTTTCGAGCTGCTCCCACCGCCACATGGCCCTGGGATTGGCGCCCGGCATGCGCGCCGCCTTGAGAAATCCGTGCGGGTTCAGCCAGAGGTCGAGTTGATAGACCTCGGCGAGCTCGGGCGGAACTGCGACCGGCGCTCCAGTGCCGTCGATGTGCCACGCGTACTTGCCGTTGACGATATGTGTCTGGCGCAGGTTGGCTTGTGTGGGGGTGCCTCCCACCCAGCCAAGTCCGTACTTCCAGGAGGCCGGATTGTTCCCCGGCTTTGCGGTCGAACGTTTCTTTGCTCGTTCCGGTTTCCCAGTTGATGGTCCGCGTGTAGTTCGCCATCTCGCTGCGCGGCCAGTCGATGTTCACCGCGTTCTCGAACGTCTGTCCCACCGGACCGCTGTAGCCCGTTCCGGAAAACGTGATGCAGCGCAAACTCTGCTCGTTGATCGCCTTGGATGCCGCGGCCAGGACTGGCGCGGGATCGACGAAACCGGGTGGAAACTGCTGCGCGGGCATCTGGCGCCCGCGGCCACAATCAGGGCGAGCAGCACGCATAACCTTTTGGCCATTTCGACTCCTGAAGCTACGGTGATGCATCTACAATAAGTCGACCTTTCAATCTTCCAATCATCAATCTTCCAATCCTGCCAATGTTCAAAACCCCCATCAACCGTTCTCAGGGCCGCTCAGTCGTGCTGTCCACCCGTGGCATCGTCGCGAGCGAACATCCGCTTGCGTCCCAGGCTGGCGCGATGGTTCTCGCCGATGGCGGTCATGCTGTCGACGCAGCCATCGCGGCCAACGCCGTCATGGGCGTTGTGTGCCCGGTCATGTGCGGTATCGGCGGAGATCTCTTCGCGATCGTGTCGGAGGCGGATGGCAGCCTGCACGGAGTCAATGCCAGCGGATGGGCGCCATCGCGCCTCAGCCCTGAGTCTCTCGAAAGGCTCGGCTTGTCCGAGCATGCCTCAGAGCGGTGTTCATTCGATCACCGTGCCTGGGGCTGTCGGGCGGATGGGCACTTCTGTCGCAGCGGTTCGGCCGTGCGCCGTTATCGAAGAATTCTGTCTGGCGGCGATTGCGCTTGCCGAAGAGGGATGTCCGATTGCGGAGATCACGGCGCAGGAGTGGCGGAACGCCGAGGCTTATCTCGGCCAGGATCCCGGCGCCGCTGAAACGCTTCCTGCCCGAGGGCCGGCCTCTGGGCACGGGCCAGGTTTTCCGGAACCCCGACCTCGCCTGGTCGTACCGCCAGATTGTCGGTGATGGGCTCGACGGCTTCTATCGAGGAGAAATCGCCCGCCGGATGATTGCGGGAATCGAGCGCCGCGGCAGGCTTCATGTCGGCCTCCGATCTCGCGGATTTCCGGGCGGAGTGGGTCGAGCCTGTTTCGACGACCTATCGCGGATGGGAGGTATTCGAGATTCCGCCGAACGATGCGGGCATCGCCGCCCTCATGATGCTCAACATCCTCGAAACGCTTCGGATCGAGCGAACACGGGCCCAACTCGGTCGAGGCGCTGCACGCGATGATCGAAGCAAAGAAGCTCGCGTACGCCGACATGCTCCGATACGTTGCCGATCACGCGATTCGCCGATGTTCCGGTCGCTGCGCTTCTCAGCAAGGACTTCGCACGGACGCGGGCGAAACAGCTCGATCCGGCAGCGCGCGCAGTCGCTCGTCCGGGCGGCCGAGCTTCCGGTGCACGCGGGGGACACGACGTATCTTTCCGCGGTCGATCGCGAAGGCAATATGGTTTCCTTGATCCAGAGCAACTTCGCAAGCTTCGGATCTGGCGTCGTCGCGGAGGGGACAGGGTTCCCGCTCCAGAACCGCGGGGCGCTCTTCACCTTCGACCGGTCGCATCCGAACGTGCTCGTGCCGCGCAAGCGCCCGCTGCATACGATCATTCCGGCTCTGATGGTGAAGGGCAGTACTCAAAATCGCATTCGGGATCATGGGCGGGTGGAACCAGTCGCAGGCTCATGCGCAGTTCGTCTCGAACGTCGTCGATCACGGCATGAACATTCAGGCTGCGTTGGAGGCTCCGAGGTTCACCAAGTTGACATTTGAAGGTCTGGATGTGGATATGGAGGCGCGCATTCCGGATGAGGTACGCCGCGATCTGGCCGCGAGAGGACACGACGATCGCGGTTCAAGGCGATTTCTGCAGCTTCATGGGCGGAGGGCAGGCGGTGATGCGGAAGGACGGGGTGAATTACGGTGCATCCGATCCGCGGAAGGATGGGGCAGCAGTCCCAGAACCAGTAAGGAAGAAGGAATAAGGAAAAAGGAATAGAGAAAACAAAACGGGCGGGCCCGACTCTCGGCCCGCCCGTTCTATTGCAGCGTGCTCTATTCCTTTTTCCTTCTTCCTTTTCCTTACAGATCCGCTTCCCTTACCATTTGAATTGATAACCGAGCCGTGGGAACCGCCCCGGCATGATTGCCGTCACCTGGCCGAGCGAGTTTCCAACCGTATCGTTCATCGTGCGAATCGAGTTGTTGTTGAACACGTTGAAGATGTCGATCTGGAACGTGTGCACCTTGCTTCCGTACCGGATGTTCTTCTTGAAGTTGATGTCGAGCTGATCCCAGCGCTCGCCGAACAGCGATCCTGGTTCGGTGAGGATGAACGTCTGGGCTTGCGTCCGCTGCCCGTTCGGGAACAGCGTGGCGGCCGGCTGCCACGTGACACGCGCTCGAGGCCACCGAAGCTCTGCAGCGACCGCGCCGATGTCCACGCCGAACGGCAGTCCGTAGTTGCCCGCGAGCTTGAACTCGTGCATGAAGGGCATGTCGAAGTTCCGCTGATCGCAGAAGCGGCCGCCCTGCGCAACGTTGCGACCCTGATACAGGTCGGCTGTCGGCGGTCCGTTCGGGTTGTCGTCAGACTCGCAGAACACCGAGACGTTCTTTTCCGCCGTCCAGCTTCCGAACATCATCGCGCCGCCAGGCAGTCTGCGCCGAGAACGACGCTTCGAACCCGGTGTAGAGCGACCGGTTGTCGTTGGCACTCCGATCGACGAGCCCCTGACCATAAACCGAGTTCTTCGCCTGGTTGAGGTTGTACACCGTGATCATTTCGTTCGGATCCAGCACTGCAGCGACGTCCGGATCTCGCGAGATCTCGGCCGGCATCGGCGCCTGGAACGGCGTGTAGTCCGCGAGTCGTGATGAACGAGCGATCGGTCAGCGGGATCTCGTAGATTTGCCGCTTGAAGAGCATGGCGCCGACCGCCAGCCGTGGCATCACCTGATGCTGAACACCGGCGGTGAATTCCCAGTTGTATCGCCGGTCGAGATCGCCGAGCGTGTTGTTGCTGATGATGCCGAACGTCGCCGCCGGCAGGGCTCGGTCCGATTTCGTGATCTTCGACGATGCCGTTGTTGTTGGTCGCCGCCGCGGCTCCCGAGCATGCATTGCCCGCTGCATTCAGCACGCAGTCGAACCAGTTGCGATTTTCGCTGGTCAGCCCGACGGGCGAGTACGCGGCTGCCGGGTCGGCATCGTATTGACGATGGTATTTGCTGAAGTTCGTCTTGAGCGCCGTTCGGCCGTCGCCAAACAGGTCGTACACGGCGGCCATACGCGGCGCGTAGTCCGGTCCCCACTTCAACAGTCCACGCTCTTCGGGGAAGAACCGCGCCGGCACGAAACGGCCGGCGTCGACGGCAACAGCCCTCATTCCCGCGCTGAACCACTCCACTCGCAATCCTGGACTGATGGTCAGCCGCTTGATGGTCCAGGTGTCCTGCAGGAAGAACGCAGCGTCGTAGTCGACGATGCCCGGCGCTTCGAGCGGCGTGTTCCACACCGTCACAGTGCTGGGCCGGCCCGCGTTGTAGTTCTGGTAGAGATCGCCGTTGTGCGTGTTGCCCATGCGGCCGTCGGGGCCGATCTCGTGGTTGTAGCCGAACTTGAAGCTGTGCGAACCGGTGACGTAGGACATCACGCCCTGGAACACATGACGTGTGTTGTCCTGCCGCTGAATCTGGTTCGAGCCCCAGGTGAGGCAGCCCGGCTGCGCGCTGTTGGCTGCCGTGAAGGCGCATTCGTCGTCAACCTGCCGTTGCGTATCGGTTTTTCTCGTCTTGATGTACCACAACGGCGTCCCGCGCGGCTGCTCGACGCCAGGCATGGGCGCTCCCAGCCAGTCGAACAGCGTCCACGAATAGCCGGCCTCGAGCAGAATTCGATTGGTCATGGGCGACGTCCACCGGACGTTACCGACCGTATGATGCGCGTGCCTCGGATCGCGGAACTGCGACGCTCGCGGATCCTGACCGGCGCCGAAGTCCTTGCCCTTGCGCTTCCACCAGCGCTGGATGAAGGTGGCGATCTTGTGCTTTTGTGCCGCCTGCCATGTGAGACGAAGGGACGGCCCACGGACGTAGGTGTCGAGATAGGAATTGATGACCTCGCCGTCCGGCGCCGTGATCTGCACCGGTACGTCGGTGATCAATTCGTCGGAGGACTGATGCCGTGCCGCGACCAGGAACCACAGTTTGTCGCGCTTGATCGGGACCGCCCATCGACCCTGTGAACATGTGAATGTGCTTGATCGCGTTCGGGCTGTTGATGCTGCGCGGAGAGGCGCGCAGCTCGTCGCCCGTGTTATCGCTCTGCCAGCTGCCGCTGCTGAAGCCGAGGAACGCCGCGCCGCTGAAGATGTTGCCGCCGTCTTTCAGCACGCTGTTCATGCGGATGCCGCCGCCCGAGGTGTCGGCCGGGATGGCGCTCGTCATGATCGTGATTTCCGACTGCAGCATGTCGTCGAAGTAGGCCTGCGACGCACCTTCGAGGCTCTGGATCGACATCCCCTCGACAAGCTGTTCGGCGTCGTCGCCCGTCAAGGCCATGCGCGCGGAGACCGACCTGCTCGGTCATGCGCGAGCCGCCGACGTCGGGCGTAGCTTGCCGGACGCCAGGCGACAGCACGCCGATCGACATGACATTGCGGGAGACCGGCAGCGTATCGATGACGTCGCGGGTGATGACCTGCGTACGCGACGCCTGCTGGACGTCGACCTGGGGCGTCTCGCCCGAAACGGTAATCGTCTCTTCGAGCGCACCGACTTTCAGATCGGCGTTGATCGTGACGACGACTTCCGACGGCACGTCGATGCCGTCACGGACGACCGTGCTGAAGCCGGCCAGGGTGAAGGTGAGCTTGTAGGTGCCAGGCCGCAGCGCTTCAATACGATAGCGGCCCTGATCGTCGGTGATCGCCGTCCTGACTTTTTCGATGATTGCCGGGCTCGCGGCCTCGACGGTGACGCCGGGAAGAACGCCGCCGGATTCGTCGCGAACCTGGCCGACGATCTGCGCCTGTGCAAATGCCGCTGATGGGCGCGGCCACAACAGCGCACAGGACCAGCGCGCCAAACAGTAAATGCCGTGCCTTCATGAGGCTACCTCCTGCCATCTGGTATCGGTATGGGATTTCGGTGGCCATAGGATATGCAAAGGTGATGCACCGAAACAAGGGGCGATTGGCCGGCAAAACACCAGAGGAATTGGACGAGTTCGGTATTGATCTACAGGATATCGTTGGAGGATATCCAAATAGTTGAACCGCTAGTGGCTTGTACTGACTGAATCAGTACTGGTACTCTCTGGCGCCATATGGCGCTGACGTTGACGACCGATGAACGAACCGAACTGGAACGCCGGGTGCGCAGTCTCAAAATCCGATCGGAGGATGCGCGCCGCGCGCGGGTGATCCTGATGCTGGCGAATGGCGACTCGTATTCGACGATTGAAGCGACGGTGCCGTGTTACCGGGACTATATCAACCGGTGGCGACGGCGCTTCCTGGCGGATCGGCGTCGAGGGCCTGCGGGCGCGCTACCGAGGACAACCGCCAACGGTGCTGACGCCCGCGATGGAGGCGCGCGTGCTGGCGAAGACGCGGCAAGCCGCCGCCGGATGGCAGCACGCACTGGAGTACGCGCAAGCTGGGACGCGTGCTGAAGATCCATCACAACCTCGTCGCGAAAGCCTGGCAACGCGCGGGCCTGCAGCCGCATCGCTTCGAGCGCTACATGCAGTCGGATGATCCGGACTTCGAACCGAAGGCGGCCGACGTGATCGGCCTCTACGTGAATCCGCCTGACCACGCGGCGGTGTTCGCCGTCGACGAGAAAACGGCCATTCAGGCGCTCGACCGCCTCGACCCCGTGCTGCCGCTGTCGCCCGGCCGCGCCGAGCGCCACGGCTTCGAATACTACCGGCACGGCACGTTGTCGCTCTTCGCGGCGCTCAACACGCAGTCGGGCGAAGTGCTGGGCCAGACTGTGCCGCGACACACCAGCGCGGCGTTTGTGGACTTCCTCGCCGACATCGTGGCCAGTCAGCCGAAGCGCCGAGAGATTCACGTCATCGCCGACAATCTCTCGACCCATAAAACGCAAGCGGTGCGGACCTTCTTGATCGAGCATCCGAATGTGCGGCTGCACTTCACGCCGACGTATTCGTCCTGGCTGAACCAAGTCGAACTCTGGTTCTCGAAGATCGAGCGGGATCTCCTAGCGCGCGGCATCTTTACATCCGTCGCCGACTTGGCGCGCAAGATTCGTCGATATATCCGTCACTACAACAAAGCGCCGAAGCCGATCCGCTGGATTTATCGCAATCCGACGCATCGAATTAGTAGTACTTCAGCGAGTACGGTCCACTAGCCGGCGAAGGCGCGTGCTAAGCTTCGGCCACAACTTCAGGAGAGCGACATGATTCTCAGGAAGACCGCGGTGAGTCTCACGATACTGGTGGCGTGGATGCCGGTAGCGCTGATGGCGCAGGCCGGAGCCACGGTCGTCTGGACCTTCGACAGACTCGACAACATCGGCGGCGTGAAGACGACCGTCGAGGGCAACCCACGGGTTGTCGATACGCCTCTTGGAAAGGCCATCGAATTCGACGGTGTCGACGACGCCGTCTGGATCGAGAAGCATCCGCTGGCGGGAGCTGGCACGTTCACATTCGAAGCCGTCTTTCGTCCCGATGGCGGGGCCTTCGAGCAGCGCTGGTTCCACCTTGCCGAGCGCGATCCGAAAACAGGACTGCTCGCGAGTGAAGACCATCCGAAGACCGGTCAGGATGCGAACGCGCGCTTCCTGTTCGAGCTTCGAACGGTCGAGAACAACTGGTATCTCGACGCCTTCGTGAACGGTCCCGGCTACAGCCGCGCTCTGATGTTCAAAGACAAGCTGCATCCTGTCGGCCAGTGGTATCACGTCGCCCAGACCTACGATGGAAAAATGTTCCGCAGCTATGTCAACGGTGTATTGCAGGGCGAAGCCGAGATTGCGTTCAAGCCCCAGGGCGAGGGCGCCGCCTCGCTCGGCACGCGTATCAACCGCCGCAACTATTTCAAGGGGGCGATTCGCCAGGCTCGCTTTACGAGGAGTGCGCTGACGCCGGATCAGTTCTTGAAAATGAAGTAAGGAAGAAGGAGAAGGAAAAAGGAAAAAAGAAGGAAAAAGGATTAGCGCCGCACTAAGCAAATGATTGTGGAACCCACCGCCGAGCGACCAGAGGTCGCGAGGTACAGGTCGTGGGGGTGGGGTCCCCACGACAAAGAAAATAAATGAAGGTCGTCCTGCTCGCTGTCGTTTCTGTGTCATGCGCGATGAAGGCACCCATCGTCCAGCCGGGCGCTCCGGGGGAGCCGACGCGCACGATCAATGCGAGTCAGGCGAGCGATCTTTCGCGTATTCCTTACACAGCGGCCGACGTTCGATTCATGCAGGGCATGATCGGTCACCATGCGCAGGCGCTCGAGATGACCGCGCTCGTCCCCTCGCGCACGCCGCGCGAGGATATGCGCCTGCTCGCGGCGCGAATCGAGATCTCGCAGGCCGACGAGATTCAGATGATGAAGGACTGGCTGACCTCGCGGGAGCGGCGCTTCCCGACCCTCATGCGCATCATGGCGAGGGAGCGGTGTTGATGCCCGGCATGCTGAACGCCGAGGAGATGCGCGCTCTGGCCGCCGCCACCAGGTCGCACTTCGACCGCCTGTTTCTCGAGTACATGATCAAGCATCACGAAGGGGCGTTGACCATGGTGAACGAACTGTTTTCCGCTGCAGGGGCGGGGCAGCAATCCGACGTATTTGCGTTTGCGTCGGACGTCGATGCCGATCAGCGCATGGAAATCGAGCGCATGGGCGCAATGCTCAGGGAGCTTCAGAAATGAAAGCCGTTGCCGCAATGCCGCTGCTGGCCGCCGCCGTCGCGTCTTCTCTGGTCGTCCAGAGCGGCGCCCAGATCGCAGTCGGCCCAGGGCGATCCGCGTATCGGTCTGAAGGCCGGGGCTGCACGACGCGGGCACCGCATCCCGGAACATGGAG
Source organism: Vicinamibacterales bacterium (assembly GCA_963775345.1). Taxonomy (GTDB): domain Bacteria; phylum Acidobacteriota; class Vicinamibacteria; order Vicinamibacterales; family JAMQPK01; genus JAMQPK01. The sequence continues at coordinate 440,373 of CAVZIS010000006.1, forward strand.
CTCGTGGCAAGCCTTCCGAGGCCGCAGGGATTCTTCGATCCGAAGGCGCCGGCGGGCCTTCCGACTCCGCCGGAGCGCACGAGAGAAGAGGACGAGAAAACGCGAGCAGGCCGAGCGGGAGCACGAGCGGGCCGGAACGATGGCGCCACCGCGTCCGGGGGCCGCGAACCTCAACTTCGCGAATTCCGATCACGCGTTCCGAGATCAACTATCTCTTCATGGGGAGTTTCCACGGATTCAATATCTACGACATCGAGAATCCGAGAAAACCCAGACAGATTGCATCGGTCGTGTGCCCGGGAGGACAGGGTGACGTGTCGATTTACGGCAATCTCCTCTTCATGTCGGTCGAGCAGACGCGCGGACGGATTGACTGTGGCACCCAGGGCATCGCCGAACGGGTCAGTGGCGACCGCTTTCGCGGCATCAGGATCTTCGACATCCGGGACATGCGAAATCCGAGGCAGGTGGCCGCGGTGCAGACCTGCCGCGGATCGCACACGCACACTCTGCTGGCCGACCCTGACGACAAGCTCAACCTTTATGTCTACGGATCGGGAACCGGTGTCGTTCGGTCCGCGGAGGAAGTCGCGGGGTGCTCGGCGCTCAGATCCCGAGGAGGATCCCAACACGGCACTCTTCAGCATCGATGTGATTCAGGTGCCACTCGCGGCGCCCGAGAAGGCTCGGATCGTGAACCGGCCGCGCATCTTCGCCGATCCAGCTTCCGGTGCGATCGCCGGCCTGTGGAAGGGGGGCGACCACGGGCCCGGGACCCAGCGATCGCGGCTGACCAATCAGTGCCACGATATCACCGTCCTTCCCGAGATCGGCCTCGCCGCCGGCGCGTGCTCGGGGAACGGCATCCTTCTGGACGTGTCCGATCCCGTCAATCCGGTACGGCTCGATCAGGTCGTGGACAGGAGCTTCGCGTATTGGCACTCGGCGACGTTCAACAACGACGGCTCGAAAGTGATTTTCACCGACGAATGGGGCGGCGGCACGCGTCCACGCTGCCGGGAGGCCGACCCCTCTTCGTGGGGGGCGAACGCCATCTTCGACATCGTCGATCGCAAGCTGCGGTTTGGCGGGTACTACAAGCTGCCGGTGCCGCAGACCGAACAGGAGAATTGCGTCGCGCACAACGGTTCGCTGATTCCCGTGCCGGGGCGCGACATCATGGTCCAGGCGTGGTATCAAGGCGGCGTTTCCGTCTTCGATTTCACCGATTCGGCCAGGCCGGTCGAGATCGCTTTTTTCGATCGGGGGCCGCTCGACGCGAACGCAGCTGATCACCGGCGGCTACTGGTCCGCCTACTGGTACAACGGTTACATCTACGCAGGAGAAATTTCCCGGGGGATGGACGTTTTCAGGCTGACGCCGAGTGACCTGCTCTCGCAGAATGAGATCGATGCCGCGAGAGCGGTCTATTTCGATCGGTTCAACGCGCAGCATGCAGCCACGCGTGACGTGGCCCGCGACCACCGTCGTCGCAACGGCGTACCTGGATCAGCTGATCCCGCAGCAATGGCATCAGCCCCGCGCGTGCGGCGGCTGTGAAGGCAGCGCTTGACGCGGCCGAGAGCGTGCGCACCGGTCGAGAGCGAAACGCCGCCGCGTTGCTGACCAGGCTCGAGAATGTCGGTGCGGAAGTCGACGCCGACAGCCGTGCCGCCGTTGGGCGCGATGCCGATCGGCTGCGGTCGCTCGCAGCCACGATCAAAGCCCGCGTTGCGAATTGTGCGTCGATGAGTCCACTGAAGCACACAAGCGCAGCGAACGTCGCCGAGCGGCCAAAGGCTGCGAGGCACAGGTCGTGGGGTGGGGCCCCACGACAACTAATAAAGGATGACAGCAATGAGGCGACTGACTTGGCTTTGCTCGGTGATCATGCTGGCGGGCGTGGGCGCTTACGCACAGACCGGCGGCGACTACTTCGTTTATGCGGGCAGCTACACGAATCCGACGCCGACCACGACCTCTGCGGCGAAGGGCATTTACGGGTTTCGCTTTGACTCGAAGGCCGGCACGCTGAGTCCGCTTGGCCTGGTCGCCGAAACGATCAACCCGGCCCATGTATGGGCGCATCCCAACGGGAAGTTCTTGTACGCGTCGAATTGGGAGACCGGAGTGCCGGGAGACTACCTGACCGCGTATTCCATCGACCAGCCATACAGGCAAGCTCACACTCATCAGCAAGGTCGGCGCGAAAGGCGATCGAGCGAACCAGGTTGTTCTCGATCCGAGCGGCAAATTCGCGGGGACGGTCACCTACAACAGCGGTACGTTTTCGCTGTTCGGTGTGGAGCCTGACGGGAAGCTGACCGAAGCGATTTACACCGATCAACACTCAGGCAAGCCGTTGAGCGAACGCCAGCCTGGTCCGCGCGCACACGGCATCGTGTTTTCGAAAGACAGCCGCACCGTTTACGTTGCCGAGCTCGGACTCGATCGCGTGTACACCTATCGCCTCGATCCTGCCAAACGTACGGCTGTGGCCGGCCGATCCTCCGTTTGTGACGATGAATGCGGGCGGTTCAGGGCCGAGACGGCTGCAGCTGCATCCGAGCGGGAAATTCCTGTATGTGAATCACGAGACTGATTCGAAGGTGAGCGTCTTCGAGGTGAGCGGCGCAAACCTCAAGCAGATCCAGACGCTCTCGACGCTGCCCGCCGACTACAAGGGCAACAACTCCACCGCCGAGATTCAGATCGATCAGACCGGAAGATGGCTCTACGTCACCAATCGCGGCCACGACAGCATGGCGCATTACGCCGTCGATCCCGGCAAAGGCACGCTTACGCTTGTCGGGCACATTCCCTCCGGCGGACGCACACCGCGCAACATCACGATCGATCCGACCAACCAGTATCTGATCGCCGCAAACCAGAACGGCGAGAACATCGTCGTCTTTCGAATCGACCCGCACAACGGCAACCTGACGCCGACAGGCGCAGATCGGCCAGGTCCCGCAGCCCGGGGGAGTGTTCTTCGTAAAAGCGCAGTAACGTCGATCCTAAACTAGGCGATCAGAGAGTTCAGCGAATTGCGGTTCTTGATCGTCACAGGCTCTTGCTCCAGGTATAGGGCTAATCCCTACTCCCAAATCCCTAATCCCTCGGGGGTTTGGTTCAGCTACAATCCCACCATCCCTAGGAGGCTGAAATGTTCATCCTGAAAAAGACGTTGCTGCCGCTTGTACTCCTGGCGGCAGTTGCCGCCTTTTCCGCGCAGGAACCGCAGGAAAAAGTCTTTCCGCCGAACGCCGAGCAGAAGGCCGAGATTCACAAGAAGCTCGCCGAACTGAGCGCGCGGCTCGCCGCGCTCGGCGACAAGAAAGCCGATCCCGCACTGCTCGCCGACGTGCAGATCTACAGGAAGGCGGTCGACTATATTCTCAGATTTCCCGAGGAATTCTTCGGGCCGCAATACGCAGCCGAGACGATTAAGGTGCTCGACACCGGCATCATGCGGGCGCTCGAGCTGGAAGCCGGCGTGCCTTCATGGCCGAAGAAGACGGGCAATGTCGTGCGCGGTTTCGTCTCGCGCATCGACGGCAGCGTTCAGCCCTATGGGTTGACGATTCCGGCCTCCTACGACGGCAAGCGAGCCGATGCGGCTCGATGTCTGGCTGCACGGGACGCAGACTGCAGCTCAACGAGGTGCGGTTCATCAGCCAGCAGGAAGCGCCGCATTCGACCTCGCAGATCCCCGCCGAGGACTACATTCAGCTCGAGCCATTTGCGCGAATGAATCATTCCTACAGGTATCTACGCGGAAACGGACGTCTTCGAAGCGATCGCCGCCGTGCGCGAGGCACTACAACATCGATCGCCGAGCGAATCGTCATTCGCGGGCATTCGATGGGCGGTCACCAGGGCGCCGGCCGCCTGGGCCTGCAGAACCCGACTTCTTCGCGGCGTTCGAAGCGAGCGCCGGGTACTCCGAGACGAGAGAGTACGCGGGCATGCGCCTTCCGAAAGAAGGGCTGACGCCATATCAGGAGGCCGCGCTTCATTACTTCGACGCTGAAGACTATGCCCTCAATGGCTTCAATGTCCCGCTGGTCAGTTATGGCGGAGAGAAGGACGGACAGCTGCGTGCGCGATCAGGCTGCGCGAAGCGGTCGAGAGGGAAGGGTTCCGCCTCACCCAGGAATCACCCTACCACTGGACGACGAGGGATTTCCGCGCGCTCTTCCTCGTCGGTCCGGACACGGGACACGCGTGGCACAGGGAAAGCAAGGCCGAATCGGAGGCGTTCCTCGAGAAAGGCGATCGACGAGACTGCCGGGAAGTCGCCGAACCATGTCCGGTTCGTGACCTACACCGTCCGATGGAGCAACGCGCACTGGGTCAACGTCGAGAGGCTGGAGGAGACCTACAAGCGCGCCGACGTGGATGCGAAACGGACGGACGATTGCAAGCACTATACGGTGACGACGAAGAACGTCAGCCGTGTCAGATTTGACGTGCCGGCGGCGGAGTTTGCCATCGACGGTCAGACGATAAAGGCGGACGCGAATCCCACGTTCGAGAAAATGAAGGGCAAGTGGACGGTCGCCACCGGTAAGCCGGCGGGGCTGCGGCAAAATTCACGGTCTGCAGGGGCCGATTGAGGATGCCTTCACGGGATGGATTTCTGGCCGTGCGCGGTACCGGAGAGCCGTGGAATGCGGCTGTGCACGCGTATGCGAATCAACGCTTCGATGTCTTCAGATCGGAGTTCGCCAAGTGGATGCGAGGCGACATCCGGGTGAAGAACGACCGCGCGGTGTCGCCCGCCGACATTGCCAACTACAATCTCGTGCTGTTCGGGATCCGGGCAGCAACAGCCTGATCGCCAAGGATCACCGGCAGGTTGCCTGTCCAGTGGACGCGAAGCTGAGATCGGCGTCGGCATCCAGAAATTCCCGGCCGCCGATCACGCGGTCGTGATGATTTATCCCAACCCGCTGAACGCGCAGCGGTATGTCGTGCTGAACACCGGCCATACCTTCGGCGCCAATCGCGTTCTGTCTGGCACCGAGTCGGTGTTCTTCCCACGCCTCGGCGATTACGCGGTGCTGACGACGTCGGGTGAGGTGAAAACCGCGGGATTTTTTGATGAGGCCTGGAAACTGAAGCAACCGTAAGGACTTGGGACTAGGGATTAGGGATTAGGGATTAGTCAGCGACGAGATGCCGCACTGAGCAGTCAGGCGCCACAAGCATAGCCGAGCGGCCAGAGGCCGCGAAGGCACAGGTCGTGGGGGTGGGGCCCCACGACCATCTAATAAAAAGAGAGTAAATGGTAAAGCGGATTATCACTGCGTGAATTCTCCTTCTCTTCGGCGCGGTCGCCTCTGCGCAGGACACCGGGAGTGCGAGCGACGCGTTCTATGCCGCGATTCGCGCGAACGACCTGATGCGGATTCAGTCGATGCTGAAGTCGGGCGGCAATCCGAACGTGGCCGACCCGCGCGGCGGCGCCACGCCGCTGATGTACGCGGCGGTCGTCGGCTCGGTCGACGCCATGAAGCTCCTTCTGGAGAACGGCGCCGATCCGAACCTGGCGAACAGCAACGGCGCAACCGCGTTGATTTGGGCGGCCGGCGATCTCGAAAGAGTCCGGCTGTTGCTCGAACGCGGCGCGAACGTCAAAGCTGCCTCTCAGAGGCGGCCGGACAGCGCTGCTACGTCGCTGCGCGGAGCGACGGCTCGGCCGCCGTTGTGCAGGTGCTCATTGAGGCAGGCGCCGATCCGAAGGCCGCCGATTCGCTCAAGACGACCGTGCTTCACGCCGCCGTCCTGGGCAACGACATCGAGACGATCCGCGTGCTCATTGACGCCGGCGCAGACGTGAATGCCGCCGATTTGGCGGGCTTCACGCCGCTGATGATCTCGCGTCGAGCACGGCAATCTCGCGGCCGTCAGACTGCTGCTCGCGAAAGGCGCGAACGTCAATGCTGGTTTCGAGCGACGGTCGCTTTCAGAAAGTAAAGGCCGGCACGATCGCGCTCGGCAACTTGACGCCGCTGAGCTCGGCCTCCGCCTACGGATCGACCGAACTGGTCAAGACGCTGCTCGACGCAGGCGCCCACGTGAACGTCAGGCTGACGTGCGGGGGATGACGCCGTCTGATGCTGGCCGTCTGGGACCGATCACCAGAACCCGAGGTCGTTCGCATGCTGCTCGCGAAAGGCGCCGACGTCAACGCAAAGAGCCTGGCCGGGGAGACGGCGCTCGACTGGGCGCGCAAGATTGGATCGCCGCCAGTGGTCGAGATGCTCAGGAAAGCCGGCGGTCTTGAAACAGCGCGCGAAGCCGTCGCTGTCCCCCCGCCCGCTCAGGCGGATCTCAAGGCGTCGGTGGAGCGCAGCCTGTCGCTGTTGAGCAAGATGAGCGTCGTCGCCGCCGCAAACGGCGGCTGCGCCTCCTGCCACTCCCACAACATCGTCGACATGGCAGAGGGGATGGCGCGTGCGAAAGGGTTCGCCATCGATCAGAAGGTCGTCGCTCAGCGGCAGACGTTGACCAAGGCGCCGTACTTTTCGTTGAGCAATGTGTTCGAGCGGTTCGATCGGCCCGTGCCGGAGATTGATGCCTACGCGCTCATGGCGCTTCACGCCAACGGATATGCCGCCGACCGTACGACCGACGCAATGGCGGCCAGTCTGATGGCGCAGCAGCGCGCCGACGGCCATTGGACCACCGGAACGGTCGCCAGGCCTCCCATCGAGGACGGGGACATCTTCAGAACGGCGTTGGGTATCCGTGCGGTCCAGCTTTATGCGCCTGCCGGACGCGGCGCTGAAGCGAAGGCTCGAATCGCACGTGCACGTGCGTGGTTGACGGCGGCGAAGCCGACGACCGCCGAAGACAGGAATCTCCAGCTCCTTGGCCTTCATTGGGCAGGCTCGGAAGCGGGCGAGCGAGCGCGCCTTGCCAAGGCCATATTCGCAAAGCAGCGAGCCGATGGCGGCTGGTCGCAAACCGATCATCTATCGAGCGACGCATATGCGACGGGACAGTCGCTTTATGCCCTGTCGGAAGCAGGTGGTGTGCGGCCGGACGTCGCAGCTTTTCAGAAGGGTGTGGAGTATCTGCTCAAGACACAGCGAGCCGACGGCTCGTGGTACGTCCGCAGCCGCGCTCCGAAATTTCAGCCGTTTTTCGACGGCGGGTTCCCCTACGGGCACGACCAGTGGATTTCGTCGATGGCGACCGGCTGGGCCATTGCGGCGCTGGCGACGGCGCTCCCCGAGCCGGTAGCCGCGAGCCGTTAGCTGGTAGCGAAAAAAAGGGTGAGAGACCCCTCGTCCCTCACCCTTCTGTCGCTTCCTGCGCTCTATTCCTTCTTCGTTTTTCGTTTTTCCTTATTTGTTTCCCAAAACACGAGCTTCAGCCCGATGGATGATGAATATCCGATACACTGCGGGCTGCAAAGGGAGGTTCTCATGCTCAGCCGACGAGACTTTACCCGCCTGCTCACTCTGGCCGGCTCCACGGCGTTGGTTCCCGAACCGGTGGTCGCATGGCCTGCGCCACCGCAATCCGCTCCCGCGCGGCCTGACGAACGATATTGGGCGTCGGTTCGCGATCAATTTCTCATGCCGCCCGATCTCGCCGTAATGAACGCGGCCAACCTCTGTCCTTCTCCGGCACCGGTCCTGGAGGCTGTGTATCGCAACACGAAGGACATGGACTACGACCCCTCATTCGAGAACCGCGAGAAAATGCAGGCGGGGAAGGAAGAAGCCCGGCGAGTCGTCGCGAGATCCTTGCGCGTCACGCCCGAAGAGATCGTTCTGACGCGTAATACCAGCGAAGCGAACAACATCGTGTCGAGCGGTCTCGATCTGAAGCCAGGCGACGAGGTGCTGATCTTTTCCGACAACCATCCGAGCAATGGCGAAGCATGGAGGCAAAAGGCGAAGCGGTTCGGCTACACGGTGTCTGTCATCAGCCAGCCGAACCCTCATCCCGGAGACGCGTTCTTTCTCGAGGCGGTCACGCAGGCGATCACAGCGCGAACTCGTGTGATCGCCTTCTCGCATCAAACGAGCACTGTTGGCGATCTGCTCCCGGCTGCCGAGCTCTGCCGGCTCGCCCGCCAGCGGGGCATATTCACGCTGATTGACGGCGCATCGGCGTTTGGTCTGTTCGACGTCGATCTCAGCGTGATCCAGCCCGACTTCTACACGGGAAGCGCGCATAAATGGCCCTGCGGCCCCAAGGAAGTGGGGCTGCTGTACGTGAACGCCCGCGCGCAGCAGGCGATTCAGCCGAGCGTGATCAGCGCGTATCCCGGTGCCGTCGGCATTTCGCGAACGCTCGAGGCGATGGGACAGCGCGATGAGCCCGCGATTATCGGGTTTGCCGAAGCGATCAGGTTCCAGGAAAAGATTGGACGCCCGGTGATCGAGAAGCGGTCGCGCGAGCTTGCCCAGGCGCTCATTGCGGGACTGAAAAAGATTGACGGCCTGCACCTGTGGACGCATACCGACCCGGCGCGATCGGCCGCGGTCGTGACGTTCCGCCCCGGATCTCTCGACATCAGGAAGCTGGCGGCGGCCCTCTATCAGAACGACCGCATCGGCTGCGCGACCCGCACGGGTTCGGATCGCCCCGGCATTCGCTTGTCGCCGCACTTCTACAACACGATGGCGGAGGTCGACCGGGCAGTGGGCGCGATAACGAAGTACATGCGGCAGGGTGTTTGAGCGTTTTCGACGGCCTCAACGCAGAGGACGCAAGGGTCGGAGAGTATTCCGAAACGCAAGACGCGAGCGACGCGGGGCGATGGGGCCCCCGCGAATAAAGAATGACTAGTGAGGAGATTGTCGCGCTTTCGAAGAAGCACACTATTTTCGAATGGGCGGCGCAGGGGAGCGTCGATCCGATACCGGTGGCGCGTGCGGAGGGAATCTACTTCTGGACGCCCGACGGCAAGCGCTACATCGACTTCAACAGCCAGCTCATGTGCGTCAACATCGGCCATGGCGATCCCCGCGTCATCGAGGCGATCCGGAAACAGGCAGCCGAGCTGACCTACGTCACCCCCTCCATGACGACCGAGCCACGCGCGCGGCTTGGCGCGAAGCTGGCCGAGATTGCTCCCGGCGACATCGACGTCTTCTTTTTCACCAACGGGGGAGCCGACGCGAATGAACACGCGTTCAGGATCGCCCGTGCGTACACCGGCCGCCAGAAAATCGTCTCGTTTTACCGGTCGTATCACGGTGCGACCGCTGGAGCGATGGCGGCCACGGGGGAACCCCGAGGCTGGTTTCAGGCGCCGTTGCCCGGATTTGTCCATGTCATGAGCCCGTATCACGGTCTCGCGCGCGGCTGGGACAAGGTGGACGAGGCGCTGAGATATCTCGAGGAAGCGATTCAGCTCGAAGGGGCGCACTCTATCGCCGGAATGATCGTCGAGGCGGTGACGGGAACCAACGGAGTGCTGATTCCTCCGGACGGTTACCTTCCGGGTCTCCGCGCGCTCTGTGAGAAGTACGGCATCGTGCTTATTGCCGATGAAGTGATGACCGGTTTCGGACGTACCGGCGCCTGGTTTGCCGTCGACCATTGGAACGTCGTGCCCGACATCATCACGATGGCAAAGGGGATTACGAGCGCCTACATTCCGCTCGGCGCGGTTGGCATGAAGCGAACGATCGCGGAGAAGTTCAAGGACACACCGTTTCCGAGCGGCCTGACCTACAGCGCTCATCCGCTGGCCTGCGCCGCAGCGCTGGCGACGATTGCCGTGTACGAGGAGGACGGTCTCATAGACCGGGCGAGGGAAACCGGCAAGGCGATGGCCGGGGCGCTTTCCGATCTTGCCGCGCGTCATCCTTCGGTTGGTGCCGTCCGATCCCTCGGCCTCTTCGGGGTCGTCGATCTCATACGCAACCGGGAGACCCGGGAGCCGATGGCGCCCTTCAATGGCACGTCCCCCGAGATGATCGCGCTCAGCCAGTTCTTCAGGCAGGAGGGGCTGTTTACGTTTGTCCGCTGGAACTATTTCTTCACGAATCCGCCGTTGTGCATTACAGAGAGCGAGCTTCGGGACGCCTTCTCGATCATCGACCGTGGACTGGCAATTGCCGATCGTGCAATCAGAACGTAGTTTCGAGGCAAAGGAGAAAGCTTCATGAAGCGCCTTGGTGCGTTTGTGGCCGGCATCGTGGCCATGGCGATCGTGTCGCCGAGCGGCCAGGACGGCCCAGGCACATACCCGAACGCCCGAACCGGCGGAAATTACATGTACAACTACTACTTCGGCCCCGCGCCGAGCTCCACACCATGGGCGCCGTCGTGGTCGCCCGACCTCAGATGGATCGCCGTCGCGATGAGCGGTTCGATCTGGAAGGTCGATCCCGCAAGCGGTGTCGCGCATGAACTGACCTACAACCGGAAATATCACTCGATGCCCGACTGGTCGCCCGATGGCCGGTGGATCATCTACACCGCGGATGATGGCGGCCGAACCATTCAACTGGAGATTCTGAACGTCGAGACGGGAGAGACGAGGGAACTGACCAGCGACAGCTTCGTCTACATGGACCCCGTGTTTTCGCCCGATGGCGCACGTGTCGCGTATGTATCGACCGGACCGAACGGCTTCTTCAACGTGTACATCCGCTCCATCAAAGAGGGTCGATGGGCGGGTGAGGAGATCGCCGTCTCCCGCGACAACAAGTTCGCGAACTCGCGCCTCTATTTTGGTGCAGAGGATCTCCACATCACTCCTTCGTGGACGCCGGACGGGAAAGAACTACTCGTGGTCTCGAACCGAGGCGTTCCTCTCGGATCCGGCAACGTCTGGCGGGCGCCGGCGGTTGCCGGCGGAATGGACGACGCCACGGCCGTGCTGTCGGAGCAGACGCTGTATCGCGCCAGGCCGGACGTGTCGATCGATGGAAAGAGATTCGTCTACTCGTCCACAGGCGGCGCGTCAGATCAGTTTTCGAACCTCTACGTGCAACCGACAGCCGGCGGCCAGCCCTACAAGCTCACTTTTTTTCAACACGACGCCTTCCATCCGCGCTGGTCGACCGATGGTGAGTGGATCGCGTACATCGACAACCGGGATGGACTCCCGCAGCTTGCCTTGCTCGAGACCTATGGAGGGGAGAACCGAATCATCTCCATCACCGATCGCCGCTGGAAGCGGCCGATGGGGGTTCTCTCGCTTCGGACGATCGACGACCGGGGACAACTCACCGGTGCACGCATCCATGTGACCGCTTCGGACGGCAAGTTCTACCCACCAGGCGATGCGTACGCCCGTGTGAGCGCCGCCGGTGACAGGATTTTCCACTCATCGGGGGAAGCAACAGTCACGCTCCCGGCAGGTATGGCACGGATCACCGTCGTCAAGGGATTCGAGGTGCTGCCCGAGGTGACCGAAGTAGAGATTTCACCGAACGAGGTCACATCCCGGTCGGTGACACTGAAGCGATTGACCGACATGTCCGCAGAAGGGTGGCACAACGGATCGACACACGTGCACATGAACTACGGCGGCAACCTTCACAACACGCTCGAGAACCTGATGATGATGTCGGCTGCCGAAGATCAGGACATCGTGCTCGAGCAGATTGCGAACAAAGACAATCGCATTCTCGATCACCAGTTCTTCGTGCGCGGTGGCGGCCCTCACCCGCTGTCTCGCGACGACATGACGCTGGTCGTCGGCCAGGAATACCGTCCGCCGTTCTGGGGGCATGTGTTCATGTTCGGCATGAAGGATCACCTGCTGTCGCCGTACACGACGGGTTACGAAGGGACCGCGATCGAGAGCCTCTACCCGAGCAACACGGATATGTTCCGAAAGGCAAAGGCACAGGGCGCCACGGTGGGGTACGTCCACGCGTTCGGCAGCCAGAGCGCGGATCGATCGGGCGGGAACGACCCGCTCAACGCGGATCTCGGCGGCGCCAAGGGCGCGATGGTCGATGCCGCGCTGGGAACGACCGATGCGATTGAATGGTCTGCCGCCGGGGGAGCGGGATTCTTTCCTCTCTACGCCATCTGGAACAATGGCCTCAAGGTCGCGGCAGTCGGCGGCGAGGATTCCATCAGCGATCTTCACATGAGCAAGCTGGTGGGAGCCCATCGAACGTATGTGTATACCGGAGACAGGGGACGCAACATGCACGCCTGGCTCGAGGGGGTGCGCGCCGGGCGGGCGTTTGTGACCAACGGACCGCTGGTGCAGCTTTCCGTCAACGGGATGTTGCCGGGAGAGACAGTCGACATTCCAGCGGGTCGTGGACGAGCCGACGTGCGGGTGCAGGTCCGCTCAATCGTCCCCCTGCAGAGCGTGACGCTGTATTTCAACGGGCAGCAGGTCGAAGAGATTCCACTGAGCAGCGATCGGAAAAGCGCACAGTTCCAGAAGACGACGCCAGTGAATAGAAGCGGTTGGTATCACGTGCGGGCCGAAGGTGGAGCCGGCGATCGGTTCCCGCTCGACACCGGTTATCCACAGGGGTTCACGAACCCCGTCTGGGTGATCGCCGGGAATCAACCTATTCGGGATCGCGCCTCCGCCGAATATTCGCTCAGATGGATTGACAAGCTTCAGAAGCTTGCCGAGGCGTGGCCCGGGTGGCGCTCACCAAAGGAGAAACAGCACGTCTACAGCCAGTTCGAGGAAGCACGGAAAGTTTACCGACGGTTCGTGGCAGAAGCGACCAATTAGGTTCGGGGGTTCGTTGGGTTCGGGGGTTCGAGGGTTCGACGGTTCGTTCGAGCGCGCGACGTGCCGGGCGCGGGCGCGCTGGGCATTGAGTTTCGCTCGAGGCGACCACAAGTACCTCTGCAATCCCGAGAGCGCTTTCAGGGCGCGGTCTGCCAGAGACTGGGCCTCGTTAACGTCACTCTCGCGAAAATATCCTCGTTCCAGACCAACCTCGAGTTCGTTCTTGGTTTCCAGCAGCGACGCCCTGGAGTGATTGAGAAAGTTCGCGAAGTCGCCGGGTGCGAACCGGCCGAAGCCCTCCGGGAAGTTGCGCTCAGCCGAGTCCGCAGCGTCACGCAGGTTGTCCCGAAACTTGAAATCGTGACATGACGGCGGTCTCGAGGTCATGTCGAAAACCTTGTTGTGCAGTTGCCTGGCAAATTGCCATGTATTGAAATCCTGATATCGGCGCATTGCAGTCGACGAAGCATCGGGGATGCCACCTGAAATCAAAGGGAATCAGAGGACGAGACGCTGATGAGCGGCAATATTTGCCAGCAGTGACGCCACTTGAGTTACGCAGGAACCACGAACTTACGAACCCACGACCGACGAACCGACGAACCCCCGAACCGACGAACAAAAAAAGGGGTGAGAAGCCCTGCCCCTCACCCCTCGACGAATCAACGAACCGCCGAACCTAGAACACGAATTTCAACCCGAACTGCATGACGCGCGCATCGTCTGCGCTCGTAATCCGTCCGAAGCTCGCAGGAGACGCGACGCTGGTGCCCGGATTGCCGAAGTTGACGGTATTCAGCGCATTGAAGAACTCCGCCCGGAACTGGATGTTCATGTCGCCCGCGATGCGGAAGTTCTTGAACAGCCCGAGATCGACTGTCGAGTCCCCCGGACCGAAGTACTCGCCACGTTTGGTCTCGCCGAACGAGCCGTTCGGGTTCACAGCGAACGCAGCAGGGTTGAACCACAAGGTCTCGTCCGATCCCGCCGGCGCCTCGAACGGTTGTCCGGTGTACATCGCACGGTTGCTTCCCAGCCCCCACCCGGCGTTGTCTCTGCCGCTCGAGATCGTCATCGGCTCGCCGCTCTGCCGCTGATAGATGCCGGTGACCTGCCAGCCGCCGATCACGGTGCCCAGGACGCCGCCCTCCGGTCCTGGAATCTCGTACACCCAGGATGCGACGAACCGATGCCGCCGCATGTTGTCGAGAAGGCCGTACCGGAGCGTGTCGATGATGTTCTCCAGGTCGGGATGGAAATACGGAGCCATTTCCGGTCCACCGATCGTTCCCTTCAAATCTGCCAGCGTGTAGCTGGCGCGCACGGTGAAGCCATCCGCATAGCGCCGGTTCAGCGTGAGCTGCATGGAGTTGTACCGGCTGCTGCGATCCTGGACGTACTGATTGAGACTGCCGTATCCGCCATGGCGCGGCGCGCATCCGGGTTGCCGGTCGGACCGCCCGGTGTGTAGATCGCCGGGTTGAGCGTGATGTTCGATCGGCCGTTTGTGGCCGTCGATCCGACGTAGGCCGCACGAGCCATCCAGCCGGTGGCCACTTCACGTTCGAACGCCAGATTGTAGTTATAGGTCAACGGCGTATCGAACACCTTGTCGAACGACTCCACGAGCACCGGTCGCGGGAACGGCGCATTCGCGGCTCCGATAATCGTGTCCTTGTCTTCGTAGTCGTGCTGAAGCGAGGCGAAGTCGGTGCGGCCGCGATAGGGATCCGAGAACGGTCCCGGCGGCTCGGTGACGGCGACGCGGATGCTCCATGGTGGTGCGTTGACGCCGCCGTTGTTGTAGTCGCCGGCCAGGTGTGTGTCGTAGAACATGCCGCCGCCGCCGCGGATGCTGGTCTTGCCGTCGCCGGTCACGTCCCACGCAATTCCGAATCGCCCCGAAACGTTGTTGTAGTCGGGCAGCGTGCCGTCCTCCGCCACTCCTGGATCCCCTCGGAAAAACAGTCCAGGCGGGGCGTCGCTGAACTGGGGCGACCGAATCCCCTTCGCATACGCGTCTTGATCGAAGACCTGGAACCGGCCGACCAGGTCATGCCAGGGCCTACTCGGCTCGTATCGGGAGCCGAGGTTCAGCGTGACGCGATCGGTGAGCTTGATGTCGTCCTGGAAGAACAGGGACGTATACAAGTTCCGGTAGTTCTTGTACTCGCCGGTGCCATGGTCGAAGGAATTGAGCCGGCCGAGCAGGAAATCCGCAAGCGCGTTCCCACCGCTGGCGGCGCCAGGCGCCCGGGTGAACCGTCCGTCGAAAGAGAAATGCCCGGCGCGGCGGTAGTCGTTGTAAATCTCCGGCCTCAGGTATTCGACCTCTCCACCGAACTGGATGTTGTGACGTCCCTTGATCCAGTTCGTCCGGTTGTTGAATTGGAACCCGTCGCGCGGGAACCGCGCCTCGAGGTTGTCACCGATACTGAAATATCCATTGGCGCTGATCGACGAGATCGAGCGCATTCTGGGCAGGTACGGGAGTCGCACACCGAAATCCTGAATCGCCGGCACCTCGGGGTGGGGCTGCCTCGCCGTGAAGAGACGGTTGTAGCCGAACGTTGCCTCGTTCAGCAGTGTGGGGGTCAGCGTTTTCTTCCACGATGTCGCGATGCTCTGGCTGCGAGGGTTCGATTCCAGGCTCGGACCGCGGTAGCTGAGCACGTTCCCGGGAACGAACTGCGATTCGTTGTTGAAGTCGTCGATGAAGTAACGCACGCTGACCTGATTGCTGTTGCCCAATTGCTGATCGACCTTGAGCACGAACTGATTGAACCGTTGACCCGTGCCACGCGGAATCGTGACTCGCCCGTCAGGGCTGTTGGAGGTCGGAAGTACGGCGAGCACCTTGGCAGAGGACGGGTCGAACATCGCGACCGGAATCTGATTGTTCGGGAACGGCTGGCCTGTCATCGGATTGTAGAGTTGAGGACAGGCCGGCACGCAGCTCGAGAAATCCCCCCTGGCCTGCGCGGGTGTCGGCACGAAACCGATCAGCTCCGCTTCGCGGTTGGTGACCCGAGTGCGCTGATATCCGGCAAAAAAGAACGTGCTGTTCCGCCGGATCGGTCCGCCGATGAAGCCGCCATGCTGATTGCGTTTGAGGAAGTCCTTTTCGGCCGCAAAGTATCCCTTCGAGTTGAATGTGCGATCGCGGAAGTACTCGAATGCGCCTCCATGGTAGCTGTTCGTCCCCGAGCGCGTGACGACGTTCACCACCGCGCCGGCGTTGTTGCCGTACGACGCGCTGTAATTGCTCGTCTGAATACTGAATTCCTGCAGCGCATCGGGGAACGGGAAGCTCTGGTTTTCCTGGAAGTACGAGTCGGTATTGCTTATTCCATCGAGCCGGTACGAGTTCTGTTCGTCGCCTGCGCCGTTGGCCGAAATCTTCACGGCGCCCGGCAGCGACTTGCCGGTCTCGGTGCTGATCTCGCCCACGACGGTGCCGGCCACGAGCGTCTGAAGCCGCGCCACCTCTCGACCGGCGATCGGCAGCTCGACGATGCGCGCGTGATCGACGACTTCGGCAATCGTGGCCGTCGTGACGTCAACCTGGGACGTTTCACCGGCCACGGTGACGGTCTCGGACAATTCACCGAGCTCGAGCGTGATCGAAAGCGTCAGGCTCTGATTGGCCGCCAAGACGATGTCTGTGCGGCGAAATGTCCTGAAGCCCGTCAGCTCGGCGCTGATGGTGTAGCCCGTGGGTCTGAGCGACGGAAAGCTGTAGCGGCCGTTCGCTCCAGACACCGTCGTCTGCGCAAAACCGGTGGCGGCCTCCGTGGCGGTCACGGTCGCGCCGGGGATGACGCCGCCGCTGCTATCGCTGACGACGCCGTTGATCTGTCCCTGTTGAGCGAACGCGGGTCCCGCGATCAGGCAGGCAAGGATCGCGATTCCCAGAACTCGTAGTCGCATCTTGACACCCCTTCCATCAAAGAGCGATACCAGGCGAGGGAGAATGTTGAAAGTGAAATGTAGGACTGTGACCGGCGCGCTGTCCAGAGAAAACTAATGGGAGCGATCCAGACGGTTGGATGACTCCTGGCGTGCGATTCTAGGGTGTTTCAGGGAGAAAAAAAGGGGTGAGAGGCTTCTGCCCCCACCCCACGAACCTGCGAACTTACGAACCCACGAACCTACGAACTTAGAAGACGAACTTCAGGCCGAACTGCAGAATGCGCGGATCGCCGAAGCTCGGGTCGGTCCGCGTGATCACCCCGAAGTTGCCGCCGCTGCGGTTGGTGTTCGGGATGTCGAAGTTCACCTGGTTGAAGATATTGAAGAACTCCGCGCGGAACTGCACGTTCATGTCCGTGCTGATGCGGAAGTTCTTGAACAGCCCCATGTCCCAGCTCTGCAGCGACGGCCCGTAGTACGCGCCCTTGCCGCTATCCCCGAACGTGCGGACATCGTTCACCGCGAACGCCGCCGGGTTGAACCACACCGTCTGCGCCGAGCCCGCCGGCGCTTCCACCGGCTGACCAGTCAGTTTCGCGCGGTCGTTGCCGATGCCGTCGAGCGAGTTGTCAGTGCCGCTGGTGACCGTGTAGGGGCGGCCCGTCTGGTACTGCATGACGCCCGTCCACTGCCAGCCCCCGATGACCCACTTCATCGGGCCTTCCATGTTGGCACCCGGCAAATCCCACACCCAGGACGTCGTGAAGCGATGGCGATGGTCCTGATCGAGGGGTCCCCACATGATCGACTGATCCTGCGCCATGGTGTACGGGATGATCTCGCTGCCGAAATCGCCTTCGACCTTCGACAGCGTGTAGTTGCTCGAAAGGGTGAAGCCGTTCGAGTATCGCTTGATCAAGGCCATCTGCATCGAGTTGTAATCGGACTTGCGATCCTGCACCTGCGAATCGATCTGTCCGAGCCCGTCCGCCGCGTAGAGCCGGCGGGCGTCGGTGGTGCCGGTGGTCGCCCCGGGAATGCTGGCGTCGGCGTAGTTCAGCGAGAGACCAAAGCGGCCGTTGCGATTGCGCGAGCCGACATATGCCACGCGTGCCATGATGCCGGTCATCACTTCGCGCTCGAAGGTGAGGTTGAAATTGTAGGTGACCGGTACCTTGTATTCATCACCGAACGTGGAGATGAGCACTGGCCTCGGGAACGGCGCCTGCGCAGTACCCACGACCGAGTCGTTGATCAGGTCGAAGTCGCTCCGGCCGCGATAGGGATCCGCGAACGGACCCGCCGGGCGGGTGACGGCCAGACGCAGGCTGAAGGGCGCGGCGTTCACCGCGCCGTTGCCCGATTCGCCGTCACGACGCTGATCGTAGAACGTGCCGCCGCCGCCGCGCAGCGACGTGCGGCCGTCGCCGGTGATGTCCCACGCAAAGCCGAACCGCACGCTCGCCGTGTTCGGCGAGGCCTCGACGCCTTCTTCGCCGACGAAGGCCGCGTCGCCGCGGTACGACTCACCGCGGGGCGCCGCAGGGAACACCGTGGAGTGCACGTTGGCGTTGTAGTCGGCCACGCTCCAATGCATGATGCGGCCTTCCACCTCATGCCATGGTGGCGAGTGCTCGAACCGCATGCCGGCGTTCAGCGTGACGCGGTCGGAGAGCTTGATGTCGTCCTGGAAGAACGCCGACGCGTAGAACACTTCGTAGTCCTTGTACTCGCCGGTCCCCTGGTCGAACGAGCTGAGCACGCCGAGCGCGAAGTCCGAGAGGGCATGCCCGGTCCCCGCCGACGGGCTGGCCGCGAACTGCGAGTGGCTGGCGCGCCGGAACTCGTTACGGATCTTCACGTCCTGGATCGTCGTTTCGCCGCCGAACTGTACCTGGTGACGGCCCTTCGCCCAGTTGACGCGGTCGTTGATCTCTATGCCATGACGGGGGAACGTCGCGAAGAGGTTGTCGCCGATGTTGAAGAACCCAACCGCCTGGATTTCCGAGATCGACGGATCCGTTGGATAGATCGGCAGCCGCACGCCGAGATCCCGCATGCTGGGCACACCGGTCGGCGGGTAACGGCTCGAGGCGAACTTGTTGAAGCCGAAACGGAACTCGTTGAGCAGCGTCGGCGTCATCGTCCGCTGCCATGAACCAACGATGTTCTGGATGCGCTGGCGCGATCCGAGCGTCGGATTGCGATAGCTCAGAAGGTTGCCTTCGTTGAACGTCGGGTCGTTGGTGAAGTGATCGAAAAAGTACCGCGCGCTCACCTGGTTGTTGTCGTTGACCTGATTGTCGACCTTCAGAATGATCTGATTGTCGTCCTGTCCGATCCGGCGGGGCACCTGCACGAGCGCGCCGTTTCCGCCCGCCACGTTCGGCATGTTCTTCATGACGTTCACGGCTGCGGGATCGAACCGGCTGACCGGAATCTGGTTACCGGCGAAAGGAACCCTTGTGACGGGGTCCACGAGCTGGATCGGCACGCCGCTGAAGTCGCCGGCGCGCATGGCGGTCGTCGGAATCGTCTGATTCAGGGTCCCGCCGACGTTCTGAATCGTCGTGCCCTGCCACCCGGCGAAGAAGAACAGCTTGTTGCGCATGATCGGTCCGCCGGCATAGCCGCCGAACTGTTTGCGCTTCAGGAAATCCCGCTCCGGCAGGAAGAAGTTCTTGGAGTTGAACGTGCGATCGCGCGCGTAGCCGAAGACGCCGCCATGGAGGTTGTTGGTGCCCGAGCGGGTGACCGCGTTCACCACCGCGCCGGCGCTGGCGCCCTGCGCCGCGCTGTAGTTGCTCGTCTGGATCGAGAACTCCTGCAGCGCGTCGGGGAACGGGAACGGTTGATTCTGCTGGAAGTACGAGTCGGTATGGTTCGTCCCGTCGAGCCGGAACGACGCCTGACGCGACTCGGTGCCGTTGGTCGAGAGACGCAGCGCTCCAGGGATCGTCTTACCAGATTCCTGATCGACCGACGTCACGACCATGCCCGAGACGAGCATGCTGAGACGTGCCGCGTCGCGGCCGTTCAGCGGAAGCTCGACAATGCGTTTCGAATCGACGACTTCGGCAATGGTCGCGGTCGTCACGTCGACCGTGGCGGCTTCGCCCGCGACGGTGACTGTTTCCGACAGATCGCCCAGCTCGAGCGTGATGTTCATCGTCAGGTTCTGATTGGCCTGCAGAACGACATCTGTGCGGCGCTGGGTCCGGAAGCCCGCGAGCTCTGCGCGGATTTCGTAGGTGGTCGGCCGTAATGAAGGAAACGAGTAGCGCCCGTTGGCGCCGGTTATGGTGTCTCGCGAAATCCCAGTGCCGCTTTCGACCGCGAACACCGTAACGCCCGGGATCACACCGCCGCTGTTGTCAGCGACGACGCCGTTGATCTGCCCGGCTTCCTGCGCGTATGCGTGACCAACAAACAAACCGAGAACTAAGGCAAGGAGAATAACTCGTCGCATCTGAATACCCCTTCGTGTTGACGCAGTTGCACGTGCTAGAACTCGACGCAGTTGTAGGAGTTTATGGAAGCGATGCTAGCTGATTTGCACGGAGAATTCTAGCGATTCCTTTACCGTTAAAGGTTTCCAAATACTTGGATTATGGGCATGCAAAAATTTGGAGATTCGCGTCGCAGGGGGGCACGTCGGAGCTGCAGTCAAAAAAAAGGGGTGAGACTTTTGCCCTCACCCCTCTTCTCTTGCTCGCTCTTCTCTTAGAACACGAATTTCAATCCGAACTGGATGATGCGGGGTTCGCCTGCGTTCGGGTGCGTGTTGGTGATGCGTCCGAAGGAGGCGCTGTTTACCGCAGTGGCGGGGTTGTCCAAGTTTACCTGGTTGAACACGTTGAACAACTCGGCCCGGAACTGCATGCTCATGTCGTTGCCCAGGCGCATCATCTTGAATATCCCCATGTCCCAGCTATACGTGCTGGGTCCAGTGTAGACGCCTTTACCGACGGTGCCGAATGTGCCGACATCGCCTGCCGCGAAGGCGGCGGGATTGAACCACACGGTCTGATCAGACCCGGCTGGTGGGTCAGGGCTGACCCCCGTCGTCTTCGCCCGATCGCCGTCAATACCATCGCGCGAGATGTCGGCTCCCGACGTGATTGTATAGGGCGACCCGCTCTGGTATTGAACGATGCCGGTCAACTGCCAGCCGTTCAGCACGGCCCGCACCACAGTGTTGTCTGTTCCCAGTTCAGGAATGTCCAGCACCCATGATGTGACAAACCGATGCCGGCGCATCTGATCGAGACGCCCCTCCACCAGGGCCGGGTCCTGATCCATGAAGTACGGGATCAGCTCCTCGCCGAAGTTGCCAACGACGCTGGCGAGCGTGTAGTTCGAATTGACCGTAAAGCCGCGTGAGAACCGCCGATTGAGTGTCAGCTGCATCGCGTCGTACTGCGACCATCGATCCTGTACGTAAGTGCCGATGGCCCCGTATGGTTGGAGGGCGCGACGCGCATCGGTCGTGCCGGTCGTCGCGCCCGGCACATAGATCGCCGGGTTCAGGCTGATGGTGTGGCGGCCACCAGTGACCTTCGATCCCACGTACGCAGCGCGTGCCATCCACCCTGACAGTACTTCACGCTCCAGCGTGAGGTTGTAGTTGTAGGTGAGCGGCGTTGTGAACTGCTCGTCGTAGCTGTTCGCCTCCACTGGCGCCGGGAATGGGGCGTCCCGCCTGCCGACCGCGTCCAGCGAGATGGAATCGAAGTCGGTCCGTCCCAGATAAGGATTTGACCAGGGGCCCACCGGCTCGGTGACGTTCACACGGATGCTCCATGGCGGTGCGTTTACGGCACCGTTGTTGAAGCCGCCCCTGATGTGCTGGTCATAGAACATGCCCCAGCCGCCGCGAAGACTGGTCTTGCCATCGCCGGTCACGTCCCAGGCGGCGCCGCCTCGGAAGCCCACATTGTTATAGTCGCCGAGAGTGCCGTCGTCGGGCACGCCCGGGTCTCCGCGGAAGAAACTTCCGGGAGGCGCATTGTCGAATTGCGTCGAGCGCAGGCCCTGATGGTAGGCGTCGGGCCTGAAGATCTGGATGCGACCGACCACTTCGTGCCACGGCGGTGTCGGCTCGTAGCGCACGCCGATATTCAATGACAACCGTGGATGAATCTTGTAGTCGTCCTGGAAGAACGCCGACGAATAGAGCACCCGGTTCTCCTTGTACTCGCCGGTGCCCTGGTCGAAGCTGCGCATGTCGCCCAGCATGAAGTCGGCCATGGCGTTGCCCGTGGCGCTGCCGTTGAAGCCCACCGAGCTCGGGCGGCGGTACTCGTTGCTGATATGCGCCTTGTAGTACCTGGGCTTCTCCGCCAAACTGCATGCTGTGCTTGCCCTTCATCCAGCTCGTGCGGTTGTTGAACTCGAAGCCGTTCCGCACGAAGAGCCCAAGCGGATTGTCGCCGATGCTGAAGTACCCTGACACGTTGATGGACTGAATCGCCGGAATCGACGAATAGAGCGGGAGTCGAACACCCAGCTCTGGCATGCTCGGGATACCGGGAGGCGGTCTCCGACTGGCGTGCATGCGCTGGAATCCGACGTGCGTTTCGTTCAGCAGAGTCGATGTCAGCGTCCGCTTCCAGGAATACACCATGCTCTGGCTGCGCACCCGTGACTCATTGCTGCCCGTGCGATAGCTGAGCAGGTCACCGGGAGTGATAATCGCGGCGTTATCGAAATGGTCGATGAAGTACCGTCCACTGAGCTGGTCGTTGTTGGTCAACTGCTGGTCGACCTTCACCACGAGCTGATTCAGATCCATCGCGCTGGTGCGCGGAATCTGATGCTGGCCCGTACCGCCGACGTCGGGAAAGTGCTTCATCAGATTGACCGCCACCGGGTCGTAGCGCGAGACCGGGATTTGATTGCCGGGGAACGGTTGACCGGTCAGGGGGTCGCGAATCGCGACGTTACATGGCGCACCACAGGTGGCAAAGTTGCCGTTGCGCTGATCGATCGTGGGCGCGAACACGCTCGCTGTTGACGCTTTGTTCTTGATGCGGGTGCCTTGCCAGCCGGTGAAGAAGAACGTCCGGTTCGTCCCGTTGTAGCCGGGAAGCTGTACCGGCCCGCCGAGATACCCGCCGTACTGCTTGCGATCGAGATGGTCGCGCTCGGGCGCGAAGAAGTTGCGTGAGTTGAGCGCGCGATTCCGCACGTACCCGAACGTGCCACCGTGGTAGTTGTTGGTGCCGGACCGAGTGACGGCGTTCACGACTGCGCCGGAACTGTTGCCCTGAGCCGCACTGTAATTGCTGGTCTGAATACTGAATTCCTGCAAGGCTTCCGGAAAGGGGAACGTCAGGTTTTCGTGCTCGTAGAGGTCGGTGTTACTGGTACCGTCCAATCGAAACGACACCGAGCGCTCCTCCGAACCGTTCGAGGTCAGCCGCAAGGCGCCGGGGATCGTCTTTCCGGTTTCCGTGCTGACCGACCCGATCACGGTGCCGGCGACCAGCGTCGTCAGTTTCGCGGCGTCGCGCCCGTTGAGCGGCAACTCCACGATACGCGCGTGGTCGACGACCTCACTGATGGTGGCTGTCGTGATGTCCACTTGCACCGCGTTCCCCGCGACGCTGACCGTCTCACTCAATTCCCCAAGTTCGAGCGTGAGGTTCACGCTCAGGTTCTGGTTCGCCAGCAGTTCGATACCGGTGCGGCGGACGCTTCTGAATCCGGTGAGTGCCGCCCGGACTTCATACGTGGTCGGCCTGAGTGAGGGGAAGGTGTAAAGCCCGTTGGCGCCCGTCAGGGTTTCGCGCGACAGGCCGGTCGCTTGCTCGACAGCTGTCACGGTGGCGCCCGGCACCACGCCGCCACTGCTGTCGGTGATGACGCCGTTGATCTGGCCTTGCTGCGCCAACGCGGGACTTGCTACGAGACAGACGAGGAGGACTGCAAGACGTATGTGCCACTTCATCATACCTACCTCCTACGATCTAGCTTGGGACGCGAAGCGATAGGGACGCGAGCGCGCGTGCGGCGATGGTGTGGAGATCCGAATGTAGGACGGAGATCGGACCGTGGTCCAGAAAAATCGGCAAGCCCGAATCGATCCGGGAACGAGAGAATCTACTTGTTCGATGGCCTCCAAAAGCATTACGATTTTCGAAAGAAAACCCTGAAATCATTGTGAGTTCAAAGCATTTCGCGTTGATGGCGTATCTGGTCCTCCTCGCGGGGCAGACGTCCGCCCAGGTGGGGGTACCGGCCTCACCCGATCGCGTCGTCGCGGAGCGCGTCCTGCGGTTAGGTGGCGCCGTCATCCTGGACGGACAACGCAGAGCGATCACCGATCTTCACGACCTGCCTGACACCGATTTTCGGATACACACGCTCGACCTTGTCGGCGTCTCGATGGGCGCGTGGGGTCTGCGCGACGAGCTGCTCCGATGGCCCGCCTTGCCGCATCTCAAGGAGCTGTATCTGAACGGCCGTTTGTGGTACGGACAGCCGGCAACGCTCGTTGCCGACACGATCGCGTTGTTCAACGGATCGACGAGCCTCGAGAAATTCGTGCTCAGCAAGCCTGTGCAGACCTACATCCCGGTCGAGGACACCGTAATCGGGCGGCTGGCATTTCCCGGATTGCAGGAAATGCGGCTGCATCAGACGCGGTTGCCAGGAGACTCTCTCGCTCCGTTCACAAGCCTCAAGCATCTCGATCTGAGCCACAACATCTTCTTCGACGATCGCGGGCTGCGACACACCGCGAAGATGCCCGGGCTCACGAAGCTCTACCTCGAGGACACCTCGATTACCGATCAAGGTCTGAAAAATCTTTCGGGGTTGATTCAGCTGACCGAGTTGAACCTGAACGGGACGAAAACGACCGATGCGGGGCTCGCGCCCCTTTCAGCCCTGACCAATCTTCGACGGCTCGATCTGGTGGGCACCAACATCACCGACGCGGGCCTCGAGTATCTGATGCGAATGACCCAGCTCGAGAAGCTGACGCTGTATCGAACTCGCATCTCCAACGCCGGCCTGGAGCAGCTGACGACGCTCAAGAATCTCCGGGATCTCGATGTGCGATACACGCGGGTGACTGCGGCGGGCGTAAAGGATCTTCAGAGCCGCCTGCCCGGACTTACGGTGTTGATGCAGGAGTCCTCCAGCCGTGAGACCAAACGCGCGGTAGACGCTGGAACGGTGGCGGGAAAGGGGGAAGCTGCCGTCGGTCAATGGCTGGCGGCAATTGGTGCAAGCGTGCGCATGCGCGACGGCCGGGCGGTGGCCGTCGGGCTCAACTCCACGTCGATTACCGACCGTGAGCTGGCGCTGCTCAAGGATCTGCCGCTTGTCGAGGAGCTCAGCCTGCGCGACACGGAAATCAGCGACCTCGGACTTCCGAACCTTGCCGGCTTGCGTGCGCTCAAGAAGCTCGATCTCAGCTCGACGTCCCTCTCTGATTCCGCGCTCAACCACCTGAAGCCGCTCGCTGGACTGCAGATTCTGGACCTGAGTCACACGCTCGTCGAGGGACCGGGTCTGACCGCGCTGGCACAGCTGGCACAGCTGCGCGAGCTCCATCTGGGAAGCACGCCACTTGACAATGAAGGCATCCGGTCGATCCGCGGGCTGAGCAGCCTCGAGAAACTGTCGCTCAGTTACACCGATGTGACCGATCCGGGTATGGAAGAGGTCGCCGCTCTTGCCAATCTCGTCGAGCTCGATCTCGCGGGTACCGACGTCCGCGATGCCGGTCTGGCACAGATCGGGAAGCTGGCCAGGCTGCAGGATCTCAATCTCAGCTTCACGCGGTTCACCGATGCCGGTCTCCCGCACCTCGCATCGCTCGCGCAGTTGAAGCGGCTGAACCTGCAAAACACAATTGCCACCGACAAAGGCATACCCGCGATCGGAACGCTCACGAACCTGGAGTCGCTGAACGTTGGTTATACGCCTGTGGGCGATGCAGGAATTGCCAGCCTCAAGACGCTGACAAAGCTGACGGAGCTTCTGCTCGACACCGCCGAGCTGACCGACGCGGGCGTGGCACACATCATCGCTTTCCGCAACCTGAAGCAGCTGGATCTGTATCACACCCTTGTGACCGATAAGGGCTTCCAGCAGTTGAAGCAGGCGTTGCCGGGTTGCGTCATTCATTACTCGCGCGATTCGGCGCGAAGGCGCGGCTGACATGAAAAAAATCATTGCCACCCTGGCGATCGCTCTTGTTGCCGGATCGGCCCGGGCGGCCGACGACGACCTCGTCGCAGCTTCGGTTGAAAAGCAGGGCGGCTATGTCGTCCGCGACCAGAAGGGCAACATCATCGAGGTCTCGCTCGCGCGGACGTGGGCCACCGACGCGGACGTCGAGCGGGTCGCGGCCATCAAGACACTCAAGAAGCTGGACCTGTCGCTGACTTACGTCTCGGATGGGGGAGCCGAAGCGATCGGCAAGCTGACTCAACTCGAAGATCTCAACTTGTTCACCGCAGAATTCGTGACCGATGCGGCGATTGCATACTTGCGCGGCAATACCGCCCTGCGCGTGCTGAACCTGAGAGGCACCGATGTCACCGACACGAGCCTCGAGTACGTCGCCAGGCTCACCAACCTGCGGTCGCTCGACATCAGCTTCACGCAGATCACCGACGTGGGCCTGGAGCATCTTGCTGCACTATCGCAGCTCGAGTCGCTCAATCTGGGCGGCATGAAGATCAGCGGCGTCGGTCTCCACGTCCTGAAGTACCTGCCGAATCTGAAGAAGCTGAGCTTCTATGGAATCCAGCGCCGGAATGCCGGCATGTGCTGGGCGCCGGTGATGACCGACATCGAGCTCGACACCATCGGGTTGCTCGACGGGCTCGAAGAGCTGAACATCGGAGCCGGCGTCGCGCTCGGAGCAGGGAAGCCGTCTGAATTGGGTCCAGCGGCAGGTGAGGCTGAATGCCGTGTCGCAGGGGGGACCCGGGTGACCGATGCCGGCGTGGCGAAGCTCTCGAACCTGAAGAAGCTTCGATATCTCGATCTCAGCGGGTCGGTCGTCACGACCGGCGCGCTGAAGACGCTGGCCTCCTTGCCGAACCTGCAGCGGCTGAGCTTGTGGAACGTCAAGAGCGTGAACGATACGGCTGCATCCGCGCTTGCGTCGCTCAAGACCGTCTCGAGCCTCGATCTCTCCAACACCGGCGTGACTGACGAGACGTTGCGCGCGCTCGCGAAGCTGCCAAATCTTCAACGCCTTTATGTGAACGACACGGCGATCACTGCAGAGTCGGTGGGGACGTTCAGAAAACAGCGGCCTTCGACGCTTGTGTATCGCGAAATGAGAACCGAGCCGCGCGAGCCACTCGTCGGGTCCACTAAAGCTCGCGGGGCGTATACGGAATGAAGTCGAAACTGTTGCGGCGCACGAGGGAAACGGTAGCGCAGGGCTTCAGCCCTGCCGCATCTGCCGCAATCATCTGCTGCCTGGTGGCGGCTGCTCAGATGTACGGGCGGGTCGCCGAAACGATCGTCGAGGCGCAAACGGCGCCTCCGAGTTTCGTCGAAGCCGTGTATCCGGTCTTCCAGAAGGCAAATTGTCGCAGCTGTCACAGTGACGAAGGTGTGGCATCTGGCACACGGCTCCATTTTCCGGCCCAGACCGCCGGCCCCGAGGAGATCGAGGCGTTCGGCCTTACGCTCGCCGGTCTGATCGATCGTGCCGATCCCGGCCGTTCGCTGCTGCTCAACAAGCCCACCAATCGCGAGCGTCACGTTGGTGGTGTGAAGATCGTCCCGGGTTCGCCGGAAGAACAGATCCTTCGTGTGTGGGTGCAGCACCTGGTATCGGTCCCCGATGCGGCGGTGAACGCCGCGCGTGCACGACTGGCCGTCGTGAAACCGGCCGTGGCGCACGACGTGGGGCTGCGGCGTCTGACGCACAGTCAGTACAACAACACGGTGCGCGATCTGATCGGCGACCACAGCCGGCCCGCCGATCGCTTCCCTCCGGAAGACTTCGTCGGCGGTTTCAAGAACCAGACGCGGGCGCAAGGCATTCCGCCCGTGCTCGAAGATGCGTACAGCAGGGCCGCCGAACGGATGGCGCTCAACGCGTTTCGCGCGGGCGATGTCAACAACCTCATTCCCTGCAAGCCGGCGTCCGCCCGGGATGCGAAGTGCCGCGATCAGTTCGTGCGCGGATTCGGCGAGAAGGCGTTCCGCAGACCGCTTACCGCCATCGAGGTGAGCCGCTACGACGAGCTGTTTGCGGCAGAGGCGGCCAAGAGCGGAAAGTTTCTCGAGGGTGCGCGGGTGGTCGTCGAGGCCATGCTGCAGTCGCCGAAATTCCTGTTCCACGTGAATGCGGAAGGAAGCGCCTCGCGCGATTACGCGGTCGCAAACCGGCTTTCGTATCTGCTCTGGGACACGATGCCGGATCGCGCGCTCATGGACGCGGCGGCCAAAGGTGAGCTGCGCTCGCCGGAAGGCATCGAGCGCATCGCGCGAACGATGCTCCAGAACGCCCGTGCCCGGCAGGCTGCCGACGAGTTTTTCAGCGAGTGGCTGCGATTCGACCGCATGCTCGGCGCGGCCAAAGATGGACGCCGCTACCCGTCTTTCTCGCCCGAACTGGCGGCGATGATGGTCCAGGAAACGAAGATGCTCCTGGGCAACCTCGTCTGGAACGACGGCAATTTCATGGACGCGTTCGCGGCGGACTACACCTTTCTCAATGCCAGCCTCGCGCCGTTGTACGGATTGCCGGCGCCGGCCGGAGAGTTCGAGCTGGTCAAGTTTCCGGCCGATGTCCGGCGTGCCGGCATTCTGGGTCAGGCGTCATTCCTTGCATCGACCGCCGGTCCCGTGGAAACGTCGCCGACTGCGCGCGGCTTGTTCGTCCGCGAGCACCTGCTCTGTCAGGTCGTGCCTGATCCGCCGCCGGGCGTAAACACGACTCTGCCCGAGCCGTCGGCCGATGCCGTTCGCGCCAAACGAGAACGCATGCTGCAGCACGTGGAGAATCCAGCCTGTGCCGGCTGCCACCGGTTGATGGATCCCATCGGCTTCGGCCTGGAGAAGTACGATGCCATTGGCGCCTGGCGCGACAAGGAGAGCGTCGAGCTTGGCGACGAGGAGGGAGCGCGGCGCCGGACCACGCTCGAGGTGGAGATCACGTCGCTCGGCGAAATTGCGGGCCTCCCGAATTCGACATTCGCAGATGCTCGCGAGCTGGGCCGTGTGCTGGCCTCCAGTCCTGTGTGCCAGGAGTGCGTCGTCAAGCAGATGTTCCGTTATGCGTTCGGGCGTCCGGAGACGCCGTCAGATCGGCCGACAGTCACGCACGTTGCGGCCGCATTCCGGCAGTCGGGGTTCAAGTTCAAGGAAATCTTGATAGCGTTTGTTCGTTCGCCGCAGTTCCTGGAAGGGTTGTAGAATTGATGCGCAACTGAAATTGCGCCAAGGGAGAATCGCGATGCATGTCACCAGAAGACGGTTCCTTCAGGGTGTCGGAATGGCCGGTGCAGCCATCAGGGTCGGCCTCCCCCCGCTTGCTGCCTGGTTCACCAGCAACGGCACGGCCTATGCCGCTGCGCCCGGAGCGAAAACGATCACACCCCGTTTTGTCTTCTGGTTCAACGGCAACGGTATCCCCGAGCGGTACTGGATTCCGACCAGGACGGGCACCGATTACGAGCTCACGCCGTGTCTGGCGCCTTTAGAGTCGCTCCGCAGCGACATTCACGTGATCAGCAGCATCGACAATGCGGGGGCCAGGTCCTCCGGGCCGGGGAACGGACACCACAAGTCGATTAGCGGCGTGTTGTCGGGAGCTGCGTACACGGGCCGTGGGGCCGGCGGTGCATCCATCGATCAGGCCATCGCCGCAGGCATGGTGGGGCAGACCCGGTTCAACTCGCTGCAAGTCGGCGTCTGTCAGGAGTCACACGGCGAGAACATCCACCGGAACATGAGCTGGTCCGGTCCCGATCGCGCGCTGCCGCCGGAAATGATTCCGCAAAACCTTTTCGACCGTCTCTTCGGTGTACGCGATGAGGGCTGGATCGAGCGGAAGAAAAGCGTGCTCGACGCGGTCCGCGAAGATCTCGGCGATCTGCAGCCGACGCTCGGCCAGTCGGATCGGCACAGACTGGACGAGCACTTGTCGTCGGTTCGCGATCTCGAGCGCGCCATCGCAAGCCTTCCTTCCGATTACGGCAAGAACATCAGGGAGCCCGAGGATATCGCGGATCTCACCGACTATCCGCGCATCGCGAAGATTCAGAGCGACCTCACGGTGCATGCGCTGGCCTCGGGGCAGACCAACGTCGTGTCCTACATGCTCTCGAAGGGCCAGAGCCTCACGCGGTTTCCGTGGATGGGCCTGACTCGTTTGCGGCACCACGACTACACGCACAGCAATGCGTCCTCGCCCGAATCGCAGCGGATCATGCGCGATATCTGCCGGTGGCACGTCGAAGAGTTCGCCTACTTCTTGAACACGATGAAGTCGGTGCCGGAGGGCGACGGGACTCTGCTCGATAATACGTGCGTGCTGTACGCGCACGAGCACGCCGAGGCAGGCCCGCACAAGAACACCGGTCTGGCGATGATCCTCGCAGGACATGCCGGTGGTATGCAGACCGGCATGCATTCCAGGATGAGAAACACCAACGGCGATCTCTACCTGACCATCGCCGAGGAGATCTTCAAGCAGCGGCTCGACAAGGGGTTCCCGAGCGCAGAGTCGAAGGTCACGGGGATTGTGTAAGGAAAAACGAAGAAGTGAAAGAACGAATAAGAGTCACGAGTGACAAAGAAGGGCAGGACGTGAAAGCGTCCTGCCCTTTCTGCGTGAAACCCGTCTCTTTTCCTTTTTCCTTTTTCCTTTTTCCTTTCTTTTATAGGATCACCTCTCTTATTCAACACTGCCAGAGGTCCTAACATGAGCGTACAAACCGCACCGTCTCCCACGAAGTTGCTGGATTCCAAAGATAGACAGTGCCTCGAAGACGTGGGGTTCATGACCTGCATGACCCTGACGCTGCTCGGCAATTACGCGCAGACCGGGCACTTCGGGGGGCCGACCGCCTATACCCCTTACAACGTGGCGGTCCATCTCGCCGGGCCGAAGCTCGGCGGACTGCGTCACGATTACCGTCGACCCAAGCATCCCTACGGCGACAAGTTCATGCTGGCGGCCGGTCATTGCGCGCCGACGTGCTACGCGCTCTGGATGATCATGGGCGAGGCGCTGTACCGGAAGTTCAAGGCCACGGGCGACAAGAAATACTACGTCGCGCCGAAAGACGGGTTCCTCTCGATCGATGCGCTCGGCTTCAGGCGCGGCGCGGGCGCGCTCAAGACGCTGCTCCAGGATCAGGGGCTCGCGGACGACCCGCTGTTTGCGCAGGCCAGGGAAGGCGGGCGAGGCATCCACGCGCTTTCGGGCCACATCGAGTCGATCGATCAAAGCAACGACGTCAACGGCGGTCCCTCGGGTATCGGCCTCGCGACCGCCGCGGGCAAAGCGGCGTTCTGGGACATGGTCGGCGCGCCGATCGAGGGGCCGAAGGTCATCGCGTTCGAAGGGGAGTTCGCCCTGTGCGCGGGTCATGCGCAGGAGATCAAGACACAGGCCCTCGCGCTGAAGGTGGGCAAGCGGCTCCGCGTCATGTTTTCTCAGAACAACGCGGGCATCGATGACTCGCTGATCGGCGGTGTCATCGACAGCAAGTACACCGGCTACGACTTCGTCGAACAGTGGAGGTCGTACGGCTGGAACGTGATGACTCTGGCCGACGGCCACGACTACGATCAGATCGTCGCCGCGCTCAAGGCGATGGAAGACGTCGATCCTTCGGATCGGCGGCCGATCATGGTCATTGGCAGGACCATCAAGGGGTACTGGCCTGCGGCATCCGACGGCAAGATTGACGGCACCGATCAAGTGGTCGGGTATCCCAGCCACCCCTACGCGATGAAGATGAACTCGGACTACTTCGTGCTGCTCGCCAAGACGTTCGAGGACCATTACGGCGTCGAATTTCAGGGCATCCGCAACGGCGCCGTCACCGATCCGAAAGAGCGGCTGATCCAGTTCAAGACCAACATCGATGTCGCCATGTCGGTGCTCGACAGGAACGGCCTCGGCGACTGGCTCGCCGATCGGATCGTCGAGATCGGCGACCAGGTCACCGACGACGTCAAGCTCCGCATCGACGCCAGGCAGGATCCGTTCCTCGACGAGCGTCTCCGTGTCGCGAATCTTCCGACCGACACGCAGACCGTCAAGGCGAAGAACCCCGCGTCTGGCGCCGAGAAGGAAGTGAAGATCGCGCTCTTCCGGAAGGGGGGCGAAATCGCCGGAGCACGCCGGGCCATTTCCGAGGTCATCAAGTGGGCCAACTACGTAACCGGCAATCGGGTGGCGACCATTGCGGCCGATCTGTCCGAGTCGGTCAACATGGAGCACGGGAGCCTGTGGGGCCATTACGATCCGGAGAAGAACCCGTCGGGAACGCGCCTCAAGGCCGCCATTCAGGAAGCCGGCAACGCGTCGACCGCGATCGGACTCGTCGGGCAGAACGCCTCGCTCGATCCTGACCGGTTCGCCGGAATCTGGGCGTGGAGCGGCACCTACGGCGCGTTTACGCCGCTGATGTATCTGCCGGCCCGTGTCTGGAGCCAGCAGAACCAGGACAGCAGGTTCCGGACGGGCGTGCTGCACATCCTTGCCGGACACTCCGGGCCGGAAACGGCGGCCGACGCGCGCACGCACTTCGGCATTTTCGCGCCCCAGGTCTGGAAGCTGTTCCCGCGCGGGCAGGTCATCAACGTGAGCTTCTGGGACTACAACGACGTGGCGGCGGGCTACTTTGCGGCGGCAGAGATTGCGGCGCGAGAGAAGAAGGTGGGTGTCATCGCGATCGAAGTGGCTCGTCCCGACTTTCCGGTCGCCGATCGCAGCAAGTTTGCCGACACCGACGTCAAGGCCGCGGCCAAAGGGTTGTATGTCATCCGCGACTTCGCTCCCGGCAAGCCGAAGCACGGCTATGTCGTCGCGCAGGGCTCCAGCGCGACGTTCAACCTCGTGTCGGTTCTTCCCATGCTCGAAGAGGCAGGAATCAACGTGAAGGTGATCTCGGCGATCAGCGAAGAGCTGTTCGACCACCAGCCAGAGTCCTATCGCAATTCAGTGCTGCCACCAGAGGCCGTCTACGACTTGATGTTCGTGATGAGCGGTACTCGGCGCATGTGGCCGCTTCGCAACGTCGGCCCGCTCGCCGATGAGTACTCGATGACGTCGGACTTCGACAATCAATGGCTTACCGGCGGCCTCGAGCCCGATGTCATCGCAGAAGCGCACCTGGATCAGAAGTCGATTACCGAAGGGGTCACGCGGTTCGCCAACGATCGCAGCACGCGACTGGATCGAACGAAGGCGCTGCTGAGCAAGCTGTAAGGAAAAAGGAAAAAGGAAAAAGGAATAGAGAGCACGCAGGGCGGGTCTCGTTCTTCAGACCCGCCTTCGTCCTTATGATTGCGATCATGTGGCAATTCGACGTCAAGCATGGACGCGAGACCGAATTCGAGCAGTTATACGGCGCCGATGGGGAATGGACCGCGATCAATCGCCGCACGCGGTCCTATCTTGGCACTTCCTTCCTTCGCGACCAGAACCGACTGTCCCGGTACATCGTCATCGAATACTGGAGCGAGATGCTGATATACGAGCAGCACCGGGCATCCCGCGCTGCCGCGATCGCCTCCCTGGAACAGCGCAGTGCGACGGTCGTCGAATCGGTCGAGCCGCTGGGAATCTTCACGGCACTGGATGTGCCGGATCGCTCCGGTCCGACCTGGTCCCAGCGAGGATAGGGGAGATACAGGTTCGTCGGTTCGGAGGTTCGTTGGTTCGTGAGGTTCGAGCGCTACCGCCAGCATGGCCCCCTCGCCTCCTTCTCCTTCAGCGCAACAGCGGCTCGTAATTTATACTTCGAGCGTGCATCGGCTGTTGCCGGCTCTCGTGTTGATACTGGCGGCCGTCTGTTCTGAGCGCTCAACGCTCGGCTCTCAGCTCCATCAGGACACGAACATCCTCGATCCGGCCCTCAAGGCTGCCGGCGAGCTGACCCGGCTGCACAGCCTGCTCGTCAGCCGTCACCGCGAGGTGATCCTCGAGCGCTACTTCAACGGACGTCGCGCGACGACGCCGGCCAACGTGAAGTCGGTGTCCAAGAGTGTCATCTCTGCGCTGGTCGGCATTGCGGCCGACCGTCAACTGCTGGACCTCGAGCATCCAATCGGACGATATTTCCCGGGCAACCTGGCGACTCCGGCCGACGAGGCAAAGCGCGCGATCACCATTGAAAATCTGCTCGTCATGCAGTCGGGGCTCGAGTCGACGAGCAACAGGAACTACGGCGCCTGGGTGCAGAGCAGCAACTGGGTGCGTCACGCGCTGGCTCAGCCGCTCCTTGCCCGGCCGGGATCGGAAATGACGTACAGCACCGGCAACTCCCATCTGCTTTCGGCGATCCTGACCAAAGCCACCGGCAAGAGCACATGGCAGTTCGCTCAGGAGGCCCTGATGAAGCCGCTGGGATTCAGCCTGGCGCAATGGCCGCGCGATCCGCAGGGCATCTACTTCGGCGGCAATGACATGCTGATGACGCCGCGCCAGATGCTGGCGTTTGGCGAGTTGTACCTGAACGACGGACGCGCGGGGAACCAGCAGGTTGTGTCGGAGGAATTCGTCGAAGACTCGTGCGAGCCACGCGGCCGCTCGCGCATCAGCGGACGTGAGT
Source organism: Vicinamibacterales bacterium (assembly GCA_963775345.1). Classification (GTDB taxonomy): domain Bacteria; phylum Acidobacteriota; class Vicinamibacteria; order Vicinamibacterales; family JAMQPK01; genus JAMQPK01. The sequence goes on from CAVZIS010000006.1 coordinate 474,757, forward strand.
ATGGGTATGGATGGTGGATTCGGGAGATGGCCGGCCGCAAGGCGTGTTACGCCTGGGGCTTCGGAGGGCAGTTCATCATCCTCGTTCCCAGCCTCGATGTCGTGGTCGTCTCGACGTCGGCTGCAACTGTGAGCGACGATCGTCGTGATCACCGGCGGACGGTCGATGAGATCATCGAGCACCTCATCATTGCCCCGCTGGCTGGCGCCAACTGAGACTGCTACATGTTGCGACGCCTGCGGCGGTTACGTGCGATAATTTCGCCCCGTATCCCCAACGCTGTGGAGGTTTTCGAATGACGTCTGCGAAACAGGCCGTTCTCATGGTCTCCCTTGTCGCGGTCGCTGTTGCGGTCGGCAGCGCGCAAGTGACCGATAAGGACCTGATTGTCCCCCGACCCCAACGATTTTGTCCTGTACTCCGGCACCTACGACTCGCAGCGGCATTCGCTGCTCAAGGAAATCAACACCAGTAATGTCGGGACATTGCAGGCGAAATGGATCTTCCACCTGACCGGTGCGAAAGATCTCGAGGCGCCGCCGATTGTCTACAAGGGTGTGATGTACGTCGGCCAGTACAACCGCGTCCATGCGCTCGACGCGGCGACCGGCCGGCTCATCTGGGAGTACATGCGACAGCCGCCGAGCGTCGGATGGCAGCGAGGTATCGGCATCTACCGCGACATGGTCTACATGGTCGCCCAGGATTCTGCGCTCGTGGCCCTCGACCGCCGGACGGGAAATCCGCTTTGGGAAGCGCGTCCGTCGCAGCAGGGAAAGCGTTTCCAGGGACCGATGCCCTTCGCCGCCAAGGGAATGATCATCATGAGCGGGAGCGGCCAGGGCGGCGGGTTCATCGAAGCGTTCGACGCGCTCACCGGCAAGCCGAGGTGGCGCTGGAACACGATTCCGGGCCCAGGCGAACCGGGTAACGAAACCTGGGCGGGCGATTCGTGGAGGAACGGCGGCGGCCCGATCTGGGTCAGCGGCAGCTTCGACCCGCAGCTCAATTTGATTTATTGGGGCACGGGCCAGCCGTCTCCCGACTTCGTCGGAGACAATCGCGAAGGCGACAACCTTTACACCGACAGCATCGTCGCACTCGACATCGACACGGGCAAAATGAGATGGCACTTCCAGAACACGCCGCACGACGTGCACGATTGGGACTCGCTGCGAGATGCCCGTGCTTCTCGATGCGCCGTTCAACGGCCAGCCGCGAAAGCTCCTCTTGCAGGCCAATCGCAACGGCATCTATTACGTTCTCGATCGCACCGACGGCAAGTTCCTTCGAGGCGTTCCGTTCGTGAGCAAGGTGGACTGGATGAGCGGGTTCAGCCCTGAAGGGCGGCCAATCCTCACGCCAGGACACGAACCGACGGTGCAGGGATCGAAAACGTGTCCGTCGACCGCCGGGGCGACCAACTGGCCGTCTCCTGCATACAACCCAGACACCAAATTGTTCTACCTGATCGCGCAGGAAGGCTGCGGGGTGACCTATCGGTCGACCACCAACTTCAGGCCGGGACAAGGCGGAAGCGGGACGGCATATATGGAAAGCGGCGAAGACCGGGAGCGCTGGCAGCTCTACGTTCGCGCGCTCGATGCGCTCACCGGAAAGAAAGTGTGGGACTACGAGCAGATCAGCTCGTTCCATTATGGACCGGGCTTGCTGTCGACCGCCGGGGGTCTCATTTTCGCGCCCGAGCAGCAAGGTATGTTCACCGCGCTCGATGCGAAGTCCGGCAAGGCACTGTGGAATTTCAACACGGGGGCGCTCATCACCGCGGCGCCATCGACCTACACCGTCGATGGGCGTCAGTACGTGGCGCTCTCCGCGTTCTCCAACGTGATCGCGTTCGCGTTGCCAGATGTCAAGTAGGAAGCCTATGACTACGCAGAAATTCAGTTTTGCGCTTTGCTTTTGTCTCTTCGCTCTTTGCTCTCTGCTCTTCACGGGGATCACGCTGACCGCTCAGCGAGGCGGTGGTCCTCCGGCGAGCGGCGCCAAAACTCATCCCGCGATCGGCAACAAAGAAGCCATTGCCGAAGGCGAGAAGCTCTACAACGAGACGTGCACGTCGTGTCACGGCAAGGACGGCACGGGTGGAGAGCTGGGCCCGCCTGTGGCAGCACAGAATCGCCGGTATCTTCGGCGTACCGATGACGAGATCTTCGACGCGATCAAGAACGGAATCACCGGGACACAGATGCCGCCGTTTTCCGGCCAGTTCAGCGACGATCAGGTCTGGCGCATCACGGCGTACATTCGCGGGCTTCGTGGGACGGCGATCGATACACCCTCGGCGGGCAATGTGGCCAACGGCGAGGCGATCTTCTGGGGGAAGGGCACGTGCGGAACCTGCCACATGATCAAAGCCAAGGGTGGCATCCTCGGACCGGATCTCTCGAACCTCGCCGGAACACGCAAGGTGCAGAACATCGTCGATGCGCTGACGAAGGAGAAGCACAAGATCACCGCCGATGGAGGCACGCACGATACGACGCTGCTTCCCATGAGCACGTATCAGCCGGTGCGCGTGACAACGGCTGATGGCAAGGTGATCGAGGGCATTCTCAAGAACGAGGACAGCTTCTCGTTGCAGGTGCTTGGCAAAAACGACCTGAATCTTTATCGATTCAAGCGGGCGGCTGTAAAGGTGTTCTACGACCCCAACAGCATCATGCCGCACGACTGGGACAAGCGGCTGCCGGCGGCCGACTTTCAGGATCTGCTGGCGTTCCTCACGCGCCTGTACGTCCCGCCGCCTCCGTCTCCGCCTGCCAGAGGGGGAGGGGTGGGGTAGGCGATAAAAAAAAGGGAAAAGGAAAAAGGGAAATGAAAAAGTGAGTGGAAAGGCGGAGATCCATTTACTTGGACTTCCACTTTTTACTTTCATCACCTACAATCCGCCTCACCCATTCCACAACCTTCCAGGGAGGACTGATGCGCAGAACGCTTCTCGTCAGGAATGTTGTTCTGGCTCTGCTGTTGGTGGTGTGCTTTGCACCAGTTGCGGTCGCGCAAGGTGTCGGTGCGATTGCAGGGACGGTGACCGACTCGTCGGGAGCGCTGCTCCCTGGCGCGACCGTCACCTTGTCGAGTCCGCAGACGACCGTCGGCGCAAACCAGCAGGCCACCAGCGATGCGCGAGGCGCCTATCAGTTTCTTCGTCTTCAAGCCGGCACTTTACGTCGTCAAGGCTGAGCTGCAGGGATTCCGGCCCGCCGAAGTTCGCGAACATCCTTGTCAACGCCGATACGACGGCGCGCGCGGATATCCGGCTCGAGGTCGGCGGCCTTCAGGAAGGGGTGACGGTCACTGGCGAGGCGCCGCTGCTCGATACGACGAGCGCGCTCAAACAGACCGTCATTACGCGCCAGGAGCTCGAGGCGCTGCCGAACCGCGTCGACATCTGGTCGGTGACGCGCGTGATGCCGAGCGTCATCATGAACAAGGTGGACGTCGGCGGTTCGCAGATGTTCCTGCAATCGCAGGCGACGACGCGCGGGACGACGACCGAGAGCGGGTACTTCATCGACGGCCTCGATGTGTCGGGCCAGGACGGAAACGGGGCAACGGCGGTGCTGTATCTCGATCCGTATGCGTTCCAGGAGAGCACGTTCCAGTTCGGCGGGGCGGGACAGGCCGATGACGAACAAGGGCGGCCTGCTGTACAACGTCATCAGCCGCAGCGGCACCAACCAGTTTCACGGCGGCGGCGACGTTCAATGGATCGAACAGCGGGATGAACGCGGCGAACATGTCGACCGCAGCGCTGGAAGCGCAGATTGCTCGCCGGGCTGAATCCCGCTGCGCGCGCGCTGGCGCAGGACAGATTCATTGGCAACGAAATTCTGAAGCTGTACGACTACGGCGCATGGGTAGGCGGGCCAGTCATCCGCGACGGCTCTGGTTTTCGGGCTCGACGCACATCCAGGGGATGGATCAGTACCCGCTCGGCAGCTTCGACGCGGCCGGCAACCCGGTCATCGACGACTACCTGATGTCGACGACGACGGCGAAGATCTCGTGGCAGATGACCAAGAGCGCGCAGCTCTCGTATTTCGATAACCTGCACTACAAGGGCGTGTATCACCGGAACGGCGTCGGCAACAACAACACGAACTTCTCCGACAATCTGGCCAGAACCGTGAATACCAAGTGGCCGAACGTGCAGCAGGTGAAGTTCACGACGCCGTACCGCTCGTCGTTCGTCATCGACGTCGCCTACGCGAGGCTCAGAGACGACGATCGGTTCGATCCGCGGCCCGAGCTGACCGCCGGGGCGATCTCGCGCTTCGACCAGGACACCAACACGTTCACCGAGGCCTGGCCCACCTACAATTTCAACCTGCACAAGCGCGATCAGGCGCACGCGAGCATCAGCTACTTCACGGGCAAGCACGACATCCGCGCGGGCTACCAGATTTTCATCAACGGCAAGCCGTCCGCCATCTGGTCCACGTCGGCCATGCGCGCGGAATATCGCAGCGGTGTGCCGGACATCGTCAGCACTTACAACGTGGCGATTTACGATCCGGCGACGGCCGCGAGGTCGAGCCGCTGTTCACGCAGGGGAATCGCGAGCAGGGTTATTACATTCAGGACAAGTGGACGCCGACCCGGAAGCTCGTCATCAATGCCGGCGTGCGCTTCGAATCGAACTACGGCTGGCAGGAGGCGACGTGCCAGCCGGTGACCGTGTTTTTCACCACGCCGCGCTGCTTCGACGAAATCAAGGCGCAGCCGGATCTGAAGAGCGTGCTGCCGCGCTTCGCGGTCGGTGTACGACCTGCAGTGGCGACGGACAGGACGGCGCTGAAGTTCGCGGCCAACCGCTACGACCAGCCGATCCAGATGGAGTTCGTCGGCCGTCTCAACCCGGTCGGGTCGGTCAGCGACCAGCGGCAATGGGCTGCCGCAAAACCGGTGCGACGAGCCGGGCGTCCGCGGCTGCGATCGAAATGGCGATCGTCATTCCTCAGTTCAGCGAGCTCGGGCCGTCCAGCGGGTTCCCATCTGGCGCCGTCGGCGCGCTATGCCGACGACCTGAAGTATCCGGTTTCGAACGAATACAACGTTCGAGGTTCAGCAGCAGCTTCCCGGCAACATGGTGCTCTCGATCGGGTACACGCATCGCGCAGACACGCCGCAATCTCGGGCAGCGAAACGTCGCGGTTCCCGACCGATACATACATCCCGATCAAGTGACAGAACCGACCAGCGGCCGCGCGGTGACGGTCTACAATCAGAATCCCGCTCTGCGCGGCAGAGAGGACACCCTGTGGAACAACGAGGAAGCGCTCGAAGCAATTACAACGGCGTCGATGTCACGGTCAACAGGCGGATGAGCAGCGGCTGGTCGCTGATGGCCGGGGCGAGCTTCGGCAGGAGCATCGGCGACGTGCTGGGCGGCGATTTGAACAATCCGAACTCGAACGAGTTCCGACGTGGGCTTGCTCGGCAACGACGTCCGTGGTCTTATCGACTGTCGGGCGTCTACGACCTGCCATATAACATCGCGACGATGAGCGGCACGATGCAGTACTACAAGGGTGTGCCGGAATCGACGACCGTGCACGGTCGGCAGCAGGCGCGGTGCCCGGCGGCCTCACGCAGGTCATCGCAGTCGGTCGTCGTCGAGGAACGAGGCACCGTGCGGCTGCCGAACGTGTTCTCACTCGACATCAGCCTGAGGAAGCCGATCCGCCGCGGAGGGGTCGTCGTTCGAGCCGCGGCTCGATTTCTACAATCTGACGAACGAAGCGACGATCACCAACTGGTTGACGACGCTGGGGTCGACGTATCATCGAGCCAGCACGATCCAGGCGGGAAGGATGATCAAGGCGGGGTTTAATCTTGAATTCTGAGAAGGAATAAGGGGCAAGGGGGAAGCAAAAAGGAAAAAGGGAAAGGAAAAAGGAATAGAGATACGTAGCGCAGGGCTTTAGCCCTGCCGTGTTGTTGCACTAAGCAGATCGTTGCTGCAACCATCGCCGAGCAGCCAAGGCTGCGAGGTACAGGTCGTGGGGGTGGGGCCCCACGACAACTAATAGAAGAGGCTCTATGACGAAACTTGGTGTTGCTGCGCTGTTATTCGCTTCTGTATCGGTGGCACACGCCAACGTCGTGCGCCTCGAGATCGTGCAAACCACCACCGTCGCGGCTCCGGCCGGCGCCGAGAACATCGGTCCCTTCGAGCAGATCGTCGGGAGGATTCACGGGGAGCTCGATCCCAACGACCCCAGCAACGCGATCATCACCGACATCAAGCTCGCGCCCCGCAATGCCAGAGGCAAGGTCGAGTACGTCGCGACCTTCACGCTCGTGAGACCGGCCGACATGACCAGGTCGAGCGGTGTACTGGGTACTCCATCGTGAACCGCGGCGGCGGTCAGGCCGTCGCGAGTCCTGATGGGCACGTCACGCTCGTGAGCGGCTGGCAGGGAGACATCGTGCCGACGGCAAACAATCAGACGATTACCGTGCCTGTCGCCAGGAACGCCAACGGCACCAGCATCACTGGTCCACTGGTGCTGCGGTTTACCAGTCGGTTCGTGAATCAGGCGGGCAACACGATCCCGATGACGATTCCACGCGAGCAGCCGGCATATCCGCCGGCAACCCTCGATACTCGCCAGGCGACGCTCGTCGCGATCACCTCGCAGAGCGCGGCGGGCGTGAGACACGCATCGACCGTCATTCCGAGCACCGACTGGGCGTTTGCGGATTGTGGGACGACCGCCTTCCCGGGCACGCCGGATCCCGCGCGCATTTGTCTGAAGAACGGGGTCAAGCCGGAGACCGTCTACGAGATCCGTTACACCGCGAAGGATCCCTTCGTCCTGGGCATCGGATTGGCAGCGACCAGGGACATCAATTCGTTCTTCAGATACGAAAAGCAGGATGCGGCGGGAACGCCGAATCCGGTTGCCGGGCGGATCAACTGGTCGATCTCAGAAGGCAGCTCGCAGTCGGGCACCTTTCTGAAGCTGCTCGTGATGCTCGGCTTCAACCAGGACGAAGCGGGACGCAAGGTCTGGGACGGCGTCAATCCCAACATTGCCGGACGCAACATCGATCTCAACCGGCGGTTCGGCCTGCCGGGTGGCAACGTCATGCTCTACGAGCTCGGCCACGAGGCGCCGAGCTGGTGGGGCGAGTGGAGCGATCCCGTCCGCGGCTATGGCATGGCGAGCGTCCTCGATCGCTGCCACCGCACGAATACGTGTCCGAAGATTCTCGAGACATTTGGCTCGGCCGAAATCTGGGGCCTGCGCCAGTCCTATTCGCTGGTCGGATCGACGGCAAAGGCCGATATCGCGCTTCCCGGCGAGGTGCGGCGTTATTACTTCTCGGGGGTGGCGCACGGCGGAGGACAAGGCGGGTTCAGCGTGAGCGCTCCAGTCGTGAAGACCGCCCTGGGCGCATGCGATCTGATGAGCAATCCCGCGCCCAGCGCGCCCATGCGCTCGGCGCTGCTGAAAGCCTTCACCGAGTGGGTGACCAAGGGCACGCCGATGCCGCGTGAGAATTATCCTCGTGTCGCGGATGGAACGCTGGTATCCCCCACGAGCGCTGCGATGGGATTTCCGAAGATTCCCGCGCGCCCATTGCCCGATGGGGTCATCCATCCGTTGCTCGATTATGACGTCGGCTCCGAGTTCAACTATCGCGATCAGTCGGGCATCGCTTCACAGACGCCGGAGATCAAAGGCGTATTGCCTCAATTGGTCCCGCGAGTGGACGCGGACGGCAACGAGGTTGCGGGCATCAAATCGCCTCTCACGATGGCGCCGCTGGGCACGTACACGGGCTGGAACGTGATCTCGACCGGGATGTTCAAAGGGCAGTTGTGCCACAACAACGGGACCGGAGTCGCCGGGTTCATTCCCTTCGCGGCGACCAAAGCGGAGCGGCTCGCCAATGGCGATCCCCGGTTGTCGCTGGAGGAGCGTTATCAGTCGCACGAGGGTTACGTCAAGGCCGTGTCAAACGCAGCCGAGACGCTGGTCAAGGAGGGCTATCTGCTTCGCGCTGACGCGGACGCCATGGTGGCGCAGGCGAGGGAGAGTGCGGACCAGATAAGGAGGAAAAAGGAAAAAGGAAAACGAAAAGGAAAAGGAAAAAAGGAATAACGAAGTCGTACGTGAAAGCACTCATCGCCGTCTCCGTTGCGACGCTCGCCATCTCCGGCCTGGTGCCAGTGGCCCTGCAGGGGCAGGGCGCCGCCGGTTCCGAAGTCGCCGTCTCCGGAGAGTTGCGCCAGTGGCACAAGGTCACCCTGACCCTCACCGGCCCGCAGGCCGATGAATCCTCGAACGAGCCCAATCCCTTCCTGGACTACCGGCTGACGGTGACCTTCACTCACGAATCGGGCGCCCCCTCATACGCCGTACCTGGCTACTTCGCAGCCGACGGTGACGCGGCACAGTCATCAGCGACCGCCGGAAACAAATGGCGCGCGCATCTGGCCCCGGATAAAACCGGCAGGTGGAATTACAGGATTTCGTTTGTGTCCGGCAAAGGCGTGGGGCTGGCTGCGGCTTCGGCAGGCCAGCCGGTGCGGCCGTTGCACGGACGAACGGGCACCCTTCAAATCGGCGCGACCGACAAGAAAGCTCCGGATTTTCGGGCGCGCGGCCGGTTGCAGTATGCGGGTAAGCACTACCTCCAGTTTGCCGGGAGCGGAGATTACTTCCTCAAGCTCGGAGCGGACTCGCCGGAGACGCTGCTGGCGTATGCCGACTTCGACGGCACCATTGCACGCAAGGCGCAGGTGCCCCTTCACACCTTCGCCGCGCATGTTCAGGACTGGACGGCCGGCGATCCCACGTGGAAAGACGGAAAAGGCAAGGGTCTGGTGGGGGCCATCAACTATCTGGCGTCACGGGGCGTGAATTCCCTGTCGTTTCTGCCTTACAACGCCGGCGGTGATGGCGACAACGTCTGGCCGTTCGTGAGCCGCGACGACAAGTTCCATTACGACGTTTCGAAGCTGGACCAGTGGCAAATTGTTTTTGATTACGCGCAGCACAAGGGGATGTATCTGCACTTCAAGCTGCAGGAGAACGAGATCGACGACAACGTGCGCGGAAATCCGGGCGAGCGCGGCGGTGATCCCGCTCGTGGTCGCAGCGGGGCCCGGCAAACGCCGTGATGGAATCTCTGGACGGTGGAGATCTCGGTCAGGAGCGAAAGTTGTACATCCGAGAGCTCGTCGCCCGATTCGGTTACGAGTTGGCGCTGAACTGGAACATCGGCGAAGAGAACACCCAATCGAGCGAACAGCAGCTGGCGATGGCGATAAATCTCAGAGACGTCGACCCCTATGGCGGCCATCACATCGTCGTTCACACCTTTCCGAACGCCCAGGAAAGCGTGTATCCCGCGCTGCTGGGAGACCGTTCGCCCTTCACGGGCGCCTCGCTGCAAATGAGTTGGTCTGCCGTGCACGAGCGGACTGTCAGATGGGTGCGAGCGTCCGCGCAGTCGAAGAAACCCTGGGTTGTCGCGAATGACGAACAGGGGCCGGCCAGTCTTGGCGTACCGCCGGATCCCGGATATGCGGGTTTCGCGGGAAAAGACGCACAGGGGCGAGACGTCGGCTACACGCTCCACGACATTCGGAAACACGTGTTGTGGGGCAATCTGATGGCTGGTGGAGCAGGCGTCGAGTACTACTTCGGATACGCGTTGCCGGACAACGATCTCGTGGCCGAGAATTTCCGCAGCCGCGACCGAAGCTGGGAGTACGGCCGCATCGCGATCGACTTCTTCCGCGCCCAGAAGATCCCATACTGGGAGATGACGAACGCGGACGAGTTGGTGGGCAATCCGAAATACGACAACAGCCGGTATGGCTTTGCGAAAGCTGGCGAGCTGTACCTGGTTTACCTTCCGTCAGGCGGGACGGCCAGTCTCGACCTTTCGAAAGCGACCGGCCAGTTTTCGGTCAGCTGGTTCGATCCGAGAAGCGGCGGGCCTCTCAGACAGGGGACTGTCTCACTTGTGAAAGCCGGCGCAGACGCTTCGCTGGGTATGCCGCCTGATCGTCCGGATGAAGACTGGCTCGTGATCGTTCGGCGGAACTGACAGAGAACATGTCATATTTGCTGACTTCGTCGGGCGTTGGTTGGGTGATCGCCAGTGCGCTCATCACTGGAGCGAGCTCGAGCGTTGGTGCAGGCGCCGCAGGCGATAGCACTCGTACGGTGCACGTGACTGCCGTCGACAAGAAGGGGAACGCGGTCACGGACCTCCAAGCCGCCGAGTTTGAAGTGAAGGTCGGAGGCAAGAGGCTCGAAGTCACGAGCGCCGGTCCTGCACAGGCAGTGATGCGAATTGCGCTGCTGGTTTCTGACGCCGGCACCGGCGGCTTCCAAGGCGGGATCGCGAATTTCATCCAGAGACTGTCGGGTCGCGCCGAAATTGCGCTCATCTCGGTGCTCATGCAGCCGGAAACCGTTGTCGACTACTCATCCGACATCGGCATCTTGAGAGCGGGGCTCCGGCGTCTTGGGTCGCGGGGGTTGCAGAGCGGCGCTCAGCTCCTGGAAACGATTCGGGACGCGACCAAACACGTGAGATACGAGGGCAGGCGCCCGGTGATCGTCGTCGTGAGAGTCGGCGGCGAGGCGTCGACGACACTCTCGGGCAGGGAGGTGCGCGAGCAGCTTCAGAAGAGCGGCGCCATCCTGTACGTCGTTTCCACTGTGGGCGCCCAACGCCCGGCACCCTCTGTCGCCAGGCAGGGCATTTCCACGGAGCAGGCCCAGCTCCATGACGACGAAACCGTGGAAAGCGCGCACAATCTCGGCGTGGTGCTCGGCGACGGTTCCCGCGAATCGGGTGGGCGCCACGACCAGGTCATCTCGACCACGCTAATCCCGACGCTCGATCAGCTGGCCGACGAACTGCTGAACCAATATGCGCTGACATGCGTGCTGCCCGCTGGCGTGAAACCGACAGACAAACTCTCGGTCTCGTCGAAGCGGAAAGGCGTCACGGTTCGCGCGCCTTCACGGCTGACGAACTATTGAGGTTATTCAGCGGCGCAGCAACTTGACCGCATTCCCTCCGCGGTGGAAGCCGAGGTCATTGAAGACCTGAAGGCTCTGGTGAAGCAGCGACGGCCGATCGAGCAAGATCCTCGTACAACCGCCTGGTGCCGGATGTAATATGCCGTCGATCCATTCCCACTTATGGCGAGAGCCCCGCGTGAAGTTCTCGACGGAGGGTCTCATGATCCGATTGACCGATCTTGCCGCCGTCGCCCTTCTTGCAATCCTGCCCGCATCGTTGGGTTCTGCGCAGCCAGCCGGTTCGACGGACAAAGCCGATGCCTTGTCGGAAGCGGCTCGACGAGGGGATGTGGCCGCAGTCAAACGCTTGCTTGATGAAGGGGTCGACGTCAATACGAAGTTCCGATACGGCACCACAGCTCTTTCGTTACGCCTCCGATCGAGGATATGCGGAACTGGTCAAGCTGCTGCTCGATCGGGGCGCGGCGGTCAACGTCAAGGATACGTTTTACAACGCGACACCTCTCACGTGGGCGGTGAATCCAGCCAAGTCGCGCACGCCTCAGCACGCCGAAGTCGTCAGGCTCCTGCTTCAGCATGGTGCGGAAGGAAAAGACGAGGCGCTGATTCGCTCTGTCCAGGCGGGCGACGTGGCGATCGCCGGCGTGATACTCGATGTCGGAGGATTATCCGCAGACGCGCTCAGCAACGCGCTCGAAGGCGCTCGTTCCGCAAAGCGTGTCGAGATCGTCGCACTGCTCGAGAAAGCCGGTGCGAAACCGATCGTCGAATTCAAGATGAGCGAAACCGAGCTCGCACGGTTTGCCGGCACGTACCGCTCGGCGTCAGGTCCCGAGATGGTCTTGGTCGTCGCGAATGGTCGGTTGGCAGGGGGTCCGGCCGCGGCCGCAGTCGGTCAACGGATTTCGTTTGCCGCGCGCAGCGCCACGACATTCTCGGCTATCGAGATCCCCCCTATAGGCATCCCTAGCCCCGCCCTGTCGTTCCGCGTGGAGGATGGGAGAGTGGTCGGGTTCTCTTGGGGCCAGCCGCCGAATGCCATCACCTACAACCGCGTGGAGTCGAACAAATGATGCGATCCCTACTCACCATCATCTTGGCGACAGTGGCGACCGTTTCCCTGTCAGGACAGCATTGGCCCTCATTTCGAGGACCGGCCGCCTCGGGCGTCGCCGACGGTCATGCGACGGTGACGACGTGGAACATCGTTACTGGCGAGAACGTGCGCTGGAAAACGCCGGTCAGCGGCGTTGCGGTGTCGAGCCCGATTGCATGGGGCGACCGCGTGTTCGTGTCGACCGCGATCGGCGGTGATCCCAAAGCGGGCATTCGGACAGGGCTGTACGGCAATGTGGAGCCGTTGAACGACTCCTCGCCGCATACGTGGCGGCTCGTCGCGATCGACAAGCGTACGGGCAAGGTTCTCTGGGACCGCGTGGCTCATGAGGGCGTGCCGAAGACCAAGCGACACCCAAAATCCAGCCAGGCGTCTGCGACGCCGGTCACCGACGGGCGCCGGGTCGTTGTGTCATTCGGATCGGAAGGGTTGTTCGCCTACGACTTCGATGGCAAGCTGCTGTGGAAGCGCGACCTCGGCGTGCTCAATGCCGGGTGGTTCTACGATCCCGACTACGAGTGGGGCATGGGCAGCTCGCCAATTATTTGGAAAAACTTCGTCATCGTTCAGTGCGATATTCAGAAGAATTCGTTCGTCGCGGCGTTCGATATTGCCACCGGGGCGCCGGTGTGGCGAACCTCTCGCGAAGAAATCCCGTCGTGGTCCACGCCCGCGATTCTGGAGCACGAAGGGCAGGCGGAGCTGGTGACGCAGGCGACGAATTTCACGCGCGGATACGATCCCGCAACCGGCAAGGAGCTGTGGCGGCTCTCGGGCAACTCAGAAATCGCCATTCCGACGCCGATCCTTGGTCCTGGCTTTGTGATCGTCACTAATGGGTACGCGCGCGGCATCCAGCCGATCTATGCGATCAAACCAGGCGCACGCGGCGATATCACGCTGAAGGACGGCCAGACCCGGAGCGAGTTCATCCCGTGGAGCACGAACCGCGGAGGGCCGTACATTCCGACGCCGATCATCTACGGCGACTACTTGTACGTGTTGTTGAACAATGGAGTGCTCGCAGCGTAACGCGGTCCGTACCGGCGAACGCATTTACCAGCAACGAATCGCTGAGGGCGGCGCGTTCAGTGCCTCGCCAGTCGCTTCGGACGGGAAGCTCTATGTATCCAGCGAAGACGGCGACATCTTCGTAATCCGGGGCGGGCCAAAGTACGAACTGCTGGCCAAGAACGAAATGCGAGAGGTTGTCATGGCCACACCGGCGATCTCGGACGGCCTGATCGTCATCCGCGGCCTCAAGACCGTCTTTGCGATAGGTAAGCCCCAGTAGCCTGAAACGGCGATAGGGAGCGTTCGATGCGAAGATGTCAGACCACGCTGGTCCGGCGCTGAAGCTGAATTACTCTTCTAACCGTTACCCGGCGCTAAGGCACCCCCGCTTCACAAGCTGAGACCGCTCCTCCATCGGCTTGCGTCCTGCAGGTATCGAACCCGTTCCCACCGTCGAGAGAATCGAAATCCGAACCGCCGAAGAGCGAATCGTCGCCATCTCCGCCCTTGAGAACGTCGGCTCCGGTCTGACCATGAAGCTGGTCCGCTCCCGAGCCGCCACGGAGCACGTCGTCACTCTGTCCGCCATGCACCACGTCGTGGCCTGCGCCGCCGACGAGGACGTCGTCCCCGCCGAGGCCGATCAAGTGATCGTCTCCGCCGAGACCGCAGATCGATTCGCCGGCCGCGGTGCCAACGAGAACGTCGTCTTGGGGCGTCCCGACCACGTCGCACGTGACGTCGGAAACTGCCGTCGCAGTGTTGTTGGAGCTGTCGGGGTCGGGGCTGTTCGTCGTCGCAACGGCGGTGTTCGAGACAGTGGCCGGCACAACCGCGTCGTCGGCAACATGCACTTCGAAATCGAAGTTGAAGCTCGCGGCGACCGCAAGCGTTCCTGGCGCACATTCAACCTGGTTAAGCAGAGCGTTGAACGTGCAGGCAGGATCGTCGGCCAGCGATCCCGCAACGAAAGACGTACCAGCAGGAATTCCGTCGAGGACCTGGACCGCGAGCGCGGCAAATGGCCCGCCGTTGGTCACCGTGACGGAGTAGGTCACGGTGTCACCAGGAACGGCGTCCGCGGGTATCGCTACCTTGGCAACCTCCAGATCTGCCTCGGGCCGCAGCAGGAAGACGGCGCCAGCCTCGGGGATCGGATCGACCTTCCGCTTGGGAGCGCCAACCACTACGTCCAAGCCGGTTCCACCCGGCACCGCAGTAATAGCTGCCGCCGCAACTCCGAAGTCTGATCCCGGCATCGAGTCGACCGCCGAGACCAGGACGTTTCCCTGAGCGTTCAACAGGTGAGCTGCGCCAGAAGATGCCCCACCAACCCAGAAGTCGGCCACTCCGTCCCCGTCCTTGTCATCGACGCCGGCGAGCGCCATGCTTCTCCGCGTCGAACCGGGCGCGTTCCGTTCGTCCACCGGGCTCGCAAGTGGAGACCCGATAGGCGCACCCGACGCGCCGCTGAAGAGGTGAACCAGGCTTTCTGCCGACGCCAATCCGCCGGGTTCGGCGACCGCGTAGTCCACGACGCCGTCAGCGTCTTGATCCCCAACATTGGCGACTGCGACCCCGAAGCCATCCTCCGCGAGAGGACTCGGATTGTTGTGCACGCGCAGGATCGCGCCGGTCGCACCCGAAAGTACGTAAACCTTACCGGCGCAACTCACCTGGTTGAGCTCGGCGCAGTCCGCGCCGGCGACAAGATCGGCCACGCCATCTCCCGTAAGATCGTCGACGGCCGCTAGCGGAGCGACTGCAAGGCCGGCGATGCCAACGTTAGTCGGTAGCGGAGGCTGAGTCCACAGGACGCTTCCGTCTGCTCCGGAGAAGGCGGCGACGACGCCGCCGGCTCCGAAGATGTTGCCCGAGGCCACCATAGCGACGTCGGGCACCGAGTCGCCATTGACCAGACCGAGCGCAGCCAGGGAGACACCCCGCAACGAGACCTCGATCTTTGCGAGCCTCACGAGCAGGTCGCCCGTAGCGCCGGAGAAAATGAACGCGCGGCCCATCTCCGGGCATGGCTCATTCGGATCGATGATGCCGCAAGGCAGCGAGACGATGCCGAAGGGTCCCGGCGCTCCGATGGCGAGATCGTCAACTCCGTCCCCGTTGACATCGCCGGCGTCGGCAAGTGAGTAACCGAAGTTGCACGGCGAGGCGGCCGTCTCGGTCGGTGCGCACGGCGTGCCCGTCAGAACGTCGGGGTCGCCAATCTCGTGCAGGACGCTCCGATCCGCGCCGGAGAAGACGTAGACGCGACCCGCTCCCGGAGCGCCCACGGCGAGATCGCCGGTACCGTCTCCGCTGACATCACCAAGTCCGGCGACTGCGAAACCGAACTGAGCCCCCTCCTGTGGTCCCGGATTGTCGATTCGGATTCCGGCCAGCATGACGGCACTCAACGGCGCGCCGTTGGTTGGCAGCACCACAGCCGAAAGCGCGATCGCGAGCGTTACCGTGAGTGCCTTGCTCATAGTCCCACGAATCCTAGATGTTGATTCGCAGCAACTTGATCGCATTCCCTCCGAGAATGGCTTCCTTGTCGGCGTTGCTCAAGAAAGACGCCTTGAGAACAAAGTCGACGCCACTGGGCCAGTCGAACGGATAGTCTGTCCCGTAGACCATGTGACTGACGCCGACTTCAGCGATCAGATGTCGCAAACCTTCCTCGCGAAAAATCATCGTGTCGATGTAGAGCTGTTCCTTGAAGTACTCACTCGGCTTCCTCTTCAGCGCCTTGCAGTCGGCGCCGCCGCCCCGCCCGCATAACGCATCGGACCGGCCGCTGTAGGAAGGCAGATAGCCGCCCGCGTGGGCGCTGCATATCTTCAGGCCGGGGAACCGATCAAGCGTGCCTTCAAAAATCAGGTGAGAAAGAGCGACGGTTGTTTCCAGCGGATTGCCGATGGTGTTTCCCAAGCCCCCCTTTCCCTGCAACCGAGGGTTCTGCGTGGTACCAGGTGCCGCCTGCGGGTGCATGAACAGCACGACGCCGAGCTGTTCCGCCTTTGCCCAGAACGGATCGAACTTTCGATCGGAGAGCTCCTGCCCCTCGACGCTGCCCCCGATGGCGGCGCCGCGCATTCCCAGCTTTCCGACTGCCTGATCCAGCTGATCGGCTGCCAGATCCGGGTGCTGCAACGCGAGGGTTGCCATCCCTACAAAGCGATCCGGGTGCGCGGCACACCATTGTGAAATTTTTTCATTCTGAAGCTGGATCAGGTCGTGAGCGAGCGCGCGGTCCGCGGAGTACCCCCAGGCGTTGACGTTGATCGCCTGATAGTCAATGCCCTGAGCGTCCATGTCGATCAGTCGCTGCGGGTCGCCTAACGCGATGTTGCCCGTGAGGTTGTTCTTCGCAACGTCCGCCAGAGGGGTAGCTTTGACCAGGTCCCAGACCTCGGGCACGAAACAGTGCGCATGAACGTCCACTGTCGTCACGCGACGCCCATCGATGAACACTTGACGGCGCTTGCCTGGCGGTGCGCCGATCTGGGGCGGGAGGGTGGTACCAGCGAGCCCGCGACCCCCAATCAGCGTTCCCGCCATCGCTCCCAACATTCTCCCGAAGAAGCCCCGGCGATTCGGCATCGTCTTCTCCAATTTCAGGCTTCCAGGCTCCACAAGAATTGCGACTCGGCGCGCCTGATCAACCACTGGTTTTCGCGCTGCGTAAGAGGCTGATCGCTCCTGCAGGCCTTGAGCGTAAAGCTTGCCGCGGTAGGCATACCCAGGTCCACCCATCTGTGGACCTGTCGCAGCAGACAGTCTTCTGCCCTCGGCGAGCCGTACGAGATTAGCTCATCGTCCTTGGCGAGCACGAGCGACATGTGTTCACGATCCCAAAGCCCGAAGTAATGCTGCTCCATCGTATTGTCCGACCTGGGTACCTTGAAGGTCCGGAGCAGCGGCTCCGTGATGCCGAGAAACGAGCGAATCCCCATGGTCTGCCACCTGAACAACTCGCTCCCTTTACCGCCCCACCAGAACGGTCTTCTGGCCGTTTGACGATGCCGTAACTCGCTCCATTCAGGAAGCTCTTCCAAGACGGCTGGATCCATGGAATCGATCTTGTACCTGCCCGTCAACTGCACGAACCCGCAAGGCATTGAACAGACCGATTCGAAGTGATCGCCCATCCGGCGCAGGATGAAGAGATTGTCGCCACCGCCTTCGTTTTTGATCACGGCCAACAACAAGCCGCCTTCCCTGACCTGCTCATAGAACTGCCGCGGCAGGTCGTAGGTCCCAGCGGTGAATATCACGCGATCGTAAGGCGCAGCGGAGCTGTACCCGTCGCCTCCGTCACCCGCCCCGATGTGGACGTTCTTGATCCCCAGCTTTGTGATCGTCTGTGCAGCCCCCTGTGCGAGCTCGGGAATGATCTCGAGGCTGTAAACCTGGCCGTGTGGTCCAACCAGCTGACCAATCAGGGCGGCGTTCCATCCTGAACCCGCGCCGAGCTCGAAGACGGTCTGTCCCGGCTGGAATTGCAGCAAGTCGAGCATTCGGAGCACAAAGGACGGCTGGGAAATCGTCGACGGCACATTGTCATCGTCTTCACCAAGCAGTATGAGTGGCCTGTCCGAATAAATTGTCGCGAGATGCTCCTGCAGGTTGTCCTCGCTGACATGCTGCCATTCTTTGCTGGCGCTTTCCCGATAGCGCCTGACAAACAGATGTCGCGGCGTGGCGAGGTACAGCCTGGACCGTTCGGTCGGTGATGGGCGTGTGATGGTAGATCTGCCGGGCCTGGTTGAGAAGTTGCTGTTGGTACTTGACCGCGGTATCCATACGATGACGAAGAGTCTAACGCCCGGGCGCATTGTAACGGCGCTCGTAAATCGGCTAGACTTCGCCTGAAGATGGAGGTCTGACGGTGCATCGAGCAACAAGGGCGCTATTGGTCCTGATGACGGCTATGCTCATTGGTTCCGGAAAGCCTTCCGCGTTCCAGGGGGCGGCGCCTGCTGCCCGTCAGGGCAGGCTGATTGTGTTCGGCGATGTCGCGTTGTTTCTGGGTAAACCCGGCGCGCCCGGCAATTGTGCGCTTCAAAGCCGCTTCAAGCGGGGCGACCCCGTCGGATTCCGGATGACCGCAATCGATTCCGAAACGGGCAAGATGGAGCCATCGGCTGAGTTCGTCGTCCATCTCACATATGGCGGCGTGACCCAGGATCTTCCGATGCGTTATCGCGGCACGGTGAAGCAGCCCGAGCGCGAATTCTGGGTGGCCAAATGGGTCGTCCCCGACTCGGCGCCGACAGGCATTGTCCGCTACACGGTAACCGCCAAGGACAAGTACGGCCGCACGGGAGAATTCAAGCCGTTCGTTGTCGAAGACTCCCAAGTGACGATCGTGGAGTAGGTCCCACGTCGCGACTCTCCCTCGCTTCGCCCTCTGTTGCACGTTTCCTCATCACGCTGTTCGTGTTGGTGAGCGCCACCGCTTGTGGGCGCAACGCAGGCGCTCCGCCTGCGGCGGCCACCGGCGCATCACCCAAGAAGCTCACACTTAGCTATCCCGGAAACACGAAGCTCGTAGCGGATGTCGAGATCGACGCAATCGCCGAAGGATTGCCGCCGAATCGAAAGCTTGATTTGGTTTGGGGAACGGTGAATGGCGGCTGGGTCATCGAGGACTATTACCGTTTTCGCGGGAAGAAGTTCACCAACACAGCCAGGCCCCTCGCGCAGGCAATCGTCGGTTCCGATGGTCGTGTTTCAGTGCGGTTCAAGGTGCCGGAAGACTACGGCGGCGTTCATGAAGTGTTCCTGTCCGATAACGGCGTGCCCCTCGCTCAAGGTGGCATCGATGTAGGCCAGACGTTCGAGATGCATCCAACTGAAGGCCCAGTGGGCACTCCGATTGAAATTCGAGCCAAGGGACTTGGATGGCGGACGATGGAGAGTACGTGGGTCGTGAACTGGGACAACCAGGAGGTCGGGTGGGTCTCGGCGACCAACACGCGCGGCTCTGCGATTGCCCGGTTTCGCGCGTCCGGCTCAATCGGAGAGCATCAGGTCAAGGTCTACACCGGATACATGGGTCAGGGCTATCTGAATCACGAGCAAGCCCCAAACTCGTACTTGCCAAGGCCCGAATTCGTGTTTCGCGTCACGCCAGGAAACGTCGCCTTTGCCGGCGTTCGCGGAGCCTTACCAGAAGCAGCCGGTTCCGCCGGCAACCGAAGAGCAGCGGCCCCGCAAGACTTGAGCATCACCCCGACTCAGGGGCCCGTGCTGACACGCGCGGTACTCAAGGGAAGCGGACTGCCGGCAAACACGCGTGTTTCGATTGTCTGGGAGACGCAGGAAGGCAACCGGGTGTCGGGAGGCGGGTTTGCCCCCAAGGACAACGAGATCGCGAAGCTGACCGTCGGAACCGACGGACGAATCGACGTTCCGCTGGTTGTGCCGGAAGACCTTGGCGGACTTCACAGCGATATCGATCCGCAGCGGCGACAAGATCCTCGCGCGCACTCATTTCGTCATCGAGACCAGCGTGGTCGGCATCTCGCCTGCTTCCGGGCCGGCGGGCACACCCGTGACGATTCATCTCAAGGGCGTCGGCTGGACCGATTACGACAACATCTACGTGGCGACCTACGACAACGCGTACATGGGCTATGCGTGCGGGTTCAACAGCCAGGGAGACGTTGTCATCAATTTCAAAGCGGCCGGCTCCGCCCGGCGTGCACCTTATCGATCTTCTATCCGGGCATCTATCAGGGGCCTGAGGGTGGTCAGCAGCTGTATCGCCTGCCTCAACTCACCTATGCCGACGATCATCCCGGGCAACCGCATTCCTGCCTTGCGGTTTGCCTTCACTGTGACGGCAGGAACCCGAAGGGGCGCGCTAACCAATCGGACCTGGTGTTAGAATGCCCGAGCACGAGGACGCGATGATGCCTATCGCTTTTTGGGTCGTGGCTGCGTTCTTCGCCCAGCAGCCCCCTTCCTCGTCGAGTGTGCCTTCGCTCGATTTCGAATTCTTCAAGACGCAGGTCCAGCCCATCTTTCTCGAGAAGCGGCCCGGATATACGCGCTGCGTGGTGTGCCATACCGGCACTGGAAGCGGCGTTGGATTTCTGCAGCCGCTTTCGCAGGGTGCCACGAGCTGGAACGACGAGCAGTCGCGCCGCAACTTCGAGGCCGTGTCTAAACTCGTGATTCCTGGCGAGCCGCTGAAGAGCCGGCTGCTCATGCATCCCTTGGAGCCTTCCGCCGGCGGCGACGAGTTCCACAACGGCGGCAGACAGTTCACGTCCCAGAACGATCCGCAGTTCCAGACGATCGCTGCGTGGGTGCGCGGCAAGACGGCAGGTGGCCGTTGAAGGAGAGAACCATGAAGATGTCACAAGCGAACGCGGCGTTGTCTGGCGGCTGTGGCAATCCTCGTTCTCGCGCTGCCGTTAACGGCCGCCGACAAGGTCTGGATCATCCAGACGAACAGCGCCGGCGATTCCATACACATCATCGATGCCGCCACGAACAAGGTTCTGGCGGAGGTCGACGGGATCGAGCGGGGCCATGGCGCCCAGGCGTCTCCCGACGGCAGCTGGATCTACGTCAGCAATGAGGCCGACAGCACGGTCGACATCGTCAGCACCAAGACGATGAAGGTGACCAAGAAGATCCCGCTCAGCGGACACCCCAACAACCTTGCGATCACTCCTGATGGCCGCAAAGTGTACGTGGCGATCGCACAGGCGCCCGGGGCGCTGGATGTGATTGACACGGCCTCGCAGACAAAGACCAAAACCATCTCCGTGCACGGCGGTGTGCACAATGTGTATGTGACGCCAGACGGCAAACACGCGATCGCCGGCATGATCGGCGCACGGAACATCACCGCGGTCGATACCGGGACCGATATGCCCGTGTGGGCGCAGTATTTCGACCTGGGCATCCGTCCGATGACCTTTGAAAAAAATCCCGATGGGTCGACCAAGCGAATATTCGCGCAGCTCACTGGATTCGACGGATTCGCTGTCGTCGATTTTCAGACGCGCAAGGAAGTCGCGAGAATCAAGTATCCACCGTTAGCTCCGGGAAGAAGCCCGGGGTCGGCGGCAACTCCGCGCACGGCATCGAAGTGACCGAGGATGGCAAGACCCTCGTTGCCAACAGCACGACCAACAGCAGCGTGTATGTCTATTCGCTCCCTGATCTCAAGTTCATCGGCGGCCTCGAGGTAGGGTTTGGGTCCGAACTGGGTGACAACGACACCAGACAGCAAGTTCGCCTATGTCTCGGTCGACGGAGAGAACGTCGTTTCAGTCGTGGATATCAAGGCCTTGAAGGAAGTGGCGCGGATCAAAGTCGGCCAGGTGCCGAAGCGCAACGAAACGATGTTGGTGCGCCAGTAAGGTCACGGCGGTCCGGCGTCCAGCCGGATCTGTTTCAAGCGTTTCAGGATCGTCAGTGAGCGGCACATCGCCTGCCTTCAGCGCGTTGGCGCTCAGAATGTAGGCGACGAGATCGACCAACTGTTGCGGCGACAGGGTGCCGGCTTTATTGGGCGGCATCGTATTGCGGATCTTGTCGAACAGCTCACCGAGTGAACGATCTTTCCAGGATGCCTGAAACACGTAATCGTTGAGCAGCGGCGCCATGTCGGGCGTCGCCGACGCCATCGTGCCGTGGCATTCCAGGCAATATTCGTCGTACACGATTTTGCCCTGCCTGGCCTGCACGGCCGTATAAACGCCGTCTTTCACGGATCGAGCCGCAGCCTGTTGCGCGTGCACGACGCTCAACGTCAGCGCCGGGAGGCTCACCAGCGCGACGACCCGGAGAACGTATTCAATCATTCGTTCATTCATTCGACTGCTCGTCCGCCGGATTGTTCGCTGCTCACGGTCCGGCTAAAGCCGGACACGAGCGTCACTGACGATGGACGATGGACGATGGACGATGGACGAATCAGCCGTCCCTTTGACGTCCTACCGGCTGCCGGCCATCGGCTACCGGCTAGGTTTCATTCGATCTCGAGGATCGCCTCTACTTCGACCGGGGCGTTGCCGGGCAGCGCGGCCATGCCCACGGCGGAACGTGCATGCTTACCAATCGACTCGCCGAACACCTCCACCATCAGGTCGGAGAACCCGTTGATAACTGCAGGTTGATCTCCGAATCCGTCGGCGGAGTTCACCATGCCGAGGACCTTGACGACGCGCTTCACACGATCGAGTGAACCGAGCTCTGCGCGCACATTCGCCAGAAAGAGCAAACCCGCATGCCGCGCTGCCTGATAGCCCTGATCCACTGTGAGCTCTTTTCCAACCTTCCCGAACGGCTTGAGATCCCGCGAAGTCGTGCCGGACACAAAGAGGAGGTTCCCGACGCGGACGGCTCTCACATAATTGGCGACGGGAGCGGGTGCCGCCGGCAGCGTGATCTTCCGCTCTTTCAACCGTTCTTCCGCCCGCGTCGAGCCCTGCGCTGAAGACTTCGCACGGGACTATCGCTGCCATCAACAGAGCTGCGAGCATTACATCGCGTGGCCTCATCGTGACCCCTCCTTTTCCGTCCACAACGGGCGCGAGATTCCATTGAGATCCCAGACCACCCGACCAGCCTTAACCGTGAGCTCGCACTCCAGTTTCTGCTTGCCCATCATCTTCGCGCCCGACACGTCGATGAAGCCGAACGTCCCGTTCCGAACGGCCAAGACTGCGATGTCGGCTTCCGCGCCGGCCCCGAGATGACCAAGCTCGGTGTGCTTGATGATTTCGGCTGCGCGCGCGGTGTTGGCCTTGACGACGTCCGCGAGCGGCATGCCCATGTTCAGGAACTTCGACATCGTGTTCAGAATGTCCTTCATGCCGCTGTTCTGGCTCCCGATGTGAAGGTCGGTGCTAATCACGTCCGGATGAAATCCCTCCTTCATTGCGGGGACCGCCTGCCGGAACAGAAAGCTTCCGCCGCCGTGGCCCGCGTCGAAGATCACACCTCTCTTCCGTGCCCCCCAGACGTAGGGCCGCACTTTTCCGTTCTCGTCCACGATCGGAATTCGGCTGCCCACATGCGCGTAGGTGTGGGTAAGGATGTCGCCGGGTCGCAAATGCTTCATCAGTAGGTCTTCCAGTGACAGCGGCGGCATGTGGCCGCCAAAGTCGACCATCACCGGCACTCCCGCCTCGCGGCCCGCCGCCACCGCGCGCGTCACAGGATCCCATTCCGGACCGTTGTAATGCGCAACCTTCACGCCGACGATCACCCCCGGATGCTGGCGGATTCGCATCGCCGTAAGCCTGGCATCCATGTCCGACAAGTTCTGCTCGACGGGTCCGCCTCGCATGCCGGAACCGACGATGTTGATGAAGGAGAGAATGCGCGTCTGAGAGCGGTCGATGACCTGCTCTTTGAACTTCGGGAAGCTTCTCCATCCAGCGCCGCCCACGTCGACCAGCGTGGTTTGTCCGGCGCGGAAGGAGTGGCTGTCGGGTTGCACGGCGCTGTAACCGTCGCTGTATTGCGACTCCTCGTCGTCGCCCCAGAACACATGCGCGTGAATGTCGATCAGACCCGGGGTGACGTAGAGGCCTGTGGCGTCCACGACCTGCCGGGCTCGCGCGGGTGCGATGTTGGCGGCAACCAGGGCGATCTTGTTTCCGGTGACGGCCACATCCATGACGGCGTTGATGCTGTTCCGCGGATCGATGACGTGACCGCTCCTTAGCAGAAGATCGAATTCCTGATTCTGGGCAGCAGCCGACCTACGCGCCTCCGCCAAGGCTACGGCGCGTCCGCCGAAGCTCTGCGAAGGCGGAAAGGTCGGCACTACCGTAGCGGGGGGCGGCACTACCGAAGTCGTAGTGCTGGCCTTTAGACCAGCGATCAGAGGCGCGGCTGCGATGGCACCAGCGACCACCAGGCAGCGGAAAAAACACCGTCGAACGTGCAGTGATGGGTTCGGCAACGCTTTTCTCCTCGAGTGATTAGAAGAAGAACTTCAGCCGACGATTTCGCAAGCGCCGAGACGAGCGCCAGATGCCAAAGGCATTCAGTTGTGACGGAAAACGCGAAGGATTATATAGCGGAATGGAATAGCGCCACGTAGTAAGTGGATCGCGCCTTGAACGCTGGTGCCGGCGAGATTTCGCGCACAAAAAAGACAAGACGAGGCCAGGCTCGCAGTACATCCTGAGACGGTGAAGCGCGAAGTGTGATGCCGCGACCAAGGGAAAATCTTGAATTGAGATGTCGCACCCACAATGTCTATGAAGCAGGACAACACTTCGCGCGAGAGGCGCGCGGAATGAGGATCCCAACGTCAACATCCACGTCGAACAGCCTTGCCTCCCCGCGTCCGGACGGGTATTCTCTCCGCGATGCGTGAATGGACGCGGCCGGTTCGCTGGTTGAAATCAACTGCATCGCGGTGGTGTGAACATGGCAGCCCAAGGGGCATCCTCGAGGCCCGGCAAGCAACGGGTGGGCGGTCCCATCCGCTCGGGGAATCTCGCGTTCGTCGGCGGCATCGGGGGCTGGTATCCCGAACGGCGTCCCGAAGGGCCGGGCAACGCGCGGCAGCAGTTCAGCGATGCGCTAGAGATGATGAAGGAAAGCCTGGAAAAAGCCGGTACGTCAATGGCCAACGTACTCAGGATCAAGGTTTCTCTCGTGGACCCTGCGAAGAACTGGGGCGCCGTGTACGAGGTCTTCCAGGAGCGCTTTCCTGAGCCGAGACCCGTCTGCTCCTGTTTCGGTGCCACCGGCTTCCGCCGGGGCCCCGGCCAGTTGCTCCAGGTGGAGTGCATTGCCTACATCGATTGAGGGCCGCGCCGTCGGCATCATCGTCCTTCTGGCGCTGCTCGCCGGTCTTCCGCTCACCGCCCAGCAGGATTCGTACCGACCTGCTCCTGACCGGCGGTCACGTCATCGATCCTGCCAACGAGATCGACGGCGTTCGGGATGTGGCCATCCGCAATGGACGGATCGCGCGCGTGGCCGCGAGCATCCCCGCCGACTCCGCCAAACGGAGGGTGGACCTGAAGGGACTCTACGTGGTCCCTGGGCTCGTGGACATTCACAGCCACCACTACGGGTACAGCGGCGCCCTCTTCCCCGACGACGTGGCGCTGCCCGCGGGCACGACGACGGTGGTGGATGCGGGCGGCCCCGGCTGGCGCAACTTCGAGGACTACCGTGAGAAGATCCTTCGCCGATCCAAGACTCGCGTGCTCACGTTCATCAACATCGTCGGCCTTGGGATGGGCGGGAACGAGAGCAGCGTCGAGGACATGGACTCGCAGGCGACGGCGCGCAAGATTCTCGAGTATCCCGATCTCATTGTCGGTATCAAGAACGCGCATTTCGGCGGTCAGGGATTCATCTCTGTCGAGCGGGCCGTGGAAGCCGGCCGTCTTTCGAATCGTCCGGTCATCCTGGACAACAACATCCTGAGCTGGACCGGGCGGGATACGCGCACCAAGGTGCTGGAGAAGATGCGGCCCGGCGACCTGCACACCCATTTCTACAACGACCGGCACGTGGAGGTGCTCGACCGGCGAACGGGGCAAATCCAGCCCTTCATGCACGAGGCCCGCAAGCGGGGCGTCCTCTTCGACCTCGGGCACGGCGGCGGGAGCTTCCTGTGGACTGTGGCGGATCGCGCGATGAGTCTCGGCTTTCCGCCGGACATCATCAGCACCGACATCCATGCTTCGAGCATTCTCTCTACGCAGTCGGACATGCCCAACTGCATGTCCAAGATGATGACGCTCGGCATGGAGCTGAAGGAGATCATCTACCGCTCCACCGTCACCCCGGCGCGCGCTGTCCGGCGTTTTCCCGAGATCGGCACGCTCGGCGACGGCAGGGAGGCCGACGTCGCCGTCCTGGAGATCGAGGAAGGCGTATTCGCCTATCACGACGCTTGGGAAAAGAAGCGCCTGGGGACGCGCCGCATCGTGAACCTTCTCACGATCCGGGCCGGAGAGATCGTCTACGACC
Source organism: Vicinamibacterales bacterium (assembly GCA_963775345.1). Lineage (GTDB taxonomy): Bacteria > Acidobacteriota > Vicinamibacteria > Vicinamibacterales > JAMQPK01 > JAMQPK01. The sequence continues at coordinate 500,911 of CAVZIS010000006.1, forward strand.
GCGACGGCCGCGCGTTTGCCGACTGGCGCTTGCCCGCCGAAGCTCGCGAACAGTCAGACGAGCGAAGGCGGGGCAGCGCAAGCGTTCCTCCGCTCGAACCGACAAAGCAGCCGACGGGACCGTCAGGCGTGGTCGCGTCAGCGGACCCGATCTACGACCTGCTGCTCAAGAACGGCATCGTGATCGATCCGTCGAGCGGCCGGCACGGGCGCTTCGACGTTGCGATCGTGGGAGAGCGCATCGCGCGCATCGCGGTCAACCTGCCGGCGCACCGGGCCAGAACCACCGTGGACGCCAGCGCCTACTACGTCACGCCGGGCCTGATCGACCTTCATGCGTACGTCAATGCCCAGGCCGTCTTCCGCCAGGGAGATCCCCGCACCGGCTGGCGCAACGTCAACCCCGATCACAACACCCTCCGCCATGGCGTGACAACCGTCGTGGACGCCGGCAGCACCGGCTGGAAGAACTTCGAGTCGTTCAAGCAACTGGTGATCGACCGTTCGCAGGTTCGCGTGCTGGCCTTCCTCAACATCGTGGGCAGCGGCATGCTGGAAGGAGAAGCGGCAGCGGATCTCTCCGATCTCGAGGTGGAGAAGGCCGTCGACACGGCTCGCAAGCATCCCGAGACGATCGTGGGAATCCGGAGTCCGCACCTGCGGGGAGCCGGTCCCGACGCTGTGGAGCGCAGCATCCGCGCCGCCGCATCGATGGGGGGCGTGGCGCTGGTGGAGTACCTGGAGAAGGAGGGATTGGACTATCGACAGTTGGTGCTCGAGCGACTGCGCGCCGGCGATCTGATCACGCACACCTTCGGACTCACCACGCCCGTGCTCGATTCGAACGGCAATCTGACCAACACCCTGACCGCGGCGCGGAAGCGTGGGGTTCTTTTCGATCTTGGACACGGCACCCAGGGCTTCTGGTTCCGCAACGCCATCCCCGCCGCGCGGATGGGATTTCTTCCCGACGTCCTCTCGACGGCCATGGACAAAACCAGCCTCCTGCTGCCTCGTGCCGACATGATGACGACGCTTTCCAAGTTCCTGAACATGGGCGTCCCGGTCGAGCAGTTGGTGGAGCGCGTCACAATGCGCGCGGCCCGTGCGATCAAGCGCCCGGAGCTGGCCACCATCCACGAAGGCGGGCTCGCCGACATCGCCGTCATCGAGCTGCAGACGGGACGCTTTGGCTTCCTGGACGCCGGTCACGGCCGGCTGCAGGGCGACCGCCGCCTCCGCGCGGTGCTCACCATCCGGGAAGGCGAAGTCGTGTGGGACAGCGAGGGCCTGAGCCACACCGACTGGTCGAAGGCCGGACCGTATACGAACTACCGATAGGAGGGAGGACATTCAATGAGTGTTTCGCGCCGTTCGTTGTTGAAGGGGATCAGCCTAAGCTCGCTCATGAGCGCGCTGCCTTCGTTGGTGAACGCGGCGCAGAAGCGCAGCCCGGGACCGTACGAGCGACTCGGCATCCGTCCGGTCGTCAACTTCGTGGGCACGCTCACCACAATCGGCGCATCCAAGATGTGGGAAGACCTGCACGAGGCGGCGGCCCAGGCCTCCCGCGAGTACGTCGTCCTCGAGGAGCTGAAGGACAAGATCGGCGAGCGGCTGTCCGCGCTCATCGGCTGCGAGGACGCCATGGTGACCTCCGGCGCCGCAGGCGCGATCTGCCTGGGAACCTGCGCGTCGCTGACGGGAAGCGACACGCAGAAGGTGCGGCAGCTCCCCGACCTCACGGGCATGAAGAAGGAGGTCATCATCCAGAAGGTCCATCGCAATGGGTACGACCACGCGGTCCGCAACACCGGCGTCCGCATCGTGGAGGTCGAGTCGGAGCACGCGCTGATCGATGCGATCGGCGATCAGACGGCGATGATGTACGTCCTGGGCGGGACGAGCGGCGACTGGAGATGGGAAACCCCTGTCTCGCTGGAGCGGTGCCGCGAGATCACCGGCCGCGCGGGCGTCCCGCTGATGGTCGACGCTGCCAACATGCTGCCTCCGTGGGACAACCTCCGCCGGCTGGCGAGTCTCGGGGTGGATCTCATCTGCATCAGCGGCGGCAAGCACATGCGCGGCCCGCAGTGCTCAGGGATCCTGGCGGGGCGCCGGGATCTGATTCAGTCCGCTTGGTTGAATTCGAGTCCTCACTCCGATTCGCTGGGACGGCCCATGAAGGTGGGGCGGGAAGAGATGGTGATGGCCTGGTTGACGGCGGAAAAGTACTCGCGGCTGGACTTCGATGCCATCGATCGCCAGTGCGTCAGACAGGCCGAGTACCTGGAACGGCATCTCTCGGCAGTGCCCGGTCTGAAGCTGGAGCGCACGCCGGTGGACCGGACACGCAAGATCCGCCGCGTGAGGGTGCATTGGGATGAACAGACCTTGGGAATCACGGCGAGAGATGTGGAACGTCTGCTGATGGAGGGAGAGCCGCGCATTGCCATCGGACGAGCCCAGCCCCAGGGTATCGAGCTGACCGTGTTCATGAACGAAGCGGGAGACGAAAAGGTGGCCGTCAAGCGGCTCAGGGAGATTTTCAAGGCTTGATTCAATCGATCAGGCCTGCCGCCCTTCGGGGCGGCGGGCCGTCCAGCGGGCCTTGCCGTACTCGCCGAGGTCCACCTCGCCTTCGATCGTCTGGCCCTGGACTCGTCCGTCAAACCGATAACTCAGCTGTGTGCCCTCGTGGGGCAGGCTGCTGCGCAGCTGCACGCGATCGCCGTCCACGGTCCCGCTCACGGCGCCTTGGAGTCGTCTGCCGAGATGACTGCCTTCCACGCGGTTTCCGCTCGTGACGAGGAGCAGCTTGTGGCGAGCCGTTCCCAAGCTGTACTGCACGTCGACCTCCCAGCGTCCCGCGATATCCGCGGCCGGCGTCGCGAGGGGCTTCTTCGGCACGCCCTTCGACGCCTGTCGCAGCACCTCGGCGATGCGGCGCCCGGCCAGCACCTGATCTCCGGGCCGAATCGCCGGCGGACGAACGCGGAACGAGTAGCCGTCGCCGGTTGCGTGCGACATGATCCGCGGCTCACCCGCCAAGAGCTCGTCGTAGATCTGGCCCGCCGTGATCCCGATCTGCTGCGGATCCCACTCGATGTTCATAGTGGGATACGGGCTGGCACCAGCCGGATCGTGCATCGTCGTGCGAACGCCGGGCACCTGGCTCACGATGTCGCTGATGTCGTGCAGCCAGGACTTCCACTTACGGAAATCCTCGTCGATCCCGCGGCTCATGAGCACTTCGACAGCCGCCAGCATGCCCATGATCTCTTCCTTCCCCACCTTCATCATCCGGGCGACCGCATGATGAGGAGCGCCGTTCATGAAGGCGGCCCACACGAGATCCTTGCGCCCGAGCAGAAGGCCGGCGCACTGAGGCCCGCGCATCGCCTTCCCACCGCTGTAGGCAACCAGGTCGGCTCCTCGCGTCAGGTACGGATCCGGTCGGCGGGGAAGTTCCGCGGCAGCATCGACGATGACGGGCACACCCGCCTTGTGAGCCGCCGCGACGATCGCCTCCAGCCGCACCGCTCCTCGAGCTTCGCCGGTTCCAAGCACGGCCACCATCGCCGTGCGCGGTCCGAGCGCTGCGTGAAACGCCTCCACGGTATCGACGTCGATCACCCGCGCGCCCCAGCTCCGAAACGCGTGGTCGTACACGTTGCGGGATTCCCTGGGCATGATCACTTCGTCCCTGAGTCCTGTCAGATCGGGCAGCTGCTGCATCAGCTCCGGGTCGGTGCCCGCCAGGCACGCGGCCGTCGCCTGGCTCAGGGCAGCCGCGGCACCCGACGTCACAATCGCGGCCTCGCAGCCTATGAGCTCGGCAATCCGCGCCCCGACCTTTTCCATCAACTCGTCGATGTCGACCGCGTGGTCGGCGGCCTGGTGAGAAGCCTCACGCACCTCGGGAAGCGTCAATGCGCCGCCGTTGATGGTGAGCGTGCCGGTCAGGTTGATGAACGGACGCACGCCGATCCGCGTGTAGACCTGCGGTCCCTTCGCGGACGCGGGAAGCTGTGACGCCGGGGCCTGTGGCGCCGGCGCGGCGTCGGTCACGGCGACGCCGCCCATCACTCCCGCTGCGGTGGCCATGCTGCCGACGCGAAAGACCTCTCTGCGGCTCCAGGTGCCCCGGTCTCGTTTTTGTCGCCCTTCATGCGTCTCTCCTTCTTACTAGCCTTCGGCAATCATCTGGCGCACCACGTCGGCCGTCCAGGTGACCGCCATGGAAATCATCGCCTCGCCCTTGGCGGTGCGGCCAGCTTCGCATCGTGGTGCAAACTGCTTCGTCGTCAGCTGCGCGGACTTCGGATCCTGAATGTTCAAGCGGTCCTTTGACCTTCTCGTAATCCACGCCTTCCCAGCGCACTCGCTGCGGGAAGGCGGCCATGGCGAACGAGGTCTCGAACTCCCCGGCGTGGCCAGGCGCCGATCCGCTGGCCATGTATTTCTTCACAATCTCCGCGGCTGTAAGCATCCCAGTAGGAGTGCACCCGAAGCTTGATCCCCAGCTTCTTGCGGAACTCGGCCAGGCTCTCTTGCAGAGGCGCGACGTTGCCGCCGTGGCCGTTGAGAATCAGGATGCGCGTGATCCCGTGCGTCTTCAGACTCTCGCAGATCTCATACACCACGGCCAGGAACGTTTCCCTCCGAAGCGTGAGCGTGCCCTTCCGATCCATCCAGTGCGGGGAAATGCCGACCGGGACCGGGGTGGCCACCATGACCTGCGGAAAGAGCGCGAGCGCGGCCTGCTGCGCCACCAGCGTGGCGCTGGCGGTGTCCTGGATCATCGCCAGGTGCTCGTTGTGTTGTTCGGTGCTGCCCGTCGGAAGGATCATCGCCTTGAGGGTGTTCGCCTCGACGGCCTCACGGAACTCCTTCCGGGTGCTCTCCCACAGAAGGACCTTGCGGGCGGTGATATACGTGCTCCCGGCAAGTGCGACCGACTGGGCCTCGTGGGCTGCGGCGGCCCGTCCTGCCGCCACAACACCGATCGACGCTGCGGCCGTGCTTCGCAAAAACCGGCGGCGCGACGGCGGCGTTTCTCTCATGCGTGTGTGCCGAGTATACCGAATACGAATTGCAGCTTCTTGAAGAAAAGATGCGCCTCTTGCAATACAATCTGCGCGATTCCCCGCACGATTCAGGAGAGGGCGATGGCAGCAGAGAAGCGGTCGAGGCGCGAGATGGTGCAACTGGCCGGCGCGGGAGTGCTTGGCCTCGGGGCGCTGCAGGGCGGGTCGCCGCCCCGCAAACAGGTCTTCAAGGACCCTACCGGCACGTCCGGCACGCTCGCCGCGATCCGGTCCGGGCACCTGCTCTTCGTCAGCGGCATCGGGGGCTATTACCCATCGAGGCGGCCCGGCGGCCCCGGTGACATCAAGCAGCAGACGGCCGATGCCCTGGATCTCATGAAGGCCCTGCTCGAGCAGGCGGGCTCGTCGATGGCGGATCTTCTTCAGGTCCAAGTTGCGCTCGTCGATTCGGCGAACAACTGGGAGCCAATGAACGAGGTGTACAACACCCGCGTTCCCGAGCCTCGTCCGGTGCGATCGTATTTCGGCAGCACAGGATTCCCCCACCCGGGCCAGTTGCTGCAAATCGACGCGATCGCCTACGTCGACTGAGCTGACGCTGACGCAGCGCCGATCGTTGCATTTCGATCAACAACCGGTTTCCTGGAGAGACTCTGATGAAATCGCTTCGACTTGTCACGCTCCTGCTGCTTCCCCTGCTGGCTCCGACATTCATGGCGGAGCAGCCCTCGTCGGTCTCCTACGCGCAGGCGCGGGGCCCGGTGCGCTTCCCGTCCGCCGTGGCGCCGCGCAACGACATCCAGATGCAGAACCGGGTGCCCGTCCGCATGCGCGATGGTGTCACCCTGTATGCCGATGTCTACCGGCCCCTGAAAGAGGGTCGTTACCCGGTCATCGTCTCGAGAACGCCGTACAGCACCGAACGTGCGCCCTCCGCGTACGACGCGGCGGTGTACTTCGCCCAGCGCGGCTACGTCTTCGTCTTCCAGGACATTCGGGGCCGGCACGAGTCCGATGGCGAGTGGGATCCGTTCCGCTATGACGAGCGGGACGGCCACGATACCGTCGAATGGGCCGCCAAGCAGCCGTGGTCGAACGGGAAGGTGGGCATGCAGGGCGGGTCCTATCTCGGGCAGAACCAGTGGCGGGCCGCGCAGGCCGCCCCGCCGAGCCTGGTCACCATTTTTCCCATGGTCGCCTCGACGAGCATCTATCACGACTGGATCACGCTGAACGGCGGCTGGCGGCTCTCGTTCAACTTCGGCTGGGGGCCCGTCCGGCAGGAATCGCGAATCATGCAGAACCCAGGGCACCACGCGCTCAAGGACGTGGACGCCCTCCACTACGACAATCTTCAGCGGCACCTGCCCTTGTCGACGATGCAGCAGCTCGCGGGACGCAATGCGAAGTTCTACGACGACTGGCTGGCCAACCCGGATTACAACGGCTATTGGAAGCCGCTCAACGTCGAGGAGATGTTCGAGAAGATCACGGTTCCCGTCCACACGTTCGGCGGCTGGTTCGACATCTTCAGCCAGGGCACCCTGCGCGGCTACGTTGGCATGAGTCAGAAGGGCGGAACGGAGCAGGCACGCAAGGGGAGCCATATCGTCATCGGACCGTGGGGGCACGGGGCGTCCCGCGAGTTCGGCGACATCGACTTCGGGCCCACGGCCAACGTGGAAGCGCTGGACCTCCAGGTCCGCTGGTACGACTACTGGCTGCAGGGGATCGACAACGGCCTGGCCAAGGAGCCGCCGGTGAAGCTGTTCGTCATGGGACGGAACGAATGGGTGTTCGAGCAGGAGTACCCGCTGGCCCGGACGGATTACCGGTCTTTCTATTTCACCAGCGACGGCCGCGCCAACAGCGACAAGGGCAACGGCGGGCTGAGCTGGACGAAGCCGGCGGCGAAGTCTGCGCCGGACCGCTTCACGTATGATCCAGCCAAGCCCGTTCCCAGTCTCGGGGGCAATAACTGTTGCGGGACGCCGACGCCTACCGGCCCGCGGGATCAGCGTCCGATCGAAGGCCGCCAGGATATTCTGGTTTACACGTCCGACGCCCTGCAGGAGGAGCTCGAGGTGACCGGTCCGGTCAAGGTCGTGCTCTACGCCTCTTCGGACGCCGTGGATACCGATTTCGTGGCCAAGCTGGTTGACGTGCACCCCGACGGCAAGAGCTACAACATGGCCGAGGGGATCGTCCGCGCGCGCTATCGCGACAGCCTCAGTGCTCCGAGCCTGATGAAGCCAGGGGAGGTGTACCGATTCGAGATTGACATGGTGGGCACGTCCATCGCCTTCCAGAAGGGGCATCGGGTCCGGGTCCACGTGACCAGCAGCCATTTCCCGCAGTTCGACCGCAATCCGAACACGGGCGCGAAGTTCGGCACGAGCGCCGAGATGAAGGTGGCGCAGCAGACGATCTACCACGATGCCGAGCGCCCGTCGCACATCGTGCTGCCGGTGATCCCGTCGCGCGGAGCCCGCAGTCCCAGCAGTGAGGTGCGTCTCTCAGCGGATGACGGCCGATGAGGCTCTACAATGATCGCCGTCATCGGTCCTTGCGAATAGTAGAAAGGAGCCACGAAAAATGAAACCTTGCGCGTTGGCGTTTTTTGTTTGTCTGACTGGCAGTCTCGGTTTCGCGCCGGTCGCCTCGGCGCAGCTGGCCTCCCAGACGGCGCTGGTCGGCACCGTAACCGACAGCGGCGGCGGCGTGCTTCCGGGTGCGACGGTCGTGGCGGTGAATACCGGCACGAAGGACACCTATGAGGCCACCACCAACGCCCAAGGTCAGTACAACATCCAGTTCGTCCGCCCCGGCCGGTACGAGATCACCGTGAGCATGCAGGGCTTTCAGGCCTCCAGAACGACCGGCATCGAGCTCACGACCAACCAGGTCGTGCGCACGAATGCCGTCCTGCAGGTCGGCGCCGTAACTGAAGAAGTGCTTGTCGAGGCCCGGGCGGCCGTCCTCGCCACCGACCAAGCCACTGTGTCGGACACCATCGATGCGCAGCAGCTCACCGAGCTGCCGTCTCGCGGGCGCAACGTGTGGCAGATGGCGGAAATCACGCCGGGCGTGCAGAGAGGCACACGGGACGGCACCTGGATTGGCGCGGGGCAGCGCGACATTCAGAACAGCCTGACGCTCGACGGCATCAACTCGGCGGCCAACCTGATGCCGTCGACCTCGATGCAGCCGATCGCCGACGCGGTCGAGGAGGTCGTGGTTCAGACCGGCAGCACCTCGGCCGAGTTCGGATCGTATCTCGGCGTCCACGTGAACGTCGTCACCAAGAGTGGCACCAACAGCCCGCACGGCAGCCTCTCGTACTTCTTCCAGGGCGACGAGCTCGACGCCCGGGGGTTCTTCGAGGATCTGACCGCCCCCGCGAATCCGCGGAGCTATAACCAGTTCGCCGCGCAGGCGGACGGGCCCCTCGTCATCCCCGGACTGTTTGACGGCCGCAACCGGACCTTCTTCATGATGGCCTACGAGGCCATCCGGCAGGATGCACAGTTGGCCGCCATCGGCACGGTCCCGACGGCGCTGATGCGGCAGGGCAATTTCTCGGAGGTCAGCGCCCAGCTCAGGAATCCCCTGACCGGCCGCCCGTATCCCGGTAACATCATTCCTGCGTCTGATCTGTCGCCGATCGCGCTCCGGGTCCTGCAGGAGTACTACCCGGCGCCGAACCGGCCGGGCCTCGCCGCCAACCTGGTGGGCAGCAGCCTTGCGAACGTCAACCAGGATCAGATCCTGTTCCGGGTGGATCAGAACATCGGGAACCGTGCCCGGGTGTACTTCCGCTACAACTGGCAGGATGAGTTCGTCGACAACGTCGGGATCATTCCGGTTACGGGCATCAAGCGTCCCCGCAAGAACACGAACTACCTGGGCGCGTATACGCACACGATTACGCCGAACCTGCTGAACGATTTCCGGATCGGGTACCACTCCGTGCCCGAGGACACGCTGAATTTCTTCCAGGTGAACGGCCTGGCGTCTGCCGGCGCCGATCTCGGCATTCCCGGCTTCGACGGCGACGTGCGGTTCGACAATCCGGGCGTCCCGGACTTCACCATCACCGGGTTCGACAGCGTCGTGCTGGGCGGCACGAACTGGCTGCAGTTCGACCGCACGTTCCAGCTCTCGAGCATCATCGCCTACAACCGGGGCGCGCATAACGTCCGCGCCGGGTTCGATGCGCGGCGCGTGGAGACCGGCCGGCAGGCGGCGAACAACCCGCGCGGTAACTTCTCGTTCAACGGCCAGATGACCGGCCACGCCATGGCCGACTTCCTCGTCGGGCTGCCGATCTCGGTGCGGACGCCGGTGGACCAGCTCCAGGGCCACGTCGGGCATTGGCGCAACGGCCTCTTCATCAACGACACGTGGCAGGCCACGCGCGACCTGACACTGAGCCTCGGTCTGCGTTACGAGCTGCATACGCCAGCGGAGACGTATGAAGGCTTCGCGTCGATGCTGAACGCGGACTTCACGGGTCTCATTCCCGCGAGCCACCCGGCGGTCGGGTTCGAGTTTCACGAGCCGAACAACAACCTGTGGGCCCCGCGCCTGGGCGCGACCTACCGGCTGACCGAGAAGACGGTCCTCCGCGGGGGCTGGGGGATCTACTACAACCCGAACCAGATGAACACGTTCACGTTCCTGACGAACAATCCGCCGCTCGCTGCCGAGTTCACCTTCTTCTCGGATCCGGCGAACCCCACGCTGTCCTTCACCAGCCCGTTCGGCGTGGTCGGCCCTGGCGCGCCGCCGGACGTAGTTTCGCCCAACCGGGATCTGCCCCCGGCCCAGAAGAACCAGTGGAGCTTTGACATCCAGCAGGAGCTCTTCCTGAATACCGCCGTCGACCTTCAGTACATCGGGTCGCGGACGAAGAACCTGGATCGCAGCTTCTTCGTCAACACGCCGAGGCCCGGTTCCGGGCCGATCCAGGCTCGACGGCCCAACCCGGCCTTCGGGAACCTGCGCATCATCCAGAACGACCAGGTCGCCGACTACGACGCGTTCACCGTCCACCTGCGACGTCGCATGAGCCAGGGGCTGCAGGCGAGCGTGCACTACACCTTCGCCCGCAACGACGACATGGGCACGAACTCGAACGCGGGCGGCCGGACGATGGATGACTTCGACATCCAGCGGGATTACGCCCCGTCGAACTGGAGCCTTCCGCACCGGTTCGTCGCCAGCTATCTCTACGAGATACCGTTCTTCCGGGACTCGCAGCAGGCGGTCCTTCGGCACGTCCTGGGCGGCTGGCAGATCGGCGGCGTGACCACGATCCAGAGCGGCACGCCGATCAATGTCACGATATCCACGGACCGTGCGAATACCGGCAGTCCGAGCCAGAGGCCTGATCTGGTCGGCACTCCGTCGGCGAACTGCGGCGCTGGTCACCTCGTCAACTGCATCGACGCCACGGCGTATGCGCTGCCGGCCCAGTTCACTTTCGGCAATGCGCCGCGCAACCATCTGCGGGGCCCCCGGAGAGTGATCACCGACCTGTCGCTGGCTAAGAACTTCGGGCTCGGCGGGGCGAGTCAGCTGCAGTTCCGCGCGGAAGTCTTCAACGTGTTCAACACCGCCAACTTCGACAACCCGAATGCGACGTTTGGCACGGCTAATTTCGGGCGGATCACCTCCGCGCAGCCGATGCGCCAGATCCAGTTGGGGGCCCGGGTGACGTTCTGACCCTCTGAACTACCTCCGAAGCGAACCGGATCCGGAATTCCGGATCCGGTGGTTAGGAGGCCTTAATGCTTTCTTTCAAAGCCGCGACACCGCGACGCCAGAAAAACTGACCGCTTAAGCTCTGATCCCGGCGGCTCGGCGCTTCGTTGAGACACACGACCAAAAATTACGTTATCTGCCGGCGCGCCTATGGCGCGAAGTCGATGCGTGCTGACTTTGACGATTGCTTTGTCGGTGGTCATCGTCGTACCAACGCTGGACGCCGACCATTCGAACATTGTCTTCATCATGTCCGACGACCACGCTGCACACGCGATTGGCGCATACGGATCGCGCGTGAATCAGACGTCCAACATTGACCGCCGTGAGACGAATGTACCGGTGATGGTCGATTTCGGCGGCAACACGCTGCCGCTGTCGCTGGAAGACCTACGTGTGTTTCTCCTAAAAGAAGAACTTCAGCACTAACTCCACCGTGCGCGCCGTGCTGACCGTGGTCGTGACCGTGCCGAAGGTGTTCGGCGCATTGATGTCGGCCGCGGGTGGACCAAAGCTCGGCGTGTTGGTCAGATTGAACGCTTCGGCCCTGAACTCGAAGTAACGAGCGCTGCCCACGTCGAACCGCTTCGCCACGACGAGGTCGAGATTGTTGTAGCCCGGCGCACGCGCGACACCAACCGGACAGTTGCCCCAGCTGCCACGTGGAACGCGTGCGAACGCATTGATGTCGAGCCAGCGGTTGATGTTCTGGTCGGACGGCACTGGATTCCCAACGCAGTTGGGCCGCTCGTTGCCGCGCACTCCTTGCAGCGAGGGATTGGTGCCATCGATCACCGTGACAGGGAAACCCGTTCGCGCCTGGTAGATCCCGCTCACCCTCCAGCCGCCAAGAACGGTGTTCATCAGAGGCGAGGCGTCATTGCCCCACTTGCGTCCCCGGCCAAACGGCAGCTCGTAGTTGGCCGAGAATACGAGGTTGTGCCTGGCATCGAAGAACGCTGGGCCGTAATTCCATTCCGGCTCGTATGTATTCATCCAATACGCCCCCTCGGCGGCAACGCCCGCCGACCCGTAGAACCCGCGGTTGTTCGATCTGACCCGGCCCAGCGTATACGAGGCCAGGTACTCGAGCCCGTTAACGTTACGTTGCCGAAGACTGACCTGGAGCGCGTGGTAATCGCTGTGGCCGCGCGATGCGGTCGTCGCGATATTGGTGATGAGCGGCGCCGTCGCATACAACGGACGCCGAGTATCCAGCGGTGCCCACGTCGAGGGATCGCCGGTTCCGGGACGTGGTTGGTTGCCCTCGACCGGGGCCACCAGGTGCTTCGCGTTGTGGCCGACGTACCCGACGTTGGCCGACATGGAAGGCGCGAGGAGGTATTCGGCAAACACATTCCACTGCTGTGTGAGCTGCGGCCGCAGGTTCGGATCCCATGCGCGTACTCTGACCGGAAGGCTGATCGAGCGGTCTCAATTCCGCGAAACCCGTGGCCAGCGTGCCCGCACCCGTCGTCGCATCGTACTGAACAGCGGACTCGAAGAAGAACGGCGGATTCAATGGCAGCCGCAGATTGGCTCCCGTTCCCTCCATGTACTGAGTAATGCCGTAGCCGCCCCGCACGACCCAGCGATCGGCAGGACGGTAGGCGAACCCGAGGCGCGGCTCGAAGCCCTTCTTATACGCGTTATAGAGGGCGCGACTCTCGCGATCGTCGTCGCCTGGAAGAATCTGCCGGCCGGTGCTCAGGTCGAAGTTCGATTGACGATTGTCCTGCTCCACGACCGGCTGCGTATACGCCCACCGCATCCCGAGATTCAGCGTCAGCGCCGGCATGATCTTGAAGTCGTCCTGGACGTACAGCGCCATGCGGTTGTGCAGGTGCGTCCACGCCTCGGACTGACTCCCTCGCCCCTTGCTCAAGACCTGGTCGAGCAGGAAATCGGAGAACGGGAATCCGGTGAACGCCCCACCGTAGCCGAAGAGACCCAACAGCCCGTTGTTGCCGGCATAGAATCGACGCTGAACGTAATGCAGCAACTGGCCGCCGAACTTCATCGCGTGGCGGCCTTTCAACCAGGTCAGCTTCTCGTTGATCTGATAGGTTTTGTCGAGCGTGTCCGAATCGCTGGCGCCGGCGCCGACCGAGGTGAGCCCGCCGCCCCAGCCGATCGAGCTCAGGCCGGCAATGGGTTGTCCGCCCGCAATGCCAAATGTCGCGTTGGCGTTCCCGATTCCGTTCCAGTCGCGCGTGTTGTTGACGATGGCGATCTGGTTGTAGCCGACCAGGACCTCATTGACGAGCGTTGGCGTGAAGATGCGGTTCCAGTTGAACGCCAGGTTGCGGAACGGCGCGTCCTGACTGCTGCCGAGGAGCAGCGGGAACGGGCGTTTGTCGATTCGTTGTTGATACTCAGCGAACGAGAAGCGTCCGAAGATCTTGTCGTTGTTCGAAGCGTTCCAGTCGACGCGTACGTCCGCCTGGTGGGCGCGAATGGTCTCCAGCCTTTCGCCTACGTAGTTGCCGACGACGCCACTCACAGTCCGATTCGGCAGCGGGTAGAGCGTCGTGTTGTTCAGGATCGATGCGGCGATCGGGCTGATCCGGCCAGCGGGAATCTGGTTGCCGGCGAAGACCTGGCCGGCACGCGGGTCGCGGATGGCCGCGGTTACGCTCGAGAGGTCGCCGCGGCGCCAGGCTTCGGGCGCGACCGCGGCGGTTTCGAATCCCGGCGCATCGAACCGTGACCCCTGATAGCTGCCAAAGAAGAACAAATTGTTCGCGACCAGGGGGCCACCCAATGTTCCTCCGAAAATATTCTGCTTGCGATCGGGCTTGGGCGCGCTCGAGCGGTTGTTCACCCACGAGTTGGCGTCCATGTCGCTGTTGCGGTAGAACTCGAAGACGTTCCCGCGGAATTGATTCGTGCCGGACTTGAAGACGTTGCTGATGACGGCACCGGCCACGTTCCCGGTGTCGGCGGAGTAGTTGTTCGTTTCGACGCTGATCTCGGCCAGTGCGTCAGGACTGGGCTGATACGCGACGAGGTTGTCGATTGACTCGTTCATGTCGACGCCGTCGATCGTGTAGTTGTTCGTCTGTTCCCGGTTGCCGTTGACGTAGGGCCGGCCTCCGCTGCCGGTGTTGCGAATACCCGCAAAGGAGCCCGGGTTGGGTGTGACAACGCCCGGCAGCAGAAGCGACAGCTGTCCGGTATTGCGGCCGTTCAACGGCAACGTCGAGACCGTGGTGCCCGAGATCACTTCGCCGACCGTCGCTGTTTCCGTCTGGAGCATCGGTGAATCGGCGGAAACCAGAACGGTTTCCTGGACGGTGCCAACCTCCAGCGTGAAGTCGATGCGCACAATCTGCATCGCTTCGACCTGGATCGGCCTGGTCGTGACAGTCTTGAAGCCGGACAATTCCGACGTGACGACGTAGGTGCCGAGCGGCAGTGAAGTCACCGTGTAATTACCGGCGTCATTGGCGACGGCCGTGTAAGCGACGTTCGTGGCCTGATTCGTGGCGGTCACCGTCGCACCGGGGACGGTCGCCCCGCTTTGATCGGTGATGATGCCCGTAAGAGACCCCGCGCCGGTCTGGGCAAGGGCAATTCCTGGAGCCAGAAAAACCAAGGTGAACAAAATGCGGACTGAGAGGAAAATACTCGGTCTCATGGGTTCCTCCCCGAGCTTTCGTTTAAGGCACGTTCTCATCAGCCTTTCTTCTCCAGCACCTGACGAAGACGCCGGGCGACGATCTTGTCCTCGCCTGGCCGCATCATCCAGACGCCGATGACGACGGTGTCCCGCTCTGAGCGCGTCCCGATGGACGGTTCTCCGTCACGGAGGGCTTTGACGACATCGGCTGCCGTTATCCCCTTCGCCGCAGCGTCCCAGGAGATTCGGACGTGTGGAACGTTGTTGGCGATCTCGGGCACGAAGATCTCCGCCTTTACCCCGGGGACCTCGGTCGCACTCTTCTGAATCGTGTCGGCACGCTTGTCGAACTCGCGCCGCTCCTGCTCGTGGTTCTTCTTCACGTAGAGGTCGAGCGCCACCAGCATGCCCAGCATCTCTTCTTTATTCACCTTCATGCCCCGGCCCACTGTATCGGAATTCGGAGGGCCGTTCAGGCGCGCCGCCGCGATCAGGTCTTTCCTGCCGAGCAGCAGACCGGCGCTTTGTGGTCCACGGATGCCCTTGCCGCCCGAAAACGCCACCAGGTCGAAGCCCATCCCGGTGTACTTCCACAGGTTCTCCACCGGCGGGACGTCGGCAGCGGCGTCGTTGAGGGTAGGGACTCCGCGCTTCTTTCCGATTTGCGCAAACTCCTGGTCTTTGATCTGTCCAACGTTGTTGTTGGCGTTGTAGAAGAGCATCATCGCGGTCTTCTCGTTGAGTGCCCGCTCCAGCTCTTCACGCGTTTCCACCTCGACCATCCGCACGCCGCAGGTGCGAACCGCATGGTCGTAGCCGAAGCGGTGGGATTTCTGAGTGATGACCTCGCTCTTCATCCCCTCCAGATTCGGGAGATTGGCAATCTTCTTCCGGTCGGTGCCGGTGAGCACGGCCGCGGTCCCCAGGGTCAGCGCCGCCGCAGCTCCCGACGTGACCATCGCCGCCTCAGCACGCACCAACGCGGCGATGCGTTCCCCGACCCGATCGTGGAGCTCATCGAGCATCACGTAGTGCTCGGAGGCGTATTGGATCGCCTCCACGACCTCAGGAGGCATCAGCGAAGAAGTCATCGCTGTATACGTTCCTGCGGCGTTGATGAAGGGGCGTACGCCCATTTCGCGGAAGTAGTCCCGCCTGGCGGCAAGCGCTGCGGCGGCCGGGATCGTGCCCGCGCCAACGAGGCCTCCCACAAATGGCAATCCCGAGGCTATCTCCAGAAAACGTCTGCGGCTCCACATCTGACACCTCCGAAGGTAAAGCGAATAACTGCCGACCGAGTGTTCAGCGATCGGCGAACAGCAAATCGCCGAACTTCTCGTACTCGTGAAAGGTGGCGTCGGTACGTGCCCATTCCCATCGTGTGTGCCGGCCCGCGTCGTAGTCCATACGGTAGAAGTTGGCCCGCCAGCGCGTGCCCGCCTTCGGTGGAACGTTCTGCAGTGGTCTCAGCAATGAATAGGGAATGAAGAATTCCGCGCGCCATCCCTGAATCGACGCCTGCGATGTTTTCGGTCCTCCGATGACACTCGTCGCCTTGCGGGTCACCCGATCGCGCTCGTAGTGCCACGGCCGCCAACCCAGGAACTGTCCGCCGAAATTAGGGATGAGAATCGCGAGCTCGCGATTGAGAGGGGAGATCTGATACTCGAAGTACACGGGATAGCGCTCGTCGGTCCAGAGGAACACCTCGAAGACATCCTCGTTCCACAGATCCATGAAGTCTTCGTTCATCGTGGCAGTGAGTGTCCGATCCGTGCCCTCCATCAGAAAATACAGGCCGGTGTTCGAGAAGAGCATCTTCACCTGCGAGTCGTAGGCGTGACCGTCTGGCTCCCGCCGGGTGAGCGGTGACCAGGCCATCGTGCGCCAACTGGCGTGTTCGCCAGTGCCCGTGACGGCGAAATCCTCCGTGGGCTTTACCGACAGTCGCGGCCGCCCGGCTTGCCCTCCGCCTTGCGAGGGCCTCGCCAGCACGATCAAGGGCAACACGATCAGGACAGCGCAGACGGCGGCGCGACAGCTCATCTCGGGCGAGAATAGCCCTCCAGAGCGCAGGGGGCAAGAGAAAGTGGACCACTGTCATCGGCAACAAACGGGCGTAGAATGCGGGCGATGACTCGCTCGATCCTCGTGACGAGTTTTGCCGTATTGGCAATCGCGGCACTCTCCGCCGATGCGAACTGGCCGCAGTTTCGCGGAATGCAGGCCGGCGTCTCCGCGGATGATCCTGCGCTGCCTGAGAGTTGGAGCCCGGCCGAGAACATCATCTGGAAGATCGACGTTCCAGGACGCGCCTGGAGCTCGCCGATTGTGTGGGGCGATCACGTGTTCGTGACCGCCGTGCTCCACACTGATGGTTCCCAGGAACAGCTCAAGCCCACGGGAGCGTATATCGGGCGCTCGCTCGGTGGGACCATGACGGGCAGCGACGTGGCAACGGCGTCGTCACCGCGCCAATGGACGCTCTACGACATCGACTTCAAGACAGGTCGAATCCGGTGGCAGCGCATGCTTCACACCGGCGTTCCAACGTCGAAACACGACAAGAACAGCTACGCGTCGGAGACGCCGGTCACAGACGGCGAACGTGTCTACGCATACAGCGGCTATGCCGGATTGTTCGCGTTCGATATGAGCGGCAAGCCATTGTGGTCGAAGCCGATGCCTGCTCTCAGAACACGCAGCGGCTGGGGATCGGCCGGCTCGCCGGTCCTTCACAAGGATCGGATTTACGTCGTGAACGACAACGACGACCAGTCGTTCATCGCCGCATTCAACAAGTTGACCGGTGAGGAGGTCTGGCGCGTCGACCGCGACGAGGGCAGCAATTGGTCCACGCCCTTTGTCTGGGAGAACGATCGTCGCACCGAAATCGTCACGACGGGGACGCGAGCAGTGCGATCCTACGATCCCGACGGCAAGCTGCTTTGGCAGCTGACGGGCATGTCGTCAATCCACATTCCGACACCCTTCGCCCGGCATGGCTTGCTGTACATCAATTCAGGGTACGTCAGTGACTCGGCGCGGCCTGTCTATGCCATCCGTCCGGGCGGGAGCGGTGACATCTCACTCAAGGACGGCGCAACCAGCAACGACTACATCGTCTGGTCGCTTTCCGCTATCGGGTCGTACAACCCCTCCTCGCTTGTATATGGCGATTACCATTACGTGCTGCTCGATCGCGGCATCATGAGCTGCCACGATGCGAGGACCGGGAAGGAGATCTATCGGCAACAGCGTATTACCTCGGGGACGCTGTTCACGGCATCGCCATGGGCCTATAACGGGAGGATATTCGCCCTGAGCGAAGAGGGCGATACGTTTGTCATTCAGGCCGGGCCGGAGTTCAAGGTGATAGGGAAGAACTCGCTCGATGAAATGACTCTCGCAACGCCGGCAGTGGCCAATGGCAATCTCATCGTTCGGACGGCATCGAAGCTGTACCGGATCGGCAAACGTGCTCCCTGACAGCGCATCAGTTGACTGTATCCGCCCGCCGACGGAGTGAGCATCATGAAGTATTCGAGACGTGAAATCGGAAAGCTCGCGCTGACCGGCCTGCCGGCTGCCGCGTTGCTCGGCAGGTCGGCGTTCGCGCAAGGCAAACCGAATTCGGTTATCAACGGCGTGCACATCGGCACGATCACTTATAGCTATCGCAGCATGCCCGATCAAACCGCGGAAGCTCTATTGCGATACATCGTCGCGTCAGGCATCAGCGAGATCGAGCTGATGGGGCAGCCGGCAGAGCAGTTTGCCGGTGCGCCGCAGGCGGCACGCGGAGGAGGGCGTGGGGGTGGCCGTGGCCAGCAGCTCACACCTGAGCAGCTAGCCGCACAACAGGCGGCCCAGCGCGAAGCACAGGAAGCCACGAAGCGGTGGCGGCTGAGCGCCTCGATGGACCGTTACAAGGCGTTGCGCAAGATGTACAACGACGCCGGGGTGACCATTTATGCGCTCAAGCTCCCTCTGACAATGGACATGTCAGAGGATGAATACGCGTATGTCTTCACCGCAGCCGAGGCGGTCGGCGCCACGCACGTGACGCTCGAACTGCCGGAAGACGTCGCGCTCCTGAAGCGCATCGGCGCGTTCGCAGAGAAGAAGAAGATCTACGCTGCCTATCACACGCACACGCAGGGAAGCATGACGGTCTTCGATCAGGCGTTCGCGGCCTCGAAAGCGAACATGGCGAACGTCGACTTCGGCCACTACGTGGCGGGAACCGGTCAGAGCCCCGTTCCGTTCCTCCAGAAATTCCACGGCAGGATCGCCAGCTTCCACATGAAGGATCGGCAGACGCCCGCCCGCGGCGCCGGCAATCTTCCCTGGGGCGAAGGCGATACACCGCTGAAGGAGATCCTTCAAACGGTGAAGAAGAACCGCTGGACCATGCCTGCAACGATCGAGCTGGAGTATCCGGTCCCAGAGGCCTCGGACGCCGTGAAGGAAGTGGCGAGATGCCTCCAGTACTGCAGGAACGCGCTGGCATAGGGGGTCAGACCCTCTTTTTACGTTTTTCGTAAGAAAATTGAATGACAACGAGATCTCAAACGAAAAACGTAAAAAGAGGGTCTGACCCCTCCAAGCTCTTCCTTGCCAGTTGCGTGTCGCTCGTGACCACATCGATGGTGTTCGCGATTCGTGGCGATGTCGCGGCACCGATGAGCAGCGCATTCCGGATCACGAACGAGCAGATGGGGCTGATCTTCAGCCCCGCGTTCTGGGCTTTTACAATCGCGATCTTCATCAGCGGCGCGTTGGTCGACGCGCTGGGGATGCGCGCTCTGCACATTCTCTCGGCGCTCGGCTACATCCTGGGTGTCGGCCTGATCGTGTTCGCGCCGCTGCCGAGTGCGCCGGTGGCGTCTATCTTCGGGGAGACCGGAACGCTGCTCCTCTACCTCGGGTTCTTGATCATGGGTCTGGCGCAGGGGCTCGTCGAAGGCGTGATCAACCCGCTGGTCGCGACGATCTATGCCGAGGAGAAGACGCGAAAGTTGAATATGCTGCACGCCTGGTGGCCGGGAGGGTTGGTGATTGGCGGTCTCCTGGCCGTCGTGCTGACCAACCTCTTCAATGCCGCGTGGCAGATAAAGCTCGCGTGCATCGCCGTGCCTGCGGTTGCTTATCTCGTGATGGCACTCCTCCTCCAATATCCGAAGACCGAGCGTGTCGCGTCCAACGTCTCTACCGCGGCGATGTGGCGCGAAGCGGGCAAACCGCTCTTCATCGTGCTGTTCATTTGCATGTGGATGACGGCGGCGGTCGAGTTGGGACCGGATCAATGGTTCCCGACCGTCATGAGCGCGCTCGTGCCGCAGATGCAGGGCGTGCTCTTCCTCGTTTACACGGCGGGCCTGATGTTCCTGCTCCGCTTCTATGGAAGCGGGATTGCGCACAAGGCGCCGATCCTCACCCTGGTCGTGTGCTCGTTGCTTACCGCCATCGGATTGTACTGGCTCGGCGGACTGCGGCCTGGCACGAGCCCGATCGTGGCATTCGCTGCCGCAACGGTCTTCGGTGTCGGCAAAAGCTACTTCTGGCCGACGATGCTGGGAGTCACGGCGGAACAGTTCCCGAAAGGCGGTGCGCTTCTGCTGTCTCTGATGGGAGGCGCCGGCATGCTGTCGGTCGCGATTGCCGTGCCGGTCATGGGCGCGCGGATGGATCAATTCGGCCCGGGCGCGGCGCTCCAGTACGTTGCGATACTCGGCGTGATTCTCGCCGCCATCTTTGCCTCGATGGCCGCATATTTTGCGGCGAGAGGCGGCTATCAGCCCGTACTCCTGAGCCCGCACCGCGAGCCGAAATCCGTGTAGCTGCGTCTACAGGTCCGACTCCGCAACGCCGGCAGGCTGGGAAGGCGTCTCACCGGAAATGTTGAGCCGGCGTCGAGCCGAGAACATCGGCCCGCGGGCAGGCACGCTCGGCGCGAAGGCCTGGAAGCCCAGCAGTGGCGGGTTCACGTCATCGTAGATGGCTTCCATGCCCCCGCGCATGAAGTACGTCTCATGCCAAAAGCCCGTACCACCCGAACTGCGCAGGAATTTCTGCCACCAGATGCGGTGTGGTTCCGAGTGCGCCCACCGTTCCATCGATTCGAAATCCTTCCAGTACCAGCGCATGCCGAGATGAAGCGGATACAAAGTGAAAATGATGTTGTTCTCGAAATGAAGCAGGCCTTCCGGACGGCCGGCACCGGCTTTGTCGATTTGGGGTCCCAGGCCGAGCAGCGTCTTGATGCCGGCGAGCGTGCGAACTTTCATGCCGAGGTAGATGACAACCAGATCGGGGAACGAGCTGAGATCGACTGCGCGACGATCGACGGGTGATGGCATCTGCCACCTCCATTCGCGATTAGGCGCCGAGTTGACCAGCCAAATCGTTGAAGTCTTTCGCCGAGATGTCCACCGGAAAATCGGCTTTCAGGTCTGGCTTTCTCGTCGGTCCGAATTCGAGCGGTCGCGTGACAAACGCGGTCTTCAACCCCACCGTCTGCGCAGCACGCAGGTCGCCGAGATGGGCGGCAACCATCATCACCTCGGCCGGCTTCAAGTCGAGGAACTCTGCGGCGGATTGATAGACCTCGCGATCGGGTTTGTAGTGACGCACCAGCTCAGCTCCGAGAATGCAATCCCAGGGCAATCCGGCATGTTTCGCCATGTCGGTCATGAGCGAGATGTTGCCATTGGAGAGTGGCGCAACGACGAATTTCTTCTTCAGTCGTGTCAGCCCAGTCACCGAGTCCGGCCAGGGTCGCAACCGGTGCCAGGCGCGATTGAGGGCGTCGACGTCAGTTTCCGACAGCCCCACGATGCCGAAGTCGGTCAGGATCTTGTCGAGCGTCATCCGGTGAAGCCGGTCGAGCTTCGTCCATGGCAACTCACCGCTTCGAACGCGGTTCATGCTGGGGCCGTAACCTGCTCGCCAGGCGTCGGCAAACTTCGCACCGTCCACCGCGAACCCCTTCCGTTTCCCGAGCGCCTCGACTTCCTTCGTCACGGACGTGCGCCAGTCGACGACGGTGCCGAAGACGTCGAAGACCAGGGCCCTCACTGTTGCCAGTTGTGGTTTTGCCGGCACGCTGCTTTGCCGGCTGTCAGCGGCGACCGTTGCGGCGACACCTGCCTGCAGAAACTCACGACGGGACACTGTTGAGAATCGGGCGGCCATAATTCCTCCCCCGACGATGGACGATGGACGATGGACGATGGACGATGGACGATCTATTGCGAACAAGTAGCTTGCCGTTGTTCCCCCGATTCCTCCGTGCGCGTGACCGCGAGGTATTGCACGCGTGGCGGCATCGTCGGCGCGAGCGTAATCGACGCGCGCGCCTTGCCGCGCTCGCAGGTCAGCGTCCATTGCCCGCGAAGCGCGTTCTCCACCGAGTCGAACTTTCCCTCTTGAGTGCACGCGCCCAACTGGGAACGGAGATCCGCAAAGTCCTCGCGGCGCTTCTCTTTTGAACGGTCCAGAAAAAGATTGTTTGCCGCGATTCGATCTGCCTCCTGATCGTCCCAGCGAGCGATCAGACGAGATACCGCATCACGCGCTGAAATGAGCGCGGAAGATGGGTGCGGCACGCGTGGCTGCAGACCGCCGGTCTTCAGCAGGAGATCGAACGCGGCTCCTCCTCCCACCGTGTACGTGAGGTTGCCGAGCGCGATGAGTCCGACTCCGTATTCAGGCAGCCAGCGCATGACGGATCCGAAACCCGGAAGCCCGCCGCCATGCGAAACCATGTGGGCAAACGCGCACGTCTGCGAAATAGCGAGCCCGAATCCGTAGCCGCCCGAGTTCAGTTGGATTCCGCTCGTGGACTGGTCACGTCTGACGATCGCTGCTCGTGACCGCGAGATTTGCTGCATCTCGCGCAGCGACGAGCGGCGGATCGGTCCCGTTTCCGGACCGTCTCGCGGCGGCCACGCCGACATCAGAGCGCCGACGTAACGAGCCAGATCGGGAACGGTCGTGAGCATCCCACCCATGGCTCCGAATGCGCCATCTGGCAGCAGCGGCTCTTCCTTCCACTGATCGACTTCCCACTTGTAGCCATGCGCCAATCGATCCGACGCCACGGCCGAAGGCTCGAGCGTCGTCGATTTCATTCCAAGCGGCTCCAGGACATTGGCCGTGACGTAGTTGCGATACGACACTCCGGACACGCGCGACACGACGCGCCCCAGAATCGCAAACCCATAGTTTGAATATTCATATGCGACGCCTGGAGCGTTCGAGAATGGAATTCCACTCCGCATCATCTGCGACAGTTGCTCTTCGGTATCTGCCAGGTGCCGGTCTCCCCAGGGGTTGTCTTCGGGGAAGCCTTCAGCATGCGATAACAAGTGCCGGATCGTAATGCGCGGAGAATCGGTCGTTGGATAAACGAGACTCTTCAACTCCGGCACGTACCGCTCGACGGGATCGTCCAGCGAGAGTTTCCCTTCGTCGCGGAGTTTCAGAATTGACATCGCGGTGAAGCTCTTGGTCATCGATGCGATGCGGAACACGGTATCCGGCGTCACAGGGGCTTTCGTCGAGATAGTCGCGGTAGCCCGTCACGCCTGTATGCGCGAGCTCACCATCGATGAGGATGCCCCATGCCGAACCTGGCACATGCGCACGCGTACCGAATTCCCGGAAGAGCAGGTCGATCTCCCTGAAAGCCGTACTCAGTTTCGCGCGTCGATCCGGATCGGTGAACTGCGGCGGGTCGATTTTCAGCGATCTCTCGTCGATCTGACCTGAAAGGAATGGAGCGCCCAGTGCCATCACAATCGCGGCAAATGCAACGCCACCGGCAGATTGGAGGGATCGAGCCATTTCGGCGCCTTTCATTCCGGTCCGGCTACAGCCGGACACGACGATGGACGATGGACGATGGACGATGGACGATGGACGATCTGTTATCGTTCAACCGTGTCCCCTTCGATGTCCAGGAACACTATCGGGGCAATACCAGTTTTTCTGAGCGGCTCTTCAATCGACTTTCGATCGCCGACGATGACGATTGCGAGATGGTCGAGATCGATGTACTTCTTTCGCCACTCGCAGGACATCGCTTGCCGTGATGGGCGCGATCGCCCTGGCGTACTGCTGATAGTAGTCGTCGGGCAAGCCTTCGACCCACAAACCGGTGATGGCGCCGTTGATCGCGCCGACCGATGCGAACGTGGCGGGCAACCGCTGGACGAGGGACTCCTTGGCCGTGCGCAGCTCCTCGTCGGTCACCGGGCGGGCGCCGAGAATGCCTCGCAGCTCTTTCATGAACTCCACGAGCGCGGCATCGGTCTTGTCGCCGACGATATCGCCGCCTGTGCGGAATGGCCGTGGTCCCTTGCCGAAGCCGAATCCGGAGCCGACACCATAGCTGTATCCTTTTTCTTCGCGAATGTTCGCGTTCAGCCGCGCCTGGAACATTCCGCCAAGGATCGTGTTCATGACCTGCAGCGCAAAGTAGTCTGGCGTGTTCCGTGGCGGACCAGGGTGCCCGATCGCAAACGTCGACTGAGCCGACCCAGGCTTATCGACGAGATAGATCGTCGTCGTGCGTTCGCCGGGCAGGTCTGGCAGGGCGAACGATGGTCGGTCGCCGCCGCTTGCCCATGCGGCAAGGCTGCGCTCGACAAGGGGCCGCACCGACGCGGCCGTCACGTCGCCGACGACCGTCATGAGCGCTCGTCCAGGCTTGAAATAGCTCTGGTGAAGAGCGACGACATCGGCCCTCGTAATCGCCTTGACGGAGGCTTCAGTCGGCGGTTGGCCATAGGGATGGGCCGAGCCGTAGAGCACCCGCTGAAACACGCGTCCGGAAATCGCGCCAGGCTGCGCCTTTGCCTGGTTCAACGCGACGAGCCGTTGCGCGCGAAGCCGCTCGAGCGCTTCGGGTGGAAATGTCGAGTTCAGCAGCATGTCCGCGAGGAGCTCCAATGTCGCGCCGAACTTTGCGGTGGTGCTGACGAAGCTGATTGAGCCGCTTTCGTTTCCGATGCCGACCGAAACGCTTGTTCCCAGAAGCTGAAGGGCATTCGACAATGCCTCGTCATCCCGCGTTTTCGTGCCCTCGTTGAGCATCGAAGCGGTCAGGCCCGCGACGCCCCGCTTGTCGGCAGGCTCGAATTGATCCGAACCGCCCAGAAACGTGATGGAGAAGGAAACGAGCGGCAGATCATGTCTCTCGGAGATGATGAGCTCGGCGCCGTTCGAGAGCTTCAGCCTGCTCCATGTGGGAACGCGAAGCTCGGGAGGCTTGCCGATGGGAGGCTGCTTGGAGCGATCGAGAGTTCCCTGAGCCTGCAGCCCTGAAAGAGCTAAGAGCAAAGAACTAAGAGCTAAGAGAAGTGTGCGGCGCGTCATTGGACTTTGCTGCTTTCGGCCGCCTTCGATGCCTGGTCGATCTGACCCGTCGGCACGACGCTGAGAACGACGCGACCGGCTGTGAGGTACTTGTTGGCGACGCGGCGGATGTCGGCGGGCGTCACGGCCAGCGTCTTCTGGTAGTCGATGCGGAAGTGACCGGGATCTCCATGGATGGCCGCACCGTTGGCCAGTTGAAAGGCCTTGCCGAGGTTCGATTCGAGCCCGCGAACGAAAGAGAGCTCTTCCCCGGCGGTTGCCTTCTGTACCTCCTCGGCTGTGGGGCCTTCACGTTTGAGCCGCTCGATGACCGCGTCGGCTGCCGCCTCCAGGTCTGTCAGAGAATGGCCGGGACGGGGTGTAATGGTCACCAGGAACTCACCGACGTCCTCCGAGGTGTTCTGACCGGCAGAAACCGACGCCGCGGCCTGTTCGTCGAACACGAGCGCCTTGGTCAATCGCGCCGTCCTGGGGCCGGACAGAATGGAACCGAGCACCGACAGCGCATAGCGGTCGTCGTTCTTCTCGCCGACCGTAGGCCACTGAATGTAGAGGCGCGGAACCTGCACGCGGTCTTCCATGACCAGCCGCTGACTTGTTGACAGCGTGACAGGCTCGACCACAGGCCGCGTAATCGCGTTCCCGCGCGGTATGCCGTCGAAATACTTTGTCACCCACGCCTTGGCCTGCGCAGTGTCGAAGTCTCCGACGATCGTCAGGAACGCGTTGTTCGGTGCGTAATACAGACGGAAAAAATTCTTGACGTCATCCTCTGACGCCGCGGACAGATCTTCCATGCTGCCGATGACGGGCCACGAATACGGATGCGACGCCGGATAGGTGGCACGCGACAGGACCTCGTACACGCGGCCGTACGGCTGATTGTCGACACGCTGCCGGCGCTCGTTCTTGACGATGTCCCGCTGTGCGTTGAGCTTGGCGATATCCAGTGAGTCGAGCAGAAATCCCATCCGATCGGCTTCGATCCACAACATCGTTTCGAGGTAGTTCGAGGGGACCGTCTCGTAGTAGGTCGTGATGTCGTTCGAGGTCGTCCCGTTGTTCATGCCGCCTGCGCCTTCGGTAAGCCGATCGTGCACGCCGTACGGCACGTGGCCCGAGCCCGTGAACATCACATGCTCGAAGAGATGCGCGAAGCCCGTCCGGCCGGGCATCTCGTTCTTCGAGCCAACGTGATACCAGATATTGACCGCGACCGTCGGAGCACGGCGATCCACCGAAAGCACGACCGTGAGGCCGTTCGGCAGGGTGTAGGTCTCGAATGGGATGTTGATCGCGCTTTGCGCGAACAGCGAGATGCTCGCAGCGCAGAGTAACAGGACGGCCGTCATGCGCTTCATGGCTGCAATTATGAACTATTCCGGAAAACAGATGCGTCGCCTTGTAGCGCAGGCCTTTCAGGCCTGCCGGCGCCGGAGTGGCAGGGCTGAAGCCCTGCGCTACCAGTGCGGCACAACCAGAGATTAGAATCACGACCTATGGCTGTTTCCGCGAAGCCGGTTTCCGCAGCAAAGGCGCCCGCCGCTCTGAGTTTTCTCAAGCTCGCCGGTCCGGGCCTCGTCGTGGCCGCAACAGGCATCGGGTCTGGCGACGTGGTTGCTGCGACTGTCGGCGGCGCGCGGTATGGGGTCGTGTTGCTATGGGCGATCGCGGTCGGCGCATTTTTCAAATACGTCCTCAATGAAGGCATCGCGCGCTGGCAGCTGGCCACCGGCCGAACGGCGCTCGAAGGATGGGCGGAATACCTGCCGGCGTGGGTCAAGCTCTATTTCGGTGTCTACCTCGTTCTATGGACTGTTGCCGTCACGGCCGCGCTCACAAACGCCACAGGCCTCGGCATCGCCAACCTGACGGGGGGGTGGATCTCGCAATCGTGGGGCGCCGTGTACCACAGTCTGTTCGGTTTTGTGTTCGTCTTGCTCGGCGGATACGGCGGCTTCGAAAAACTGATGAAGACGCTCGTCGGCGTCATGGGCTTCAGCATCCTGATCTGCGCGGCGCTCACCTTCCACGATCCTGCCGGTGTCGTCCAGGGCACCCTGCTACCAACGATTCCTGGAGGCGCCGGCCTGTACGTCCTCTCGATCATCGGCGGCATCGGCGGGTCCGTGACGATGCTCTCGTACAACTACTGGATGCGCGAAGAGAAGCTGTCGGGTCCCGAACAGCTCGGATACGTGCGGGGCGACATCGCGATCGCCTACCTGTTCACGGCGCTGTTCGGGATGGCGATTATGATGACCGCCAACCAGGCGTTCTTCGTTCCCGGCGTCGCGATCACGAACGCTCAGGCTGTGCCGAAGATGGCGGAGATGCTCGGCAGCATACTGGGTACGTTTGGGCGGGTCGCGTACTCGGTAGGCTTCTGGGCCGCGGTCTTCGCGTCGCTCCTGGGCGTGTGGCAGAGCGTTCCCTATCTGTACGCAGACTTCTACAGCATCATTAAGAAGATGTCAGCCTGAGGAGCGCGCGCGGATCACGAAAGTGACGAGCACGCCGTACCGCCTGGCTCTGGTGTTCGTCACGCTCGCTCCGCTTCCGTTTGCATTCACCGGCCAGCCGATACAGGTGATTGTGGCCTACACAATCGTTGGAAGCCTGTTCGTGCCTTTCCTTGCGGCGACCCTTCTCTATCTCAACAATCGCGTTGCATGGAAGGCGGCCGTGCCACACAACAACTGGTATACCAACGCGCTGCTCGCAGTCATCCTGCTGTTGTTCGCGATAGTTGGCGGAGATGAGGCGAGGCGCGCGATTGGACCGTTTCTGACCAGGTAACGAGAGACTGGAGGGCTCGATGTCGAAAGCCACGTTGCGACTTGTCACGCTTGGATTCGCGGTGATTGCGGCCTTCGTCTGGCACGAGTTCTCAGGGCTCGCGCAGAGCTCCCCGGCTTCCTCTCGCCGACAGGAATCGGCTGCGAGCATGCCGGTCTTCCAGGTTGATTCGGCATGGCCCAGGCTTCCAAACAACTGGGTGCTCGGTGTCGTTTCAGCGGTCGCTGTCGACCGCCGGGATCACGTCTGGATCCTCCATCGTCCTCGAACAGTGCAGGAGGCCCAGAAAGGCCGGGCCGCGCCGCCTGTGCTGCATTTCGATGCCGAGGGCCGGTTCGTCAACGGCTGGGGCGGCGACGCGCAGGGTTATGACTGGCCGATCACCGAGCACGGGATCTTCATCGACCACAAAGATCTCGTGTGGATCGGCGGCAGTGGCGTCGGGGATGACATGCTGCTCAAGTTCACGACAGATGGAAAGTTCGTCAAACAGTTTGGTGCCCGCGGTCAGAGCAAAGGCAATGCGGATTCCAGGAATGTGAACCGGCCGGCCGACGTCTTCGTCCACGCCAAGACCAACGAAGTATTTGTCGCGGACGGGTACGGCAACCGCCGCGTCATCGTGCTCGACGCCGATACCGGGGCATTCAAGCGGATGTGGGCCGCCTTCGGGAATCCTCCCGATGACGCACCGCCGGCGGGAGCTGCTGGCGCAACGGGTGGTCGAGGCGGAGCGGCGGCGCCACCCGTCCTCGATACAGAGGGGCGCGGATCGGCGCAGTTCAGCAATCCCGTTCACGCTGTCGAGATCTCGAACGATGGTCTGGTCTATGTGGCCGATCGACAGAACCGGCGTGTGCAGGTGTTCACTCTCGATGGGAAGTACGTGACGCAGGGATTCGTCAACCGGGCCGGGCCGGCCGCAGGTTCGGCAGCCGGGCTGGGATTTTCGCCGGATCCACAGCAGCAGTTCCTGTACGTCTCGGATCTTGGAAATTCCCATGTCGCGGTGTTGAATCGCAGGACCCTGGAGGTGCTGTATCAATTCGGCTCGCGCGGGGCCACGGCGGGCGATTTTCAGGCGCCCCACCTTCTCGCCGTCGACTCGAAGGGAAACCTCTACACGGCTGAAGTGAACCCGGGCAACCGGGCGCAAAGATTCGTATTCAAGGGGTTGTCGCCGACGCCGCCGCCGAACGCGAATCGCTGAGACGACTCGAGCGAGAACAAGAAAGAGCTAAGAGCGAAGAGCTGAGAGCCAAGAGTAAAGAGACTAGAGCCCGTTTCTCTTAGCTCTTAGCTCTCAGCTCTTACTTCTTCACTTCAGTCCCGTCGTCCAGTTCAGGACAAGGTTGATTGGGGGCGGGTTGGCTAGAGCCGTGGAAGATACGTTGAACAGAAAACGATCCCCCCGGGGCGCCACATCGAACCACGGTGACGGCGCGTTAAATAGCTCGGTCGTTTGCTGCACTTTGAACGGACCATCCGTCAACACGGATACGGCGATCAGCCTTTGTGCCGAATCGATGTAGAAGAGCTCCCGTCCGTCACGACTCCAACGTGGGTAGGAGCCGCCCTTGGAGGAAATCTGGAGACGACCTTGTAGGGGATCGGGAAACGACTGCACTATCACCTGATCACTGCCTGAACCACTGCACCCGCTCCAGGAGGAGGGATGGGCAACTCCGCCGTCATTGGTGTCGTAGGCGAGCCAACGGCCGTTTGGTGAGAGCGCTGCAGAGTCACGTAAGACGAGGCAGATAGAGCAACGGCGTTCGGTCGCCCGATAGTGGGAGCGCCCACAGCTTGAAAGTAATTGGCCGATAGGCTGCCCCGCGAATTCGAATACGAGCCGTGGCTCTGTTTGAACACAACAAACTGGCGTCCCCAATCGAGCGCAAACGTGTTAGCCCGATCTTCAGGGTCGATCGGGACAAGGACTCGCTCGGGCGTCGCCCCATCAGCCCGCATTTGGTAGATTCCCTGGTCCGTGCTGCGGAACCTGGTGTACGCCACATCCGCCCCATCAGGCGACCAGATCGGGACGTGGTCGGTACCTGGATGCTTGGTAAGTTGGGATGGCACCTTCTGTCCGATGTCGTAGATGTACACATCGTCGGCACCGTCGCGTGTCGGCTGGTGAAAGGCGACGCGTGTGCCGTCTGGGGACAGCCTGATCTGCCTATCGGCACTCAGGGCGCCAATGGGATCGCTGACCTTGCCGCTTCGATCGACCCACACGAGCGAGCGAGGGGCCTCACCAGTGCGATACGCTAAAACGCCAGCGTCGGAGACCCCAAACGCTGCGCGCCCGTTCGCCGTCACGAGTACGTCGTCGACGATCCGCGATGGCTCGCCGACAAGCTTCAGTGTCGATACATCGAGCCGCTGTGCCACGAGCGTCCGTTGCCTGGTGAAGAGCAGGAAGTGGGGAGGCGCGAATGCGGCATGGGATTCGGCCAACAGCAGCTGCGTCGTCTCGTCTGAATCCAGAGACTTCACCCAGACGGCCCGAGCGGTGGGTTGGCCGCTCGCGGCCTGATACAGATACCTGCGGCCATCGGGCAGGAACTGCGGCCAGCGGAGCCCGACTTGTAGAGGGGGGGATGGCGTCGCGAGGAGCACAGGCGTTCCCCCGGCCGCAGGCACCCGATAGAGCTCGATCGCCCGAACTGAACACAATATCGTTGTGCTGGTTCCAGGCGCCGCCCTGGAAGAGGATCGGGATGAGGGTCGACGGCAAATCGCAAAGCACGCGGGGATGTCCACCTGCCACATCGACGATTTTCAACTTTCCTGACGCGGGTGCGTGGAAGCCGAGGAACTGACTGTCAGGTGACCAGAACGGGACGAAATCGAGCCGCGGTTGACACATCTTCCGTTCCGGGCACAGGCTGCGAGTCGAGCGACTCGATGCGGCGTACAAACAGCATCGCCGGTCCGTTCGGGCGCACGAACGCCGTGAACGCGACGCTCCGGCCGTCGGGAGAAATCGCCATGGAATGGGGGCTGGGCATCGGCGGCGTGTCAATCGAGAACCGGATTTGTGCCGGTGCGGGAGGGATCGTGTCGGGCGTCGAGCGCCACAGGAGTGCGGCGGCCACGCCCGCAGCAAGTGCCAGGCCGGCTGCAAGACCAGCGAAGAGCTTCCGATTCGATCCCGGCATGTGCCGTGAGCGGAGCCTCGTGCGCACTCGGCGAGGTCAAGGCGTCCTGGAGGTCAAGGCCCGCATCGCCCATGTCGTGCAGACGGAGTTTCGGATCTTTCTCGAGACATCGCCGCAGCAGCCTCCGTATCGCCGGCGGCGTCTTGTCCGGAAGCACAGACCAGTCGGGTTCGCGATCCAGTACAGCGGCGAGCGTGTCCGTCACCGTCGCCGCGGCGAACGCGGCGCGACCAGTGAGCATCTCGTACAACACGCAGCCAAACGCCCAGATGTCGGCGCGCCGATCGACCGGCTTTCCGCGCGCCTGCTCGGGACTCATATAGGCCGGCGTGCCGACGACGATGCCCTCGTGCGACAGCCCAGACGTCTGAAGAGGGGACTCGGCCCGCTGGACCGCTTTCGCCAGCCCGAAGTCGAGCACCTTCACAGTGCCGTCCGGCGTGATCTTGATGTTCGCGGGCTTCAGATCGCGGTGAACGACGCCGTGTTCGTGAGCCGTCTCGAGCGCGTCGGCCATCTGCCTGGCGATGTGCAGCGCTTCGGAAACGGGAATGGGTCCCTTCTCCAGTCGCTCGGCCAGCGTGTCGCCCTCGACGAGCTCGAGCACGAGCGCAGGGACACCTGACGCATCTTCGAACCCGTGAATGCCGCCGATATGGGGGTGATTGAGCGAGGCCAGCAGCCGCGCCTCGCGCTGGAACCGCGCGAGCCGCTCGGCGTCCGAGGCAAACCCGACCGGCAGGACTTTAATTGCCACGTCCCGGTCGAGCTTCGGATCGCGGGCGCGATACACCTCACCCATCCCGCCGACGCCCAGCAGCGAGCGAATCTCGTAGCCGCCGATTCGTTGCCCGATGAGCGTTTTGTGCGAGCCCTTCGGTTCCAACAACGCGTTCACACGGCTGTCGTCGCAGCAAGCAGCGATTCGATCTCGGCCCGCAGCGCCTCGTCGCCGCCGCAGGCCTTGCGCAGAAACGGACGCTCGATCGACCGGCGCGAGCGCCGCGGCCTCGTCGTAGAGCCGCGAGATGACTCGCCAGCGCTGGTCACCCATCACGTGTCACCCGCCACTGTTTTCTCAGTTCCCGCCCCAGCCAGGCTTTGGCGAGTTTCCAGTCGCGCTTGACCGTGTCCGGCGACACGTTCAGCAATGCGGCGATTTCAGCGACGCTCAAACCCGCAAAGAACCGCATCTCCACGACCTTGGCCCTGCGCTCGTCGGTTTGTGTCAGGGCATCCAGAGCGGCGTCCAGCGCGACAACGTCCTCGGGCCGGTCCGGGATGCAGAGACCCTCCGCCAGAGAGACCTTCTGCACATCGCCGCCCCGCTTCTGATTACCGCGCGCCCGC
The DNA here is from genome assembly GCA_963775345.1 of Vicinamibacterales bacterium. Lineage (GTDB taxonomy): Bacteria > Acidobacteriota > Vicinamibacteria > Vicinamibacterales > JAMQPK01 > JAMQPK01. The sequence goes on from CAVZIS010000006.1 coordinate 533,048, forward strand.
GCGGCATCGACAAGGACGCGGCGCATCTGCCGTCCAGCGATGGCGAAGAAATGTGCCCGGTTCTGCCACTCCACGCGGTTGATGTCAACCAGCCGCAGGTACGCCTCGTTGACCAGCGCCGTCGCTTGAAGCGTGTGTCCGGCACGCTCGCGCCGCATCTGCCACTGCGCCAGGCGGCGCAATTCCTTGTACACGAGGGGTGCCAACCGATCCAGCGCGTGCTCATCTCCCTGCCTCCAGGCGATCAGGAGCTCGGTGATGGGCGGCGCCGGCGATGGGGCAGCTCGGCTCACGGTGTTCGGTGGACTGCCGAGGATTCTAAAGCAGGACCCTCCCCAATTCCACTTTGCGGCATCCGTTTACGCCTGTCTGGACGAGGACGGCATGCCAGGAATGATTCGGGTCATTGTGCTCGGCGTGGTCGTCGGATGGACTGGGGTACCGCCAGCAGCATCCGCTCAGTCACCCGCCCCGCGGCCTACGCTGAATCTGGAGCTTCGGAATATGACGACGCTCTCCCCCGCTGTGCTGGCCGAGGCCAGGGAGACGCTGACGCAGATCTATCACGCGGCTGGCATCGGCGTGCAATGGAAGACGGTCGGCGCAGACTTCACGGTCTTCGTCATATCCCGGCCGCCTCACGCAGTACAAGTCTCCAGCTTCGCTCTCGGATATGTGCCGAACAACAAAGCCAGGCGAGGCCGTCAAGCATTTGTCCTCGCGGATCGCATCAGGGACAGGTCGAGCGAGCTTGTCGTTTCCTTCCAGCTCGTTCTCGGCTTGACGATGGCGCACGAGGTCGCCCACCTGTTGCTGCCATACCAATCGCACTCCGTCGATGGACTCATGGGGAGCGCCTGGAATGCATCCGATTACTTGTGCTGGGCCTGGTCGTCGGGTCGACTGGGATACCGTGCGGCGGAACGGAAACGAGAACCGTGGTGGCCCAGGGCGCAGGGTTGGCGCTGAGAGTGCGCAATGACGCCCAGCTACCCGTTGCTGCCGATGAGCCTCAGATACCTGCTCCAGGGGCCTACGCTGAATCTGGAGCTTCGGAAACGACGACGCTCTCCCCCGCTGTACTCGCCGAGGCCAGGGAGACGCTGACGCAGATTTATCACGCGGCTGGCATCGGCGTGCAATGGAAGACGGTCGGCGCAGACTTCACGGTCTTCGTCATATCCGGCCGCCTCCTGCAGAACGACTCTCCCGCTTCGCTCTCGGATATGTGCCGAGCAACAAAGCCAAGCGCGGCCGTCAGGCATTTGTCCTCGCGGATCGCATTAGGGACAGGTCGAGTGAGCTTGTCGTTTCCTTCCAGCTCGTTCTCGGCTCGACGATGGCGCACGAGGTCGCCCACCTGTTGCTGCCATACGAATCGCACTCCGTCGATCGACTCATGGGGAGCGTCTGGAATGCATCCGATTACTGGAAGGCAAGACTTGGGCAGTTGCTCTTCACGGACGAGGAGGCACAGCTGATGCGTGATCGGCTTTGGGCAGAACCTGTGGCGGCACAGACAGCGCCTTGAGATGTCAGGAGGCTATCAAGTCTTGTACAACGGCGCGATGCAGGAACCCTTTCCCGAAACGTGTCGCCCAGGTCGCTTCAGCAGCTGTTGACGAACTCGGTTCCCTCTCGCGATCGACCTTCGTGAGCACAAATGAGAATCGTCATCCTCCCGGATTCGCGGACGAACGGAATCGCCGACTTGCTATTGCGCATAGCGAGAACATGGCTGGGTATACGTTCTACAAGCGAATTGTCGACCTCGCGGAGCACAATGGCGCCGAGTCGCTGCGCTTGTGGGCATGTCATCGCGCACGAAATAGGGCATCTTGCTGCCCTACGACTCACATTCCTCGCATTCAGCCGATGACCGGGTCATCAGGCGATTCACGCGAAGCGTATCATCTCAATCACAGCGTTCACCGCGACAGGACTGCGATCATCTGCAACTCAACCCGGCCACCCTGGTTGAGAGACGCCACGCCGACCGTTGCACGCGCGGGCGGCTCCTTTGGAAAGAACTCGCGGTAACCTTGTTGTACCCGTCAAAGTCCTTGAAGTCGACGATGTATGCCGTCGTGCTGACGACATCTCGAAAGTCCATCCCGCCCTCGCGAAGGATTTCGCGAATGTTGTTCAAGGCCTGACGCGTTTCTGCTTCGATGCCACCTGACACAAGTTTCGTCGTGCCCGGGTCGCGTCCCAGGACTCCTGCCAGATACATCGTGTCACCCACGGCGATCGCAGGGCTGAAAGGCAGGCCGAGGTATGGGAACCGTTTAGGTTGAATGACTCGGCGGCCCGAGGTTTGTGCCGTGAGAGCGGGATGTGCGAGGAGTCCCGCACAGAACGCCCCGATCACCAGAATCAACCGCATTTTCATAAATCACCTCCTGGCATCGTCGATCGTCCATCGTCGACGTCGATAGAAGGACACGACGGTAGGTTACCGATCCAGCGCGTTCTGATCTCCCTGCCCCCAGGCAACCAGGAGCTCGGTGAGGGCGGCGCCGGCGATGGGGCAGCTAGGCTCACTGTTTTCGGTGGACTGCCGAGGATTCTAAGGCAGGACCTTCCCCAATTCCACTTTGCGGCATCCGTTTACGCCTGTCTGGACGAGGACGGGAATGGGCCCGGCCTCGACCTCAGACGAGGCAGGATGCCAAAAACGGTACGGGTCGTTGTGCTGGGCCTGGTCGTCGGGTCGACCGGGATACCGACAACCACCTTCGCGCAATCAGAGGGCCTTCGTCTGAGAATCGAACTACGAAACGACGCAAAATTCCGTCGCAACGCAATCGAGGCCGCGCAAGCGCTCGTCAGCGGGATTTATGCGCACACCGGCGTGCACCTGATCTGGACGAACCAGGATCCTCAGCTCACCGTCGTTCTCAAACGCGAAGTCTCTGCCGAGATCACGCTCGCGCCGAGGACGCCATGGGGTTTACTCCCGGCACCGACGATGTGCGCGGCCGCCTTGCGTTCGTGTTGATGAACCGCGTGAATAAAATCGCCGCAGGGATATGCCGTCTCGCCGTCCATTGTCCTCGGCGTCGCCATCGCCCATGAACTGGGGCACCTGCTCATTTCCAAGGAGCACACAGCGGTGGGAATCATGCAGCCGTACTTGAATCAGTCGGATTTCCGCAATGCCAGGGAAGGACGCCTGCTTTTCACGAGCGAGCAGGCAGAAGCCGTTCGGCAAAGAGCGAGGATGCTGGTGACTCCATTGCTTCGCTGAAAGAGCGAAGAGCTAAGAGCTTAGAGACAAGGAGTCGGGTTCGTTTTCCCCTTGGTGCTTTCTTCGGGCATCACATGCGCGAGCTTCGGCCGATTCATCGTCTGCATCAACTCTTCAATCTGTTCCGGGCGCATGGGCATTCCTGTCAGCGCTGCAAATTCCAGCATGGCGCATACGAAGAGCCCACGGAGCCGCTGTGGGACAGTCATCGCTCTCCCTCATAGCCGGCAAGACCGGCAATCGATGTTTTGTTGGCTGGGAAAGCTAGACGGTCGGGGGTGCGCGCGGAGAGCTGTGGTCGACCGCAGGTGCTGCGGGCAGCGCTATATCTTCAGCCGTGGGCCATGCGACGGGCGGTAGCGCGCTGAAAAGCGGGTCGATCGGTGTCAGGAAGTCGAGCAGAGCACAGGGCGCCGCGCCACTTACCGCGGTAAGAGCGAATATGGCGATGCAAACGATCGCAACGATTCGAAAGCGCACTCTTAGCTCTTATCTCTCAGCTCTCAGCTCTTTCTATGTTCTCGCCAGAGGGAACCTGCAAATCATCTGCGGCTTGGTGCCCGGGCTCGGCTTGCGGCCGCCGCCGAGACCTGCGTCGGTGAAGTACACGAATCCCTCGTGAATACACATGCCATGCGGATCCGGATCATCGGGTCCGAACGTCCACACTTCCTGTACACGGCCTGATTCGGGATCGAGCTTCTGCACCAGCCGATCGGCGCCGTCGATCACCCAAAGCGCGCCCTCATACCATTCCAGGCCATGGGGCACGTTCTGGCGAATGGCGACCATGCGCAGGATTCGAAGGTTGTCTTTCGGATCCATTTCCGCCAGGAAGCCAAGACCCGGAGCCACGGCCCACAGCTTATCGGTCTGCCGGTTGTACATCGTGCCGTGCACGCCGCCCCATGGCGTGCGATATCCCTTCACCTGTTTGCCGGTCTTCATGTCGCACTGGACGATCTCGCCGTACGACTTGTCGAAGGGACGTTTGAACTCGCGAAGATTCGCAGCGGTTCCGGAGCCGTTGCAGCCGATCCACAAGTATCCGCCGCCGACCGCGAGGCCGCTCGTGTTGTGCGCCTCGGCAACGAAATCCTCGAGGACCTTGCCGGTCTTCCAGTCGAGCTTGTTGACGCGTTCGGACACCTGGTCGCCGACCCACAGCCCGTCGGGCGTCGCTTCGAGCGCGTTTGGATACCGGTCCGGGCTCTTCCAGAGCAGTTCAACTTTGATCTTGTAGGTCGGCACCTTCGGCGCGTCGGCTCCGCCACGCGCCGGCGCCGGTTCCTGGGCAGAGAGGCGGCTGGTCGCGATCGATCCGAAGCCGGCGGCCATGGCCGTCCGAAAAAAATCTCGTCGTTGCATGTGACTGCCTCCGGTCCGCGCTCGAAGCCGGACTCTAGGTTACTTCGCCGGGGCGGCACCTTCTCCGCGCGCAGGGCCGCCGCCTCGTCCAAACGGCGCGTAGACGTCGAACGGTTTCATCTTAGTGTAGGTCGCGCTGAACTTCTGCCCCGCCGCGTCGGTGCCTTGCCATGTGAACGTGTCACCCTTCTGCGTGAAGGTCCCGGTGCTCAGCTTGTTCTCGAGATTCGGATCCGTGTCGGCGATATGGCGGCGCACGAAGGTGGTACCGGTCACGTTGTAAGTGCCGCGCGAGGCTGACATGCCGTTGAAGGCGGCAGCGTACTGCTCGGGCGTCCACTGATCCTGCGGCACCTTCGCCACGCCCTTACGACCTGCGGGAAGCGTCGTCGAGTGGAACCAGCCGTCTTCGCCAAGCAGCAGATGCTCCGGTGTCGTCGTGCCGGGCGCGCCGTTCACCGAATATGCCGTCCGCTCCCACGAGCCGACGAGCGCCCGCGATCCGAGCGGCTGATTCGGCAGCTTTCGCGCGTGGATCTGAGGAGACTTCGTCGGGCCGGAGCCTTCCAGGACCAGAACGTTGCCCTCGAACCTCCATGCCCGTTCCTGCGTGTTCTCACCGTCTCCTGGACCAAGGCCCGCTTTGTGATGGCGAAAGTTCACCTGGCCGCTCATGCTGTAGTTGCCCCACCCGCCGCCCATCTTGTCGAAGCGCGAGAAGAGCTCTTTGGTTGTCTGCTGCTCGAGCGGTTTGTTCACCTTGGGACGGTCGGCGGGAAACTCCATCATCGACCAGTGGCCGTCGTTCATGAACTTGATGTACAGAGGCGCATCCGGCGGTTGAACGCTGAAGCCGTTGCGCAGCAGGGAATATCTCACCCATGTGCCGACCACGGGGATGTTGTCGGGTGGAGGGGCTGGAGCTTGATCGCAGGCGTTCTCGTCGCGATTCGTACAGCCGTAGGAGCTCATGTCATGTGGATAACTTGCCGGTTCCTGTGCCTGCTGGGCGGCCGCGGTGAATCCCGCCGCGGCGCACAAACCGGCGCACAACAGGAGAGTGCTGAAGCGCATGGAAGCCTCCTGATAGCTGAATTTGCCGCAAAGCTTAGCATACGGGGTTCCTGGGTTCCAAGGTTCCAGTTCCGGTTCCGAGTTCTGGTTCCGGTTCTGGAGCGGGTCGTGCACAGTCGCGTGGGCATGGCAGGAGCACGAAGTCCGGAAGAGTTTGACGCGTGGCAACTTGCATGGGATCTAAAGGAGGGCTATTTGCCTTCAGCTCGCTGCCAGACAACATCGCCGAAGGTTCTACCGTTTCATCCGCGGATTTGCGAACTTCGTCCGGATCGCGGGGCTCTGGCGAAGTTCGAAATCAGCTAAAGCACGCGCATTCAAAGAAGTATCTCAGCGACGCCGATTTCGTCAGCTGTTCCGCTCTGTAGACGAGCAATTGGCGCGTCCACGGGACTTCGGCTATACCTGCTGAGTTGCCCAGAAACTTCGATCCGCGAAAGCTCGAACACGGGGCCGCAAGGGTGGAAACCGGAACCGGGCTCGGAACCGGAACCCCCGGAACCGGAACCCTCGGAACCGGAACCCTAGGACTCGGAACCGGACATGCGGAACCCACTAGAATCTGCCCATGCCGCCAAGCGTCCGCCTCAAGCTCTCCACCATGATGTTTCTCGAATTCTTCATCTGGGGCGCGTGGTACGTCACGTTGGGAACCTGGCTCGGTTCGGTCGGCTTCTCCGGCGAGCAGATTGGGCTCACCTACGGAACCACTGCGCTGGCGGCGATGATTTCGCCGTTTTTCGTGGGCATGATTGCGGACCGATTCTTTGCGACTCAGAGGCTGCTTGCGATCCTTCATGCGCTTGGAGGATTGGCGATCCTGTTTGCCGCGACGCGCACGACGTTCTGGCCGTTGTACACGGCGATCCTCGTCCACACCCTCTGCTACATGCCGACGCTCGCTCTCACCAACTCCCTGTCGTTCCACCAGATGCGCGATCCGGGGCGCGAGTTTCCCCCGTGCGCGTGCTCGGCACGATTGGCTGGATCATCGCCGGTCTCGTCGTGGGAACCCTGGGCGTTGAAGCGACCTCACGGCCGCTGCAGCTCGCTGCAGCGGGCTCATTTGCGCTTGCCGCCTTTTGTCTCGTGCTCCCGCACACGCCGCCGAAAAAAACAGGGCGTGTGAGCGTGCGCGACGTGCTTGGGCTGGATGCGCTTGCACTCCTGAAAGACCGATCGTTCGCGGTATTCGTGCTGGGTTCATTCCTGGTTTGTATCCCACTGCAGTTCTATTACGCGTTCGCCAATCCGTTTCTCAACGAGCTCGGTGTGACGAATGCGGCCGGGAAAATGACGCTCGGCCAGATGTCCGAGATCGTGTTCATGTTGCTGATGCCGTGGTTCTTCCGGAGGCTGGGCGTCAAGAATCTGCTGCTCGTCGGCATGGCGGCGTGGGTCGCACGCTACGGGTTGTTCGCGCATGGCAATAACGACGAGGCGGTGTGGATGCTCTACGTCGGCATCTTGCTGCACGGGATTTGTTACGATTTCTTCTTCGTGACCGGGCAGATCTACGTCGATCAGAAAGCCCCCGGGAACGTGCGGGCGGCGGCGCAGGGTTTCATCACGTTCATCACGTACGGGGTCGGGATGTTTATCGGCTCCTGGCTGTCGGGCCTCGTCGTCGATGCGTTTGCCATTCGATCCGGCGGCCAGGTCGTGGGGCACGACTGGCTTCACATCTGGCTCGCGCCGGCTGCGGGGGCGGCGATCGTGCTCGCTCTGTTTGCTTTCTTTTTCCGTTCGAACGACACGCAGGAGGCAACGCGATGAGACGTCCCCACATTGCGGCGTTGAGCATTCTCGTTTGCCTGTCGACCGGCATCGCCGTGCCCGCCGGGTCGAGCCAGGCCGTCGCGCAAGACCCCGCCTACGCACCTCACCCGGGCTTCACGTTTCGCGACGGGCGCAGTCGTGCAGTCGACGTGACCCTTGCGGATGCAAACGGGGGTTGTTACGCTGACATGGCCGGAGACGGCGGGGGAGTGGGTTACGGCGCTTCTCAGGGTGCAAGCGACCGCCGATCCTGCTGCGGTGATGCCGTATGTCGAAATGTCCGCGGCTGGCGTCTCCCATCGCCAGTATTTTCCGGCGTCTGACTCTGGACAGCGCTGGTTGAACCTGACCTTTCTCCGCGGGACGCTGAAGCCGGCAACGACGGTGACGATTCGCGGAGAAGGTATCGCGATTGCTCCCGGCTCGGCGGCGTTGCGATTGTTTGGCGGCGCTCCGGATCTCACGAGGTCCATTCTCATACTGGCGCCACACCCGGACGATGCGGAGATTGCGGCGTTTGGGATATACGCGCAGCGGCGAGCGAGCGTGGTCACCGTCACTGCCGGTAATGCGGGGGTTCCAACCTATGAGTCCGTTTTCGATGACCTTGCTGACTTATATCTGTTCAAAGGGCGAATCCGCGTCATCGACAGCATCACCGTTCCGTGGCAGGGCGGTATTCCGCCCGAGCGCACATTCAACATGGGGTATTTCGACGCCCGGCTGGCCGAGATGCACGACAAGCGTGACGCGGTGATTCCCGAGATGTACCGAACCAACTCGGATATCGGTGTCTATCGCAGAGAAAATATCGGTTCGATGCTGCCGAAGGGTTCGCGAGAGTCGAAGTGGGACAATTTAGTAGACGACACCTTGTCGGTCCTGAAGAAGGTGAATCCTGCGGTGATTGTGGCCCCTCATCCACAGCTCGATACGCACCGCGATCATCAGTTCACCGCGGTTGCGCTCGACGAGGCCCTTGGGCGCTGGCGGAAGCGCGTGACGTTGCTGCTTTACACGAATCATGCCGACAGAAATCGTTATCCATACGGTCCTGCCGGCACCATCATGTCGCTTCCGGCGCCGCTGGGTACTTCGAGCGAAATTCCACTTGATGCCGTCTATTCGCATCCCGTATCGCCGAGCGTGCAGCGTCTCAAGCTGTTTGCCCTCGAATCGATGCACGACCTGCGCTTTACACCGACGCGCCAGTACCAGTTCGCGAAGGGGGACGAGCGATCCATGACGCCGGAGAAAACGGGACCCGAGCCCGATATCACGTACTTGCGCCGCGCGCCGCGCTCGAACGAGCTGTTTTATGTGTACGACGAGGAAAGTTTCAGGGTGATGATTCAGGAGTTTCTGAAGGGAAGGAGGTAGTCGGTAGTCGGTAGTCGTTAGTCGTTAGTCTCAGTCGGAAGTCGGAAGTCTCAGTCGTGAGTCGAAGTCTCAAGTCGACTGTCCGACTGAGACTAACGACTGACTGACTGAGACTAACGACTAACGACCAACGACTACCGACTCACGTTGTGCTATACAAGAGCGATAACGAGGTGATTCTCATGCTCACTCGACGCGAATTCGCCACGTTGGTGGTTTCGACGGTTGCCGTCAGGCTCAGGCCGGCACGACGGCAGCAGCGCAAGCCTCGGACGCGATGATCAACGGTGTGCGGGTCGGTGCCCAGACCTACAGCTTCCGCAACCTTACCCGTCCGCCCGATGGAGACATGGTCGATGTCCTGATCAAGGCATTTACCGACTGCGGACTCCGGGAATGTGAGCTCTGGTCGCCGCAGATCGAGCCGGCCAAGGTGCCGCGCGAGGAAGTTCGACGCTGGCGGCTCGAGACGCCGCTCGATCACTTTCGTGCCATCGGCAAGAAGTTCGCGTCGGCCAACATCACGTTGCGCGCATTCAACTACAGCTTCAACGACAGCTTCACCGAGCCCGAAATCGATCGTGGCTTCGAAATGGCCCGTGCGCTCGGCGCCGAGTTCATCACCGCCTCGAGTACCTGTCGTCTGCCAAGCGCGTTGTGCCGTTTGCCGAGAAGCACAAGATGGTGGTGGCGATGCACAACCATTCGAATCTCAAGGACCCGAATGAGTTTGCCACGCCCGACAGCTTCGCGGCCGCGATGAAGCTCTCCAAGTACTTCAAGGTGAATCTCGACGTCGGTCACTTCACGGCCGCGAATTTCGACGCGGTTGCCTACATCCGCGAGCACCACGACAACATCACGAACCTGCACATCAAGGACCGCCGCCGGGATGACGGTCCGAACGTGCCCTGGGGTGAAGGCGACGCGCCGATTCGGCAGGTCCTTCAACTGTTGAAACAGAACAAATGGCCGATTGCCGCGTTTCTCGAGTACCAGTACAAAGGCGCGGGGACGCCCGTTGATGAAGTGAAAAAAGGCCTCGCATTCGTGCGGGAGGCCCTCGCGTAGGGCGGGAGGCCATAGCGTAGGGCGCGACTTCAGTCGCGCGTGACAAACATATGCGTCGTCTCGGGATGGGACTGGTCGGCCCAGGGTTTGTCGGTGCGCATCACGTCGACGCCGTCCGCCGCCTGGGCTTTGTGGATGTCGTGGCGATGGCGGCGAGTACAGAAGCGTCGGCGCGAAAAAAGGCCGATGCGCTGGGGATTCCGCAAGCGTACGGCAGTTATGAAGCGCTCGCGGCGGACTCCGACGTTCACGTTGTCCACAACACGACGCCGAACCATCTGCATGTTCCGGTCGTCATGGCGGCTCTCACACATCGCAAGCACATCGTCTCGGACAAGCCGCTTGCGCTCAATGCCGAAGATGCCCGGTCGTTGTGGAACGCCGCGCGTGAAGCCGGGGTCGTCCACGCCGTCACGTTCAATTACCGTGGCAATCCGCTCATCCAGCAGGCGCGGGCGATGATGCGGGCGGGCGAGTTCGGCGAGCCGCACTTCGTCCACGGAGCATACCTGCAGGACTGGCTGCTGCATCCGACCGATTTCTCATGGCGTCTCGAGCCGCAAAAAGGCGGGAAGAGCTCGGCCATCGGCGATATCGGCTCGCATTGGTGCGATCTGGTCCAGCACGTCATCGGCCGGCGCATCGAGTCAGTGCTCGCCGATTTGCGGACGGTCATACCGACGCGATTCAGACCGGCGAAATCGACCGAGGCGTTTGCCCGTGCCGATGAGGCGGGTGAACCCGTTCAACGTCCAAAGCGAGGATCTCGCAACCGTTCTCGTTCGCTTCGAAGGCGGTGTCCGGGGTGTGTTTTCGGTCGGGCAGGTGTGCGCCGGGCACAAGAACGATCTCTGGTTCGAGGTGAATGGGGGGAAGGCGTCGGTGAGATGGTTTCAGGAGCGTCAGAACGAGTTGTGGGTCGGGCGCCGCGATGCCGGCGAACTGCCGTGCTGCCGAGGGATCCCTCATTGCTCCATGAGGCCGCGCGTCCGTATGCTCATCTTCCGGGCGGCCATCAGGAGGCCTGGGCAGACGCGTTTCGCAACGTCATGATGGATGTGTATACCTTCATTGCTGATGGTCGACCGGTCGACGACCCCAAGCCGCCCGCGTTTGCCACGTTCGAAGACGGCTACCGTTCGGCATGTGTCGTCGATGCGATTCTGGAAAGCCACGCAGCCGGCGGCGTCTGGACCACCGTTCGATATTGAGAGGCGACGATGAAGCTAGGGTTGTTCACGCCCGTGTTCGGAAAGCTCGGTGTCAAGGAAATGCTCTCGAAGGTGCGTTCATTCGAGAAAATCACGGCAATCGAGCTCGGGACAGGGGCGTGGCCAGGCAGCGATCACGTCGACCTCGACGGATATCTCGGCAACAAGACCAAGGCTCGCGAGTTCCGCCAGATGATTCTCGACGCAGGCCTGACCATCAGCGCCTTGTCGTGCCACGGCGATCCTCTTCATCCCAACAAGGCGCGCTCGAAAGCTGACGATGATGTGTTTCGAAAGACGGTTCAGCTCGCCGAGCAGCTGGAGGTGCCGGTTGTGGTGACCTTCTCCGGTTGTCCAGGCGATTCGGAAGAGGCTCAGCATCCAAACTGGGTTACCTGTCCCTGGCCACCGGAATTTCTCGAAGTGTTGGAGTGGCAGTGGGAGAAGAAGGCGATTCCGTATTGGACTGACGCCGCCCGATTTGCAGGCGATCATGGGGTAAAGGTTGCACTGGAGGCGCATCCCGGCTTCATCGTTTACAACGTTGAAAGCGCGCTCAGGCTGCGAAAGGCGGTCGGCGAGAACGTCGGGGTGAACTTCGATCCAAGCCATTTCTTCTGGCAGGGGGTCGACGTTCCCTCGGCCATTCGAGCGTTAGGGCCTGCTATTTTTCACATGCACGCCAAGGACGTGGCCGTCGACAGGCAGAACGCGTCGGTCAACGGCGTCATCGACGCGAAAACGTACCGGCGCATGGCAGAGCGCTCGTGGCTGTTCCGGAGCGTCGGCTTCGGACACGACGAGTTCGAATGGAAGCGAATCGTCAGCGCGCTGCGACTTGCCGGCTATGACTACGTCATGAGCATCGAGCACGAAGATGCGCTTGCATCGATTGACGAGGGATTGCAGGCAGCGGTCGATGTGTTATCGCGCGCGATACTGACCGAGCCGCCTGTGGAGGCATGGTGGACATGATGAGTCGACAGTCGCGAGTCGACAGTCGCAAGTCGACAGTCCAGTCGCTCGTGGCGATTGCGATGAGCTTCGCCGCGGTGGCGATCGGCGCACAAGGCCGGGGAGGCGTGGCGAGCTTTCCGGCGCAGCAGAGGGATCCTGCCGATCCGGCGATCGTGGAGAAGGGGCGGGCGATTTACGACACGGAATGCCGGAGCTGCCACGGTCCGGATCTCCGTGGCGGAGAGCGCGGCGGGCCGAACCTGCTGCGGTTGCAGGTGGTTCTCAACGATCGCGACGGCGAGATGATCCTGCCGATCATCCAGGGCTCGCACAAGGAGCGTCTTTCGCCGTCCGGCCTCACTGCCGAAGATGTGCGGATCCTCGCCACATATATTCACAGCGTGCTGGCGCTCGCGCCGGGACAGGGCGCGCCGCCTCCCGGTCCGCCTGTCGTGTTGAACGTGCTCGTCGGCAACGCGGCGGCCGGCGAGAAGTACTTCGCCGCGAATTGCGCGTGCTTGTCATTCGGTGACCGGGGATCTTGCGCGGCATTGGCGCGAGGAGTCCCAGTCCTGTCCAGCTTCAGAACCTGTGGATCGCCGGGCGGCGCCGCCCGCGGCCGGGGCGCTGCGCCGTTGGCAGGAAAGCGCCCGCCGCCGATGACGACCCGGCGCGAAGCCGTGGCAGTCGTGACGCTGCCGTCCGGGCAGAAGTTCGAAGGACGGCTCGAGCGCATCGACGACTTTCTCGTGGCGCTGACCGAAGCCGACGGGACGCCGCGATCTTTTCGCCGCAACGGCGACGTTCCGAAAGTCGAGGTCCGCGATCCGCTGGAAGCGCACACGACAATTACTGCCGGCTTACACAGACAAGGACATTCATGACGTCACGGCTTACCTGGCAGGGCTGAAATGATCCTTCAAGCATCTTGTGCTCGCAGCATCACTCATCGCACCCGTCGCGCTCGTGGCGCAGCAGAACCTCGAACCTGCGAACCCACGAACCGCACGAACCCCCGAACCGACCAACGGCAAGGGACTGGATCCAGCATCGATTGCCAAGCCACTGGCTGAATCATGGCCCACGTTCGCCGGGGATTACACCAGCCGGCGGTACAGCAGTCTCAAGCAGATCGACACGTCGAACGTGAAGAACCTCACGCTGGCGTGGATGTCGCGCGTGTTGACCGGTCCAAGGGGCGGTGTTCCACCGACGATCATCGGCGGCGTGGGCACGCGCGAATTTACCGGCGGAACGATCAAAGGCGCAGTGCTGCAGGTGGACGGCATTCTGTACGTCACGGCTCCCGACAACGTCTGGGCAGTTGACGCCCGCGACGGCCGTGAGATTTGGCACTTTTTCTGGAAGACGAGGGGGGCCACTCACATCGGCAACCGCGGCGCGGGGATATGGCGGAACTATCTGTTCTTCGAAACCCCCGACAACTACCTGGTGTCGCTCGACGCGAAAACCGGAGAGGAGCGCTGGCACGTCGAAATCGCCGATTTCGACCAGCAATATTTCTCGACCCCCGCTCCCATCATCGTCGACGATCACGTCATCGTCGGTACCGGCAACGATCTCGATGGCCCGGGATTCCTCCAGTCATTCGACCCCGAGACCGGAAAACTTCAGTGGAAGTTCTACACGGTGCCGATGAACGAGGGCGATCCCGGCCTCGAAACGTGGCCCAATCTGGATGCCGCCAAACATGGCGGCGGCCACACGTGGATGCCCGGCTCGTACGACCCGGAAACGAAGCTCTACATTTTTGGAACGGGCAACCCGACGCCTGCCTACACCGGCGTGGCGCGGCCGGGAGACAACCTGTACACGTGCGCGCTCGTCGCCGTGCACGTCGATACCGGGCAAGATGGCGTGGCATTACCAGCTGTCGCCGCACGACACACACGACTGGGACACGGTGCAATCGCCGATTCTTTTCGACGCGCGCGTCAACGGGAAGCCGCGCAAGCTCGTGTCTGTCGCCGCGCGCAACGGTTACTTCTTCACGGTCGATCGCGTGACAGGCGAGCGAATCGTCACCACCAAGTACGGATCGCACACCGAATTGGGCCGGCGGCCTCAACGACAAGGGCGCTCCGTGGCCCGCTCCCGAGAAGGAGGCCATCATTCCTGGCGCGCTCGTGTCGCCTGTCGAAGGCGGAACGACCAATTGGCAGCCGCCCGCTTACTCGCCGGATACGGGCCTGCTGTACACCCAGGAAGACAACGCGTTCAACATGCTGTATCTCACCGATCCCGATCCCCGCGGATCGATGGGGCTCGGCGGCAAACTGCGCGTCGAGGTCGGATCGGGAGGGAAGTTTTTGACGGCCATCGATCCCGCAACGGGCAAAGTCGCATGGCGGCGCCCGTATCCGAATACCGGCGGCGGCGGGATCGGATTTCTCGCGACCGCTGGAGGATTGCTCTTCGGCAGCGATGGCAGCGGCAACTTCGTCGCGCACGACGCGAAGAACGGGAAACCGCTCTGGCATACGCGCATCGGCACCATCTCGAACGCGCCGCAGACCTACATCGTCGACGGAAAGCAGTACGTGCTGATCGCCACAGGCGACATGCTGTGGGCGTTTACGCTGTATTGAACCAGAAAGGGCTAAGAGCTAAGAGCTGAGAGGCAAGAGCTGAGAGCCAGGAGTTGATCTCCCGAACCTCAACGCCGGGGCGTCGGGACGCCGAGATTCCAAATTTCAGATTTCAGATTCTAAATTCGAGCGTGCGGGCCGAGGGCTCGGGGCGCTTGTCGTTCAGGATTTACAGAGGGACGCTGCTCTTACGATTTGATGAGCATGGTAGGCAAACTTCGATGACCGGCCGAAGCATCACCTGCCGATTGTAAGCAGCTAGCCTGATGACACTCCAACGGCTGCTGGGAATCGATCTGCCAGTCGTTCAGGCGCCGATGGCGGGCGTGCAGGGGTCTGCGCTCGCTATCGCTGTGTCTAACGCGGGAGGGTTGGGGTCGCTTCCCTGCGCCATGCTCACTCCTGAGGCGATGCGCAGCGAGATGGTGGCTCTGACAACCGGGACCAGCCGTCCGTTCAACGTGAATTTCTTTTGTCACATAGAGCCAAAGGCGGATGCGGAGCGCGAAGCGCGTTGGCGATCCGCACTCGCGCCGTATTACGAGGAACTTGGAATCGATCCGAACACGACTGTGCCGCCACCAGGTGGTACTGCGTTCAGCTCAGACCATGCCGATGTGCTCGAGGAATTCCGGCCACCGGTCGTGAGCTTCCAATTTGGCTTGCCGGCGCCTGAACTGATTGCTCGAGTCAAGGGCTGGGGCTCGAGAATATTCTCGTCAGCGACGACCGTCGACGAAGCGGTCTGGCTCGAGGCTCACGGTGCTGACGTGATCATCGCGCAAGGTCTCGAGGCGGGTGGACACCGGGGGATGTTTCTGACTGATGATCTCACCACACAAATCGGCACATTCGCGCTCGTGCCGCAGATCGCTCGCGCCGTGCGCGTTCCAGTCGTCGCCGCCGGAGGCATCGCGGATTCGAAAGGCGTTGCGGCTGCCATGGGGCTCGGCGCAGCCGCAGTGCAGGTAGGCACCGCATATCTGCTGTGCCCTGAATGCGTCACACATCCGATGCATCGCGCGGCATTGAAGAGCGACGCGGCTCATCACACTGCGCTCACGAACGTGTTCACGGGTCGACCGGCGCGCGCCATCATGAATCGGATCGTGAGAGAGCTCGGTCCCATTTCGATGATTGCGCCGGCGTTCCCTCTCGCTGCCGCAGCCGTCCTGCCTCTGCGGGCAGCAGGCCGGGTCGATTTCTTACCGATGTGGGCGGGCCAGAACGCAAGCGGATGTCAGGAGGTGCCCGCCGGCCAGCTGACGCAAGCATTGGCGAACGTCGAATAATTCGGCTGCTTGTCTGAAGGTACACCGCTGGGTGCGAAAAATACGGGATCACCCGGGACTGACGTGAAGCTAACCGCGACACAGCAGAGACCGGACGAACAAGCGTTATGTATCGAACCATTACGTACGGCCTATCACGGTCTGGCTATCCGCGTACTACGCCGCACTCACGAACCACGAACCTACGAACTGACGAACCCACGAACCCGACGAACCGGCGAACTGACGAACCAACGAACCTGAAGAAAGTAACAGCGAATCTGCTATATTTCATCTCCACTCAGAATCGCCGCGTTGCCGCCGTCGAACCTTCTCGAAAGGACACCAGGAGGGGCCGATGCGTCAAGACACTTCGTTCGCGTTGCTCACCGCTCTGATCGTGTCTCTTCTCTCCTTCTTTGCTGCATGCGCAAGTCGCCGGCACAATCAGCGGATACGTTCAGGACCAGGGCGGCGGCATGGTGCCCGGTGCCACCGTCACCGCGGAGTCGGCCGGGCAGCAACTGGTTCGTTCAACCCAGACCAATCCCACGGGATTCTTCGACCTGCAGGCTCTGCCGCGCGGCACGTATCCGGTCAAGGTAGAAATCGCCGGCTTCCAGACGCAGGTTCAGCGGGATGTCGAGCTCACGGCCGGCGCAAACGTCCGCCTGGATTTTGTGCTCGGCGTCGGCGGCCTGGCTGAAGAGGTCGTGGTCTCCGGGCAGGCGACGATGGTCGAGACGCGAAATGCGACGCAGTCGAATTTGATCGACGACCAGCGCGTGCAGGACCTGCCCATGAACGGTCGCAATGTCGTCGCGCTCGCCGGGACATACGCGGGCGTGACATCCATCAGCGCGAATCAGGATACGTCGGACGGGCGCCAGGGGCCCATCATGTCGGTCAACGGCGGCAACACGAACCACAACCTGTTCACGTTGAACGGCTCAATGTTCACGCATTTCAACCAGACGACCGGGTTCAATCCACCGCCGCCCGATGCGATTCAGGAGATTCGCATCCAGACGCACAATTTCTCGGCGGAGTACGGCCATACCGCGGGGAGCCAGGTGAGCATCGTCACCAAGGCGGGCACGAACAGCTTTCACGGAACCGCGTGGGAATTCCACCGCAATTCGGCGCTGAACACCAAGAGCTACTTCTTGAAGCTCGCCGGGTCACGAAAGCCGGAGCAGAAGCAGAATCAGGCCGGCGCCAGCGCCGGCGGCGCGATCATCCGCAACAAGCTGTTCTGGTTCGGTTCCTATCAGCGACTCTGGGACCGCGCCGAGGCGGGATCGAGCCAGACGATCGTGCCGACCGACGCGCAGCGCGCGGGAAACTTCACCTCACTCGCCACACCCCTGAGGAATCCGGTGAATCCACTCACGAACGCCCCGTTTACCGACAGCTCAGGTGCGCCGTGCGTCGCGGGCAACATCATCAGGTCCGGCTGCATCAGCAGCGTCTCGAGGGGACTGTTCGATCAGTACGTGCCGGCTTCGGCGAGCGGCACCATCATCACGTCTGTCGCCCGCGCCTCGGGACCATGCGGTCTACATGGCACGGGGCGACTACAACTTTTCAGGCAACAATCAGATCAACGCCCATTTTTTCGCCGACCGAAGCGACAACTCCTCATGGCCGGGAAATCTGAATTACGTGCAACAGGCGGTTTTCAGCGATGTGAATCAATTCGGCGTGAGCGACGCGCACATCTTCAGTCCCAGACTCGTCAACGAAGTCACCGTCTCGTATCTGACGTCGCGATCGGGTGGCGGCGCGGTGACGCACATCGCTCCGCGTGAGCAGGGGGTCAACGTCGATGTGGGCAACGACGGCCGGGGCATGAGCTACTCGGTCTCGGGATCGCATCAACCTCGCCTACCCGGGCGTGAATGCTCAGGACTATTACAGCTGGCAATTGAAAGACACGATGACGTTCAACGTGGGGAACCACACGCTGAAGTGGGGCTACGAATTCATCAGGCCGGTCTTCGAGTTCAATCTGGCGCTGACGCGGTCGGCGAAGCTTCACAGGGGACGCGGACGGGAAATGCCATCGCGGACTTCATGATTGGCGCGTTCGAGAACTCCACTATCGAGTTCGGGATTGCCGACCACAGTCCGTCGACGGTGAAACACCAGGCGTTCATCGAAGACTCCTACAAGGTCCATCCCCGGCTGACGGTGAACTACGGTCTGCAGGTACGAGCCGTTCATCCCGTTCGATCAGAAGGGCGGCCGCCACACGACCTGGTCGGCTGGACGTGCAATCGACGGTCGTTCCCGACGCGCCCAAAGGGATTCTGTTTCCCGGCGATCCGGGCTTGCCTTCGCGGCTCACTTACAGCGATCTCAACAATTTCGCGCCGAGGCTCGGTGTGGCATGGGATATCGAATGGCGACGCGAAGACCGTTGTTCGCGGAGGGTATGGCGTCTTCTACCAGCAGATGAACGGCGAAACGACCCACGCGGCCGAGGCGCCGTGGCGGGGGACCACACAACTTCGTCAGGGCCGGATTGAAGATCCGTTCGGGTCGCTCGGTCAGACCGAGCCTCCACCGCAGTCGCCAGGCCGTTTCGGCTGCTCTCCGATTTCGGAATATCCCGGGTCTGCGCTGCACGCAGTATCCAGTGCCGATTCGGATCGTCTATACGGACCCCGACCTCAAAACCACCTCCACACATCATTTCAGCGCGTCCTTGCAGCGCCAGCTCAGTCCGAATCTCGCGCTCGAGGGTTCGTACATCGGCAAGCTCGGCCGCGATCTGGTCGGTCACAACTATTTCAACGCCGCTCCGTTCATCAATTCGCCCGTGACCGGGCAGCCCCCTTCGCTGCAGAACGTCGAGCAGCGGGTGCCGTTGAGTCCAGGCATCATCAGCGCGCAATCAAGGGTGCTCGGGAACTTCTTCCGAAGCGAATATCACAGCCTTCAGCTGAGAGTCGAACGCCGCATGGCCCGGAGCTTCTCGTTCTCGGGATCGTACGCGTTGTCCAAGAATCTGACGAACCAGCCGGAAAACACGACCGGACTGATCAGCAACATTCCCAATCCGTTCGACCTCGACTCGCTGTGGGGTCCGTCGTTCCTGGACCGCCGCCACGTCGTCGCTGCGTCCTGGGTCTGGAGTCCGCAGCGCGACGCCTCGAATGCGGTCGTTCGGACCTTGCTGAACGGATGGACGTTTACCGGGTTCCACCGTATCCAATCGGGAAGTCCGCTTGTCTTTACGATGGGCACCGACGTCGCGCAGAACGGCATTCTGCAGCCCAACGGCCAGTACGCATGCTGGTGTCGGGGGCTACAGCCGATGACGTCCGAAGGGAGCACTCCAGCACCGATGACATGATCGCCCGGTATTTCAACACCGATGCGTTCGTGCCGCTCAACAGCGTGGCGCGCGGGGTCTACGGCGATGCAGGCACGAGGGCTGATCTACGGCCCGGGGATGTCCATCACGGATCTGGCCGTGCTCCGGTACGTGAACCTCGGGAGGGGCCTGCGCCTGCAGCTGCGGGGCGAGTTCTTCAATGCGTTCGATCAGGTGAACTTCAGCAACCCGAACACGACGCTGTCTTCGACCACGTTCGGGCGCATCACGGCCGCAGGGCCCGGCCGCGTCGTCCAGGTCGCCGCAAAAATAATTTGGTAGGTTCGTAGGTTCGTGAGTTCGTAGGTTCGTGAGTTCGCACGAACCTAGCGAACCGGCGAACCCTACGAACCAACGAACCAACGAACTCAGTAATCAGAGCTTCGATGCTCGTCAGGCCGCTAGACCGTTCTTCAACACATCCTCAATCGCTTCGGCAAACGTATCAATCTCCTCGAGCGTCGTGTAGACATTCGGCGTGATCCGGATTCCCTGATATGGGAACTGCGGACCCGGGTACTCGCCCTGGACGACCGCGTTGGCGATGATGCGGTACTTATCCCACAGGAATGCCGACAACCGCCGTGCCTCAACGCCTTCGATTCCCATCAAGGCCAACCCCCATGTCTGCCCGGGCTCGAGGCTCGAGTGGATCTTCACGCGCGAATTTTCCTTCAGACGATTCGCCCATCGCAGCGTCAGGTAGCGCAAGCGTGCGGCCTTCCGCTCCCCGCCTATAGCTTGATGGAACGCGACGGCTTCGTTGATGGCTGCCTTGGTCGCGGCCGGGCTCGTGCCAATCTGCTCGAACTTGCGGATGTCGTTCGACTGCCCTTCGGTGGCAGCCTGCAGCGGCCAGGCTCTGGAAATGTTCTCGCGTCTCACGTACAGCAGGCCCGTACCGGTCGGCGCGAGCAGCCACTTGTGCAAGCTGGTGCCGTAGTAGTCGCACTCGAGATCTCGCAGCTTCACCGGGAAGTGCGCCAGCGCGTGGGCGCCGTCGACAATCGTGGTGATGCCCCGCTGCCGCGCCAGGCGGGACAACTGCTGGACGGGGAAGAGCTGTCCGCTCAGATTCGTGACATGACAGAAGTGAATGACCTTGGTGCGAGGCGTGATCGCCCGCTCGAAGCGCTCGTACAAATCCTGCTGCGTCGTCGGCACCGGAAACTGAATACGCGTGACCTTGATCTTCTCGCGCCGGACGCGCTGGTCCCACGTCGTCAGCATGCGCGGATAGTCCTGCTCGGTCGTGATCACCTCGTCGCCCGGCCGGAGATCGAGGCTCTCCTGCGCGATCTGCAACGACTCGCTGGCGTTGCGCGTGATCGCGATCTCCTCGATATCGGCACCGAATTCGGCCGCCAGGCGACGCCGCGCAGTCTCGATGTTCTGCTGAAGCTGCCCGCGGTGGTAGACCGGCGCCTGATTGGAGAAGTCCAGGTAGCGCTTGTACGCCTCGTGGACGACGCGCGGGCTCGGACAGCTGTTGCCGTTATTCAGGTTGATGAGCGTCCGATCGAGCGTGAAGGCCTGCTGAATCTCGCGCCAGTAGAATTCGTCTTGCGCAACTTCTTCGACTGGGCGCTGGGCTACCGCCGCGGATTCCGCCTGCAACCCCTCGAGCTCGCCCCGCTCGAGCACAAGAGCCGAGCTGCCAAGCATGCCCGTGACTCGAAAGAACGACCGACGGCTCCACATAGCTCCTCCTAATCGCCTCCACTCAAGGCACCTTCGCACTTCCTTTGATCTGTGCCGATATTCGTTCGACGTCCGCCATGAGCCGCAACGTATTCTCGCCGAGAATCTCGGCTGGAAGGTCCTCCGCCAGCTTATGCACCGCCGCAATCCGTTCGAGGGCATTGTTCACCGCCTGCGGACCGGTGACCGTACCCGACATGTAGATGGACATGAACAGTGCGTCAGGACCGCCCTTTCTCAGGCGCGGCAGGTCCACGTGATCCGTTTTGTGCTCCTCCGCAAAGTTCCAGTCGCGCCGAAGCCCGTTCGGAATATCGACGTGCGTGTCGAAGACGAGCGCCGACGCGTGCAGCTTTCGCGCGCGCTCGGAGATTCGATCCGATTGCGACCACAACGAAGTGCTTATCATTAGGCTCAAAAGCATCGATAGGGCCAGCCCGGGTTGCTGTTTCATGCTCAATTCTGTTTCAATGCGCGATACTCATCGACATGATACGCGAGCATCCGGACAAGGGGGACAAGCCGTGAACTCTTTCAGGAGATTGCTGGCTGCGTCTGCAATGCTGATGGTCTGCCTCTCGCTCGTCTCCGCCCAGGCGTCCTTCGGCCGGCTGGCCGGCACCGTCTTCGACAATTCTGGATTCGCGCTGCCAAACGCTGTCGTCACGCTGACCAACGAGCTCACGGGGCACGTGCAGACGACAGTGGCGACCGATACCGGCGCGTTCATATTTCCGCAGATACAGCCGGGGCCCTACACCGTCATCATCAGCCGCACGGGCTTCAAGACAGCGGAGTTCAGGCAGGTCGAAATCAGTGTGGGCGCCGAGCGCTCGATCACCGCACGGCTCGACATTGGCCAGATGGCGGAAACGGTCACCGTCGCGGCAATCAGTCCGCTGGTGCAAACCACCACGCCGGAAGTCACGCGAACGGTTGAGCAGAGGCAGATAGTCGACTTGCCACTGAACGCTCGCAACCCTATCGAGTTGATTCGGCTGCAGGCAGGCGTTCCCGGCATCACCAACCGGACGCCCACGGCCATCAACGGAGGTCGCCCTACCTGGACGCAGGTGACCCAAGACGGCATCAACATCCAGGACAACTTCATCCGAACCAACGCGCTCAATTTCGTTCCCAACCGACCGACGTCCGACACGGTTGGCGAGTTCACGATTACGACGTCAGTGCAGGGCGCAGACGCCGCCGGAGGCGCGACCGTGGTGCGCCTGATCACTCCGGCCGGCACGAATCGCTTCAAGGGCAACCTTTCGGGTTCCACCACAACAACCGCCGGGCGGCCAATTCCTTCTTCAACAAGCGCGCCGGCCTTCCGAAACCGACGCTCAAGCGGCAACCAGTTGGGCGCCACCCTCGGCGGACCGCTTCGGCGGAGCCGGCTTTTTTTCTACACGCTATTACGAAGGGTTCCGGCAGCGGAGGAGGTCACGCAGAACAACATGATTCCGGCCCACGACGACCTGCTGCAGGGGACATTTCGCTACGTCGCCACCGACGGTCAGATCCGCGCGGCCAATGTGATGCAGGTTCGGGAGTTGCAGTCGACCCGGCCGTCAGCCGCGACGTCTTCCGCAGGTGCCGGACGCGTCCAACGTGAACAACTTCGACGCTGGCAATTCCTCCGCGAGGCTCGGCTTCTCAATACTGCCGGCTACCGATTCCTCCAGAGGGCTGACAACGATCGGAATCAGTGGGGCCTGCGGCTTGACTATGCGGCCACGCTGGCACATCGGTTCGAGCTGAATTACGCGTGGTTCCGCGAGACCGACGATCGCGCGCGATCTGGACACGATCCACGAACGGCCGCTTGTCTTCACGGACTCGACGGTCCATCGATACGTCGGCGCGTGGCGGTGGAGCCGCTCGACGTTTACGAACGAGGTACGCGGTGGCGGCAACCTGGCCCCTGGCGCGTTCGAAAGCGCCGAGGAGTTCGGCGCTGCGATGTTCTCCGTGCCTTCGTCTGTGATGACCAACCGCGTGGCGACGTTTCAGCCGCAAGGCCGCGATACGCGGACGTTCCAGTACAGCGACACCGCGTCTCTGCTCGTCCGCAACCATGAGCTGCAGTTTGGCGGTCACCTGCAGCAGATTCGCATCGAACCCGTACGACTTTGCCGGCCGCTTCCCGAGTCGTCAATTTCGGGTTCAGCGCGGCCGCGCCGGCCAACGTCCAGCTGTCGGCGGCTCAGTTTCCCGGAGGCATCAGCGCGGCCGATCTGGCATCGGCCAACACCTTGTTGTCGTTCCTGTCAGGAACGATCAGCTCGGTGGGCCAGACGTTCCAGGTTCGCAGCGGTGCCTCCGGCTTCATGGCCGGGATCGCCA
Organism: Vicinamibacterales bacterium; assembly: GCA_963775345.1. GTDB lineage: Bacteria > Acidobacteriota > Vicinamibacteria > Vicinamibacterales > JAMQPK01 > JAMQPK01. The sequence goes on from CAVZIS010000006.1 coordinate 556,450, forward strand.
ACAATGCGAATTACAGCTTGAACAACGCTCCGCTCTTTCTGCAGGACAACTGGCGATGGAAACCAACGGTCACGATTTCGCGCTGGCTTGAAGTGGGAGTACTTCAGCCCGCTGCGCGAAGACGACAACCTGGCGCTGCTGCCCGTGCTCGACGGCCGGCCCGTCAAAGACGTGCTGCTCGATCCGAACGGCTCGCGTGTCATTTGTCGACGGCGGGTTCTACAACAAGGATCTCAACAATTTCGGTCCGACGCTCGGCTTCGCATGGGACCCGTTCAAAAACGGCCGCACGGCCGTCCGCGGCGGGTATTCACTGACGTTTGTGAACGAGGAGACGATCAGCGTCGGGCGAAAACGCAGCCAGCGGCAACGCGGGTCTGCAAACGACGGCGACGCTTGCCAATCTGTACCGATTCCTGGCCGGAGGCGTGCCTGCTGTGCCGACCCCGGAGTTCAAACGCGTGCGGACCAACGCGGATCAAATGGCCGTCTCGCTCACTTCTGTCGCGTTCGCCATCGACCCAAACATCCGAGCAGCCGCACGTGCACAAGTGAGTGTGGGGATGTCGCGCGCACTGCCCTGGCGCTTCGCCGGTGAAGCGCGCTACGTAGGGACGTTCGGCCGCGGGCTCTGGCGCGGCATCGACCTGAACCAGACCGATCCGCGCGGGGCCTTTCAGGAGGATTTTCTTCGCGCACGAAACAACGGATTCCTTGCGCTGGCGTCGACCGGCGTCTTCAATCCTGCATTCAATGCGGCGATCGACGGGAGTCAGCCGCTCACCGTCATTCCGACCTTCGATGGCGGGTCCTGGCGAATGCAACGGTGCGGAACGTGATTCAGACCGGCCAGGTGGCGGCGCTCGCGGACTTCTACGCGACGAGCGCGGGCGCGGCGGTCGCTGCGCAGGCCCGCCAGGCATTTTTTCCCGAATCCGGGCATCTACGTGGCGGATCTCGATCCACAACGGCGGTTTTACCAACTATAACGCGGTGCAATTCGAGCTGCGCCGCCGAATTGCGAAACGGCGCTGATGGGTCAGACTGAATTACACGCTTGCGCATACCACGATCCAATTCCGCCGGTACCGTCGCAACAGCGGTTCGAGCCGTTCCTGGACAATGCCCGGCCGGAGCTCGACGAAGGACGCTCGCCGTTCCACGTCACGCACATCATGAATGCCAACATGATTGCCGAGCTGCCGTTCGGCGCGGCAGGCGGTGGCTGAACGGAGGCGGCATCTGGGATTGCCTCATCGGAGGCTGGCAGGCGAGCGCGATCGTTCACTGGCAGAGCGGGTCGCCGATTTCGATTCTGGCGAGGCGCGGCACCTTCAATCGCACCGGTCGATCGGGCAATCAGACGGCACGTACCGCGCTCGGCCGTTCCGACACTGCAGGATCTGCTCGGCGTCCGCGAAGCGAACGGGAACATCTATTGGATCGATCCGAGAGTCATCGACCCGAACACGCGGCCGAGCGGTAGGGCCGGACAAGCTGACGAACGCCGGCTTCGCCGGACAGGTGTTCTTCAATCCGATGGCAGGTGAGGTGGGCGATCTGGAGACTCCTGACGCTGGAAGGCCCGCAGCAATTTCTGGTGGACGTCTGCGTTCGTCGAAGCGGGTTCGGGTTCTGGGTGACACGAGCTGCAGTTCCGTGCGGACATCTTTAATCTGTTCAACACGGTGAACTTCGAGGTCGGCGATGACGACATCAACAGCACGACCTTCGGGCGGATCTCGAGCACCAACACGGCTGCGCGCAACGCGCAGTTTGCAATCAGACTTGTTTTCTAGGCTATCCAACCGTTTCGCCGGGCTGGAGTTCGATGACGTCAGTTCCTCTCGAAGCGCAATACCCGCGCAACTGGTCCGGTGTGCCGGTGAGCTCCGGGAACGTGGCATCGTGAGCCGCCGCGTGGCCTTGCCGAAATAGTGAGCCTCTTGCCCTAAAAACAGTTCGAGGTTCTGAGCGTGAACCCAGAACCTCGAACTCAGAACCTCGAACCTACTTGCTACCGGCTACAAGCTACCAGCTACCAGCTAGTTCGTTCTCGTCCAGAGCGCCCCGTGCCGAAGCTCCTGACCGGTCAGCATCGCCGGATCCACTCCCTTGCGCGGGCGGAACTTCTGCGCGCGGCCGTTGAAGACTTCCGCGACGTACAGGTTGTTCTCCTGGTCGACCGAAAACTGATGCACGCCGTTGAGCCGGCCCGGCATCGGCCCGAACGTGCCCCAGCCGTAGAGGAATTTTCCGTTGAGGTCGTACTTCAGCATCTTGTGTGTCTCGCCGTCGGAGACCCACAGGAACTGATCGCGGCTCATCATCACGTGATACGGCCGCCGGATGTTCGTCCACATCTCGAGGAACTTGCCGTTCTCGTCGAAGATCTGGATGCGGCTGTTCGTGCGATCCGACACGTACACCTTGCGATCGCGGCCGACCGCGACGCTGTGCACGGTGTGCATTTCGTTCGGGCCCGGGTTGGCTTTGCCCTCGCTCGACGTGCCCCAGGACGTGATGTACTTGCCTTCCGGCGAGAATTTCACGACTCGCGTATTCGTGTATCCGTCGCTGACGAAGAACGTGCCATCGGGCAGCCAGTCGATGTCGGTCGGCCGGCCGAAGTGCGTCTGGTCCTCTCCGCGTACCAGCGCTTCACCCCAGGTCTGCACCAGCTTTCCATCATAGGTGAACTTGAAGAGCTGATGCAGGTTGTCGTCCATGATCCAGACGTGCTTCTGCGGATCATAGGGGTTCATCTTGATCTTGTGCGGACCGCGCGCGCCTTCACGCGCGAAGATCTGGTCGTGCTGCGTCCACGACTGCACCATCTTGCCGTTGCGATCGACGACGAAGATGCAGTGCATCCATTTCTGTTTGGCGCCGGTGGCCTGTCCCGGCAGAGGCACGCCGAATTTCGCGCCGGCCGGCAGAGGGATCATCCCGCGCTGGACGATCCAGACCCTGTCGGCGTCTCCGCGAACACGCCGCCGGTCGATCCCCACGTGAAGCCTTCGGTTCCCGGAATCGGCTGCGGCCAGTTCGGAACAACCTCATACGGGCCGAACTCGTCTTCGCCGCCCTTTTCCTGCATGAGAGCGGAAGACGGGATGAGCGTGAGCACCGCGAGCAGGACGATCCAACTTCTTCATCGGAACCTCCTGTGAGGCATGACATTGATAGATCGGCGAGGAATGTAGATTGCGCAGAATGGTGATGGATCATCCATCCACCGACAATCTAGCAACCTCACAATCAGCACGAATCGATCAATGCGGATTTACTGAACGCTGATGAGCGTCTCACGCGTGACAGGCTTGACGTCTTCATTGCCCCTGACCTGGGCCTCGACCCGCAGGAGATAGCGGCCCGGTGCGGACGTCCTTCAGGGATATTCTTTCGTATAGCCGTAGATGTCCCACGGCTTCTCGCCGGCGTCCGAGCCGTTGGCCAACTCGTCCCGGCTGGCGAACACTTCGCCGCCGGTCTCCGACAATGAGACGCACCGAAACGTCCAGCCGGCGCGGCTGGCGCGGCGGGATGTTGTCGTAAATCTCGGTATACAGCACGAGCGTGTCGCCGCGCGGAAATTGCCGGCGGCTCGTGGCTGCCGCCGGCAGCAGCTTTTCGACGCGTCTTGTCGGGCTGAATGCTCGGCGTCTGCTGCGCCGACGCGCTGGCAATCAGCAGGCCGCCGATCATCAGCTTCTCTTTTCTGAAGTCCGGCACGTCGAGGTCGTAGAACACCGGTGCCCGCTTGTCCCGCCAACGAGTCTCGCGCGCCGATTCGCACCTGATACCGTCCCGGTGGCAGATTGATCCGCGGGTTGACGCGAACGCCGTAGACCTTGACGCGATCGCGCGTCTCGGGACGCAGCGTCAGGTCGAGCTCCGTCCGTGTGCCGGCGAGCGCCTTCCCGTTCTGGTTGAGGCTGAAAAACGAGAGCTCAATCTTGTTGGCGAACTGTCCTTTCTCGTTCGGCGGCGCAAACTGCAGGCGTTCGCCATCGAGCTCGATCGCGAGGGCGACCGACGCCTCCTTCTGGGTGTTCTTGAACGGCGGCGGCCTGCACGGTGAACGTCAGACCGCTCTGTTGCATCGGGCTGGAAAGCACATCTCTCAAGCTGAGTCGAAGTCTTGTCGGCATCCGGCCGCCGCGCTTCGCGCGCGCGGCGCGCCTCTTCGTCCCGTTTCCGCTCCTCCACGGTTCGGCCGCGTGGCGAGGCATAGCCGCGGCGAGCCTGAACGCGCGCACCCGGGCGCTTGACGCGCACCTCGATCTTGTGAAAGCGGCCGTCGCGCGGATGCGTCGGCGGGTAATAACCGAGTACGTAGTAACGGCTGTTCGCTTCGACGATACGCTCGAAGGCCGACGTCAGCGAGTTGGAATTGACCGCAGCGATGCCGCCCGTCTCTTCGGCCAGCGTTCGCAGGCTGTTTTGCGAAAGCTGTAACTCGTGCATCAGCTCGGTGTGCGCGTTGAACGGTCCGCCGGCCGCGCCGGTGATGCTGGTGATCGGCGCGTTCGTGCCGGCCGCCGCCATGGCAGGGCCGCCGGCCAGCTCTGGTGCGCCTGATCCCTGCATCTCCATGAACTCGGATGTCATGCCCACGAGGCCCCGCGGATCGACGGTGAAGTAGTTCACATTCGCTCGCGCGGCCATAGTGACGGCGTCGCGCGTGGCCCGGATGACGTCGGTCGCGTTCTGGCTGCCGAACAAATCCGTGATCGGGTAGTCGATGCCTTCGCTGAAGAACACGACGGCCTTCCGGCGGCCGCGCACGCCGGCGAGGAACTCGGACGTGTTTTTCAGCGTGTCGAGCACGCCGATGGCGCGGAATCCGCGCTCGAAATCGCTCGGATCGGACAGTCCTGCCGTGCCCTCCCACATCGGTCGAGTGAGATGGTTGGCCGTCGTTCTGTCGATTGATCGCTCGAGAGCATGGCGACCTGCTGATAGTACTGGTCGAGCCGCTCCAGCGTCAGCGAACGCATCCGGCGGCCGACGAACTTGTCGATCGCCGCCAGCAGCAGCTGCTTGTTGCTGGTGAACTCCTGCGCGGCGTCGGTGCGGCCGCTGGTGTGGATGACCGCGGCCACGTCGTTGGCGCCCATGTACTGTTCGACGAACTGGCGCGCGGCCCTCTTCGTGTGCGAGGTTCGCATCACGCTGACGTCCTGGTCGTCCAGCACGATGACGTAAAGGCGGCCCGCGAACGGCTGGCGGTTGGACTGCGAGTCGGTCGTCACCGGCCGCTTCGCCAGCGAGGAACCGATCCGTCTTCTCCACGGGAATTTCGACATACGAGAACATGTCGATCTTCTGCGGCTTCCCGTCTTCGAACACTTCGAAGTCGTCTCGCGTCAGTCCCGTGATGAAGTTGCCCGGCCTCATCGGTGACGACGGCGTCGACATCGACGTAGTTGACCTCGACCTGAAAGGTGACCACGGGCGGACCCTGCGGATTCTGAGCCTTGATGATGGGCGACTGAAGAACCGCGACCGAGCGGCGAGCAGAATCAGTAGTGTATCGTGGTTTCATAACAGTGACCTGTAGGGTGCGACTAATGTTGCGCTGCAGGGCGCGCGCCTACGGTGTAACGGTTATCAACGTTTCACGAACCGCCGCCGAGTTGTCACTGCCTCGCGCCTGCGCTTCGACTCTCAACAGATACCGTCCAGGCGGGACGTTCTTGAGCGGCACATCGCGCGTCAGCGCGTAGGCTGTCCAATACTCGGGCTTGCTGCCGGTCCCGGGCGAAGACGAAGGATTGGCCAGCGAATCGCGCGCGTTGAACACTTCCTGCCCGTCTTCCGAGAGTCAGCATCACTGATGCCTCGATCTGGCGCGCCTGCTTCGCCGCGATGTTGTCATAAATCTCCGCGAAAACGGACAGCGTGTCGTTGGAGCAAAAACACGCCGGCTCGTGGCCGGGCCCGGCAGCAGCTTCGCGCGTGACCGGATCGGCCTGTGCGGTCATCGCGCCCTGCGCCGACCGAGCGGTGATCAGGACGCCGCTCAACATCAACGGACTCCTTGCGGAAATCCGGCACCTGCAGGTCATAAAACACCGTTCCGACCTGCCTGGCGACCGAGTCGCGCGCGCCGACGCGCAGCTGGTAGCGTCCGGGCTCGAGCACCAGCCGCGGATTTGCGCGCAACCCGTTTGCCTTCACCCGTTTGTAGGTCTCGGGCCTCAAGGTGAGATTCAATTCGGTGCGCGTGGCACGTTGAGCCCGCCCGTCCTGATTGATGCCGAAAAACGACAGCTCGATGTTGTTCGCGAACACGCTGCCGTTGTCCTGTGGCGCGAATTCGAGACGCTCGCCGTCGATCTCGATGGCGAGAGCGACTGACGCCTCTTTCGGGCTTTGCCTGAACGGCGCGGCTTGAACCGTAAAGGTCAGCCCGCTCTGCTGCAGAGGAGTGTTGAGCGCATCCCGCAGCTCGGCCGACATGTTGGCGGCCACGCCGCGCTTCGTTCTCTCGAAGGCGTCTGGCCTCTTCCTCGCGCTTCCGTTCTGCCGGGGTTCTGCCGCGCGGCGAGGCGTAGCCTCTGCGCGCCGACACGCGCAGTCCGGGCCTTTTACGCGGACCTCGATGCGGTGGAATCGGCCGTCGCGGGATGGGTCGGCGGGTAGTATCCGAGCACGTAGTAGCGGCTGTTGGCATCGACGATGCGATTGAACGCCGTGTCGAGCGCGTTGGTGTTGACGGCCGCAAACCCGCCGGTCTCTTCGGCGAGCGTCCGCAGGCTGTCCTGCGATATCCGCATGTCCGGCAGCAGTCCCTGCTGCGCATTGAGCACGCCGAATGCGCCCGTCGCGACGTCCGGCGCTCCCGAGCCGGCCAGCTCGATGTACTCGCTCGTCATGCCGATGAGCCCGCGGGGATCGAGCGTGAAGAAGTTGACATTCGAGCGGGCAGCGGCGGTGATCGCGTCTTTGATGGCGCCGACGACGTCGGTGGCCGTGTGGACGCCGTAGATTTCGCTCATGGGCATCTCGAGCCCTTCGCTGAAGAGCAGGACGGCCTTCCGCCGGCCGCGGACGCCGGCCAGAAACTCACCGAGATTCTTCAGCGTGTCGAGCACCGCCAGCGCGCGCTGCTCGCTTTCGATGTCGCGGATGTCGATGGGCCTGCTGCGTCGACGATGGTGGCGACGGATCGCCGGTAGAATTCTCGGTCGCGAGGTTGGTCAGTGCTTTGTGATAATGCCGTTCAAGGGTTTCGATGGCCGCCGACCGAAGCCGGCGCCCGACGAACTTGTCGATGGCAGCCAGCAGCAGTTGCGCGATCGCTGGTGAAGTCCTGTGTCGCGTCGCTGCGTCCGCTGGTATAGACGACCGCCGCGAGATCGTTCGCGCCAAAGTGGCGTTCGACGAAATCGCGCGCCGATTTCTTGACGAGGGCCGTTCGCAACGGGCTGATGTCGAGGTCGTCGAGCACGATCACGTAGACCCGGCCGTCGAACGCGCGGCGATTCGAGCGGCATCAACGCTCGAGCGGGCGGTTCAGGGACGCAAAGCGATCTGGAGGATCGACGGGCAGCTCGACGTACGAAAACATCTCGATTTTCTGCGGTTTGCCGTCTTCGAAGACCTCGAAGTCGTCGCGGGTCAGGCCCGGAGACGAAATTTCCGTTGTCATCGGTCACAATCGCGTCGACGTCGACGTAGCTGACTTCAACCTGGAAGGTCACCGACGGGGGAGTCTGCGGCGCCTGCGCCTGAATCGAGACGGCGAGGAGCAAACCAAGGCCGGCGAGCGCAGAGGTCTTGCGAGCTTGCATCGAGGGTTCCAATCATTATAAGTCGTACAAAAGAAAAGGGCAGACGGTGTCGTTCCTCTGCCCCTCAACCCTTAGCCCTTGTAGGGGGCGACTTAAAGTCGCGCCCCTACCAGGTACCGGCTACCGGCTACCAGCCAGCTCAGAATCCGAACCGCAGTCCGAGCTGCGCCTGACGCGGCAGACCGGTGACCGCGACGAGCTGCCTGAGCCTGAGGAAGTCTGCTGTGATTCGCAGGTCCGCGCTGGGATTCAGGAAGTTCGCGTGATCGGTCGCGTTGAACACTTCACCGAAGATGTCGAACGTCCTGCGTCCACCCAACCGCATCCGGTAGCTGACGCGCATGTCGAGCTGCATGAAGCCGGGCCCGCGCGCGCCGTTGCGGCCGCCCTCGTTCTCGACATCTCTCATCACATGATCTCCGGCTTCAGGGAACGGGTTGTACGTGCCGGCCGGCAACGGATCGAGGCCGATAGTGTTCTGGTCGAGGTCGAACGTCGTGTCGTGAATCGTAAACGGTTCGCCGGTCATCATCCGCAGATTGCCGCTGAACGACACGCCTCCGGTCTTTGGAATCTCCATGCGGCCGCTGATCACGACTTTATGCGTCCGGTCCACGTTGGCCGGCGCGAAATACTTGTCGAGGTTGAGGTTCGATCCCGACCTGAAATTCGGCGGTGTCGGCCTGACCGCGGACGACGCCCCGCGAATATCCCAGCGAGTACGCCGCGCGAACGCTCCAGTTGTTGGAGTACCGTTTTTCCAGCGAGAGGTTCATCGCGTCATAGTCGCTGTATCCGTCGGTCGAAAGCGAGCGAATGGTGGCGACGTATGGGGCCTCGCCCGGCGAGAGGCTCGGGTTCAGGATGCCGAACGGATCCGTGCCGGATAATGGGCCCGGTACGGCTCGTGTTCAGGCGAGTCGCGATGTTGAGATCCGGGAGGACGAACATGTCCTTTCCCTTCATCCGGATGTAGTCTGCTGACAGAGAGACGTTCGCGAACAGCTCGCGTTCGTAACCAGCGCTCAACTGATGGAAGTACGGCTGCTTTCGATCCGGGTCGTCCCAGAAGACCGTCCCCGTATTGCGGGCCTGTGTTCCTGGCGGGTATCTGGCATTGATGATTGCGCGCACTTCGGGAGTGAGCTGGGTCGGATCGGTGATTTGCAGCACCGGTTCGGTTGGAAACTGCCCCATTCCCGGACCAGGGTCGGGATTGTTCTGAGGGAAGTCGCCAGTGAACGAGCGCGAATACTTGTTTGCGAAGAACAGGTCGTCGATCGTGCCGAGCAGCGTCCGGTCGTAAAACATTCCGTAACCGGCGCGCACGACCGATTTGCCCTCGCCGTCGGGATTCCAGACGATCCCGAATCGGGGTGCGATGTTGTTCTTGTCGACGGGATACTTGCTCCGATCGGTGAAGAGCGGATTGTCGACTTCGTTGATCGGCGTCTGCTCGAGGTCGTACCGGAGACCCAGGCTGAGCGAGAGGTTGGGCTTGATCTGCCACTTGTCCTGTGCGTACAGCTCGTAGGTGCGACCGATCATCTCGTATTCGAGCGGTCCCGGCACGCGGATGTTGAGCCGCTCCGGGTACGTTCTCGGGTTGTTGCGGTCGAACGTCAGGTTGTGGCCGAAGACGTACGTGCCGTTCGCGTTGGCGTTATTGGGGTTGCTAATCCATACGTACGTGTATTTCGCGCCGAATTTGAGGTCGTGGCGTCCGGCCTTGTTGGGAATGAACCAGGAGAACGTATCCTCGATCGAATACGCATCATCGATGGAGAAATCCTGCGTGTCGTCGGCCTGGATGTCGAAGCTCGTGTAATCCAGCCGCGGTGGAAGCAGGGCCTGACCGGCGTTCATCTCGATGGGGCAGGGAACGCACCGGCCGTATTTCCCGCCTTGCTGCGCGCGCACGAGCGCGTTGGAATGGACGGTTTCTTCGAGCGTCGCGCCGACGCGCACGGTGTTGACCATCGTGTTGGAGACCACGCTGGTCAGCGTTCCGACCAGTGTCTCGTCCAGGTCGGTCTCGTCGTCGTTGCTCGTCAGCGTTTCCTGGTTGGCAATCACGTCGAACTGCGGCGCGTACTCGCGCAGCCAGCGGAACGCCCACGTGTGGTTCTTGCTCATCTGATGATCGATGCGCCACAGCGTGTTCCACGCCGACTCGTCGGTCGACTTCGAGTAGCTGTATGCCGAGATCGGGGAAGGTGGCTGCCTGGGGTCTGGCCAGCGTGACCCGTTCGAGCGTGAAGAAGAAGAAGAGCTTGTTTCGCAGAACCGGTCCGCCGATGGTTCCGCCCCACTCGTCTTTTCCGGTCGCAGGCTCGGGCTGGTTATTGACCCTGGTGAAATAGTTCCTCGAGGTGACTTTCGTGCCCGTGAAGAATCCGAAAACCGCGCCCGAGAAGCTGTTCGTGCCTGACTTCGTCACCGCGTTGATCACGGCGCCGGAGGCGCGGCCGTACTCTGCATCGAACTGATTCGTGAGGACCTGCACTTCCTGAAGCGCTTCGTTCGCGACACGGGCCTGCCCGCCGACATTCGATCCGCGCAGGTCATCGATGTTGGTTGCGCCGTCCATGGAGACGTTGTTCGCCGCAGCCGGCTGTCCATTGGCGAGCATCGTGTCGTTCAGGAATCCTTCGGCGGGAACGAAGTGCGCTCCCGGGACGCTGCCGACAAACGCCATGTAACTGCGACTGGCCGCGGGCAGCTCGGCGAGCTCTGCCGCCGAGATGTGCCCTCCGATTTCTGCCGATGTCACGTCGATGAGCGGGGCTTCGCCCGTGACCGAAATCGTCTCGCTCAGCGCTCCGACTTCCATCGTCAGATCGAGCGGTGTCATCTGCCCGACCGTCAGCACCACGCCGCGGCGGTCGAGAGCCTTGAAGCCCTCCATCCTGACCGCGATGCGGTAGCGCCCCGGGACCATCTGCGCGACGAAATAGCTGCCGTCGGATGTCGTGGTCGTCTCACGGACGACGCCGGTATCCTCATTGGTGATGACGAGCGCGGCGCCTGGCAGTACGCCGCCGCCCGTATCGGTGACCTTTCCACCGAGCTCCGCCGTCCCCTGCTGGCCCAGTGCCAGCGCAGGGCACATCAATACGATCAGAAACCAGTGCGAGGGCTCTTCTCTGCATCTGCCCCTCCTTGGAAAACGACCGTGGGACGAGCCGTGGGTCTACCAAGGGTCACGAAAGACGCTGCGCCGAGGAGACGACGCCGCGAGCAAAAGGAAGGAGATAGGGGGCTATGATGCGCCCGAACAGTTGGATGTCAAGGGGATTTAGGGTTCGGAGATTCAAAGTTTGTTGCGTTCGCAGGCGCAAGGATTCGGGAGTTCGGAACGTTGGAATTCGTAACTCGGTTCGTGGTTCACCGGTTCGGAATTCCTCCGCGAACCTTTGTGAACGCTCCGGCAGTGCAAACACGAAGATCGAGTTCGTCGCCTGCGGAATCCTGCGCCTCTGGAATCGTGTCGGTGACGATCGACGAGGCCCAGCCTCCACCGCCGGTACCGACTGGAACCGCGATGTATTGTTTGCCGTTGACGGCGTAGGTAATCGGGAAGCCCTGAACGAGCGTGGGCATCCGAGGGCTCGTATAGAGGATTTTTCCGGTCGCCGCGTCGTAGATGCGGAAAGTACCTGTCCCAGTGCCCTTCGAGCACCAGGCCGTCGCCCATCGTGAGGGCCGACGTGTTCGGCGGTGTGCGTGTGCGATGCCGCCACAGGATCTTGCCGTTGACATCCATCGCGAGCAGCTCGCCAAGGCCGTCGGGGCTTTCCGGGTGCATCAGGTTGATGCGTCGCACCGGGCCCGAGCCGCCGCCGCCTTCGACGAGCTTGACCGCCTCCGAACGTGCCGTCTTCGCACGTCAGATTCAAAGGAATGTAGAAAGCGCGCGTCGCCGGGTGGTACGCCATCGAGCGCAGGCTTTTGAATCCCGAGGTGCTCGGGCAGAATCGGAACTCGACGCCCTTCTTGCGGGACGGTGTTCGGGCGGTACGAGGCGCGGCCGGTCTTCCGATCGACGTCGATGAGCGTCTGATATCCCGGGTCGTGGGCCGCAACAAACTTGCCCGTCTTGCCGATCGATCTCCCACGAGCACTGCGACCTTGCCCATGGTGAACACCGACTGCCGTCCGTTCACGTCGACGAGCACCCGCTCGAAGGTTTCGTCCATGTCATGTGTTTCGCCCGGGAAGTGCTGGAAGTACCACGCCATCTTTCCTGTGTTGGGATCGAGCGCCAGCGTGCTGTTCGTGTAGAGCGCATCGCCGGCCGTGCCGCGCTGGAACTGCGCCCACGGTTTGGCCTGCGCGGTGCCCCAGTACACGAGGTTCGTAACGGGGTCGTAGCTGCCGGTAATCCAGGCGTCGCTTCCAGCGCGGAACATGAGCGGCTGATTGTCCCAGGTGTCGCCGCCCGGTTCCCCCGGCCTCGCGACCGTAGAGGTTCGCCACAGCTCCTTACCGGTCTGCGCGTCGTGGCCCAGGATGTAGCAGACGTCATTCTTGAACCGCCCACAGCCCGTCAGCGAAGTAATAATCACGCCTCGCACCGCGAGCGCGCCCGCGGTGTAGGTGTAACCCATCTTCGGATCCATCACCTGCGTGTCCCACGCCACTTCCCCGGTCCTCGCATTGAGCGCGATCAAACGTGCGTCGCCGGTCGTGACGTAGATCTTGTCACCGTAGATCGCGATGTTGCGTGTCGGGCTGTTGCGGACGTTGCCGTTGCCTTCGTGCGGCTGGGGCGCCCGGAACTCCCAAAGAAAGTCGCCGTTGGCCGCATCGAGCGCCTGCGCGCCGCCGCCGGGAGTCGGCACGAACATCACGCCGTCGTGGACGAGCGGCGTCGGCTGATGGGCGCCCGCCGGCATGCCCCACGACCACGCGAGCTTGAGCTGGCCGACGTTCTGTCTGTTGATTTGCGTCAGCGGACTGTAGCCCGTGCCGTCGTACGTTCGCCGCCAGTTGATCCAGTCGCCGGGATCCGGTTTCTCGAGCATCGAGTCGGTGACGGGCCGGAACACGCGATCGCCGAGGCCGACGTTGCGCACCTGCCGCTGGACCTGCGCCGTTCCGCCGGTCACCGAGATGAACCACGCAACGAGTATTGCCGAAACAAGCACGAGCGTTCGTGGGTGAATCATTTGGAGGAAAAGTCTACTATGGCTGCGCGATCATGCGGAAGGTGATCTTCCTGTCGTTGGCGCTCCACGATCATGGCCGGGAGCGCCTACCCGCAGGGTTTCCTGGCCTTGCGCGGCGGGACCAATCTGGTCGGCAACGCGTATCGAGTCCGCGAGACCAAAGCGGCAGCCCGGCTCGCCGACGATGCCGAACTGCAGGTGCAGGTAGGAGTCGGTGCGCAGGTCCCGCTGTTTCGCCGGTGTCGATAGCCATCGATCTGCGCGGCAACGGCGGCTCCTCGACGATGATCGTAAGGCCGACGGCCGCGGTTATCTACTACTTTCGATGAAAGGGCAGAAGGATGAAAAGGCAGAAGGAAGAAGGAAAAAGGAAGAACGAATAATGAGGCAAACGATTTCTACCGGATCCAAATGGGAGCCCATCGTCGGTTATTCCCGTGCCGTGCGGATTGGCAATCATGTCTGGGTCTCGGGAACGACTGCCACCGGTCCGAACGGTGAGATCGTGGGAGTCGGCGACCCGTACCGACAGACGATTCAAACGCTGAAGAACATCGAAAGCGCACTCGATCGTGCGGGGGCGTCGATGCGGGATGTCGTTCGCACCCGCATGTATGTCGTCGACATCGCCGCGAACTGGGAAAACGTGGGCCGGGCGCACGGGGAATCTTTTCTCGAAACCCGCCCGGCAACCGCGATGGTCGAAGTGCCTCGCCTGATCGACGCGCAAATGCTCGTCGAGATCGAGGCGGACGCCTACGTCGAATAGCAGAGGAGCGCCGGGCGCGACAGGTGCGACGGGTGAGTCAGATTCAACAGGTGCGGCGCGATATTCGGAAGGTCGCCTCGCGCGAACGGGCGAATGTCAACAAATGGTTCTTCAAAACCGGGCCCGGCGAGTATGGTGACGGCGATCGTTTTCTCGGAGCCACTGTCCCGGCGCTCAGAAAACTGGCGCGCAGATACCAGGACCTGCCGCCGGCTGACGTCGTCACGATTCTGAAGTCTCCCTGGCACGAAGAGCGGCTGCTGGCGCTGCTGGTTCTCGTTGGCCAGCACGCGCGCGGGGACGAGCGTACTCGCCGTCGCATTCACCGCTTCTACCTCCGCAATACTCGATCGATCAACAACTGGGATCTCGTCGATTGTTCCGCGCCACAGATCGTCGGCGCGCAGCTCGACGGGAGCGGCCGGGCGCTGCTGAGACGTCTGGCAAAATCGCCATCGCTCTGGGAACGACGCATCGCGATGATCGCGACGTATCACCGCATCAGGCAGGGAGAGCTCGAGGAAGCGCTCGAGGTTGCCGGGCTGCTGGTGGATGACCCGCACGACCTGATCCATAAAGCCGTGGGTTGGATGTTGCGCGAGATTGGAAAGCGGGATCGCAAGGCCGAGGAGCGGTTCCTGCGAAAGCACGCTCATCGCATGCCGAGGACGATGCTCCGCTATGCGATCGAGCACTTCCCGGAGCCGTTACGCCGCAGCTACCTGGCCCGTCGAACCTGACGAACCTCGAACCAACGAACCCACGAACTCTATGTCGCGGGACTCTTCTTCGACAGGACGCCTTTGCCTCCCGCGGCCACCCAAATGCTTCAAAACCAGAACGAATCGGACATGCGGCGGAGCAGGCCGGCGCCTTCCCGCCGTGCAGGGGAAGCGACGCGAATCCGGTTCGCTTTCCGAGCGGCATCGTCGATTCTATGCGACACTATGTCGCCGCGTCGCAGTGCGGCAGGGTTCGCGACGGCTCGGTGTGGAGCGGGGCCAAGGCCCCGCAATGGATGAAGCCGCGAGTGGCGCGGGGCACAGTGCCCCGCGACTAATAAAAGGAGATTCGATGGCCAAGAAGAAAACCGCGAGAAAAGCGAGTGCCGCCTTCATGAAGCCCATGACGCCCAGCGCAGAGCTCGGCGAGGTGATCGGCGACAAGCCGATGCCGCGGACCGAGGTGACCAAGAAGTTGTGGGCCTATATCAAGAAGAACGGCCTTCAGGATTCGAAGAACAAGCGGAACATCAATGCTGACGACAAGCTGAAGCCTGTATTCGGCGGCAAGAAAACCGTCAGCATGTTCGAGATGACCAAGCTCGTCAGCAAACACCTGAAGTAAAACACGCCGACAGCGGCGGGGGAGCCCCGCGACCAGGAGAATGTTCATCGGGCATTTTGCCCTTGGCTACGCCGCGAAGCGATGGGCGCCGCGCCTGTCGCTCGCGGTGCTCTTCGCCGCCGCGGTGTTCGCCGATCTGGTGTGGCCCGTGCTGGTGGCTGTCGGCATCGAGCACGTGCGCATTGTCCCCGGCTTCACCGCATTCACGCCGCTCGAGTTCATCAGCTATCCGTACTCACATTCGCTCGTGGCGCTCGCACTGTGGGGTGTCGTGTTCGGATTGGCGTGCGCCCGCAACGACGCCCGCGGCGTTCTGGTGCTGCTCGCGCTGGTGGTCAGCCACTGGGTGCTCGACGCGATCACGCACGCTCCGGATATGCCGCTGTATCCGGGCGGCCCGAAGTTCGGCCTCGGCTTGTGGAACTCCATTCCGGCGACCGTTGCCGTCGAAGCCGTGATGTTCGCTGCGGGCGTGTGGATCTACACGCGCGTCACCCGCCCGCGCGACCGGATCGGACGGTGGGCGTTGGCAGGAATCACGGCATTTCTTGCGATCGGGTTTGTCGCAAACGTGAACGCGCCGCCGCCTCCATCGATCACGGCGTTGTGGGTGACGGCGCTGGCCCTCAGCGCCCTCACGTTTTCGCTGGCCTGGTGGGCGGACAAGCACAGAGCACTTCGCTAGAGCCAGGCGAGGCTAGGGATCGAGGGATTAGGGATGTAGGGTCAGGGTCTGGAGATACAAGACCACCGACGCCGACCCTTGTTACTTTTCGGACTTGTCGACTTCTTACTGAGACTTGCCGACTGAGCTACCGACCGACTCGACCACCGACTCGCGAAGCGCTAGAACCTCATCTGGAACGCCAGCCTCGTCAGCCTTCCCTGCAGGATGGTCGTCACGTCGCCGAGTGAGTTGCCGACGGCGTCCTGCCGCGCAAAGATCGCGTTGCCGTTCAGCACGTTGAAGAAATCGATCTGGCGCGCTGAAGGTCTTGGTTCCGGTCCTGAAGTTCTTCTTGAAGTTCAGATCCACCTGGTTGTAGCTCGGGTAATAGAGAGAGCCCGGCTCGTTCAGGATGAGCGTCTCGGTGTTCGTGCGTCCGCCCGGGAACAGATTCGCGGGCGGCTGATACGTGATCGTGCGTGCCAGGCCCGCGTAGCTCTGCACGATGACGCTGACGTCGAGGCCGACATAGGGCACAGGATAGCTGCCCGGCCAGCTTGAACTCGTGGACGAACGGAATGTCGAAGTTCCCCTGATCGCAGAAGCGGCCGCCGTTGGCGACCGACACGCCCGTGTAAAGGTCGGCAATCGGCGGTCCGTTCGGATTGTCGTCGCTCGAACAGAAGACCGACACATTTCGCTCCGTCGTCCAGCTGCCGAACAGCGTGGTGCCGGCCACGGAGCCGCGCGTTGAACGAGAGATCGAAGCCGTTGTAGATCGACTGATCGTCGACGTTCTTGTCGACCTGCGCGGAATTGAACACCGACCGCTTCGCCGGGTTCAGGTTGTACACGGTCAGCGGCTCGTTCGGAATGACGCCGTCGAGCGTCGCATCGCGCGAGACGTCGGGCGTCGGGATGGTGAACGACGTGTAGTCGGTCGTCGCGATCAACGTCCGATCGAGTTGCTGCAGGTCCTGATAGGTGCGGTGATACCACCCGGCCGTCACCGAGACTCGCGACGTCAGCTGATGTGAGCCGGTCACGGTGATCTCGCGATTGCCGAGCCGCTGAAGATCCGGATCCATGTCGCGGTCGGCTCCCGTCAGGCCGAAATTCGTCGTGCCGCTCGGCCCGATTTCATGTTCCTGGGCGATGTCGTCGCCATTGGTCGGCAGCGCGACGCCCGAGCACGCCGTGCCCGCGGCATTGAGCGCGCAGTCGAACCAGTTGCGCGTTTCGTTCTGGACGCCTGGCGCGTACCGATCGGCGAAGCCGCCGGTCAGCCGCTCGTAGTACTTGCTCCAGCTTCCTTTGATCGCCGTGCGGCCGTTGCCGAACACGTCGTACGCCGCGCTCAGGCGAGGCGCGAGGTCGTTGTTCCAGTTCGGCAGCTTCCGGCGCTCGGGGAAAAAGCGTGCCGGCACGAAGCGGCCGGCGGGATTGGCGGTTTCCTCGTACATCGACTGGAAGTTGTCGACCCGAAGGCCGACATTCAGCGTCAGCCGCTTGATCGTCCAGGAGTCCTGCGCGTAATAGCCGAGGTCGTAGTTCACGTACACGTTGCGCGCCCCCGGCGTCGAATACACGGTGACGTTGGTCGCGCGGTTGTTCTGATAGTTCTGCACGAGATCGGCCTGCCGCTCGGTGTAGACGCGCGCCCATCCGAACGAGCGGTCGATGCCGAACTTCACGTTGTGCGTGCCGGTCACATACGATGCCGACGCCACCGTGCGGTGGCCGGTCGCGATCGTCCGCTGATCCTGGCCGTTGGACACCCAGGCTCGGCAGCCGATCGCGAGCGCGCATCGCGGATTGATGTTGTTCGCCGAGTCGGTCCGTCGCGCGTTGGCAAGCCACGCCGGGATTGAACTGCCCGTTCGGCAGGTAGCGCGGCAGGCTGATGCCCGGTTCGTTGTCGATCGTGATGTGGTTGATTGGCGAAGAGTAGCCCGCTTCGAGCAGCCATCGGCTCGTCAGCGTGTTCGTGTATTTGGCCTGTCCGACCGCGTATTTGCCCGTGCGCGGATCGCGATACGAGCCCGCGCGCGGGTCGCTGCCGGCGCCGAAATCCTTGCCCTTGCGCTTCCACGTGCGATTGAAGAACGCCGCGAACTTGTTCTTCTGGTTGATCTGCCAGGTCAGCCGGCCGAGCGCGTCGCGAATGTACTGATCGATCGTGCTCTTGAGCTGTTCGCCCTGCGGCGTGATGATCGTCTCTCCGACATTGGCCACGACCTCATCGGTCGAGGCATGCCGGGCGGTGATGAAAAACCAGAGACGGTCGCGATTCACCGGGCCGCCGAGCGATCCGTTGAACGTCTGCACGTGCGCGATGCCGTTGCCGCGCGTGATGTTCTGGCTTCTCAGGTAGTCGTCGATGTTGTTGGCCTGCCAGTTGCCGTCACTGCCGCCCAGGAACACCGACCCGCTGAACGTGTTGCCGCCGTCCTTCGGGATCATGTTCATCCGCATCGCCGCGCCCTGCACTTCCGCCGGGTGGGCGGCGGTCGTGACCGAGACTTCCTGAATCAGCGAATCGTTCACATACGTCCAGACGATGTTCGACTCCTGGCTGCTCGTGCTCATGCCGTCGATCGCTTCCTGCGCCTGGGCTCCGTTCACGCCGTGGCCGCGCGGGTTGGTCTGTTCCATCTGGCGGGAGCCGCCGATGTCGGGCGTCGCGAACCGGATGCCCGGAAGCATGTTGCTGACCGAGAAGATGTGGCGGGTGGTTGGAAGCGTGTCGAGCATGTCGCGCGTCACGACCTGCGTGCGCGCCGCCTGCGTGACGTCGACGAGCGGCGTCTGTCCGGTCACCGTCACCGTCTCTTCGAGCGTGCCGACCTTCATGTCGGCGTTGATCGTGGCGACGAAGTTGGAAGGCAGCTCCACGCCGTCGCGGACGATCGGTCGAGAAGCCGGTGAGCGTGAAGGTGATTTTGTAGGTGCCGGGCCGCAGGTCGACGATGCGTGTAGCGGCCCTGGTCGTCGGTGACGGCGGTTTTGGCCTTTTCGATCAGCACCGGGCTGGCCGCTTCGACGGTGACGCCGGGGAGTACGCCTCCCGATTCGTCCCTGCACCTGGCCCGTGAATTGACTTTGCGCCGAACGCGAGCGAGGGTGCGAGGAGAAGAGAGGCGAGCACACCGGTCGCGAGGACAGGGATCCGCCGCATCGCTGGACCTCCTTGGGAAAAGTCGCGAGGTCTTATATTGCGCCTTTGCAGCCCGACTTCAAGACTTTTTCCTTTACACTTTCCACCTTTCCACTTTCTCACTTTCCACTTTTCTACTTTTCACTTTCTTTGAGGCACCCCATGCCCATAGGCGAGTCACTTCTGCCTGAGTTCGATCACGAGACCGCCACGACGAGGGCGCTGCTCCAGCGCGTGCCCGAGACGAAAGCCGACTGGAAGCCGCACGAGAGGTCGATGTCGCTCGGGACGCTCGCGCAGCACATCGCGAACCTCTCGTTCTACTGGGGCCCGATGACGCTCAGGCAGACCGAGTTCGACACGAATCCGCCGGGCGGCGCGGCAACACCCGTCCGCAATTCGAATCGACGGCGAGGATGCTGAGCGTCCACGACGAAGGCGTGAAGAACGTCCGATCGCTGCTGTTGGCGATTTCGGATCCCGAGTTCCTGGTGCCGTGGACGCTGAAAAGCGGCGGCAGAAAACTCTTCACGATGCCGCGTGCCGCTGTATTTCGATCGTTCGTGCTGAATCACACGGTGCACCATCGCGGCCAGCTCAGCGTGTACCTGCGCCTGCTCGACGTGCCGCTTCCCGGCATCTACGGCACCGACTGCGGACACCCAGCTGTAAATAGTTCCATGCTCGCAACGCCAAGACGCCGGGATGCTGAGTTTCTGAAAGCATGCCCTGCGCCTTCGCGTCGTTGCGTTGAGATAGTGCCGTGCTGGCATGTGCTGCTGACCGGAGGCTACCGGCTACCGGCTACCAGCTACCGGCCAGTCGTCCCGCCTCAGGCCCAGCGTTCGAATGCGCTTGTGAAGGTTGCGTCCGTTCGATTCCGAGAAGCCGGGCCGCGCTCGAGACGTTCCAATTGGTCTCTTCGAGCGCCTGCAGGATGCGATCGCGCTCGGCAGAATCGCGGATCTCATGCAGCCCGGCCGGCCGTGCGGCGCTGCGGGAGACGGATCTCCCAGCGGAATCGACTCGACCGTGGTCAGACGGTGTCCCGGGAGTGAGGATCGCCATGCGCTCGATGGCGTTCCGCAGCTCGCGGACGTTGCCCGGCCAGCTGTGGCGCTCGAGGATCGGCAGGACATCGTGGCCGATTTCCTTGGAGCGAAAGTTGTTGCGCGCGCAGAACTCGGCGAGGAAATAGCCGACCAGCTCGCCGACGTCCTCCAACCGCTCGCGAAGCGCGGGCACCCGGATGGGAACGACGCTCAGACGATAGTACAGATCCTCGCGGAACTCGCCGTCTTCGATGAGATCCGTCAGCCGGCGATTGGTGGCCGAGATGACGCGGACCGAGACGCGAATGGTCTGTTCACCGCCGAGGCGCTGAAACTCGCCGTCCTGCAGGACGCGAAGCAGCTTGGCTTGCGACGCCTCGTGGAGATCGCCGACCTCGTCCAGCAGGATCGTGCCGCCATCGGCCAGCTCGAACTTGCCTCGCCGCATCGCGGCCGCTCCGGTGAACGCACCCTTTCTCGTGCCCGAACAGCTCGCTCTCGATCAGTTCGGTCGGGATGGCGGCGCAGTTGACCTTGACGAACGGACGCGGCGGCGAACGGGCTTTCGCGGTGGATATGCGCGGCGAGCAGCTCCTTGCCGGTCCCCGATTCTCCGGTCAGCAGCACACGCGCGTCCGATCGCGCGACCTGCGTGGCCTCCGCGACGGCGCGCTGGAACGCCGCGCTGCGGCCGATCATTTTCGGCGCGTCCCCGACCAGCTCCCGAAACCGCTGGTTCTCGCGCTGGAGATCCGATCGCTCGAGGGCATTCTTGACGACCAGAAGCACGCGATCGCGGGCGAGCGGTTTCTCCAGAAAGTCAAATGCGCCGATTCGCGTGGCTTCGACCGCATCGCTGATCGACGCGTGTCCGGAAATCATGACCGCCGGGGTCGGATCGTCGGCCTGCCTGAGCGATCTCAACAGGTCGATGCCGTTTCCGTCGGGAAGCCGAACGTCCAGCAGGTACAGGTCGGCGCCGACGGCGCGATCGCTGCGCCTGGAAGGCGCCACCGAATCGCAGATCGTGACTCCGTAGCCTTCGCCTTCCAGGATCAGCCGCAGAGACAGACCGATATTCGGCTTCGTCGTCGACGATGATGATGTGGCGTTTACGCGTCATGCGATCGCCGGCAGGACCACTCTGAATCCTGCGCCGCCGAGCTCGCCGTCGACCAGCATGATGTCGCCGCCCGACAGAAGAGCGTTCTTCTTCGCGATCGACAGGCCCAGGCCCATGCCGTGCTTCTTGAACGTGATCGCAGGCTCGAACAGCGATGGACGCCGCTTCCGCGCTGACTCCGCGTCCCGAGTCGTGGACCTCGATCGCGACGTGCGAGTCGTCGAGTCGCGTGGTGATCAGGACGCAGCCGTCGGGATCCTGCCGCGTCGGCGGCATTTTCCAGCAGATTGGTGAGAATTCCTTTCACGAGGTCGATCGTCGCGTGAACGCGCGGCCCGCGCTCGTCGAGCGTGAAGCGATAGGTCGTCTCGGGGTGCGCGGGCTTGAGCAGCGACACCCGCTCGCTCACGAGCGAGTTGATATCGATCGCTTCAGGGTTGACAGGCGGCTCGCTTGCGAACTCCGAGAACGCGCGAACGCGGCGCTCCAGCACGTCGATTTCGCTGACGACAATCTGAACCGCGGCGTCCATGAATGCGCGATCGGCAGAAGGTTGCCGGGCGAGCATCTCCTCAACGGTCAGGCGAATCGGCGTCAGCGAGTTCTTCAGCTCGTGGGCGGTCTTTCGCGCGAGCGATTGCCAGCTCGACATTTGGGTCAGATACACCAGCCGCTCGCTGGCTGTGATCGGAGCTGGTCGGCCATCTGGTTGAACGCACCGACTGCGAGACCGACCTCGTCGTCCCGGTTCGTGTCGAGCCGGCGGTCCCAGTCGCCCGCGGCAAAGCCGGTCAATCCGGCGGTCAGCTGCTGAATCGGCCGGCTGATGCGGTGGGCGATGAAGATGAGCGGGGCCAGCGAGACGAGCCAGACGACGGCGACCAGGAGGAGCAGCGTCAGCGTGAACCCCCGCCTCAGGTCGCGGCCCTTCGATCGATCCCACGAGCTCTCGCGTGTGCCGGAACTCTCCGGAAAGCTCCTGCATGCGGATGCCGCCAAGGCTTCGCCCGAACACCTCGACGCCGCCCTCTTTGACGCCGCATGTAGTCGACGTGATTTCCGCCCGGGCCCGAAAGGCCGAATCGCTCGGGCTCACCGCTTTCCAAGAACGCCCGAACCGGAGGCGGCCACTCCCCCGCATCCGCAGACATGATAGGTCTTTGCGAGCGACGCGGCCCGCAAGCGCCTCTTGTCTCAACGCGTCCCGCTCGCGCTGGTAGAACTGCCTGATGGTGCTTTCGAGCGAGCGCGAGAGACGGTCGAGCTCCTCCGTGGTCGCGTAGCTGAGACTGCGGTCGAGCAGCGATGCGGTAATCCAGATGGTTGCGGTCAGCGGCAGAATCGTGGCGGCGAGAAATGCGGCGATCAGTCTGTTGCGAAGACGGTGCACGGCATCAGTCCGGCAGTCTGAAAGGGCCGGCCTCCGAAGAATCCTCCTCCGCAGCCGCCTTGCGGCGTCTGCTCAGGATGTCGATCAAGCCTCGCAGCGTCAACGGATCGTCCCGGGGCCGGGCGCGGGATTCGGCGCGGCGATCTGGTACTGGAGTCGTATCCAGAAAGGAGCATCCCGTCCGAGACCGCCGAGCGCGCTCACAGACAACGGGACGTGCGCGAGGCACCAGGCTTCGGCATCTTTGGCAGTGAGGTGCGAGACGGAACTTGCGGTGCCTGAGCCTTGCGCGGGCGAGCCGACGAGCGTGACCGCGAATCGTTCTTCCCACAGATCGTAGCTCAGATTGAAACTCTGCCGGGATTCTGTCACGACCTGGCCCCCCGGCCGCGGCAGAACGGCAAGCGAAAGGTCGAAGCGGACCGGGCGCCCCTGCTTGAGACGGTCCAGCGCCTCTCCTTTAATGAAAGCGAAAGACGGCGCCCTGATCTGGAGCGCGTCTCCTGCGACGCTGATGGCGGCGGTCTGTCCCGACGCCCGCGACCAGGGCGACGCGATGAGCGTAACGGTGGCCAGCGCCGCCAGGGCGCCCTGTGCGAGCGGCGTCAAAACCGAACACCCATCAGGAACGCCGCGGTCGCATCCTCGGCATTCAAGGGAACACCGAGCGTGATGAACACGTTGTCGTCGGCGTCGTGAAAGCCGAATCCCGTCGAGAATCGAATGCGCTTGTCGGTTCCGCCGTTCCACACCGCGCCGCCGTCGAGAAAAAACGCCAGCCCGCGGTAGCGGTATTCGAGCGAATGGTGAAACACGCGGTCGCCGCCGGCCGGTGCGACGTCGAACCGGTTCCAGCCGCGAAGCGTTGACGAGTCACCGAGAGAAAACCGCTCGAACAGCGGAGCGGCGCCCGAGACTCTCCCGAGAAAGAATCCCGCCGCGATCACGCTCTTCCCCTGCTTGTATTGATAGTCCATCCGTCCGAAGTGACGCTTGTACTCGAGGTCGCTCTCGAGCGCCTCGGTCGCAGATCGCAGTTCGTAACTTGCTTCGAAGCTGGAACGGCCCCTGTCACCCCGGCTGCGCCGGTGGTCTGAACCTGAAGAGAAATTGATTGCCGCGACCGCCGCGCTCGCCATTTGAGATTGGGGGGCGCCAGACTCCAGTTCCAGCTCGGTGATGCTGACGCCGGCGGTGATCCGGACGTACTGATTGAAGGCGAACGTCGCTGCCGGCTCCGCGGTGACACGGGTGCGGTATGCCCCGGGCAGGCGCGGATCGGACTGGAGGGCCAACAGCGTGCTCTCGCGCCAGGATTGATGGAACCGGGACAGCTCGAACCGGACGCCGAGCCGCTCGGTGCCCACCTTCCGGCTTTCGAGGCGCAACCCGTACCCGGAATACTCTTCAATCAGGTCATCGTCGTTGTCGAACGCGAAGCCAGGCGTCACGCGGTGGTGCCGGCCGCCCATCGGAATGTCCAGGAGACCGCTCCAACCAAGTTCCGAGTGGTAGACGAACTTCGATCTCGATCGCGAGAACGGGATCCATGGCGGCGGCTCGACCTCGCTGATGTCGAAGATCAAACGGATCTGGCCCGGCTGCGTGCCTCGGACGGTCCTTCGACGCACCTCGAAATCGGGCAGCTCCGCTTCCAGTCGCTCTTCGAGCCGGTCGGCCTCGTGCGGATCGAGCCGCTGACCCGTCAGCGCATGCAGATCGTCGCGCAGGGCTTGACTGACCCTGCTCTCGGGGATGCCGGCGATCTCAACGGCTTCGACTGTGTAGCGTGCGTTGATGTCCTGAAGGAGGCCGCGATCGTCGCTGATACGCGCGACAAGGAAGATGAGCCGGACTCCTCCGTCCGGACGCGCCACGCCGCGGACGGCCGCGACCGCCTCGGGACGCTCCGTTTCGATTCGTCGGGCGAGCTCGGCGACGAGCTCGCTGTTGACGCGTTGGCCCGCGAGCGCGTTGATATCCCGCCGGAGGCCGGGGCTGAGCTGATCGAACGGCAGTCCAGAGACCTCGGCCGATTCGATGAGCGTTCCCTCGAAGACGGCAAGATCCTGAGCGCTGATGGTTCGGCAGGGCAGGGCGAGCAAAGCAAGCAGCAGTGCCAGGGTTTTCATGCTCAGCCACATGGCAAGCGGCGGGCCATCGCCAAGTTGTTGATGTTACAGCGGATCACAGCCAGCGGCCTGTGACCGGCCTTCACACGTGTGCGGACGGAGCCACGCAGGCTATCGGTGTTCTGAACGAATCAACTACGTACCCGCATCGTGGACTCGTACCTCGCCCGTCTTCGAGCCGTAATCGAGAATACGCACGTCGCTCGTGAGGAAGGTCGCCTGGAGATGGCGGGCCGTGGCAACCAGCAGCCGATCGAGCGGGTCTGCGAGTGCTTCACGCGAAACACTGCCAGCATCGATAGCGATGGCCGGGGACAGGTCGGCAATACGTATCCCTGTCTCTTCGAACGATTCGCGGATCCATTGCTCGGGCGTCCGCGTGAGACGGATCCGGCCGAGAGCATGAAGCGCCGTCACCTCGAGCAGCGTCATGACGGAGACGCGAAGGGCGTCCCGAGACTCCGCACGCGACAGCAGTTGACGTGTACGGCGTCCAACCCTGCGCGTATCGCCGTGCAACGTCCAAAGCCACACGTGAGTATCGAGCAGCACCACGGTCTAGTCGCGGGTGATGTCGTAGTCGCCGTCAATGGGGTCGAAGGGACGCTCGAACTTCAGGAGGGTGCCCTTCATCGATCCGAAAACCCCGATCCGGCCAGGCGCCTTGTAGGGGACGAGTTTCGCGACAGGCGTTCCGTGCTTGGTGACGATGTACTCGGTGCCCGTCTCGCGGACGCGATCCATCAGCTCGAGGCAGGTCGCCTTGAATTCTGCCGCCGGCACGCGCCCGCCTCGCCTTCTTGCCATGACCAGAATATTATGACCATAACCCACGTGCGTCAAGCGCGACAGTTGGCGCGGGCCGATCGCGGGCGGTGACCGTATAATCCACATGATCCTTGTGACGTTCACCCGCGGCACTCTCTGGGTCGTGCTGGTCAGTGTGCTGTTGAGTCAGTCGACCACGCTGGCGCAAGCTACGGCTGCCGACGCTGAGCTGCTGAAGGCAGCCAGGCTCGGAGACCTCGCCCTGGCCCGCCAGGTTCTTTCCAAGGGCGCGGCGGTGGACACCTCGGATCGCCGCGGTGTCACGCCCCTGATGTGGGCAGCTGCCGACGGCCACACGGATCTGGTGCGGCTCCTGCTCGAGAACGGCGCTGGCGTGGATCGGCGGGCGAGCGACGGGACGACCGCTTTGATGCTGGCCTCGGCGAACGGGTTCCTGGAAGTCGTGCGCGCACTGATTCTTCGCGGGGCGGACGTGGCGGCCGCCAGCGGTGGGATCAAGGCGCGGCAGATTGCGCTTCAGCGCGGACATTCGGACGTCGCCAAGCTGCTCGAACAAGCCGAGGTTCTTGGCGCCCGGCTGCTGCAAGCCGCGTCGGAGGGGCACGATACGCTCGTCCGGCAGCTGCTCGCTCTGGGTGCGCCGGTCAACGTCACCGATGAGCGAGGGACGACAGCGCTCATGATGGCCGCCCGCAACGGAGATCTCGGGATGCTCCAGGCGTTGTTGTCGAGGGGCGCAGACCCGTCTGCCAGGGATAGTCAGGGAAGAACGGTCTTCGATTCGGTTGATTCCGGGTCCACGACAGCCAAGTACGCTGTCGCGTTCCTGGTGGACCGCGGCACTTCGAGAGAAGTCCCTCGTTCCAGCGTACCGGTCCAGTCGCCCCAGGTGAGTGCCAGCCTGGTTACTCTGGCCACGGCCCTGGCGCGAATACCTCCGGCGTCCGATCCATTGAGAATGGCCCTGCGACGAGCAAACGCGGCACTGTCGCAGTTGCAGAAATTGTCCACCAAGTGGCCCGCAAATTCACCCGATGACTACCGCGACAACCTTGCGCGTGACATCGAGGCGCTGAATGCCGCGCTGAAGCTCGGCGACGCCGAAACGCTCGCCGCCACCGTCGAGTCTGTCGCCGAAGATCTCGAGATCAAGCTCGAACATTGCGTGAAGAGCGGCGGACGACTGGGAGGATCGGTCGTCGTTCGCGTGAGGACGGTGCAAGGAAATGCCGAGAGCGGAAACTGGCGGGTGTTCTACATGCCGAAGGTCTTCGAGGCCGCACCCAACGCCAGCCCCGATCTCTTTCTTCAGTTGAGCAGTCCGACCGAAGAAGCGCTCGTCCCAGGCAGGTACGTCATGTGGGCGCGGAATCCGGCCACCGCGCAGCTGAGTGAGCGCACCGTCGTCAAGGTTGGCGAGGGGAGGAAAGAGCTGCTCCTGGACCTTCCCGTCCCCTCGACATCGCGATGACCGACCTCGTCGGTGTGCGGGGGCGCAACCGACGAGTGTGGCTCGCCGTTGCCGCTGTCGTTCTTGCTGCGATTGCTGCGGCGCTCACGCCGCAGCCGGCGGCGGTCGTGGAGGCCGAAGCGGGACCCGGGCGGACCTTTCCGGCACTTGCCTCGGCCGCGATCGTCACAGTCGCAGTCTTGCCTTTCGTGATCGGACGGCGCGGAGCGAAACCGAAAATCTGGGCGGCTGTAGCGATTGCGGCGCTGCTTTTGGGGTTGGGCTCGTTCTATGTTGCCGGGTACGCGCAGCGTGCGTGCACGGCTCGCTACGCGGACAAGCCCGTCATCATCGGCACGGACCTGACGCCGCTGGGTGCGGCCTACAAACAGGCAAACCCGGAGCTCTCGAGCGATGATCTCCTGTTTGATGCGGCAGGCGCGCCCGAGAGAATATGGACGCGGCCCTCCATCGGCCGATGCAGCGCCTTCATCAGCAGCACCCATTTCCTGTGGATTCCGTTTCTCGTCATTTGTCTGCTCGCAACCACTCAGGCCTTCCCGACCACGTTGCTGGCTCCGCTCCGCTCGGACGTCCCCGCGAGCCAGGTTGCAACGGAGGCATCGCTGCGTTACGACGTGTTCGTAAGCTATCGCCACGGGGGAATCGATACGACCTGGGCCACTCACCTCGTCTCGGCGCTCGAGGCTGACGGTTACCGGGTCGCGATCGACGAGCGGGATTTCCCTGCCAATGCCAGCTTCCTTCAGGAGATGGAACGATGCGTTCGCGAGAGCCGCTTCACGGTGGCGGTGATCTCGGCGAGATATCTGGAGAGTGGAAACTGCCAGGAAGAGGCCATCATCTGCAAGGTGCTCGACATGGGCGACAGAAGGCGCCGGCTGATCCCCTTCATGATCGAACCAGTGCCGATGCCAGTGTGGCTGTACGGCATCGTCGGCATTGACTGCACCAAACCTGATCCGCTCGTGGATCCGATGGAGAAGCTCAGGGCCACGCTCGGTGCGCCCCTGACCTGAGGCGAATCACCTCGCAAACAACGGACGCTATTGCCGGCACTTCTAGTCCGCTCTCAACGCCAGCAGAGGATCGACGTGCGTGGCGCGCCGTGCAGGAACGTAGGTGGCGATCAGCGCGATGACGACCAGCGGTACTGACACGACGGCATAGGCGATGGGGTCGCGGAGATCGATTTCCTCGATGGCGCTGGAGGTGAAGGAGGCAAGCAGCGCCGCTCCGACGGACCCGAGGACCAGACCGAGAGCCATGGGCAGGCTTCCACGGGTCACGACCATTCGCAGAATCTCCAACGGGCGCGCACCGAGCGCCATTCGAAGGCCGATTTCGCGAGTGCGCTGGCTCACCGAGTACGAAACGAGGCCGTACACCCCTGCGGCTGCGAGGAAAAGAGCGATCACGCCGATCACCGCGAGCATTCCGGTCAGCAGATATGTCCCACCGAGATCGTCGATGAGCACCCGCTCCATGCTGGCGACATCGTACGCAGGCTGGTTCCCATCGAGCTGTGCGAGCTCGCGCCGGACAACCGGCGCAAGCAGCGTGGGATCGGACGCGGCGCTGCGAACGACGAAGGCCATCGAGCGCTCCGGCTGCCAGGAGCTGGGAGTGTAGATCTGCGGTGCTGGTGCGTTTCCCGCGTTGGAGTTCCTCACGTTGCCGACAATGCCGACCAGCTCGATCCATTCAGCCTTGTCACCACCGTTGAAGCTGATCCGCTTCCCGATCGGATCCTGGTTCGGCCAGTAGATACGGGCGGCTTCCTGATTCACGAGCGCGACAGGCGGAGCATTTTCAAAATCCGCACGAACCAGGCCTCGACCCCGCACGATCGGAATCCGCATCGTCCTCAAGTACTCGGCGCTGACACCGGAGTGTGCTGCCTGAGGTTGCGACTCCGGCGGTAGCGGCGGCATACCCTGAATCGCGAAGCGCACGCTCGTCTCTCGATCGGCGATGGGAAGGCGTGTGATCGTGCCAGCAGCCGTCACGCCCGGAAGAGCCTGAATGCGGTCGAGCGCCCGCGCAAAGAAATCTTCGATGGCGCGCGGCTCTGGATACGCCGCCTCAGGAAGATCGATCCGCAGCGTCAGCACCTGCGCTGGATCGAATCCTTTCTCGAGATGATGAATGTTTCCACGTCGTGCGCCCGATCAGTCCGACCTGGATCATCAGGATCAGCGCAAGCGCCACTTGCAGCACGACGAGCGATTCCCGAAGCCGGCGGCCGCGCGCGCTTTCTGCGCCTCGATTCCCTTGCCTCAACTCTTCCATGTCGGGCTTCGACATTCGCAGTGCAGGCAGCAACGCAAACCCGAACGGTGCGAGAAACGTCAGCGCCACGCCGGCTGCGAGCACGCGGCCATTGAGAGTCATCTCAAAGCCGTCCAGATCGGTGCTCAAAAATCGAATAGCGAGGAGGCCCCACCAGGCCAGCACCAATCCGGCGGCACCAGCGAACGACGAAGTCGACGAAATTCTCGATCATCAGCTGTCGTATCTGCTGGAAGCGGCTGGCCCCGATGGCTGCGCGAACAGCCAGCTCACGACGGCGCGTCGCCGTGTGCGCGAGGATGATGCTCGAGATGTTCGCGCAGGCGATGCACAGCACGAGGACCGCGATCACCCCGAGAAGGACCATGACAACCTGGATGTTCCCGCCCAGCATCTCGATCAACGGACGCACGACCACGCCTGTTTTTGCATTCGTCTGTGGATACTCCTTTTGAAGCTGCCTCGTGACCTTGTCGAGGTCTGCGGCCGCCTGCTGGAGCGTCACGCCTGGCTTCAGCACGCCGGTGACAAAGAGTCGGCGCTCGTCACGCGGCGCGCGGTCTCGATCGAGAGCGATCGGCATCAGGACATCTGCCTCCTTGAAGAGTCCCGTACCGGCCTCAGGTGGAAGCACGCCGACGATGGTGTAGACCTCGCCATCAAGCATCAAGGTTTTGCCGATCACGTCACGGGCGTTGGAGAACTGGCGTTGCCAGAAGCCATGGGTCACCACGGCCACCTGATCGCCGCCAGGCCGCGCTTCTTCAGCTGTGAACGTCCGGCCCATCGCGGCTTGATGCCCCAGACGTCGGGAAGATTGTGCGTGACGCGAAGCGTCGTCACCCGTACGGGAGCATCCAGTCCAGTGAGGCTCGCGCTTCGGAATGTGAATCCCGCAAACTCCTGAAAGGCGCTTGTCCGCTCAGACCAGTCGACAAGGTCGGGAATCGATACTCCCGTCCGCGCGACTCCACTCGATGAGCCAGCTTGCGATTGTCCGGGTCTGGGATCGGTCGACGCCACGAAGACGAGGCGATCGCTGCGAGCCGCGGGAATGAAGTGCCAGACGCCGTCTATGGTGCTGGTGATGATCGTGGCGGTGGCGATCGCCACTGCCAGCGTGACGACCACCACACAGGTCGCGCCCGGATTCCTGATGAAGGCGCGAAGCGCAAAAGCGAAATCGTTCATGGTAAGCAACTCTTATCAAGAAGGTTGCCAGCCAAACACAGCAAGATGGCGCTGTTTAAAGAGGTGTCCTGCTGAATCTGTGCGGTTGTGGGATTGCCGTCCGTAAATCGAACGCCGGGTCAGCGTTCAGGACGGCTGACACGAGCACCAGGAAGATTTCGTGTCTGGTTCAGCGTTCTGCGAGGAGTGCTCGAACAACAAATGCCACGTTCGCCGGGCGCTCGCCGAGCCTTCGCATGAAGTACGGAAACCACTCGTGGCCGAACGGCACGTAAATGCGCATGCGATACCCCTCGTCGCGAAGAGCTCTCTGCAAATCCCGGCGGACGCCGTAGAGCATCTGGAACTCATACCGGATCTGCGTAATGCTCCGTTCCGAGGCATAGCGTTTGACCTCGCGGAGAACGTCTTCGTCGTGCGTGGCGACTGGCGGGAGAGGTTCCGTCGGTCAGGAGGCGCTTCGCGAGGCGTACGAACGCGTCATCCACTTCTGATTTCCGCTGATAAGCGACCGATTTGGGCTCGCGATAGGCTCCCTTCACGAGGCGAATGCGGGCGCCCAGCCCGTTGATTCGATCGAGGTCCTGTTCCGTCCTGTACAGGCATGATTGCAGGACGACCCCGACGTTACGGTTGCCGTGCCGCCAGACGGTCTCGAAGATGCCGAGCGTCGCGTCGGTGTACTTCGAGCTTTCCATGTCGATGCGGACGAAGAAACCGCATCGTGCTCCGGCGGCAAGAATTTTCCGCAGATTGTCGACGCAGATCGCGCCCTCGACGTCCAGCCCGAGCTGGGTGAGCTTGAGCGAGAGGTTTCGCTCCACTCCGGCTCGGTCGATCTGCCGGATCAGCTCGAGATACTGCCGCGTGGCCGTTTCGGCAGCGGTCAGCGTCGTGACGCTTTCGCCCAGATAGTCGAGGGTGTGGTGAAGTCCCTGGGCCTCGATCGTCCGGGCTGCTGCGATGGCATCTTGAACGTCTTCGCCGGCGATGAACCGCCGGGCGAACGCCCGCGGCCCGACCATCCCATAACGGGACGCCAGCTTCTTCAGTGTGCGGCTGCGGGAGAGCGTCTGGAAGAAAGCCTTGGATGCGACATCGAGCATCAGTGAGTGAGGCCGGATCCCGCGGTAAGGAGATGCTCGATCGTCCTCGCGTAGTAGCGAAGCACGTTGCGATCGCGAACACGGAACCGCGGGCGCTCGTAGACGATGATCCCCCGCGCTTCGAGTAGCTCCGCGGCCTCCTCTACGGCCTGCCGTCCGCTCGACACGCCGAGGTTCGCGCCGACGGCGCGGAGCGTCCCGACCACCGCCTCCGCGCGATCTTCGAGGTCGCGTCTGGTGATCGACGGCCGCATGGCCGTGGCGAAGACCGACGTGGGGAGCGCCTTGACCAGCTTGCCGATGGACGTGGTCGTGAGCCTTCCGAGCTCGAGGACGTCGCGCCGCGACTGCGGATCCCATCCATCGAGCGGAATCGGGCGTCCGAAGGTGACGAACGCCCGGGACCGGTAGCCGACCGCGTAGCGCACCATTTCGGCGAGCTCGCGGGCAAACGGCCGCTGGCTTCGTTTGACGCGCTGCCGCGCCAGGATGTGATCTTCGAGCACCAGATCGTAGGAAATCGCCATGGGCACGATCCTCAGCCCCGGCAGCTCCGACAGCATTGCCGCGTGCAACAACCCGGTCTTCGGGCGCTTGAGCT
Organism: Vicinamibacterales bacterium; assembly: GCA_963775345.1. Taxonomy (GTDB): domain Bacteria; phylum Acidobacteriota; class Vicinamibacteria; order Vicinamibacterales; family JAMQPK01; genus JAMQPK01. The sequence continues at coordinate 588,510 of CAVZIS010000006.1, forward strand.
CGCCGCTGTAGCTGCGCCCGCCCTCGGGATAGAACAGCAGATCGTGATTGCGCAGCAGCTCGGCGACGTACGCCTTGAGGGTCACGAGATACGCGGGGTCCTTGGTGTCCCGCCGGATGGGAATGGCGCCGGTGACGTGCTTGTGGATCAAGCCGAGCGGTCCGCCGAACAGGTTGATCCCTGCCGCGATGATCGGCGGGCGGACATCGTTGTCGTCGAGCACGAGCGGCTCGACGAGATAATCGGTATGGCTCTTGTGATTGGACGCGTAGATGACGCGCCCGCTCCTGGTCGCGGCGTCGACGATCTCGAGATGCTCGACGCGCCGCTCGATCTTTCGAAGAATTGGATAGAGGGGATGCTTGAGCGCCCGGTAGAACTTGTGCCTCTGCGTCGTCCGCAGCTCCTCGAGGTAAGCAAACACCCGCTCGCGGCCGTCCGATCCTCCGTGCGAGCTCCGGAGATACCGTGCCACGTCCTCGCGCGCGAGCACGGCTTGGGCAATGTCGTCAGGAATCATGAAGTGCGTGAACTATAGCATGCGCGAACTCGCTGGTTGTCGCCGTGCCGCCCAGATCGCGAGTGGTCCGGCCGGGCATCGCGAGCACGCGCCCAAGCGCCGCTTCGATTCGCCCCGCGGCCTCGGACTCCCCGATGTGCCCGAGCATCAGCAACGCCGATCGCAGAAGGGCCGTCGGGTTGGCGATGTTCCGCCCTGCGATGTCGGGTGCGCTGCCGTGTACTGCTTCGAAGACGGCGCAGTCCTCGCCGAGATTTGCCGCGCCGACCGTGCCGAGACCGCCCACCAGGCCCGCGCACAGATCGGACACGATGTCGCCGTACAGATTCGGGAGCAGCAGCATGTCGAACTTTTCCGGCTTCATGACGAGGTTCATGCAGGCCGCGTCAACAATCTGCTCGTCGTAGGAGATGCCGGGAAACCCGGCGGCGACCCTGCGCGCGCAGCGGATGAAGAGCCCGTCGCCCATCTTCATGATGTTCGCTTTGTGGATCGCGGTGATGCGCTTGCGGCCCAGGCGCGCGGCATATTCGAACGCGAAGCGGGCGATGCGCGTCGAGGCACGCTCGGTGATGATCTTCAGGCTCTCGACCACTCCCGGCACGACCTCGTGCTCGAGGCCCGAGTAGAGGTCTTCGGTGTTCTCACGGACGATCACCAGGTCGACACCTTCGAACCGCGAGTCGACATGCGGAAGGTTGGAGACTGGACGCAGGTTTGCGTACAGGTCCAGCGCCTTGCGCAGACCGACGTTCACGCTGGTGAACCCTTCGCCGACCGGGGTCGTGACCGGTCCCTTCAGGGCGACCCGATTGCGCCGAATCGAGGCAAGAAGGCTGTCGGGCAGCGGCTCGCCATGCAGCTTGACGGCTTCGACACCTGCGGCATGCCGCTCCCATGTCACCGTGACGCCGGCCGCTTCGATGATGCGGACAACGGCGTCGGTGACTTCCGGCCCGATGCCGTCGCCGGCAATGAGAGTGATGGAGTGCTGGCGGGTCATGCGGCGAGTGTACCGTCACGCGCTTCCCAGAAGAGGAGGGCAAGGCCGCCGAGCGCGGTGATCGCCAGCAGGCCGGCCGACAGCGTGCGCAGCTCGAGGCCCGCATACAGCGTCACGCCGAACATGGCAAGCGCCACGCTGAACCGCGCAAAGAAGCCCGATGGCCGGGGGCCGAGCAGTGCCATGGCGAAGAGGCTCGTCAGCACGAGAGCGCCGGCGACGTACGACGTGATGTAGAACCGGCGCACGCCCACCTCCGAGATCGGCGCGATGATGGCCCCCACAGTGATGATGCCGCCAAACCAGATCGAAAGTGCGAGGACATACACGTACCTCAACGCGATCACACGCTCATTATAATTTGAGCCATGCAGATCGCCTGGCTCGAATGGTCGCCGCCCGCGTTCGCGCGAGCCGAAGGGGAAAGAAAGCCGATTCTGCTGTCGCTGGTCACGGCATGGTCTGCTGAGTGCGCGATGATGGATCGGACGACGTACGCGGATGCTGATGTTGCGTCACTCATCAGCCAGCACTTCGTTCCGGTGCGTGTCGACGCGGATCGGCATCCAGATGTGAACGAGCGCTACAACCTCGGCGGCTGGCCGACAACCGCGTTTCTCAACAGCACGGGCGCCGTCCTCAGCGGTGGAACGTACCTGACCGCGGCGCAGATGATCACGATGCTCCCTCAGGTGGCCGCTGCGTACCGAGACAGTCGCGAATGTCCGGCTTCCCGCCACCGATCGGCGGACAGCCGGACCGTGATCCCATCACCCCGGACCGTGTCATCGACCACTTCCGCTCCCTTCTCATCGATCGCTTCGATGCCGTGCACGGGGGCTTCGGGACCTCGCCCAAGCTGCCGCACCCGTTTCCGCTGATGTTTGCGCTTTCACTTCCGGAGGATCCGGACTTGTCGCAGATCCTCGAGATCACGCTCGAGCGGCTGGACGCGCTGTGGGATCCGGCCGGCGGAGGCTTCTACCGGTATGCCGATGCGGCCGATTGGAGCCGTCCCGGAACGGAAAAGACGCTCGAAGACAATGCAGCCCTTCTTCACGTGCATGTCGAGGCCGCAATCCGCGGCCGAAGTGATTCACGCGATCGTGCGGCGGCCATCGTCCATTGGGCGAATGAGACGATGTCGGATCAGGTCAACGGCGGTTTTTACAACGCCCAAACGCCGCAGTGGCGTGGATGATTCGATGTACGTCGATCGAAACGCGATGATGGTGGGAGCGGTCATCCGGGCCGCCGCGCTCTTCGATGACATCTGGCTGCGTGACTCCGCCTTGAAATCGCTGGAGGCGGTCGTGGTCCCTACTTATGTTCCTGGTGATGGCGTCGGTCACGCGGGGCGTGGCGAGCATGCGGTGAGAGGCCTGTTGACCGATCAGCTGCACGTCACCTCGGCGCTGATCTGGGCGCACGCGGCGACGGGCCAGTTGCCGTACTCGATGCTGGCCGCGGAGTTGATGCAATTTGCCATTCGACGGATGTGGAACGACCGGGCGGGAAAGTTTCGGGATCGTGTAAGCCTGGACGATCCGGTGATGCCCTTCGATCTCAACTGTCATGCAGCCTGCGTGCTCGGCCGCCTCGCCGTTCTCACCGGCGAGAAGGAATATCGGGATCGCGCGCGGCGGATTCTGGACGCGCTGGCCGCCGATTATCGAGCACAGGATCTGTTCGGCGCCTTGTATGCGCTGGCGATCCGCGAGGTCGTTGACGGCCGGTCACCGGCTGGCCTGGAGCTGGCCAAAGTGGACTGGCATCTGGGGTGATGTCTGGGAGGGCTAGGGCTGAGGAAGGGCTAAGAGCTGAGGGCGGTACGCCGGCAGGGCTAAAGCCCTGCGCTACCGCTACCAGCTACCGGCTACCAGCCACCGGCTACCGGCCACCCGCTACCGTGATCGCCGTCTCCCGCGCGACCGATTGGGCGTCGTTGGTGGCGCCGCGCAGCTTCGCTTCCATGCGCAGCCGGTAGCGTCCCGGCTTGACGTCTGCCAGCGGAACATTCCGCGCAACAGCGAACTGGGAGCTTCGCGAATCTCGACGCGCGTCACTGCCGCCCAGCGACTCGCGGGCCGTGAGCACGGCGACCCCGTCCTCGCCCACCAGGCTCGTCGCCACCTCGATCTCGCGCCGATCGCGCGAAGAAACGTTGTCGTAAATCTCGGCGAACAGGCTGAGCGTGTCGTTCTGACTGAAGGTCCGACGGCTCGTGGCCGGCGCCGGCAGCGATCCGGCTGGAAGATCCGTGTCGGGTTGCGCCGTAAACTGCCCGCGGGCCGCGTTGTCGGTCAGGAGCAGGCCGCTCATCGCGAGGCCGCTCGCGTTGTAGTCGGGCACCTCGAGATCGTAGAAAACCGTGCCCATTTCGCCGGCGCCGCTTTCCCTCGCGCCAACCCGGAGCTGATACCGTCCGGGCGGCAGCGTCATTCGCGGGTTCATCCGAACGATCGAGTCCCGCACGCGGGCGTATGTGTCCGGACGCAACGTGAGATTGAACTGATAGAAATTACCGCCGTGAGACCTGCCGCGCTCGTCGAGCGCAAACAATGACAGCTCCACAGCGTCGGCGAACGTGCTGTTCTGCTCGATGAAATTGAGCCGGCTGGCGTCGAGCTCGACGGCGAGCGCGATCGATGCCTGTCGCGAGGGACCTTTGAACGGCGCCGCGTGCAACGAGAGCGTCAGCCCGTTTCGCTGCAGCGGCTGCCGGAGGACTTCGCGGAGCTCGGTCGACGTTTGCGCGCTTCCCGAGCGGCCGCGTACGCGCTCGCGTTCACGCTCCTGCTTCAGCGTCTCCTCCGGAGTCATCGGCCGCGGCGAGACATAACCCTTTCGCGCCGACACCCGAAGTCCCGGGCGCTTTACACGGACTTCGATCTTGTGAAACCGGCCATCGCGCGGCGCCTTCGCCGGATAGTAGCCGAGCACGTAATAGGTACTGTTGGCGCGGACGATGCGATCGAGCGCAGCGCCGATGTTCAGTGCGTTCACCGCCGCGTATCCGCCGGTCTCCTCGGCGAGCGTGCGCAGGCTGTCCTGGGACAGATACATGTCCGCCAGCAGCCCTTTCGCATCGAAGCCAAGGTGCGGATCGGCCGCCGCCCTCAGCTCGATTGTTTCACTCGTCATCCCGACCAGGCCGCGGGGATCGACGGCAAAGAAGCTCACGTTGGCCCTGGCCGCGGCCGAGATGGTGTCGCGCGTTGCCATGACGACCGTCGTCGCTGCCTGCGAGCCGAAGATGTCGTAAATCGGATAGTCGATGCCCTCGCTGAACATCAACAGCGCCTTGCGCCGCCCGCGAATTCCGCCCATGTACTCGGCAAGCTGCCGCAGTGTCGAGAGCACCTGTTGCGCGCGATGACCACGCTCGAAATCGTCAGGGTCCTGCGTGATGTCCGGGTAGCCGATCGGACCCCGCACCGTGCCCGACTGCGGTGTCTGGTTGGGGTCGTCCGGATCGGGCTGGTTCAGCTCGAGCTCCTTGAGATACTGCTGAAAGTACTGGTCAGCTTTCTCCAGCACCGTCGACCGCAGCCTGCGTCCCTGGAACTTGTCGATGGCCGCCAGCAGCAGTGCGCGGTCCGAGGTGAACTCCTGCCCCGCATCGGTGCGGCCGCTCGTGTAGGTGACGGCTGCGATATCGTCCGGCCCGAAGTGCTGCTCGATGAACTGTCTGGCCGCCTTGATGACGAGTTGCGTACGGAGCGGGTTGACATTCAAATCGTCGAGGACGATGAGATACAGGCGGCCGCTGATTGGCTGCGCGTTCGACTTGACATCGTTCGCGGCGGGCGGAGTCCGGGTCGCCGCAATACTCCCCTGTCTCGGCGCCGGAATGTCGACCAGCGAGAAGGTACTGATCGCCTGCGGCTTGCCGTCCTCGAAGAGCTCGAAGTCGTCCTTCGTGAGGTCGGCGACGAAGTTGCCGCGCGCATCGGTGACGACCGCGTCGATGTCGACGAAATTGACCTCGACCTGGAAGGTGACTTGCGCGCTGGCGAGGGCCTGCGCGGCGAGAATCAGCGCGAAGACAGTACGGGCGACTCTGCGTTTAGCCATGTTGTAGTGCTCCAGAAAAATCTATCATTACCAGCGCCGTGACTGAAAGCACCGATCTCTCGGCCGCGTTCATCGACGCGGCGTGCGTCCCGTTGGACAGCGGTCACGCGTCGGGAACGCTCGACCAGGCGGAGGCGATTCTGAAGACTTCGCCCGAGGCCGCGACGAGCAGCATCTACACTTGCGCCATTCTCGGCGACGCTGCCGGCGTCCGGCGATTCATCGCCGCAAACCCAGCGCACGCAACAGAAAAGGGTGGACCTCGCAAGTGGGATGCGCTCACTTATCTCAGTTTCTCCCGATACCTTCGGCTCGATCGCGCGCGATCGGCCGGCTTTGTCCAGTCCGCCGCCGCCCTGCTGGATGCGGGCGCCAGCGCCAATACGGGCTGGTTCGAGATGAATCATCTGCCCGAGCCCGAGTGGGAGAGCGCGATTTATGGCGCCGCCGGTGTGGCGAAACATGCGGCGTTGACGCGGCTGCTCCTGGAGCGCGGTGCCGATCCGAACGACGAAGAGACTCCGTATCACACGCCAGAAACCTGGGACAACGACGCCCTCAAGGTCCTGGTCGAGAGCGGGAAGCTCACAGCCGACAGTCTGGCAATGATGCTTCTCCGAAAGACGGACTGGCACGACTACGAGGGAATCAAGTACCTGCTCGAGCATGGAGTGAACCCGAATCGGATGACGCGCTGGGGGAAGACGGCGCTCCACAACGCGGTGCTGAGCGACAACGCGCTCCCTATCTTCGAAGTGCTGCTGGATCACGGCGCCGACCCGACGATTGTGGCAAGCCGTCCCGATCGGATGCGGCCGGCATCCGCCGGCAGAACGGCGGTCGAAGTGGCGGCGCGAAGAGGGCGCGGCGACGTGTTGGAGATGTTCGAGCGGCGCGGGATCGCACTTCACCTGACTGGCGTCGAGCGGCTTCTGGCCGCGTGCGCCAGAAATGACGGAGCAGCCGTTGGCGCGGTCGCAGCGCAAAATCCTCAGTTCGTCGCTCACATTATGTCCGACGCCGGCACGCTTCTGGCCGAGTTCGCGGGTGTTGGAAACACCGACGGGGTGCGGCACTTGCTCGACCTCGGTGTCAGCGTGACGGCCCGCTACCAACAGGGGGATGGCTATTTCGGCATCGCGTCCAACAGTACGGCCCTGCACGTCGCCGCCTGGCGAGCGCAGCATGCGACCGTCCAATTCCTCCTCGAGCGTGGATCGCCGGTCAACGCGACAGACGGCGCGGGCCGCACGCCTTTGGCGCTCGCCGTCCGCGCATGCGTCGATTCGTACTGGACACACAGGCGGTCGCCAGAGTCGGTGGCGCACCTGCTCGATGCGGGCGCTTCGCTCGCCGGTGTTCCGTTCCCCTCCGGTTACGACGAAGTGGATGTCCTGCTCGAATCGCGGGGGGCGGCGTGACTTCGCCGGAGAAGATCGAACGCATGATCCGGCCCGACGAGCTCAGCAGGAAAGAACCACTGATGTGGTCGACCGGCTCTGGAACCGACGTGTGGGATATGTTCTGTGCCTGCATCGCCGGCGATCTGGAGACGGTCAAACGGCTGCTGACCAAGGATCCATCGCTCGCGCGGTGCCATTACGCATACCGTACACCGATGTACTTCGCCGTGCGCGAAAACCAGATCGACGTCGCCGCGTTTCTCCTGGACCATGGCGCAGATCCGATTGGCCTCGCCGTCAACGATAGTCTGCTGGAAGCCGCCCGCGATCGCGGGTATGGGGAAATGGAGCAGTTCCTCCAGGCGAAGTACGCCAGCCTGTACGGCGTCTCGACCGATGGCGAACCTGTGGCCGCGGCGATCAGGGAGCGGAACATCAATCGGGTGAAGAGTCTTCTCGACGCGTCACCCGCGCTTCTGCACGCAGGCGATGGCCGGTCAAATCAGCCGATTCATTGGGCGGTGATGACCCGGCAGATCGACATCATCGACGACCTGCTTGCGCGCGGCGCCGACATCAACGCACGAAGGCAGGACGGCGCGCGTCCGATCCAGTTGACCAACGGCGATTATCACTATCGAGGCTGGCGCGATGTGCCGGGCGACGCGGTGGCCACGCCCGGGGACGTGCTGTCGCACCTGATTGCCCGCGGCGCTCCCGTCGATATCTGGACGGCTGCGCAGATTGGCGATCTGAATCGCGTGAAAGAGCTGGTCACCGGGGATCCCTCGCTCGTCAACCGCTCTTCGGATTACGTGACCTACTACCTCGGTTCGGGAACGCCGTTGCGAAATGCCGCTGCGAGGGGCCATACCGACGTCGTGAGGTTTCTGCTCGAGCGCGGTGCGGATCCGAACGTGCCCGAAGAAGGCATCGCTCCAAAGGGCCACGCGTTGTATTCTGCCGTGTACAACCGGCACTTCGAGGTGGCCAAACTCCTCCTGGAGCATGGCGCCTACCCGAACCCTCCCGTCGAGAGCTCCGCCGACGCGCTGAGCATTGCATTGATGAACAACGACGAAAGGATGGTCGAGCTGCTGTGCACCTACGGCGCGTCCCGCGACGTCGGGCTGCTCGCTCACTATGGCGACCTCAAGACGGCCGCCGCGGTATTTGCGGCCGACCCCCGGCTGGCCGACGATCCAGGCGCGCTGGGCAGTGCGGCGGGGAACGAAAGCTTCGTGAAATTGATGCTTCGGTACCAGCCCGACTTGCCGAAGCGTGCGGGTGTGGCCGCCAGAACGCGTGAACTGACCGAGCTGCTGTTCGCGCACGGTATGAACCCGAGCCATCCTGATTGGCTGCGCATCACACCGCTGCACGAGTTTGCGAGAAAAGGCGATGTGGAAAACGCGGCGCTCTTCCTCGACCATGGCGCCGATCTGCACGCGCGGGACGAAGATATCTGCTCGACGCCGCTCGGCTGGGCGGCTAAATTCGGCAGGCAGGCGATGGTCGAGCTGTTTGTGAGCCGCGGAGCGAAGGTGAACGTCCCGGACGATCCGCCCTGGGCCACGCCGCTGGCGTGGGCGACCAGACGGGGACACGCACAGATTGCGGAATTACTGAAGCAACATGGAGCGGAGTGATGTCATGCGCATGAGATACGCGAGTTTCTTGATCGTCTTCGCGGTGGCAGCGATGGCGGCGCAGCAGAACAGCGAGCTCGACACCGTCGCGGCGATGGCCGCGCAGCCGCGTCATGTCAGCGCGGCAGGCGTGACGCGCTCGGGCGCGCGGCTGATGACCCTGGAAAATGAGTCGCCGTTCATCGAGACGCCGCAGCGGCGCCTGGTGATCGTCGCCGATGACGATCGGGCGGCTCGCGCGGCGCTCTCCGCCATCGGGTGGTTCAAGACGCGCGCACCGCAGCAGTTGCGCGATCAATGGAGCGTCAGTGCGCTGCTGCTGGCATTCGCCAACGATGCGACCCCTGCACAGAAGCTTCAGTTTCCTCCCGAGAAGGGATTCTTCGATCATCCGGAGCAACCGGAGAGCAGGTATGCGTGGCGCTGGGTCACCTATCAGGCGCCCGACCTGGTGCTGCAGCTGCGCGGAGGCGATTCGCTGACGCGGGGAGACGGTCCGCCGGACTCGCTGGCGGCTGCGCTCGCCGGCGGACGCTCGGAAGTCGGGACGGTGGCCGCCATTTTTGCGCTGGTCCGGGAGAGCGACGGACCCGCGCTGCTCGAACAGGTTCTCAACGGCGCCGCACGCACGAGCTCGGCGTTGCGGGCAAGGCTCGCGAAGCGAATCGCCCGGGATCCGCTCGCCATCGCGCGGGTGCTCGCAGACCGATACCCGCAGAACCCCATCGTGAGCTACATCCCGTCGGTCGCCTGGGCGAACACACTTCGACTCGCGGAGATCACTAAAGATGATGCGCTGCGCGAAAAAGTCGTCCGGCAGACGCAGCCGTGGGTCTCCGGAGAGCGGCCGCTGTTCGGAGAACGGATCGCACTCACGGCGGCAGCCGGCACGATGATTTACGCCGAGCTCGCAGCCCGCGGCGACGCAAAGGCGGGAGGTCTCGCCGTTCAAGGCGCCGAAGCGGCGGCGAGGCTCGCGCCGACGGGAATTGCGCAACACGGTCAGGGTTGGACCGACGACATGTTCATGATGGGGGCAATCCTGGCTCGCACGGGCAGGATGGCGGGCCGCGAACGCGATCTCGATCATCTCGCCAGCACGCTGATCAGTTACGCGGGCCGGCTGCAAAGGCAGGACGGCATCTTCGTTCACTTCACCGATGGACGGATTCCGTGGGGGCGCGGAAACGGTTTTGCAGCGCTCGGGTTGATGGAAGCGCTGACGTCCCTTCCGCAGACTCATGCCTCACGCGCACAGGTGCTGGAGATTTATCGGCGTCAGATGAACGGCATGAAAGCGATGCAGGCACCCGATGGAATGTGGCGGCAAGTGGTTGACGAGCCCGGGGCGTATCGCGAGGAATCGGTGACGGCGATGACACTGACGGCGATGGCGCGCGGCGTGCGAAACGGATGGCTGGACCAGACCTATCGTCCCGTGATCGACCGCGCCTGGCGAGCGCTTGCGGCCCACGTCACCGAAGACGGGCGCATCGTCGACATCTGCACCGGCACCGGCTCGGGACCCACGCTGCGGTTTTATCTCGACCGGGCGGCTATCAATGATTTCGACGATCGCGGCGGTGCGATGGCGCTGCTTGCCGCCGTGGAGTTTCATGAGCTGTCGCGGAAGTAAACACGAAGATCCACGAAGAACACGAAGATCCACGAAGGGCACGTCAACGCGTGTGACGCACGTGTGTTTCTTCGTGATCTTGATACCAGCTTCGACTGCGCCGGCTGGCGTTTGCCAGCCGGCTCGAACGAGGAAAGGCAGGACAAACAAACATGAAGGCCGGACTGCAGATGCTTCATGTTTTTGTCGTGCCTTTCCTCGTTCGTGGCGCCGAAGGCGCGCAGTCGAAGCTCAGTCTTCGTGGATCTTCGTGTTCTCAACTGACGCACCCAGAGAGGAATGCACGGTTGGAGCCCGGCGTCGCGGCGTCCCGGCGTTGGAAATTCCAGGTGTCCTTGAGGCTCTCTGTGTTGGAGCAGAGAAATACGCGCTATTTTCCGCAGTCAGGGCCGAGCGATTCGAGCGCCATCACGTTGATACGCGAGCCGGCCGGGGCGGTGATGTAGAGACCTTTGGCGAGCGCCTTGTGCCCCTTGAGGGCAACCGGGCTTGGAAACACGCTCATCAGCTCGACCGCCTGCGTTCCAAGCGGTGACGCCGCGGCGGACTGCTTGTCCTCCGCCGTCATCGGATCGAGTGTCGTCACTTTCGGGTCCGCGCTCTGAGCCAGCACCCATTTGCCCGGAGATGCTTCCTGGAGACAACCAATCGCCTGCACCAGCGCGCCTGCGCGCGGCGGAGCTGGTCCACCTTTCGGCAGGATGAGCAACGATGCGAGGGTTCCTGGAGTATCGGCCAGTTCGGTAGCCACCCGCAGGAAACCCGTTCTGCTGAAGGATGAACGCCACGCTGTCGAGCTTCTGCTGTGCGGTGACGTCGGTGTCGTCGCGGCTCGGCATCGTGTCTCTGATCTTGTGGAAGAGCCGCTCGACGGTGTGCGTTTCCCACTTCAGCATGAACGTCGGTCCGGCCAGGGCAGGCCCTTCGCCGCCGCTGAGATCGTCGTGATGACATTCACTGCAGTGAGTCTGGGCGACGGCGCGCCCGCGCTCGGCCTGAGCGGCGGTGTACACCCCGCTCCAGATTGCAGAAGAATTCTGGGCGCCTACACTCAGGAACACTCCCGAGATTCCGAATGCCGCCGCCGTCATCGCGGCCGTTCTCCAACCGCATGATCTCAAGGATATGTCAGTTGCGCGGCAATCTGAAGTTGCACACCGTGCAACACCTGTTCACGATAGTCCTGCAATTTGTCCTGCAATTCGATTGACCTCGTCTGGTCCGCATGCTATACGCCACACAACCGGCTTTCCAATCGTAAAATCGGATTGGCCGGTCTGTCAGTGGAGGTCGATATATGCGTTTCGTGGCGACAGTGCTCCTCATGCTTTTCGTCCTCTTTTCTCTCGTGCCGGCGCGGCCGTCGGACGCTCAGGTGACTACAGCAACGTTTGTCGGCCTCGTCCACGACACGAGCGGCGCCGTGGTTCCCGGAGCGACCGTCGTTGCCACGCACCAAGGTACGGGAGTTCCTCGCGAGGCAGTTACCGATGAGCGCGGTGAGTTCGTTCTCTCGGCGCTGCCCAACGGCTCTTATTCGATACGTATCGAACTGACGGGTTTCAAGAGCCATACGAGCCAGGGCATCGCGCTCGGCTCCGGTCAGACCGTTCGCCACACGTTCGTCCTCGAGCTCGGGACGGTGCAGGAGAGCGTGACGGTCGCCGGCGAAGCGCCGCTCATCGAAACCGCCTCGTCGAGTACGTCCGAATCATTCGGATCGCAGGAGGTGCGCGAGCTGCCCGTCAACAAGCGCAACGTGACAAATCTGTTGAACCTCGTTCCCGGCGTGTCGGTCGGGGGATCCGGCGGAGGCATGGTGAGCATGAGCGGTGTCGCCGGGGGCGGGACCGGCATCACCGTGGATGGCACCGAGGCGAATTCGAATCCGGAAGGCCGGGCGGTGAATCATTACGGTGGCCAGAACCAGATCTCGATCATGAGCCTTGACTCGGTCGAAGAGGTTCAGGTCGTCAAGGGTGTTCTGCCGGCGGAGTATGGCGGAGTGGCTGGCGGGCAGGTCAATATGATCAGCCGTTCGGGCACGAATGCCTTCCACGGCACGGCGTTCTACAACATGCAGAACCTGAAGTTGAACGCCCGGACGTTCCTTTCGACGACACCCAAGCCGGTGGGCACGTTCAATCAATATGGCGGCACGCTCGGCGGTCCAATCTTTCGCAACCGCCTGTTCTTCTTCACGACCTACGAGGGGTACCGCGCGGAGGAGCAGTTGGAGCTCGTCGGCAACACGCCAAACCAGCAGACGAGGAATGCGCTGCTGGCCGCGCTGCCTTTTCTCGAGACCAGCATCTGGCTCGACGCGTTCCCGATGCCTACCGAGCCCATCGTATCGACGGCGGGTGTCGTCGATCCGAACCGCGGGAGATATCGCGGCCTGGGCACACGCGACCGGACCGAGAATCACATCGTCGCCAAAGGGGATTACGCCGTCATGAACGGCGCCAATCTGGCAGTCACCTACACGCGGATGGAGCCGTGGACGCACATACCCCGGTTCTTCGTCAACGGTGCGAACGATCAGGATGTGCCGCAGGAGCAGGATCGCATAGCGGCCCAGTACGTGATGACTGCCGGCCGCTGGGTGTCGGAGAGCCGCTTCGGCTGGAATCTCATCGACATGGACCGCTGGGACGCGTTCTTTCGCGTGATGGATCCGAATCCCGGCGCACCCGCCGAGGTCGCGGCTTTTGGACGTCGTGTTCCCTGGGGCAATATCACCAATCTCTTCAGCGGGCCGGACGCCGAGATCTTCAATCTGCACAACAACACGTGGAGTTACGACCAGAAAATCAGTCGCGGTGTCGACCGCCATCTCGTCAAGATGGGATTCCGCTGGATGCGGAGCTCGGGCAACAAGCTGACGGCCCAGAATCCTCAGTTCCAGTATCAGACGCTGGCCGACGCGCTGGCGAACATTCCGACATCCGTCAACGCGTCCTTCGGTACTCCTTACTACAACGCCAAGCTGGATGAATGGGGCGGGTTTTTCCAGGACGACTGGCGTCTGGGCGCAGGTCTCGTCCTCAACCTCGGCGTGCGCTACGACTACTACCTCCCGATCAGGGTGCGCCCCACGACCGACGTGCCCGCGGAAGCGGTCAACCTGAATCCGCCGACCGACCTGCGCAAGATGGATTTCGGGCCGTATACGGATCCGCTGGAGCCCTACGAAGCCGCTTCGGCGTTTGCACCGCGAATGGGTTTTGCCTGGACAGTCGGGGGGAGCAGCGAGACCGTCGTGCGTGGGGGCGTCGGGTACCTCTACAGCCCGCATATACAAGCGACCGTACGGCAGATCACGGGGGAGCCGTACGTCTCGTTCCGTCAAATCTGGAATCGCACGGACGCCGCCGCGAAGGGACTCAAGTTTCCCAATTACAACGATCCGCTTCGACTGCAGGTGATTGAAGACGGTGGCGGACGAAAAGCCATCTTTTCGGTGATCGACACAGAACTTCCTTCGCCGTACACGATCCAAACGATGTTGAGCGTTCAGCACGCGCTTGGCCGTACGCTCGCCGCGGATGTCGGATACATCCGGACCAACGGCCGGGACTTCCCGCTGCAGCGGATGTTTGCGCTGGCACGCGACAGAAACACCGGTCAGTTGCCCAACCCGGAGCTCGGCTCACCCGGTGGGTACTACGTCGACGCCAGCCAGACGATGGACTACAACGCGCTGCAGGCGGCGCTCCGGAAACGGTTCTCCAATCGCTACTCGTTCGACGTCAACTACACATTTGGGAAGGGCGTTGCCACGCAGGGTGGCGATTTGGCCGTCTACTCTCTCTCGAATGTCTCCAATACCCAGGAGTTCTACGACCCGGAGTTCGACCGGGGGCCCACCGTCAACGATCTCCGGCATCGCCTCAACGCGCTGTTCATCTACGAGCTGCCGGAGCTCAGCGGACAGAATCAGTTCGTCAAGGCAATCGCTGGCGGATGGCAGATATCGGGCATCGCATCGGCGCGTTCGGGCAACGCGCTGACGATTACGCAGCCGTCGGGATTACCCAACAGCCGTCCTGACGTCGTGCCAGGCACCGATCTCGTTATCGCCAACTGGCAGGACACCTGCGATGCGACCGGCTGCAACTACCTGAACCCTGCCGCATTCGTCAGAGTGCCGGTCGTTGCGGCGACCAACGCGACGACCCGCGCAGGCAATTATCAGGTTGGCGACGCGCGCAGCCCTGCGGAATGGGACCTGCATTCGACGATCGCGAAGAACTTCAACATCGGCGCGGGCCGGCGACTGCAAATCAGGGCCGACTTCTTCAGCATCCTGAACAAGAAGAACTGGGGCAGTCCGGTCACCGCCATCAACGCGAGTGATTTCGGACGCATCACATCTGCGAGTGGCAACCGGTCGATGCAGTTTGGTGCCCGGTTCAGCTTTTAGAGAGGCGAGGTACCATGGCAACTCCTACAATCAGCAAGACAATCGGTCAGGTAACGGAGCTCACCGTAATCGCACCGCTCAAAACCGGCGCGGCGGCATCGTTGCGGCAGGTGCTTTCGGCACTGCAAACCAGTGCAAACAGTCCGATCAAGAAGATCAACTCGATCCATTTCGCGCGCTGGGTGATTATCGACAACGACCAGCGCCTGCTCTTTACCAGCAACTTCGATGGCAGCTGGGAGGACTATCTTCGTGATTTTTCGCAGGTGACACCCGACGGCATGGACAAGATCTTCGGACACTGCGAGGGATATCCGGCAGGCGGATGCCGTGATTTCGAAGCATTCAAAGCGTACGTCGCCAAATACCAGGTGCCGACCGATCTCTTTTACGCCGCCTACCCGGAGAGCTCCGTGTCCGCCGTGCTCGAAGGCCTGCGCGTCAAGGCATTGACCGACGAGTTTCTCAAAAAGCTCGGCTGAGTCCGCCTGGCCGCAGCTCATGGCGTCCATCGAGAACGAGCTCGACGACATCCAGGGAAACATTCTCAGGGCGTACGGGTTTCCGTTCGCTCGCTACGAAGTCATCCGTATCGTGGATCGCGGCGCTGCGCGACAGCTGTTGTCGAGGGTGCTCGATCGGCGGCTCGTGACGACCGCAGCAGCCTGGGATCCTGCCTCGAAGCCGCCATCCACCTTGAACGTGTTCTTCTCCTGGACCGGACTTGCCGCCCTGGGTCTGCCCGAGGCGTCACTTGGAAGCTTTCCCGCCGAGTTTCAGGAGGGGATGGCGGCCCGCGCTTCACGCCTTGGCGACACAGGGGCGAGCGCGCCGCTGCACTGGGAGTTCGGGAACGATGCGTCCCGCAATCACGTGTTCTTCGCGGTGTACGGGCGCACTCTCGACGATCGCGACAGGATGCTCAACACTCTGCGCGAAGAGCTGGCGGCATCGGGCCCGGCGATCGAGGTCACCCACCAGCTTGATGCCGCAATGCTTCCGAATCGTCGCGAGCATTTCGGCTTCGCGGACGGAATAGGGCAACCCTCCATCGAGGGCAGCGGCGCCCGCGAGTATCCAGGCGACGGGACGCTGCAGCCGGATGGAACATGGGCGCCGCTGAAGGCCGGAGAGTTCGTCATGGGCTGGCCGGGCGAGACGGGGTTCGCTGTCCCGATGCCGTCACCCGAGATTCTGGGACGTAACGGCAGCTTCCTCGTTTATCGAAAGCTGCAGCAGCACGTCTCGACATTCCGCAACTTTCTCGACGGTCAATCCGGTCGCCTTTTCGGCGCCGCCTCC
The DNA here is from genome assembly GCA_963775345.1 of Vicinamibacterales bacterium. Taxonomy (GTDB): domain Bacteria; phylum Acidobacteriota; class Vicinamibacteria; order Vicinamibacterales; family JAMQPK01; genus JAMQPK01. The sequence goes on from CAVZIS010000006.1 coordinate 604,526, forward strand.
GCGGCCAACGTCGAGCTCCTTGCCGCGAAGCTCGTCGGGAGATGGCGAAGCGGGTGCCCTTTAGCCGTCTCACCCCACGCCGATGACGAGCATCTGGCCGAAGACTGGGATCGGAACAACGACTTCGGATATGCGGCCGATCCCGATGGAACGGCTTGCCCCTACGGTTCCCACATACGCCGCATGAACCCGCGCGACGGCCGCACCGGGGGCGCGCTCGTCCGCACGCATCGCATCGTCCGCCGGGGACTTCCCTACGGCTCCTGGTTGGATGGAAACGTGGAAGACGGCGAGGAACGCGGGGTGGCATTCATGGCGATCAACGCCAGCATCCGGAATCAATTCGAGTTTCTGCAGCGTGAGTGGTTGAACAGCGGCGAGTTCGCAAGCCTCTCGAAGAACGACGTCGATCCGTTCGCCGGCGAGCCGCGAAGCGGCTCGCGATTCCGTCTTCCGACCGCAGCCGGCGTGCCGAAAAATATCTTCGATCTCCCCGCCTTTGTTACGCTCCGCGGCGGCGGTTACTACTTCATTCCGAGCATCAGCGCGCTGCGCTTCATCGCGGGACAGAGTTCCTGACGTCGTCCATCGTCCATCGTCCATCGTCCATCGTCCAACGTCCAACGTCCATCGTCCAACGATGGCGTCGCGTTTCCCGCGTTCTGCCTGAGAAGCGCTGAAAACTCCGCTCCAAATTTGTGGATCGGCTGGTTGTGCAGCCGCGTGCGCGGGGACTATCGCAAGCGCGGCGATGACAAGCACATTGGCGCGCATGGCGGAATTATGGCCCGGCACGTGAAACGGATCGTTGACCGCAGATCTTTGGCTATGCTATACCCGCAATTGCTCTTCAATTCGTGCGCGTTTCCCCGAACGCTCTGAGAGAGGTGTGTATGCGTTGCGGACAGATGACAGTGCTCGCTGTCGCACTCTTTCTCATGAGCGCTATCGCTCACGCGAGCGCTCAGGTCACGACGTCGACGCTGGTCGGGATCGTTCGTGATGCGTCCGGCGCCGTGATTCCCGGTGCGAATGTCGTCGCGACGCATGATGGTACGGGGGTCTCGCGCGAAGGCGTGACCGATGCGAACGGCGAGTTCGTGTTCTCGGCGTTGCCGAACGGTCCTTACTCGGTTCGGGTCGAGCTGACCGGGTTCAAGTCGCTGCAAAACCGCGGCATGCAACTGGGCGCTGGGCAGACCGTGCGACAGACGTTCACGCTCGAAGTCGGCACGGTGGAGGAGAGCGTCACCGTTGCCGGTGAATCGCCACTCATCGAGACAGCCTCCTCGAGCACTTCCGAGACGCTTGGATCGCAGGAAGTTCGAGAGCTGCCGGTCAACCGCCGCAACGTCGCGAACCTGCTGAATCTGGCGCCCGGCGTAACCACCAGCGGCGCGGGCATGGTCAACATGAGCGGTGTTGCAGGAGGAGGCACCGGCGTGACAGTCGACGGGACCGAGGCCAACTCGCATCCCGAAGCGCGATCGCTGTCGCATTACGGTGGTCAGAACCAGATCTCCATCATGAGCCTCGACTCGGTCCAGGAGGTTCAAATCATCAAGGGCGTGCTGCCCGCCGAATATGGCGGCGTCGCCGGCGGCCAGGTGAACATGATCAGCCGCTCGGGCACGAACACATTCCATGGCTCGGCCTTTTACAGCCTTCAGAACAGCGAGTTCAATGCACGGAGTTTTCTGTCCACGACACCCAAGCCAGTGGGAACGTTCAATCAGTACGGCGGCACCCTGGGCGGACCGATTCTTCGCAACAAGCTGTTCTTCTTTACCACTTACGAGGGCTATCGGGAGGAAGTGCAGGTGAATCTCGTGGCAGACGTGCCGAATCAGCAGACGAGGAACGCTCTGCTCGCGAGGTCGGCGGCGGCAGGAGGCTGCAGGTCCGCGTCGATCTCTTCAGTGTCTTCAACAAGATGAACTGGGGCAATCCTGTCAGCGGCACCAATTCGTCGGAGTTCGGTCGGATCACGTCGGCCGGAGGAAGCCGGTCGCTGCAAATCGGCGGGCGGTTTATTTTTTGAGTATGAGGTGGATATGTCCAATGTTCCCCGAACTTTTCTTGCGACTGCACTCCTTCTCTTGATTTCGCTCGCAGATGCTTACGGCCAGGTCACGACCGCCACACTCGTCGGGTTGGTTCGTGACTCATCGGCTGCGGTCATCCCGGGCGCAACCGTTGTCGCCACTCACGAAGGTACGGGCGTATCGCGCGAAGGCATATCGGACGCCAATGGCGAGTTCGTCTTCTCTGCGCTTCCAAGCGGTCCATACAGCGTCAGGATCGAGCTGACCGGATTCAAGACGCTTCAGAACCGTGGCATGCAGCTCGGCGCGGGCCAGACCGTACGGCAGACGTTCACCCTGGAAGTCGGGACGCTGGCGGAAACCGTGACGGTTGCCGGCGAAGCGCCGCTGATCCAGACGGCCATGTCGCTGCAAGCCGACAGCCTCGGGTCGCAGGAAGTTCGTGAGCTGCCGGTCAATCGGCGGAACATTCAGAACCTGATCGGCCTGACCGCCGGCGTTGTCATCACGGGTACCGGGGCGGCGGGCGGCTCAGGCGGCGTGCAGATGAACGGGGTCGCGTCGGGCGGCACAGGCATCACGGTCGACGGTACCGAGGCGAACTCGAACCCGGAAGGCCGGTCTCTGACCCAATATGGCAGCGAGAACCAGATCTCGGTCATGAGTCTCGACTCGATCGCGGAGGTCCAGATCGTCAAAGGCGTGCTGCCGGCGGAGTACGGCGGCGTCGCCGGCGGGCAGATCAACGTGATCAGCCGGTCGGGCACGAACAACTTCAGCGGCTCGGCCTTCTACAGCGGTCAGAATGAGAAGTTGCATGCGCGCGACTTTTTCTCCACGGCCCAGCAGCCGGTCGGCACGTTCAATCAGTACCGGTGGCACACTCGGTGGTCCAGTGCTGCGGAACAAGGTGTTCTTCTTCGGCACCTATGAGGGGTACCGCGAGAAAGTTGAGCTGAACCTGAACACGACGGTGCCGTATCAGGCCGTTCGCGACGAGGTGCTGCGAGCGCTGCCGTACCCGGAGACGAGAATCGCCATGGACACGCTGTATCTGCCGACCGAGTCGATCGTCTCGGCCGCCGGCGTCGTGAACCCGCAAGTCGGCCGATGGCGCGGGCTCGGAGTGCGGCGGCGCAGCGAGAATCATATCGTGGCCAAGACGGACATGGCCGTGTTCAATGGGGCGAATCTCACCTTCACGTACACGCGTCTTCGGCCGTTCACGCTCGAACCTCGACCGAATCCGGACGGCGTGAACGACCGAGAGTTTCCGAACCGGCAGGATCGCATCGCCGCGCAGTATGTGATGACGCGCGGCGCGTGGGTGTCGGAAAGCCGCGTTGGATGGAACAAGGCGTACCTGGCGCGTCTCGACAAGTTCCTGTCGGTCATCGGCCCGAACCAGCCGGCCGAGATCATGCCGTACGGCCGGCGCGTGGCGTCCTTCAGCATCAGCGGCCTGTTCGGCACGGCGCACTCCGAAATCCTGGACATGGCGGGTACGGCCTACAGTCTCGAGCAGAAATTCAGCCGTGGCTATCAGCGGCATCTCGTGAAGGCGGGATTCCGCTTCATGCGCGAGACCGGCAGTCACATCAATCCGGAAGATCCCGCATTCACCTACCAGACCTATGCCGACGTTCTCGCGAACGTCGTGAACTCGCATAACACGACGTACGGCGCGCCGCCGCACGGTTCACGCATGGACCAGTACGGCGCGTTCATTCAGGACGATTGGCGCCTGGGCAACAGCTTCGTTCTGAACCTCGGCCTGCGCTGGGACTATTACGGGGTCGCCCAGGTGTATGCCACGACGGATGTGCCGGTGGAACTCGTCAACCTGGAGAATCCGACCGATCTGCGCAAGATGGACTTCGGGCCGAAAAGAGATCCACTGAAGCCCTACGAGCCTGACGGCAACAACTTTGGCCCGAGGGTAGGGTTTGCGTGGACGCTGGGCGAAGCTGAGTCAACGGTCGTTCGGGGCGGTCTGGGCTATCTCTATAGTCCCACCCTGCCCATGACGGTTCGTCAGGCCGTGAATCACCCGACGATTCCGTACCGCGTGGTTTACAACCGGACCGAATCGGCAGCGCGAAACGTCCGGTGGCCGATGTACACCGACGACGCGTTGCCATTGGCGCAGGCAGACTCGGCTGGGCGAGCCGCGGTGTTCTCGCTGATCAACACCGACATCGCCGCGCCTTATACGGTTCAGTCAATGCTCAGTGTGCAGCAGGCCTTCGGCCGCACGATGGCCGCAGAAATCGGCTACATCCGGACTGATGGCAACGATTTTCCGCTGCAGCGTCAATTTACTCAGGCGTTCGACAGGCAGACCGGTTCGCGGCCCAACCCGGCAATCGGCTCGCCCGGCGGCTACTACGTGGACAGCAGTCAGACGATGGTTTACAACGGCCTGCAGACATCGCTCCGAAGGCGCTTCTCCAACAGGTACTCGTGGGACGTCAACTACACGCTGGGTAAGAGCGAGTCCACGCAGGGCGGCGATCTCTCGGTGTACTACATCACCAGCTTCAACAACATACAGGACTTCTGGGATCCGGAATTCGACTATGGTCCCTCCGCTAACGACATCCGTCACCGGTTGAACGCCTCGTTCATTTACGAGCTCCCGGGGGTGGCCGGCGGCGAGGGCGTCATGAATGCTCTTCTGGGCGGTTGGCAGATTTCCGGCATCCTCCAGGCGCGATCCGGAGGTACGGTGACCGTCACGCAACCATCAGGAATAGGCAACAGCCGGCCCGATGTCGCGCCCGGCGTCGATCTGGTGGTCGCGGATTGGCAGGACACCTGCGTTGCCAGCGGATGCAACTATCTCGACACGGCGGGCTTCGTCAGGGTGCCGGTGAGTTCGGTGACCAATGCCACGCTTCGACCTGGCACCTACATGCACGACATGGTGCGCGGTCCTGGCGATTTCCTCATGCACACGACGCTGGCCAAGAGCTTTTCTCTCGGGACGGGGAGGAGGCTGCAGGTTCGAGCCGACGTTTTCAACGTGTTGAACAAGAAGAATTACAACAATCCCCAGACAAACATGAACAACGCAGACTTCGGCCGGATCACCGGCGCCGGGCGCGCGCGCGTGTTTCAGTTCGGGGCGAGGCTGACGTTCTGAACGGTGTTGAAGGGGCGCATCACGAAATGCGGGCGCGCCAGGTGAAACGACAGGTCCAAATAGATACAAATCGTGCACTCTGAGAGGCCTTGAGCGGTACAATATCTCATCGTGATGAGGTATCGAGGGTTGACCCGGTGGACGGCAGCAGGAGTACTAGCCGTGGCTTTCGTGAGCGCTCTGGATGCCCAACAGGCGTCTGGCAGGGCGGCGCAACCTCAGGCGCCCCCCGCAGGTGCCGCGGAGGCTCCGTACCGCGCATTGGTCTCGACCTACTGCGTCAGTTGCCACAACAGCAGGACCAAGTCCGGTAACCTCGAGCTCGACTCGATCAACACACAGCAGCTCGGGGACCACTGGGAGGCGTGGGAGAAAGTCGTTCGCAAGCTTCGCGCCCGCCAGATGCCGCCGCAGGGCGCGCGGCGGCCCGATGAAGCCGTTCACGCGGCCGCGTTGACCTCGCTCGAGACGGCCCTCGACAGCCTTTCCGCCAGCGCCCCGAATCCGGGACGCACGGAGACGTTTCGAAGACTGAACCGCACCGAATACCGGAACGCGATTCGCGACCTGCTCGCGCTGGAGCTCGACACCGCCTCGATGCTGCCGAGCGACTCGGCGAGCTTCGGCTTCGACAATGTGACGGTCGGCAATCTGTCGCCGACCCTGCTCGAAAGTTACGTCTCGGCCGCGGAGAAGATCAGCCGCCTCGCTGTCGGCCGCCCGAGTCTTTCACTCGGCGGAACCACTGTGAGGGTTCGTCCTGACATCACACAGGAAACACACATCGAGGGGCTTCCGATCGGGACACGGGGTGGCGCGCTCGTCGAGCATGAATTTCCCTTGAACGGCGAGTACGACATCACGATTCGGCTCGCGCGGGATCGCAACGAGCACATCGAAGGTTTGTTCGAGCCGCACGAGATCGAGCTGATGCTCGACGGAGAGCGGATCAACCTGTTCAATATCGAACCCCTGCAGGCGGCTCAGCAAGGACCTGTCAGCGACGCGCCCTCACACGAGAACCTCGACAGCCATTTGAAGATGCGGGTTCCGGTGACAGCCGGCCCGCACACATTGTCGGTCACGTTCCCGAAGAAGCCGTCGCTGCTCCTCGAAACCGCGCGCCGCCCGTACGAAGCGCATTTCAACTACTACCGGCATCCGCGTCTTCAGCCCGCGGTCTACGAGATTTCGATCGTGGGTCCGTACAACCCGGCGGGGGCAGGCGACACGCCCAGCCGCCGCCGCGTGTTCGTGTGTAAACCCGCGCGCACCCAGGACGAGGATGGTTGCGCGAAAAAAATCCTGTCGACGTTGATGAGGCGCGCCTACCGGCGGCCCCTCAACGAAGCCGATCTGACCACGCCATTCGAGCTGTACCGCAAAGCCAAGACAGAGGATGGGTTCGACGCGGGCATCGAGATGGGCGTGTCGGCGATTCTCTCGGCCCCTGAATTCCTGTTCCGCATCGAGCGCGATCCTTCGCCGACCGGCGATCGGCCATCGTCCATCGTCCATCGTCCATCGTCGGTGTATCGGATCAGTGACGTGGAGCTCGCATCGCGGCTTTCCTTTTTCCTCTGGAGCAGCATTCCAGATGACGTGTTGCTCGACCTGGCGGCGCGCGGCGATCTCGGCAAGCCCTCCGTGCTCGAGGCACAGGTGAAGCGCATGCTCGCCGACACGCGATCGCAGAACCTGGTGACCAACTTCGCCTCGCAGTGGCTCCACCTTCGCAATCTCGACACGATCACGCCCGATATGCGCCTCTTCCCGGATTTCGACGACAACCTGCGGCAGTCGTTCCGGCAGGAGACCGAACTGCTCGTCGAGAGCGTGATTCGCGAGAACCGCAGCGTGCTCGACCTGCTTCGTGCGAACTATACGTTTCTGAACGAGCGCCTCGCGAAGCATTACGGGATCCCGAACATCTACGGCAGCCGCTTCCGCCGCGTGACGTTCGACGGGGCCCCTGTCGCGCAGAAGCCTGATGATGCCGGTCGGGCGAAGGCGGATGCCTCGCCGAATCGCACCGAAGCGCGAAGCGCGGAGGCGGAGAGGCGTGGTGGCCTGCTCCGGCAGGGGAGCATTCTGATGCTCACCTCGTATCCGACGCGCACATCACCGGTCATTCGCGGAAAGTGGATTCTCGAAAACGTGCTCGGCGTGCCGCCGCCACCTCCGCCCGCCAACGTGCCGCCGCTCGATGACGTGAAGATGGCCAAGCGCAACGCGTCGGTCCGCGAGCGCCTGGCTGAGCATCGAAAGAATCCCACGTGCGCGGGCTGTCATCGGCTGACCGATCCGGTGGGGTTTGCGCTGGAGAATTACGACGCGGTCGGACGCTGGCGGACCCTGGACGGCGGCGAGCCTGTCGATCCGTCGGGCACGCTCTTCGACGGCACCGCGTTCAATGGCGTCGGCCGATCTGCAGAAGGCGATACTCAATCACTCGGATCTGTTCGTGACGATGCTGTCGGAAAAGCTTCTGACGTTCGCGACGGGCCGCGGCGTCGAGTACTACGACGCACCGGCCCTGCGCAAGGTCGTGCGCGACGCGCGCGCAGACGACTACCGCTTTTCGTCGATCATCATGGGAATCGTCAACAGCACACCGTTCAGGATGAGGAAGTCATCATGATCATTTCGAAGATTGCCCTGCCGCGGAGGACGTTCCTGCGGGGTATGGGTGCCGCCGTCGCGCTCCCTTTGCTCGACGCGATGGTTCCATCGATGACGGCTCTGGCGCAGACACCCGCCCAACCGGTGCGGCGCCTCGGCTTCGTGTACATCCCGATGGGATGCGACATCACCAGATGGACGCCTCCCGGCGAGAGCGGGGCGCTGACCGAGCTCTCCAGTTCCCTGAGTCCGCTGCAGCCTTTGCTCGGGCACGTCACCGTCCTCAGCAACATGGAGCTGAGAAACGCCTATCCGGGAACGCACGCCACGTCCAACGCGGCGTTCCTGAGCGCAGCCAAGGCGAAGTGGACCGAAAGCAGCGACTACTACCTGGGCACGACCGTCGATCAGATTGCGGCACAGCAGATGGGACAGGAGACCCAGTTTCCTTCGCTCGAGCTGGCGATGGACCTCATGGAAGTGGTCGGCCAGTGCGACAACGGCTATGCGTGCGTGTACCAGAACAACCTTTCATGGTCGTCGCCGACGACCCCGCTGCCGGCAGAAGCGCATCCGCGGGTCGTCTTCGAGCGTTTGTTCGGAGAGGGCGGCAGTTCCGAGGCGCGGCGCAAGGCCCTGGGCAGAAGGGCGAGCCTGCTCGACTGGGTGCGCGACGACATTGCGCGTCTGCAGAAACAGCTCGGCGCCGCCGATCGGACGAAGGTGAACGAATACCTCGACACCGTGCGCGAGGTGGAGCGCCGCATTCAGAAAGCCGAGGCGCAGACCTTCGATGAGGCAATGCCCGACCTCGAGCGTCCTGTCGGCGTGCCGGCTTCCTACACCGAGCACGCGAAGCTGATGTTCGATTTACAGGCGCTGGCGCTCCAGGGCGATATCACCAGAGTGATTACCTTCCAGCTCGCTCGCGAAACCAGCAACCGGAGTTACACCGAGATCGGGGTGTCGGATCCGCATCACCCCACGTCGCACCACGGCGGCGACCCGGACAAGGTCGCGAAGATTGCCAAGATCAATCAGTTCCACGTGTCGCTGTTCGCGTATTACCTCGAAAAGCTCAATTCGATCTCCGAGGGCAACGGCACGCTCCTCGACAATTCGATCGTGCTCTACGGCAGCGGGATGGGCAATCCCAACATCCACAACCACGTCGATCTGCCAATCGTGGTGGCCGGCGGTGCGGCCGGCAAGGTCCGCGGGGGACGTCACATCAAGTACGCCGAACCGGCGCCGCTCGCGAATCTGCATCTGACGCTGCTCGACAGCGTCGGCGTCCGGCTCGACTCGTTCCAGGACAGCACAGGGAAGATCGACACGCTCTACAGCCCGGTTGGACTCGGAGGTTAGCGCGATGCGCAAAGTCGCCTGTGGGTTGGTGATCGTTCTGGCGCTCGGCGGAGCCACTCTGCTGGCCGGTCCGGCGGACGCACCTCTTGCCGCGGCCGTTCAGCATCAGGCGCGCGACACGATCCGCGAGCTGCTCGCGAAGAAAGTGGGCGTGAACGCGCCGCAGCCTGACGGCACGACCGCCCTGCACTGGGCGACCTATCACGACGACCTCGACCTCGTGAACCGGTTGATCGCGGCGGGTGCCGACGTGCTTGCCGCGAACCGTTACGGCGTCACGCCGCTGGCGCTCGCATGTATCAACGGCAACGCGGCGATCGTCCAGCGTTATCTCGAGGCCGGCGCCGATCCGAACGCGGTGCTTCCTGGCGGAGAAACGATGCTGATGACCTCCGCACGCACTGGCAAGGTCGACGCGGTGCGCGTGCTGCTGCTGCGTGGTGCAAACGTGCACGCGAAGGAACCGCGTCGCGGGCAGACCGCATTGATGTGGGCTGCGGCCGAAGGCCACGTCGAAGTGCTGGAGGCGCTCATCGAGGCGGGGGCTGATTTCCGGACGCCGCTCGATTCCGGGTTCTCGCCGCTCCTCTTTACCGTGCGGCAGGGAAGAATCCCGGCGGTGAAGGCGCTGCTGAAAGCGGGCGCTGACGTGAACGAAGTCGTTCAGGTGAAGTCCAATCCGAAACTTCCCGAAGGAGAACGGCCGCTGCGAAGCGGCACCACGCCGCTGCACCTTGCCGTCGCCAACGGGCATCTCGAGCTGGCCGCGGAGCTGCTGCAATCGGGCGCCGATCCCAACTCCGATCTCCTTGGATATACGCCGCTGCACATGCTCGCGTACGTCCGGAAACCGGCCATCGGCGACAGCGATCCCGGTCCGGAGATTACGGGCAACATCTCGAGCCTCGAGCTGGCGAAGCAGCTGGTTGCGAAAGGCGCGGACGTCAACGCCCGGATGACCCGCAGAGTGAATTTGACCAACACCCGCTTCAACGAGCTCGGCGCGACGCCGTATCTGGTGGCGGCGGTCACGGCAGATGCCGACTACATGAAAGCGCTCGTGGAGCTCGGCGCGGATCCTCTGCTCGAAGAACGATGAGGGCAGCACTGGGCTCGATGGTTGCCGCCGGGATCGGCACACGATCGCCGGGCGAGGACGCCGGCACCGAGGACGAAGTGGTCGAAGCGATGCAGGTAGCGCTCGACCACGGCGCCGACATCAATGCGATCGACGAAAACGGCGAAACCGCCATGCACGGCGCCGCGTACAAGAACCTTCCGCTTGCCGTCAAGTTCCTGGCCGACAAGGGCGCGAAGATCGAGATCTGGAACACGCGGAACAGGTTCGGATGGACGCCGCTGACGATCGCACGCGGATACCGGTTCGGAAACTTCAAGCCATCGGCGGTGACCGTTGCTGCCGTTGAACAGGTCATGCTCTCGGCCGGCATCACTCCGCCGAGCGAAAAAGAGGAAAACGCAAAAGGCTTCGATATCTACGCTCCGGAAAATCAGCAGCGAAGGCAGGCGCCGGCGACACGCTCGCCTGCGGCGCCCACTGCACCCCGTCCTTAGGTTTCATAACACGCGCGACCTGGAGGTCATATGACGACGTTTCAGCGGGTTCCTGCGCTCGCATTTGCCGTTCTCGCCGTGCTGTTCGTGACGGCTCTCAACGCCCGTGGCCAGGTGACGACCGCCACGTTGTACGGCGTCGTTCGGGATACTTCCGGAGCGATCCTGCCGGGTGTGAACGTCACTGTGACCCATCAGGGTACGAGTCTAACCAGGGAAACGGTGACGGATGACCGTGGGGAATTCGCGCTGCCGGCCCTTCCTGCCGGCCCGTATGCGATCAAGATCGAGCTCTCGGGGTTCAAGACATACACCAGCGAGGGCTTGAAGCTCGGCGCGGGTCAGGAAGTGCGGCAGACCTACGCACTCGAAGTCGGCGCGATAGCCGAGACCGTTACGGTCGTCGAACAGGCGCCCCTCATTCAGACGGCCTCGACCGCGCAGGTCCAAACCATGTGGCGCCGAGGTGACCGAGATCCCGGTCTCCCGGAGGAATCTGCAGAACGTCCTCATGCTGGGCTCGGGTGTCAGTTCGACCGATACGGCAGGTGGGGGCGGCCGGGCGTTTCGCGTGAACGGCGTCGGCGACGGCGGCAGCGCCATCACGGTGGACGGCAGCAGCGCCCAAACCAACCCGGAAAACCGCGGCTTCGGCAACTACGGCGGCCAGAACCAGATCGAGATCCTGAGCGTCGAGGCGGTCGCCGAGGTGCAGGTCGTCAAGGGCGTGCTGGCGGCGGAGTACGGCGGTTCGATCGGCGGGCAGGTCAACATGATCACGCGATCGGGGACCAACCAGTTCCACGGATCGCTGCTGGAAAACTTCCAGAGCGAAGCGTTCTCGTCGAAAAATCCGTTTTTGCCCGCCACGACCCCCAAACCAAACATCACGTTCAACCAGTTCGGCGGATCGTTGGGCGGGCCCATCCTGCGGAACCGGGTCTTGTTCTTCACCAGCTATGAAGGCTACCGCGAGGACGTCGGGCGTGACGGTGCAGGGGAACGTGCCGACGCAGGCGACGCGCGATCGCATTCTGGCGGCGCTGCCGTATCCCGAGACCAAACTCGTGCTCGACGATATGCCGATGCCGAATCAGCCGATCAACGACGTCATCGGGCGGTACACGGACGCCAAGAGCCTGGTCCGGCGCGACAACACGTTCCTGGGCAAAGTGGATTTCGAGGCTGGCACCGGCAGATTGTCGGTGACCGCCTCGCGGATGCGGCCGTTCGCGGCGGAGCCGCGAATCAACCTCGACAACGATCAGGAGGTACACGAACGGATCGAAGCGCGTCTCGACGCAATACGTGCTCACGAAGAGCGCGTGGGTCTCCGAGAGCCGGTTCGGCTGGAACCGCAATACGCTCGATCGCGTTGACGCGTTTTGGGAAGTGGAATCGCCCACGCGAGGGCCGCAGCCGGAGCTCGACAACGTGCTCAAGCGTATCGGGAGCTTCTCGGTGTCGGGCCTGTTCGGCACCGGGGAGACAGAAATCCTCGGCTTGACGTATGACGCGTACAACCTGGACCAGAAGGTGACCCGGCTCGCGGGAGCCCACACGCTGAAGTTCGGTTTTCGCTGGGCCCGCGAGATCGGCTATAAGTCGAATCCGCAGATCGAACCGGTTCACCGTACGCCAACCTCAACGACCTGCTGGCGAACAGGGCGAGCGACTTCCTGCTCTCGATGGGCAACCCGCCGCATCGCGCGTGGGTCGACCAGTTCGGGGGGTTCATTCAGGACGACTGGCGCGTCACTGATCGGTTCGTGCTCAACCTCGGTCTGCGGTACGACTACTATCCGGGGTTTGGCTACAAGTCCATCAATTCGGACGACCCGGCGGAGGTCAACAATCTGAACAATCCGACCGACATCCGCAAGATGGATTTCGGCGCGCCGCGCGATCTGCACGACGTCATCGACGCGGATAAGCTCAACTTCGGTCCCCGCGCCGGATTTGCCTGGACCGTCGATCGCGACGGGCGCGGACCGTCGTTCGCGGTGGTGTCGGGGTCTTCACCACCGGTCACATCATGGCGCTGTTCCAGAACGCGGTGGCGCGCCCCTTCTCCCCAGTCCGCCACGGCTGGAACCGCCCGGAGATGGAGGCACGCGGCATCGGCTGGCCTGACTATCCGGAGGACGCTAACGAGATCGTGATCGCCGACGCGGCCGGCCAAAAGAACCTCTACTATTTGTTCCAGACCGACATGAAGAGTCCCGAGACCGTGCAAGCCACCTTCGACGTGCAGCGCCAGATCGGGCGCCTGGCGATCGGTGTCGGCAGGCTACGTCCACACCAGCGGGAAAAACCTTCCGATCCTGGGGAACTTTGCGAACGCCTACGATCGGGTGACCGGCGCCCGGCCCAACCCGGCCGTCAACCCCGGCGGGTGGTATATCACCAGCGAGCAGACCATGGAATACAACGCGTTCGAGGGGAACGCCAGGATCAACCGGTTCCATGGCATGGACCTGGCGCTGCACTACACGTTGTCGAAAGGCTGGTCGCAACAGGGCGCCAACCTGGTGGGCAACTTCAACAGCTCGATCGGTGATGCCACCTACAACAATACACAGGACTTCTTCGATCCCGGCCTCGACCTCGACTACTCGCCGCTGATCGGCGAGGTCCGCCATCGGGTCACCGGCACGGTTGTCTACGACATCCCGTGGCTGGCTGACCGCCAGGACGTGGTGGGCAGCGTGCTCGGCGGGTGGCAGGTTTCCAGCGTTCTCAATTTCCGAACGGGCGAACCGCTGCGGATCACCCAGGCGTCGGGCATTGCGAACAGCCGGCCCGATTACAACGGCGGGAACCAGGTGTTCGACGACTGGCGCGACACGCTGCAGTACCTCGACCGCAGCGCGTACACGCTGGTGCCGACCTCCCCGATTACGCAGGCGACGGTGCGGCCGGGCAACCAGAACTCCTCTCAGGTGCGGGGACCCGGCCGCCGGCGCGTGGACCTGACGATTGCGAAGGCGTTCACCCTGCGCGGCCAGACGCAGCTTCAGGTTCGCTTCGAGTCGTTCAACGTGTTCAACTGGCGGCAATACAACAACCCCAACACCACCGTCACGTCGCCCACGTTCGGGCAGATTACGAGCGTGGCGTCGACGAGAACGGGGCAGATCGGGCTTCGCCTCACCTTCTAGTTCGTTGGTTCGTCGGTTCGGTGATTCGTCGGTTCGCTGGTTCGTAGGGTTCGTGGCTCGTAGGGGTGCAAGTTCGCCGGTTCACGAACCTCGAACCTTCACGAACCGTCGAACCCACGAACCGACGAACCCACGAACCGACGAACCCAACGAACCGACTCTGAGATGTACTTATGAACGTCATCACCCTTGGGATTCTCAGCGGCGCAGTCGCGACCTTTGCCGGCCTGTTCGTTCAAGGCACTACACCGGCCACGCCCACGCCCGACGGCATCAAGGAGCTCATCGATAATCAGCGGATCACGATTTGCGAAGTGACCTTGACGAAGGGGCAGAAGTGGCCGATGGAGCAGTACCCCGAGGACACCCTCATCGTTCCGCTCACGCCAATCTCTCTGAGAATCACGAGTGCCGATGGGAAGGCGACGACGGCCAGCCTCGGGCCGGGTGAGGTCAGATTCTGGCCGAAGGGAACGCACCAGGCTGCCGAACCTGCGAACGATGGGCGGGCGATCGTCGCTCACTTCAAGGAGTTCACCGGTCCTCAATACAAGAACACGTCGGGATACGGGTCGGCCTTTCCGCGGCCTCGCGTGAAGAAGCTTCTTGAAAACGATCGCATCGTGGTGTGGGACTACACCTGGGTCAAGGGTGAGCCGACACCGAACCACTTTCACGACAAGGATCTGATGATTGTGTATCTGGCCGACGGCGCCATTCGGTCGGTCACTCCAGACGGCAAGGCGACCCCAAACGAGTTCAAGTTCGCCGAGGTCCGGTTCAATCCCGGCAACCGGGCGCACTATGAAGAGTACGTTCGTGGAGATGGCCCTCGCGCGATCATTACAGAGTTGAAGTAGGAGCGGCGATGAGCAAATCCACGCTGCTGTTCATTGTCGTCGCGTCAGTCGTCGTCACCTCGCACGGCCCGGTTGCGCAGCAGGGTGCTCCAGCAGCAGCGGCGCCGAAATTTTCCGTGGATCCCTCATGGCCCAGGATTCCGAACAAGTGGTTGTTCGGGCAGGTTGCAAGCGTGTCGGTCGACGCCAGCGATCACGTCTGGATTCTCCAACGGCCGTCCACGCTGGAGCCGCATGAAAAAGGACAGGCCGCACCACCGGTCCTGGAGTTCAACGCCGCGGGCGACTTCCTCCACGCGTGGGGCGGTCCGGGAACTGGCTACGAATGGCCTGCCTCGGAACATGGGATTTTCGTCGATCACAAAGGGTTCGTCTGGATTGGCGGCAACGGAGCCAGAGATCATCAAATCCTGAAGTTCACGAAAGACGGAAAGTTCGTGATGCAGATCGGCAAGGCGGGGCAGAGCAAAGGCAATTCCGATACGCAGAACCTGAACCAGCCGGCAGACACGTTCGTTCATGCAAAAACGAACGAGCTCTTCGTTGCCGACGGCTACGGCAACAGGCGCATCATCGTCTTTGATGCGGAGACGGGCAAGTTCAAGCGCATGTGGGGAGCATTTGGAAATCGGCCGACCGATGATCCGCCCAATCCTGCCCCCGCAGATGCCGACGAGCGTGGCGCGTCGCAGTTCGTGCAGCCTCTTCATGCGGCCCGGGTGTCCGGCGACGGATTGGTGTATGTGTCCGACAGAGGCGGCAAGCGTGTCCAGGTGTTCACCATCGACGGTAAATACCTGAATCAGGTGTTTATCGGCCGGGAATGCCGGGCACCGGAGTGCGGCAACGGTACGACTGCAGCGAGCACGGCGTTTTCCACTGATCGGGAGCAGCGGTTCCTCTATGTCGGCAACAGGAGTCAGGCGAAGGTCATGGTGCTCGACCGTGCAACGCTTCGTGTGCTCGGCGCGTTCGGGCAGTGGGGTTCGAAGCCTGGAGATTTCGGCACGCTGCATCATATGGCGGCCGACTCGAAGGGTAACCTCTATGTGACCGAAGTCACACCGTTGAAACCAGAGAATCGGCGCGTGCAGAAATTCGTACTCACTGACTCGCTGAGGCAACCACTTTCGTTCCGCGCAGCGCGGCGATGCCTTCGCGGTAAACGGCGAGCACCCGGTCGCGGTCTGCCGGCGTCGCGAACGAACCACGCGCGCCGATCGTCTCAATGGCCTGTTCCATGTCCCTGATCAGCCATTCCACGTCCTGCTGAATCCGAACGCTGGCGCCGCCGACTGTGACGTAAACGGGAGAGGTGTGACCGAACAGCTCCCGGCCATACTCGCTTCGCAAGGTGGATGAGACCCTGAGGGCCAGCCAGCAGGGTCCGTCGATTGCGATCCTTCGGTCCAGCCTCGCTTCGAAATGTGCGCCGGAGGGTCCGGCGGCGATTTCATCGATCACGCGGCCATTTCGCACCAGTTGCAATTTCCCGAAGTTTTGCCGCCCCGCGGCACGCCCACGTACTTGAACCTCTCCGGGAGAATCGAGCGCGAGTGTTCCACCGATCTCCAGTGTTTCCCACGCTGAACTCGAAAAGGGGACCGTTGGTGATGAAGGATCGCCCCGCTTTGAGCGCGTCCAGCCATGCCCGATCGTCAGGTTGCCCCGCACGTTCGCATACACGCGGTTCAGATCGTCGATGAACCAATCCGTACCGGTCGAGAATGGAACCCGCAGCCCCGCGTTGAGAAAGTGGTAGAAACTGTCTTCGTAGGTTCCATGACTGCCGCCATCAAAGATGTTCAGCGCGTCGGGCCTTGCTGTCGCAAAGTTGGGAACGTCCTCGAACCCCCAGCCGTTATGGGCCCAGATCGCCGTTCCGCCCTGGCGGTGCGCCTCGTCGATGTCCCGGCCGCAGCGGTACCCCGTCGTGACCGCCGCCGGTGATGCCCGGGCCGATGCTGACCGGTACGATCAGCTTGTTGATGTTGAGCAGCAGCACGTGGCCGAATCCTTCGCCGAAGCCTTCGAAGTTGTGACGGTGCTCTTGTCCGTTGTTCAGTAGGGTTTCTGTCCGCCAGGCTTTCGCGAAGTCGCCGATCGGATATCGGTTGGTCGTATACGTTCGATCCTCCGAAGGGCGTTCCAGATACGAGATGAACAGGACGTCGAGGTCGTCAGCCGCCGGCACGTCCGTCAGATACTGCGTTGCCTGCTCCGCTGTGAGGTTTCGCAGATGAAGGTGTGTGTTTGCCGGCATACCAGTCCTTCTGGGCAACATCGCTGAAGAAGCGCACCGGCACTTTGACCGATGCCTCAGCCCTGCCAGCCAGATCGAGATCGAGCGTCGCCAGCGCACTCTTGAGACCTGCAATCGCTTCGAACTTGAGCTTCTGTTGCGGAAGCTGGATCGTATGTTCCCGGGCGAGGACATACCAGTCGTTGATCGGACTGACGTTTCCCAGACCCTGGCCGCGCGGTAGAGCACCTTCCAGCGGCAGGACCTGGCCGTCTGATGCGATGACGCGGATCACACCAGCAACGGGCGTCCCTGTGGTCGCATCGACAAGCGAGATCCGCACGCGGCTCGCGTTTCCTGATCCCGCCTGCCAGGGAGCCGCGTACATGGTGCAGGCGGCCAGTCCAGCAACTGCGCAGACAGGCGATACTCGCCAGATCGCAGGGGCAATGGTCATCCGCACGTCGATAGCGAGACCGGCGGTAAAGGGGAATAAGGAGGATCATGGCCGCTGTCGCAACCGCCGCCGCCTGCCCTGCGGCTCTCGCCTCGAAGCCGTGCGTCGTCCCTCCGATCGTGCGGCCGTCGCGCGTACGGAGCAGCGCAGCGCCAGAGGGAGCCTTTCCGCGCACAACCGAAAACTCCGCAACCCGTTCGTCGAGGGGCCGCCGTATCGACTCTGCTGGATACGCTTTGAGCTCGTCGGTTGCGGGGCTGCCGAACGCCGAGCTCCCGAACACCGTCAGCCCGGTTTCCGGGACAACCACGATCTCGCGCCAGCCTTGCTGGCCCGCATGGTTCGTATCTTCGAACCGAAAGCGTGCGATCGAACCGTCCGCCAGTTCCGAATCGCCTTCGAATTCGAACTCGAGACGCAGCCGCTTGAAGCCCCGCTCGCCGGCCGACATCGATACCGACTGGGAGACGGGACCAGGTCGACACGGCTGCCGTTTCTGCGCAGGACGAGACCGGCTGAAAACGTGGATGCGGCCCGTGTCGCGTAGGCGTTCAGCTCGTCGATTGTCGGCGAATCGATGTTCCTGACACCGGCTGCGCGCAGCTCCACGAAGGTCACGATCTCCGACATCGTCACGACATACCGAAGCTTGACGCGCTCGACCGTGACGTCCAGGCGCGTAAAGTGATTGACTGCGAGATCCGTAACCGGGTGCCCCAGCCGATGGCGGGAACGAGAACGCCGAGCGCGAGCGCGCCGAGCAACGCGACAGTCGAGCGACACATGATGCGGAAGTATGCGATCACCGTGCCCATGATTTCATCACTCGGAAAACCGGATAGCTCGCTGCGAGCACCAGCAGCGCGAACGCGCTGTTTCGCGTGTCGCCGGCCACTGCGCCCAGCAGGAACGCCAGCGAGCCCACCAGCGCGACGGCCGTCGACCACGGATAGCCCCACGCCTTGTACGGCCGCGCCTTCTCGGGCTCACGGCGGCGAAGCACGAAGACCGAGACGAACGAGAGCGTGTAATTGGCGACGAAGAAGAACGCCAGGACCGTAGATGACGTTTTCGAACGTGCGTCCGAACGCGATGAACAGCACTGCACCACGGCGCTGAGGAACAGCGCGAACAGTCGGTGTGCCGCCGGCATTCACCGATGCGGCCTTTTCCGAGAAACAGTCCGTCGCGGCTCATGGCAAACAACACGCGGCTCGCCATCAGGTGATACGCATTGATGGCACTCAGCATCGCCAGAATCACGACTATTGTAAAGATCGTGCTGCCGTGAGCGGCCGAAGGCCGTCTCGGCGAGGGCGCCGGCGGCAAACGGTTGCCCGGCAATCGCTGAGACCGGCAGCAGGTACAGGAGCGACAGGTTCATCAGAAGGTAGATAGCGCTGATCGACACGACCCCGGCGAAGAGCGCCCGCGGCACGTTTGGCCGGGATTGTCGACCTCTTCGGAAAAATAGACGGCTCCCGTCCACCCATCGTAGGTGTAAATCACCGCCTGCAACGACAGCACGAGAGCGGTCAGCAGTGCGAACCCGGTCGGCAGCAAACGACCGCCCGAGCCCGCGCCAGCTCGCCTGGCTGCCGAGAAGGAATGCGCTTGCGCTGAGGGCCACGAATGCGATCGCCTTGATCGCGCTCGTCACGTTCTGGACCAGGCTGCCCCACCGGATCCCGCGCCATTGAATGAGCAGCAAACGTCACCGCCACGATGGCGGCCAGCGCGGGCACTCCATCCCACCAGGCCGGGCAACAGAACGGCGGCAAACTCGGCGGCGACGATCGAGACCGCCGCGGTCGTGCCGCAGGTCGAAATCCAGTCGCTCCAACCGACGACGAAGCCGGCGTATTCGCCAAGCGCATATCGCGAGAAGACGTATTGGCCGCCGGAGCGCGGGATCATCGCCCCGAGCTCGGCGATCTGAGCGGCGCCCAGCAGCGCGTAAAGCCCGCCGATCACCCACACCGCGAGAAACAGCCCGCCGTGCGGCAGCTGCTCCGCGACTTCGCCCGGAGCGCGAAGGATGCCGGCGCCGATCGTGTTGCCGACAGCGACGGCCACGCCAAAGCCGACACCAAGCACGCGCAACAAGCGGCCACGCGGGGCACGGGACGCGCGCAAAGGAGGAGGTTCGTCAGAAAGGTGCGCCAGATTTGAGATCCGCGTAGAGCAGCCGGTGAAACAGATGCTCGCCTGATTCGCGGCGCACGGAGAGGCGGCCGGCCTGTGTAGGCCCTCGAGCGAAGGCCGCGCTGGACCGATGAGCAGATCGACACGTCCTCTTCCTGAATCCGCTCGCTAATCTCGATGCTGGCTCGATTGCGCTGGCGGGCCGTCTCCGAGACGTCAGAAAAATAGAAGTCGAAAATCACCTCGGTCCGGTCGATTCCGCAAGGCACGACGAGGTTGGTATCCATCGCCCCTTCGTAGCAGTTGATCATGAAATTCGGATAGATCCAGTAGTACAGCGACCGATCTCCTGTTCGGACGGCGCCCGTGCCGGCTCGGCGCCTTCGGCGACCATCGGGCTCCACTGCAAGCAGAACCGTTCGCCGTTCTCGATCGTGTACTTGCTGTAGTCGAGCACGCTGTCGAGTCCCTTGTGCAGATGAGGAACGTGGTAGCCGCCGTCGAGATAATTGTCGACGAACACTTTCCAGTTGCAGTCCAGCACGTAGCGGCGCCGCTCCATCCAGTGCAGATCTCCGAGGCGGAGCTGTCTGAACCTGATCGATCAGGCTGGCGCCGAGAAATGCCGCGAGAGAAGGCCCGTCCGATTCGACCCTGACGAACACCCACTTCTCCCAGACGTCGGCTTCGAGCGGCACAAGGCCATTCGCCGCTCGATCGAAGTCGCACACGCCGGCAAAATCGGGCGTGCCTTTGAGCCCGCCTTCGAGCGAGTAGGTCCAGCCATGGTACGGACATCGGAGCGTGTGCGCCGAGCCCTGGGGCTCGGTCACGACCGCCGC
Source organism: Vicinamibacterales bacterium (assembly GCA_963775345.1). GTDB lineage: Bacteria > Acidobacteriota > Vicinamibacteria > Vicinamibacterales > JAMQPK01 > JAMQPK01. Next base: position 624,988 of record CAVZIS010000006.1, read on the forward strand.
CGCGTGGTGGCGGCAGACGTTGAAAAACCCACGCAGCACCTCGTCGGCGCCTCGAACGACGACGACAGGCTCGCCGCCGGGGAGCTCGCAGGAGAGGTAGTCGCCTGCGTGAATGCACCTGATCGACGCGCCCCGCAAGCTGCCACGAGGACGCGAAGACGGTGCGGCGCTCCAGGTCCATGACTCGAGGGTCGACGTACCACGACGCAGGGATTGTGGACGCCTGCGCCAGCGGCGCATCCGCTTTGTAAGCGTCGATGATGTCGTCGAGCTCGATTGGCCTCATCGAGCGCTGATTGTAAAGCTGGGCGAGGATTGGGTCAGGTCGGGCCTGGTGAGGCTGCTGACCCGGATTCTCGCGCGAAAGGTTGGGGTCCCGGCTCCGGTCCAGTCGTAGAATCCAACGTTTTCGGCCTGGTCGCTCAGCCTCGCCCAGGTCTCGCCATCGTCACGCGACAGATCGATGCTGACACCGCCCGCGACACCGCGCAGTGTCCATTGGACTGTGTTATTGCGTCCAAGGTGGAACGTCGTTTCAGCGGTCGGCCGATGCAGCGTGAGGGAAGGCGTCTGCTTCACGCCGCGCGTGATCGTTTGCGCCGATGCCTCTCGTTTCGAGCCGTCACCCGCTCTTGCGCTGACGATCGCGCTGCTGACATGGTCCTGCTCGGCGGTCGGTCGAACTTCCACGAACACGAACGCCTCCGAGCCCGGTGCGAGACTTCCAAGATCGCAGGTTGCGTTGGTCGCTAACGAGCACTGGCCCTGCGACGCGCGGGCCCGCAGCAGTTGCGCTTTCCCTGGCGGCATTTCGATCACGCGCGTTTCCGAAAGACAGGTCAGGCCCGTGGTTCGCCACCATCACCACGAACGACCAGTCCCCATCGATCGACGCCGCATTTCCTGGTCCGGCAATCGTGACTCGAAGGCCGGCGGGATGTCCTCGAGGCATTGTCCGGGGCCTGACGACGAACAGCCCCTGTTCGATGCCGTTGATGACGACCGATCCGCTTGCGAAGAACGGATACACCGACCAGGCGCCGTTGTACCCCGGCTCGTCGTCCTGTGGATAGATGTCGAAGAAGCCGATCTCGCTCAGGACTCCGGCCGCGAGCTGCTCCGCGTCGAGCACGTGCAGACCACTGCGGTAATTCGACTCGTAAACGAGGTTCCCGCGGATATAGAGGTTGTGATCTATCGATGCGGTAGATCCGTCGTAGCTGCCGCTGATCACTGGCGCGTCGAGGTCCGACACGTCCCAGATCCACGTTCGAGTCGGATGCTTGAAGGCCACTTCGTCGCCTTCGTCGTTGACCAGAAAAAACCGGTGATCCTCGGTGAGCCATCCCTGATGGGTGTACGCGCTGCCCCCGTAGCCCGTGCGCGAAAGCTGCACCTGCCCGAGCTTGTCGGAGGCGTCCACGATTGTCAGGGTGTCTTCGTTGGAGTTGAAACAGATTTCACGGTCGCGATACACGGTGTCGGGGCCGAGGTAGACGACACACTGTGTTTCGTGCGTATAGCTGTCGAGGCTGAAGCAGCCGGCCGTCCGCGGGGATGCGGGCACGCGGACGTCCACCGCGTGCAGTCCGCCTTCACACGTGCGGGTGCCGGCCGCATACGCGAATCCCGTGCGACTGTTCATCGCCAGCGTATGCGCCGAACCGAAACCGGCGTAGTGCGCGGTTTCGGTGAAGGTCACCGGCGGCGAGGCGACGGCGCGAAGCTGCTTGAGGTCGAAGATCTGCATGCCGTGGTCGACCGCTTCGCTGACGATGAAGGCATGATCGGCAAAGACCTTGATGCCGCGCCATGGCGAGTGCGTTGTCCTCGCCGGCAGATCGCCGAGATACACCGGATTGCGTGGAGCGGAAACATCCACGAATGCGGTTCCGGATGAACGGCCGACCAACGCGTACTCGCGGCCGGTCGAGGGGTCGGTCCACCCCCAGATGTCGTTCCCGGTTCCGCCGCCAATCTCTTCGTGGGGCAGAAACGCCAACAGGTCGATGCTGTTGCACGGGTACGGCCCTGCCATGCCGTCAGTGCAAGTGAGGTCGAGCATCCGATCGAGCCGATGCGGCGGCTGCGCGTCTGCGTTCAGTGCGCATCCGCACGAACAACGGCGGCCGTTCGCGTCGAGAGGGCAGCGTCCGCGGTTGCAGGCACAGTGGGACCCCAGGGGCGGATCGCGAAAGGGAGCGCGGACAACCTGAGCCAGCGATTCGGCGGTGGGCGAGTGCAACGCTGACGCCACAGCGATCACTACGATCGAGTGACAGCGATGCTGGCGACGGCCTCAGCCAGTTTTGCAGGCATGGACGTTCAGCGACCTGGACTTTTGAAAGGTCGCCTTCGGCATCATGGCATGGGGCATCACGGCGCACAACTGTCGGCAAGCGGTTCGAGCGCCATCACGTTGATCCGATCCCCGGTGGGGTTGCGGATGAGGAGCCCCTTCACCTGAACCTTGCGCCCGGCGTGCGGCGCCGGATTCGGGTACGGGCTCAGCAATTGGAAGGTCTGCGTACCGGGTGGCCTGTCGATGCCCGGGTTCTGCAGCGAGTCTCTCGGTTTTTCAAGCGCCGTTGGTTCCGGTTCCGTTGCGCTCGTGACTTTCCAACTCGATTCCGGAGTCTGCAAGAGACACCCGACGACCTCGACGAGCGCACCTGTGCGCATCGGCCTTGGACCGCCACGAGGAAGGATTCGTGTTGCTTCGAGCGTTGGCTCGTCGTTGGAAAGATCCTGCTCGCCCTCTGGAAACCGATTCTGTTGAAGGATGTACGCAAGCGTGTCCAGTTTTTCGCTGTCGGTCGGGCCGGTGCCGCTGCCAGGCGGCATCGTCTCTTTGATCTTTCGAAACAGTCGCGCGAGAGTGTGTCCTTCCCAATGCAGCATGAACACTTCGTCGCTCAATGAACGATTCGCCCCATGACAACGCGCGCAATGCGCAGTGAACACCGTACGACCGCGCTCCGCTTGAGTAGTGCTGTACACGCCGTTCCAGATTGGCGGATCGGCGGTTTGCGCGATTGCATCAGATGAACGGATTGCAAACACGATGACAAGCAGCGCATTGCGCATGGCGGAATTATAGGATCCGCGACGACGTTGCTTACCTGTGAGGTAAATCCCATTACGGAGGGGCGAGGACTAGCTGTTAGCCGATAGCTCGTAGCCGGTAGCGCGAGCTCGAACGCCGTAGCGCAGGTCTTCAGACCTGCCCGCTCGGCATGCAGGACTAAAGTCCTGCGCTACCATGAGCGGGCGCCGACGCGCGCGCCACCTCCGATTTGCGGAACCGGAGTGGCGCGCATGGCGGAATCGACATCCGCTTCCTGAAACGCCCGTTTGACCCGTTCGGGCCAGCATGTTATATCCCAACTGATTGCTTCATTTTCTGTTGTTGCGGAAACAGCGGGCCAGGTCTCGCGTTCTCGTGGAGTAACTATGCGTGACGCTCAGCGGATTGTCGTTGTGTTCTTCACGGCTGTGTTGTGCTCGGTCCCGGCCTCGAGACTTCACGCGCAAGTCACAACAGCCACGCTCCTGGGAGCGGTGCGTGACGCGTCCGGTGCCGCGGTCCCCGGCGCGACCGTCATCGCCAAACATCAGGGGACCGGCGTTCCGCGCGAGGCGGTCTCCGACGAGCGCGGCGAGTTCGTCCTCACGGCCTTGCCGACCGGTCCGTACTCGGTCACGATTTCGCTGACTGGTTTCAAGACATACACCAACGAGGGAATGGTGCTCGGCGCGGGACAAACGCTGCGCCAGACCTTTACGCTCGAGATTGGAACCGTGGAGGAATCCGTCCTGGTGGCCGGCGAGGCGCCAATCATCGAGAACGCGGCGTCGTTGCAAGCCGAAACACTGGGATCGCAGGAAGTGCGCGAGCTGCCTGTCAATCGGCGCAATCTCACGAACCTCCTGGGCGTCGCACCTGGCGTGAGCACGAGCGGAAGCGGCGACGTGCAGATGAACGGCGTTGCGGGCGGCGGCACAGGAATCACCGTCGACGGCACCGAGGCGAATTCCAATCCGGAAGAACGCTCGATGTCTCACTACGGCGGCCAGAACCAGATCTCGGTGATGAGCCTCGACTCGATCGCCGAAGTGCAGGTCGTCAGAGGCGTCCTGCCGGCCGAATACGGCGGCGTCGCGGGCGGCCAGGTGAACGTGATCAGCCGTTCGGGCACCAACAGTTTCAGCGGCTCGGCGTTCTACAACTTCCAGAGCCCGACGCTCAACGCGCGAAGCTTTTTCTCCACGACGCCGAAGGGTTCCGGCAGCTTCAATCAGTACGGAGGCACGCTCGGCGGCCCGGTGATGCGGAACAAGCTGTTTTTCTTCACCACCTATGAAGGCTACCGCGAAGAAGTCGAATTGAACCTGACGGGCAACGTGCCCGAATCCGGCCACGAGAAACGCGCTTGCTCGCCGCGCTGCCGTTTCCCGAGACGAAGATCGCGCTCGACACGCTTCCGGCGCCGACCGAGCCCATTGTCTCGGCTGCAGGCGTGGTCGACCAGCTGCGAGGCAGATATCGCGGACTGGCCACCCGCAAACGCACCGAAAACCACGTCGTCGTCAAGGGCGATCTGTCGGTCTTCAACGGCGCGAACCTCGCGGCGACCTACACGCGGATGAGGCCGTGGACGCTCGAACCGCGAATCAACGTGAACGGATCGAACGATCGCGTGTTTCCCAACGCGCAGGATCGCATCGCCTCGCTGTTCGTGATGGCGCACGGGCAGTGGGTCTCGGAAAGCCGGTTCGGGTGGAACCGGACGGATCTCGAGCGGCTCGACGAGTTCTTCAACGTGATGGATCCCGATCCCAGCGCGCCGCCCGAGGTCGGAAATTTCGGGCGCCGCGTCGGCTTGATCAACATCAGCGGCCTGTTCGGCACGCCGAGCGCGGAAATCTACGACTTGACCGGCGGCACCTGGAGCTTCGATCAGAAGCTGAGTCGCACCTTCGGTCGCCATTTCATCAAGACCGGGTTCCGCTGGGTCCGGCAGACCGGCGACAAGATGAGCCCGCAGAATCCGCAGTTCGCCTATCAGAACCTCGCCGACACGCTCGCGAACATTCCGCAGTCGATTACCGTGTCGTTCGGCGCTCCGCGATACAAGTCGCACATCGACGAGTTCGGAGGGTTCATCCAGGATGACTGGCGGCTGGGCAGCAATCTCGTCCTCAACCTGGGCTTGCGCTACGACTACTACGCCACGATCAGGGTCGCTCCAACCACGGAGGTCCCCGCCGAAATCGTGAATCTTGCGCCGCCGACCGATCTCACGAAAATGGATTTCGGCCCTCCGCTGGATCCGGAACATCCCTATGAGCCCGATACGTTCAACGTCGGTCCCCGTATGGGGTTCGCGTGGACCCTCGGCAATGACAACGCGACCGTCGTGCGCGGTGGCGTCGGTTACCTCTTCAGTCCTCACCTTCCGGCGACCGTTCGGCAGAGCGTCGCCGACCCATACGTCGGATTTCGCGTGATCTGGAACCGTACCGAGGTCGCCTCGCGCAGACTCGGCTGGCCTGACTACAACGACGACTTCCGGAACGTCGTGCTCGCAGACGGCGCCGGAAGGAAGACGGTCTTCTCGGTGTTCGACCCGGAGATATCGGCGCCCTACACGATTCAGTCGATGCTGAGCGTTCAGCGCGGTTTCGGCCGGACGATGGCCGTGGAGATCGGGTATATCCGCACCGATGGGAGAAGCCTGCCGCTGCAGCGCCAGTTCACGCTGGCATTCGACAGACAGACCGGCGCGCGGCCGAACCCGGCCCTCGGCGCGCCAGGCGGCTATTACGTCGACAGCAACCAGACGCTGATTTACAACGGTCTGCAGACGTCGCTGCGCAAGCGATTCTCGAACCGCTATTCCTTCGACGTGAACTACACGCTCGGCGAGGGCATTGCCACCCAGGGAGGCGATCTCGCCGCCTACTATCTTGCGAGCATCGGCAACACGCAGGACTTCTGGGATCCGGAGTTCGATCGCGGTCCGGCCGACAACGACATCCGCCACAGAGTCAACGGGACGTTCATCTACGAGGCGCCCGGAATCAGTGGAGGCCAGGGTTTTCTCAATGCTGTGTTTGGCGGCTGGCAGATGTCCGGCATTCTCTCCGCGGCGTCAGGCAGTGCATTGACGATTACCCAGCCGTCCGGAATCACCGCGAGCAGGCCGGATGTGGTGCCGGGCGTCGATCTGGTCGTCGACGACTGGAAGTCGACGTGCACCGCGACCGGATGCACCTATCTGAACAGGGATGGGTTCGTGAGAGTGCCGGTGAGCACGGTGACCACCGCCACGCTGCGGCCCGGCAACTACAAGGTCGGTCAGGCGCGCGGGCCCGCCAGCTGGCTCCTGAACTCGACCTTTGCGAAGAACTTCGGCCTTGGTGCCGGGCGGCGATTGCAGATTCGCGCCGACATCTTCAACGTCCTCAACACCAAGAACTTCAGCAACCCGATCAGCAACATCGACTCGAGCGACTTCGGCCGGATTACCGACGCTCAGACCGCACGAACGATGCAGCTGGGAGCCCGGCTGACTTTCTGATCGAACAAGAGCCGCCTTCGCGGACCGTCGCCGGACCGTGGCAGCGCGATCTTCCTCGTACCGGCGGCGTCCTGAACAGCAGACGCCTTCAAGCCGGTCAACGACACACCGTCGGGTCGATTGCGTCCGACCTTTACGCTGAACGATCCCTGCGAATACACGTGAGGCTGGAAGCGATTTCCACCTGCGCGAATGGTGTACAGGATTTCGCCGTTTTCCTCGGCGATCACCTGAACCACGGGGCGCTCAGCGCCATCAACGATCAGCTCCGGCAGCCAGGCCACTGGCTGCCGGCCGTCGTTGTCGTCGTTGCGGACGGTGATGGGCCAGCCCGGGAACTGCTCGCCCTCAGAGAAGCGCGGCCAGCACTCGAAGGTCACCTCGCCTGACCGTTTGTTGAAACGGACCAGTCCGTATCCGTCGGCGCGGTTCTTCTCGTCCCCGAATCTTCCGGATTGGCATAAGCCAGCATGGTGATCTTGTTGCCGAGCCCGTCCAGGTAATCGCCGGTCCAGGGCAGCGGGCTTCCCGCGCACGGGATTCGCGCCGGCATTCTCGTCGAGCGGGTGCCACCAGCGGCCGTAGATGGTGTTGACCAGCGCCGGGCTCGTGAAAGCGTAGGGACCGTCGCGATGCTGGTCGATGCCGTGCTTCACCACGACCGCCAGATGCTGATCGCCGCAAAGGTGGACGGCCCGGGCGCGGCGGATCTCGCGCAGCGACGCGTTGCTGCCGCTCTGCGGCCAGCCGTTGCAGTCGAGATCGGCGAGCAGGCGGTTGTCGGGTCTGCCGTGCAGGTGGACGGCGCCGCAGAACGCGGTCTGCGACAGCACGCACTTCATTTCGGCGCCCGTCCAGTCCTGCGTCCAGTCGCGCAGAAAGCGCAGCTGGCGCTCGCCGAGCAGCTGAAGCCCGGGCAGATCGATCGACTTCGGGTCGTAGCGCTCGTCGGTGATGTGATCGGGTCGCGGCCCCATCGGCGGAATGGCGCCCATTGGGCCGGTCTTGAACTTGCGATCCTCGAGGATGGCGAAGTCGATGCCGCCGACGCGCAGCCGCGTGAAATACACGCTGATGCCCTGCCGCACCGGAGCCGGATCGACCGGATCGGGCAGGTGCCACGTCTGCTGGCGCTGCACCATGTTCACGTAGGCTGCGGGGAAGAAGTAGCCGCCATCGGCGCCGCCGCTGTGCGTCGAGTGGGTTCCTTCCTCGCCCCACAGATTCCCGTGGCCGACGTCGTGATCGTCCGGGATGCAGATCGTGGGGCGGTCGCGGATGACGTCGCGGAACTGCAGGCCGAACTCGATCCAGCCCGCGGTGTGCTCGGTGTGGCGATACGTCTGGTCGCCGGCGAAGAAAAGCAGATCGGGATTCTGACCGAGCAGCCGCTGCACGATTTCCGGACGCGCTCCCTTGGTGCGCGACGAGTTGCATCCCAGACTGGCGACGACGATCTCGTCTGCGTCCACTGGATCGCGACGGACGGTGCCTTCGAAGCTCGCGTTCTCGCCATGCCGTACCCTGTACGCCGCGGGCCTCGTGTTGTCCCAGCGCTCGACCCGGAAATGCGCGCTCCATCCCGGATATTCGACAGGGACGCGGGCGACCTCCGTCCAGGCGCCGTCGCGCTGGATTTCCAGCCGCGCCTCGCGAGGCTCGTCCGGGAGAAGAGGGTAGAGCTGCGCGGTCAGCTTGAGAACGCCGGCATCGTGCGTGTACAGCGCGAAGGCAACGACTCGATCGCGCGGCACGTTCAGCTCGATGATCGGCGGCAGCTTTCCCGCTGCGGGTTCCCACCACGTCCCGGTCGTTTGCGAGTCCAGCTGGGGGTAGTCATTGCCGAATGGTGATGCAGCGGCTTGCTTCCCTTGCCCAAGCACAGCGGAGGCGGGCGCGCGCACGCTCCCAACGGCGGCGACCGCGGGGACGGCCTTGAGGAACGTTCGGCGGTCGATCGATTTCATTTTCGGACGAATGATGCGCAGGACAACGCGGTTTGAGCTGAAGGATCGCGACAAACCTACCGGTGACGGATACATGATGCGCGGCACCTAACGACAAGTCGGAGCGCCAACGAGTGCGCCGCGGCCACGCGTTGTCCTTTTTTGATCACCTCTTCCGTCGAGTCGCGACAACCGCAGACCGCCGCGTCCAAATTCATGGATCCAACAGTCGCGCATGGCGGAATTGCAGCGCGAGACATGAAACAGAGCGTTGACCACGCGCAAACGCCATGTTAAAACCACAGATTAAGTTTCAATTAAGTCACTGACTCGGTCACTTTTTGTGAGGTGGGTATGCGTGACGTGCAGCGGGCCCTTCTTGCGGCGGCTCTCTTTCTCTTAGTCCCGATCGCTTCTCTGAACGCTCAGGTCACGACATCGACACTGGTCGGTCTTGTGCGAGATACGTCGGACGCGGTCATTCCCGGCGCGACCGTTGTCGCGACGCACGAGGGCACCGGCGTCTCCCGCGAGGGCGTGACGGATAGCAACGGCGAGTTCGTCTTCTCGGCGTTGCCGAGCGGTCCCTACGCCATAAGGATTGAGCTGACCGGGTTCAAGACGCTGCAGAATCGCGGGATGCAGCTCGGCGCGGGACAGACGGTCCGGCAGAACTTCACGCTCGAGGTGGGCACGCTGACAGAGACGGTCACCGTCGCCGGTGAAGCGCCCCTCATCGAAACGGCCGCATCACTGCAAGCAGACAGTCTCGGCGCCCAGGAAGTCACCGAGTTGCCCGTCAATCGCCGGAACCTCACGAACCTGATGAGTCTGACGGCTGGCGTGAACGTGAGTGGAGACGGGATGGTGCAGATGAACGGTGTTGCCGCGGGGGGCACGGGCCTGACAGTCGACGGCACCGAAGCGAACTCGAACCCCGAGGCGCGCTCGCTGGCGCAATACGGCGGGCAGAACCAGATCTCGGTGATGAGCCTCGATTCGATTTCTGAAGTACAGATCGTCAAAGGTGTGTTGCCGGCTGAGTACGGCGGCGTCGCCGGCGGACAGATCAACGTGATCAGCCGATCGGGGACCAATGTCTTTCACGGTTCGGCGTTTTATAGCGGTCAGAACGAGGGATGGAACGCGCGCAACTTTTTCTCGACTGCAGCGCAGCCCGTCGGTACGTTCCATCAGTACGGCGGCACGCTCGGCGGCCCCGTGCTCCGCAATAAAGCGTTCTTCTTCACGACCTATGAGGGCTACCGGGAGAAAATCCAGCAGAACTTGAACACCACAGTGCCTTATCAGTTTGTCCGCGACGAGATTCTGCGGGCATTGCCGTTTGCCGAGACGCGGATCGTGCTGGATATATTGAACCTCCCAACCGAGCCGATCGTGTCGTCGGCCGGAGTGGTCAATCCGCAGGTCGGTATGTGGCGAGGTCTTGGCGAGCGCCGGCGCTCCGAAAATCACATCGTCGCCAAGGGCGACGTGGCCGTGTTCAACGGGGCCAATCTTGGGTTGACCTACACGCGTCTTCGCCCGTTCACATTGGAGCCACGGCCGGTCCTCAACAACGCCAACGACCGTGAGTTTCCCAACGAGCAGGATCGCATCGCCGCCCAACTCGTGATGACCAGAGGGGCCTGGGTCTCGGAGAGCCGTGTTGGCTGGAACAAAACGTATCTCGCCCGTCTCGATGGGTTCCTGAGCACGATTGGCCCAAACACTCCCGCCGAGATTCTTCCGTACGGCCGGCGCGTCGGCAGACTTGATATCACCGGGTTGTTCGCAACGGCGGATGCCGAGATCTGGGACATGGCGGGTACCACCTACAGCTTCGAACAGAAGTTCAGCCGTGGCTTCCAGCGGCATCTCGTCAAGGCCGGATTCCGCTATATGAGAGAGACTGGCGGACGGTTGAATCCTGAGATTCCCAAGTTCATCTACCAGACATATCCCGATTTGCTCGCTAACGTTGTCGACTTCGGAGAATACGTCGTACGGGGCGCCGCCGCACGAATCGAACATGGACAATTACAGCGCCTTCATCCAGGACGACTGGCGTATCGGCAACAACTTCGTGCTGAACCTCGGGATGCGCTACGACTACTACGGCGTCGTCAAGGTTCGGCCAACTACGCCGGTCGAAGTGGAGATCGTGAACTTCGAGCCATTCACCGATATCAACAAACTCGATTTCGGACCGCTACGAGATCCGCTTGAACCGTACGACCCGGATGGCTTCAACTTTGGCCCAAGAGCGGGTTTTGCCTGGACGCTCAACGAAGCGGAAACGACGGTCGTGCGAGGCGGCGTCGGCTACCTGTATAGCCCTCATCTGATTGCGACGGTCCGGCAGAGCGCGGCGAATCCCTACATCCCGTTCAGGATTGTGTACAACCGGACCGAAGCGGCGGCTAAAGGCGTGAAATGGCCGATGTACACCGACGACACGGCAGTAATCGCCACAAGAGATGCAGCCGGTCAGAGGAGTGTGTTCTCGGTATTCGATACCAATATGCAGGTGCCGTACACGATTCAGTCGATGCTCAGCGTGCAGCATTCCTTCGGGCGCACGATGGCTGCGGAGGTGGGGTATGTGCGGACCGATGGCAACGACTTTCCGCTGCAGCGGCAGTTTACCCAGGCCTTCGACAGGGTGACGGGTGTCCGGCCGAATCCGGCGCTTGGTGCGCCTGGTGGCTACTACGTCGACAGCAGCCAGACGATGGTTTACAACGGACTGCAGACTTCGCTCAGAAAGCGGTTCTCGAATCGCCACTCCTGGGACCTGAATTACACCTACGGCAAGAGCGAGTCTACTCAGGGCGGTGACCTGTCGGCGTATTACATCGCCGCCTTCGAGAACAATCAGGACTTCTTCGACCCGGAATTCGACCGGGGGCCGTCAAGCAATGACATCCGCCATCGTTTCAATGCGTCGCTCATCTATGAGCTTCCGGATATCAACGGTGGTCAGGGCGTGGTCAATGGAATTCTAGGCGGTTGGCAGATTTCCAGCATCGTCCAGACGCAGATCCGGGAACGCGCTGCTCATCACACAGCCTTCCGGAATCACCCGCAGCCGGCCTGATGTCGTGGAGGGTGTCGATTTGATCGTCGCTGACTGGCAGGACACCTGTACCGCTGCCGGATGCAACTATCTGAACACTGCCGGCTTCGTCCGAGTGCCGGTGAGTCCAATCACCAATGCGACGCTTCGACCAGGCACCTACATCCATGATATGGCGCGCGGCCCCAGCAGCCTGAGCGCCCATCTGACCCTTGCGAAGAGCTTCGCGCTTGGAGCAGACAAGCGGCTCCAGGTTCGAGCGGATGTGTTCAACTTCCTGAACCGGAAGAACTACAACAATCCGCAGACGGCCATCAACAATGCGAACTTTGGCCGGATTACCGGCGCCGGTGGTTCCCGCAACTTCCAGTTCGGCGCGCGTTTCACGTTCTGAGGCGCTGCACTCGCCGACGTGTCACAATGCCGCCCTCCGATTCCCGAACACGAATCGGAGGGCGGTTGTCTTTTGCGACGGAGATCACCCATGACAAAGATGGCTTCGCGCGCAGCGCTCTTGTTCGCGGTGCTGGTGTTGTTCCCAGGCCATCTGACGGCTCAGGTGACGACCGCCACCCTGGTCGGTCTCGTGCGCGATACCAGCGGAGCAGTGGTTCCAGGCGCGACGGTCATCGCGACACATCAAGGCACCGGCGTGCCACGTGAAGCGATCACCGACGAGCGGGGTGAGTTCGTGATCTCGGCGATGCCGACCGGGCCCTATGCGGTGCGGATTGCCCTCGACAGGCTTCAAGACCTACACCAATGAAGGCATCCAGCTCGGTTCGGGCCAGACGGTGCGGCAGACGTTCACCCTCGAGCTGGGCACCGTCGAAGAGAGCGTCACGGTCGCGGGTGAGGCGCCGCTCATCGATACGGCGACATCCAGTCAAGCCACCACTCTTGGATCTCAGGAGGTCCGTGAGCTGCCGGTCAACCGCCGCAACATTTCGAACCTGCTGAGTCTCGCACCGGGCGTGAACATGGACGAGGGCGACGTGCAGATGAGCGGCGTGGCGGGAGGGGGCACGGGTATCACGGTCGATGGAACGGAGGCGAACTCGAGCCCGGAAGAACGGTCGATGAATCAGTACGGCAGTCAGAATCAGATTTCCATCATGAGCATCGACTCGATCGCCGAAGTGCAGATCATCAAGGGCGTGCTGCCGGCAGAATATGGGGGAGTCGCCGGCGGCCAGGTCAACATGATCAGCCGCTCCGGCACGAACGCGTTCCACGGGTCGGTGTTCTACAACCTCCAGAACGAGCGGTTCAACGCGCGCAACTTCTTCTCGACGACCGCCAAGCCGGTAGGAACGTTCAATCAGTACGGCGGCACGCTCGGGGGGCCGATGCTTCGCAACAAGCTGTTTTTCTTTACGACCTACGAAGGGTATTACGAGGATCGCGAGACCATTCTCACCGGGAACGTGCCGTATCAGCACGTCCGCGATGCGCTCGTCGCCGCCCTGCCCTTCCCTGAGACAAGGATCAATCTCGACACGCTTCCGCTGCCGACCGAACCGATTGTGTCGACCGCGGGCGTCGTCGATCCGAATCGGGGAAGATATCGCGGAGTCCACACGCAGTTTCGAAAAGAGAACCATGTCGTCGCCAAAGTTGACTATGCGGTGTTCAATGGCGCGAATTCCGCGACGACGTACACGCGACTCAGGCCGTACGCAGTGACGCCGAGGATCAACCTGGACGGCTCGAACGACCGCTACTTTCCGAGCGAACAGGATCGAATCGCCTGGCAGTTTGTCATGGCGAGAGGGCCCTGGGTGTCCGAGAGCCGGTTCGGGTGGAACCGCACGTACTTGCCCAGGCTCGACGAGTTCTTCAACGTCAGGGATCCCAATCCGAACAAACCGCCGGAGTATCTTGCCTACGGTCGGGCGGTCCCCTTCATCAACATCACGAACGTGTTCAGTGGACCCAGCGCAGAAGTCCTCGAGCTGTCCAACAGGACGCTGAGCTTCGACCAGAAATTCAGCCGCGGAGTGAATCGTCACCTCATCAAGACAGGATTCCGCTGGATACGTGACACAGGGAACAAGCTGACCACTCAGAATCCGCAGTATCAGTACCAGACGCTGGCGGATGCTTACGCCAATATCGCGCAGTCGATCAACGTCACGTTCGGGACTCCGAGATACCAGTCGAACCTCACGGAGTTCGGCCTGTTCGTTCAAGATGACTGGCGCCTCGGTGCGAATCTCGTTCTCAATCTTGGCGTGCGGTATGACTTCTACGACTCGATACGGGTTCGGCCGACAACCGACGTACCTGCCGAGGCCGTGAACCTCGCTCCACCGACCGACCTGCGAAAACTGGATTTTGGTCCGCCCGTCGATCCGATGCACCCGTACGAGCCGTCACACGTTGTGGCGCCCAGGGTCGGTTTTGCGTGGACGCTGCACGATACCAGGACGGTGGTGCGCGGTGGGCTCGGGTTCCTCTACAGCCCGCACCTGTTTGCGACGGTACGGCAGATCACCGGCGATCCGAACGCGGCGTTTCGAACCCTGTGGAATCGCACCGAAGTCGCTGCGAGAGGGCTCAAGTGGCCCGGCTACAACGACGATCTGCGCAACATCGTCATCGCCGAGAACCAGGGGCGCAAGAGCATCTTCTCGGTCATCGACACCGATCTGGACGCGCCCGCATACGATTCAGTCGATGTTGAGCGTCCAGCGCGCCATCGGACGCACCATGTCGCTCGAAGTAGGGTATATCCGTACTGACGGAAGAGACTTTCCGCTCCAGCTGCAGTTTGCAAAGGCCATCGATCGCGTAACCGGCGCGCGTCCCAACCCCTCGCTCGGTGCGCCCGGTGGCTATTACGTCCTCAGCGACCAGACAATGGTCTACAACGGGCTGCAGACGTCTTTCAACAAACGGTTCTCCACCAACTACTCGTTCGACATCAACTACACGTTTGGCAAGGGCGTCGCCACTCAGGGTGGCGACCTGGCGTCTTACATCACGGCTGATATCGGAAATACGCAGGATTTCTGGGATGCCGAGCTCGACAGGGGCCCCACCGAAGACGACGTCCGTCACCGCCTGACGGGCACCATGATCTACGAGCTTCCGCGGCTCGACGGACAGAACTGGCTCGTAAAGGGAACGCTCGGTGGCTGGCAGATTTCAGGAATCTTCACCGCGCGAACCGGACAGGTCTTGTCGATTACCCAGCCCTCAGGGATACCCAGCAGCCGCCCGGACGTGGTGTCCGGCGTCGATATGGTGCTGGACAACTGGGAGGACAGCTGTGATTCGACCGGGTGCAACTACCTGAATCCGGCGGCCTTTGCTCTTGTGCCGGTCAGCACGACGACAAATGCCACGCTCCGGCCGGGCAACTACATCGTGGGTGACGCTCGAGGCCCCGCGCTCTGGAACCTGAACGCGACCATGGCGAAGAACTTCGAGCTCGGGGCTGGACGGAGGCTGCAAGTGCGTGTCGACGCATTTGGCGCGCTGAACAAGAAAAACTGGAGCGATCCAAGCACAGCAATCAATGCCTCGGACTTCGGCCGCATCACAGGCGCGGGCGGAAGCCGCGCTCTGCAGGTAGGTGCCCGACTGACATTTTGATCGCCGAAGAAGGCTGGCGCTCTGGCTGTAAGGCCCTTAAACTATGAGACTACGTAACAGGAGTCACGAAGTGAAAACGCGCGGAATTGTGTGGTTCGGCGGCTTCGTGCTGCTGGTGCTGGCGGGCTCTCTCGTTGTAATGGCCCGCGGCGCTCAGCAGACGTCCGGTTCTCCGTCGATTTCCTCATCGCCTGCCGCTTCCGAGCAGGCGGTCCTGAACAAATACTGCCTGAGCTGTCATAACGACAAGGTCAAGTCGGCCGGCTTGTCGCTCGACCGGTGTCGACGTCGCCAATCTGGGCCCGCACGCCGATATGTGGGAGAAGGTCGTTCGCAAGCTGAACGGGCGGGCGATGCCGCCGATCGGACGGCCGCGGCCCGATGACGCGACCTACGAGTCGCTGGTCACCTACCTCGAGGGCTCGCTCGATCGGATCGCCGCCGGAAGTCCCAATCCCGGTCGAACCGAAACGTTCCGCCGTCTGACGCGAACCGAATACCGCAATGCCATACGCGACCTGCTCGCGGTCGACGTCGAGGTGCAGTCGCTGCTGCCCCCCGACGACTCGAGCTTTGGATTCGACAACGTGACCGTTGGCACCTTGTCGCCGACATTGATGGAACGGTACCTGGCGGCCGCGCAGAAGATCAGCCGCCTCGCGATCGGGAGCACGGTACGCGTCCCGCAGACCCACGTGGTGACGCTGCCGGTCGACTTGACCCAGGAACAGCACTTCTCCGAACTGCCGCTCGGCACGCGCGGCGGCACCGTGTTCCCGTACACCTTCCCGGTCGACGGCGAATATGAAATTCAGGTTCGCCTGTATCGCGATCGCGACGAGCACGTCGAAGGGCTGGGCCGGCAGGGAAGAGGCGACGATTCGGTCTCGCAGAAACACGAGCTCGAGCTGACGCTCGACGGACAACAGATCACCATCTTCACGGTGGAGCCGCCGGCGAGCCGATCGAGCAACGATCCGCGCGACTACGACGACTCGGTGATCGACAAGGACTTCAACGTCCGCATTCCGGTGAAGGCCGGCCCGCACGAGATTGCCGCGACGTTCCTGAAGAAGCCGTCGGTGCTGCTCGAAACCGTGCGGCAGCCGTATCCGGTCGCGTTCAACATGGATCGGCACCCGCGCATGCAGCCGGCCGTCTTCAAGGTGGTGGTCACGGGGCCGTTCGACCCCACCGGCGCCGGCGATACGCCCAGCCGCCGGCGGACCTTCACCTGCCGGCCCGCTTCTGCGTCTCAGGAGGCGGCGTGCGCCAGGCGCATCATCTCGGCCTTCGTTCGCCGCGCGTATCGCCGGCCGATCACCGATGAAGATCTGAAAACGCCGATGGCGTTTTACGAACAGGGGCGGGCCGAGGGCGGATTCGAGGGCGGGATCGAAACGGCGCTGCGGAAGATCCTGATCGCGCCCGAGTTCCTGTTCCGCGTCGAGCGGGACCCTGCGCAAAATGCCGGGGTATATCGCGTCAGCGACGTCGAACTGGCGTCCCGGCTCTCATTTTTCCTGTGGAGCAGCATCCCCGACGACCAGCTGCTCGATCTCGCCGCTCGCGGGAAGCTTCGCGATCCGAAGGTGCTCGATCAGCAGGTTCGCCGCATGCTGGCCGACCCGCGCTCGTCATCGCTCGTCGACAACTTCGCCGGGCAATGGCTGTATCTGCGGAATCTCGCCGCGCTGCAGCCCGACGGCCGGATGTTCACGACCTTCGACGACAACCTGCGGCAGGCGTTCAAGCAGGAGACCGAGCTGTTCTTCGACAGCATCATGCGCGAGAACCGGAGCGTGCTCGATCTGCTCAACGCCGATTACACGTTCCTCGACGAGCGGCTCGCCAAGCACTACGGCGTGCCCGACGTGTATGGGACGCAGTTCCGGCGCGTGACGCTTCCCTCCGGCAGTGTGCGGGGCGGACTGCTCGGCCAGGGCAGCATCCTCCTCGCGACGTCGTACGCGAACCGGACCTCGCCGGTTCTCCGCGGCAAATGGGTGCTCGAAAACATCATGGGCACCCCGCCGCCGGCGCCGCCGCCGGGCGTTCCGCCGCTGAAGGAGAACAAGAGCGAAACCCACATGCCCACCATGCGCGAGCGGATGGCGCAGCATCGTGACAATCCCGCCTGCTCGTCGTGCCACATGCTCATGGACCCGATCGGTCTGTCGATGGAGAATTTCGACGCGATCGGCCGGTGGCGGACCAGAGGCGAAGACGGCGCGCCGGTCGACGCAACCGGCGGGCTGCCCGGCGGACAGACGTTCGAAGGCGTCTCCGGTCTGAAGCAGGCGCTGCTCAGCCGACCGGAGCTCTTCGTTGCGGCCGTCACGGAGAAGCTGCTGACGTTTGCCCTCGGCCGCGGAATCGAGCCCTACGACGGTCCGGCGGTCCGGGCCATTCTCAGGGATGCACGCGCCGACAACTATCGGTTCGCGACCGTCGTGACCAGCATCATCAAGAGCACGCCGTTTCAGATGAGGAGCGTTGCGGCACGGGTGCCCGCGACCAACTAACGAGGAGATCGGAATGATCATCACCAGGATGGCTCTGCCGCGGCGCACGTTCCTTCGCGGGCTTGGCACGACGCTCGCGCTTCCACTGCTCGACGCGATGTTCCCCGCGATGTCGGCCTATGCGGCCAACCCGGCAAGCAAGGTCCGTCGCATCGGATACGTCTACATTCCGATGGGCATGAACGCCAAGCGCTGGACGCCTGAAGGTGAGGGGCGCATCACGCAGTTGTCGCCGTCGCTGGCGGCGCTGGAGCCGCACCTCGACCATGTCACCGTGCTCACCAACACCGAGCTGAAGCGCGCGTACGGGCCGGGCAACCATGCCACCGGCAACGCGGCGTTTCTCAGCACGGTGCTGGCGAAAAAGACCGAGGGCAGCGACTACGAGCTCGCCACGACGTGCGATCAGATTGCGGCGCAGGCGATCGGCAAAGAGACGGCCATTCCGTCGCTCGAGCTGGGCACCGATCTCGTGGCCCAGGTCGGCAACTGCGACAACGGTCTGGCCTGCGTCTACATGAACAGCCTGTCGTGGTCGTCTCCGACGACCCCGCTGCCGAGCGAGGCCGATCCACGCGTGTTGTTCGAAAGACTCTTTGGCGACGGCGGCAGCCCCGAGCAGATGAAGGCCGAGCACCGGCGGAACGGCAGCATGCTCGACGCCGTCTCGGCGGAGATGGCGACCCTGCAGCGGAAGCTCGGCGCCGGCGACCGGACGAAGGTCAACCAGTATCTCGACACGGTTCGCGAGGTCGAGCGGCGTATCCAGAAGGCCGAGCAGAAGAGCGTCGACGAGATGCCCGACATCGATCGTCCTCTGACGGCGCCTTCGTCGTGGGAAGAACACGTCAAGCTCATGTACGACCTGCAGGTGCTCGCGATGCAGGCCGACCTGACGCGCGTCATCACGTTCCAGATGGCGCGGGAGGTCAGCACGCGGACCTACCCGCAGATCGGCGTGCCCGAAGCGCACCATCCGACGTCGCATCACGGCGGCGACCCGGAAAAGCTCGAGAAGCTCGCGAAGATCAACGGTTATCACGTCTCGCTGTTTGCGTATTACCTCGAGAAGCTCAAGACGACGGCCGATGGCGACGGGTCCTTGTTGGATCATTCCATCATCATGCTCGGCAGCGGCCTCGGCAACCCCGATGTGCACGACCACCTGAACCTGCCGATCGTCGTCGCGGGAGGAGCCGGCAATCTCAAGGGCGGCCGCCACATCAAGTATCCGCAGCCGACGGCGCTGGCCAACGTGCATCTGACGATGCTCAATCTCGCGGGCGTCGATATCGAGAAGTTCGGCGACAGCGACGGTCGCGTGGCCGAGCTGCTGGAACCGGCTTCGCTGTAGGGAGCGCTCAGATGAAGAGGTATGTCATCGGCGCCGCGGCGATCGTTCTCATCGCGGCGGCAGGTCTGCATGCCGCTCCCGCGGCGAGCTCGATCGTTCAGGCGGTGAAGAACGCGGATGCGGCCACCCTCAAGCAGTTGATAAAGGAGCGCGCCGACGTCAACGCCGCAGAGGTCGACGGCACGACGGCGCTGCACTGGGCAGTCCGTCTCAACGACGTTCCAACAGCCGAGCTGCTTCTTCGCGCGGGCGCAGACGTCAAAGCCGTGAACCGGTACGGCGTGTCGCCGTTTTCGGTGGCGTGCACCAACGGCAACATGGCGATGGTGAAGCTGCTGCTCGATGCGGGAGCGGATCCGAATACCACGCTGCCGGGCGGCGAGACCGCGCTCATGTCCCTTGCGCGCGCGGGCAGCCTCGACGCGGTCAAGGCGTTGATCGCACGCGGCGTCGATGTCAACGCGAAAGAAGCCGTCCGCGGGCAGACCGCGTTGATGTGGGCCGCATCAGAGGGTCACGCGCCGGTCGTCAAGGCGCTCGTGGACAACGGCGCCGACATCAAGCTGCGGTCGACCGGCGGCTTTACTTCGTTTCTGTTCGCCGTTCGCGATGGGCGACTGGACGTGGTGAAGATCCTTCTGGCCGCCGGCGCCGACGTCAACGACGCCATGCCCTCCGCGGGGCGTCCGCGCGGACCGGCGGCGGCAGCCGGCTATAACCGGCAGGAGCAGGGGCTGAACGCGTTTCTGCTCGCGACGACCAACGCGCATTACGAGCTTGCCCTTGCGCTGGTCGATGCCGGCGCCAATCCGAACGCCGCTCCTCTCGGCTGGACCGTCCTGCATCAGATCACCGGCGTGCGAAAGGTCGGCTTGTACGGAAGCAACGACCCTGCGCCAGAAGGGTCCGGAAAAATCGACAGCCTCGAGTTCGTCAGGCAAATCGTCAAGCGCGGCGCCGACGTCAACGCGCGTGCGACCAGGCGCCCGCCCCTCGGGACGACCCAGGTGAATCCCGTCGGTGCGACGCCGTTTCTTCTCGCCGCGCGCACGGCCGACGTGCCTCTCATGCGCGAGCTCGTCAAGCTGGGCGCCGATCCGCTGATGCCCAACGCCGACGACACGACGCCGCTGATGATCGCGGCCGGTGTTGGAACCAACTCGCCGCCCGAAGATCCGGGCACGGAAGCCGAAGTGGTCGAAGCCGTCAAGATGACGCTCGAGCTCGGCAACGACATCAACGCCGTCGACAAGAACGGCGCGACGGCCATGCACGGTGCGGCGTACAAACAGATGCCTGCAGCCGTTCGATTGCTCGCCGAGCGAGGCGCGAAGGTCGAGATCTGGAACCAGAAGGATAAAAAAGGATGGACGCCCCTCAAGATCACACAGGGCGTTCACCGGGGAATGAACATTCAGAAATCTCCCGCGACCGAAGCTGCCGTGAGAGAGGTCATGATCGCGGCCGGCGTCGAGCCAGTCGTCCCGCCCGGCAGCTCGACAGAGCCCGCCGACGGCAAGCCGTACGAGCCGTAACGGCGAAGCTTGCCTCACTCGCGCTGATTGTCGCGGACGTGCTCGCGCAGAGTCCAACGGTTGGACCTGCGCGCCGTTGACTGGATCTCAGTAGCTGAAGGAGGCCCGCTTACCACGCGAAACGGACCTCGCTCGAGCGTCGAATCGCGCGATCGCGCGTGGCGAGCGGCGCGCCGTGCACGAGGCTCGTGGCCGCGATCAACTCGTCGGCAGGGTCCCCGCGAAAATCGAGCACCGTTGATCGGCGGGCAATTTCGAGCGTCACCGGCCAGGTATGCACGCGGGCGAGCGCGCGAACGACATCTGCCTGGTCCAGGTCCATTTCGACCCGACCGAGCTGGACCAGCTTCGCAAGCTCCCACAGCGAGATAGCGGCGATACTCCAGCTTTCGCGCGAAAGCACGGTTCGTTCGCGCGGCGTGAGCTGACCGGCAAGGGCATACACCAGGATGTGGGTATCAAGCACCAGCACGCCACGGCACTCCAGTGGACTGCAGATCGCCGGTGACATTGATTCGCCCCTTCAGGCAGCCAACGAGCGCACCCGGCTCGGCAGCCGCCGGCACGAGCCTGGCCACTGGCTTGCCATGCTTGGTAATGAGCAGCCCGTCGGGGTCCACCTGATCGAGCAGCGCGAGACACTGTGCCTTGAACTGAGCCGCTCCGATTGTCTTCATGCCAGGATCGTAACTCCGACCACAATTAATGTCTAGTCACAAAATGTGGTCATACATGCATCCGCGATGGCGCAGCATTTCTCGCGATCGGATTTCGGCGGTGACCCCTTAGTCGACGACTGACTCCTGCACCAGCGTCTTGAATCGCTCCCGGAGGCGGTCGGGGTTCGCCGGCGAGCTCTGAGTCATCAGGATCGTGACCATCTCCAATCCCGGATCGACCCAGAAGATCGTGCCGGCGCTGCCATCCCATCCGTACTCGCCTCGATTGGCGGGATAGCCGAGCGCACCCGGATCGAGGACGACGTTGACGTTGGCGAGGCCCCATCCCATGGCGCCGCCGCGAGATTTGACGATCGCATCCGGAAGCCCGTTGGCCGTCATTCGCTCGACCGTTTCCTGTCGCAGGAGACGGGCGCCGTCCAACGCTCCTGTATTGAGAAGCATCTGGGAGAACCGAAGGTAGTCGGGAACCGTCGAAACAAGACCGACGGCGCCTTCCAGCAGGGCGGGCCGCTCGGTGAAGGGAACCTCTTCGATTTCGAACGGTGTAAGACCGCCGCCGGCTGCGAGCCTGTACACCGTGGCGAGTCGCGTGCGGTCGGCAGGGGCAACCCAGAAAACCGTGTCGATCATCCCCAGCGGCTTGAAGATGCGCTCGCTCAGAAACTCGTCGAAGGGCTGGCCCGACCAGATCTCCACCAGACGGCCCAGCACGGTCGGCGACTCGCTGTAACGGTACCGCGTTCCCGGATCCTCCATCAGCGGCGCGCGCACGATGTTGTCGATGAAGCGGGGCAGCGGCTCCGATCGCGATCGGACCTTCGCCTCGCGGTACAGCTCCGACGTCCGGTGGCTCAGCCCCGACGTGTGAAGGAGGAGATCCTCGACCGTGATCTCGCGCGCGGGCGGGCGCGTGCCTCCATCCGGCGAAACGACCGCGACGTTCCGGAATTCAGGAAGGTACTTCGATACCGGATCGTTGAGGCGGAAGCGTCCCTGCTCGTGCAGCATCATGACTGCCACGGCCGTCACCGACTTTGTCATCGAGTAGATCCGGAACAGCGAGCGCTCGGTCATCGGCGTGGCCGCCGCGAGATCCTGCAATCCAGCCGTGCCGAGCCAGGCGAGCTTGCCTTTGCGCGCCACGGCGCCGACAGCGCCCGCCACCTTCCGTTCCGCGACGTAGCGGTTCAGAAGCTTGCCGGCTTCATCGAGCCGTGCCTGTGCCAGCCCGACCGTTTCGGGCGCAGCGCGCACCAGCGAAGAACGGGCTGGAGACCGAAGCTGATCGGCGCCCGGCGCTGCGATCACCAGCAAGGACAACACGCCAGCGGCCAGAATTCTCATACTCAGTTGGTTCCCGCTCGAACGCTCGCCCGATAGGTCTTGCTGAAACCATTCCGCTGGTTCGTTACCGTGAACGATCCATCCTGCTGCGCCGACACCTTGATCCAGTACGCCTGTCCGTTGTGGGCAGGCGGCGGCGGTGCGCCCGGACCGGGTGGCGGAGCGGGCATCGCAGCCACCGGCATGGCTGCCGCTGCCTCATCGGTCACGTTCGAGATGAAGACTCCCGGCACTGTGTATTCCTGCCCGCTCAGAAGCGAGAAATGCACCTGCCAGAGATCTTCGAGCCCAGGCGTCGAATGGATGATCCTCATCGCCTCTGGTTGTCCGCCTTTTCGCGTGCCGTTGTTCATGATCGCCACGCGGGGTTGAATCGCGTGCACCACAACTTCGGAGTTCGAGATCGCCTGTCCATGATGGGTCACGACGAACAGGTCAACCGCGCCGATCCGGTTGCTGGGGCACATCAGATCGAATTCCTTGTTCCAGGTGAGGTCGCCCAGATACGCCACGCGGAATTTTCCAAACGTGACGACGCTTCCGACCGACTGCGCGTTCTCACTCTTGTCCACCTCCTGGGGCTTGAAGCCCGCGCAGTACGGATTCGGCCTGCCCGCGCCGGGGCCGCCAGGGAGGGCCGCCTTGATCGTCTCTCCGGCGGACGTGACGATGCGCCAGTCGAGACCGGAGACCGGAATCCTGTCTCCAGGTTTCACGACGGTGTGTTTGGCGGCGCTGTAGAGCGTCGGGTAGACCTTCTGCAGAAATTCATCGGCGGCCGCGGCCGGCTGAACGTTCGGGCCGTGGTCGACGAAATGGCGGATCGGGATTCGTGAAGCGAGTCCCGCGATGCCGCCATAGTGATCGCCGTGCCAGTGTGTGGTGATCAAGGTGTCGATCTGCTTGAGTCCGGCGTCGGTGACGGCCGCCATGATGCGATCGGCGTCTCTGGCTGCGGCGGCGCCGCCGTTACCCGCATCGACGAGCACCGATTCGCTGGACGGTGAGACGAAGAGCGTTGCGTTTCCGCCTTCGACGTCCATCACATAGATGTCGAGGGTCTTCGCCGTCCGGAGCTGCGCGGCAGGGAACACTGATCGCCAACACGACACACAGCAGGATTCGCAGTGATGTGCGCATCAGGTGCTCCTTTCAGGTTTGAGCAGGATACATCGTTTTTCCGCCGACGACGGTCCGCACGACCTTGATGTCTTTGATCTGGTTGGGATCGACGTCGTGGGGATCCTTTTCAAGAATGACGAAGTCGGCCAGCTTGCCGGCTGCGATCGATCCTTTGATGGCCTCTTCGGACGCTGCGTAGGCGCCATTGATCGTCGCGATCCGAAGAGCTTCGTCCACGGTGACTTTCTGGTTCGGTCCCCACTCGCGCCCTCGGTAGTCGCGCCGGGTCACCATGCTCTGAATCGCCATCAACGGCTCAAATGGTCCCGGGCCGTAGTCGGACGCGCCCGGAACCGGAATCCCGTGATCAAGAAATGACCGGTGGGCAAACATCCACCCCAGTTTCTCGTCTCCGTACTGCGCCCACTTTTCGCCGTGGTAGTACACGTACGTCCAGAACGGCGTCGGGATGCAGCCGCATGCCTTGATCCGTTTCAGCAAGTCGGGATTCATCAGCGTGCAGTGTTCGATTCGGTGGCGGCGGTTCGGGTCGGGCCATCGCTGAAGGACTTTTTCGTAGGCCTTGAGCACCATGTCGACGGTGACGTCGCCGTTGGCATGTATGCCGATCTGAAAATTGTGCCGGTGCCCATCCTCGACGGCTTCGTCAATCTCCTGCTGGGTCATCGTCAAGATGCCGTAGTCGGTTGTTCCAACATACGGCGTGCTCATCCGCATCGTGCGCTCGGACGCCGAACCGTCAGCGGCGTACTTGAGGCCGCCTACTTTGATCCACTCGTTGCCGAATCCGGTGTAGATGCCCGCCGCTTTCAGGCCGCTGACGATATCGTCACCTCGAATCATCATGTAGGCGCGGTGCCGTAAGCCGCCGGCCGCGGTACGCGTCCTCGTACGCCATCACGCGCTCGCGCCCGGCGCCGGCATCGTGCACCGTCGTCAGTCCCGCCGCAGTGAGGAGCTCGAGATGTGCATCATGCCGTTCTTGCCGCGCTCGCGAGATTGCTCGGGCGTGAACTCTTCCCGCTTACCCACCTTGGCGAAGACCGCGCGGGCCAGCTCGGCGACGCGGCCGTTCAGCTCGCCGCTCTCGTCACGGAAGAATCGACCGTGTTCGGGGTCGCGGGTTTGCCTCGTGATGCCGGCCAGCTCGAGCGCTTTGCTGTTGTACCAGCTCGTATGACCACCTCGGTGGTTCACCGACACGGGATGGTCGGGCACCACCTCGTCCAGATGCTTTCGGTGCAGCGGGACGTCGAGCTTGGTGTCGTCGAACATGAACGCGTTGACCCAGTAACCCGGGGGTGTGTCTTTGGCCTTTTCAGCAGCGCCTGCTGCAGCTCCTTGACCGTCCGGACGTTGGCGTTCGCCTCGTACAGCTCGTTGACGCCACTTGGATGACAGTGGCTGTCGATGAACCCGGGCGTCACCGTCATTTGCGCCGGCGTCGATGATCTGTGTTCGCGGGCTCGCGAGGTTCTTGATGTCGCTGCTGCTGCCTGTCGCGATGAACTTGCCGTCTTTGATCGCGAAGGCTTCGACTCTGGGCAGGGCGTCATCGATCGTGTAGACGCGCGCGTTCACGACCACGACATCCGCCTCGGTCGCAGATGGGGTGGCCTGTCCCTGAGGTCCGGGTTCCACCGGCCGGCCACATCCAACGGCGGCTCCCGCCAGCACGCCACCTAATCCGAGGAATTCGGTGCGCGTCATCTTCTTCGCCATGAATGCCTCCTCATTTATGTGGGCGGGCAGAGAGACTCTGGTGGATCGGCTAGACTGTTGTCAATTCCGTGAGGAACACCCCTCTGGTTTTCGCAGCCGCCATGCTGGCGTCATTGGCGGTTCCGCTCGCGCAGCGTGAGGCAGTGACAACGCGTCAAGTCCCGGCCTTTCGCGTCGATCCGTTCTGGCCCAAACCGCTGCCGAACCGGTGGATCATCGGCGCTGTGGCCGGAGTCGCGGTCGACCGGCGCGATCACGTCTGGATCACCCATCGTCCGTCCACGCTGCAGCCGAACGAGACGCGATCGATCTGGAAAGCGGCGCCGCCGGTTCTCGAGTTCGACGCCGAAGGGTCGCTCGTCTCCTCCTGGGGCGGGCCGGGCACCGGGTACGACTGGCCGCAGCTCGAGCACGGCATCTACGTCGACGAGAAGGAGAACGTCTGGCTGGGCGCCGGCGGCGAAAAGGATGCGCACATCCTGAAGTTCACCCGGCAGGGAAAGTTCGTGATGCAGATCGGGCGCGCCGGGCAGGGGAAGGGCAGCAACGACACGCAGAATCTGGGCGCGCCGGCCAACATGGTCGTGGACGAGGCGGCCGGCGAGCTGTACGTCGCCGATGGATATGTAAACCACCGCGTGATTGTCTTCGACGCGGCGACCGGAGCGTACAAACGCCACTGGGGCGCCTACGGCAAAGTGCCGGATGACGGGTTCTTCACACGCGCGGGCGAGACGCTGCCAGGCCCGTTCCGCGGCGTCGTCCAGAACGAGAACCGGCCCAGCCAGTACGACCCGAACGGGCCGCCATCGCCGCAGTTCCGCATCGTGCATGCCGTCAGGATCTCCAGCGATGGCCTCGTCTATGTCTGCGATCGCACCAACGATCGCCTTCAGGTGTTCAGAAAGGACGGCACCTTCGTCCGCGAAGTCGTGATTGCCAAGGAGACGCTGGGCAGCGGGTCGGTCTGGGATGTCGGCTTTTCCACCGATCCCCAAGCAGGCGTTCCTCTTCATCAACGACGGGACGAACCAGCTGATCTACGTGCTCGATCGACAGACCCTGCAGGTCGTGAGCACGTTCGGCGGGGCGGGGCACTGGGCGGGGCAGTTCTACGGCGCGCACAATCTTGCGGTGAACTCGAAGGGGGATCTCTTCATCACCGAGACCTACGAAGGGAAGCGCATCCAGAAGTTCACTTACACCGGCCTGGGTGCTCCGTCCACGGCGCCCTAAGCAGCGACAAACCGAGACAACCAGCTCGTGTAAGTACTGGTAAAATTGCGAGTTACCAATGGAATTAGTACGCCCGCTCGGAGTGTCGCTTGCTCGTGCTCTCGGCAGCTGTGTATCTGCAGGCAGGGCCGCAGCAACCGTCTACAACGACGCCGCAGGAAACCGGAGCGTCGGCCGAAGAAGCGACGATCACCCGCTACTGTGCCGGCTGCCATAACGAAAAAACCAAACAGGGCCAGCTCGCGCTCACGTCGCTCGATCTGGACAACGTCGGACCTCATGCCGAAACGTGGGAGCTGGTCGTGCGCAAGCTTCGCGCGCGGGCCATGCCGCCCTCAGGCCGGCCGCGGCCGACCGAGGCGGCCTACGATGCCCTCATCGCGCGTCTGGAGTCGTCGCTCGATAAGCGAAGCGGCCGCGCATCCGGATCCCGGCCGCACCGATACGTTCCGGCGCCTGAATCGCACCGAGTATCAGAACGCCATTCGCGATCTGCTCGATCTCGAGATCGACGTGTCGGCCATGCTGCCGAGCGACGACTCGAGCCACGGCTTCGACAACATCAGCGTCGGCGGCCTGTCCCCGATGCTGCTCGAGCGCTACCTGTCGGCGGCGCAGAAAATCAGCCGCCTCGCCGTCGGAACTCCGCCCCGCTCGGCCGGCGCCGATACCGTCGTGCTTCCGGCAGACCTCACGCAGGAAGATCACTTCGACGGTCAGCCGTTCGGAACGCGAGCGGGTGCGAGCGTGCGTCACACGTTTCCGGCCGACGGGGAATATCAGTTCGAGCTGCGCCTCACGCGCGATCGCAACGAGCTGATCGAAGGACTGAGGGAGCCTCACCAGGTCGAGGTGAGCGTCGATGGCGTGCGCCTCAAGATCTTCACGCTGACACCACCTTCGAGAAGTGACGACGATCCCGTGGCGCCGCAATATGCGCCCGAGCAGGCGGCCGATGCGCACCTCAATTTCCGCGCGCCGGTGACCGCCGGCCCGCACGTCGTGCGCGTGGCGTTCATCAAGAGGCCGTCGGCGCTGGTCGAGACCGAGCGCCAGCCGTATCAGGCGAGCTTCAACAGCGATCGCACGCCGAGAACGCAGCCGGCGCTCTACAGCGTGTCGATTGCGGGCCCGTTCAACGTCACGGGCGTCAGCGAGACGCCGAGCAGGCGCCGCATCTTTACGTGCCGGCCTGCGAAACCGGCTGACGAGGCGAGTTGCGCGCGCACGATTCTCTCGGCGCTCGCGCGTCGCGCGTATCGGCGTCCGGTCACGAACGAGGACGTCGACACGTTGTTCGGATTCTACAAACAGGGACGGAACGACGGCGCGTTCGAGCACGGCATCGAGATGGCCGTGCGTGCTCTTCTGACCAGCCCGGGCTTCCTCTTCCGCGTCGAACGTGAACCCGCCACGTCCGCACAGCCGGCGATGACGTCGACGCTATCGCATCGATGATCTGGATCTCGCCTCGCGGCTGTCGTTCTTCCTGTGGAGCAGCATCCCGGACGAGGAGCTGCTCGACAATGCCGCGAAAGGGCGCCTCAAGGATCCTGCCGTGCTCGAGCGGCAGGTGCGCCGCATGCTCGCCGACAGGCGATCGCAGGCGCTGGTGAACAACTTCGCGGCTCAGTGGTTGTACCTCCGGAATCTCGACAGCGCACATCCCGACTCGCGGCTGTTTCCCGATTTCGATGACAACCTCCGCCAGGCGTTCCGCCGCGAGACCGAGATGCTGTTCGAGAGCGTCATGAACGAGGACCGCAGCGTGCTCGATCTGCTGCGCGCCGATTACACCTTCGTGAATCAGCGGCTTGCCAAGCACTACGGCATCCCCAACGTCTACGGCAGCCACTTCCGCCGGGTCGAGCTCGGAAAGGATCACGTGCGGGGCGGCCTGCTCGGACAGGGCAGCATTCTGACGGTGACGTCGTACGCCAATCGCACGTCGCCGGTGCTTCGCGGCAAATGGATTCTCGAGAATCTGCTCGGGACGCCCGGTGCCTCCTCCTCCGCAGAACGTCCCGCCGCTCCCGGAGAACGGCCCCGGCGCGAAGATGCTGACGATGCGCGAGCGGATGGTGCAGCACCGGGCGAATCCAGTGTGTGCGAGCTGCCATCAGTTGATGGATCCGGTCGGCTTGGCTACCGAAAATTTCGACGCCATCGGCCGGTACCGCACCCAGAGCGAAGCGGGGACGCGCGGTCGACGCGTCCGGCGGGCTTCCCGACGGCAGCAAGTTCGAAGGCGCGATCGGGCTGCGGAAGGCGGTCTTGAACCGGCCGGAGTTGTTCGTCGCGACATTAACTGAGAAACTACTGACCTACGCGCTGGGCCGGGGAGTGGAGTATTACGACGCGCCGGCCGTCCGGTCGATACTCCGTACGGCTCGTGCGAACGACTATCGTTTTTCATCGGTCGTGCTGGGCATCGTCAAGAGCACGCCGTTTCAGCTAAGGAGATCGCGTTCATGATCATCACCAAGATGGCATTGCCCCGGCGGACGTTCCTGCGCGGTCTCGGCGCAACCCTGGCGCTGCCGATGCTCGACGCGATGGTGCCCGCCATGTCTGGAGTGCGCGCGGCGGCCAGGCCGGTCAAGCGGCTCGGCTTCGTGTACATCCCCATGGGTTCCAACATCGCCGAGTGGATGCCGAAGGCCGAAGGGCGAATCACCGAGCTGTCGCCGACGCTCGCCTCGCTCATGCCGTTTCTGAATCAGACGACGGTGCTCTCGAATCTCGAAATGAAGAACGCGTATTCCTCGGGCAATCACGCGACCGCCAATTGCACGTTCCTGAGCGGCGTGAAAGCGAAGATGACCGAAGGGTCGGATTACGAGATGGGCGTGACGATCGATCAGATCGCCGCGCAGCAGCTCGGAAAGACCACGCAGCTGCCTTCGCTGGAGCTGGCCACCGATTTCAACTACGTCGTCGGAAACTGCGACAACGGGTTCAACTGCGTTTACATGAACACCCTGGCATGGTCGTCGAAGACGACGCCGCTGCCGACCGAAGCGAATCCGCGCGTGGTGTTCGAGCGGCTGTTCGGGGATGGCGGAACGGCCGCCGACCGCAAGGCCGAGCTGCGGAAGAACGGCAGCATTCTGGACTGGGTGACCGAAGACATGGCGCGGCTCGGGCGCAAGCTCGGACCGGGCGACCGCACGCGAGTCGACGAATATCTGGATACGGTGCGCGAAGTGGAACGGCGGATTCAGCAGGCCGAGCGGCAGGACGGCGATGCGCTGCCCGAGGTGCTGTTGCGCCCGGTGGGCGTGCCGGCCGACTGGGAGGAGCACGCGAAGCTGATGTTCGACCTGCAGGTTCTGGCGCTCCAGGCCGACATCACGCGCGTCATCACATTCCAGCTGGCGCGCGAAGTGAGCACCCGTACCTATCCGCAGATTGGCGTGGCAGAGCCGCATCACGCGACGTCGCACCATCAGAATTCGCCGGAGAAGCTCGCGAAGCTGGCCAAGATCAACTCCTATCACGTGTCGCTGTTCGCCTACCTGCTCGGCAAGCTGCAGGCGACGCAGGACGGCGAGGGCACGCTCCTGGACAACTCGCTCTACCTGCTCGGCAGCGGTCTCGGCAACCCGGACGTGCACGATCACACGAACCTGCCGATTCTGGTGGCGGGCGGCGGCTCGGGCCAGATGACGGGCGGACGGCACATCAAGTACGCCGAGCCCAAGCCGCTGGCCAACCTCCTGGTGACGCTGCTCGAAAAGGCCGACGTGCACGTGGACGGCTTCGCCGACAGCAACGGCAAGGTGCAGGAACTGCTCGAGCCGTTGTCTCTTTAGGACGTGTCTATGACGCGAGCGAAATTTCTGCACCTTCTCCGCCATCGCGTCGTTGTTCGTTGCCGCGGCGACGATCGGCGCTCAGAGCAAGGTGGATGCCGACGGTACGACGCCTCTCCACTGGGCCGTGCATCGCAACGATCTCAAGGCCGCTGCGAGCCTCATCAAGGCTGGCGCCGACGTGAACGCGGCGAACCGGTATGGCGTCCCGCCGCTGTCGCTCGCGGCGACCAACGGCAACGCCGCAATGCTCGAGCTCCTGCTGAAAGCGGGCGCGAATCCCGAGGCGGCACAGTCGGAAGGCGAAACCGCATTGATGACCGCCGCGCGAACAGGCGTGGCCGCGGCCGTAAAGACGCTGCTCGCGCACGGCGCCGATGTGAACGCAAAAGAGAGCTGGCGCGGCCAGAGCGCGTTGATGTGGGCGGCCGCCGAAGGGCATGCCGAGGCGATACAGGTGCTGCTCGAAGCAGGGGCCCAGGTAAACGCGCGATCGAACGCCGGCTGGACGCCGATGCTGTTTGCCGCCCGTGAAGGTCAGCTCGCGGCCGTCCGGACGCTGCTGGCCGGCGGAGCGAACGTGAACGACAGGCTGGTCGGTGCGGGGGGCGGCCGCGGACGAGGTGCGGGTGCGGCGGGCGCCGGAGCGCGGCGGCCGCCGACCGGCGGATCGAGCGCGCTCGTGCTGGCCGTCGGAAGCGGCCACTTCGAGCTCGCGGCGGCTCTGCTCGATGCCGGCGCGGATCCGAACGCCGCTGCGCAGGGATGGACGGCCCTTCATCACATCACGTGGGTCCGCAAGCCCGGAACTGGCAGCAACGATCCCGCGCCTTACGGTTCCGGCGAAATGGACAGCCTGACGCTCGTGCGAAAACTGAAGGCTGCCGGCGCCGATCTGAACGCGCGCGTCACGAGGCGGCCGAACGCGGGAGTGACGGCGCTCAACATGATCGGCGGCACGCCGTTCTTTCTCGCGGCTCGGGGCGGTGATGCGGAGCTGATGCGCCTGCTCGTGGAGCTCGGCGCCGATCCACTGTTGCCGAACGAAGACGGGACGACGCCGTTGATGGCCGCCGCTGGCGTAGGAACGCACTCACCGGGCGAGGACGCCGGCGCTCCTCCCGAGGCGCTCGAGGCCGTGAAGCTGGCGATCGACGCTGGGCAACGACGTGAACGCTGTCGACAAGAACGGGAACACCGCCATGCACGGCGCCGCTTTCAAGCAGCTGCCGGAGGTCGTGAAGTACCTCGATGAGAAGGGCGCGAAGGTCGAGGTGTGGAACACGAACAACGTTTCAGGCTGGACGCCGTTGCGCATTGCAGTCGGCGTTCATCGCGGAATGAACTTCAGGTTCCACGTGCCGACCGCAAATGCGCTGCGCGAGATCATGGTCCGCGCCAACGTCTCGACCGAGGTCGAGCCGGAGAAGATCATCAGCGGTGCCACGGTGACGAAATAGGTGGTAGCCGGTAGCGGGTAGCTCGCAGCTAGTAGCTTCAGATTCTAGATTTCAGATTTCAGATTCAGATTTCAACCAGCCCGCCGTTCACAATCCGCACGTTCACCTGCGCGATGTGCGGTTCGACGCTGTCGGCAAAGGTGCGCTTCGCTTCGTACATCTTCTGATCGGCGAGTGCGACCAGTCTGCGGGCGATGTCGTACGAGGACCCGGGCGGTACCGCGATCGTCGGGTCGAAGCGTTGCTCGACGGTAAGCGTCACTTCCTGGTCGCAGGGCGGCCATCCGCGCGCGCTCTTCGTGCGAGGGACGCTCGCAGTAGGTCAGCCCGATGCTCAACCGAGGCGGATATTCCTTGAACCTCGGGTCGAGTGTGTCCCATGCGAACGACTCCACCAGCTCTGCGTCGCGCCCCGCGACCAGGCCGAGCTGCGTCTCGGTTACCAGATTCCGGACGATCCGGAGGAACTCGTCACCGCCCCACCGGACACCGATGTCCCCCTCGCGATGCATGCGAAACAGCCGGCCGGTGGTGCTGAGCACGAGATCCCCGACCTCGTGGCCGAACGTGTCGTTGTAGTACTTGAAGCGGTCGTGGTCGACCATCTCGACGCCGAAGCCGTTCCCGCGGTGCTCTTCGAGCAGCGTAGTGAGCAGACGCTCTTCGCCGAGCTCGCGCCGGTAGAGAAGCGTGCGACCGTCGCGGCGCATCCGGCTGAGCAGCGCCTCGCGCTGCTCGAGCTCGATACCCTTCTGCCTGAGCTCCTCGAGGACGTGCAGGAACATCTGGTTCCAGTCTTCGATCTTGTCGCCAATGGCGAGGTCGAGCGTTTCGAAGCCGGGTCGGATCAGCTCGACCTGCGAGGGCGAGAGTTTCAGCATTCGCGCGACGTAGTCAAGGAGGTAGCGAACCGAGCCCGTCAGCTGAGCTTCGGTCGCGATCATTTCGGGCGGCAGCGGCTCTCCGCCGCGCAGGAGAGATAGTTTTTGGGGCACGTGTCTCGTTTGCGAGACGAGTCTAGAGCAAGTTCAATACCAGTAGCCTATCGGGCCCGACAGTTACACGAATTCCCATCGCTCAGTCCGATGTCACACTGAAAGTGTCAGAAAACTGACACGAATTTGTAGATGTTGACCACGCGCACCCGGGCCACCTGGTCCATGTTCAACGGCTCGGAGAGGAAGCGCTTTTCGAACTGTGGCGGCTCGGACGGGAGATCGAGGACGAGATAGGGCTCGTATCCCGACACGATCAGCGCTCTCAGGGTGTCTGTCAGCGATCGTTGGGGTATCTGATCCCACCGGATAGTCGTGCGGTCTCCATAAAGGCGGAGCGATCCGCTGTGAAGCCCGGCGAGGACGACGACGCGGTCGGAGGTATTTCTTTTGAACCATTCGCCGACCAGTTCGTACTTGGTTTCAAGCGCCGGAAGCCGATAGATGCCTTCTCGATCCAGGAATTGATGGGAGGCAATCGCACATGCAAACGCGATGGCCATCGCACCCGCCTCAGCGCGGCGCCCTGCGGCGGACAAGCCTGTCGAGAGGGCACGGACTGTCAGAATCGTCACGAGCGCGATCGAGGGAAGGAGAAACCGCGACGACTCCCAGTCGTCGAAAACGATATAAAAAAAATACGGAGCCGCCGCCGCTGCCGCAATTGCCGACACCTGCCATGCCCACTTTTCGCGGCGCAGGACCCACAGGGAGGCCGGCCACAGCAGCCAGAAAAGCGGCGTGTGGGAATAGGTCAGCCATTTTCCGAAATTCGCGGCATTCGCCGCCAGGCGAGACAGCGATAGCTCGAACAGGTGCGACGTCGATCCGTAGCCCGAGGCGGCTATCCCGCCGTAGAGCGTCCAGTTCAGCGCAAGCTGCAGCCCGGCAAACATCGCGACCGTCGTCAGAAGGAGTCGGGTGCATTTTTCCCGGCCTACCGTCAGGAGGAACACGATGACGGCCGGAAGCAGGACGGGACGCGTGAGTATTGCCATGCCGAGGCACAGACCAGCGGCTATGCACGAAAAAAGGGGTCTGCCCCCGTTTCCGGCGTGCAGCCAGAGTGCGCCGAGGAGCCAAAAAGTCGCGGGTACGTCGCTCATCGGCTGAATCGCATACGCGGCAAAGAGCGGGTCCACCGCAATCAGGACTGCTGCGAGCAAGCCGGCTGTGTGATTGGGCTCGCGACCTGAAGGCGTCATGCGGCCGACGAGGTAGGCGAGCACAATCGCCGCATAGCCCATCACGAGTGGGACGTAAAAAGGACCCTTTGAGCCGAAGATTGTGAAGATGGCCATCACGATCGGCAGCCCGAGCGGGAATCGCGGCACCGACGCCTCGCCGTCGGCGCTCGGAACGTACCCGAGAGGCGCCGCTGCCCTCATGGGATTGTCGAACGGCAACAGTTCCGCGATCGGCTGCGGCTCGCTGAGTTGCCCGGATGCCAGCAGACGTGAGGCGCTCACGTATCCATAACTGTCGAGCCCTCCCGCCACGCGAACGTGGTAATGCGCGTAAACGGCGGCCGTCGCGATGACGAGCGCGAGCATGCCCCGCGTGGCGAGTACAGGTGGAGATCGAGACGCGGAACAACCATGTTCGCAAAAGCAGAGCGAGCCCGAGGACGATCGCCGGACGCATCCAGTTGTGCAGGCGAAGGCCGATCGAGATCGAGGTCGATTCCGCCGAGCGCCGCGATCAGGAGGAGAGCGGTTCCCGACAGGACGATGCCGGTGTCCAGTATCTTTGCGATCACGGCCGCAATTCGAGGCTCGGCTTGCCTTCGTCAGAAGCCCGCGTGCCGTACTGCGAGGAGTCGAGGAAGGGCTCGACGATCGGTGGCTCGGGACGCGGAACGGGAGTGTTCGCGACATACCCGGCGTGCGCGAGGCGCCCCTGAAACAGCGAGGTCTCCGACGCGAAAAAGACGAGCCTCACCCAGAGGCGGGCCAGGAGATACAGTTGGCTGACGGCAAACCCCAGCCACACGCCGGCCCCGCTCGAGCCCGCCCCGGGCGCGACGAGGGCATAAAGGAGGATCACCGCCGAGAAACAGAAGTCCGTTCATCAGCCACAACCCGGCGACGGCCGCAGGATGGCGCCGGACGAATCGCGTGCCGGCGGCGATTGCGCCGACCATGCTGCGTCGGTCCTCGACCACGGCCCGCACCTTCGCGTAGTCGAAGATGAGGTTGACCGCGAGCAGCACCGCGCCAAATACGAGATAGAAGACAACCCGCAGGAGAAACGCCGTGCGCTCGGCCGTGACGCCGCGCGTCATCCCGCCGTAGAGATTGTCGAGAAATGGATGAAGATGGACGAACAGTGCGTAATAGGTGAGTGCGACTATCGGCGCGAGCCTCAGAAAGCGGACGAAATAGACCCCGCAAGCGGAAAAGAACTCGTACGATCGCGTCGGACGGCCGCGCGCGTAGCGATCGAGGATGCCGCCGGCGAGAAACAGCCATAGGACCAGATAGCCGGCGCCCAGCCACATCACCGGAACCGATCGCCTTTCCCTGTCCAGCAGCGAGCTGAGGTTGTCGAGCACCGCGGCGAATCCGATGATGGTCGTGTCGAAGGTCTTGCCGAGCGCCCCGGCCTGCGCGGTGAACTCGGTCCACCACTGATAGTTCACCCCGCGCGCAGCCTGGTCGGCGGCCAGGCTGTTGCCGAGATGCGACCTCAGTTCCTGGCGGATGATCATCGCGAAGGGCAACGCCGTCAGCAGCGTGACCGCAAACACGCAGCCGAGGACGACCGGCGCGCTGTTGACCCGCCTGATGCCATCTTTGAGAGCAGCCGAGCTCCGCATCTGCCGCTCTCAGCCCTCAGCCCTTGGCCCTGTCACGATTCAGATAAAGAATGCCCATGTGAGCAGTTGATCCTGCAGCCAGACGATCCAGCTGGCGGCCCATTTCGTCGCCGCTCTGCCGCTCTGCGGCTCTGTCGTGAAACTGTTGTTCGTGAAGTTCGTGTCGAGCAGGAGCACCTGATCCGGATCGACCTGAGCAGTCACTACCGGGCTTGCGTGCTCGATCGTGACGCGGTGCCATCTGCCGCCGCCATCCCAGGCAAACCGGCGTTGTTCGCCATTGGCGAGCGTGACGAGGATGGTGACGGGAAATATTCCGTCGCCGTAGCGTCGCACCACGACGTGGCTGACAACGGAACCGGCGGCCGCTTTCTCGGTCGACACGTTCTCGACACCGTAATCGAACACAGCCGAGCCTCGATAGACCTGATCGAAGAAGGGGGTCAGGTCCCGGCGGCTCACCTCGTTGGCAATCTGAAACAGATCGTTGGGCCCCGGGTGCCTGAATTTCCAGCGCTCGAAGAACGTCGCGAGAATCTGCTGCACTGTCGTCCAGCCCAGCGCGCGCTCGAGCGTATGCAGCCAGAGCGCCGGCTTGGCGTAGGTTATCGGGCCCGACGTCCGCGGCCAGTACCTGAAATGACGGCGTTGACTGAACATCGACCGTCGGGCTCCCTCGGTAGTCATCGAGGGTACTCGCCGGATATGGCGCGATCCCACTGGACGTCATCTATCACCCAGGGGACGAACCAGTCGAAGAATCGGCGCACCACTCGCCCATCCGGGAATTCTTCCGCCATCACCCGTGCGGTCGCGTATTGATTGATTCCCTCGTCCATCCACGCGTCTTCGAACTCGTTGGTGCCGACCATGCCGTACCACCATTGGTGACCCGCTTCATGGACGATCACATCCTCGAGGGACGTATCCTCGCGCGGCATCAGCAGCGACGTGCCCGCCGTGAACAGCGTTGGGTACTCCATGCCGTCGGTCGCGCTTTGCCAGACAGGATCGACGATGGTGATGTGTCCGTAAGGATACGGGCCGAACCACTCGCCGTAATGGCGAAGTGTCGCGCGCGCGCTGTTGAAATGGCGGGCTGCCTGCGAGACGTGCTCGGGCTGCAGCATCAGGCGCATGTCCACCGGCGGAAGCCCGTCGTGCTCGAAGCGCTCTCGACGCTCGATGTAGTCGGGGCTCGTCGTCCAGGCAAAATCGTGAACGTCTTCCTGGTAGTAGCGGTGCGTGGTCGTCGCGTCGGAATTGTCGGTGCGCTCGAGCTCGCGCCCCGTTGCCGCAAGGGGCCAGCCTCGCGGCACTGTCATGCGGACGTCGTACACGCCGTAATCGGCGAAGAACTCAGTGCCGACATGGAACTGGTGACAGTTCCACCTGCCGGCTGAATCCAGCACACCGATCTTGGGGAACCACTGTGCGATGAAAAAGAAATTTCCGATGGCGCCCGTCCGCGCAAAAGGGCGGGGAACCCTGGCCGTCCAGGCGATCTCGAGAGTGACGGTTTGTCCCGGCGCGACCGCTGCCGGCAGAAAAACAGCCATCACGGTCCGATCGTCGACATTGCCGTCGTCTGGAGCAATGAACCGCAGCGACTTGGTGAGATCCCTGGATGCGAGCCAGCGAGTGCTCATTTTGAGGCTCGATACGTCGATGGCAGCGAATTCGTCAGTCCGACGTTCGGCGACCTGCTGCCACCATGTCGTCAGCTTTTGTTCGCGCATCCACGTCGACCTGGTGTTGCGCCATGCGTTGTAATAGAGGTGGAACTGCAACTCGGTGACGACCGCATTCGAGATGTTGGTCCAGACGAGCGTCTGCTGACCGGTCAGCGTCCGGGCACTGGCGTCCAGGCGGACATCGATGGTGTAGTTGGCGTTTCGCGGTGAGAGGCTCTGAGCGAAAGCTGACGCAAGCGACACCAGCAGCATCACGAGCCCGACGAGCATTCGTCTAATCACCGCAGAATCCTACCATCGTATACTGCGGAGAAGCCTCGCCATCGCGGAGCGACGCCGGGCGAGGGGCCCCCGCGACGGAAGACTGAACATGATCCGGGTTTTGTTGTACGGCCTCGGCCCGATCGGCGTCATGGTAGGACGCCAGCTCGCCACGCGCGACGGCTTTCGCATTGTCGGCGCCGTCGATGTCGATCCCGCCAAGGTCGGCCACGATCTCGCGGAAATCGCCGGGCTGCCTCGAGCTCTTCGAGTCAGAGTGACCCCCGACGCACGTAAAGCCATTCGACAGGGCAGGCCCGACATCGTCGTGCTCTGTACCTCGTCTTCGGTGGACGCTGTGATGCCACAGGTGCAGGACGTGCTCAAGGCGAGAGTGCCAATCGTGACGACAACCGAGGAGTTGTGTTATCCGGTGAGGCGCAACGTGCCGTTGGCGAGGAAAATCGACGCGCTGGCGAAGAAGGCGAAAGTCGCCGTGCTCTCGACGGGGGTCAATCCCGGCTTTGTGATGGACATTCTTCCGATCGTGCTGACCGTCGCCTGCGAACGAATCGACTCGGTGAAGGTCAACCGCATCCAGGACGCCCGCACGCGCCGCTTGCCGTTTCAGCAGAAGATCGGAACAGGGCTGACCCGCGCACAGTTTCAGCGCGAAGTGGAGCGCGGTGCGATACGCCATGTGGGGTTGGCCGAGTCGATTTCGATGATTGCCGACGCGCTCGACTGGCAGCTCGATCGAATCACCGACGAGGTGAAGCCCACAATCGCCGACACGACCGTGGCGAGTGAATTTCTTGCAGTCGATCCCGGCTATGTCAGCGGGATTGTTCAGGATGGCGTTGGATATCGGCACGACACCCCCGTCATCACCATGCACATGGAGGCGTATCTCGGCGCGCCAGAGTCCTACGACGAGGTCAGGATCGAGGGCGTGCCCCGCCTGACCCTCAAGATTCCCGGCGGCGTGCCCGGCGACATTGCCACCGCCTCGATTGTGGTCAACTCGATCCCGAAAGTGCTGTCCTCCAGGCCGGGGCTGCGGACGATGCGGGACTTGCCCGTTCCGTCGTACTACAGCGGCCACTAAAACCAGGGATTAGGGGTTGGGGATTAGGGATTAGGCCTCGCAATCCTCAATCGAGTGTCTCTATAATTGGCCGAGTCCATTTCACAACTGCGAGGGAGCTTTATGAAACCATCTTCCCGCCGTGATTTTCTGACCGCTGCCGGAACCACCACCGCCGCGATGTTCTGGGTTCCCAAAAGGGTCTATGGGTACACGCAGAGCCGAGATGATGGCCCATGTCACCGACACGAAGGTGAGTAAAGGCCTCTCGAAGTGGGAGCTCGACACCCCGGCGCTCGTGCTCGATCTCGACAAGCTCGATCAGAACATCGCGAAGATGCGATCGAGCCTGGCCGGGACGGGCGTCGCCGCCCGCCCCCACGCAAAGACGCACAAGAGCAGCGACATCGCGAAGCTGCAGATGGCGGCGGGAGCGGTCGGCATCTGTACCGCGAAGGTCAGCGAGGCCGAGGCGCTGTTTGCCGACGGCGTGCAGAAAATCGTGATGACAACGTCCAACGTCTCGCGGTCGAAGATTCAGCGGGCGATGAACATCCGCAAGAAGAACCGGGAGTTCATCCAGGCGGTAGATTACGCACCGAACGCGCGCGACCTGTCCGATGCGGCGAAGGCCGCCGGCATCACCGCCGATGTCGTCGTAGACGTCGCGGTGGGTATGCGGAGTGGCGTGCCGGCCGGCGATCAGGCGCTGGAGCTCGCCCAGCTCGTCGACAAGCTGCCGAATCTGAAGTTCCGCGGGATGCTTGCTTATGACGGTGGTGCCCAGCACATCAAGGGGTTCAAGGCCCGCTACGATCAGTCGCTGGCTCGCTACGAGGACGCTGTCAACACCTTCAACCGCATGAAGAAGTCCGGCTTGAACATGGAGATCTTCAGCGGCGGCGGTACCGGCACCTACAACATCATGACCAAGGTGCCCGGATTCACCGACGTGCAGGTCGGCAGCTACGTCTTCATGGACGTGCAGTATCTGGAGATTGGCGACGAACGCGGGGATATCTTCAATGATTTCGCGCCGTCCCTGACGGTCATGACGACGGTGTTGAGCACGTACTTCCCGAAACGCATCACGACGGATGCCGGCTCGAAAGCGCTTACGCTGAACAAGCCCGACCCGATTGTGATCGGCGAGCCCGGGTTCCGCTACACCGCGGGCTCGGACGAGTTTGGCAGCATCCAGTACGAGACGGCCAACAAGACCTACAAGGTCGGAGACAAGCTCGAGCTCATCGTGCCGCACTGCGACCCGGTCGTGAACGAATACGACGTCTTCTATGGCGTCCGCAACGATCGCGTGGAGCTGGTATGGCCCGTTACCGCCAGAGGGAAGTCGCAGTAGCTCTGCGCGGGGTTGTCCGCCGTTGCGCCCGGTGGCGCGAAAGTGGAAGCGCGTTCGCGCGAAGGCGGGGGCACATCGCAGCAGGCGCAGTGTTCTGCGCGGCGGCCGTGGTTGCCGCGCAGGAACCCACCTTTCGCTCCGAGATCAGCTATGTGCAGCTGCCCGTGCGGGTACTCGACGCACGCGGGAGAGTTCGTCAGCGGCCTCACTCAATCAGACTTCCAGGTTTTCGAAGACCGCGTACCTCAGACGATTACGGCGTTCACGGCGGTTGACATTCCCGTCGTCGAGGTCGATTCCACCGTGCCCAATGGGCCGCTCGCCGGGGCGGATGCTGTTGCGTCGAACGAGTACACAGAGGTTGACGGGCGAGTCTACGTGTTCGTCCTCGACAACAAGACAATGGACGCGGCCACGTCGCTTCGGACGCGTCATCTCCTCCGTGGTTTCATCCAGGATCACATCAAGGCAAACGATATCGTCGGCATCGTGATGACGGGGATTGGACGGGGTCAGCATCTCACTCGAAACCGCCGGCTGCTGGACGAGGCGATCGAGCGTTTCATGAGCGATGCCAACAATCCGGCCGACCATCAGGAATATCGCGTGCTCGACGTCATCGCCGCCACCGCAGAATGGATGGGAGCGATCAAGGGCAGGCGGAAGGCACTTGTGCTCGTGACGGGAAGTCAGCTCTGCCCGTTGATTGAGCTCGACTCGGCGCAGGCCGGATCGTGCGCCGATGACCTGAGGAATGTCCTGAGACGGACGATGGAGGCCGATGTCAGCATCTACAGCATCGATCCGCGTGGGCTCGTCGCGACTTCGGGCACTCCGGTCGAAAAGACAGAGAGTCAGGAGTGGTATCGCCGTCGTTGCACGCGGTCCGTTGGACGGTGCCCGATATCTGGCCGAGCAGAGTGGCGGCTTCGCGCTGTTGAACACCAACAGCCTGTCGGCCGGGTTCGCGCGAATCGTGCGCGAGAACAGCTCCTATTACCTCCTCGGCTATTACTCGACGAACGGTCGTGCGGACGGCAAGCTCAGGCGCAACGAGGTGAGGTTGTCGCGCCGCGGCATGCAGGTCGTTTATCGCGGCGGATATGTCGCACCGCGTTCCAGCGATGCCAAGAAGGCGAGCGTCGCGACCAGCGCTGGTCTGACGATCACGGAACAGTTGCGCGAGCTCGAACGAAACCCGCTGCCGGTGAGCACGATGGCGCTTCGGATGGCCGCGGCCCCGTTTCTCTCTGCAGGCGGTCGATCGCGTGTCGCGATCGTCGTCGAGATGCCAAACGAGACGCTGAAGCCTGCCGAGGCCGATGGCCGTTATCGGCTGACTGTCGGGCTGTCGATCGGCCTGTACGATGAAGACGGCAAACTCGTGGGCGGCGCCGATCCCAACATCGAATTGACCCTGCCGCTTGCGGTCGGCCCGAAGATCGTCGCCAACGGCATGCGGATCGTCTCGAGAGTCGAGGTGCCGCCCGGGACGTATCGTCTGATGGTCGGCGCCGCGCAGACGCCCAGCGGAGTACGCGGCAGCGTGATGACCGAGATCGATGTTCCTGATTTCGACCGTCAGCCGCTGGCCTTGAGCGGGATCGCGGTTACCACCGATGTGGCCGGCCGGATTTACACCGCGCGCACCGATGAGCTTCTGGACGAAGTGCTTGGGGCGCCGCCCGCGGCGCACCGTGAGTTTCCGGCCGACAGCGAGCTCTGGGTGTACGGCGAGATCTACGATCACCGCTCGGACGCGGGAGACGTCACGGCGGATGTGAGGGTGAAATCCGGCGATGGTAAGGTCGTGTTCGAAACGCCATTCGAGCCCGCGCCGGTGCAGTTCGGCCATCTCGCGCGGATTCCTCTCAAGGAGCTCGGCCCTGGCTCATTTGTCGCGACGATCGAGGCGCGATCGGCTGCGCCGAAGCCGGTGTCCGCAACACGCACGGTAGCCTTCAGAGTGAAGTAATCCGGCGCATGAAAAGGGGATTCAGGGATTAGGGAGTTGGGGATTAGTCCTCAGCATGCTGCTGGCCATCCCGCTGCACGCGCAGGCACCGCCGACGCTCGATGACGTGCTGCAGCGGATGAGGGCGTATCTCGCCGATTACGCCAGCCATCTGCCT
Source organism: Vicinamibacterales bacterium (assembly GCA_963775345.1). Lineage (GTDB taxonomy): Bacteria > Acidobacteriota > Vicinamibacteria > Vicinamibacterales > JAMQPK01 > JAMQPK01. Next base: position 667,361 of record CAVZIS010000006.1, read on the forward strand.
GCAGTCATCGCGGCTGAGAAGTACCAGCAGCGTTCCGGCTCCGGCGTACGTGCCCAGCGCCGGCTCCTCGAATCCGACTACGGCATTGTCCAGGTGCCCGGCGACCTCGAATGGCTCGGCTTTCGGGAAGTACTCGCCGTGGACGGCAAGCGAATTCCCGATTCCGCACATCGCCTGGCAGAAATCTTCTCGGGCCTGTCCAAGTCGTCGCAGACCTTGTCGCAGGCACGCCAGATTGCCGAGGAAAGCGCGCGTTACAACCTCGGGCCTATCTACCGCACCATCAACGACCCCTCTTTCGTGCTCGAGTTCCTGGACGCGCGCAACGGGCACCGCATGCGATTCTCCAAGAGCGGCGAAGAGACCGTCGGTGACATCCGCGCGTGGGTGATCAGATTCCAGGAAACAGGGCGACCGACGATTATCCAGACGCGCGACCGCCGCGATCAGCCCGCCCAGGGTCGGGCGTGGATCGATCCCGGCACGGGACGAATTCTGCGCGTCGAGGCATCGGTTCAGCCTGGGTTCGGCGCTGGTAATTTCATCGGGACCGTCGACGTCACCTTCAGTCACGACGAGAAGCTGGGCTTTGCCGTCCCGTCCAGGATGACCGAGAAATACACCAACAGGAACCTCGTTGTCGTGTCTTCGGGCGAAGCCACCTACAGCAACTATCGCAGATTCACCGTCTATACCGAGGAAGACGTTGTTGTGAATCCGGTCAAAGGCGGCACGTCTCCGTGAGGCGCTGCGTCAGGCGCGAGGCGTCGTTGACAGCCTTTTGTTTCCGGCGCTCATCCGCCGTTTGAGAACCCACATCCAGAACCATCCGGCGACGAGAATGGTCGCCACAATCAGCAGCACGACGACCGCCGAACCAAGCAGCAGGATCTGCATTTCCTGGTCGGCGGTTCTTGGCGGGAACAGCAGTGATATGTCGCGTCGCGGCGAGGTCTGCTGGGCGATCAGGACGCAGCACGAGATGGTCCAGGTGGCCGCCATTGCGATTGCCGTGGGTACTCCGGTGCGGAGCCACTGGATGGCGATCGTGCGCAAAAGATCGGCCGCCAGGATGGTCCAAATCGCTGAAACGCCGGGCCATCCATGCCTCTGTCTTGCTTCGGTCGTGGCATCTTCGAAATCGCAGACCATCTCGGCGCCAAATTCCTGGCGGAAGGCAGGCGGATACAAGTGGAGCAGGCTTCGATAGACAAGAGCGGCGATTGGCGCTGCGGCGCTCTTCATCCGGGTTCACGCCTTTGAGGGTCCGAATTTGACGTACGCCCGAGCGGTGCGAACCAGGGCATCCATACGCTGCACTTCGGTCTCGAGCGCGCGTCTTCCAACGCCCGTGAGCCGATAGTAGCGCCTGCGCTCGTCGACTCCTTCAGGGCTTTCGGACACGGCGACCCATCCCTGATCGAGCAGCCGCTGCAGCGTTCCGTATAGGGTTCCCGGTCCCATTCTGACCTCGCCGCTGGTCTGCTGCGCGACTGTCTGAGCGATGGCGTATCCGTGAAGCTTGCCATCGGCCAGGGCGAGGAGAACGTGAAACACCGCGGGTGTCAGGGGAGCGTTCATGTATGTCAGCGGCGAATATATCCGTTACGGATATATATGTCAAGAAGGAAGGCTGCCGGGAGTCGGTCTGGGCGTGATGGGCGCGATTGTCAAGACACGGCAGAAGGAACCGTCATAGAAGCGAGGATGGCTGAGGCCGCTCGCCAAGCCCTGCAGCAATCCAAGACAAGCGGCGATTGTTGCCCCGAATATCCAAGCTGGCGACATACGAGGCGATGCTGCATGTGTTCCGCATCCTTGTTTCCTGTTTTCAATGAATTGCAAGGGGAAGGCCAGCGGCGCACGCTTCTGCGAACATTGGCATCCACGTTGCTCTGTATCTTCCTGAATTGTGCTTCCTCGTTTCGCGCTCTCGCGATACGAAAACGCCCTGCCTTACAGTGACGGGAGGCTTCGCCTCCCGGCCCACCTCTCTTCATCTGCTGATTCGGGATCGATGATTTGATAGGTGTGGTCTCTCCACCGAACGCGCCTCCCATGAGTCCTGCTGCACGATGTCCGGGACCCCCGCACAGCTTTGCTTAAACGCTACGTCATGGCCTGTCGTATATGAGGACAAGTGCCCACTCGTCTGCTTATCCTCGGCTTTGTCTGTTGTGTGGCGGCGATCGATACTGGGGCGCAGACAAATGACTGGCGTAAGTGTCTCGCTGACGCGCGCGGCGCCGTGGACGAGTGCACCACAACCATTCTTTTGAATCCGATCAGCGATGGCGCCTATGTCAACCGGGGTATTGCTTACCGGCGTCGCGGAGAGCTCACCCTGGCGATTCGAGACTACACAGAAGCCATTCGCCTGAACCCGCTCGCGGCGGACGCGTTCAACAACCGGGGGAATGCGTATCAGAACAGCGGCGACTTCGAGCGCGCGCTGGCGGATTACGACCAGGCCATCCGCCTGAATCCCTCCTACGCGCATGCGTATAACAACCGCGGAGTGCTGTTTCTGGAGTGCGGTTATTTGGATCGTGCTATTGCCGACTTCGACCGCGCGATTCAGCTCGATCCGTCCTACGACAATGCGTACCGCAATCGGAAGCTTGCATACAAGCTGGCTGACAGCTCGTAGGTAGCTGGTAGCCTCACCTTATAGGACCACGCTCGAGAGCGCTCGGACGATGAGGGTGTCCTGGCGAAAGCGGGCCTCGAGCTCCTTTCTGAAGGCGGTCCACCATGCGTGATCCAGATCGGCCGTCATGACTTCGAAGATCACGATGTCGTCCCGGGTCGTCTCACCTGAATCGTCTTTCCAGACCCCGCGCGCGGGCGCGCGCGTGTAAGCGGTGACACCGCCGAATCGATCTGCCAGGTCGGCGCGAAGACGGACGTACTCGCTCGCCTCGAACGCGTGTCCTTCGTTGTCATAGAGCGGAAGCAGAATCTGCACGAGATACATCACGTTGCGTCCGTGCGGTGAAGCATCGCGCGATCTATCGCGCCCGTGTGGCTGCCACGAGCGACAGCGGATCCACTCGGGCGCCGTTCAGGCGCACGCTCCAGTGCAGGTGCGGTCCGGTGACGCGGCCGGTCGCGCCGACCAGGCCGACGATCGTGTCCGGCATCACGACCTCACCGGCTTTCACCTGAAACTCGGAGAGATGAGCGAAGACCGAAAACAGGCGTGCGCCATGATCGATGATGACGGTGTTTCCGGTGAAGTAGAGCGGCGCCGCGAGCGCGACAGCGCCATGGTTCGAGGCGCGGATCGGCGTGCCCGGCTCGCTCGTGAAATCCACGCCGGCATGGGGCGATCGCGCACGTCCGTTGTAGTAGCTCCGCGTGCCGAAGTTGCTCGTGGGAGCTCCATCGACGGGTAGAGCGAACCCGCCGCTCCATCGTTGTGGCGTGCGCTGCGCGTAGGCCTCCGCGAGCGCCTTGTTGTCGTTGTCGATTTGCACAAGCGCTTCGGGAGGCGGGTTGACGAACGTGTCGGGCACGCGAAGTCGCCGAACCCGAAACTGCCTGGCGTGAACCTGAACGAGACGCGACGCGCGGACGTCGCCGCGATCGACGCGAATACGGTACTCGCCCGGCTTCGTGTCCAGATCGATTCCCGCGAGCGCGCTCCAGCGGCTGTTCGCTGCGTCGAACGAGAACGAGAGATCGCTGCCGAATATCGTGCCGGTGATGGAATGTTCCGCGTCACCAGCGACGTCGATCTGCACGACATCTCCCTGGCCGATCGACGCGGGCCATACCGACACCGACAGTGGGCGCTGTCCCTGCGAGCGGGCAACTTGTACGTCGGCACGAAGCGCCGGAATGAACAGCAAGGAAGCGGTAAGCAGCCCGAAACGCTCAGAAATCATTGCCAGTGCTCAGGATATTACCTTACCAACTGCGGGCTTGCCGCCGGAGCGCAGAGCGCGAAGGCGGGCACGCTGATTGCAAAGCGCACCGCTCATGGAAAATAAGACCTCACGACGAGAATTCTGCGCTCACGCGATTTCGTTTGTCACAATTGCGTCACTTATTGAAGGATGCGGTGGTGGCGGCAGTAGCAGCCCGACGAGTCCTGGCGGCGGCGGAAGCAGTGCGACCACGCTGCCGATGATCAACGGCGACCGTGTCCGGCAGGACGGTGACGTTGAATATTGACGCGGCGTCGCCGCTTTCGGCGCCAGGCAGCGCCGCTTTTGTGCAGAGCAGTGCTGGAAAGTTCCTGGTGGCGCGTACAGGTCGAGAACGTCGTTCAGTGCGCTTGACGGCCATCTGCACCCACGAGCAATGCGACGTCACGACGTTCTCGTCTTCGTCGAGTCGGTACGTGTGTCCGTGCCACGGCTCGCAGTACAGCACGAGCGGCACTGTGCAGAACGGTCCCGCCACGCGGCCGCTCCAGCAGTTCCCGACGCAATTTACGAACGGCGTACTGACATTTACGGTGTAGGTAACCAGCTGGCCGGTAGCTGGTAGCCTGGTAGCAGCTCGTAGCCGATAGCTCGTAGCGGATAGCGTGACCTGTCTGACCGGCTACCACCTACCGGCTACCAGCTACCAGCTAGTTCGGCAGCCTGAAGCGCGATGTATTCGCCCGAGTAATTTCCGCCGCTGACCGCGACCACCAGTGTACTGGCGGCCGTCGATGCTGTAGGTCATCGGCGAGCCGCTCTGCGGCGCGGGGATGAATACCGCGCCAACTTGCGCGCCGGTCGCCTTGTCGTACGCGCGCAGCATCGCGCCGCGGCCGCGCGGCGTCGTCGTGACTTGCGGATCGCCCATGATCACGAGCGTCTTCGTGACGAGAAGACCAACCGCGCCGTTCTGTCCTGTCTTCGGAATGTTCAGGCCTTTCAGCGCCGGATGATTGCGGATGAAGTCCGGCGTATCGCCGTGCGGCACCTGCCAGAGCAGCTCACCGCGATCGAGATGAAGCGCTGAGAGCACGCCGTACGGCGGCTTGAGGATCGGCAATCCCTCGACCGTGAACCCTCCAGGATTGGCGGCCGGTGCGGCTGCGCGGAGCCGGCGCGGCAGCCGGAGGTGGTTGGCGACAGCCGCCGCCTTCGCGGCGGCTTCGGCCTGCGCGATCGCGCGCGGCGAGTCCGCCGCGCAGCAGTCTCCAGGTCCGAACACTTCGACAAACGGCTGACCGCTGACGCCGCGCACGTATCTGATGTCGGAGAACCCCGGCGGCGGCGTGACGAGCGAGTGCGAATTGATTCCCGAGTTCGACGCCGGCGCGTAGGCGATGTGCGTTTCAGGATCGTAGCCGCCTCCCGGCCAGTTCGTCCCTCCGCCAAGGTTGCCGATCGCCAGCGCTCCGAGCAGGCCGTTCGCGTTGCCCAGAATCGGCGGGTTGAACAGCGGACCGGGCTTGTACCGCGACAACTGCTTCAGTCCCTGCGCGCGCAGCTCGGGCGTGAAATCGATCACGTCATCCGGGATGTTCACGAAGTTCCGCGCATAGGCCGGCGGCTTGGTCGGAATCGGCTGCGTGGGCGAGTACGTTTCTCCCGGCACATCGCCGCGCGGCACGGGCCGCTCTTCGATCGGCCACACAGGCTGGCCCGTGACGCGATCGAACACGTACAGATAGTTCTGCTTGCTGGGCACCGCGACCGCTTTGATCGCGCGGCCGTTCACGTTGATGTCGGCGAGCAGCGGTGTCGAGGACATGTCGAGATTCCACAGCGGATGGTGCACGAGCTGGAAGTGCCACTTCCGCTTGCCGGTCTTCAAATCGACGCAGACGAGGCTCTCGGCGAACAGGTTGTTTCCGGGTCGATGCCCGCCGTAATGATCCGACGTCGGCGTCTCGACCGGCAGGTAGACGAGCCCGAGCTCCTCGTCGACGCTGATCTGGGTCCAGACGCCGACGTTGCCGTTGATCGCCCACGAATCGTTGTGCCACGTCTCGTGGCCGAACTCGCCGGGCTCGGGAATCGTGTTGAAGCGCCAGAGCTGCTTGCCGGTGCGCACGTCAAACGCGCGAACGAGTCCTTTCGTGTTGTTGTGGGTCGAGACCGTCGCGCCTTCCCGGAACGAGGATCCGATGATGACGACGTCGCCGGCGACTGCGGGCGTCGAGTGGATGCCGATCTCGCCGGTCTCGAGATCGATCTGCTGGTTCACGCCTTTGTGGACGCCCGACTTTCAAATCGACGATGCCGCCGTTGCCGAAGGATTGGATCAGCGCGCCCGTTTTCGCGTCGAGCTCGACCAGGCGGTAGCCGGTCGTCACGTAGATCACGCGCTCGTCACCTTTGCCGTCGGTCCAGTACGAGACGCCGCGGCCCGACAGCTGCCGCGGCGACACGGCCGCGCGCCGCCCTTCGCGCAGGCTGTGCGATCCAGTTCACCTCGCCCGTCCTGCCGTCGAGCGACACAACGGACCGGCGCGTGCCGCCGGTCGTATACAGCATCCCCTTGACCATGACCGGCGTCCCCTCGAGCTTGTATTCGGGGCGCGGTCCCATGTTGTCGGTCTTGAATCGCCACGCGACCTGCAACTGATTGAAGTTCGATGCGTTGATCTGATCGAGCGGCGAATACCGCCAGCCGCGAAGATCGCCGGAGTAATCCGGCCATTCGCCGTTGGCGATCGACGGCTTGCCGGGCGTCGGGGATTGTCCCGAGATGGGAACGATGGAGGCAAGGACGCCGAGCAGCAAGAACCGTGGAAGGCGCGACATCAGATCCACCGCCTTTCGAAGTTGGGTTTCGATGCGGGATTATTTCACAGGAAAGAAGGCGAATCACGGAGGGAGACAGGAAACGTCTTCTCTGTTCTACTCGCGGGAAAGCGCGAGGTAGACGGCGAGCGGGGCGATGAGGAGGCAGCACGCCGCGGCGATCGCGATGCGACGAGCTGGTCAGGACCGGCAGAGCGGTGCCGGCCGACGGCATGTCGCGCCACAGGATGGCGGGCAGGGTGAGACGGCCGACGACCGAAACCAGCAATCCGATGAGCGCCGCAATCGCGAGCGCCTGAGACAGCAGGATCGGGCGTGCGGCCGTGCGCGCGGCTTCCTCGCGCGCGCGCATCTGGGCGCGCCACCAGACGATCTCCGGCGTGGGCACGCGCGCCTGCTGCCGCGTCTGGTCGAACTCCTCGCGCACGAGCGCGGCCAGCGCGGCTGCTTCCGCGCACTCGCGGCAGTCTGGCTTTCCGCACTCGCAACCAGTCCCAAATCCCAAATCCCTAATCCCCATTTCACAAGTCCCGTGGTCGCAGTATCTTGGCGAGCTTCCGCCGCGCGCGAAAGAGCAGCGGCTTGATGCTCCCCGTTTTCAAACCGAGTGCGCCGGCGATTTCCTGGTGTGTCGATCCCTGCCCGTAGGCGAGCCAGACGAGCTGCCGCTCGCGCTGGCTCAGCTGCGCCATCGCGCGCCGCAGATCGGTGCGCTGCTGGGTCTGCTCGGCGAGATCGCCGCTGTGCGGGAATTGTCGTCTCCGCCTGTTCCGGCAATTGCGCGCCGTCGATCCGCGGCCGCCGATAACGATCGCGGATCAGGTTGGTCGCGATGCGGAACAGGTAGTTCCGCCGATGATCGTCGGACTCGAACGGCGTCATGCTGCGCAGCAGCCGATAGTAGGCCTCCTGCAGGAGATCATCGGCGGCCGACGCATCATTGGTTGCTCTCAGCGATGTACGCCCAGAGCATTCCCGACGTCCGATTGTAAAAGCCGCGGAACGTCTCTTCGTCCATTTGCAGCGTTTCGTCGATTGCGGCGGTGTCGGGGGCCTGCGCAAGCGGATCGAAGCTGTCCATGAATGGAAACGCGATAGGAGAGGAGGCGTCGCGTCATGAGCCTGGTGCTTCCCCACTATAGCTCGGTCGGAATCGAGCGGCGCGCACGAGTCCAAGGCGCTGTGAAAGGAAGTAGGAAATGGCCGACGACAGCAGGAAGCCGGCGCCGACGGTCAGCACCACCAATCCGAACGCGAAGAGGACCGACCGCCTTCCGGCAGCAGATCTCCCTGGAGTCGGCTGCTCGCCGATCAGCAGTCCAAATCCGCCGCATGCGAGCACGGCGCCTGCCTGGAGCGACCAGAAGATGCGGTTGAGCGGTGCATCCATGATGCCGCATCGCCCGGCTGCGGAAGCACCGGCGCCTCGGTCAGCTGCCTGCCCTTGGGGTGACTGCAGGTATGCCAGCAGTTCCTGGTTGGATGCGAACCGGTCGATCAGCTTGTTATTGAGATCGCTCTGCGCTTTCATGGCGCGCTGCCAGCGCCAGTGCTCCACGACGGTCCGCACGAGAAAAATGATGCCGGTCGCGATCGTCATCACGATCAAGCGCGACGCCTGCGAACTCGACCGAGTCGCGCATCGCGCGCAGCCGCTTCCATCCGCGGATTGTTGCTTTGCTCCCGGAACTGCCACTCGCCGACGAAGAACGCCGGGTTGTGGGCCACTTCCGGGTGCTGCTCGCAGAAAGGCCGCAAGCACCGGATAGTTCGCCATGTAATCCGCCCGATACATCAGCGTGGGATCGATGCGCAGCACCTCGCGGACCGACGGCGGATACTGGTTGAGCAGTTCGTTGAGGCGCTCGCGAGTCTCCCGGGCATCAGGGCGTTCGACGAACATTCCCGGCGAAGATTGCTGCGGGCCCGTTGAAGGCAGCACGGGGGGCGCCTGCGGCGGCGAAGGGGTGGCCTGCCGCTGGGGCGTCGTCTGACGTGCCTCTGAAGCCGTCCCGGCCGACAAAAGGCCCGCAACAACAACAATCGTGCGTAGGTGTCTCATCTATCCCTATTACGTCCGGTACGAGGCGAGGTTATCGCGCAGCCCGTGCCAGGTGTATGGATTGCCGGACACGTTGTCTCGTTTCTCCCCGTGAACCGTGAGCCGCGATGTTCAAAAGCGATGGCATGAGGGGTGCACTTACGACTGTCAGGAGCAGAAACGGGGATGAAAACGAGAGCGGATGTTTTTCAGCTTGTCTCCGCCGTCTTTGGAATGTCGGTCGGGATCGGCGTGATGACCGCAACAGTTCTACTGGGAGCAGCTGCGCTGCTCCAGTAGGCACGTGCAGGGATGGCGTGCGCTCGTGGCGCGCCATTCCATGCACACCGTACACCCCCATGCGTTGAATGGCCTCCGAACGATCGTCTTTCGACGTCTCGTGGCGCACGATCACAAGAATTCTCGTCGCCGCGGCATTGGTGTGGGCGTGGCTGCAACTGTGGCAGTTTCTGATGGTGATCGTCATCGCGATCATCATGGCAGCATCGTCCAAACATGCGGCGCACGGCTCGACGAAGCGCGGGATATCGTCTATCGCTATGCCGTTGGAAACGCGATCGCCTCGATCATCACCGGGGTTGTGACATTCATCGTCCTCACGGCGCTGAGCGTGCCGGCCGCGCTCGTGCTGTCGGTCGTCTCGGGACTGCTCAACCTCATTCCAATCATCGGGTTCATTCTGTCGGCCGTCGCTGGACCGCGCCACGGTTTCGACGAATGTGCTGCTGCTGGTGATTGCCTTCTATCTGCTCTTCAACGTCGTCGAGAGCTACCTCATCACGCCAAAGGTGTTCGGTCGTGATGGGGCCCCAGCTCGGAGGCGTGATGGGTGCGCTGCTGGCTCTGCCGCTCGCGGCAATCTATCCGGCGATCGAGCGGATCTGGCTGCGCCGCACGCTGGGCCCGGATACGGTGGAGCGGCACAGGCTGGTCGCCCGCAGCCGGTGAGAGTCCCGCAGCTTTACCGTTAAAGCTCACACAAATCGTTGACTTTTAACGCTGAAAGTGTAGTACTTCACGGCTGCGACATCGTGTTCAACCTGACAGGGAAAGTCGCCGTCATCACTGGCGGCGGCTCCGGTATCGGCCGGGCGATCGCGTTGACGTTCGCGCGCCAGGGGGCCGGCTCGTTGTGCTCGATCTCGACGAGGCTGGCGCCCTCGAAACGGCGACAGCCATTACCTCCGCCGGCGGCAGGGCCGTGGCGGCCGCGTGCGATGTCGCTGACAGCGCGCGGGTCGGCGCGACGTTCGATCGAATCGTCCGCGACAATCAGCGGATCGACATCCTGGTCAATAATGCGGGAGTCGCGCACGTCGGCACGATCGAGCAGACGCGCGAGGAGGATTTTGACCGGCTCTACCGGGTGAACATCAAGGGAGTGTACCTCTGCAGCCGCGCGGCCGTGCCAGTCATGGTGCGCCAGGGTGGCGGCGTCATTCTCAACATGGCCTCCATCGTCTCGCTGATTGGCGTGGCGGAGCGGTTCGCGTACTCGATGTCGAAAGGCGCCGTGTTGACGATGACCAAGTCGGTGGCGATTGACTATGTGAGCCGGAACGTGCGGTGCAACTGCATCTGTCCGGCCCGCATCCGGACGCCGTTTGTCGACAACTATGTTTCCAGGAACTATCCGGGTCGCGAAGAGCAGACGCTGCGCGAGCTTTCCGAGTATCAGCCGATCGGACGCATGGGCACTCCCGAAGAGGTCGCCTACCTGGCGTTGTACCTGTGCTCCGACGAAGCGGCCTTCGTCACCGGACAGGCGTACCCGCTGGACGGCGGAGTGTTGAACCAATGAGATACGTGCTTACCGTGAACCTCAAGGATGATCCGTCGGTCATCGAGACCTATCGCCAATATCACCGCGAGGTCTGGCCCGAGGTGCTCGCCAGCCTCCGTGACGTCGGCGTGCGGCAGATGGACATTCATCTCCTGGGACGCCGGCTCGTCATGATCGTCGAGATGAGCGACGGCCTGGATTATCGCGTCGCTTTCAAAGCGCATGCTTCGTCGAGCGATCGGGTCATCGAATGGGAGCGTTGATGAAAAGTCCTCCAGGAGCCCGATACCGGTGCCCGGGCGGACGAGTGGTGGGCCCTCATGGAGCCCGTCTTTCAGATGGATCAGCAGGAGCCGGCTGTTGCCCGCCTCGCCGAAGCGGTTCGCCTCGCCTGACGCCGGCTTGCTGACCGATCTCCGGCAATCGTGGTACGTGCCCACGCGTCCGCGTCCGATTGCCATCATCGGTGCGGGTGGCGTCGTTCGCACGGCCCACCTGCCGGTCTATCAGCGGCTGGGGTTTCCAGTGGCCGGCCTGTTCGACATCGACCCTGATGCCTCGCGCGAGACGGCGAGGCGTTTGGCGTCGCGAACGTGTTCTCGTCGCTCGCCGAGGCGACGCGTGTCGCCGGAAGCCGTGTTCGATGTGGCGGTTCCCGGCGATCAGATCGCAGGCGTTCTTCGGGAGCTGCCGCGCGGGCTCGGCGGTCCTGATTCAGAAGCCGATGGGCGAAGACCTCGAGGGCGCGAAATCGATCAGGAACATCTGCCAGGATCGCGGTCTCATCGCGGCGATGAACTTTCAGCTTCGCTTCAGCCCGAACGTGCTGGCGCTCCGGCGATCTCCTCGGCCGCCGCCTGCTCGGCGACATCGTCGACATCGAGGTGCGCCTGGTCGTCAGGCAGCCGTGGCACCTGTGGACGTTTCTCAAGGGCGCGCCCCGGCTCGAGATTCTCTATCATTCCATTCACTACCTGGACACCATACGCGCGATCGCCGGTGAGCCGCGCGGCGTCTACTGCCGTGCGGTCGCCCATCCCGGCGATGCCGCGAGTTCGCGACACCCGAAGCACCGTGATCCTCGACTACGGCGAGAACGTGCGGTGCTCGCTGCTGCTCAACCACGTGCATCAGCAGGATGCGACGCATTGCGCGTCGATTCTCAAGGTGGAAGGCACCGCGGGGCGCGGCGCAGCTCACAATGGGAGTCAATATCGATTACCCCAACGGTCCTCCCGACACGCTGGAGGTCGCGCTGGAGCGCGGCAAGCTGGAAGCCGGTCGCGCTGCGGGGCTCGTGGTTCATCGAGGCGTTCGAAGGTCCGATGTCGAATCTGCAGCGGTTCGTTGCCGGCGAAGACGCTGCGCTCGTCTCGCCCGTCGAAGATGCGATCAAGACGATGGCGCTCGTCGAGGCGTGCTATCAGTCCAGCGCGTCCGGCGGGACACCGATACCGGGTGTATAGAATCGGCGAAGGCGAAGATCAGGCGAAGAGCTGAAGGCTATGGAAACGGACGATCGACGATGGACGATGGACGATGGACGATCGACTGATCATGCGTATAGACACTCACCAGCATTTCTGGCGCTACAACGCAGCGGAGTACGGCTGGATCGACGAGTCCATGTCGGCACTCCGGCGCGACTTCCTGCCCGCCGACTGCCGGCGAGAAATGGATCGCGCCGGATCGATGCCTGCATCGCGGTCCAGGCGCGACAGTCGCTCGAGGAGACGCGCTGGCTGCTCGAGCTCGCTGATGCGCATCCTTTTATTGCCGGCGTGGTGGGATGGATCGACCTGCAGGCAGATGATGTCGTGCGCGCAGCTCGAACCGTTCGCCGCTCATCCGAAGCTCGTGGGTGTGCGGCATATCGTGCAGGGGGAACCCGACGACAGATTCATGCTGCGGTCCAGCGTTTTGCCGCGGCATCTCACAGCTCGAAGATCTCAATCTGACCTACGATATCCTCATTTATCCAAGGCATCTTCCGGTTGCCGCCGAGCTGGTGTCGACGATTCAGGCGCCAGCGCTTCGTGCTCGACCATCTCGCGAAACCCGATGTTCGATCGGGGGAGATCGCGAATGGGAGAGAGGACTGCCGCGAGCTCGCGGAGTTTCCGAACGTGTTCTGCAAGCTGTCGGGCCTGGTGACCGAAGCGGACTGGCATCGATGGACGCCCGATCAGCTTCGGCCGTATCTGGATGTGGCGTTCGATGCGTTCGGTGCCTATCGGTTGCTGCAGGGTCGGACTGGCCGGTGTGCACGGTCGCAGCCGACTACGGGCGGACGTTCTCGGTCATCGATGATTACCTCGTGAGCCGGCCCGAAGCCGAGCGAGAGGCGGTGATGGGCGGGAACGCAGTGCGTTTAACTGGCGGATCTGAACCGAAGACCCGCTTTACGAGCGAGGCGCGGGCCGTCAACTGCAAGACCCGCCTGCGAGCGGCAGACAGGGGAGCTCGTGTGATGAGGCCGACATATTTCTGCTGTTGCGGCGATGTGCGGTGCGTGTGGAGGATCCGCCGAGCCCGAGCCGGATCGCATGACGATCGCGGTGATTCCCAAGGGCACTTCGCACGTGTTCTGGCAGAGCATTCACGCCGGTGCGCGAAAGGCCGCGCAGGAGCTCGACGTCGACATCATCTGGCGCGGTCCGCTGCGCGAGGACGATCGCGGATCGCAGGTCGCCGAAGTGGAGGGGTTCATCACCCGCGGCGTATCGGGAATCGTCCTGGCGCCGCTCGACGAAGCCGCGCTCGTCGGACCAGTCAGCGATGCGATGGACTCCGAGATCCCTGTCGTCATCATCGATTCCGGTCTGAAGGGCGATGACTACATCAGCTTCGTTGCCACCGACAACCGGAAGGGTGGGCGCATGGCCGCCGAGGCGCTCGCGAAGCTGCTGCCCAAGGGCGGCAAAGTAGCGATGATTCGTTATGCCGAGGGGTCGGCGAGCACCAACGACCGCGAAGAAGGCTTTCTCGAGGAGATCGGCAAGCACTCCGGCATCCAGGTCGTCAGCTCCAATCAGTACGGTGGCGCCGATGTCGAAGGCGCTTACAAGAAATCAGAAGCGATGTTGCATCGCTTCCGGAAAGCGGACGGCTCGCTCGACGTGAACGGAATTTTCACACCGAACGAGTCGACCACGCTGGCCATGCTGCGCGTGCTCCAGGACGGCGGATGGGCCGGCAAGGTGAAGTTCATCGGCTTCGACTCCTCCGATACGCTGGTGAAGGGCTTGAGCGACGGACACATCGACGGTCTCGATTCTTCAGGATCCGGTCAACATGGGCTATCTCGGCGTCAAGACGATGGTCGAGCACCTCAAGGGCAGGCCGGTCGAGAAGCGGATCGACACCGGCGTCCAGCTGATCACACGCGACAACATGAACGATCCCGCCTCAAAAGAGTTGCTGCAGCCCGATCTTTCGCGCCTTCGCGCTCCTGCACCAGGGCGGGGCTCGCCATAGCTTGTTCCGACCGGTCAAGCCGAGGCGGCCGCATGGCTGAAGCCATAAACACCCGCTTCGAGATGCGCGGCGTGCGCAAGGCGTTCGGCGGCACCGTCGCGCTCGACGGTGTGGACATCGCCGTGCGAGGGGGTGAGGTGTGCGCGCTGGTCGGACAGAACGGCGCCGGCAAGAGCACGTTGATGTCGATTCTGGCCGGCGCCACGATCCCCGACGCGGGCAGCATGACGCTCAACGGCGCAGCCTATGCGCCAAAGAGCCCGCGCGAGGCGAGGCGGGCCGGCGTGGCGATGATCTATCAGGAGCTGTCTCTTGCGCCGCATCTGAGCGTGATGGACAACATCGCCCTCGGTCTGGAGCCTGCACGCGGCGGACTCGCCGGTGCGCTCGGCGTGATCGATCGCGACGCGGTCAGCAGGAGCGCGCGCGCTGCTCTCGAGCAGCTCGATCATCCCGAGATCGCCGTCGACGCTCGCGTCGGCGGGCTGTCGCCCGCGGCGCAGCAGCTCGTCGAGATCGCGCGCGCGCTCGCGACAGGATGCCGCGTGCTGGTGCTCGACGAGCCGACCAGCAGCCTCTCACATCACGACGTCGAACGCCTGTTCGAGCTTCTCGCGCGGTTGAAACACCAGGGCCTGGCGATTGTCTATATCTCGCACTTCATCGAGGAAGTGATGCAGGTGTCCGATCGATTCGTCGTCCTGCGCGACGGCCGGAATGCGGGCGAAGGCGTCACGTCCGAGGCTCGAGCCGATCGCATCGTCGGTTTGATGGTGGGGCGGACCCTCGACGACCTGTATCCTCGCCGGGCGCGAGAGACTCGGCCAGCCGCTTCTTACGATCACCGGGCTCGTTGCCGATCGTCTCGAGCCGGCCACCTTCACGCTGCATCGTGGTGAAATTTTCGGGATCGCCGGCCTGCTGGGTGCCGGCCGCACGCGCCTGCTGCGCGCGCTGTTCGGGTTGGAGCGCGTAAAGAGCGGAGAAGTGAAACCGGGCGAAGGCGGCTCTCGCGGTGCGGCACAATCGTGGGCCGGTGGCATGGGGATGCTCAGTGAGGATCGCACCGGCGAGGGGCTGGCCACCGAGCTGAACGTCGCGGACAACATGACGCTCACACGACTCGGCGGTCTCGGGCCGGGGTTTTTCGTCTCGCCTGCCCGCCAGCGTCTGGCTGCCGGCAAATGGATCGGGCGGCTCGGCATCAGAGCAAGCGGCCCGGCGCAGCGGGTGGCAGGGCTGTCGGGTGGCAATCAGCAGAAAGTTGCTCTCGCGCGATTGCTTCACCATGATGTCGACGTGCTCATCCTCGACGAACCCACGCGCGGCATCGACGTCGCCAGCAAAGCGGAAATTTACAAGCTTCTCGATGAGCTGGTCTCGTCGTCGGAGGCACGGCTTTAGCGCAAAAGCCATCCTCATCGTCAGCTCGTACTTCCCCGAGCTCCTCGCGATCTGCGATCGCATCGCCGTGATGTCGCGTGGCCGCCTGGGCGCTCCGCGCCCGGCCTCTGAATGGACGGAACACTCGCTGCTGATGGAGGCTTCCGCCGCGTCTGCCCCCGGCCCGCTGCGCCACGCCATGATTCGCTTCGCTGAAGCCGGCGTCCTTGCCGGTCTTGTCCTGGTCGCGTTTCTCTTTGCCTTTCTGATCGGCCCGCAATTTCTCAGCGCCGCCAACCTCGAGCTGATGGCTCGCCAGACCGCGATCGTGGCGGTCGCCGCTCTGGGCATGACGATGGTGATCGTCGCTGGCGGCATCGATCTGTCGGTCGGCTCCGTGATTGCGCTCAGCACCGTCGTCACCGCGCTGTTCCTTCGCGACGGATACTGGCCGGCGGTGGCCGCGGCGCGGCGCCGTAGCTGGCGGGTGCGGCGTGCGGGCTGATGAATGGCGTGTTGATCACAAGCCTGCGAGTCGTTCCCTTCATCGTGACGTTGGGGACGATGCTGCTGCTGCGGGGGGCGGCGAAGGGTCTGTCGGACGAGCGACGGCTCGAAGCGCCCATCACCTGGCTCAACGGACTTCTGCGCACGCGTGCGCGAGCGGTGACGGGTTGTTGTTGCCGTGGGGGATCTGGATCGTCCTGCTGCTCGCCGTTGTCGTTGCAATTACTCTGCAGTACACGCGATTCGGGCGCCATCTGTTCGCGATTGGATCCAACGAGCGCACGGCCCGCCTCTGCGGCGTCCGCGTCGAGCGGCGAAAGATTGCCGTCTACACGAATTGCCGGAGCGCTTGCCGGGCTCGCAGGCGTGATGGAGTTCTCGCGCCTCTCGGTGGGCGATCCGACCGTTGCTGTCGGCGCGGAGCTGGGAGTCATTGCCGCGGTGATCATCGGCGGGGGCAGCCTGTCTGGCGGAAAAGGCACGGTCATCGGCACGCTGGCCGGCGCCGCCATCATGACCGTGATTCAGATTGGCTGCTCACAGCACGGACTGCCGAACTGGGTACAGGAGATCGTCACCGGAACCATCATTGTCTTCGCCGTCGCCCTGGACCGGCTTCGCTCCATTGGTAGATTGGTGGATTGAGAGATTGGTAGAGTGTTGGAAGATTGAGAATTGGAAGATCTAGCAATGAAGATTACTGATTTATCCGTGCTCGACCTCCGTTTCCCAACCTCTCGCGATCAGGTCGGCAGCGATGCCGTGCACACCGATCCCGACTACTCGGCGGCGTACGTCATCCTGAACACCGACGTGCGCTCGAGGGTCACGGCCTGACGTTCACGATCGGTCGCGGCAACGAAGTGTGTGCGGCGGCGATCGAAGCGTTCAGGCACTTTGTCGTCGGGCGGACGCTCGCGCGACATCACAGCCGATTTCGGCGAGTTCTGGCACAGCCTTGCCGGTGAGTCGCAACTGCGATGGCTGGGGCCCGAGAAAGGCGTCGTTCACCTGGCGCTTGCCGCGATCGTCAACGCCGTGTGGGACCTCTACGCAAAGTCGGAGAAGAAACCGGTCTGGAAGCTGCTCGCCGACATGACGCCGGAACAGCTCGTGTCGTGCGTCGATTTCCGCCACATCACCGATGCGCTGACGCGCGATGAGGCGCTCGAGATTCTCGCCCGGCAGGCAGCGACGAAAGCGATGCGCGAAGCCGAGCTGCTGCGGAACGGCTATCCCGCCTACACGACCTCGGTCGGCTGGCTGGGTTATTCGGACGAGAAGATCCGCGATCTCTGCCGCGCCGCTCTCGCCGAAGGCTGGACCCATTTCAAGGTGAAGGTCGGCGGAAAGCCGGAAGACGATCTGCGGCGGCTGTCAGCCGTGCGCAAGGCGATCGGGCCGGAGCACAAGCTGATGATCGACAGCAATCAGCGCTGGGATGTCGACGAAGCCATTGCGCGCATCAAGGAGCTGTCGGGCTGCCAGTTGTGGTGGGCGGAGGAGCCGACACACCCAGATGACGTGCTGGGGCATGCGCGCATTGCGAAGGCGATCGCGCCGGTGGGCGTCGCGACCGGCGAGCACGCGCGCGAACCGTGTCGTCTTCAAGCAGCTGTTGCAGGCCAACGCGATCAGCTTCTGTCAGATCGACAGCTGCCGCCTTGGCGGCGTCAACGAAAATCTCGCGGTCATCCTCATGGCGGCGAAGTTCGGCGTGCCCGTCTGCCCGCATGCCGGCGGCGTCGGCCTGTGCGAGTACGTGCAGCATCTTTCAATGTTCGACTTCATCGCCGTCTCGGGCACCATGGAAGGACGCGTCATCGAGTTCGTCGACCATCTTCACGAGCACTTCGAGGAGCCCGTGATCATTCGTCGGGGGCGATACATGCCGCCGACCCGTCCCGGTTACAGCATCACCATCAAACCCGGCACGCGCGAGCGGTATCGCTTTCCGGACGGCGACGTCTGGCGGCGTTAGCACGAAGACCCGGACCTCACCGCAGACGACAAGGAAAGGCCAGATTTACTCTGACCCGGCGTCCCGGCGGCCTGGCGTTGAAGATCTCTGATGCCTGCGACGGCCTCAGAGTTCAGATCACGGCTTGGGGATGTTGATGTTCGTCACCCAGTACGTCACCGCTCCGCCGCCGGTCGGTACGACCCAGTGCGCGGTCTTGATGGGAATGTGGTACATCTGGCCGAGCACGATCTTGTGCGTCTCGCCGCCCTTGATCGTTTTCTTCCCATCCGGTCCGTCGACGATCTGCCCTCCGAGAATCATGTTCCCCTCGCCGCTGGTGAACATCAGGAAGTGGGAAAACCCGTCGTGGGTTTCGGGAGCGCTCGATGCGTCGCGCCGCTGGATGCTCGCGCTGTAGTGGCCGTAATTACCCAGCCGGCCCGGTTTGGCCAGAACGTCGGAAGTCCAGATGTCGTAAGGTGAGGTGCTGAGCGGTTGAGGCGTTCCACGCTGGCCCGAGAGAGAACGACACTGGCCGCGACCAGAGAACCGAGAATCAGCTGTCTCGCAATGGTTACACGCATGACATCCCTCCTGGTGTGGAAACAGGTGCGCACATGGTTGGAATCATGGGATTATACGGCACTCGCACGAGGTTGGCAGTATGAACCGCCTGACGTCACTCCGCGTGTTCCTCGCTCTCGGCGCCGCTGCCCTGATGACCGGCGCGGCCGTTCCGCTGCAGCAGCCCGTGCCGCCGGGGGCGAAAACAGCGCCGGGAACCTGGTACAAGGGCAACACGCACACGCACACGCTGAACAGCGACGGCGACTCGACGCCGGATGATGTCGTCCGCTGGTATCGCGAGCATCGTTACCAGTTCGTCGTTCTCACCGACCACAACTTCCTGACCTCGGTTGATGCGCTGAACGCGCTCCACGGCGCGGACGAGCGGTTTCTCGTGATCAAAGGCGAAGAGGTCACCGATCGGTTTGGCGACAAGGCGCTCCACATCAACGGGCTCGACGTGTCCACCACGGTTCCGCCTCAGGGCGGCTCGTC
Organism: Vicinamibacterales bacterium; assembly: GCA_963775345.1. Lineage (GTDB taxonomy): Bacteria > Acidobacteriota > Vicinamibacteria > Vicinamibacterales > JAMQPK01 > JAMQPK01. Next base: position 686,314 of record CAVZIS010000006.1, read on the forward strand.
GGTGGTGGACGTGCTGCAGCGCAACGTCGATGCGATCCGCCGGGCGGATGGCATTCCTCATATCAATCACCCGAACTTTCGATGGGCGATCACCAGGGAAGAGCTGGGACAGGTTCGCGACAACAAGCTGTTCGAGATCTTCAACGGGCACCCGCAGGTGAACAATCTCGGCGGGGGCGGGGTAGCCGATCTCGAACAGGTGTGGGACACGATCCTGTCGAGCGGCACCCTTCTCTACGGTATCGCGGTGGACGATGCGCACACGTTCAAGAGCCCGGGAAATCCTGATGTAGCCGGACCGGGTCGAGGCTGGGTGATGGTGCGCGCGCCTCGTCTCGACGCGCGCGCGATCCTCGATGCGCTCGAGCGCGGCGAGTTCTACGCATCGACCGGCGTCGAGCTCGGTGACTATCGGGTCGACGACCGCCGGATGACCGTCGAAGTCAGAGCCACGGCGTTCTCGAAGTATCGGATTCAATTCATCGGCAGAAACGGGCAGATCCTCCGCGAAGTCGCCGAACCGAAAGCGACGTACGAGTTTCGCGGCGACGAGGGCCATGTGCGCGCCCGCGTGCTCGAAAGCAACGGCCGGCTCGCATGGTGCCAGCCGAAGCTCGTGCAGCCACGCAACTCGGCGCTCGCCGGGCTTGTCGGGCTCTCCCTGGTCATGATGCTGGGTGCGGCCGTCTGGGCGTCGCGCTCGTAAACAAGGTCGCGCGGCCATGGGTTTCATTCGAGCATCATCGCAGTATCGCTGGCCAAACGGAGTGATCCCGTTTGCGTTCGACAACGCCACGATTCCCGCTGGAGATCCGATACGCACCACTGTGATCAACGCGATTGCGTTTTGGACCGTGAATACCCCGCTCATATTCGTGCCGCGGACAACAGAATCGGATTACGTGCTCGTCAAGCGCGTGGCCAGCAAGGAGCGCTGCTCCATGTTCGTCGGGCGAAAGGGAGGTGCCCAGGAGCTCGAGTGTGCCGGCAGCCCGGAAACCGCGCGCGTCGCGCACGAACTCGGTCACGCGATCGGGTTGTTTCACGAGCATCAGCGAACAGACCGCGACGCCATGGTTGGCGTGTCGTTCGCCGCCATCCGAGATGAGGCGCACAATTACCGGCGCATCGATGACGGGCTGATGATCGGCCCGTATGAGTTCTCGTCGTTGATGCACTACCTCGTGAACACGGCGGCGGCCGACAGGCAGCCACTTTCGAAGATCCACCCGGACCCCGCACTCCCGCCCGTTTATGCGGCGGCTGTCGGCAACAGCCCCGGCGATCGCAACGCGGTGCGGTTCATGTACGGCATCGTGCCGGAGCGATCACCGATTGCAGCTCTGAGCAAGGGCAGCGATCACATGGAGCTGTGGGTGGTTGACGAGAACGGCGTCGTGCGTGGGGCACCGTTCTTCGACGGCTCATGGCAGACCTGGTACTTTCTCTTCGGACGGCAGTTTCCACAACGCGCGCATCTGGCCGCCCTCCACCGTGCCAGCCGCATGGAGGTTTGGGGTGTCGGCACCGATGGACTGCTGCACGGGGTCTGGTTCGACGGAGACAACTGGCAGAAGTGGTACACGCTCGGCGCTCCGCCCATAGCCGGGTTGCCGCCCGGAACGCCGCCGTTGCCGCCGGGCGCGCCGCTTGCCGTCTGGACGAGGGACCCGAACCACATGGAGGTCTGGGTGGTCGGCAACGACGGGCTGCTGCATGGCATCTGGTTCGACGGCAGCAAGTGGCAGGCCTGGTACACACTACCTGGTCGGACGTTTCCGCCGGCTACGCACCTCGCCGTGCTCGGGCGAGACGACGATCACGTGGAGCTGTGGGCCGTCGGCACCGACGGTGTTCTGCACGGCGTGTATTTTGCGGGCGGTTGGCAGCCGTGGTATTCACTGGCAGGCCGGACGCTTGTGCCCGGTGCCGGCGTAGCATGCGTCAGCAGATCTGACGATCACATGGAAGTGTGGTCGGTCGGGGGAGACGATCGATTGCACGGCGTCTGGTGGAACGGTCAGGCGTGGCAGGGGTGGTACACCCTGTTTGGCGCCTCCCTTCCCCCTGGTGCCCCGCTGGTTGCTCTCTCGCGCGACAGCGATCACATGGAAGTATGGGTGGTCGACGATACGGATCATCTGCGGGGTGTGTATTTCGCCGGCGGCTGGCAGCCGTGGTACTTCATTGGGCCGCCCGACGTCCCTCGCAGCACGCCGCTCGCCGCGCTGAGTCGCGCCACCGATCACATGGAGGTCTGGTGCGTGGCGCCAGTTAATCCAACGGCAGCCGTTGGCGTTCAGGGCGTGCAAGGCGTGTGGTTCGACGGCAGCTGGCATCCGTTTTATCGGGTCGTCTGAGGATCCGAGTCCGGTCTGCCTGCTGCCGCCTGTCATAAGATATCGCCGGCCGGGCTTCTCGACCGCCCTCGCGTGAGCGAGGATGGTGAGCCGGGCCGTGGAGCATCACATGAAACCAACGACACTCGGCACGCTTCTGTTGCTCGCCCTGCTCGGCGTCCCTGTCGTCTCTCAGCACAACATCGCTCCCGTCAATGATCTGCCGAACCCGTATCAACCGGGCGTGCGCAACTGGGCAACCCACCCCGACGGCCGGGCGTGGGGATCGACCGCGGGCATCGACATCGGACCGAAAGGTGAGATCTGGGCGATCGATCGCTGTGGTGCGAACAGCTGCGAGGGATCGAACCTGACGACCGTGCACCAGATCGATCCGGCGACCGGAAAAGTGACGCGCAGCATCGGGGCGGGGCTCTTCGTGTTTCCGCACGGCCTGCACGTCGACAGGGATGGCAACATCTGGGTGACCGACGGCCTGGCGAGCAAGGACGGGACGAAGGGACATCAGGTGCTGAAGCTCAGCCCCGATGGAAAAGTCCTCATGCGGCTGGGAAAGGCGGGACAGAAAGGCGGCGGTCCCGACATGTTCGACGAGCCGGCCGACGTCATCACGGCGCCCAACGGCGACATCTTCGTGTCCGATGGTCACTTCGGGCAGCAGACGACGGCCACGCCGGCCACCGCGTCGCGGATCGTCAAGTTCACGCGGGACGGCAAGTTCATCAAGGAGTTCGGAAAGTGGGGCGCCGCGCCGGGTGAGCTCAAGACGCCGCACGCGATGATCATCGACTCGCGCGGCCGCTTGATCGTGGCCGATCGCGGCAACATGCGGATCCAGATTTACGATCTCGAGGGCAAGCTGCTCGACTCGTGGCCGCAGTTCAGCCGCGTCAGCGGTCTGTTCATCGGGCCGAACGAGACGCTCTACGCGATCGATTCGGAGAGCAACGCCAACAACCACCCGGGATGGAAGAAGGGCGCGCGCATCGGCAGCCTGAAAGATGGCAAGGTGATGTACTTCGTGCCCGGCCATCAGACAGAGAAGACCGACGGCGCCGCCGGCGAGGGCATCGCCGTCGATGCGAAGGGCACGATCTACGCCGCGGAGAACACCCTGCGGGGGATTACGCGGTATGTCAGGAAATAGAAAGGAAAGCAGGGGATATGTATGCTTTACCGGTAAAGTAAGCCCCCTATAGCGCTAAAGCAGGAACACACCGAATCATGGCGCGACCCACGATGCGGCGGATTGCCGGAGAGCTCGGCGTTTCCGTCATGACCGTTTCGAAAGTCCTGAACAACCACGGGGACATCAGCCACGCCACGCGCGATCGCGTGCTGGCCAAGATCGAAGAGCTCGGCTACCAGCGCAATGCCGTCGCGCGCAGCCTCACCCTCCGCCGCAGCCACACGCTCGGCATCGTCATTCCCGATCTCATGCACTCGTTTTTCGTCGAGGTCATCGCGGGCATCGAGCCGGTCGCGAGCGCTGCGCGGCTACGGCCTGCTGTTGTGCAGCTCGGGCGAGGATCCCGCCAAGGAGCGCGCCGAGCTCGAGATGCTGCGGAGCCGGCAGGTGGACGGCATCGTGCTCGCCTCGGCGCACGGCTCGGAGAACGACGATCTGTTGAGGCAGCTGACCGGGCTCGGCACGGCGCTCGTGATGATCGATCGCGACGACCATCCGCGCGTCGAGTGCCATCGCGTGCTGACCGACGACGAGCGCGTGGGCGTGCTGGCGACCTCGCACCTGCTGGAAGTTGGCCGCAAGGCGATCGGGCACATCGGCGGGCCCGCGATCGCCCACGCCAAGCGGCGGGAGAAAGGATGGCGGGACACGCTCAAGGCGAGAGCGGTGAACACGGCCCCCGACTGGTTCGTCCAGGCGGGGTTCATGGAAAGCGACGGCTATCGCGCGATGAAGCGGCTGCTGTCGGTGCGGCCGCGCCTCGACGCGGTATTCGCCGCCAACGACCCCGCCGCGATCGGTGCGATGAAAGCGATCTGGGAGGCCGGGCTGCGCGTGCCCGACGATATCGCGGTCGTCGGCGTGGGCGACATCGCCCTCAGCGATCTGCTGAAGGTGCCCCTCACGACCGTCGGCTGGTCCCGTAAGGAGCAGGGATTGAACGCCGCGGAGCTCCTGCTGAATGGCCTCGACGGCGACGAGAAGGACGCGCCGCGGCGCGTCATCATCCCGCCGCGCCTTGTCGTGCGAGAATCGTCCGGTAAAGCCGTCGGCACGTAATGCGAAAAGTCATCTTTCTGCTTCCCCTTCTCGCCGCGTTTGCCGTGGCGGATGCGCAGACGCCGCGCAGGCGCCTGCTGGCGCTGGCCGATACGCACACCGGTTACACGCACGACTCGATCGGCCACGCGCTCGCGGTCGTCGATCACCTCGGACGGCAGTCGGGGGTCTACGACACGTTCATCCGCACCGACTCGCAGTGGATCACCAGACAGCCCGTCCCGCCGCCGGCCCGGAATGCCAGGACCCTCGTCGACTTCGACGCGGTCTTCCTGTTCATCTCGGGCGAAGGCGACTGGAGCGAGCAGCAGAAAAAGGACTTCATCTCCTTCGTCAAAGATGACGGCCGGGGCGTCGTGGCCGCGCACACCGGCAACGCCGCGTTCTACGAGTGGCCGGAATTCGGCGAGATGATCGGCGGATACTTCGACAATCATCCCTGGGGCATCTTCGAAGGGCGCGTCGTGGTCGACGCGCCCGATTTTCCCGCGATGCGCCACTTCGCCCCCTCGTTCGTGAAACGAGAAGAGTTCTACGTCCTCAGGCAGCAGCCGTACTCGCGCGAAAAGGTCAGGGTGCTCGCTCATCTCGATGCCGCGAGCGTTGACCTGAAGCATCCGGACTATCACCGGAAGGACGCCGATCTTCCCGTCGCGATGGCGCGCACCTACGGCAAGGGGCGGACGTTCTGGTCAAATTTCGGCCACTTCGCCGAGACGTGGGACGATCCTGACATCCAGAAGATGTATCTCGAGGCGATCAAGTGGGCAATGGGTCTGACGCCCGGCGATGCCACGCCGAGGCTGGCACAGTGACCCCGCGCCCCGCGACACACTAATAAATGAAACTCTTGCGGTACGGCGCGCGCGGCGGCGAGAAACCGGGCATTCTCGATTCTGGCGGCGCCCTCCGCGATCTCTCCAGCCTCATCCCCGTCCTTGCCCGCGACTCGCTGCTTCCTGAAACGCTCGAGCGTCTTCGCCGGATCAATCCATCAACCCTCCCGCGTGTTGAAGGGGACGTGCGACTCGGTGCGTGCGTCGGGAGCGTCGGGAAGTTCATCTGCGTCGGCCTGAACTACTCGGACCACGCCGCCGAATCGGGCGTGGCGATTCCGGCAGAGCCGATCCTGTTCATGAAGGCGACCTCGGCGATTTGCGGTCCCAACGACGATATCGTGACCCCGCGCGGCTCGCAGAAGACCGACTGGGAAGTGGAGCTCGGCGTCGTGATCGGAAAGCCCGCGAAGCACGTGACCGAAGCCGACGGGTTGTCCCACGTCGCCGGCTACTGTGTGGTGAACGATCTGTCCGAGCGCGCGTTACAGCTCGAAGGCACCGGCCAATGGGTGAAAGGCAAGAGCGCCGACACCTTCGGACCAATCGGTCCCTGGCTGGTCACGACCGATGAGGTGCCCGACCCGCAGAATCTCGAGCTGTGGCTCGAGGTCGACGGCCACATGTATCAGAAGGGCACGACCAGGCACATGGTCTTTCCGGTCGCGCGGCTCGTCAGCTACATCAGCAGGTTCATGAGCCTGCAGCCCGGCGACATCATTTCGACCGGAACGCCGCCGGGAGTCGGAATGGCTCAGCGCCCGCCTGTCTATCTCCGTCCCGGGAATCGCCTGCGCCTGGGCATCACCGGGCTCGGCGAGCAGCGCCATCAGGTATTTGCCGAACCGGGCGCTTGATCATCCTTCGCTGAGGGCGTGTCCGCCATACCGGATGCCCGGACATCCGGCATGGCGGAGGCTGTGGCTAGTAGATGAACTGACGTCCGGTGCGCTCCCCCTGCGGATACCAGACGTTGATCGGGCGGGGGCTTGATGGGCCTGCTTCGCCGAATGTGAGGACCGCGTCGGTCCGCCCGGCGTCCGGGCGGTTGACCAGATACGTGAAAGCCGTCAAATGGACCCTCGAGCCCGCCCGATCCGTGACTCGGACGAGACTCAGATCGTTCGGACTGGCCAGCTCGAAGGTGTAGGTGCCAGGCGGCAGCAATACACCCGGCAGGCGAACTGGTGCGTTGAACGTGAAATGCGTTGTGCGCTTCCACGTCACCGGGTTGGCACCAATCGACCGAACGGCCAGCACGCCCACGATGAGGCCGACGCACACGATGACTCTGCGAGCGAACATGACGAACCTCCTTCAGGTTGCCTGCGGCTAGCCAGGCTGGCCAACCGTTCTGCTGCTGATAACGTCTCCGCCCGGGCGATCGAACACCGACTGCCGCACACCGCCGGCCGGGGTGCTGGGAGTGGCTGGAGGAAGGAGGGTAGTGAGGCAGGCGCGACGCGCTATGGCAGGGGATTCTCGAACGTCACTCTTCGTGCCCAGACGCCGCTGGTTGCCTCGTTCGTATCCGGCAGAGGGGCCAGCTTCTCCAACTCGGCCCCCATGGCGGATGGGGCGGTCTGGTCGGCAGGGCTCAGGCCGCCGACACTGCGAAGCACACCGACCGCAGACGCCGAGAGGGGCATGCTGCTCACGCTCCGCCCGACTGTTGCTCGAGGCAATGCCGCGAGAAGCTGCTCGAACTCTACGAGCCGCTGTGGCGTGACATACACGAAGAAGTGCTCGCGGCCTCCGGGGCTGGTGACTTCCCAGTAGTGCTGATTCCCGTCCCGCGTTCCAGGAAGATGGTTCACCTGGCTCACGGGAATCGGATTGGCTGGAAGATACCCGTGAAGCGGGAACAAGAGATACGCCTGACCGGTGTCATCGCGGTTGATCACGTAAACATGGACGGGCTGTGATGCTTCGACAGAGGCAAACAGCTTGTCGCCCGGCGCCACGCGGCTTCCCTGTGTGAGCCGCACGTTCTGGCCGTTTCTCACGGCATAAAAGGAAGCGGCAACGTTGTAAGCGGCGCCGACGGGAACCCCGGCGCCGGTGCCTTCGTTTGCTCCTGATGTGGAGTTTGAGATCACGCCGGGCCCCGGCTGGGAGGAATCAGCGCGGTCGGACGCGCGGCGGTCGAATTGGCCGATCGCGACGATCGCCAGCAACACGCCGGCGGCGACGGCGACCGGCAGCCTCCATTTCGAGTGCGGTGCCGTTGTCGAGTGAGGCCGCGGATGGGGGATGCCGGCGACTCCCGCGAGCGCGTCTCCGAACTCGCCAGCCGACGCGTATCGATCTTTGGGGTTCGGCGAGAGCGCCCGCTCGACCACATCGATAAAGGCAGGCGCCAGGTCCGGCCGCGCATCCCGGAGAGGCTTTCGCCGGGCTTCCTGATGGGCCAACTCAACGTCGCGTCGAGTACTTCCGTGAACCGGGTATTTGCCGGTGACGAGGTGATAAAGGAGCACAGCCAGGCTGTAGACATCGGAGGCGATCGACGGCTTGTGCCCGAGAAACAATTCGGGCGCGAGGTAGAGCGGTGTTCCCGCCATGCTGTCGGTTGGTCCATCGGGACCGTCGATGTGACGGCCCGTGCCGAAGTCCATGAGCACGATCCTGCCCCCGCTCTCACGCACCACGTTATGCGCTTTGACGTCGCGGTGCAGGAGCCCGGCGCCATGCACGGCAGCGAGCGCGTGACACAGGTCGATGCCGATCGGTGTCGCTTCGCCCGTGCTCATCGGGCCCTGCATCGTGAGCACCTGTTCGAGCGAACGGCCGGCAATGAGCTCCATCCACATTCCGAACCGGTCGTCGTGCGAATCCGCGCCGAGGACCCGGACGACATTCTTGTGCCGCACGCGCGCCAGCAGTCTCGCCTCGGTAATCGATCGTGAGAGATCGAACGCGCGCGACACCCCAGACGATTTGATCAGCTTGACGGCGACGTCACACTCGAGCCGCGTATCCCACGCCCGATAGACGCTGCCGAACAATCCCTGGCCAATCTTTTCGCAAATGCGAAGGTGGCCCCACATGCTGCCGGCCTCGACGTCTGCGTCCGGGGAGTGCGTCGCGGTGGCCGGCGTGGCGAGAGGAGTCCGGACGATGCTTGCCATGGTCGCCAGGACGCGAAGCTCCCGGACGATCGTCCGTTGTCGATCGTCATGGGCATGACTTTCGGCGGCGTCCCAGTCGACCTCGGACCCTTCTGCAACCGCCGTGGCCACGTCGACCAGGCGCGAATCATCAGCCACGGGCCATCTCCTCGGCGAGCCGGACCAGAGCCCGTCCGACAGCGACCTGGGCGGCCGCCGCCGTCGGTTTCCCGAACATCGCGGCGATCTCGGCGGCAGAGAAATCCAGCTCGCAGCGTGCCACGATGAGCTCGCGATCCTGCGGCCTCAGCCGCTCGAGCGCAGACTCGTATCGCTCCAGTGCCTGCTGGCCGATCGCAATCTCCAGCGGTGAGGCGTCGCTTGCGGCAGGTTCCTGTTCGGGGGCCTCGCCGGTGGGCCGCCGCTGGGTGTACCGTATTTCGTCGCGCACCCGATTGAGGATCGTCTGCCTCAGAAATCCCTGAAACGCACCTTCGTGGCGCGGCTCGAACTTGTCCAGCGAGGCGATCGCGCGGAGGAGCACCTCCTGTGCCAGGTCGTCGGTATTCAGGAGACTGCGCGAGTATGCGGGCAGCCGCCCGTGCGCCCAGCGCCTCACGCGGGGAAGATAGCGTGCAAACAGCGCTTCCAGAGCCCCCTGGTCACCCGTTTTTGCACGCAACAGAAGTGCAAACGAGGATTCGGCGGAGCTCAGTGCGCTGAGGTCACCTTCTGCCGTTCGCGGCGCAATGTGATGGTCGGTCATAAATCCCGAGACCGCCGGCGTGAAAGGAGGGCCCATTATAAGCCCAATTCTTCCAATGAGATCCGCCGTAGCCGAAGCGCCAACCATAGTTGCCCCTCTGGTCACACGATCCTCTGACAATGACCATAACGGCCGGCAGCGTCGATTCGAACAATCGCGGAGTCTGTTCGAACGCTCCCCTCGTGACGTTGTACGCAGGGGGAGCGGAGCATCGTTGCGGAACGAAGATATCTGGACTAGGCTTGCCATCTTCCAACACAAGCGCACGCCTTACATGATGGGTCCGCCGCGTCCGAGTGTCTTTGCGGAGGGCCACCGCTGGCCGTTGAACCTGCCATCGGTTATCGAAGGAGAGAGGGCGATGGCTAAAAAAGCGCCGGCAAAGCCAAAGTGGACCGTGATGCTCTACATGGCGGCGGCCCCGACCGAATCCCAGCGTGCTGAAGAAACCGAGCAAGCTGCCGTCAGGGACATCGAAGAATTGCAGGAAGTCGGCACCACTGACGACATGAACGTCATCGTGCAGATCGATCGCCGGTGGCCTGGGTATCCCGAGCGCTATCGCATCAGGAAGAGAGACAGCGAATTCTGCGGCGTGTGCAAACCGCACAAGAACGGCGCTCGCAGGAACAACAGCGGGGATCCTGCAGTATTCAAGGATTTCCTGGACTGGGCTCAGTCCGCGGAGAACAAGGCGGACCACTATCTTCTTGTGCTCTGGGGGCACGCCTACGGCCTGGGGTTCGGCCGGGACCATGGCGACGCACTGACAATCCCTGAAATGGCAAAGGCGCTGAAGGGTCGCAACATCGACATCCTCGGCTCCAACGCGTGCGCGATGAGCTATGCGGAGGCTGCCTTCGAATTGCGCAACGGTCCGAAATTTCTCGTCGCATCAGAGATCTCGATGCCCTTCGCCGGCTGGCCTTATGAAAAGATTCTGAACGAGATTGTCAAAAACCCGGGTATCGGACCGGAGATCCTCGGGGAACGCATTGTCGACCATTTCATGAAATCACTCGGGCGCGGGAGCGTTGCGCTGACGCTCCTGGACCTCGGGAAGGCAGACGAGCTCGACAACCACATCAAGGAGCTCGCAGGTGCTCTGGATGGTGCGGTTCGGCGCAATGGAACAGGACGTCAGATTGCCGAGGCGTTTCTGGATACTGCGCACGGAGAGGTACGGCCGCTCATCGACCTCTTCGACTTGTGCAACAACTTGATCAAAGTAGGTGATCAGAGAAACGCAGGTGATAAGCGCATAAGAAATGCGGCCAGAACGATGCGGGATTTCCTGGTGCCGGGAGCCGGGTCATTCGTCATCAGGCATGAAGCCGGTCCCGAGCTCGAGGGGCTTCACGGGTTGGGGATCTTTGCTCTCTCCGTGACCGGAGCAGCGGATCTGATGCGGCTGGAGTTGACCGAGCCGGCATACAAGAAACTCGAGCTGACGAAAGGCAATGCCTGGGCGAAGCTCGTGTTCGAGAAGCTCAAAGATCTTCTGGAGGACGTGAACGAGGAAGTCGCTGAGTTCGTCAAAACCACAGGCGCAACCGGACTCGGAGATCGGACGGGCGTCGCTCAGCTCCTGGTGGGGGTCAACCGTTCGTTCATCAAGCTGGAGAGGACGCTGGCGAATGCGCAGAAGATCGTGACAAGAGCGCTGAATGGCGCGGGGCGCCATCCAGGCGCAATCGCGAGCCAGGCTCTTGACGCGACACCGGCGGTGACGGACCAGCAGCGGCTGGCGATGGCCGCGCGGATACGACCGCCCTATCTCCGATTGGCGGAGGACCTTTCCGCCCAGCAACAGCAGTACTTCGAAGCAGCTCTCGCGGCGCCCATAACCCCGAGCGCGCTGGCGGTCGCGAACGGAGACGATCGTTCCGCGGCCGCGCCTCCCGACCCCGTTGCCCAATCGCTCGCGCAGCTCGAGGAAGCCCTGGCGAATGTGGAGAGAACGGCGAAGAGAGTCCTCACGCACGCGACGCTGGGTTTGGGACCGGGCGATGTCAAGTCGGACCTGGGACCGGGAGACGTCAAGTCCGATCTGGGACCAGGGGACGTCAAGTCGGACTGGGACCAGGGGACGTCAGTCTGGGCCTCCTCCCCTTGATGATGGCGCGAAATGGCGGCGGAATTGCCGCGTCTGCCGGAGCGAGGAGTGTCGCTGAGTTATACAGAGAGGTTGCCAGGTCGTTGCAGTTGTCCGAAGAAGCCCTCGCGAAGTTGGAAAATGTCATTCGCGCGGTTCTGACAAACCCCACAGACAAGTTGGGCCTCGACGACAAGGAGTACCGACAGCGTACGGCTGAACACGTGGAGCGGTCGTTCCGCGGGCTGAAAGAAATCGTGACAAACGCGAGGCACATCACTGTGCTGGTGCTGTCGCATCCAACATACGGTTTAGGTCCGGGAACCCAACTGGGGCTGGACGCGGGAGGCCGGCGACTGCTGGCCGCGGCAGGGGGACTGAGCTCGCGACACCTGCGTTTGCTATAGGAGCGCGGAAAAACACAAGGGGGACACTTGGAGCATCCGGCCGCGAGTGGAGCGTCCATACGCAGGAGCGCTGTGCTCGCTTTGGTGTGTCTCACCATGCTGGTCGGTCCGGCGCCGTCTACCAGCAATCAGCGGACAGAAAACTCCGAGGCGGGCCTCCAGTCAATTCGATCTTTGATCGGCGAGGGAAAGTATGCCGAGGCCGAGGCGGAAGCCGAGGGGCTCGTTTCGGTAATCCAGAGTGCACAAGGCTCGGGATCGCTTGAAGTCGCGCGAGCAACCGATCTGCTTGTCGAGGCGTTGATTTGCAACGGCAAGGGGGCAGAACCCCGCACGCGAGCACTCGCCGAGCAGGCGATTCGCTCGAAGGAAGCACATGTCGGGGCGGACGATTCGATGTTGGCGCCCAGCTTGCGCAACCTGGGCGATGTGCTCGCCGAGCTCTTCGAATATCAGCTGGCGATCGCCCCGTACGAACGAGCTGTTGCCGTTCGCGAGCGGGCGCTGGGACGAGAAGACCCTGTTGTCGGCGACGACCTTGACCATCTTGCCTGGGCTCTCACTCTGGCAGAGCACCATGACCAGGCGTTGACGGCGATCACGCGGGCGCTTGGCATCAAGGAGAAGACGCTCGATCGAGGCGATGCCAAAATCGCGCGAACCCTCGAGGTTCACGGATCGGTGCTTCAGCGCAGAGGCGAATATGCTCGAGCACGACCCGTCCTGCAACGGGCGTTGGCGCTTCGCGAAGCTGTCGATCCGGCACACCCTCAAATGGCTCGCACGCTCAGCTTGATCGGGACCCAGTTCTGGTTTGAGGGCGATCTCGTTCAAGCGAAACAGTTCTCTGCGCGAGCTGTGGCCGTTGCCGAAAATGCGCTGCGGCCCGGTCACCCGGATCTCGCTTACTATCTGAGGAATCTGGCACTCCCTGTGGCCGATTTGGGCGATTTGGCCGACGCCCGCACGCTTCGCGAGCGCGCCCTTGCGATTGCTGAGAGCTCGCTCGGGTCCGATCATCCTTTGGTGGCAGTGCAACTGAACGACCTCGCAAACAGCCTTGTCTTACAGGGAGAATATTCGGAGGCTCGCCAGACTTACGAGCGAGCCTTGCAAATCTACGAGCGGCGCCTTGGACCGCAGCACACCCGGGTGACCACGGTTGTTTACAACCTCGCGATCGTCAGTGCCGCGTTGGGGGACTACTCGGAGGCGCGGCGTCAGTTCAATCGGGCCATCGCCACGTGGGAGCGCGTGGTTGGTCCAAACCATCCTTTCGTCGCTCGCGCCGCTGACGCCCTCGCCGAGATGCTCAGTGAGCAAGGATTCAACGCCGAAGCCAAGGCGCTCTACGAGCGTGCGCTCGCAATACGGGAACGGACCCTGGGGAAGAATCATCGCGACGTCGCCCGGACGCTCGCGAAGTTGTCCGCCACTGTAGCCAGGCAGGGTCAAGTCGGTCAGGCGTACGAGCTGTCCACACGGGCGCTGACCATCTGGGAGCAGTCCGCCGAGCGTGAGACCCGAAGCGCTGCCGAGGCTTTCATCCTGCATGCGGGGCTTCAGGCCATTCAGGGCGACGACAGGGCCGCGCGAACGTCCTACGAACGCGCTCTGGACATCCTGCGACGAATACTGGGACCCTCTCATCCTTCGGTTGCCGAGGCAGAAGCCTCTCTGGCTGTCGCGGTAGCCAATTTGGGCCAGACCGCCGAGGCGCTGCGAACCGCGCTCAACGCCGAACAGAGCGGTCGCGACCACCTTCGCTTGACCCTGCGGTATCTACCCGAGCGGCAGGCCCTCGCGTACGGTGCGAGACGTCCCAAGGGATTGGATCTTGCGCTCTCACTTTGGAGTAGCGACCCGGCAGCGACGACGCTCACGTTTGACGCGCTGATCCGGGGCAGGGCGCTGATTCTCGACGAGATGGCCGCAAGGCGGCACGAAGCCACCGAAGCGTCCTCTCCCGATGTGGCGCCGCTATGGAAGGCTCTCACCTCGGCCCGGCAGCGGCTCGCCAACCTCGTCGTGAGGGGCCCCGGCGAGCAGCGGTCAGATCAATACGTGGCGCTGGTGCAGGACGCTCAACGCGAGAAAGAGCTCGCCGAACGCGCACTGGCCGAGAAGAGCGCCAGGTTCAAGTCCCGGCTCTCGCGCGCCGAAAGCGGGCTCGACGAGGTGCGCGCAGCCCTTCCGCCAGGGACCGCGTTGGTGTCGTTCGTCCGCTTCGAGCGAACCGTCTTCAACGAGAAGCCGGCTGATCGGAAGATGTCCGCAAGCCCCGCGCGACCTGTTCCGTCGTATGTCGCCTTCATCCTGCATTCAGGCGAATCGACGCCGACCGTTGTCCCGCTCGGCAGCGCAGCAGCAATCGAAAGCCTCGTGGCCCGCTGGCGAAGGAACACTGTGACCCTCGTCGCCGAACGATCTCTTCGCACGTCCGGCACGATGCTGCGACAACGAGTATGGGATCCCTTAGCCGCCCATCTTCAGGAGGTCACCAGAATTTTTGTCGTGCCCGACGGCTCGTTGAATCTTGTTCCCCTCGCTGCGCTGCCCACTGGCCAAACGAGCTATCTTCTCGAGCAGGCAGCCGTCATCCATTACCTCTCTGCCGAGCGAGACCTCGTTCGCCCGGCGGACGCGGCCACAGGCCGGGGGTTGCTGGCCTTGGGCGGGCCCGCGTTCGGAAACGCGGAGGATTTTGCGGCCCTGGCTCCCGAGCGTCAATCTCCATCGGTGCGGACGCCGGCGCCGTTTCGCGGGGCGCGTTCAGCGTGCGGCAGCTTCCAGACACTGCGGTTCGGGGCGCTGCCGGCCGCTCGCCGCGAGGCCGACGAAATCGCAGCTCTGTGGAAGGAGTTTGGCTCGAATACATCAGCCGATATCGACTCGCTGCGGGTTCTTACGGGTGGTCACGCAAACGAACGGGCCTTCAAGGAGCTCGGGCCCGGAACTCGTGTGCTTCACCTCGCGACCCACGGCTTCTTTTTAGGAAATGCCTGCGTATCGGCGCTCGACGGGACTCGCGCCGTAGGTGGACTGGCTGTGGCGACGAAGACGGAAGCGCAACCGGCGAGCGACGAGAATCCGCTGCTTTTGTCGGGATTAGCGCTGGCGGGTGCAAACCGCCGGGCCGCCGCGGGGCCCGAGGAGGAAGACGGCATTCTTACGGCGGAAGAGGTTGCGTCGCTGAACCTGACAGGTGTCCAGTGGGCCGTTCTCTCGGCCTGCGATACGGGCCTGGGTGAGGTCAAGGTCGGCGAGGGAGTGTTCGGGTTGCGCCGCGCATTTCAAGTGGCCGGCGCGCGCACGGTCGTCATGAGCCTCTGGTCGGTTCAGGATCAGGCTGCCAGTCAGTGGATGCGTGCGTTGTATCAGGGCCGGCTGCAGAAGCAGCTCGACACCGCTGACGCGATGCGCTATGCCAGCATGACTGTCCTGCGCCTTCGCCGCGAGAAACGCCAGAGTACGCACCCGTTCTACTGGGCGGGGTTCGTCGCCGCCGGCGATTGGCGTTAGGCGCCGCAAGCCTGCCACAGCGGCCCAACGTCACTGCGAGAGCAGGACGCCCGTGATCGCTTGCGAAATCACCTCGGCCGCTTCAGCCTGCAGCTCGAGAACGTCCGTGACGGGCCGGTCGTAGCTCTCGGCCCAGAGATGCAAATCCGTCCTGGCGTTTATCAGCTGTGCCGTGATTCGAACGCGCTTCCCGGCCCGCGCAATCGACCCCTCGACAATCCAGTGCGCGCCGAGCTGCAGCGCCATGTCGCGAAGCGATTTCCTCTGACCTTTGAACTGCATCGCCGATGTACGGGAGATGACGTGGAGGCCGTTGACCTTCGACAGGCCGGTCGTCAAGGTCTCGGTCATTCCATCGGCAAGATACTCGTCGCCGCCGCCAGCTGAGTAATTCTCGAGCGGCAGGACGGCGAGAAAAATCTCCCCGTCGGGACGGACGTGACTCACAGGGACGATCTCCGGCACCGGGCTCGTGCCTTCCTTCAAAGGCGCTGGGCCGCCTGGCGCCGCGTAGGTGTGAAGCACCATCACGCCAAGCGCGACGGTCGCGACAGCGCCGAGGACCTGCGCGAGGATGCGCCCGACAAAGGAGATCCAGGCCGACCGGACCTTGTCCTTCTTTCGCTTTTTCTTCTCTTCCGCGTCGCGACCCTTGTCGGCTTCGGTTTCGACGATTGGTTGATCTGACACCTGCTGCCTCCGTTGACATGAACGTCTGGCAGCGACGGTTGAAACAGGCTGTTTGATTGGCGGCGGCCGGTCGTTTCAGCTGTCATGAAACGCATCTTCATCGTCGCGATCCTGGCGCTCGGTGTCTGGTCGCCCCTGGCGGCGCAGGAGATCCGCTTTGCATGGGCGGATCACCCGAGTGTCCGTGCCGGGAGCTGGCTGCGCATCGATTTCCGTGCACGCGTTCAGGGGGACATCCGTTCCTCGGGAGGTCTGGCCG
Source organism: Vicinamibacterales bacterium (assembly GCA_963775345.1). GTDB lineage: Bacteria > Acidobacteriota > Vicinamibacteria > Vicinamibacterales > JAMQPK01 > JAMQPK01. The sequence continues at coordinate 702,607 of CAVZIS010000006.1, forward strand.
ATGCGGACGCCGCGGACACGGCGCTGGACATCGCCCGGCGCCGGGTCGGCATCCAGGGACGCGTGGCCAGGATCGTCGACTACCAGGTCGAGTACGAGCTGACCTCGAACGAGTGGCGGGATGTGTATGTCGATTACCGTCAGTTCAAGACGGTTCGAATCAAAGCCGGCAAGTTCAAGCTGCCGTTCTGCCTCGACGAGAACACCAGCGCCACCAATCTCGATTTCATCTATCGATCGCGCATTGCCTCGCGGCTTGCGCCGGGGCGCGATCGAGGCGTCATGGTGCACGGGAAGGTCCTCGATGAGGTCATCACCTACGAGGCGGGAGTCTTCCAGCATGACGGGGACAACGCTCGACCCTCTTCGAGCGCCCGGGTATTCGGCGGCCAGGCGACAGCCGCTCGCCTGATCGTCGCGCCGTTCCGCCGCTCGAAGTCGGCGCTCGCCGACTTTCACGCCGGCGTCGCCGTGAGCGGAACGACGATCCCGAAGGGGTTTCCGGCTATCCGCGCGCGAACCGTGCTCGGAGCGTCGTTCTTCGACTCTGACATCTGGGTCAAAGGGCGGCGGCAGCGCACGGGCCTGGAAGCGCGGTGGCGCCCCGGACCGTTTTCCGTACAGGCCGAATACATCCGCCTCGACCGACGAGCGTCGAGGACAAGGGGTGGATGACAGCGATCTCTCGCCGCTCGTGGCAGAAGGATGGTACGTGAGCGGAACGTTCGCCCTCACCGGTGAACGCAAGTCCGATGGGCTCGATACGCCGCGAAATCCCTTTCGTCCGCTCTTACAGCGGGGCGGATTCGGCGCCATCGAGGTCGCGGCGCGGTTTGAAAGCCTCACGTTTGGCAGCGCGGTGAAAATCGGCAGTCCCTCGACGAGCGCACGGGCGGACAACGTGATGGGTAACTCGGATCACGCGCTGACGTTGGGCATGAACTGGTACCTGAATCGCTGGGTGAAGATCCAGGCCAACCTGATTCGCGAGCGCCTTCGCGACCCATCGATGGGGCCGCTGCCGGGCCGGGCCGGCTTCTGGAGCCGCGTGCGTTCGACTTTCAACTTGCCTTGTGAGGTGCCAATGATGACCCGCTTCTCGACGTTCGCCTGGTCGTGCCTGCTCTCCATGGGCGTCGGGTTGACGCCTGCGGTCGGGTACGCGCAGCAGGCCACCGATTTCTTCGACCCCGGGACACTCCAGGAAGTCCGGTTGTTCATCAATTCGCGAGATCTCAGCGAGATGCTGGAGCGTTATTGGGAGGATCGGTACTATCCCGCCGACTTCGTCTGGCGTCAGCATCCGCGTGCGCAATGTCGGGGTCCGGGTCCGGGGCCTGGCGAGTCGAAGCCGGACGAAGCCCGGCCTGAGAGTCGACTTCAACCGGTACATCGCAGGGACAGGAGTTTCTGCGGCTGAACTCGCTCGTCCTCGACAACGTGCTCACCGATCCGGCGTTGATTCGCGAACGAACCAGCATGGCCTTCATCGATCGGATGGGGCAGCCGGCGCCGCGCGAGTCGTTCGGCCGTCTCTACATCAACGACGTGTACGCCGGCGTGTACACGCTGGTGGAACCGGTGGATTCCGATTTTCTGAGGCGGACGATCGGTGAAAGCTCGGGCTACTTGTTCGAGAAGAAATTCGTCACCCCGTTTCAAGGTGAATACCTGGGCGACGATCTCGACGCTTACAAGTGGCTCTTCCATCCCCAGACGCGGCAGTTGGAGCCGGACTCCATTTTGTACTCGCCCATCCGCGACCTTTTCCGCGAGGCCAATCACGAGGTCGGCGGGATGTGGCGCGAGTGGGTGAGTCAGTACATCGACCTGCCGCAGCTCGTCAGTCACGTCGCCATCGAGACATTTCTGGCCGAAGCCGACGGGTTTCTCGGCACTGCTGGAATGGCAAACTTCTATCTCTATCGGCCCGCCGCCACCAACGTGCACCGCCTGCTCGCCTGGGACCGCGACACGACGTTTCAACGGATCGATTCGCCGATCTTTGCGCGCATCGAGGACAACGTGCTGTTCGGTCGCGCGCTCGGGTTTGCGGACCTCCGCAATCTGTACCTGGATGTGCTCGAACGATGCGCCCGCTCGGCGTCCGATGGTGGATGGCTCGAATCCGAGATTGCGCGGGCCGATGCGCTGATCAGGCGGTCGGTCTACGAAGATGCCTCGAAGCCGTTCTCCAACGAGTCTTATGACCAGGGGGTTGCGTATCTCGTGGAATTCGCAAAGAAGCGATCGCCGTACGTGTTGCAAGAGGTAGCAAAAGCCCGCGAAGGGACGTCGAGATAACCGCTGATGGCGCGCGCATCCGGAACATCGAGTGGCTTGATCTGGCTGCTGGTCCCAGCGCTGGTGTGGCCGGGCTGCAGCGGACAGGTGCAATCGCCCTCGGCGCCGGTCTCCGACGAGGTCTCGGTGCTCGTTGGCGCCGGCGACATTGCCGTCTGTGGCTCCCAGGGCGCTGCCGCGACGGGCCGGCTGCTCGACCAGGAGCAGGGAACGATCTTCGCCGCCGGCGATCTCCGCGTACCCCGGGGCTCGGCGGCAGAATTCGAGAAATGCTACGGCCCGACCTGGGGACGGCACAAAGCCCGGACGCGCCCCGCGCCAGGTAACCACGAATACGAATCCGCTGACGCGGCGCCGTATTTTGCCTACTTCGGCTCGAGTGCCGGCCCGTCAGGACTCGGGTACTACCGCTATCGCAGCGGAGGCTGGCAGGTGTATTCGTTGAACAGCAACCTGGATGCGGCTCGAGGCATGGCGCAGACGCAGTGGCTCAGGCGCGAGCTCACCGCGCAGCCGTCGCTCTGCACCGTGGCGTACTTCCACCATCCGCTCGTGAGCTCGGGACACCACGGTCTCGAACCGGTCCCTCCCGTCGTCGCGCGATCTGTGGACGACGCTGTACGACGCGGGCGCCGAGGTGATCATTTCGGCTCACGAGCATTTTTACGAACGGCTTGCCCGGCAGACACCGGACAGCCGCCCCGATTCCGAGTACGGAATCCGGCAGTTCGTGGTGGGCACCGGTGGTGCGCAGCTCACCGAGCCGGTGCGGCGGATTCACGGCAGCGAAGTCGTCCTGACGAAATTCGGAATCCTTCGGCTCACGCTCGAACCGGTGTCTTACAGATGGGAGTTCCTGTCGGCAGAAGGTGGGGCCGTCCTGGACTCGGGCTTCGAATCATGTCACTCGACGAGACCGGACGTCCCGAATCCATGACGCGCAGCTACGCCTGCGGCGCGATGAGCGGCAGCTTCGGAAAATACGCACGGTATCGCCGTGGGGTCGCGCGTGAGCAGCGTCAGCCCCTCGATCGCGGCGTGCGCCCCGATGTAGAAGTCGGGAAGGGGAGCCGCTTTGGTACCGCCTGCACTGCGGTAGCGCACGAAGCACTTGCCGGCCAGAAACGCTGCTCCCCACGGCAGCGCCCGCCGCTCGAACCAAGCTGCCGGCAGCGCCGCGTCGAGGTCCTCGATTCGATCGAATCCGATCGAGACCTCGGCGTAGATGATCGGATTGATGGCCAGCGGCGATGCCGCGGCCGCCCGCTCGAGCGCCGCCGCCGACCAGTCGATCCACTCGGCGTCTTCGGTCAACACGTCGAGCAGGACGTTGCTGTCGACCAGGACGGCGCTCAGGCGGCTATCCTCGTGTCAGCGCGAGGATCTGCGCCGTGGAAAGGCCGGCGTTCGCGCGCCCGCGCAACGTCGCGACGAGATCGCGGCCGCGGGACTGACGCTTGGCTTTCCGGATGCGGACGCTGTCGCCGACGACGTCGAATTCGACTTCGCTGTTCGGCATCAGCCCGAGGCGCTCGCGGATGGAGAGCGGGATGGTGACCTGGCCTTTCGACGTGAGCCGCATATCTTACTCCTACAAGTAAGAGTATTACCACTCCCGGTCCCGCGTCAACGGCGCCGCCCCTACTTTTCCCTTGACCGACCAATTTGGTCGCATATAGAGTCTTGTGAAAATTGAGACTGAGTCTCAGTCTCGGGGATCCCAAATCGACACGACGGACGGATCGAGGAGAGCGATGGCTCGTGTTCCGCGCCACAAGCATCAGGCCAGAAAGTCACGATCGAGCTGGGCAGTCATGGGCGCCTTCGTCGCCTCCGCGACCCTGGCGCCGCGCGCGGCCGCCCCTGTCGAAGGCGCCGGGCTCGTGCGGCGTCTCGAATCGCTGCGCATCGCCGTCCCCGCCGAGACACGCCTCGCCCGCGCCTTGCCCGAGCAGGCGCCGGGCGGCCAGCCGCGTCGGCTGCGATTTGACGTGCCCGCGGGCCCGCTCCGAACAGTGCTCGCCGAGATCGAGCGCATTGCGGGCGTCAGCATCACGATCACCGACGCGATCGGCGACATCTCGTCGCCCGGCGTGTCCGGAATTTTCACCGCGGAAGAGGCGGTCGCCCGGGCCATCGACGGCACGAGCGTGACCGCGCGCGTCACGTCCCCGAACAATATCGCGCTCGAGATTCGGCTCGCGTCGGAGGCTGTCGAGGTGTCCGGCGCTGTGCCGCAGCCGCGCCCTTCGTCGCCCAAGTACGCCGAGCCGCTCATCGAAGTCCCGCAGACGATCGAAGTCATTCCGCGTGAGGTGATGGAAGCGCAGGGGGTGACGACCCTGAGCGACGCGCTTCGAAACGTTCCCGGCATCAGCCTGCAGGCCGGCGAGGGCGGCGCCGCGTCGAGCACATCGGGCGACATGTTCAACCTTCGCGGGTTCAGCGCCAGCAACAGCCTGTTCGTCGATGGCGTGCGCGATGACGGCCTGATGTCGCGCGACGTGTTCAACCTCGAGCAGGTCGAAGTGTTCATGGGCCCGACCGGATCGGATGTCGGCAGGGGCAACGCGGCGGGCTACGTCAACATGCAAACCAAGACGCCGCATGCCGAATCAGGTCACCTGATCAGCTACGGGTACGGCAGCGGCGGCATGAACCGCACGACCATCGATCTCAATCAGCCGCTTCGTCTCGCCGAGGGCGGCCGGTGGCTGAGCAACTCGGCGGTTCGCCTGAACGCGCTGTGGGAGGAAGGGGCGTACCCGGGCGCGAGGTGGTTGAGCGCGAAAACAAATCGATTGCGCCGTCGATTGCGCTCGGCCTGAACACGCTGACGCGAGTCAACGCGAGCGCGCAGGTGACCCGGCAGAACAACCTGCCCGACTACGGCATTCCTGGAGCCGCCTGGTCCGAATCGCAGCTGGCACCGACCACCGTGTTTGCCACCCGGCCGGTCGATCAGGCGAACTACTTCGGCAGCGCCAACTACGACTACGACCGCGTCGAGCAGGAAAGCTACACCGGACGCTTCGAGCACGATCTGAACGCGAGCCTCACGCTCCGGCACCAGGCGCGCTACAACCGCACCCATCGCGAAGCGGTCATTACGACTATTCAGAACGTCGCGTCGTTCGTGCCCGAGACCGAGACCGTCACGCTTGCGCGGCAGGGAAACGAGAGAGAGAACGACATCCTGTCGAACCAGACGAGCGTCGCCGCGCGGTTCGTCACCGGAAGGCTTCGTCACGCGGCCAATGCCGGCATCGAAGTGGCCAGCGAAGAGCAGTTCGCTCCCGCGCTGGGAGGCGTCGGCACCCGCAACCCGGTGAGCATCTACGACCCGGACACCTTCGACCCGGTCGCCGGCTACAACCCGTCGCCCACGCCTGCTTTCAGCAGAGGCAGGACGAACACGGTCGGCGTCTACGCCTTCGACACGGTCGAGCTCGGGACGAGGTGGCAGCTCAGCGGCGGTCTGCGGTGGGAGCATTACGATGCGACGTTCGAGGCGGTGGACAACCTCGGCGCGACGACAACGGATCTCGAGACCTCCGATGGGCTCGTCAGCGGGAAAGCCGGCCTGCTGTATCAGCTGACGGAAACGGCCAACGTGTACCTCTCGTACGGGTCCACCGTCACGCCGCCCGGCACCGCAAACTTTACGCTCAGCGCGCAGCCGAACAATCAGAACAACCCCAACGTCGAGCCGCAGGAGTCGAGGAACTACGAGATCGGGACCAAGATCGGCTTTTTCCAGAACCGGCTCTCCCTGACCGGCGCCGCCTTCCGGACAGACAACGAGAACGTGATCTACACCGTCGATGCCGCGGCCGTGCCGCCCATCTTCAATCAGGATGACGGGCAGCGGGTCAACGGCGCGACCCTTGGCGCGCTCGGCCAGATCAGCACGCGCTGGCAGGTGCTCGCCAGCCTGGGGTATCTCGACACGCGGCAGATCAGTCAGAACCCGGTCAACAACGGCATGCGCCTGACCCTCACGCCCGAATGGTCCGGCAGTCTGTGGACCACCTACGACTTTCCGCGCGGGCTCACGCTCGGCGGGGGAGTGCGGTTCACAGACGAGGTGTTCATCAACGCGGCCAACACCATCATCGCGCCGGGGTACTCGCTGGTCGATGCGATGGTCGGAGTACGACCTCAACGCCCATCTGTCGCTGAGGCTGAACATCAACAACCTGACCGACAAGGTCTACATCAGGAACGTCAACAACAACGGCGGCCGCTACAACCCCGGCACTCCGCGCTCGGCGACGGTGACCTCGAGCGTGCGGTTCTAGAGAGGATTGGATGCTCCTGGCGATTCCGGATCTGCTCAGCGAGGAACAGATCGCTTCGGCGCGAGAGCTGCTCGGCAAGGCGGAATGGGTGGACGGCCGGGTGACCGCCGGCCCTCAGTCCGCGCGCGCCAAGCACAACATGCAGCTGCCCGAAGGATCCGCGGTCGCCGAAACGCTGGGCGACATGATTCTCACGGCGCTCCAGCGGAACTCGCTGTTCGTGTCGGCCGCGCTGCCGCTCCGCGTGTTTCCGCCGCTGTTCAATCGATACCAGGGCGGGCAGGCGTTCGGCAACCACGTGGACAACGCCATTCGACAGATGTCCGGATCGGGCCACCGCATCCGCACCGATCTGTCGGCCACGCTCTTTCTGGCCGATCCCGACGAGTACGACGGCGGCGAGCTGTCGGTGGAAGACACCTACGGCGTGCACAAGGTGAAGCTGCCCGCCGGCGACATGGTGCTCTATCCCGCTTCGAGCCTGCACAGCGTCACGCCGGTCACGCGCGGGGCGCGCGTGGCGTCGTTTTTCTGGATCCAAAGCATGATTCGCGACGACGGGCAGCGCACGCTGCTGTTCGATCTCGACGTCGCGATTCAACAGTTGTCGCGCGACGTTCCCGCTCACCCTTCGATCGTCCAGCTGACTGGCGTGTATCACAACCTGCTTCGCCAGTGGGCAGAGATGTGAGGCGCTCATGAGGCTGCGAACCGTTCTGTTCTGGATGCATCTGACTTGCGGCGTGGCCGCCGGCCTGGTGATTTTGATGATGTGCGTGACGGGTGCGTTGCTCACCTATCAGCGCCAGATCACCGCGTGGGCCGACATGCGCGGTTATCACAGCGAGCCGCCCGCGGGCGCGGCGGCGCTCTCGCCCGATGAGCTCGTCGCGAGGGTGAAGCGCGCGCATCCGGAGTTGACGCCGACGACGGTCGTCATCAGGTCGGACAGATCCGCGCCGGCTTCGCTCGCGGTCGGACCGGGGCGGCAGCTGTTCGTCAATCCATACTCGGGGGTCGTGTACGGGGAAGGGAACGGTCAGCGCGTTCGTGATTTCTTTCGCGTGATGGTCGAGTGGCATCGATACGTCGCCATGTCGGGCGACAGCCGTCCGACCGGACGAGCCATTACCGGCGCCTCCAACCTCCTCTTCCTCCTCATCGTCCTGAGCGGTCCGTTCTTGTGGTGGCCGAAGACCTGGACGTGGCCGGCGCTTCGAAACATCACCTGGTTCAAGCGCGGGCTGGGGGCGAAGGCACGCGATTTCAACTGGCACAACGCGATCGGCATCTGGTCCGCGATCCCGCTGGCCATCATCGTTGCCGGCGGGGTGGTGATCTCGTACCCGTGGGCCACAGGTCTCGTGTATCGCGCGTACGGGGAACAACCTCCCGCCTCCGCGCCAGGCGCTACGGCGGGCAGGCCCGCTGCGTCTGCGGCCTCCGCCTCCGCGCTTCGAGCTACTGCGGGCAAGCCCGTCGCGCTCGAGACACTCATCGCGAAAGCCGAAGCGCACATGCCCGACTGGAAGACCATCAGCGTCCCGCTCGCGGGGGGAAATGGATCGCGGGTGGCGCTGCTGCTCGATTCGGGTGACGGCGGGCAGCCGCACAAGCGGGCGACGCTGACGCTGAACCGCAACACCGGCGAAGTAGAACGGTGGGAGCCGTACTCGAGTCAATCGGCCGGACGCCGGGCGCGGACGTGGCTGCGGTTCGCGCACACTGGCGAAGTCTATGGACTCATCGGGCAGACCGTTGCCGGCCTGGTGACGGCCGGCGGCGCGGTGCTCGTCTACACCGGCCTCGCGCTCGCGCTGCGCCGATTCCTGGCGTGGCGAAAGCGCTCTCGCATGGCATTGCCTAAGGCGGCTTAAGCTAGCTGGTAGCTGGTAGCCGGTAGGGCGCAACTTAAGTTGCGCCTTACAGATGACGCGACCGCTACCGGCTAGAATCTAGCGAAGACTGACGAGCGCAGGAACGAGGCCCCGGCCTTCCGCTATCGCCTGGAGCGCCTTGCCGATCACAGCCCCAAAGGCCTTCGAGCGATCGACCGCCTTCATGGCGTGGCCGCGCACGTCAGACGTCGTGAGCAGATCGCCGGCCTTGATGGCATGCTCGCTCGCGTCCACCTTTACGAACACCTTTCCGACGAGCGCTATAGGAACCCGGTGCTCATCGCCATCCTGCCGGTCGAGCACGATACCCGGGCGGAGGTCTCCTGCGCCCGAGACGACGCCGGCCACGCGATGGTCGTAGGCGCACTCGCTCGGCTCGAGCGCGCCGCTCTCGTCGATTATCATCACCGTTCCCGGCTCGATGGTCTCATCGCCGGCCGCCCGGAACTCCTCGGCGCAGTCGGCCCCCGTCAGCCGAACGTCGCCACTGACCACGATATTGCCGTTGACATCGAGCCGTTCGCGCGGATCCGGCGTGCCGATGCCGACGTTTCCCTGCTGGGTGGCCGTCATGATTTCGATGTCTCCCGGATTGTTGCCGTGCGAGATGCGCAACCGGCCGAGCCGGCGGCCTCCCGCCGGTCCGTTGTCGATGTGAAACCACGCGAAGCCGTCGGGCGGGAAGAAGGTAATCGCTCCTGCGGATGTGAAATCGCGACCGGTGGAGATTCGGCCAAGAACGTGCAACGAGGTGCGTGGATGCGGTGAGCCCGAATCCCGACGCGTCCGTTCTGTAGCAGGCACATGATCTCGAAGTCTCCCGGATGGCCTCCGTGAGAGAAGCGGAGGCGGCCAAGCGGGCGGCCGGCCTGACCATTGTCGATATGGAACCATGCCCATCCGTCGGGAGGCAGGAACGTCGCCGGCCCGCCATTGGTCAGTCGAATCGCGTCGAAGTCTTGTGGCATCGGACTCTCCTCGTGCGTTGGTCAGCGGGCGAGACTCGGCTGACGTGCCGGCGGGCGGCTTCTCGCCACCTGCGCCTGGTCGAACACGAGCCGGCGGCCGTTGTAGGTTCCGCGGATACGAACCTGAAAGCCTTTCGATTCGGGCGCTGTTGAGACCTGAAACGACGCGTGCTTGCCTTCTACGCGGCCGGTGCCGGCGAGAAACGGGCGCGGCCGCCCGGTTGTGCTCACCGCGATTCTGAACGTCGCGTCGTCTTCGGGCTCGGTCGTGATGACGTAGCGCGGACGCCAACCAACCACTTCGTCCTCCATCAATCGAAGCAGCAGGCCAACGTGCCTGACACCCTTGAGCAGATTCCGCAAATTGGACGGGAGCTCGCCGCCGAGGCAGGAACATCCACTGCGCGCCTTCGCACTCGAGAATCCTTGCGCCTCGAGTCGACACCACGTGTGCCGTGCCTGCTGCGAGTGCCTTCGCCGCGGCACTGGCCTCGCGCGCGGGTGCCGGCTTCACGCGGATGCTTCGCCAGATCGCTCCAGTCGCGCGTTTCGAAACACGCTTCTGAGGCAGGAGGCGGCGATTCGACGAGTGGTTCAGCTCCGGCGGACCGTTCATCCTTCGCCACGTGCGAGGCGGCGTGGGAAACCACGCTACCAGCCAACCGGTACGGCTCGCGATTCTCTGGAGGAGGGTCTGTACACGCCGGCTGCCGGTACGGGCGAGACCGCTCACGACACCACGGAGCGTGAGCGCCTCCGGCGTGTCTGCCGCGCGCTCGAGCGCGCGAATCGCCGCCGGCGTGGCGGTGTCGCCGAGCAGCTGCGCGGCGAGGTTTCGCAGGCGTGGAACCTCATGCTCGTCGAGGAGCAGACGTTCGAGGTCCTTGACCTTTTCGGGGTAGCTCCTGGTTCGCAGCAGGGCGAGGGCAAGCGGTCTCGAAAGGCTGCCGCTGCCTTCGAACGCGGCCTTCCGCAGCTCCTCCACTGAGTAACGCGCGCCGTCGATCACATCCGCTGGAGTGTCATCCGTCATAGGGCACGCCGTGTGGAAGGGCGGCCGATCAACAGCCGCTCTTCGTCGAACAGTGATCGCGCATGTTGCTGCCCTGGCTGCTCGTCAGCAGGACAGAGTTGCGCGTGCTCGTGGCGCAGCGAGACTGCGCCATCAGGTTGTTCAGCGCAGCCGTCCCGGTGGGGCAGCTGTCGCCGTGATTGTGCTTCAGTCCCAGGTAGTGACCGAGCTCGTGCACGAACGTCCGCGCGGTCTGTTCGCGCCCCCGAAAGCCCGCACGTCGCGCCGTTCATTCCTTTGGCGTCCTTGTCGCAGGGACCGTCAATCTTGGCCTTGCCGAGAATCTGTCCGCCATTCGAGGCCACCGACATGTTGTGGGGGACGAACAGGTCTATGCCGTCGTTCGGCACCGTCCAGTCTTCGGTCAGATCCTCGAGGTCGCCTTCTGTCGTCGGCGTATCCAGTCCATCCGCGTCGGCGGTCGACACCACCCAGTGCTGGATCCGGCCCACGCCGAGGCTCACCGTATGGTAGATGTTACGGAGGCGGAAGATGGCATAGTCGATCTCCTCGAAGTCGCTGTCGGTGAATTGATCGCTCCCCACGGCGATCACATTCAGATGGAAATGCCGGCCTTTGAGCCGCTGCATCTGGCGCCGCAGCGAAAGCTCGACGGCGGCCCCGGTCGGATCGGATGGGAGCCTGCCGCGCACGAACCCGTGGAAATCTCGCAGAACGGAGAAATTGCCGGTGATGCCGATGCACTGAGCGAGCGCACGCAATGACGCCATGCGAACTCCGGATTGGCGCGTTACTTATCACAACGACAGAGGCGTGTCCACAAGGTTCCTTCGCCTGGTGGTCCGTCAGAACGGTTTTCCCGATGAAACGGAACGGGATTCTGGCACACTGACCTGGCGCAGGGGTTCTCCTGGAGGAGGAGCCACGCCAGGTCTCTTCATCAGCTACCGGCGTGAAGACTGTCCCGGCCATGCCGGCCGGCTGTTCGACCACCTGCGGGGGCGGTTCGGCGAAGCGTCGGTGTTCATGGACGTCACCGACATCGAAGCGGGCGCCGACTTCGTCGAAGTCCTCAAGCGCGCCGTCGTTTCCTGCGACGCGCTTCTTGCGGTCCTCGGCCGCGAGTGGCTGACGTGCGAAGACCGGAACGGCCGCCGGCGGCTCGACAATCCCCACGATTTCATCCGTCTCGAGATAGGCACCGCCCTCGCCCGCAACGTCCGTGTCATTCCCGTGCTGGTCGAAGGCGCGGTGATGCCATCCGCTTCGGAGCTTCCGCCCGATCTCGAAGAGCTGACCAGGCGCCAGGCGGTCGAGCTGCGCGACTCCCGATGGATCGACGACATCGAAAGCCTGACAACTGTCCTGGATCGCCTCCTTGACCCGAGCGGACCTGGAAAGGACGGGAGGGAATCGATCGAAAACCTGCCGCGCCGCTCGAGGTTCCGGGCGGGCGCCGCGGCGGTGCTCGTCGCCGCGCTTGCTACCGCCGCATGGCTGGTCCCGCGTGGCGAGTGGATGTCATTCGCGCCGGCGACCCGGACGGCGTCCGACACTCCGACCGTTGAAGCGCAGCGAGCGGCGGTCCAACTGAACACTCTAAGCAAACTGCCCAACGCCGAACGCCCAACACCCACTGACCAACGCCCACTGCCCAACGCCCAATGTCCACTGCCGATCCTGCTCCGACGGCGGCGGCAACCGCCGGCGCCGGAAGGGCGGGTGCTGGTGTCGCCTGCGACCTCGCAAGCGCCAAGAGCACAGCGGGCAGCGTGGTGATCTACTACAGGACCGACGCCGACCAGCAGACCGCAGTGGATCTCGTCACCGAGCTGCGAAGGTCGATCAACGATCCGCGGTACTCTTTTCGGAACCATCAAGACAACGCGGAGCGTCGACGGTGAAGTGCCTTTACAACCCCAACCCGTCTGGTGACAGAACGCTGGCGGTGACGCTGGCGCAGGGCGCGGGACCGTGGCTGTCGCGCAGGTACAGGCCGGCGGGTTGCCTTCACGCCGGTTGCCAGATCCCCGGGTGGTGTCGACAAGCGTCATCCTGGTGATACCTGCAAACGCGGCAACACCCGCAATTCCGAAGGTGAATCCCGTGGTGACCATCGCGTTCCCGAGGACGAACGACCAGCAGCTGGCCGAGGGACTCGGCGTCGTTTCTGCGGACCCGCCCGGACCAGAAATATCTTGTGCGCGGACCATTCAGAGCGAAACCGGGTCGCGGGATAGAAGCCCGGATTGAGTCACGACAATGAAGGGATGGCTAAGGCGGCACAAGACCTCGCCCGGGACGCCGGTCCCTGGATCTCGCGAGCGTACGGGCGTCAGGTCACGCTCGAAGCCCACGCTGACCAGTAAGATTGGCGCCAGCTCACTTCATCTCTGGCTGCCAGGCCCGGTGACGCGAAGCGCGGTCGGCAGACCTGCCGGGCACGAAGCGCAGGAGATTCATGATGTCTTGTGGGCGTTGACTGGGGACGGGGCTTCCAGCCTTATCGAAGCAGCGCGACCGATCTGCAGGACGCGAATGCGGTGAAGTGACAATCGGGAGCCGGCAAGCGTACGGGCGTCAGGTCACCTGACGCCCGCACACGGGCGGGCGAAAGCGCTCGCGCACGGCACTGGCCAAGGCGGCGTAGCCGGTAGCGTCGTATTTAGATGAAACGGACGGCATTTCTGGCACACTAACCTGGCGCAGGGTTCTCTGGGAGGAGGAGCGACGCCAGGTCTCTTCATCAGCTACCGGCGTGAGGACTGTCCCGGCCATGCCGGCCGGCTGTTCGACTACCTGCGGACACGGCTCGGCGAAACGTCGGTGTTCATGGACGTCACCGACATCGAAGCAGGCGTCGACTTCGTGGAGGTCCTTCAGCGCGCCGTCGGTTCCTGCGACGTGTTGATTGCGGTCCTCGGTCGCGAGTGGCTGACGTGCAAAGACCGGAACGGCCGCCGGCGGCTCGACGATCCCCACGATTTCATCCGCCTGGAAATTGGCACCGCCCTCGCCCGTAACGTGCGGGTCATTCCCGTGCTGGTCGAAGGAGCGGTCATGCCATCCGCTTCGGAGCTTCCACCCGATCTCGAAGGGCTGACCAGACGCCAGGCGGTCGAGCTGCGCGACAGCCGATGGAACGCCGACGTCGAAAGCCTGGCAACTGTCCTGGATCGCGTCCTCGACCCGAGCAGACTTCGGGACGAGAGAGTATCGACCCAAAGGCGGCCGCGCCGCGCGAGGTTTTGGGCGGCCGCCGCGGCGGTGCTCGTCGCCGCGCTTGCTACCGCTGCGTGGCTGATCCCGCGTGGCGAGTGGATGGGGTTCGCGCCGGCCACCCGAACCCCGTCAGACACTCCAACCTCCGAAGAACAGCGAACGCCGATTCAACCCAACGCAAAAGGCCCAACGTCCAACGCCGCGCCTCCGCCGCCACCCGCACATTCGACGCCACCGCCACCTACGACAACTGCTCCGACCACAACCGCGCCGAAGGCAAAGCCGCCAGTAACCGCACCAACACCTCCCACGACAGCACCTCGTTCTCCAGAGCCCGGAGCGATTGCCGAAGTTGTACCGCCGGAATCGCCGCCGTCTGCAGCTGCAGCCAACCCCCTTCTCGGCATGAATGTCGCGGACGTACCCGATCCGGGCGGCGCCGGAAATCGAGGAGCGATCGTGCGGACGATTATGGCTGGAGGCCCCGCCGCAACTGCCGGTCTCCTGGCGGGTGACCTTGTCGTCGAGTACAGGCGGTGCGCGAGTGGGCGACGCCGACACCCTCGCTCGCCTGGCGAGCGCCAGCGTGCCTGGCGATACCGTCCTGATCCGCGTGATTCGTGGGGACGCCGGGAGGACGCTCGAAATTGTCGTCGGCGAACGTCCCGGCAAAGCTTCCGTGCTGATCTACTACAGGACCGACGCCGACCAGGAAACCGCAGAGGGTCTCGTCACCGAGCTGCGCAAGTCGATCAACGACCCGCGGTAATCTTTTCGAACGCTCAAGACATCGCGGAGCACAGACGGTGATGTGCTCTACAACCCGTTTGGTCACGAGACGTTGGCGGGAGCGGTGGCTCGAAGCGCGGGATCGTGGCTGTCGCACAGATACGGCCGGCGGGTTGCCTTCACGCCGACTCCAGATCCTCAGGTGGTGTCGACAAGCGTCATCCTGGTGATGCCCGGAAATGCACCTGTTTCTCCGGAGCGCGGAGTGCGCGCGCGCTGATGTCGTGCCCTTACCCACGGCAGGGGCAAGCGGCGAGGCCGGAAGGACGCGCGAGGTCGTCGCCGGCGACCGCGCCAACGCCACGAGCACGGCGGGCAACGTGGTGATCTATTACCGAACCGACGCCGACCAGCGACCGCGGAGGATTGGCCACGGAGCTGCGAAGGTCGATCAACGAACGCATGGCTGCAGCGGCGCAGGCTTTCGCCCGGGACGCCGGTCCCTGGATCTCGCGAGCGTACGGGCGTCAGGTCACGCTGAAGCCCACGCTGACCAGTAAGATCGGCGCCAGCTCACTTCATCTCTGGCTGCCAGGCCGGTGACGCGAACCCTCACACGTTGGCGGTGAGCGGGCTCATCATCGGTCTTCCCGCCTCGAGCGACGCGAGAATTCCGTCGGCGTTGACAGGCGCCCGGCGGAAAATCTCGTCGCCCACCGCGGCAGAAATCGCGTTGAGCACCGCAGAACAACCCGAAGCAACCGGCGGCTCGCCGATGCCCCGCGCACCGACCGGTGTCTCGGGATCGGGGAGCTCCGAGCTGCGGGCTTCGAGACACTGATGGCTGGTGTTCGGCGTCACGAACGTTTCGTCAAGAATGAGGTGCGCTTTCTTGAAACCTGCCTCGAGGTCGCCGTACGACCAGGACGGATCGGTGTCCTTGCCCATCGGCAGACGGCCTGTTTTGTACTCTTCGGCTTCTGCCTCTGTCCATTTCAGGTCCTGGACTTCGGGAACACCCGGAGGCTGACCAGGCACAGGTACCGGACGGATCCAGATGTTGCCTTCGACTCGGGCATTCATCGCGCCCGGAAGCAATGACGCGACCGGATCGACGCTGAACGGCAGCGGTTCCCACCGGACCTTGATCTTCTCGATCGCTTCGGCCGCCGTCAGCTCATCGACCGCCGCCACAGCCAGCACCGGCTCGCCTTGATAGAGCGGCTCGTTGGTCAGCGCCTTCTCACTCCTCGGGTTGGCTCTGATCGTCTGCCCGGCGTCGTTGACCTGATCCTTCGGCCCGGGCACTTCCTCGGCCGTGAGAATCGCCTTCACGCCGGGCATGGCCAGCGCCGCGCTGGCGTCGATGCTCCTGACGCGTGCGTGCGAGTAAGGACTCAGAAGGAGCCGCGCGTGGAGCATTCCTGGCGTGCGGAAATCTTCGGCGTATCGCGCGCGGCCGGTGACCTTGGCGCGCAGGTCTGGGGTTGAATAATCTTTCCCGACCAGCTTGTTTGCAGCCATGGCGGACCTCCGGAAAAGACACGTAACTGGAGAATGGCGAACTGGGAAGTATACGCCCCTTTGTGTGCTCAGGCCGCATGGGGAATTGAGTCAACGGGGCGATGACTGGACGAGGTGCAAGCCAAGCGTCACGGCCCCCTGCCCGGACGCAATCGTCACGCCCGAGGCGGCCAGTTGCCGCCACACCTCGAAGTTGAGGTCGCTTCTCAAAGTGCCTGCGGTTTTCAGATGCTCGCGGCTCCACGCCTGAAGCTGAAAGCGAAGCGCTCCGAGCCCGGCGTCTACAAACTCTACCTCGGGTGCGGGATCCCGCAGGACGTCCCGATGCTTGCCTGCGGCCGCGAGCAGCACCTGCCGCACCAGCTCCGGGTCCGAGTCGTGCGACACGTAAAAGGAGACGACATACGCGGTTAACTTGTCCGGCCGGCTCCAGTTCGTCACACGCTCCCCCACGAACTGGGAGTTGGGGACGATGATCGCGACGTTCTCGTCGGTTATCAGCGTGGTCGCACGCGCCGCAATCTCCCTGACTTCGCCGACACAACCGGCAATCTCGACCCGGTCGCCCATCTTGATCGGGCGTTCGAACAGCAGGATGAGACCGCTGAAAAAATTGCTCGTGATGTTCTGCAGCCCGAATCCGAGTCCTACGCCGACTGCGCCGACCAGCACGTTCAGTGACGTGAGCTCGATGCCGGCGCTCTGAAGAATGACGAGGACGCCGAGGCTGATGACGACATAGCGCACGATCGTCCCGATCGCTTCGCGCATGCCGATGTCGAAACCGCGTCGCGCCAGCACGCGGTCGACCAGCCACCGGGTGACACGGCGTGTCGCCCAGAACAGTATCGATATCAGGGTGATAACGATCAGCAGCTTGAGCAGAGTGAACTCGCTCCCCGCGATTCCGGAGGTCAGGAAGACCTCGAGACGGCTCCATAGTTCGTTGACTGACTGCATGTGATGACTCCTGACTGAAACGGTTCACTTCCTGACATTGTTGCTCATCGAATGAGGCTGAGCGACGAACCTCCGCCGTAAAGCCGTCATGAAGATAAGGCTGGTGCTGTATGAACAGCACAGCCTGAACTCAGGCGAGCCGCTAATAGTGCACTCATGTCACAACAATTCAGTCCAACACCAATCGCTGATCAGGGCTTCGAGAACGATCCTTGTCTTGTCGGTCGCCATTTTGAACGGCCTCTGGCTGCTCAGATGAAGCCGCACGGTCCTGAAAGAAATGCCGTCCGGTCTGTTATTTGCCGCTTGCGGGAGCTCATTGCCGCGCTGGACCGGCGAACGCCGCGCCCGGAGCGGACGGGTGAGCAGCAGATCGCGGCGGAGTCAGAGGCACTTCGGGAAGAAGCCGCAAAACGCATCGCCGAGCTCGAGACGGGAAAACTGTCATAGAACTTGGTTCACCCCCAATCCGCCGCGCACACTGGACCAGGTGTGCCATTTCGCACAGCCCAGTGGGCGGGTTCCCCGTAACCTTCTGTCTATATGACTCGAATGGTCTTCTGGGTCCTGGTGGTCATCGCTCTAGCGACGCCCTCGTCGATGCCTGCACTTGCCGAGGAGCCCACACTGGCTGACGCTCAGCGCGCGTTCTTCAACGCGCACTACGAGGCGGCGGCTGATTTGGCCCTGGCCCTGCAATTGTCGGATGCGTCCGACCTGGCCGCTCACGAGGTCCGCGCCTCGGCGCTTCACTTCCAGCTACGAGACGCGCTCGGCGATCACGCCGACAAAGGGAACGCATTCAAACAGTGCCTGGCGTGTCCCGCTCTGCTGACGGCCTTTCTGAGCGGCACGGCCCAGGGGCAGGCCGTCGCGCGTGGGCGACTGCGGACGAACCCGAATGATGCCGAGGCGCTGTTTTTTCTCGGGAAGCTCAACCTGAACTACGTCTGGCTGCACGTGGAAACCCTCGGCCGGAAGACCGGCTGGAATCAGTACCTGGGAAGCCCGGCGATCGCTGGACGCGGTGCTCAACGACGATCCGCAGCACAGTCGGGCGCGTGTCGCCAGAGCCTGGATCGACTACATCGTCGACACAAAAATGGCGAGAGGCACGCGCTGGCTGCTCGGTGGAGGCAGCAAGAAGCGCGCGTTCATCGGCGCGCGCGAAGCCGCACGCGCCGAGTCAGAGTTCTTCGCCCGTGTGGAAGCGGAGTTCGCGCTCTGGGAGATGCTGGTCCGTGAGCGGAACGTGCCCGAAGCCACGACGATTGCGCAAAAGCTGGCGCGCGACTTTCCGGACAACCGGAAGCTTGCCAAGTTTCTCAACGCAGCCGAACCGGGTCTCCGCCCCTAAGGGAGTCCAGCGCTCAACGCCTCAATGACGCCCTCTTCTCACGCCGAGCGGGATGACGTCTGGTTAGGCTTCGTCTGCAAGGAATGCGGAGCACCGCTCGCCGTCCATCGGTCGACGGCTCCGTCGAAGGCTCCCGAGCGGTCGACCCGAGGCTGGCGGGTGACGTGTACCGGGTGCGGGGTCACCGAGTATTACGAGCTCGGTACGCCGATGGTCAGGATCACCGCCTCTTAGCGATCAATCCATTCCACGTAACCGCCCAGAAGTCCGTCGCGCACGATCATGATCTTCAGGATGCGTTCCTCGCGCAGGAGCTCGGCCGCTCCCAGGCGCGCAGCCTCGATTGACGGATAGTGAGTCGACGCCGGCGGTAATGCCGTGGCGGAACCGCGTCTCATGGTGGGAATCAGCCTGAACATGACATCACTGTAGACCACCGGTCGTCTTCCGGCTGTACCCAACAGCACAGTTTCTCCCGGCGGCCTTCGATGTCGGGCTCCTGTTACTTTTCAGCAGGCGCACGTCACTTCGTTCCACTCAAGGAAGGAGCGGTTCTCAACAAACGGTGGTGAGCAGCCCGTGGCAGGTGGCGCCCACACCTTCGCACTCGCGCACCGGTCTTGCCGTCACACCATCTTGTCAACGATTTTGCCCATCTCGTCAGCCGAAAATGCCCGGAGCGACTGCGTGTGGAGATTCCCGAGCGCGCCCGCGCTCAGCAGGAGCGCTGTCAGCGTGGCATCGTCCGGCGCGTCGACCACCGTCATCACATCGAACTGCCCCAACGTCCAGTAGAGGTCTTTGACCGTTGCCCCGGCCTTCTTCGCCATGGCTTTGAATGCCTCGGCCCGCTTTGTTGTGTCCTTCACGCCGCGGATCCCCTGATCGGTGAACGTTCCGAGCACGATGTAGGTTGCCATCTCTGCCTCCCTTCAAAACTACTGCACAGCCGTCAAAGTTAAGAAGTCAACGAGAGTATAGAGCGTCGTCATGCGGACGTGTTCGACCGCCTCTGGTCACCGTACACAATCTGCTTTGCCATTGGCGTGTGTCTCCTGTACCTCTCAACGTTCACCTGTCAGCGCGATTACTTTTTTTTCTTTTTGGTCTTGCCTTTGATGGCGGCTACCTTCTTCTTGGTGTGGCCTTCGATGACGGCCAGCACCTCATCCTCTTTCATGATGAGGTACTCCTCGCCCTCGAGCGTGATTTCCTGGCCGGCATACTTGCCGAACAGGATCCTGTCGCCTGCTTTGACGTCGAGGGGAACCCGCTTGCCGTCGTCGTTCACCTTCCCGTTGCCGGCGGCGATGACCTCGCCCTGCTGCGGCTTCTCTTTGGCGGTGTCCGGGATGATGATGCCGCCGATGTGCTGTTCGCCTTCCTCAAGGCGCTGGACAATGATGCGGTCGTGCAGCGGTCTCACGTTCATGCTCTGTTCTCCGTGGCGCATCGGTTGGAGCGCCTCCGAACCACCAACGTGAAGGGGAGTACGCGGCGGTATCCTTCGCCATGCCTCAGCGCCTCTCGCGAGCCGCGGCGAAACCGTGCGGTTCGCCACGCGACAGCGTTCATCGATCGAAGGCTAGGGAATCGATGGAGTCGCTGTGGGCTCGTTCTTTAATATGTGGTCGATCGCACAAACAGGCCATCTCCGGCGCGGGACAGAAAATTCTCCATCACGAGCGCCCTGAGCATCGCGGCGCACACCGAGGGCGCCACGCCAAATAACCGCATGGCCTGCGGCTTAGTTAATTCGAGCCCCGGCATTTCTCGGTATTGCTCGCGGACTCGCTGCAGCAGTGCGGCAAGTGGTGCGGAGCGAGGGAGTGATGTCAGCATGGCAGCCTGATTTCTGGGGAAACGAGCCTTGATGAGGGCAGGGGCCAGGGCTGGAGAACGCCCAGCGAGGTGGCGGCAGTCTCAGGAAAGCGTGAGCGTTGATATTACACCTTTCCCCTGAGCGGCACAAGCGCGCGGGGGAGCGCCGGTCGTTTCGCCTGTCAACGTTCGAGAAGCCCCGTTATGCGTCCGAGTGGCTTATGTGCCGCAGGACGAGCGCAGAGGTGCACGGTATGGACTAGGTTAGGTGGATGCTCGGATCGCTCATGGTGTCATACAGAGCATGACGTATGGCATCTGTGAGCTTCTCCAGTCGAATCCTGGCCGGCCCAAGACTTCGGCTTGCGTGATGAAACACTCGCATTCTGTTCTCGATGTGAACTCGTTTTGGCGCCCGAGAGGCTTTCCAGCGGCGTCGAACCACTCCAGCTTGAACTGGCCACTCGAATCAACGCCGCAGCGATAGTTGCGCTGATGAGATCGCGATCTGGCATGATGGCTCCGTTCAAGAGAACGCACGGGAAGGGAAAATTCAGTAAGTTGACAAAGGCTTTGTCGTGGTTTGAATGGAGGGAATGCCATGAGTGGAAGTCTACGGCCAACCCAAATCCGCAGGAGGCGTCATCGGAAGGAAAAGCGGCAGAAGCTTCGAGCGAAGTTGGCGAACGCGCCAGCGCACGAGCGTTCCGCGCTGGAAGCGAAGCTGCAGAAGATAGGTGGCTTGCCGAAGAAGTAGCTCAACTTTCTCGTGTTCCCGCACGCACTGACTTTTTCTTCTGCGTGAATAATCCAGGCTCAGGCACGACGAGCGATCGGTGGCGCAGGGCCTTTCGGCCCTGCAAGCGCGCCCGCGCGACCGGAACGACAACCCGCGAAGGAGATCGAGATGGGTGAGGCGCTTGGGATGGTCGAGACGAAGGGGCTGGTCGCGATGATCGAAGCGGCCGACGCCATGGTGAAAACGGCGAAGGTCACGCTCGTCGGCTGGGAGAAAATCGGCGCGGGCTACGTCACCGCGATTGTGCGCGGCGACGTTGCGGCCGTGAAGGCGGCCACCGACGCGGGTGCGGCGGCGGCCCGTCGCGTCGGCGAACTCGTATCGGTCCACGTCATCCCACGGCCGCACGCCGACCTCGAGGACGCGCTGCCAATCGGAAAGGCCGCCAGCATCAAAGCGTAAGCTCGTTCACGTTTGATGGTGCTCGCGAGAATTGTCGGAACGGTCGTCGAGCCGGCCTGTCTCCAAAACTCGACCGCAATAACGGGGCCGACTCAGGATGGAACACCTCGACAGCGGCCAGGGCGTGAGTGCCACGCGCGAGCCCGTCGCTCGTATCGGAGCAGACGGGGCGGTAGATTAAGTGAACTGATGGCCGCTCAATCCGGAAGAATTCTGCGCGGCGCGTTGGATCGGATGGTCTCCAGCTCTGCCAATTACTGGGTCGTGCTGCTCAGTGACGTGGTCGGGGCTCTGGCGTTTCTGATGTTTGGGCTCTATCGGTTCTCCGGCCTCGACGTCGTGGCCGGCGTCGCCGTCATCGTGGGGTTCATGACCTGGGGATTGCTCGAGTACGTCTTGCATCGGTGGGTCCTGCTGCCGGCCCTGACGCCGCACGGCAAGGAGCGAGAGGCAGCCATTGAAACCAGGGCGAAGGTTGCCGCCGGCCCGGAGGATCTCATGACGTGGGACCGGTTGTCTCTACTGAAAACTCCATTCATGCCCCGGATTGATTCATTGACGGTCTGAAGTGTGCGTTGCGGTGGACCGGCCGGAAACGTCTGGGGTCATCCGGATCCTGACCGCCGTGCTTGGGTCGTGAGGGCTGAGACGAGCGCGGACCGATCCGTGAAGCAACTACCCTGGCATGGGAGGGGAGTGTGTGACTACGCGGCGCGGCGGTCGTACCGATGATGCAAGCCGCCGACTTGTGGAATGGCCACGACCGGGCCTAGCGTGGGTGGCGCGATTGGCCGGGATTGTGGTGAGTCCTTGGCCAGCGAGAGATGCGTTCGCGCTTGGTGGTAGTACGCCAGGTACCGGGGCAAGAGGCGAGCTAATCCGATTTCATTCATGACGATCATGTGATCGAGACATTCGCGTCGGATGGAGCCGATGACCCGCTCCACGTACGCGTTCTGCCACTGGGAACGAGGGGCCGTCCGGAGCTCCTGGATGCCCATGCCACTCGCTGTGACGCCGAGCGCGGCAAACGCGTGGTCGCGATCGTGAATGAGGTAGCGTGGGGCCGCGTCTTCAGGAAACGCCTCGCGCAGCTGCTGAGCCGTCCAGGCGGCGGTCGGATGTGCGGTGACGGCGACGTGAACGATGCCGCGACGCTGATGGGCCAGGATGATCAGCACGAACAGCAGTCGATATGTGACGGTCGGCACGACGAAGAAATCGGCGGCCATGATCTGATCGACGTGATTGGCGAGGAACGTGCGCCAAGTCTGGGACGGCGGGCGCCGGTGGCGAGCCATGTATCTGGCCACGCTCGCTTGACTGACGTCGATGCCGAGCTTCAAGAGCTCGCCGTGGATTCTCGGCGCACCCCAGAGCGGATTGGCTTCCGCCATCCTGCGAATCAACAGACGGATGTCCGGAGGGATGGCCCAGACGGCGTCGGCTTTTCCAAGTCCAGAAGAGCCGGAAGCCTCGACGGTGTCAGGCGAGGACCGTCTCGGGCTTGACGATGACGACGGCTGCCCGCCATTCGTTCCAGACTTTCGACAGCCAGACCCACAGCATTCGGTCGGCACCGGTGAGCCGCAGTCGCTGCGGTCGCGACCGGTGCACTACGTGGAGCTGATGTCGCAACGCCAAGATCTCGAGCTGAAGGGCAGCCCCGATTGCGGACCCACACGCTGAGAGTCAAAAGTAACGAGACAACGACTGATCGCATCATCGGACGCTATCCGCGGAAGATGGCAAGGTCAATGTTGTCAAGAGGAACCAGATTCTTGGTAGGCACAGCCTCGTACACGGTGCAATGGTTACCTGCAATTGGCGTACGATTCGCGCAGTGTAACTTCCCAGGACCCGCACACCATCACCTAGAAATCCGTTCACGGACTTAATGCGGTGTCGCCGACTGCAGGCCTCTAGCAATGAACGCACTACCTGCGGACATTCGCGATCCTCGGCTTTGTATGCCGAGGACCATGGCCCAATTCATCGGCATGAACTGGCGCTGATCCGCGAGTCCCGACCGACGCGGCCGAAGGTCACGAGCATCCTTTATTAATAGGTCCACGGCGGAACAGGGCGGACGCGCGATCATCGGCGACTGAAGCCGAGGGTCGCGGACTGAGACCGGTGATCCTGGTTCATGAAATCCGGGCCGGCGATCTCTAGGCAATGGAAACCGAGGAGGATCACTGGTCTGATCGGCCCGTAAATACTACGCAACATGACGCAGTTTATCGTTGGTGTCTTGCTGCTGGCGTCTAACAGGCGATAAAGCTGACGGCGGGTACGATCGCGAGCCGCCGCGGCTTATCGCCAGTGCGTTGAACGGGTCGTCAAACGATCAGGGGTTTTCCGATGCTCCTGTCGTTGCTCCACGGACCAGCGCTGACGTATGGGACGGGTCTCAGGCTTTCGATCTGCGTTAACGCCGCAGCGGCTTAGATTAGAAGGCGTTTCAGCAACCTGCTGAGCACCTTGCCAACGACCTTCGAACTCCTGGATAGTCGAACACGTCAGCATGACGACGCTCTATACTCTCGTTGACTTCTTAACTTTGACGGCTGCGCCGTAGTTTTGAAGGGAGGCAGAGATGGCAACCTACATCGTGCTCGGAAAGTTCACCGATCAGGGAATCCGCGGCGTGAAGGACACAACCAAGCGGGCCGAGGCATTCAAAGCCATGGCGACGAAGGCCGGGGCAACCGTCAAAGACCTCTACTGGACGTTGGGGCAGTTCGATGTGATGACGGTGGTCGACGCGCCGGACGATGCCACGCTGACAGCGCTCCTGCTGAGCGCGGGCGCGCTCGGGAATCTCCGCACGCAGTCGCTCCGGGCATTTTCGGCTGACGAGATGGGCAAAATCGTTGGCAAGATGGTGTGACGGCAAGCGCTGCCCGAGTTATAGATCGATCACCGTCTCCGAAGTGCTCGCTGACAGCTGGCGGGATCGTGCCCGCGGGTCGTCCCATGAGAACTGCGGCGGCTTCAGGGCCCAACCAGTCGGCGCGTTCAACCAACAGGATGAAGCCAGTCGAGCAGAATACGAGCGATCGCGCAGAACGTTTCTTCACGGGCGACTGTCTGTGCGCCAACAGATTCTCGTCGAAACCGCGTCGAAAAACTTGCGGCTCCCAAGTTCTGCAGACGGCTGAAGTCAGTTTGCCTTCCCGGCCGCCGTCATCCCCGCATGAAACCACTACTCTGCATCGTCAGCTTCATCCTGTCGTTTTGCATCGGTTAATCCCGCGGTCATCCGGCTTGTCCAGCACAGAGCGGTCGTGGCGACACGGTTCTCGGCAAAACCGCAACCGACACCTTTGGCCACAAGGAGCAGCTCACTCAGGCGCCCATGCGCTTCCGGAAGGCACATATAATAGCGGTGCCACGAACCAGGAGGACAGTCAGACTAGCCATCGCACCCGTCGCGTCGCTCCGATGCGTGATCCGCTTCGTCGGAATCAGTGATCGATCACCGGAATAAGCAATCACGACGAATCTGTACATCGTCAATAAGTGAGGAAGGGTGTCAAGATGCAAATAGTGCGGATGAAGGTTGCGCCGGATACCGTAGCGTATGCCGACGGGGAGCACCACAGGCTAATAGTGGAGTTCGCCATCCCAGGAGCGCCAACCGAGACCATCGACGTAAAGATCCTCGAAGATAGCGTCCATTTATTGGCGCCAGCAAGGGACATCGATTACGTTTCGGCACTGGCTTTAGGTTGGCCGGTGAAACCTGACAAAGCCGAAGCTACCTACGAGAACGGATTGCTCCGAATCGAAGTGCCTTTCAAAGACCCAATGGAAGATGCGGTGAAGGTCGCCATTAAGCCTGGTGGGGCGAAAACCAAGACCAAAAGTATCGAGGCCTGATGACCCGTTAATAATGCGCACTGAAGCGGCGTCGGCATCCGAGGCTCCAGATCGTGATGGTGGGGCGAGCTTCATTCCGGTGGCAGTTGGACAAGGCGCGGGCCAGCCAAGAGGGTGGTCGATTCAAACTGAGACACTACCCGGTCTTCCGTGCCTGTGACCGGAGGTAGGGTCGGCTCGCTACGCATTTCAACGAGGGCAAAACCTCGGCGACGAGATAGTCCTATCCGGTGAGGATCATGAACGGCGCCGTCGAAGTGGAAGTGTAACGACACACGTCGGCGGCAACCTCGTAAGAGGTTCGGCACGCTCTGCGCGGTGCAAGGCATAGCCGCGGGGGTTCTTGCTTCGGGGCCAGCGCGTGTCCGTAACTGCGCGAGCGTTCGTGTCACGAGCGTCGGTCGGGATGACGCTGACCGTCTGCAACGAATGAGGTCTGGCATGGGGATTTCTCCGATCCTGATTCTCGTCCTCCTCGTCGCCCTCTATCTGATCAGCTCGATTAAGATTCTGGTCGAGTACGAGCGGGGCGTCATCTTCCGTCTGGGAAAGCTGCTGCCCCAGCCGAAGGGTCCCGGCGTCATTCTGGTGTTCACGCCGATCGATCGCATCGTGCGCGTCAGCCTGCGGACGGTCGTGTTCGACGTGCCGCCGCAGGACGTCATCACGCGCGACAACGTCTCGGTGAAGGTGAACGCGGTGGTCTACTTCCGCGTGATAGATCCGCGCCGGGCGATCGTTGAAGTGGAGAACTACAACTACGCAACCTCGCAGCTGGCCCAGACCACGCTGCGGAGCGTGCTGGGGCAGGTCGAGCTAGACCATCTCTTGTCTCAGCGGGAGCGCCTCAACCAGCAGCTCCAGCAGATCCTCGACCAACGCACCGATCCGTGGGGAATCAAGGTATCGGCTGTCGAAGTCAAGCAAGTCGATTTGCCGCCCGACATGCAGCGGGCCATGGCGAAGCAGGCCGAAGCGGAGCGGGAGAAACGTGCGAAAATTATTCACGCAGCTGGCGAACTGGAGGCCTCGGAAAAGCTGGCACAGGCTGGAGCCGTGATTGCCGCCCAGCCTGTGGCCATCACGCTTCGGTACCTGCAGACGCTGACTGAAATCGCTTCCGAGCAAAACTCGACGATCGTGTTCCCGCTACCGATCGAGATGATGCATCTGCTCAAGCAGGTCACGGGAGAGGAAAAGAAGGCTTGAGGGCCCAGAGCCCGCAGCCACGGTCCACGGCCTGCTGATATGTCCGACGACGGCTTCCTAACGCGCCGCTTCAGTCGCATCACACAGCGAAGCGGACTTTGGGGCGGCGACGGCGCGCGTGTATCAGGGTGCAGACATGAGCCAACAGCGACAGATGGAGTCGTCACGGAAGCGACCGCCGGAGGAGTGGCGTGGCTATCAACGTCTAGGGGTGGCAGTCATTGCGTCGGCCGTCCAGGACTTGAGGAAGCCGACGCGGGCGGGAAAAGAGTCCTGGTGGGCGAGAGAGTCCGCGCGGGCGTTCTTGACGGTCTCGAACCCCAACCTGAAGTTTTGGTGCAGCGTGGCGGATTTCGACATGAACACGATCCTGCGGAAGTATTGGCCTGATGCCGACCCATCCTGAGCGGGTGCGGCGGCATTGTCAACGTGAGCGAATCCGACCAGAAAAGGCTACACAGCAAGATCGAAGCTCCGGATTTCCTAGCATGTTCACGCGGCGCCCGATGTCCCGGGAAGGGAAAATCCAGTAAGTTGACAATGCCTGACGGGCAGTGTGGTGCGTGCCGCTTCCTCTGGCGGTGCGACCGACCGCGCGGCCAGGCTTTGTCGTGGTTTGAATGGAGGGAATGCCATGAGTGGAAGTCTACGGCCAACCCAAATCCGCAGGAGGCGTCATCGGAAGGAAAAGCGGCAGAAGCTTCGAGCGAAGTTGGCGAACGCGCCAGCGCACGAGCGTTCCGCGCTGGAAGCGAAGCTGCAGAAGATAGGTGGCTTGCCGAAGAAGTAGCTCAACTTTCTCGTGTTCCCGCACGCACTGACTTTTTCTTCTGCGTGAATAATCCAGGCTCAGGCACGACGAGCGATCGGTGGCGCAGGGCCTTTCGGCCCGGCAAGCGCGCCCGCGCGACCGGAACGACAACCCGCGAAGGAGATCGAGATGGGTGAGGCGCTTGGGATGGTCGAGACGAAGGGGCTGGTCGCGATGATCGAAGCGGCCGACGCCATGGTGAAAACGGCGAAGGTCACGCTCGTCGGCTGGGAGAAAATCGGCGCGGGCTACGTCACCGCGATTGTGCGCGGCGACGTTGCGGCCGTGAAGGCGGCCACCGACGCGGGTGCGGCGGCGGCCCGTCGCGTCGGCGAACTCGTATCGGTCCACGTCATCCCACGGCCGCACGCCGACCTCGAGGACGCGCTGCCAATCGGAAAGGCCGCCAGCATCAAAGCGTAAGCTCGTTGTGCTCCCGTATGGCCCGCTCGATGGCGCAGCGAACCTGCCGTTCGGAGATGTTGAACCAACCGTCCCCTTGACCATTGCAGGAATTCCAGGGAGGCCTGGAACAGGTTGTACTGGCGCGCGATGGTGCGGGTGAGAGACGAGGCGGAGTCACTCATAGGCAGGCAAGGTGGTGAGACGAACGTCCTCGACTGGGCCACCCACTGTGAAGTGGTAGAAGCTCTGCCAGTCGCGCGAGGAGATCCCGAACACGTCGTGAACAGGATCGTCGAAGTAGCAGCCGATGCCGGTCGAACGAATGCCCGCCTCTTCAGCCTCGAGGTACAGCACCTGGCCGACGAGACCGGCCTCCCAGAAGACATTCCGGTAGAACGCGGCGCCATAGACAACCAGGCTGTCCCGGTAGTCGGCGATCATGGCCAGGCTAAAGGCCCCATCGCCCGCGATGTCCTGACCGCAGGAAACGCTCGCAGCCAGCGCGCGGCAGTTCCCTTCCTTGAGGAGGTACAGCGGAAGCCCAGGGGGGCACGACGGAGGGCGCAGCCAGACGAAGTCCCGTCTCATGATTTGCCGAAGGGTGTCGATCTTTTCCGGATCACGTGCCAGCGCGTACAGACCCGGCGCCAAGTGGTTCACGCGGTGTACGAAGAGACCGAGGTGGATGCGCGGGCGCCAGGGAATGGCGTCCCAGGGTATGGATCGCCCGTCTCCGGTCGGCACGAGACGCGCCAGCATCCGGAAGAACGTCGCCACGGAGATAGCGGTGGAGGCATCCATGCTCATGGCACTCCTGCGCCCCAGGATCACTCTCTCGGCGGTGAACGCGCCTGCCCGAACTGGCGGCTTGAAGAGTTCTCCCTCGGAAGGGAAGCTGGAAAAATCTTCGTCGATCGCCATCGTCGTATTCGTGGTGGCACGAGCCACTTGGTCGATCACGGGCCAATCGACACCGTGCTCGGCACTGAGCGCATTTGCCATGCCGTACCATCGGGCAGCGCCCACGTGACGGACGCCTTCTTCCGGCAGCTGCAGACCTCGGGGCCTGGCCCAATCTTGCGGTACGACGAGCGCCAAGAGTTCGGGATGCTCTCGCTCCGCGCCGGCGTAGTCGGCATCACGGTCGAGTCCGAGCAGCGCTGACACGGCGGCGTCGCCCGCACGATCGAGGACGCAGAGTGTCCACCCGAGGGCGGCAGCCGCGAAGCGCAGCGTCCCCAGCGCATGACCGACATCGTGTTGGCAGTACCCGGAACGCACGCTCACCGTACTTCCACGCCTCCCGCCAATGAATGGACGACAGTCCCACGAGGAAGGAACCCTCCGGAAACGCGGCCATCAGGGTTGCCCAGACAGAGGGGGCAAGATCGGACCTGCGCTCGAGAGCGTGTTCCTTCGGTGCGTAGTGATAGACGCCCGGACGGTCGTGGATGACGCCCAGCGCAGGCAGCAGCGCATATCCTTCCGTCGGGTGCAGGTTTCCGCTCGACGGATTGGCGCGAAGAGACCACGTCGTATTGTGAACTCGCTTCCAGGCCGTCAGCGAGAGGGCGTAGCGGAAGAAGAGTGAGATCGAGTCGATTGACAGCGGGGCTGGGTCCACGGGGTTCGTGACGTAAAGCTGCCAGTACGGAAGCGCTCGCCCTTCCCGGGGGAGAGGAAGGCGAACGAGCGACGCCCCATCATAGCGGCGGAACGGATTCGGCTGCGTCGCCCAATCCATGTAGCCGATCGACGCAGCGAAGCGGCCGTAGTGGTGCTTCGTTCGTTCATGATAGGCCACGACGGTCTCTTCGGCGGACACGTCGGCGCTCGCGGGCTCGCGCGCTGCGGTTCTCCGAGCATCGCTCGTAGTCTGGCCAGGAGCCGCGCGAAGGTCAACGATCTTCAGCCGGACTGCGGTTTTGGTGAGCGACAGGTAGAATACGGACCGCGTTTTTCGGTGGGGACAGCTCCCTACGCTCGCTTTCGGATCACATCATCAAGAATACCGTATGCCTTGCCCTGTTCGGCGGTCATGATGTAATCCCGCTCCGTATCCTCCTCGATCCGCTTGACCGGCTGCCCGGTGTGCAGGACCAGGATGTTGTTGATCCGCTCCCGCATCCGCAGGATTTCCCTCGCCGCAATGTCGATGTCGGTGGCCTGGCCGGCCAGCCCGGACATCAGCGGTTGGTGGATCATGATGCGCGAGTTCGGCAGCGAGAACCGCTTGCCCTTGGTGCCCGCCGCCAGCAGGACCGCCGCGATCGACGCGGCCTGGCCGATGCCGTAGGTCTGCACAGCCGGCCGGATGAATTGCATCGTGTCGTAAATGGCGAGGCCGGCCGTGATCGACCCGCCCGGGCTGTTGATGTAGAGCAGAATGTCCTTGTCGGGATCGTCCGCTTCGAGGAACAGCATCTGCGCAATCACCAGGTTCGCAACCGTGTCGTCGATTGGCGTGCCGATGAAAATGATGCTGTCTTTCAGCAGCCGCGAGAAGATGTCGTAGACACGCTCCCCCCGGTTTGTCTGTTCGACGACCATCGGGACGAACTGAAGACGCGAGTCGGACATAGGCATTGACCGCTGACGTCGTGATCGACTGATTCAACAGGCCAGCGGACCAATCAGTCAGTTGCTGAATTCCCAGACTGTGCGAACGGCGAGTCCGCTGGACACACGCCGCCAGGCAACGGGAGGTCGTGGATCTGACGGGGACACAAGACGCCGCTATGCTTGCGGGAGAGGATCTGCAGCGGCGGCACCAGCGACGGACGCTTCTTCTGCCGGCGCCGGGTGTCCTCGTCGTCGGGCACTGCCGCGGCCGGTCCCGTCGACGCCGCGGGCTGCGGCTCGTCGAGCGACAGGCCCCTCACCATCCGCCGCACCTGTTCGCCGTCCAGCACTTCACGCGTGAGCAGCTCGTCGGCGATGTTCACCAGGACCGCCTTGTACTCGACCAGGATCCTGTGCGCGCGCTCGTAGTTCGCGCTGACGATGCGCTTGATCTCCTGGTCGATCCGCAGGGCTGTGTATTCACTGTAGTCCTGGTGCTGCGCGAAGTCCCGGCCAAGGAAGATCGGCGCTACCTTCTTGCCGAAAGTGAGCGGTCCCATCGTCGCTCATGCCCCACTCGCACACCATGCGGCGTGCGAGCTCGGTCGCGCGCTCGAGGTCGTTGCCGGCGCCCGTCATGATGCCAACGGTGGCGATCTCTTCCGCGATACGGCCGCCCAGCAGCATCGCGATCTGATCGTCGAGATCATCCTTCGAGTCATGGTGCTTCTCGTCGACCGGCAGCTGCTGCGTCAGGCCCAGCGCCATGCCGCGCGGGATGATCGTCACCTTGTGAATCGGATCCGCGTGCGGGAGCAGCACGGTCAGCAGCGCGTGGCCGGCTTCGTGAGTGGCCGTGATCCGCTTCTCCGCGTCGCTGATGATCATCGACCGTCGCTCCGTGCCCATCAGGACCTTGTCCTTCGCGAACTCGAAGTCGATCATCCGCACGGCCTGGCGGTTATCGCGCGCGGCGTGGAGGGCCGCCTCGTTCACGAGGTTCGCCAGGTCGGCACCCGAGAAGCCGGCCGTGCCACGCGCCAGCACCGCGGTATCGACATCATCTGACAGCGGACTCTTGCGCGTATGGACCGACAGAATGCCTTCGCGTCCACGGACGTCGGGGCGGTTGATGACAATCCGCCGATCGAAACGGCCCGGTCGCAGCAGCGCCGGATCGAGCACGTCCGGACGGTTGGTCGCCGCGACGAGGATCACGCCCTCGTTCGACTCGAATCCGTCCATTTCGACGAGGAGCTGATTGAGCGTCTGCTCCCGTTCATCGTGCCCGCCACCGAGCCCGGCCCCTCGGTGCCGGCCGACGGCGTCGATCTCATCGATGAACACGATGCAGGGGGCGTGCTGCTTGCCCTGCGCGAACAGGTCGCGGACGCGGGAGGCCCCGACGCCGACGAACATCTCAACGAAATCCGAGCCGCTGATCGAGAAGAACGGCACGTTCGCTTCGGCGGCGACCGCGCGCGCTAGAAGCGTTTTGCCGGTTCCCGGAGGCCCCATCAGGAGCACGCCCTTCGGAATGCGTCCGCCCAACTTCTGGAACTTCTCCGGCTCTTTGAGGAACGCGATGATCTCCTGCAGCTCCTCGCTGGCTTCGTCGACGCCCGCGACGTCCTTAAAGGTCACCTTCTTTTGCGAGCTGGACGACAGCTTGGCCTTGCTCTTGCCGAACGAGAGCAGCGTGTTGCCGCCGCGCTGCATCTGCCGCATGAAGAAGATCCAAACGCCGATGAGCAGCAGGATCGGCGCCCACGAAGACAGGAACGAGGTCAAGGAGCTCTGCGTCGGCTCCGTCGCGGTCACGAGAATGCCGCGCTCGATGAGCTTCTTGGCCAGCCCTTCGTACTGGCTCGGCGCGTAGGTTCGGAAATTTTCGTTGTCGGTTCGGTAGATCCCGGCGATCGCGTGGCCGGTGATCGTGACCTGCTCCACCTTGCCGGAGTCGACGTCCGCCATGAAATCGCTGAAGGCGACGGGCCGCTCGTGCGTCTGGAACGTCGGTGGAGACGTGTCCACACCAACACCCCGACCACGACGAGCACCATCCCGAACAGCACCCGTTTCAACGTGGAGTTCACCCTCAGCCTCCGACATCCATGAGTCTCAAGACTACCACGGCTTCCGTGCGGTCCCAGTGCGACGGAAATCGTCTTCGCACTCGGGGCGGGCGACTCGCTCGTCGGCGTCACGCATGAATGTGATTACCCGGTGTTGAGGTCGATCGTCGGCAAGTTGCGCGCAGCAAGCATCGTGTTCGAAGCGAGAAGAGCCCGCAGCTTGACGCGGGAAGGCCGATTCGCCGAACCGAAGTCTTCTGCTCTGCACCCGAGATACCGCTCACGTCGTTTTGGATCAGAGGCTTCGCGCGAGGCGGAACCCAAAGTCATCTGCTAGGCGCACGCCTTGGTCAGGGCCCGCAGGATCTCGCTCCGGTGATCGGCTGTAATAGTCCTTGTCGTGCCAATCGGCGCACCACTCGTACACGTTCGTCGCGATGCCGAGCAGGCCGAAGTCGGTCGGCTTGGCTCACGATCTTCAACCGGTGCTACGATTCGTGATTCTGTCGATATTCCGACAGCCACTGAGCGCTAACGGAGCCCAGATCCTCGCCGTGATGAAACCACCGCGAGGCCCAGAGGAGCGAGGCGCCAATTGACACGACGAGGATGATCGTCATGGCCTGAACACCGCTTTGTTCTCCATCTTCGCTTTCCTCAACGCGAGAAGAGCCTCTTCATCTTCCTTCTCCCGACGCGCGATTTCGCGCTGCGGCGCTTCCCTGGCATCGAGCCGGACCGCTTCAGCACTTGCTGTTCGTGCGAGGTTGTCGAGGCGCGTGAGGGCAACCACGAGCCTGAACGACACGGGATAGGCGACCCGAAATAAAGTGATGGAGGACTCGTTGTCTGCCCAGATCGCTACTGGCGTGTCCACACCGCCATAGTGCAGCGTTGGGACGCGACTTGACGTCGCCAACACTTTCGAAGCCGGCCCATATGTCGCCGCGATCGCCTCGATCATGTCTCCTTCCGTCATCCCCTCCGTTCTATCGCGGGCGTAATCGACAACCACTCTGAACAACTGATCGTCAATGAACCGCAACAGAATCAGATCGACCGGATCGGTCTGTGCTGAGGCGCTTCGCGAGAAGTATCGCGGCCGCCATTCGAGATCGTGCATCACGGCTGGACGTTGGTGAATGACCTTGATATCCGAAGGGGCGGTTCCAATCAGCTTCACGATCGACGCGACGTCGCTGCCCAGCTGGAATTCTCGATAACGCATCCGGTCTTGTGCATGGAGCAGCTGCGCGGACAGGATGATGATACAGGCGCAAAGTGCGATTAGGGAGTTCTTCATGTAGATCATGCTACGCGACGGGCTCGGCTCAAGCTGTGCTGAACAGCACAGCCACGATTGGTACGAACAGCTATAGTCGCTGCATGTCACCAGAACCAATTCCAGCACCGGTCGTCAATCAGGGTTTCGAAGATCGCTGGGCGGCCTGGCAGGCGCGCGGCGAGGCAAACGATCGCGCAACAAAGCGCAAGCTGTTCATCATGGCCGCTATTCTCATCTTGTCTGTGGCTATCCTGAGCGGCCTGTGGCTGCTCGAATGAAACGGGAAGAAGCAACAAAACGCATCGCTGAAGGGGCGGCAAATTCACCCCTTCAAATCCGCGTGAGGAGCCGCTCCGGCCAACCAGACGAATCCGGCGTTGCGTTTCAGGACGTGCGCACTCGGTCCTTCCAAGCCATGGAGGTAGGTCGTGTCAACGGTCGCCCTGATCTTCGTCGTGCTCTGGCTCCTCGGATCCATCAGCTCCTTCACCGTAGGGGGCTTCATCCATGTGTTCCTTGCCATGGCCATCGGCATGATGCTCCCTCGCATCATCGTGGGGCGTAAGGTCGCCGAGTACTAAGACCTGCGTTCGGCGGCGCTCGCGATGCTCCTGGAACTCGCTGTACGACACGACGCTCATCTTCTTCCCTCTGCAGGTACGCGCACTCTGAGCATCATCGCGGGGGGCATGAGTGCCACGGCCAGTGCAACAGCGCATGTCGCTAACGACACATGCACGCCGGCATACAGGGCCAAGACGAGCAGCGCCATGACCATCGTGAACCACACGACCATACTGCTGTAAATCACTCGAGTCGACATCATGTGACTTCTCTCCAGATGACTGTAAGGAAACTCTCTGACAACACACTACGCCGTGCGGCTGGCCGCGTGCTGTGCTGAACAGCACATCGCGTGTGTTTCGTTCTGAACAGCGCGGACGCGAGCGCCGCGGCTATGATCGCCTCATGAAACACCAATCCACGCGTCGCACAAGCACGGCCGGGGGAGCCGCCCGCAGACCTCGCGCACCTCTGCAGCAGCCACGGCTGGCGGCACAAGTCGGGCGACAGATCGAGGATATTTATCTCCAGATGGATGATCAATTAACGCGCATGGCAGAGATTCAAGTGCAATTCGATCGATTGCGCTCGAGAATCCGGCTGCTCTAGCCGCGTCCGGTTGGGATACCATAGGCGCTCCAGAGCGAATGCCACGACCCAGGAAAAAGATCGGCACAACGCCGGTCGCGCCCACCTTTGACGCACAGGCGTTTCTCAATTCAGCAGGTATCACGAAGAAAATCGTCAACTACCGACCTCTGTCGGTCGTCTTTTCTCAAGGCGATCCGTCCGACAGCGTCATGTACATTCAAAAGGGCGCGATCAGGCTGTCGGTGCTGTCCCACGCAGGCAAAGAGGCGATCGTGGCGACGCTGGGCCCAGGCGACTTCCTCGGCGAGGGTGCGCTTGCGGCGCAGCGCGTGCGGATGGGCGCTGCGACGGCGGTCTCAGCAACCACGATCCTGATTGTGCCGACAAAGCAGATGATTCAGCTGTTGCACGACGAGCCTGAATTCTCGAATCGGTTCATCGCGTTCATGTTGTCCCGCAACATCCGCATCGAGGAGGATCTCGTCGATCAGCTGTTCAATTCCAGCGAGAAACGGCTGGCTCGCACGCTTATGCTGCTCGCACGGTACGGTATGGCCGACAAACCGCAGGGGGTCCTCCCCAAGCTCTCGCAAGAAATGCTCGCGGAAATGATCGGAACGACGCGATCGCGCGTCAATTTCTTCATGAACAAGTTCAGAAAGCTCGGTTTCATCGAATATAACGGTGGCCTCAAGATCAACACGGCTCTCCTGAGCGTCGTCCTGCACGACTAGGCTTCCGTCCTCCTGTGCAATTCAGCACAGCGACCACTTTCGGTTCCGCGTATCGTTGTTGTTTACGCGTTTCATCGGCGAATCAACGCACAGAAACAAGGAAGCACAATGGCAACAAACGGCACGATCAAACGGCTCGTCAGCGACAAAGGGTTCGGGTTCATCGCAGCAGGCGACGGGCCTGAGTATTTCTTCCACCAGTCGGCTTGCCTGCAGACCTCGTTCGACCAGCTTCGCGAAGGGCAGGCGGTGACATTTGACGTAGGAAATGGTCCCAAGGGCCCACGAGGTGAGAACGTCAGGCTCGCATAAGAAGGATCAGATGGAGGCGGGAACTGAAAGCCGTGGCTGAGACGCTTGCCGGCTTGTAGCGTTACAGCCTCATCCAACCTAACGTGAGGACCGTTTCCGTGGGCAACCTGGACCTCGCGTCCCCCAGGTAAGCACCTGCACACCTGTGCGCCGGCT
Source organism: Vicinamibacterales bacterium (assembly GCA_963775345.1). Classification (GTDB taxonomy): domain Bacteria; phylum Acidobacteriota; class Vicinamibacteria; order Vicinamibacterales; family JAMQPK01; genus JAMQPK01. The sequence goes on from CAVZIS010000006.1 coordinate 738,513, forward strand.
TTCCAGCCAGGGCCCTAATGGCATCGCACCCTCGCCGCCTGGAGATCGAGGCACACACGCGCTATGATTGCTTGTGGCGAGAAATACAGGTAATTCGCCCACATATGGCGCGGCCCACGAAAAAGGTTGACGCGAAGCCGATCATGCCGGCATTTGATGCCCGGACATTTCTTGAGTCGGCAGGTATTGCGAAGACGACCGTCGAGTATCGCCCCGCAGCGGTGATCTTCGCTCAAGGAGACGCTTCCGACAGCGTCATGTACATTCAGGAGGGCGCTGTCAGGCTGTCGGTGCTTTCCGACTCGGGCAAAGAGGCGATCGTGGGGATGCTGGGGCCTGGCGATTTCCTCGGCGAGGGTGCGCTCGCGGGCCAGCCGGTCCGTATGGGAACGGCAACAGCGGTCTCTATGGCCTCTATGCTCGTTGTGCCCAAAAAACAGATGATTCAGCTCCTGCACGACGACCCCGGCTTTTCCGACAGGTTCATCGGATACATGCTTTCCCGCAACATCCGGATCGAAGAAGACCTCGTGGATCAGCTGTTCAATTCGAGCGAAAAACGGCTCGCCCGGACGCTCCTTCTCCTGGCACGCTACGGTAAAGAGGACAGGCCGCAGGGGTTCTTGCCCAAGCTCTCGCAGGAAATGCTCGCCGAAATGATCGGAACGACGCGGTCGCGCGTGAACTTCTTCATGAACAAGTTCAGGAAGCTTGGCTTCATCGAATACAACGGCGGCCTCAAGATCAACACCTCTCTGCTGAGTGTCGTTCTTCACGACACCCCTGAATAGACCAGAACTGTCTCCTTCTGAACAGCGCAACGACGCTGGGCGAGCCATGATCTCGGCATGAGATCCAAGACCACTGGCGCCTTCAACGCTCAGGCGTTTCTCGATTCGGCGGGCATCGCGAAGAAAGTCGTGGCCTATCGCCGATCTGAAACCATTTTCTCGCAGGGTGACGTCTGTGACAGCGTCATGTACATTCAAAAGGGCGGCGTGAAGATCTCGGTGCGGTCCAAAGCGGGCAGAGAGGCCGTCGTCGCCATGCTGGGGCCGGGCGACTTCTTTGGCGAGGGCTCGCTAGCGGGCCAACCGCTCCGAATGGGCAACGCGACCGCTCTGACGCTGAGCGCGATCCTCGTGCTCAAGAAGGAAAAGATGATTCGGCTGCTCCACGAGCAGCCCGATCTGGCAGACCGGTTTATCACCCACATGCTCACTACGAACGTCCGCATCGAGGAGGAGATGCTCGACCAGATTTTCAATCATCACGAGAAGCGGCTGGCGCGGGCTCTCCTCCTGCTCGCCCGCTACGGGATGAAGGATGAGCCGGAGCGGGTGCTGCCGAAAGTGTCGCCCCAGCGCCTCGCGAAAATGGCAGGCACCACGCGCGCCAACGTCAACTTCTTCATGAAAAAATTCAAGAGATTAGGGTTCATCGACGATGACGCCGGGCTGACTGTTAACAACTCTCTTCTGAGCGTCGTCCTGCACGATTAGGGTGCCGTCCAGCTGTGCTGTTCAGCACAGACCACGACTCTCGTTCCGTGTAATGTTGTTGTTCACGGCGATCAACCGGCGAATCAACGCACGGAACAAGGAAGGAAGCAGAAGGAGGCGGTGTGGCGATTCGAAGTGAGCTGAAGCTGAATGACGTTGTCGTGTCGAAAGTTGAAGATGGCCATCATCTTTTGATCGTGACGGCCATACCGGATGATCAGATGTCGCTCATCTACCGGGGCGACGGCTGGAACGTTCAGTACGCCGTCGCGAGAGGCGCCAGACTCGCCGAAGGCAAAGGCGGCGACCTTTGGTACACCTCGGACGAGCTCGCAACCCTCGAGTACCTGGAAACATTTCGATCCGGTCGCGGCCTCACATCCGTCCATTAGCTCGCCTGAATGGTCCAGATGAATATGATGCCGAGCGCAGCTATGCACAAACTCGAGGACTTATCGAGAGCGAAATGACAAGCGGAGGTGGTCTGCGATTCATGTCGACGACAACCACCGACTGTTCGAGCGGGTTCGAACTGTCGATTTCCGCGAAGAACTTTTCTATCGCCTCAACGTCATCCATTTGATCATTCCAGCGCTGCGAGATCGCCCTGAACACATCCCGATCCTGTTCCAGCACTATCTGTCCCATTATGCAACTATAGACGTCCCTCGGCTCTCGCCTGCCGCCCTGCGGCGGCTCGTCGAATACGCGTGGCCAGGCAATATCCACGAACTGAAAAGTGTTGCCGAGGGGCTGTCCAGGCAAAATCTGCCGCGACAGGTCGAGCCGGACGACCTTCCAGCGCAGATCTATGGGTAGCATCGATCGGCGGCCTTGACACGTTGCTCGCACACGTTGCTGATTCAGCTGGGACGACCGATGTTCAACAGTTCAACAATGATGAGAATGGTCGACGAGGTCATTCGCGACCACGATCTGCCCTGTCAGGTGAAACAGATCTTCGAGCCGCCCGATCAGTCGTGGACGTGGTGCGCGGAGTTCATCGATGCCAACGCGTCTGACGCTGACCGCGAGTTTCAGATCTGTGTGCGATGGCCCCATGGTTCCAACTATGAATCGGTCAAGGCCGACCTCACGCGACAGCTGCTGGCCTACTTCAAGCGATAACGTCGCTGCCGACGCGCAGCGTGACGACGGTACGAGGGCGCGTGACTCGCGATTCTGGGACAGCCTGGGCGAGCGAACTTGAGGACGTCGAAGCCGATGATGGCGGTCTTGATCAAGTTCCGCAATTCATGGGCGAGGAATTCGAGCGGTCGCTTACGCGCGCGCTCTCTCCATCGAGCGTCGACTGATCTGTTCACGCCAGTCCTCGGTGACCGCACATGCAATTGCATCGCCCACGGGACACCGTGGCTGATCTCCGCTTCTGTTGGCGGCGGAACCGACCTCATCACCACCTTCGCGCGGCATCGCCTGATGATCTCCCGGCGGTTGACCGCAATGAACTCATAGAGCATACACACTTCCCATCACGCCGTTTTAGGCAGTGGGGCTGGGGGATGGGATCACGATACGCGACACGGTCGACAAGCGCTGTGCCATATGGCACACGCAACATTAGCGGGCCAACCGCTCCAATGGGCAACGCGACCGCTCTGATGCTGAGCGCAATCCTCGTGCTCAAGGAAAAGATGATTCGGCTGCTCCACGAGCAGCCCGATCTGCCGCCGCTGCCGGAACCATCCGCAGCTGAATCAACGTTTAGCCCCCGCGTCCAGCAGGTCTGCGAGTATCTTCGCCGCGTCCCCCGCGCGTGAGTTCGCGCTCTGATCGAGCTTGCCCGCCATGCGCTGGGCGGCGTCTATCATCGTCAGGGCCGCCTGCGCCTGTTTGACTTCGTCGTCCCGGCCAAGTCTCTTGAACCGCTCCTCCGCGCGACGCAGCAGACCCCGGGCGTTTTCCAGATGTCCACTCGCTTCGCCGAAGTTAACGCTGTAGATGGCCACGCGAGCATCGAGGATTGCCGCCCGCGCGCCGAGCAGTTCGCTTCTCAACTCGGCGGTCTCGACGGCACGGGCGGTGTCGGATTGGCCCGACGTGCCCCAGATCCACCCGGCGAAAAGGGCAAGCAGCAGCCCTCCAGTTATTCCGAGAACGAGCTTTGCCATCACCGCACGCAGCGTCTATCGCTCGGCCTGCAGCGTCACAGCCTTGTCCAACCGGAACGTGAGCACCGTTTCTGCGGGAACCTGGACGTCGCGTCCTCTCGTGAGCACCTGGACACCCGCTCCTCCGGCTGCACCCACGAGCACCCCGATGGCTGCGCCTTTGCCACCGCCGGCAATCGCACCGATGATCGTGCCGAGGGCGGCACCTGCACCAACGGTCTCGGCCGTGCGCTTGTTGTTGCCGATTCCGGTACCGCTGTCCAGCGTTACGTCCGTCGTGCTGACCAGGTACCGCCGACCGTCGATCGTGATGGACTGGAGGTCCAAGACCATCTCAGGGCTGCCGGTCGCGCCGCCGGACGACATTTGTCGAATGATCAGTTGTGCGCTGGACCTCTCGGGAATAATCACGTGGCCCGACGCGTTCGTGACCTGCTCTTCGACAATGGCGGAGAAGAGTTGATCCGCCCCGCCATGTCGGGAGTCGATCCGTTCGACCGTTCTCACGACGAGCTGCGTACCAGCCGGCGCCTCGAGCCTGCGGCTGCTCACCGCGCGCGGGTTCGCGCGCTCGGCGGAAACAAATTCCAGCGCCTCGACTTGACTCGTGGAGTACCCGACGCGACACCCCGTCGGCATGCCGGAACGTGATCGTCCGGCCCGCAATGCCCACTACGGTGCCCTCGACTCGCGCGCCGTCTCTCATGATTAGAGTGTCAGCTGACGAGATTGCCGCCAGCGACAACACACAAAGGCTCATCGCCGTAGCGATGATGACTCTTTTCATTTGACACGTCCTTTTGGATGAACGACTTCGAGTTTCAGACCGATCGAGCGCGACGGACGTAACTTCCATCGCTGCTCCTTAACGTGAGAAGGCCGTCGCCGACCATGCCGGAGAGAATGCGCTCGCACTCCTGCTGGGGAGCACCAAAGAGTTGTGAGGCTTGCACCGGCGTCAAGCAGAGTTCGGGTATTTCTCTGAACTCGCGTCGCAGCCGCCGCGCGAACGCATTGCGAGATTTGAGATCGCGACGCTCAGGACGAAGTTCCATGCGCCAAGCATGACACGCGGCCGGCCTTGGGCGTGTGCACAAGAGCACAGACACCGCATGCAGCCCGGCTCTATCCTGGTTACTCGGAATGGCCACGTCCTACACGCTCGGCGGCCTCATCCACATCCTGCTTGTCATCGCGATCATCGTTGTACTGTTGCGAGTCATTCAGGGCCGGAATCCGCTCCGGGGTAATCGGCATCGGCTCGGCGAGTGAGCTGCGAAACGCCGAGCCAAACATTTCCCACACCGTCACAAAAAGCGCCGCGAGGATGGGGCCGAGGATGAACCCCATCACACCGAACAGCAGCAGACCGCCAAGAGTGGAGAAGAAGATCAGCAGTTCGTGCATCTGCGTGTCGCGACCGACCAGTAGCGGCCGCAGCAGGTTATCCACGCTTCCAATCACGAGCCCGCAGAATCCGGCTAGCGCGATTCCGCGCCGGACCTCGCCCGTTGTGATGAGGATGATCGCGGCCGGCACCCAGACGAGCGCACCGCCGACGCTACAGCAGAATCACGAAGTGAAGGATGAGGACCGCTGTGGCGCGTGTCGTGGAAGCGCGGCGAAGAAGAACGTGCTCATACGCTGACGAGCTCGCCTGACTTGATGAAGATCTGCGCCCGGCAAGGCTCGATGTAGTGGTAGCCCGGAACTAATCGCAGCCGACGATTGAACTCGCCTGGCCGGTCCACGAGTCGCTCGAGGCGCGGGCGAACAGTCTCGGTCCGGCTCTTTACGCGCGCTTGCGAACGCCAGCCACCATCAGAGCCACACCACCGGCCACGGCGGCGATCCCCAAAACTGGAGGAAGCGGAAACGTTTTCTCCCGCTCCGCCGTCGCATGGATCGGCCCGAGATCCAGGACTGTTTCGCGGCTCGTGTAGGTGATGCCCTGATACGCGAGAGCTGCCAGGCCGAGCACGATGAGGGCGATACCCAGAAGTGTGATAGTTTTCATAGTGTCCTCAGTGGTGTTGTGCGTCTTTGTCGCATACCCATCGAAGCGCTTCCTCAGCTTCCCTCTTGAAGTGCATCCTCCCGGCGCAGCCGGCGTGTGTGCAAGGTTTGGAATCGCCTCTCGCTGGTGCCATAAAGAACCTCCAAAAATTAGAGCGACTTCAGATACTCGACGAGCTCTCGCTGCTGCTCACTGGTGAGGCCGAGAGTAACGAACCCGGTTGTAGTGGTCGACGACGTCCGTGAGCTGCGTTTGTGAGCACTACTTGTATCCGAGCTGTCGCGCCAGCTGCTCATTCTTCTGCCATTGACGGAAGTGCGCGGCGGAAAAGGCCATCGACAAATACGATGCGGCCGCGATCCGCTCGATCCGCCCCGCCACGCGGAAGAGCTTCCGGTGCGTCGGGTATCGCCGTATCAACCCGTGTTCGATCATGCGCGTCGCGGCATTGTGCACGACCGATAGCGGCAACACCCTGACCGAGTCCCGCGCAATTTGCCAATTCCCCGCCCGTTGGCCAATCGCAGCGCTATTGCCGACGCCACTCGCCGTATAGCGCTCGTTCTGCTCGACGTACCCACGCTGAAAGAAGACCTGCGAGCTCTCCCAATCGAGGCGCATCGCGCCATACATCATGATGCCCGGGGCGTACGTCGTCGGGTCGACCAGGACGTCCTTGACAAGGTTTCGGACAAACGGCGCTGGCGGTGGTTCCTGTCCCGATACAGATGCGGTCAACCACATCGTGAGCGCCGCGATCGCGAGGAGCCACTTCGTCACGACGAGCGCCGCGTCGCGTTCGCTTCGCGTTGTTCCAGATCGGTCTGAGCCTCGGTTGCACGCTCCTGAACTTCGCTCCGCGCCACGTACCACAACGCTCAGCGCTTTCCCATAGAGACCGCGGCCCTTCTGTTGAAGATCATCGACCGCCTCACCGACTCCCGCCGTTGCGTCTCGATATCTCTCCGTGGCGGCGTCGGTGGCGTCTGCTGCGACGTCCGTCAATTGGCGTCGAAGGTCGCGGAAGGCAGCGTGCAACTGGGGAGCGAAGAGAACGCCTGCGGCGGCGCCGAGCAGCGCCCCACCGAAGAGGCCTTTCAGGAAGCCGTTGCGGTGACCGTTCGCGGGTTCGAATCGTGGCTCAGCGATGTTTTCATTTCGTGTTTCAGTCATGCGATCTCCTGGTGCGGGCTGCGACGGTAACCGCCGCAGCCCATCGAACAATTTAGTTGCCGTGACGGGCGAGAGCGGTTTTCAGCACGCCGACGCTCGCGGGAAAAATCCCGGCTCGTTCGAAGACGATATCCTCGGATGAGAGCGGCTTCCCGTAGAAGCGCGTATTGGCATCCATGTCTTCCTTGACGGCCGAGCCATTGACGGTGACCCCCGCGAACAGCCCGCGGCTCCGCGAGTAACTGAGAATCTGAGCCTGCATCTGCAGGTCGGTCGACGCTTCACCTGCTCTGCCGACGGGTCCCGCCGCGGCCGAGATTTCGCCGCCCAGCTTGACCTGGTTCGAAAGCAGATTCTCGACGCCGGTGCGGTTCATGACGACGAAAATCACATCGATCTCGGTTCCACCAATCTGCGCCCCCAGGCTGCCGCCCGTCAGCGTCAGGAAGGCCGGAGACGACCATTCGCGCGTGTCCACGTCACGCACGCTGATGATGCCGCGTCCCCATTGGCCTCCGACAACGAACCCGGCTTTCTTCACTCCCGGGAAGATCGCAATCGCCTCGGCTTTTTCCAGAATGCTCTTCGGAATCGCCTTGTCGGGCGCGCCCATCATCTCGTTCAGGACGGTCGTCGCTGCGTCCACCCTCTTGACCTCATCCTTGCCCGCAGCGCGGACCGTGATACTCGCCGTGGCAGCCACGACGCAAAATAGAGTTGCGAGAACTACGCTTGTCGCTTTCATTGATTGACCTCACACGCAACCTTAGTGGGTCGCTCCCGCCAAGTCTGTTCAATAGAGCGCACAGCTGTGGTGTGCAATCTGATACAGATCGGCGCCCGCGAGTACGAGACCATTGCGCATGGTCAAATTTCAACCATCTTTCTCGTTTTGGCCACAGCCGCGATTTCTCGGCGAATCGCACCAAGGTTTGGCTGCATGGATTGTCGACCGAGACGCGTCGCTGCACGACAAGCACGACGTCGCTCGGGACACGGCGATTCAGCGAATCATCGACAATCACCACGACAAGAACGGCCAGACGATCGAACCGGCAAAGCCGAACGATGTTTAAGGGTTCGATGAGGAAGATGCTTGCTGAGGTCATGCGCGACAACACGCATGCTTCTGCCGCTGTGGGCGAAGAAGGGTGGGTAGGCTTCGTCTGCAAGGAATGCGGCGCACCGCTCGCCGTCCATCGGTCGACTGCTGGGTCGAAGGCTCCCGAGCGTTCGACCCGAGGCTGGCGGGTGACCTGCACGGGGTGCGGAGTCACGGAGTACTACGAACTCGGGACTCCAATGGTGCGGATCACGGCCTCTTAGCGATCAATCCATTCCACATAACCGCCCAGAAGTCCGTCGCGCACGATCATCATTGTGGGGATGCGCTCTTCGCGCACAGGAGGTGCCCAACCCGCGTGCTTCACGCTGTACCCAACAGCACAGTTTCTGCCGGCGGCGTTTAGTACAGTCGGAGACCTATTCATGAATGTCAGACCCCTTCACGCCGGCCGGCGTCGTCACAGCATCGGCAGGAAAAGAAGGGTACGGACGAACGGTTGGGCCTGATGGATGATACGTCGAAGACCGTGAAACCGTGGGTGACGTTCGCCGGGTGTGTGCTGGTGGTTGTCGTCCTGTACTGGGCACAGGCCGTACTCGTGCCGTTCGCAGTCGCCATCCTTCTCACGTTCGTGCTGACTCCTCCTGTTACGTGGCTTCAGCGTTGGGTTGGCCGCGTTCCGGCCGTTCTCGCGGTGGTCACACTGGTGTTCGCCACTCTTGGTCTCGCGGGCTGGGGTCTGGCGCGGCAAATGGACCACCTGGCCGACGACCTTCCTCGCTACCGCGCCAACATCCTCGCAAAGATCGCGGACGTGCGCGGCGCGGGCAAGGGGGGATCGGTTGAGAAACTGCAGGAGACGATCGAAGACATCAAAACCGACCTTGGAAGATCCGATGTGCCTAAAGGAACTGTCGCGCGGCCTGTGGTCGTCACTTCTGAGCAGGTCACGGGGTTCGCCGGCTTTGCGTGGCTCGCGCCGATCGTCGGCCAGTTGGGAACCGCGGCGTTCGTACTGGCAATGGTCATCTTCATGCTGCTCGAACGCCGGGACCTGCGCGACCGGCTGATTGGGCTGGTCGGGCATGGCCAGCTGGCCATCACGACGAAGGCGTTTGACGAGGCGGGAACCCGCGTCAGCCGGCAGCTCTTGATGCAGTCCCTGGTCAATCTCGTCTACGGGATCGCCGTCGGCATCGGGCTCCACTTCCTCGGCGTACCGTACGCGTTGGTCTGGGCGGCGCTGGGTGCCGCTCTCCGATTCATCCCGTACATTGGACCGGTACTCGGCGCAGGCGCGCCAATCCTGGTCAGCCTTGCGGCCCTCCCGGGCTGGGCGGGTCCGCTCTGGGTGGTCGGCTTGTTTGTCCTGCTCGAGTTATTCACGAATCTCGTGCTCGAAACCGTGCTGTATGCCGGGGCGGCCGGGGTCTCGCAAGTGGCGCTACTCGCGTCTGTGGCGTTCTGGACGTGGCTCTGGGGACCGCTCGGCCTGCTGATGGCGACACCGCTGACGGTGTGCCTCGTCGTGCTCGGCAAGCACGTGCCGGGGCTTGAGTTCGTCGGGACGTTGATGGCCGACACTCCTGCACTCGCCCCGGAGCATGGCTACTATCAGCGCCTGCTGGCACGCGATCAGGCGGAGGCGGCCGACCTCATCGAGCGGCACATCAAGACCGAGCCACACCGCTCGGTCTATGACGCTCTGCTGCTGCCGGCCCTTAATTATGCCGAACGCGATCGCCTGGAGCAGCGGCTGTCCCTGGAGGAAGAAACGGCCGTCATCGATGCGACGCGGGAGCTGCTGTTGGACGCCGCGGAGTCGATCCGGTGCCTCAATCCGGAGCCGCCCGAAGCGCCCGATCATCCACCACTCCCCGGCCCGCGCGAGCCGCTGCGCGTGCTGGGTTACGCGACCAACGGCGTCGCCGACGAACTCGCGCTCACGATGCTTGCTCATGTACTGGACGATTTACCCATGGCCGTCGAGATTACCAAGACGCGTATGCAGGCCTCGGAACTCGTGTCGCTGGTGCACGAGCAGGGGTTCTCGGTCGTGTGCATCGCCGATCTGCCACCCAGCCCACCGTCAAAGACGCGCTATCTCGTCAAGAGGCTCCGCGCCGCGTTGCCCGAGGTGCGAATCCTGGTCGGGCGCTGGGCACCGCCGGCGCTCGCGGACGAGAGCACCCAGGTGCTGCGGGATACCGGGGCGAATCTCGTCGCCTCGACGCTACTGGAGAGCCGTATCTACCTGGCCGGGCTCGTGGAGATCCCGCGGATCCCACTTCCGGAAACAACCGGCGTCCAAGCTGCATAGCAGCCTGAACATTGTCAAGTTGACACAGTCCCAGGTCGTACAGCCGCAAAGGATGCGGCTGTTCTCAAATGCACAGACACTCGTCCGCGTTTGCAGCATGCTGTGTTGTTGAGAAGTAGCAGAACCGTGATCAGTGATCTCTAGACGCCGGCTCTGGATCTTTGTCGCAGCTGTCCTCGGGACACTCACCGTGGGGGCGATCGCGCTCGCCCTGCGCATCCCCTTTACATCGGAAACCCTGCGCAAGCGGGTAGTCGAGACACTTTCCGACCGACTGGACGCCGAGGTCGAGCTGGGCGATCTGACGCTGCGCGTTCTGCCTGGTCTGCACGCCGACGGCACCGATCTCCGCATCCGCCACAAGGGGCGCCGCGACGTGGCGCCGCTCATCTCGATCGACAAGTTCAGCGTCGATGCGACTCTGCTCGGCCTCTGGCGCTACCACGTGGCGCACGTAAACCTAGATGGGCTCGACATCCAAATTCCGCCGGACGACCATGCTCCTGACGACGACCCGCAAGACCGCCGCTCGCATGCAGGACAGCGACAAAGACGGCGCTGGAGACTCGACCGAGCATGAGATCGTGATCGACGAGCTCGTGGCCGACGAGGCGACGCTCACGATCCTGCCCCGCAAAGCCGGCAAACGACCGAAGGTTTGGCAAATGCACGAGCTGCACATGCGGTCGGTCGGTGCGCTCACGAAGATGCCGTTCCAGACCGTGATGACCAACGCCGTGCCGCCCGGACAGATCACCACCACCGGATCATTTGGTCCCTGGAACAAGCTGGTTCCCGGTCTGACGCCACTCGACGGAACCTTCACCTTCAAGAACGCGGACCTGGGCGTTTTCAAGGGCATTTCCGGCATCCTGAGCGCGCAGGGCAGCTACACCGGAGAGCTGGAACGCATCGACGTCATCGGCGAAACCGACACACCGAACTTCATGGTGAACGTCAGCGGCCATGCGGTGCCGCTCAAGACGAAGTACCACGCGATCGTTGACGCCACCAACGGCAACACGACACTGGAGAGAATCGATGCGACATTCCTGAAAACGTCGCTCGTCGCGAAGGGCGGCGTCTACGACGTCGAAGGCGCGCACGGGCGGCTCGTGACGCTCGACATCGACATGCCATCCGGCCGGCTCGAAGACGTCATGCGTATGGCGGTCAAGACGTCCCAGCCGCCGATGACCGGCGGGCTGCACCTTCGCACGACGTTCGACCTACCGCCCGGCGACGCGGACGTCGTCGACAAGCTGAAGCTCGATGGCGCATTCACGATCGATGACGGTCGGTTCACGAACGCTGTGGTGCAGCAGAAAATCAACGAGCTGAGCCGTCGCGCGAGCGCGAAAGAGTCGGAAGCGGCGCCGCAGACGGTGGCGTCAAATTTCAGCGGACGGTTTCAGCTGGCAGACGGCCAGCTCGCGCTGTCGGCGCTGACGTTCAACGTACCGGGCGCCATCGTTGAGCTGAGCGGTCAGTACTCGCTGACGCGCGAAGCGCTCGCCTTCAACGGCAGCCTGCTCATGGACGCCAAGGTGTCGCAGACGACGACCGGCTGGAAGTCGCTGACGCTGAAGGTGGTCGATCCGCTGTTCCGAAAGGACGGCCGGACGGTCATCCCGATCAAGATCGGCGGCACGCGCAACGAGCCGTCCTTCGGGATGGATGCTCGGCGCGTACTCGGGCGCTGAAGGAAGACGGTGCTGGACGAGATGCTATGAACCACAAAATAGGCATTTGGATCGACCACAAGAAGGCGGTCATCGTGTACGCCTCAGCAAGTGGTGTCACCGCCAAGACCCTCGAATCTGAGGTCGGACCGCACACCCGTTATTCAGGCCCGCAGGACGGCGGAGGCGAGAAGAAATACGAGGACCGCCACGGCCAGCATCTTGACCGGTACTACGACGAGGTCATCACTCAGCTGGGGCAACCTGAGGCTCTTCTAATCTTTGGGCCGGGTGAGGCCAAGCTGCAACTTAAGGAGCGTCTCAGCCGCTCCAAGGCGCTGTCTGAGCGTATTGTCGGAATCGAGACCACCGACAAACTGACCGATCCGCAGATCATCGCGAAGGTGAAGGAGCACTACGGGATCGATCGCTGAGGCGTTTGGCCGGCGGTCTCGGTCACAACACCGATCGCCCAACCCCCCGAGCCGAGCACGGCGCGCCGGTGGGGCCGCTCGGGGCGCACACGACGGACAGGGCCGTTGCTGTTTCCGCCCTCGCCCCGCGACTGGCTTCCCGAAGGCCATCTGGCGTTTTTCATCGCCGACACGGTGGCCGCGCTAAATCTCGAAGCCTTCTACGCGCCCTACGAAGGGGATGGGCGACGCAACCAACCGTTTGATCCTCAGATGATGGTGACCGTGCTGTTGTACGCGCATGCGACGGGGACGTTCTCCTCGCGTAGAATCGCGCGGAAGCTGGAAGAGGATGTCGCGTATCGCGTGTTGGCGGCCGGCAATTTTCCGGCGCACCGGACGATTGCAGAGTTTCGGCAGCAGCACGTGGCGGCCTTTGAAGCGCTGTTCGTGCAGGTCGTCGCGATCGCGCGCGAAACGGGCGTCGTCCAGCTGGGGGCGCTAGCGGTGGATGGATCGAAGGTCAACGCCAATGCGAGCAAACACAAGGCGATGAGTTACGGCCGGATGCGTGAGGACGAGACGCGGCTGCGCGAGCAGATCGCCGCGCTGACGGCGCAGGCCGAAGCCAGCGATGCGGCGGAGGATGCGGCGCATGGTCCTGACGTCCGGGGCGACGAGCTCCCGGCCGAGTTGCAGCGTCGCGAGGCGCGGCTCGCGAAGATAGCGGCCGCCAAAGCACGGCTCGAAGCCCGGCAAGCGGAGGAGGATCGGCAAAAGGGGCGCACGCCAAACGATAGTCGCAAGGGGCGGGGCCACAAACGGTTCGCGCGCGATTTCGGGGTGCCCCCTGACGACGCCCAGGATAACTTCACGGATCCCGAGAGCCGGATCATGAAGACGTCATCCGGGTTCGATCAGTGTTACAACGGCCAGATTGCGGTCCGCGGGCCCGGAGGTGTGATGTCATGCGCGCGTCGGCGATGCTGCGAATGTTCGGGAACGCCCTCAGGGCCTGGTGGGACGACGACGCCCCGCGCCTCGGCGCGTCCCTCGCCTACTACACGCTGTTTGCGATCGCGCCAGTACTGCTTGTCGCAACCGCTATCGCGGGCATGGTCTTCGGCGCCGAAGCTGTCCGCGGGGAGATTGTGGACCAACTCGATCATCTCATCGGACGCGATGGTGCGCAAGCCGTGCAGAATCTTCTCGAGGGAGCGAGTCAACGACGAGGCGGCATAGTCGCCACCGTGCTCGGCAGCATCGCCTTCGTAGTCGCTGCCACGGGAGCATTCCTCGAGCTCCAGGCGGCACTGAATACCATCTGGCGGGTCAAGCCGAACCCGGGTGCCAACCTCAAGGCATTCCTGATGGATCGGCTGCGCTCGTTCGGCCTAGTGGTGGCGATCGGCTTTCTACTGATGGTTTCCCTCGCGGTGACCGCCGCCCTTGCTGCCTTGAGCGGATGGCTGTCCCGCCGCTCCCCAAGCATCCCGCTGGTATGGAGCGGAGTCAGCGTGCTCGTGACGCTCCTCGTGACCACAGCACTGTTCGCTCTCCTGTACCGCGTCCTGCCCGACGTGCATCTCCACTGGCGCGATGTGACGACCGGTGCATTTGTGACGGCCGTGCTCTTCACGATCGGTCAACAGCTCATCGGCCTGTATCTCGGCCAGAGCACCGTGGCATCCAGCTACGGCGCCGCAGGATCGATCATGATCCTCCTGCTATGGGTGTACTACTCGTGCCAGATCCTGCTGCTCGGTGCCGAGTTCACGCGCGTGTATTCTCAGCGCCAGGGTACCAAACCTGCGCCGGAATCATTCGCCGAAGAAGACGTTGACGCGCTGAAACGGGCGACATGAGTAACGCCGCGAAGGCCGCGATGCAGGCCACGGCGGCGGGGGACGCCTGTCCTATGGACGATGCCCGTCTCCCGGAGACTCTCGTTGGGGTTCGCTCCAGGAAGAGCTGTGGTCTCTCTGCGACAACTCAAATCCCAACGCGTGGATGGCCGAGAAGATCAGCGGCTACGCCGGGTCGGATTGTTTGGCTATTCGCACATGTATGGCGGAGCGTTCGACTTCGCACTGCGGCGAAAGCACGACAACAGCACGTCTACCTAGCCGCTGCACTCCGCTCGATTCAGTCGCCGTCACCATCCTCAGCATCTTCTATTTCGTCCACGGCATCGCTGGCTGTCTCTATGGCGTCGTGAACCTCGTCGAGTTTCTTGTTGCGGGCGATATTGCCTGACTCATCTTTGAGTTCGTCAACGGTTACGGTGAGGTCATCGAGACCGCTCGACAGTTCGTCAAGTTTTTCAGAGTCCATGGATTCACCTCCGGTCGGCATGTTTCCCTTCAGTGTGATACAGGCGCCACGGGCCAGGGCGTCACATGTGTAAATTCTGGGCCTTCGGCAAGTATTCCTTGTGCACCATTGAAGTCGATTTGAACATCGCCGAATGCTCGCCGCTCCGTTCTTGCTCGGGTTCCTGAGAAAGGCTAAGTGGGGTTCTGGCGTGGCACCGCCGCCGCAGGATCTGCAGCAACGCTTCCGATCAGTGCTAGAGTCGTCCTGTGAGCGCCAGGATGACCAGGATGAGCAGGATCAATCCGACCCCGCCGCCCCCGACGTACGGGCCTCCCGCATAGAACCCTCCGCCGCCGAGTACGATCAGTAGAATGATCAAGATCACCACTAAGTTCATAGAAGCAGAGTACTTCGTCCGAGACGCGCCTGCAAGCATCAGTCGCGAGGCATGCTGATCAAAATTCTCCAAAAGAGCTGGTTGGCCGGTCGGTCGCCGGCCATCGTGCTGTACGGCCGCTTCATCTTAAGTAATCGCTGGGGACGGGGACGGGGCAGGACTCAGGAAAGCGACGCCCAAGCGTAGCCCGGCGGGGCCGAAAGCGCCTGTCCCGTTGTGAACAGCCACACTCAGCTGATACGCGTAGCGTACTAATAGAGGAGAAACACAAGCGCTAGAAGTAGCCTCGCTGGCGAGTCGCATCGAGATCTCTCGGTGCCCCGCCCTGGCGTTGTCAACGATGCCGTTGCGCGACGCGCGATCTTCAGTGCGCCGCTGGCGGCGCGGACCCATTTCTCGGCGTATGGGAAACGCTCCGCCGCAGGGTTCAATTGGTTGGAACCAACCGGCCGCGGGTGGTTTTTCGGAGGCTTCCGCGAAGTCGCGCTTGGCGCGATGTTCTATCACGAGGTGATCTCCCCGTTTGGCATACTCGAATCGTCCAGGGATTTCATTTCACCTAAGGCCGCCCAACTCACGCTCTGGCATCGGCCCAGAACCGAGGCTTGAGATGGTCGAAAATCTCGGAGTTGAATACGAAGGTGTTCCAGCGTCTGGGCGAGATCAGAAAAGAAAAACAGGCCGAGGTGACCCGGGTGGCGGGCTCAAAGGCGCAGTGGCGGGAACTGGACAGAGAGGTCCGGTCGATGGTTCGGGCACTGAGTGACAGGCGTTTTATCCCCGAGGTGCTGAGAGAGCCGCTGGCGCACTTTGAACCGAACGGGAGCTTGTCGAAGCCGCTGCTTCGATACTTTGAAGCCAGCGGCGACTTCTACGTTGACGCTGGGCGAGGCCCCTGGATGACGCTGCCGCTCGTTGAGGGGCAGAAGCGCTCCACCGGCTTGTCGAGATCCCAGATTCTGGCTGGAGACCCGCGTGGGCTCTGCTCGTCTTGGCCGCGGTCATCGACTACAACCTGTACCAATCGGAGGCACGCCGCGAGGACATCGAATACGTGGACGGAATCTTTGTGCTGTTCAGGCAGGCAAACGACAAAATCGGCCGTCAGGCTGGCGGACGCTAATCGGTGGCGCTGCAGAGCGAACTGAATGCAAATCCCGTGGCCTTCAATCCGATAATCAGCTGCCGCGTCGCCTCGACAGCGGCCCGCCGGCTGGCACGCCGCGCATCGTCCAACAGTGCAGGCGTCGCGCTCGGATTCGGGCCATCGTCGTAGGTCAGATAGATTGTCGGCGGGCCGGTGCCGCGCGGCACGTGCCACAAGGATTTCGAGGGTGCGAAGCGCTCCAGCAGGAACGGAAACGGCGCAGTGTGTGCCAGGAACACGGCGGTGAAGCCCGCGACGAGGAACCACAGCATGTCAATCTCACGGGCG
Organism: Vicinamibacterales bacterium; assembly: GCA_963775345.1. Classification (GTDB taxonomy): domain Bacteria; phylum Acidobacteriota; class Vicinamibacteria; order Vicinamibacterales; family JAMQPK01; genus JAMQPK01. Next base: position 754,966 of record CAVZIS010000006.1, read on the forward strand.
GGAACACGAGCTGCTCGCCAGTGTAACGGTCAACGGAGCCATCACGCATGAATACCCGAGTGGACTCCAACGGTCCGTATTGGCGCTTGGTGATGGGATCGGGTGCGAACGGGTAGTCACGCTTCAAGAGACTCGATGCCGTGTCCGCCAAGCCTTCCCGCAACGCCTGGCCACACCAGCAATCGTCATGCTCTTTTCAGTCATGCAGCTCCAGGTGGCTGGGTAATGTGTTCTATTACGTGCTGGAGACTCGCAACCCCGAAACCATCGAGAAGTGTGCGCACGACATCAAGGTGGATCGGTGGGACCGGTTGCTCTTCAATCACGGGCTGGTCGGGCCGGCTGGCGGCACCGTTGCGCTCTGCGCCCTCATCGGTGTCCGCTGGGGATTGCTCGCTGCCAGCCTGCACGCCGTGATCTACGGGGACGCGTCCAGCCAGACAAGAAAAGTCGAGCGAGCGACGCTTCCTATCCGACCGACGATCAGGAACAACAATGACCTAACCCTCAGCTCGGGGTCCTGCCATACCTGTGACACAGCCGCGCCGCACGTCACCTGGCGTGCGGGCGGTTGCGAACAGCTCTACCGGAAATAGAATCCGCCGCCGCCGAGTAGGAGCACGACGAGAATGATGAGGAGTAGGGTGTTGGTACTCATTGGTTAGTCTCCTGATGGAAACGTTAGCAGCGATGAAGTCGGGTGTCTGTCCCTTCTAGCACAGCCCCGCTTTCGTAAGATGGGAAGTTGTACGCCGGTCGTCAGTGTCGCAGGGGCGGTTGCCGCCGAATGGGCCATGTCGGACGGATTGAGTGGCGCCAGCATCTCTCGATGCGGGTCGATGTCGCACGCGGTTTGCGGGACGGGACGCGACGCGTCGTGCTCTCGACCGACTGGCAATCCCGCTGGCCCGGCCGCTGATGTGTTTCAGCGGGAGTTCGTGGTTGGGACCCGGACCTCGATGGCTTGGTCGAGGGAGAGCGTCAGCACGGCACCGCGCTCCAGCCTGATCTCCTCGCCGGAGGTCGCCAGCACGACCGCGGCACCGCCACCTCCGCCGACGGCGGTCCCAATCGCGGCGCCTTTTTTTCCGCCGATGATGCCCCCGATGATCGCTCCCCCGGCGGCCGGAATCCCGATCTTGACGGCGTCTTCACGTCTTGTGTCCGGCGCCCGCATGCTGGTGCTCGCCATCATCGCAGACCGCTCGTCGCGCCCCGCAACGGAGACCGACGTAAACCGCAGCGCCAGACTCGCGCGACCCTTCACCTTCCCAGACGGCTGGACCGCGGCCACCTCGCCCCTGACGACGCTCCCGGCGGGGAAGACGTCTACGCCGTCGATGACCACCGCATCGGAGACGATCGCCTCGACAGGATCCTCGATACGGCTCGTATCGGAACCGACGGCGGAATCAAGGCGCACGACGAGTTTCGTGCCCTCCGGCAGCGTGACCTCGCGGAACTTGGCGATCGGGGGGAGCGGTGTTGGCTTGACTTCGTCCACTACGCGCACCTCGGCGATCTGTTCGCGTGGAACAGAACGGCTGGTCGATCCGACGTCCACCGTCACGGCTCGCTCGTCGCGCTCGGCGAGCGTGCCGTGTACCACGCCGCCATCCTGCCGGATGACTTCGACTTCGGCGCCGACCGGCACGTTCTCGACATCGGCAGAGCTGGTACAGCCCGCAGCCGCAATGACCGAGGCGAGGGCGAGCGTTGCAACTTGTTTCATCATCTCACCAGCTTACCGGACTGTCCGCAAGCCCCGATGTTCACTAAGGAACATCGCGCTCGAGGTTGGTTTGATAACGTGGGACGGTATGAGACACATACGGCTGCGATCGACGGCGCTGATGGTGATGACCCTTGGGGTGGTGGTATCGAGCGCATGCGCGACCAGATCGATCAATCAGATTCTGGTCGACCCGTCTCGGTGTTGATGGAATCGTCGCACAAGGGCCACGGACTGACCTGTCCTCCGGAGCCAGCGTTTCCGGCTAGGGTGGTTAGCGTCGCCGCGCGGACGATCATGCTCACGTTCACGCTCAATAAGCCCGCGAATCTCCAGGCGGAGCGATAAAAGGTTGGCCATGAGAATACGCTTTGCGCGAGTCCTGGGTGCCGTTGCTGTCGGCGTATTGGTGTCGGTGAGCGCGATTGGCGGGCAGACCGTCATCAGACCACCGAATAACAAGTACACGCCGGCACAGGATGTGGAACTGGGCCAGCAGGCCGCGAAGGAAGTCGAGCAGCAGTTACCGCTGCTGCGAGATGACGGCATCGAGTCCTTCGTGGATCGAATCGGCCGGCGCCTGGTGCAGGTGATACCGTCCGAGATGGAGCATCGCGAGTTTCGATACTCCTTCAAAGTCATCAACGTGCGCGAGATCAATGCGTTCGCGTTGCCTGGCGGGCCCATGTACATCAACCGCGGCATGATTCAGGCCGCAGGAGTCGAGGGCGAGGTTGCCGGCGTCATGGCACACGAGCTCAGCCACGTGATTCTGCGACACGGGACCGCCGGGGCGACCAAACAGCAGCCCTTCCAGATTGGCGCCATTGCCGGGGCGATTGCGGGAGCCATCATTGGCGGCACCGTCGGACAGGTCGTCGCGCAGGGTACCCAGTTTGGTTTGGGTACGTATTTTCTTCGTTACAGTCGCGAGTATGAGAAGCAGGCCGACTTGCTGGGCGTTCAGTTGATGGCGCGCGCGGGATACAACCCGCTCGATCTGATGCACATGTTCCAGACGATCGAGAAACAGGGCGGTGGCGGCGGTCCGCAGTTCATGAGCGACCATCCCAATCCCGGGAACCGGGAGGCTTACATCACCCAGGAAGCCTCGCATCTGCAAATCAAGCGTCAGGCCGGCGACTCCCGCGAATTCGCGCGCGTGCAGGATCGGCTGCGGAGCATGTCGCCGGCGCCGACGACCGAACAGGTCACACGGCAGGGCAAGCAGACGCCCACGCAGTCGGGACAACCGGCGCCCAACGCGCGCAACATCGGCACTCGCGTAGCGCCCCCTTCATCGCGGTACAAGAGCTACACCGAGGGAAACCTGTTCCGCGTCAGCGTACCCGACAACTGGCGCGAGGTGGCGACAAGCTCCTCGGTAAAATTCGTGCCCGACGGCGCCTACGGCCAGGTGGAGGGCCACACCGTCTTTACCCATGGCGCAGAGCTCGGTTTTACTCGCAACGAGATTCACTCGCTTCAGGAAGCGACCCAGGAATTCATCGACGGTCTGGCGCAGTCGAACCCGTCGCTGCGCGCGACGGGCGGCCTCCAGAACACGAAGCTGTCCGGTCGTGACGGGCTCGTGGCCACACTCGACAACGTCTCGGACGTGACCGGCCGGCGAGAAACGGTCACGGTCCTCACGACGCTACTTCGCGATGGCAACCTCTTTTATTACATCGCGGTCGCGCCGCAGGACGAGTATCGGGCATATCAGCGATCGTTCCAGCGCGTGGCGCAATCGATCGCCCTCAGCGACTAACCGAGCCAATCGTCAATTCGGTGCCGCGCGGCAGATCAAGCTGGTCGCGCCCCTGGACGATGACGGTACCTGCGCCACCCGCTGCGCCTATCACGGCACCGATGGCAGCGCCTGTACTACCCCCGCTGATCGCGCCAATAATGGCGCCGAGCGCCGCGCCGATCGCCCCCCGCTGTACGGCCTTCTCCGTCTGGCTGTCTTCTTCGACCGTCCCTTCGTTGTCCACTCTGAACGTCTCACCATCGGCCGTGCGGACAGTCTCTATGACTCCGGCGAATGGATACGTCCGGCCGTCTCGCAGACGGATGCTTTCGAAGGTCAGCGCCATCTCGGCGCGGCCGCTGAGGGGGCCCGAAGGGTTCACGCTTCGGACGGTGCCCTCAATGACTGCCCCTTCATACTGCGATGGACTGCGCGTGGTAACCGTGAAACGGTCCTCTGCGTGCGCATTCCTTGTACTCAGGGCGTCATCGAGCGTGGCCACCAGCCTGGTGCCATGTGGCACCGGGAAATCGTCGGCCTCCGAATCGGTCTCCATTGAGGCTCGCTCGCTGCTGGAATAGATACCCCACTCAGCGACGTTCGAAGACTTTCGATAGAAACTCTGAACCACCACTGGCTGACGGAGACTTTCACCGTGGATGCGGCGGGTCACTCGAAGGTTACGACCGTTGTCAATCGGCTCGAAGGTCACGGCGAAGTCATTTTCCCTGTTGCCGGTCGTCGTCATCACCAACTGATCGCCATTCAGCGTGGCACGGGTACTGACCGGCCGGCCGGCGTACCCCTGTTCTGCGCGGAGCTGCCCGTCCGCTTCGAAGGTGACGCGCGCCCCCCGCGACGAAGCCATGGTTATGGTGTTCTCCCTGCGGTTGATCGCGATCGACTCCGGTGCGTTAAGCCAATTCATGAGGCGCCGGTGGACGCTCTGCCGCTGGTTGACTGGCAGCGTGCGGGTCGCCTGTTCAACTGCCTGGCCTGGATCGTCGCCCCGGCCTCTTTCCAGCTGATAGGTTCCGGTGAGTCGTTGATAGACCCCCGTGCTTCGCTCGCGCTCTGCGTAACGCGGCGAATTCCAGTTCCACGCCACGTTGTACGCGCGCGCCAGCTCGTCCAGATCACGGCGGACCGTGAGCCAGTCGTTCTCGGCCGGAGCTGCCAGCTGATGGCGCTGCATGAAGCTGTCGATGCTCACACCCTGTCGGAGAACGTCTTCGACATCGGTCGTGACAACCTGGCGGCGGTCGAAGCGCTCGCTCAAGCTGTTGGTGGCTGCAGCGAAGTCCGCTACGGACTGGCGGATGTCGTTCTCTTCTCGCGAGCCGTCAATCCGGCTGCGATTGAGCGCGTGATCGAGACTCTGGCGAAACTGATCGGCGTCCTTCCTCGCGCGTGTCAGTAGTTGCACCAGCTGCTGGTCGTTGACCCGGGACGCTGCGCTGTCTGAGCGAGTCCAATTCCACGTGACGCCATAAGCGAGCGCCAGCTCATCAAGCGTGCTCCGGAGATTCCGCCAATCGCGATCGGCAGCCGCATCGAGCGGGTTCTCCCTCATGAAGCGGTCGATCGACGCTGCGCGACTCATCATCTCTTCGACATCGACGGCGCCGGCTCGACGATTCCGCGCGCGTTCGCGGAAGCGATCGGCCGCCTGCCTGAAATCGTTCACAGATTGGTTGATGTCGTCTTCGACCCTGCTGCCGTTAATCCGTGAGCGATCGATCGCGTGATCGAAACTGACGCGGAAGGCAGCAATGCCCGCGTCCATACGGCTCAAGAGAACTCCTACCTGTTGATCGCTGGTCCGATTGGGGCGCTGCTGCGCCGTCACAACTGCAGTGAGACCCGCGAGCAAGAACAGTGTCGCTACACCAAGGGTTGTTTTGAACATGCAGCAACCTTAACAGGCCGCCATCCACGCCGTCTGTTCAAAACCGCTCACATCGGGCGTGTGCCGTTCAGTACAGCACGTGCGTCCACCATTGGATAAAGTGATCAGCCGAAATGCATTGAGCCGCTACACGTGTCGAGTGGCTGGTGAGCAAGCAACTCAGAGGGAGAAGCGTGATAAGTGCTAGCCGATACCTGTTCAAAATGGAACAGGCCCTTTCAGCTAGCACCGTTCTCCTGCTCCCTGGTTCTCTCCCGCATGGTTGAATCCAATCACCCAGAAGAACGACTCGCCTGAATTCTGCTGCGCGTGTCACGGCGTTCAGCCTCGCGAAGGCGAGGCTGCCAGGCCGTAGTCGGTTGGAGCGGTCTCAGTGCGGCGACATAAGTTAAACCGCCTTCAGGGCCGGTTAGGGCCGCGCGGAGCGGTTCAATTGACTATTGGGATCGAAATTCCAATCGTTCGGAATCAGCAGGCTAGAGCTGGCGAGCCAAATTTTCACCAGTTGGAACCCGCTGATGAACTGGATGCGTTCCGTCGACCTTCTCCGCCGCGTCGTCTAGTTCGAGTCCAGTTTGGCGACGTCCGGCTCGACCCGCCGCGTCACAGGGCTGTTCACGTATCCACGATCGACGCTCTCGTTTGCGGGCCGCGTCACCCCCCGCGGGGCGCACACCTCGTGTCTCGTCTTCCCTTGACAGTCTAAGTAAGACCGTGCTCTACTGACACTCACCCAGACGCTCTAAGTGAGCCGCGTTGGGGAGGAGTCGGATCGATGGCCGTGCGGAAAGGCGATCTGCTGCAGGGCACGCTGGATCTTCTGGTGCTGAAAGTGCTGGGGGCCGGACCCAATCACGGCTACGGCATCGCGACGCGGCTGCATCAGCTCTCCGACGATGTGCTGCGCGTGGAAGAGGGGTCGCTCTATCCGGCGCTCTATCGCATGGAAGAACAGGGCCTGATCGAGGCCGAATGGCGCGCCACCGAGAACAACCGTACCGCCAAGTTCTACGCGCTCACGCGGAAGGGACGCCGCGCGGCGAAGGCCGAGCTCGACGGCTGGCTGCGGCTGTCCGGCGCCATCGCGCGCGTCCTGCGCGCGCTTGAGCAGGAGGCGTGAAATGGCCCTGCGACCGCCGCGCTTCATTCGCCGCGTACTCGCATTGTTCCGATGGCACTCGAGGGATCGCGACATGGAGCGCGAGATGGCGTTCCATGTCGATTCGCTGGCACGCGACTACGCGCGTGACGGGCTGAGCGACGTCGACGCGCAACGCGCCGCCCGGCGGCAGTTCGGCAATCTGACGCGGCTCAAGGAGCGCGGCCACGACGAGCGGACGATGCGCGTTGCAGAAGATGTCACGCGAGACGTCAGACACGCGGCTCGTGGTCTCTGTCGCAGCCCGGGCTTTTCGCTCGCCGTGATCCTGACGCTGGCCTTCGGCATCGGTGGCAACACCGCTGTCTTCTCCGTCGTCGATCAACTCCTGCTGCGGCCGCTGCCGTACCCACAAGGCGACCAGCTCGTGATGGTCGAAGAGTCGGTTGGTCGCAACCCGCACGCCGACGTCTCGCCCGCCAACTGGCTGGACTGGCAGCGCGAAAGCCGCACGTTTCGACGATTCGCCGCCTGGCGGCCGTGGGCGTTCACGCTGACCGGGGCCGGCGAGCCGCGACGCGTGAACGCGCAACAGGTGTCATCGGAATTCTTTCCGCTGCTCGGCGTCGCACCGCTCCTTGGCCGCACGATCTCCGATGAGGACGACCGCCCGAACGGCCCACCCGTCGCCGTGCTCAGCTACCGCGCGTGGCAGGAGCAGTTGGGTGGCGATCGGCGCGCAATCGGCCGCACGGTCCAGCTTGACGAGCGCCCATACGAGATCGTCGGCGTGATGCCCGCTGGCTTCCGCTTCGTGCGGGAGGATGTCGACCTGTGGACCGCCTATCAACTCGATCGAAACCGCCCGTGGCGGGAGACCACCGACGGACGGTTCATCGACGTCGTCGGACGCCTTGCCGACGGCGCGACAATCGGCACGGCCCGATCAGAGATGGAGGGCATCGCGCGGCGTCTCGCCGCGACGTACGCGTTCAACAAGAACACGAGCGTGACGGTGACGCCTCTCCGAGAGGTGCTCACGGGCCAGGTGCGGACATCGGTGCTCGTGCTCTTCGCCGGGGTGGGCGTGCTGCTCGCCATTGCCTGCTTCAACGTCGCCAACATGCTCCTGGCGCGATCGGCGTCGCGCCAGCGCGAGATCGCGATTCGTGCGTCACTTGGGGCGGGACGCTGGGCGATTGCGCGATCGCTGCTGCTCGAAAGCCTGCTGCTCGCCGGCGCCGGTGGCGCGCTCGGCCTCGGGCTCGCGCGCTGGAGTCTCGACGCGCTGCTCGCCGTAGCCCCCACGAACCTGCTCGGCGTCTCCGAGCTGTTCATTGATCGACGCGTGCTGATGTACGCGTTCGGCCTGTCGCTCGCGACAGGCGCGATCGCCGGCCTCGCCCCGACGATCCTGTTCGCGCGGCGATCGATCGCTGACGCGTTGCGGACGCGCGGCTCGAAGGCCAGTCACGCGCCCCGTGTGCGACAGGCGCTCGTCGTCGTGCAAGTCGCCATGACCGTCGTCCTGCTCTGCGGCGCCGGTGTCCTCGTTCGCACGCTCATCGCGCTGGATCGCGCACCCATGGGATTCGACGCCCACGACGTGCTCACGATGCGGGTGGCGATCTCGCCGGCACGATATCCCGACGAGCGCCCTCTCGACTTCTATCGCGAGGCGCTGACGCGCCTGCGCGCGTTGCCAGGCATCGAATCCGCGGCCGTGGCGGCAAGCCCGCCGATGGTCGGGAGTCCTCGCGGCGGAACGAGGTTTCGTCAGCTCGGCGAGCCGGAACGCCCAGTCGCCGAGTTGCCATCCACCGTCGTGCGGATGGTCGCGCCCGGATATTTCCGCACGCTGCGCATTCCCGTGCTGCGTGGACGCGAATTCACCGACGCGGACAACGCGAATCCGATGGCCGGATTCGTCGTCAGCGAGACATTCGCCCGGCGCTATCTCTCGGGACGCGATCCGCTGGCGACGTCCATTTCCGTCCGGATGCAGGATGAGAACCCGTACTTGCCGATCATCGGCGTCGTCGGCGACGTCAGCGAAGGCTCGGTGAGGGCCGCGCCGCAGCCGACCGTGTTCTACAGTCACGGCCGCATGCCGTGGGCGACGATGACGCTCTTCGTGCGCGGACGCCAACCCGAGTCGGTCGTCAAGCCGGTCACCGCCGCATTGCACGAGCTCGATCCGACGCTGACGGTCTCGAACGTTCGCACGATCGAGAGCGCATTGGCCGAGAGCCTGGCGCGCGAACGCATCAGCGCGCTCATCTCGACGAGCTTCGGCGTCGGCGGTCTGCTGCTGGCCGCGCTCGGACTCTACGGTTTGCTCGCTTATCTGGTCGCCGAACGGACGAAGGACATCGGCATCCGCATCGCTCTTGGCGCGCGGTTGGCACGCATCACAGGATCGGTCGTCGCCGGCGGCCTCGCGCTCGTCGCCATCGGCGCCGCCATCGGGATTGCCGGCTCGCTGCTGCTCCTGCGGTCGCTCGGCACGCTGCTCTTCGGTGTCACGCCGTACGACGTCTCGACGTACGCGATCGTCGTCGTGCTGCTGGGCGTCATCGCCGCGCTCGCGTCCTACCTGCCCGCGCGCCGCGCCGCGCGCATCGAGCCGCTGACGGCGCTCCGACAGGAGTAGGACCGGGCGGTCGCTAGGCCCGACGCGCCCACCACCCAATGGCTCTTAGGGATTCCAGCTGCTCGAAAGGACTGCACGTGC